>NZ_JAUCMW010000019.1 GCF_030372765.1 Labilibaculum sp. K2S | reverse complement strand
ACCTATTTACCTATAAAACAACACTTTAATAATCGAACTCAGGTTAATTGGTATTATAAATAAAAAAAGCCATTACGAAATGCATAATGGCTAACTTTAAAAGGAAAAAACAATTTATTATTCGTGTACTCTCTGATTTTACGATTTATATTTCCAGTTTTGAATTGCCTTAGAATTTCATCAGTCAATAAATCTTTTGATCCAAAAATAAGTGTACTTTTAATATGAGATTAACGTACAGTTGCTTCCATTTTTTGAGCTAAAAAAGGACTCCGAAAAAAAATCAGAAATAACTGTACCTATATTTTTTATGGAATTCTACTTAAGAAAAATTTTTAAAGTTGAATTACAAGCTTTTCTCCTTCATAAGATGCATTTCTATTTGCCATATCCTTCCCTTTTGAACTTTGTTCAATAACCTTAATAGTAAACTTTCTATACTCAAACATTCCAGGATACCTCCCTTCTCTAGCTCCAATTGTAAGTTTCATTTTTTCATTATCCCACCTAAATGTGATAATGGAATAAGTCCCCTCTTCATAATTATAATTATCTCCTTCGTCTTCATATAATTCAAAATATCCATCAGCTCCCGGATAGATTCTTATTTCCAATGGCTCTGAAGTTTTTTGCCCTGAGTATTGAACCACTCCTCCCATTGGAAGAATAGATCCTGACTTCACAAATAGTGGTATTTTATCTAAAGGGGTATCGGTTTTTACCGTTTGTCCTCCTTTAATGCGCTCCCCAGTCCAGAAATCATACCAATCGTTATTTTTCGGTAAATAAACATCTAACATATTGATACCAGCTTCTGTAATAGGGGCGACCAACAATGATTTGCCAAACATATATTCATATTGCTGCGAAACGGCTTGAGCATCGTCCCTAAAATCCATAACCAAAGGCCTCATCATAGTTGAACCAGCACTGGTTACCTGCCATGCCTCTGAATAAATGTATGGCAATAACGCATAACGCAGATTCAACATTTTGCGCATGTTCTCTTCTACCTTTGTCCCATACTTCCATGGTTCTGTTTCGGATTGATAACCATGCATGCGAAAAATTGGGTTAAACACCCCCCATTGAAACCAGCGGACAAGCAGTTCATGATAATTTTTATCGCTGTATTGTAAATGTCCCGGACGGAAGAAACCTCCGATATCGGTGGTCCAGTAAGGCAATCCAGTAATGGTATAATTTAAACCGGCTACAATCTGGCGCCTGAAAGTATCCCATGTGCCACCAATATCGCCCGACCAGTTAATGATGCCATAGCGCTGCTGGCCAAGGAATGCAGAGCGTGTAAGAATACAAACCCTTTTATCAGAAGCAGTTGCCCTTTGTCCTTCGTACACCGCTTTACTCACCATTAAAGGATAAGTTAATCGGTAAAAATCGCCTAAGCCTGCATAGGTTTGTTGCCCTTTTAATGCATCATTTTCAGGCTCAACAGCATCCATCCACCAAGAATCCACCCCATTATCAAACATATTTTCTTTTAGTGTCTGCCAATACTCTCCTCTTGTTTTTGGATTGAAATAATCGAGCCATTTAGTGCCTGGCACAAAACGGTTTTTAGCTACATACTCTTTACCTATGCCGGAATTCTTATCGGGGTTTGACCATATTGATATATTAAAATGGACATTTAAATCATGTAGTTCTTTTATAAAACCTGACGGATTCGGATAATTCGTTTCGTCAAATTGCGGAACACCCCAGCCCCTATTTCCCCAATATTGCCAATCCTGAACAATTACATCCATTGGCAATTTTCTTTTTCGAAACTCTTTTACAGTTTCTACCAGATGTTTACTTGAAATATACCTTTCTCGGCATTGCCAAAAACCATAGGCCCACTTTGGAAAAAGGGGTGCTTTTCCGGAAAGCTTACGGTACGAAGCTATAACCTCATCGGCTGAAGGCCCATAAAAAACAATATAATCAAGCTTTTTAGCTGCCGGCGATCTAAAAGTAGTGGTATTATCCTTTAGCTTCCATGATAATTTTGGGGTATTATCGGATTTACATATTACTTGAACCTGATGTTCCCCTTGTTTCAGTTTCACTAATGTACCAGCAGTTGGTGGTAGCCACATGTTGCTCTGGTCAAGAACAGGATGTCCGTCAATAGTTACAAAATGCCTGTTGCCCATATCTCCTAAATCAAGAAAAATGGAGTAAGTTCCAGATTCTGCTAATGAAAATTTCCCGGAATAAAGGGCTTGATTTCGAGATACTTTCTGTGTTCCGGATGTAGTTGTTACCTCAACTACGTCTTCTTCACCTTCGGTTTGTTCCTGTTTTTTCAATGCTATAAAGTTATCAGCAGGGTTAAAGTCTGTGAGTCCATACTGATGCCATAACACGCCATAACCTTTATTGGAATAGATAAATGGCAATGCAATTTGAGTATTAACCTGGGTTAAACGGCGGCTTACACCTTTTAAATTATAATTTCCATCCTGAAATTGCCCTAAACCGAAAAGGGCTTCAGCCTCAGGGGAAAGAAAGGATTGTTCTGCCAAATAACAAGGTTCGCCATGAATCGTATCGCTTACAAGTTTTCTGGAATCAGCATTCTCTTCTAGAAAAACTTTCCCTTCAGCATTAGCATAAGACAACTTCCCTGTTGTTTTATCAACAAGAACATGAATATTTTTTCCTTTCACCTCAATGGTTGAGGAATTTTCAGACACTTCATACCCCGGAACTTCATCTGCTGAAGTTAAGACCAACTCCAGCAAACTTTCCAAAGAGTCTTTCATATACATAATCCTCACGGCATTATCGGCTATTGGATAAATACCAAGCCTCCCTTCTGAAAGTGTTATGTCTACGCCTTTTTTACTTTTTTGATAACTTATTACGCTTGGCTTTGAGCAGGATACCAAAAAATAAGCAATGAGGGCTAAATAAATTAATTTCATTTTAAATGGCATTATATTTAGAAGTGTTTTTTTTCAAACATATATATTACAATCAATTACACATTCAGATTATTACATAAGGTTATCTCCCCGCTGTAATTGTGCCAAATTTAATGTACTAGGATACAGGGTGTGGCTTAAATAATCACAAGGGCTGTTTAGAGGTACCTCAATATAAAATACTCCTTTACTTCATTAATTCAAATGGTTCTATTATTTAATTCCGTAAAATGAAATAACCTGATTGGATTTAGTATCGATATCATATTCATATATCTTCCTGAACTCAGCATTTTGTATCTCTTCCTTGGCATTATTAATTGGTTGAGGTGTAGTTTTTAAAAGGTAAAAACCATTTACATTTTTACCTTCTGCTTCCCTAATGCCATTTCCACTAAGGGGAGTGTAAGAACGTACACGGCATAAACCACCATTCAAAGAGCGAATATCAGCTTTAATCAGTTGTCCTTCGTCCCACTCCATATTAACTTCAAAACCACCCCTTGCTTTAAGTCCACTCACTGTTCCTTTGCGCCACACAGACGGCAGGGCTGGCAGTAAATGAATCGCTTCATCGTGGCTTTGAAGAAGCATTTCAGCAATACCTGCTGTACAACCAAGATTACCATCAATCTGAAAAGGAGGGTGTGCATCAAAAAGATTAGGATAGGTGCCACCGCTTCCACCCATGCCACCCTTCCCGTCAACGGGCTTTAACTGATCTTTAATAAGTTTATAGGCATGATTGCCATCAAGTAAACGCGCCCAAAGGTTTACCTTCCATCCCATAGACCATCCTGTAGATTCATCGCCACGAGCCAAAAGTGATGTTTTTGCCGCCGAAAATAATTCGGGTGTACGATAGGGTGAAATTTGGTTTGAAGGGTACAAGCCATAAAGGTGAGATACATGACGATGATGGTCATTTGGATTATCTAAATCTTCCATCCACTCCTGCAACTGTCCCCATTTACCTATTTGCATTGGAGGTAAACGTCTTAATGCTTCATTTAACGTGTCAACTAATTCGGGATCCGTATTAAGAATTTGTGCTGTATGTATGGCAATTTTAAATAGATCAAAAACCAATTGATTATCCATAGTTGTTCCGGCTGTAATTGATGTTAAACGCCCCATTGGGGTATTTTCCGGTGAAACAGAAGGACTTACAACCAACCAATTATTTACAGGCTCTTCAACCAGAAAATCCACAAAGAACAGAGCGGCATTTTTGATCACAGGATAAACAGATTTTAAATAGTCTATATCACCTGAAAAGGCATATTTTTCAAACAGGTGTTGCGACAACCATGCTCCTCCCATTGGCCACATTCCCCAATTAGCACCATCTATAGGCCCATTAATTCGCCATATATCAGTATTATGGTGTAACACCCAGCCTCTGGCACCATACATATCCTTTGCAGTTTGTTTTCCTGTTTCAGCTAGTTCGCGTACCATTTTAACCAATGGTTCGTTCATTTCGGTTAAGTTGGTAATCTCAGATGGCCAATAATTCATTTCAGTATTAATATTCACTGTATATTTACTATCCCATGCAGGAAATAGGTTATCTGCCCAGATACCTTGTAAATTAGTGGGTTGAGTACCTGGACGCGAAGAAGAGATTAACAGGTACCGGCCAAACTGAAAATAAAGAGACACCAATTGTGGATCGTTGCCTTTGGCAAACTCTTTAATACGCACATCGGTTGTTTTCTTTTCTGAATCAGTTACCCCCAAATCTAATTTAACGCGGTTAAAAAATGAGCGATAATCAGCAACATGTTGCTTCAATGCTTGCTCATAATCCTTTTGTATTGCTTTATCAAGGTATCCATTCACCCTTTGCTTGGTGTTGCCACTTACGTCTTTATAATTATTAAAATTGGTTGCAACGGAAATATAAAGAGTTGCTTCATTGGCATCTTTTACAGTTAATATTCCGTTTTCAGCAGAAACAGAACCACCTTTCGTAATAATCTTAACTTTAGCATTGAAAGCTACCTTCCCTTTAATACCTTCTTGATCGCTGCAGATACCAGACATAATTAGTTCATTAGTATCGTTTGTGGAAACAGTTACTTCGGAAGGCCTGTCCATAGTTGCAGAAAAATTAATGACACCTGATTTATCTGCTTCTATTTTTGCAATAATAACCTCATCGGGATGGGAAGAAAACACGCTGGTTTTATAGCCAACGCCATCAACTTTATAGGAAGATGTCACAATGGCATTATTAATATCCAGCTCTCTGTAATAATCGGTATAATTCTCATGTCCCGGAAACGTAAGCTTTAAGTTGCCTGCTGTTTGATAAGACATGCCATGAGATTTTTTACTAATCATTTTCTGATCTACCAGATCACGCGCTTCAGCAAATTTACCTTCAAAAATAAGCTTGCGCACATTGGCCAAGGCATCTTTTGCCAGCACATTATCGTTACGATTAGGACCTCCTGCCCATAACGTGTTCTCATTCAACTGAAAGACTTCATTTACCGGGTCGCCAAAAATCATTGCTCCTAAACGACCATTGCCCACCGGCAAAGCTTCTACCCATTGTTTTGCAGGCTTATCGTACCACAGTTTCAATTCTTGCTCTTGTGCCTGCAACTGCATTATAAATGCTAAAGCTAAAGCGGCTGCTAAAAAAATCTTTTTCATAAACTGGTTTTCTATATGTATTTTAGCTTTGCGTAAAGCATTTCTATTTTTTAATTTCATCAAAAATAGGCTATTATGCCCCAAAACGTTTTCAAATTCAAATATTATAGTTTAAAATACAGACATCTGGCAGTTCTATATTTCCGACCAACATTTACACATTGGTAATGCCTACAAAAAACAAAGACAACCCTAAAGGCAGTCATGGTTGGAAGAAATTCAGATCATTTTTTTTACAAAAACAACATTAATCTTCTAAAAGCTAAATGATTATATCTACTATTGAGATTATCTGGTATTATTAATAAATTTACTTTTTCAATGATGCATTTATGTAACTTATAATTCATAATTGGATTCAAATACTTGAATCGATATAGCTAGTACCTATAAATAAGTAACGAGTTTATTTATCTGCGCCGCCTTAACAATCTAACATAATACATCACACCAGCAACATTACTCGGAAGAGCTTGAAATTTCACCCTTACATGGTCTTTTCCAACAACCATCGAGTTGGGAATGGAATATTCCACTTTCCGGTGTTGTCTTCAGTCAGAAGTTTTTCATCGTCGATATAAATATCAAATTTCCTGCTACCCCATTCTGCGCCCCAATAGCGGACTCTCATTATGGCAATCTATGATGAAATTTCTGAAACATTAATTCTCTCATCTTCAAAGTCGCTTATTCAAACCTAAAAACATTGGAAGAAACGAATGGTATTTCAACCAGATAAGTTATAGCCAGTCCATCTGGATCAGAAAAATATAAATTATAGAAAACTCTAGTTGAGGAGATTTCTTACAGCAACTTGTACACACCAATTATAACATAAGGCTTTTCGCCTGGATTTAACTGTGGCATAGTAAGTGTTCCCAAAAAAATGGCATGATTAAGATAAGCATATTGGCTATCGTTTGGAGCTTCCAAATCAACAACTGATTTTACATAAAAACCACCCTCTTCCCCTTTTGCAGGTACATGCATCAGTGCTTTGTTTATAACCTGAATTATAATGCTATCATTCGTTTTAAGCAAGTAACGTGCATTGAGTTCTGTATCACCATCGGGGCGCACCACTTGCCAATCTTCACCGCCTGGCAAAACTTCGCCTTGTATGTTGGGACCTTTAAACGAGCCTCCTTTAATTGGTATCATCCGGCGGGTACCATGCTTGCTGTCTGCAACAATAACCATATTGCCAATTTCGACTTTAGCATCCCACATGAACTCCACCTTAAAATCTTTATAAACACGCTCCTCTTTTTCAGTGGGAGTTAGCTGCGCTAATATATTGAAAGGAATAAAAGCAGTTAGCAATAATAAGCTTAACACCAGAATATTTTTAATCATTTTAACTTTCTTTTTAGATAAACTTTTCAACTACTAAAACGCTCTATATTCAGCGAAAATCCTGCCTATATAAATCTATTAACCACATTAATACGCCGACAACTGCTCAAAATACAAACAACGCTTATCACATCCTAACGTTACAGATATGACTCCGTTACCGTTTTCTTCTTTCAAAATAACTTTAGGGAATTGCTATGTATTGAAGGCTATGCCTAAAAAAAAGCATAGCCTCTTATTCTCAACTATTTAATAAACTTCCAATGGTCAAAATTGAACAATTGACCGTCATTGCCTTTAAACACAAAATATAAATCGTGAACACCTTTGACTTTATCGACCTTGGCAGTGAATGATTTCCAAATAGCTTCCCCATCAGTTTTGGTAATTTCACAAACGCCAATCAACTGGCCATCTTTAGCATCTAGACGAATCTCAATTTTCCCTCCGGCTAGGGAAGCTGCAGTAGCTTCGAACTTTTTAGCACCTTTTGCAAAATCAACACTACGCACTTTTAAGTAATCGTTGTCATTAATTTGCGAAACATACACACCATTGCTACCCTCTGTCGTTTTCAATCCTTCGGACCAGGCAATGGTTTCAGCTTCCGTTCTTTTGAACGGATTTAAGGGTTCCAAACTTGATGTTACACCTTCTTTTGTTGGTACCATTAATGGAATTGATCCATCTTCGTTGTATTCAAATTGTTCAACACAAGAGGAACGCCTGAAACCGCCTCCATTTGGCAAAGCTTCGTTGTGGTAGAAGAAATACGAATTCCCTTTAAAATCAATAGTTCCAGAGTGATTTGTAAATGAAAGTTTAGGATATCGCTCCATTATTAATCCCTGATATGTCCATGGACCCGTTGGCGATGGAGATGTTGAATACCCAATACTTTCAGGAACTCCATTGGCGGCATAAATAAGATAATAAAGATTGTTGCGCTTATAAAACCAAGGGCCTTCAACATATTTAGTACCTAGTTTACCATCTGGCCTTACACTTTCGCCAAACGATTCGGCAGTCATATCAACCGATACTACTCCGTTATTGCCTATGCTATGGTCATACGAAACCATATCTTCATTCAATTTCACATACCAAACACTAGGGTTGCCCCAATATAGGTAGGCCTGCCCATCGTCGTCGACAAAAACAGTAGGATCAATATCTTGCCATAAATGGTCACTATCAACTAGTTGTTTTCCTAAAATATCGGTAAAAGGTCCATAAGGCGAATCGGCTACCAAAACACAAACCCCGGTTCCGTGAATAGGTACATAGAGGTAATATTTGCCATTGCGTTCGATACACTGAACCGCCCAAGCACCATTGGTTTTATCCAACCATCTGAAGTTTTTTAACGAGGCAACTGCGCCGTGGTCCGTCCAGTTAACCATATCAGTTGATGAATAACAACGCCAATCGTACATGGTAAAAAAATTGGCTACTGTGCTGTCCTCATCGTGAGACGTATAAAGGTAAACGGTATCATTGTAAACCATTGGTGCCGGATCGGCAGTAAAATTGGTTTGCACAATTGGGTTTTGAGCATAAACAGAACCCGTAAAAAGTAAAACTGTTAGGACTAATATTGAAGCGATTCTAAGCATATTTGATATTTGTAAATTCATATTTTAATATTTACCAGAATTAAATTTATACAGAAGGACTCCATGCGCCGGAACTTTAATTGCCAGCTTTTGAGTATTGGTATCTATTTCAGCAATATCTTTCTGGCGCCAAAGGTCACGTACGGTAACATTTCCTTTTATGCCCAACTTTTCGAAATCGCTGTATTGAGCATCTACTATCTCTGCTCCGAAATTGCAGAAACCAACTGCACGGCTACCATCTTCAAGTTCCTTCACATAAATCCTTAAATCCCCAATGGTTTGGATACAGGTAGCCTGTTTTCCAAGCGGATCCTGATTAACATCAATCACTTCATCGTTTGTAAGCAGATTCAAGGTAAAATCATCCAATTTTTCCATGTCACAACCTATTAAAAGAGGTGCGGCAAAAAGGCTCCATAAACTAATGTGCAAATACTGTTCGTCAGGCTTTAGCTTGCTAGGGTGTGTATTTCCCCAACCAACATGGCCAACTACCAACATATCAGGGTCGTTCCAGTTGCCCGGTTTGGCATAAGGAGCAGATTTATCCTGGTCGAGAGCAATGTTTTTCACACTTACCCATGTATCGGTAATATCGTTGGTGGTACGCCAGCAATTGCCGCCAACTGAACCTCCCCATTTCCATACATCGGACATACCATATTGACAGACACTGAAAACAATATCACGTGGTTGCTCCCTAAGATAATCCCCCATTAGTTTGAAAGGTTTCATTGCGGTATTCAGCTCGCCTCCACCATTATAGGAGAGCGATGACACTTTATATGGGTCATTATCGGGCAAGCCATCAATTACATTTCCATAACTACACCAGTCATATTTAAGGTAATCAAAGCCCCACTCAGCATAAGTTTCAGCATCCAACTCTTCAAAACCAAAGCTACCGGCACATCCACCACACGACCAAGGGCCTGGGCTGGAATAAAGACCTATTTTAAGGCCAAGTCCATGCACATAATCAGCAAGGCCTTTCATATCTTCAAATCGTTTATTAGGTACGATTTTTCCATTAGCATCCCTTAATTCCCCTCTTAAAGAAGCGTCTTCAGAATCGCGATGGTTATTCCAAAAGTCATCAATATTTATATATGTCCAGCCATGGTTAATCAAGCCACTTTTAGCCATAGCATCGGCAGCGCTTTTAACTTTTTCGGCAGAAACCTCTTGAGCAAAACAGTTCCAACTGTTCCAACCCATTGGTGGTGTGAGGGCAATTTGGTCTCCACAAACTATACGAAGTTTTCTTTCTGCTTTACCTTTAGCATTTTTGGCAGATAAGGTAACTTCATAGGTTCTTTTTTCATGCAATTTTCCTGTAATAATACCTGTTTGAGGATTCAATTTCAATCCCTTTGGTAATTTTTGGGCCGAAAATTCCATTGGCCTGTCGCCTGTTGCAGTAACTAAGAATTGAAACGGCGAACCCGGGCGTACGCCAAAAACCTTAGCTCCAGTCAACCTTGGCTTATCCGATGGTTTTGGAGTTAAAATATACGGTTCGCTCGCAATTGGATTATAGGTTTTTAATGTTGTAACTCCTGTGGTTTCAAATTTAGCATCTACCCAATCGGCATGGTCGTAGTAATTGCCATTGCCTCCATCGGTAACTACCAATTCTACTTTCTTAATGCCGGTTAATGCAACAGAACATTCTTTAGCAGAATCGCCTAAATGCATCACCCCGCTGGACCAAAGTTTATTTCCATCGCCATAAATTTCAAACTCCACAGCAGGCTCATGCCCTTTCATTTCATCATCAAGCCCTACTTTTGCAGTAAATGCATTTGCTTTACCTTCAGTTAAAACAAGTAACGAACTTACCGCATGGGTAGCAAAACCACGTTCAAAGGTTTGCCCTGCGATAGTCATCGTGTTGCCATCTAAAGATTTGTTTTTCACAGGCACACCATATCCTTGGGTTGCCGTACTCAGGTCTAGTTCATCAAGCCATACTGTTTGGGCTGATAGATCTTGCATTCCACACAGACCGGCTAATAATACCAATCCAATAATACCTGTCAATGTGATATTCTTAATCGCATTCATAAGTCACTATATTTTATATACCTATTAAAATTTAACCAACACTTTCTTTCCGTTGTACTTAACCACTTTATCAAACGACATAACAACCTCATTTCCTGCCGCTTTGCCTTTGGCCACTTTAACAATGCGGAAAGTACGCTCTTTAATCATTCCAGGAAAATCCCCCTTGCGATTATCGATGGTTAATGTTTTTTTAGCATCGTTCCAATTAAAAGAGATGGTTGAGTATAAACCTTTCTCATAATTGTAATTGTCGTTTTCATCTTCGTAAAGGGAGAACTCGCCATTGGCACCTTCGTAAACTCTTATTTCCAGATTATCCCAATTCTTTTCAGTGGCATATTGTACTTTTGGCCCTATTGGAATAATGCTCCCTTCTTTGATGTAAAAAGGTATGGTATTTATTGTTGTTTCTTTGGTTATTTCTTGTCCACCGTGGTACTTTTCGTTAGTCCAGAAGTCATACCAATCAGCGCCTTCAGGCAAATAAACGGTTGACGATTTAACAGGCATAAAATCTACCACTGGAAAACCATTCTCGCCTATTTCCTGCCCTTTATTCCAGCCTGTTTTTTTATCTACTTTCACCACTTTTTCCGGTGTGTATTGAGCTTGAAGAACAGGGGCAACTAAAATGGATTTGCCAAACATGTATTCGTCATTCAAATCCCATACTTTTTTATCATCCGTAAAATCCATCACCAAAGCACGCATAAAGCTGCCTTGCTGTTTTGTAACATCCCACGAAGTGGAGTAAATAAAAGGAAGCAGCGAATAACGTAATTTGATGGCATTTTCAATGGCATCGTAAACAGGCTCGCCTTTTTCTCCGAAATAATAAATCTCTCTTTTTAGATCGGTGCCATGAGAACGCATCATTGGTGTAAATACTCCGTATTGCAACCAGCGTACATACAACTCCTGGAAAAGTGGATTTTTTGCAGCTGTACCATCATTATAGGATAGGTTGTAGGCTCCGGCAAAGAAACCGCCAATATCTGAATTGAAATTCGGGTTTCCGGTAAGGGTGAAGTTAAGGCCGGCAGGAATCTGGTTACGCAAAGCCTCCCATGACGAACCCAAATCGCCCGACCAAACATTACTACCATAGCGTTGCTGCCCGGCAAAACCGGAACGGGTTAAAATAAACACCCGTTTATCAGAAGTTTGCTTGCGCTGGTGCTCATACACACCTCCAACTGTTTCCAGAGGATAAGCATTACGTACCTTTCTGAAAGAACCCAGATAAGTTTTATTATCAAAATCTTCTGGCTTAACATCTAAATGGTCGGGCTCGGTTGAATCCATCCACCAGCCATCAATGCCTAAAGAGAAAAGTCCTTTATTAAGATGTTCCCAATAAATATCTTTTGCCTCGGGATGATAGGCATCGTAAACCTGAACACCAGAAGGATAATTCATGTCCGGTGGCCAAACATCTTTACCTGACTGAGGCCATGTTTGGAAATCCATCAACATGCCTTTGTCCTGCAATAGTTTAAATTGCGACGTTTTAGGGCCAAAAGACGACCAGATAGAGATGATAAGGTGCGCATTTAAATTATGTACGTCGTCAACAAATTTTTGCGGTTCAGGAAAACCTGGATTTAAAAACTGCATGGCATTCCAGTGATAGTTGTCGCCCCAATATTGCCAGTCTTGGATAATACCATCCAGAGGAACGCCTAACTCACGGTATTTTTCAACAACTCCTACCACTTCATCCTGAGTTTTGTAACGCTCTCTGCTTTGCCAAAAACCATAGGTCCAAAGTGGGAACATGGGCACTTCACCTGTAAGCTCCCTCATTTCAGCAACCACGCCATCGGCATTTTTGCCATACATAAAATAGTAGTCGATACAATCGCCAACTTCCGAAAGAAATTCAGTACTTGCTTCATTGTCGGTAAAGGTTGTTGGCGAATAGTTATCCCAAAACAAACCGTAGCCTTTCACCGATTGAAAGAAAGTGGTAAAATCCCAGGTATTATTCTGTACCATTTGAACTTGTTGATTTCGTTGCGACATTTTACCGTTCTGCAAAATTCCAAGTCCGTATATTGCCTCGTTTTCATCCAGAATATATGACTGTGAGACACTGTAAGTTGTATCTCCGGCATCAATAAAGTCAGTAAATTTACCTCCATATTTTTTTTCGTTCAACAAAGGTTCTCCTGATATTGTTTTAAATGCCACTTGCCCATTCTTTAGATTTAATACAACACTAATTTTCTTACTCTTCAAAATAATTTCCTTGCCCATTTCTGAGATATTAAAAATCTCTTTCTGAGGCTTCTTAATCACAGAAAGACTCTTTTTTTCAAATTCGTCACCCTCTGGAAATTTTAATATCCGAACTGTAGATGATCCATAAAATTGAATTTCTATTTCAGTAGAATTTATTACTGTTTTAATACCTAGATCTGTCTGCTTATATGATTGACCTTTACTGGTATTGTATAGCGAAAATACCAGTAAGAGCAATGTATACATATGCTTTAATTTCATAATAAAAATATTTTTAATAATCATACAATTCTTCAAACTTGCCTTTATTTAAATGTATTTTCAATATTCCATTTTTAAAACTTTTGTTGCAACCACAGTTCCATCCGAATAAAGTTCTCTAACTATAAAAATTCCTATCCGATTATCTAAATCAGTTATTTTTTGTCCCAATAAAGTAAAATATGCAGTTGACGTAACAACAGCACCTGAACTTGGAATATTATAAATCCCATTCGTTTTTTCTACTTGTCCGAATAGAGCAATAGTTTTACTAAAAGCTCCTGCCGAAGAAAGCTCAATATTCCCACGATACATATTGTCTGTTAAACCGGAAACTAACCTTACATATATAATAACCAAGGAGACTTCACCCTTATTCGGACTAAGCGATATCATTTGAGAATATCCTTGTGTCTCTTCAAGTGATATTTCATAATTGGCAGAAGATGTAATGACAATATCATTCGTCAATTTATTACCGGAAACTATAATTTGCTGCACAGTAGATGGCCCTGTATCAATTCCATAATAAAAGTCATTAAGCTCTGTAATATTATTTGAGTTAATATCCTGAATATTAATAGATGGTGGATCATATTCGCTGGAATTAGATAGGAATACAGTATCAATTACAAAAGGATTACTGCCATTAGACCAAAAGCCTGCAATATAAATATGTTCCGAATTAAGAGGTGTACCATCATTCTTCTTTGCTTGTTCCAGCATTACAACCACTTCTTGTTCATTACCGAACTGATACGAAGCGGGTGACCCCCAATAACTACTTCCATCATAAATGTTGAATGATATATCAGCAGTATTATTTCCACCTAATCGAGCGATGATATATTTATAACCAGTTAAATCAATTCCTTCATATTGCCAACCTCCAAAACCATATAATCCGGTATTCAGCGTATTGGTAACTCCATCAAAAGAGCCATTTTCCCAGATATCAGGATTAAATAAATTATTTGTTAACGGAAAAGTGGTTGAGGTAATATTTAATGTCACTTGTTTTTGTACACCTAAAGGTCCTGTATAAGCTATATCAATAGTTGCTTCTCCATCCTTAAGTGAGTAAATTCTTCCATTAGAAACTTCAACGACCGAGGGATTGTCAATAGTGTACTCAGCAAGAGAACCTACATTTTCGATATGCCCATCAGCAAAAACAGCCTTTATTTTTAAACCTACAGATCTACTTGTTAAAAGTGCTAAATTCTCCCCACTTTCAACAACCAGATCCGATAACGCTAAATAGTCATCTGCAGCACCTTCAAAACTATATTCCTGTGCATATTCCTGATACCAATGATAAACCGGCCACGGACAAGCCTCCGGATCATTAAGAAAGACATAATCCTCACCTTCAGCAGGAGCAATTCCTGTAAAATCATCCAACAGGTCAGGACTTGTAAAAAGGAGCCAACTTACATTGCCGCAACCGTCAACAATCTTCTTTAAATTTGCACCGAAACCATCTCCACCAGCAATACCGGTAATGTCTTTACCCCAGGATGCGTTGTATTTTTCCGGTGCCCAATCCATCTCTGTTACCATGATAGGTGCGATATCAGCTATTGGCTGAACCTGATTATTCCATCCATTTTGGAAAGGTTCATAGCCTTGACCACTGTTAAACCACCCCGGATAAACATGTACTGCATAACCAATATTATCGCCTTCAATGGGATTCGCTGCGTACCCGGCATACAATGACTGATATCCTAAACCCGGTATCCAAAGTATGTTATTTGCACTCTCCCTTACAGCATCAACAATTGCCTGAAAATAGATTCTAAGGTTATCGAAATGACCTTGCGTACCTGCGCCATATGTTCCATCGGATCCAAGTATATCAACTGGCTCATTGGCTAATTCAAACATAATGTTAGGATTATTTTTTAATTTGGGATGTTGAGAAACATATCCCCAAACTAGAATAAGATATTGCTGATATGCATCGCCGATAGCTATCTCTTCGGGACAAACTCCCGGAGGACGCATTACAACGTACAATCCCTTTGAGATTGCATATTCGGCCATGGGGATAAAAACCTGATCGAGATATGTTTTAAACCGATTAAAGTCAAAGGCAGATATATCGTTTTCACCATTAACCTGCACACCCGGAGTATTGGACCAATAGGGATCCATGTGTAATCGAATAAAATTCATTTTCCAACCGGCCTGCAATATACCGTCAATTAAGCCTTGGTTATAAGTCAAACATGCAGCCACATCAAAGTTGGTCCATTTTGAATTCTGTTCGTTAAACCAAGGAGAGTATGTTTGAGCAAAACCGTGCAAATTTACAATATGACCAGAAACATCTTTTAAATATCTCCCCTCCACATGCAATTGAGGCATTGGCATTCCTTCCCATGCAAATGTGATATTTGCATGGAAAATAACTACTAATACCAAACACAATTTTAAAATTACTGTCTTCATTATGACTATTTTTTTGTCTGACTTTTAATAAAATTGCTTATTAATTACAATTGTACAAACGCCATCGCAATCTATCTTCTACCTTTTCCCTTTGGATTTACGATCTTATTTTCAGTCCACAAAAAGAGAATAGTGTTGCAAACCAAATTTTTGATGGCAACACAGCCTCATTTATTTATTATAATTTATTGCAGGCAACAAACCTTTTTTCCTGTTAAATATTTAATCGTTAAAACTTCATTTATACCAATCAGTGTTACTCATACAAATTGTAAAAAAATGTCTATCAACAGATAACCTACAGAACTAATCGACCAAACCTTATGAGTCGATTCTACAAATTTCCGATCTCAACCCACTCATCATTGAAATAATATTTTATTTAAGTTATTCCCAGCGTCATAAAAAATAACCTTGGTAAATAAAAAATTTAAACACTTAAAAAATCCAATAATACTATTATCATTATTTTGCCCAATCCTCTCCATTAGGTGTCCTGCGCCACTCAAAATATGCATCAAGTACTTTAAGTGCTTCTTCGCTTGGTACAGATCCCAAATGAGGCGTTGATCCCAAGTACATTATTTGCTTATTTTCATTGCCGAATGCAGGCCATTCAGGAACACCTTCACCATTAGGATTGCCATACTTGGCAAAGTTGACCCAATAAGTGCCCATCGCCTCTGATATTTCACTATCTGACTCTGATGTCTGCGAATTATTATCTAAATGTTGAAAAACATAGGCCACATCCTGTCCATGCGGAGATCCATAACCAAACATTGGGGAATCTTCAGGATAAACCGGATGTTGATCGAAATAGTAATAATAAACATCAGATTTCCCTGTTTTAGATTGCAATTGCGCCCAACTCCAGGTGTGCCAGCCAAAAGCGGCATCACGCATCAGGTCGCGAGCTGTTTTTGGCACACTATTTTCTTCAACTGGATAGGCTTGCAATAATGCATCTGCAAATTTTCCATAACGTGTTTTCACATTATTTATGACAACCTTTGAATCTTTTTCCCACATAAAACTGGCACCCTCATCGGAATTATAACCAATCAGCACAGGTACATCGTTGTATTTTCCTTCCTGATAAAGCTCATACTGATCGCCAGGAATCACATATCCATCAACAATAGGCCAACCTCCGGGCATGGTCCAACCCGCCGGGATAAATTTTTCAGCTTCCATTTCGCGCAATTCAGCAATTGACGAAGCACCATGGTTCTTAACAAATGCTTCACCATCTGCTTCAGCTTGTTTCAATGTTTTCATGTTTTCACCCGGATAGGTAGTTGATCGGGTAGGTCCAAAAGAACCACCACTTTGCGATATGGCTCCATGAAACAAACCTTTTGCCAATGGCGATGCACACAACATACTTACTGAGATTCCTCCTGCCGACTCTCCAAAAATGGTTACTTTATCAGGGTCACCGCCAAAAGCTGCTATATTTTTTTGAATCCATTCAAGGGCTGCAATTTGATCTAACAAACCATAGTTGCCTGAAACACCTACTGGACTCTCAGCACTTAATTCAGGATGTGCTAAAAAACCAAGTTGACCAACACGATAAGAAATACTAACCAAAACAACCCCCTTTTTTGCTAACATTTCGCCATCGGAAACAGGATCTGAGGCAGATCCAAAACTAAAGCCTCCACCATAGATCCAAACCAGTACCGGAACTTTTTCATCCGGTGTTTTTGCCGGAGTCCAAACATTAAGGTATAAGCAATCTTCACTCTTCCCAGCAACCGGGTTTCCTCCTTGCATAGGGGCAGGTGCAAATTCGATTGCTTGCTTAATACCTTCCCACTTTTCTGCGGGCTGAGGAGCTTTCCAGCGTAATTCACCAACCGGAGGTTTAGCAAAGGGAATGCCTTTAAAAATGGTTAAACCATTAACAATAGTTCCCTGTAAAATTCCCTCTTCAACCTTAATCTGGTCAGGCTCTAAAGTGGTGCAAGAGACAGTTATTACCATTACAAATAAACTAGCAAAAAATTTGATTGTTCTCATCTATTTATTTTTTTCCTATTTAAATAATTTTGGTGCAAGCTCTTTCAAACTACGGCGCCAAGTCAAAAATTCGTGACCTGTGTTCTCCGAAACATATGAAACAGCGTTAATCCCAGCGTCTTTTAAACTCTTAACAGAATTATTTACACGTTCAGGATTTTCACGACTACCACAACTTTCGAAAATCAATTTTACCGTTGATTTGTCTTTTATATCATCAGGCACATAAACCCCTCCACTCAAAAGTGCATAATACGAAAACACTTCCGGCTTATTAAGAGTAATCAACCTGGTTTCAAACCCTCCCATCGACAAGCCAGCCATTGCACGGCTTTCAGGCTCATCTAATGTTTTAAAATTTGCATCGATATAAGGAATTAATTCATCAACTAAAACGGTTTGAAACGGGGTAATGTCAAAACTTTTTAACCCTCCTATTTTAGTTTCGTTGGTCATGCCGTAAGTCATTACAATAATGAACGATTTAGATTTTCCTTCGGCAATCAGGTTGTCCATTATCAGGTTGGCATGCCCTTGATTAGCCCAAGCTGTTTCATCCTCACCCCAACCATGTTGAAGGTATAAAACAGGATATCTTTCTGACTGATTTATTCCGTAGCCCGGAGGCGTATACACAAATGCCCTACGTATTGTTTTTGTACTTTCTGAAGGAAAAAGTATTTGTTCTACTTTCCCATGAGGAACATCTTTCAAAGCAAAGAAATTACGGTCGTGTGCAGGTATTTCAATACCACTTTCCCAGCGTAATGAACCAAAAAAATTCATTGCTCCCGGGTCATTAAACATACCACCATCAATGGTTAAATGATAGTAATGAAAACCTTCGTCCATAGCCCCTTCTGTAGTCCCCATCCATGAACCATCTTCCATTTTCTCCAGTTTTGTGCCCCCCCGGCCACCAAGCCCAAGACTAACACGTACGCTATCCGCACCAGGAACATCAACACGAAAACGAGCGTATCCTTGTGAATTAACTTGAGGGTATTCTTTGCCCGGCTGATTTAATTCAGAAGGTTTAAAATCTTCAATTATGTTTTTAGACGTTGTTTGAGCGAAACACATATCTCCTGCTAAAATAAATAAGAGAACAAGTTTCAAGAAAAGCTTCTTTTTCATCGTGATTTGTTTTTTTTGTTAAGAGAAAAGTTAAAAAGACAGTCTCCTGCTGATATATTCCTGATTTTATAAGCAAACTCTACGAAGCTTAAAGAATCATAGCAGAGAAGGTGACACATATCACATTGATAATAAATTAGTTGATTGTGACTTTTATCATTTTTAAATCTTTTGCATCCGAACTATTTCCATAAAATATTTTGTATTCACCAGGTGTTACAGCCATTTTTCGTTGATCCCAATCATAAAACTCAAAAGAAGAGGCTGGTAATTTAATGGTGGCTTTTTGAGTTTCGCCCGGTTTAACTGTTATGCGCTGATAGGCTCTTAGCGTTTTTAAAGGGCCGTCGATATCATTTTCTTTATGCACATATACTTGAACTACTTCTGTTCCGCTATTCTTTCCTGAGTTTTTAACCGGAACAGTTAACGAAATAGATTCTTCAGCAGAAATTTTTGTTTTACTTATGGAAGCTTTGCCAATATCAAATTTAGTATAGCTTAATCCATAGCCAAACGGAAAAAGGACATCCGTTGTATAACGATAGGTACGACCTTTCATGGAATAATCTTCAAAATCACCTAATTTTTCAGAGTTTTTGTAAAATGAAATCGGCAATTTACCGGAAGGATTATAATCGCCAAACAGAACATCAGCAATAGCTTGTCCTCCCGATTCTCCAGCATACCAAGCCTGAAGAATAGCATCACACGTTTCGGTTTCGGGGGTTAAAGCAATGGCCGAACCAGAGCAGTTAACGAAAACCAATTTTTTACCAGCCTCTTTCAATGCCTTTAAACAGTTACGCTGAACAGATGGCAATTCAATATTGGTACGGTCACCGCCTTTAAAACCCGGATAAGAAACCGGCATTTCTTCGCCTTCCAGTTCGCCGGAAAGTCCTCCTACAAATACTACTACATCTATGCCTTTTAGCTTTTTAATTAAGGAGGAATAATCTACATCAACTTCTTTTCCGAAATTCAGTTCAATATTGGCCTGCCAATCGTTCATTTGAGCATATCGTATTTCAATTTTATACTTTTTACCTGCTTCTACTTTAATAGGCATCTTTGAGGAGAGTAAGCGCCAGTTATTGTATTTTCGAATAGTATCGCCATTTACCAACAATTCAAAAGCTCCTGAGGCACCTCCTTTAAAAACAAGATCTTCGGTTTCTTTTGCCACAAATTCGGTTTCATATAAAGCAGAAAAACCCTCAAGTTTTACACCTGATGCAAATTCGTGCTGGCCGGCAGTTGTTAATTTAATTGGATTGGTAATTTGCGTAGTTGCAGCAACAGCACCTTTTCTTTCACTATTATTCCAATAAGTAGCTTTAAACCCGGGTTTGCCTTCAAAAACACATTGTCCTATATAACTTTGGGTAACTTTATCCTCCACTAAATCACAACCTTTATCATAAAAAAGAGTATTATCGGCCAATTTGGTTTTTATACCGTTAAGAATAGAAATAGTTCGTACCGGTGTACCATTATAATTTCCCCATAACATGGGCTCATTGCCGGCGTTGGGTCCTATAACGGCAATTTTATTCTCTTTTTTGGATAATGGAAGTATATGGTTGTTATTTTGAAGCAAAGTCAGTGACTGGCGAGCCATATCAAGTGCCAGCTGTCTGTGTTTTTCATTATTCAAAATTGAAGGAGGAATTTGTGCCCAAGGTACCATTGAATCATCATCAAAATCACCAAGATCAAAACGCCCAATTAATACACGCATTAAGCTTTTATCTATATCTTCTTCTTTTATCAATCCCTTTTCAACAGCTTTTGGTAATGTCTTATAAGGATAATTATTCCAAACACATTCTACATCGGTTCCAGAAAGAACAGCTTTTGAGGCGGCATGAACAGCATCGGAAGATACTTTATGTGAAGTGAAAAAATCAGTAACTGCCCCACAATCAGAAACAACTAAATACTTATATCCCCACTCGTCGCGAAGAATACGTTGCAAAAGCCTTGTGCTTCCACAACAAGGCTCATCGTCTAAACGCTGATATGCGCACATCACCTGGCGCACATCACCTTCTTGTACCAAAGCTTTAAATGCCGGAAGGTAGGTTTCATATAATTCCCGAGGATCCACGTCGTTAAGATTCAATTCATGACGACTCCATTCCGGGCCGGAATGTACTGCATAATGCTTTGCACAAGCCAACAACTTACGATATTTAGCATCGGCAGGTCCTTGCAAGCCCTTTACTACCGCAACGCCCATTCGTGAAGTTAAGTACGGATCCTCGCCATAGGTTTCCTGTCCACGTCCCCAGCGAGGGTCTCTAAAAATATTTACATTCGGTGTCCAAACTGAAAGACTTAGGAAACGTTTGTTTTCATTACCCATATTAATCCACTCATGGTATTTGGCACGTGCTTCATCTGACACAGCGTTATAAATATCATACAACAATTCATCATTAAATGAAGCTGCCATCCCAATAGGTTCGGGAAATACGGTTACATTACCATTATTGGCATATCCATGTAAAGCTTCGCTCCACCAGTTAAATTTCTTAATATCCAGCCGTGGTATAGCGTCAGACTGATCGCACATTAGTGTTGCCTTTTCTTCAAGCGTAAGCCTTAAAATTAAATCTTTAGCGCGCTCCCGGGAACTTAATTCCGGGTTTTGAAAAGGATATTCCTGCCCCCAAACAGTCAGAGTCAAAAGAAGATTTAAGACTATTAAAAATCCCCTTTTAAACACGGTAGAGTCGATTTGTATTTCCATTTGTTTAAAAATTATCAAAACCACGATAACCTGTGCAATTTATAATCATGCTCCTTTGTTTCCAATTATTTGCTCCGGCTATGTCGGTTTCATCTGTTTATATTTTATTTTTTAAGGTCAGATGAAACTCGCAAAAGATCATCATCCCCTTGTTTTGGGAAGCTTTATTAATGGCTCGTTTCATTTTATAGATTTATTCGTTAATTCATTGGTTTTAGACTAGCAACAAAACCACCCCTTGGTAAAGACTTTACAAGAACAATACTTGATTTATCAACCACCATATATTTGGTTTTCAACTCTGTATCAAAACCTCCACCGGTAATTAAAATCAGCTTATATTTCATTCCATCAGGCAAAAATCCAAATTCAACGTTTTGCGTAAGCTTTTTATCTTCAGAATTAAGCCCGCCTATGTACCATTGATTCCCTTTTTTTCGAGCCATAACAATGCTTTTTCCCGGATAGCCATTGAGGAACCTGGTATCATCCCAACTATTTGGTACCTCTTTTAAAAAGTTCTTGACTGCATCCGGCAGATTATAGTATCCCTCGGGACGATCGGCCAGATGTTGAATTCCCGATTCAAACACAACACTCAATGCCAGTTCGTGCCCATAAGAGGTAATATGTGGATACTGAGAATTAGTAAAAGTAACCGGTGTATAGTCCATACTTCCAACAACATTTCGGGTAAAAGGCAATATGGAATTATGTCTTGGTGCAGTAGTCGTAAATTCCGGCCCATTATTATACCATTCAGCCCCCCGCACACCTTCGTATGTCATCAAATTAGGATAAGTACGTGCCCATCCTCGCGGTACTAAACAGCCATGAAAATAAACCATCATCTCGAACCGGGCAGCATCTTCTAAAATATCAAGATAATAATTTATCATATTCTGTTTCTCACTTTCAAAAAAATCGACTTTCACCCCAGCAACACCTAATTTCTTTAATCTGGCAAATTCTTCCATACGGTTTTCATGAGTCAACATCCTGTCTTTTGGTGTGGCGCCAACCCATGTATGTTCGCCACCCGAGTTGTACCACATCAATGGCGTAACACCTATAGAATGAATGTATTTTAAAGCATCTTCCAATTGCCCGCCGTTACCCATGGCATCCCATTCCCAATCAAGTAAAGTGTATCGCCAATTAAAAGCAGCAGCCAAATCGGCAAATTTACAAACTGTTCTATAGTTCTTTGTACCATGATTATCAGACCAGTAATTCCACGAAGCTTTGCCAGGTTGCACCCAATCCGTATTCTCAATTACAGAAGGTGTTGACACATCATCTACCAATGTTGACTCAACAACATTATTAAGACCTCCGATAATGACTAAACGCCAGGGCGATTTCCATGGCAATGAAATAGTTGGCTGCACCTCACCTGTTCCTCTGCCATTCCATTCATCGGGGAAAGTTATTTTATAGGATGTCTTCTCACTATAGTTTGAAAGCTTTGTTCCGCAATAATTTCGGTTTAAATCAGCTTCATGAATTAAAAACCAACACTTTTTATCGGCTGTATTAAAAAGTGCGGGATAACACCAATCCTTTTGAATATTACCATCTACCATTTCAGAGTAGAGCCCCTCATTTGCAGGGTTATATTTTTCGAGCCATCTTTTTGTACTATCAGGAATAAAATAAGCTGTTAACTCATCCTTTACCAGGTATGTCCCATTTTTTTCAGGAAATTCGTACCGAAAAGCAATGCCATCATTATAAGCCCTAATAATTAGATTTAATTTTGCCTTCCCGGGATTTTGAAATGAAACAGTTATTTCGTTAGCAGAATTTGTGCATTTAGAACGCTTGCCATGTAGAGTTGAATAGTTATCGGTTATTAATCGGGCTTTTCCTGTTTTAAGAAATTGTAAATCCTTACTAAAATTCTGGTCACTACGCACCAACCCAAGATTTATTTTAGGAATAATCTGTGTTGATCCATTACTATCATAATTTACCTGTAAAAACCATGTGTCTGACACAAACTCATTTGGAGCATTCACCACAACATTTATTTGTTTGTTTGGTGAGGTTACAGATGCAACTTGAGATAATATTGCAGTACTCCACACACATAATAATATTGAAATAAAAAAGAATTTCATTTTTATGCCTATTAATTTTACCTGACTCATTCAACTAAGAAACGCACTATTATCACTTAAATAACACTTGTGAAAAATTATACAGGTTGTTTCGCCATACCGGCCAGGTATGTCCGCCAGGATATTCGCTATATGTATATTTAATTTTTATGTCATCGAATTTACCAAGCATTCTCTGACCGTTTTTCCAGGCAATATCTTCTTTTCCTCCCATTGAAATCCAAAAACACTTCAAATTTTTATTAATCTGCGCTGCGTTTTCTTTCATAAAATCATACTCTTTATTTGCAATATCGTCTTGCATCGGATGAATCCATCCAGAACTAAATACGCCCAAATACCCAAACAGATCAGTATTGCGTACTCCCGCATAAAGAGTTTGCATTCCGCCCATAGATAAACCTGCCAATGCACGTGACTGAGAATCGGTTTTAACACGATAATTCTTTTCAACGAAAGGAATGACTGTTTGCTTTAATTCTGATTCAAAAAGTTTCAGAAAACCCTTACTAAACCCTGACAATGCCAAATTGCCATCTAACATTACAATAACCATAGGTTTCGCTTTTCCTTCGGCAATCAGGTTATCTAAAATCAAATCGGTTTTACCCTGAGTTGCCCATCCGCGCTGATCCTCTCCTCCTCCGTGCAACAAATACAACACAGGATATTTTTCTTTAGTATTCTGAGAATAACCGGGAGGTGTATACATATAAAAATTACGCCACGAGTGGGTTAAATTTGAATAGTAACGCTTGAATCGAATATCGCCATGAGGAACCTCTTTTATTTGGTAGTAACCATCTCCGGCAAAAGGCACCTCAATACCACTTGCCATGCGTCCCATACCGTAAAATGTTTCACTTGAAGGATCAGCCACGGTAACACCATCAATGATTAAAGAATAATAATGAATGCCTTCGCTCAACGAATCGGTGGTAACTTCCCAAAACCCATCAGCCTGCCTTATCATATCATATTTTCGGCCTAAATCAACCTGTATCTTACTTGCTTCCGGTGCCTTAATGCGAAAAACAGCTCTTCCATCAGTCAATATCTTTGGGTATTGAGCTGAACGCACATTTGATTCAGCTCTTCGCCCCTCACTGTTGACACCCGAAAACAGGGCATAATCAACCGGCTTAAACAACAACTGTGAAAAATGATATAGATTATCTTTCCACACATTAAAATCGTGGTATCCACCGGCAATCACCTGGTAAATATGAGGTACACTATTCTTTTCCAAGTAATCGTGAGTACGCTTACTAAAATTGATCAGGTTATCTTTATCGCCGCATGAGATCCAAAGCAGACTCAAATTTTTAGCGGCATCATTGGGATTTGGCAACAGCTTTTCGGGCTCTTTTGTGTTGGGTGCAGAAGAGAAGCCTCCAATCCAGGCAAACTGATCCATATTACCCAAGCCAAAATTCAAAGTTTGGCCTCCTCCCATCGAAAGTCCGGCGATGGCACGATGTTCTCGATCGGCAAACACGGGATAACTCTTTTCTATGTATGGAATCAAATCACTAATCAAGTCTTTTTCAAATGTTGCAAAAGCAGCCACTTTCAAACTATCATAGATATTCCCTACAGCCCGATCATCTTTCATTGCTCTTCCGTTAGGTAAAACCACAATCATAGGTTCAACCTTTTTTTGTGCATAAAGATTATCCAGAATTACCTGAGGCTTTCCTTGCACATACCACTCTTTTTCATCACCTCCAATTCCGTGCAACAGATAAAGGACAGGATACTTTTTATTCTTTGAAAAACCAGGGGGTGTGTAAATGAGAGCACGCCGACTACAACCAACAGTTTTCGAAGTATAAGTTATTGTATCAATTTTTCCATGCAAAACATCAGCATTAACCATATCGTAACCTTGCGGTGCCGATTCTATAATCACCTGACTGTTTACGGCTAAGGTAAACAGCATACTAATTGACAAGAATAAAAAGAGTTTCTTCATTTTTTTTATTTAAAGCTTTAAATGTCTTCGTTTGTTATTTTTGAGGTATAATTATTTGATATTTTCCACTTAAATACAGCAAACTAAACAGATATAACAATTTACCATAATAAAGACCGAAATAACCATCGATATATGGCTTAAGTTTGGCATTCCACAACTCAGTTTTCCGGCACCCCATATATCCAACAACAAGCTCAGGTTCAGTACTATCAAGATTCAATTGGTCTTTAAATTCAGATATTCCCTGAGATCGAAACAACTCCTGAAACTTATCAGCATAAAACTCTTGCCACTCCTTATCTTTGCCATACCAAATGTAATCCGTTACTGTATTCATTGGCACATGCCACGAATCATAACCAAATCCGACAGGTATCCACTGTGTTCTTCAAAGAAACTACCATGAATGACACCACCAACAATTCGATTAATTTTCTCTTCATAATATTAATTCAAATATTGGATAAACCTAAATCTTAAGGAAATACGATTTTGTATTTACAACTTGTATCTCCTTTTCGAACAGAAGCAATAACTTCTGCCTCCGCCTGTACGCCCGAAACCGATGAAAACATCTTCTCTGCAAACCCTTCAGAGCAATAGCACATTGCAGACGAATCTTTTTCTTTATCGTGAACTGCAATTGGACAAACACAGTAATTTTTGTTTTCATCGGCAATGAGTATTCCTTTCTCCTTGTCGTAATCTACTTTCCAACCCCATTTTTCGCGCAGGAAAACAGTGAACTTGTCAAGGTCACCTTTATACTCCGCCAAAAGAGCATCCATTTTCAGATTTTCATAATGAACCCCTGCGGTTTTTTTAATTACTTTCCGGGCAGACTCTTTGTCTAATCCAACATTTACATTCAGTAGAATACTTGCTATCCATTCCTGTAAAAGGGAGAGTTTTTGGGTTTGAGCTTGCATTGTGTTTTCATCTGAGCCATCGACTTTTTTTGAAAACGCAATTGAACCGAACCCACACAAACACGCTCCTGAAAAACAAACTTTTTTTAAAAAGTCTTTTCTATTTACTGCCATCTCATTAAGATTAAAAAGTAGACTATTTTCAATTAACTATAAACTTGTTGGCTATTAATTTTCGACCAACCTAATATAATAAACAGCTCCTGCAGCACTTCCCGGAAGGGACTGAAATTTAATCCTTACATGCTCTTTCCCAGTAACCATAGAGTTGGGAATGGAATATTCCACATCACGAAATTTTGACAAGTTCCATTTTCCGGTGTTGTCTTCGGTCAGAAGTTTTTCATCGTCGATATAAATATCAAATTTCCTGCTACCCCATTCTGCGCCCCAATAGCGGACTCTCAAACTCAAGCCGGTTTCAGATTTCGTTGCCAGATCGTAGCTGAAAAAGCCACCATTCTTGGCCTCGCGGAAAAACTCATTCAAATTGTTGCCTTTATTGGAATCTTCGGATAGCATGCCATGATCAGTTTCGGGCTGTTGCTCGCCAGGAGCCACCTGATCGATTGTGCGTTTTTCCAGAGCAAGTTTTTCTTTTTCAATGTTTGCCAAAGAATCGGTGTATGCAGTGTAGCCTGAGTTTGACAAGGCCAACCAATATATCATATACCTGGCATCGTGTATGTTACTAAACGGTTCGAGTGTAAGTTCGACAGGATTGACCATTTTTACATTTAATTTATAATTTAACGGCTTACCATCTACCGGAACCAACTTATTTCCTATATTTTGAATATCATCATTAATCAGAATTGGGGCTTTATCAATAGGTAAAAATTTACCACTTGAAGATTGTCCCCAACGACCATCATCCGCAATCAAACCTCTTAAATCTTCGGTTCCGGTTTTTGCACCCAATAAAATAGGTCCATGCATGAAAGCGATGTATTCAGGAACATTGGGTAAATGTTCGATAGTATTGCGCATAGGCAACGTTATTTGAACCACATCACCTTTTTTCCATTTTCTGTCGATGCAAACATAAGACGAAGGAAGTATTGAGCAATCCACATCCTTTCCATTCACTGCAATTTTCAAAGCACCCTTACTTACCCATGCTGGATAGCGAACCAATAATTTGAATTTTGAAGCCCCCTCTGAAATGGTAAGCTTTGTTTGTTCTTCATTAGGAAAAGTTGTTTCCTGTTTGATTTTCACCCCTTTTTCTTTCCAATTCAACTCAGAAGCGATAAAAAGATTCAGGAACAATGAATCGCTTGAATGGGTATAAATGAATTGATTGTATTTGCCGTGGTTTTCCATACCAGAGCCAACACAACACCACATCGCTTCGTTTGGAGCCGAGTAAACCCGGTAATGACGTGGACGTGCCGGGGTGAAATAAACATATCCGCCGTGTTCGGGATGTTGAGAAGAAAGGATGTGATTAAATATGGTACGTTCGTAATAATCAGCATATTTTGCAGCTGGATTCACCCTAAACAAATCTTCTGTTAATTTGAGCATGTTATACGAATTACATGATTCGGGTCCATCATTGACATTTGCAAAATCGCTACACGATTCTTTGGCCGGAAAATGTTCCCTTCGGCTGTTGCCGCCAAAAGCCAACGAACGGTTGGTTGTTACCGTTTCCCAGAAAAAGCTACCCGCTTTTTCATATTTATCATCCTGATTAAGCTCTGCAATTCGCTCGAAACCAATAATTTTTGGGATCTGAGTATTGGCATGTTTGTTATCAAGCATATCTATTCCTTGGGACAATGGATCGAGAAACATTTTGTGCGAATAACGTTTTGCAGCAGTAAGGTATTTTTCATTGCCTGTAATTTGGAAAGCATCGGCAAGAACTTCGTTCATACCACCGTATTCGTTGGCGAGCATATCTTCCATCTGCTTGTCCGACAAGTTCTGAGTAATTGTAATTGCCCAATCGCAAAATTGAAGAAAAATGTTCTTTGCTTCATCATTACCGGTATATAACCATGCGTCTCTAAGGCCTGCATACATTTTGTGAATATTGTAATAGGGTGCCCATTCCTTCCATATTGCTCCTACATCTCCTGCTTTGATCTTTGACCATAAAGCCGCACTGTGTGGAACGCCTCCAACATACCCAACACCCCAATCAGGATATTTCTGGCTATTAGCTTCTTGACAGTCCTTTAGTTCAGAGATCATATAATCCATGCGCTTTTTACATTCTACATTCCCGGTTGCGGCATAATTCATTGCCATTGCAGTCAGGTAATGCCCTGCTATATGTCCATCTAAACCTTCCCAGTTGGGATAGCTCTTTGCCTTTTGAGGTAATCCAGCTTCTTTCCGATAGGGAGCCAATAAACGATCAACATCGTACTTCAGGAGAACCTCAATATTCAGGTCGCGGGCATGTTTGAACGGCCCATCGAGTAGTTTTACATCTCCCAAAGCGAATTCGTTGGGATATAGCTTTTCCTGTGCTTTTAATCCAATAGGGAATATGAACCCCAATAACAACACTAATCTGCATACTTTTTGAAACATAACAATAAAACTTTAGTAGTCTTTATATAATTTTACATACTTAATATCACGTGCATTCATCAAAGTGATCCTTGATGAAATTTTTGAAACATGGAAAGTCCGGCGATGGCACGATGTTCTCGATCGGCAAACACGGGATAACTCTTTTCTATGTATGGAATCAAATCACTAATCAAGTCCTTTTCAAATGTTGCAAAAGCAGCCACTTTCAAACTATCATAGATATTCCCTACGGCCCAATCATCTTTCATTGCTCTTCCGTTAGGCAAAACCACAATCATAGGTTCAACCTTTTTTTGTGCATAAAGATTATCCAAAATTACCTGAAGCTTTCCTTGCACATGCCACTCTTTTTCTATTCCCTGAGATCGCAATAACTCCTGAAACTTATCAGCATAAACCATTTTGAAACTCCAATCACTAAAAGAAAGTCTCGAAGCACCAAATTAATAGTTAGCTGCTTGCTCGATATTTATTTTTAGATATTTGATTTGTAAATACAGATAATAACACTTTTATACTTCTTCCCCAGTTAATATCATAGTTTCATATGATTATAATTTTGTTTTCGATATGCCCTAAATTTAACTCTTTTAAATGTGAAATTTTACTCCAGTCTTTTTTGGGGCTAAACTATATTGAAAGGGACGAGAACCCATTTGATATTCATAACAAGTATAGAGATGCATAATCCCTCTCTCCACAAATTAGAATTCATTCTAAACAAAAAGAGGCTGTCTCAAATGAGATAGCCTCTTCTAATCAAAACCATCAGGAAACTTTTTAAATCACTTTAGTACACAAGGAATCTCAGTACTCGTCTTTCTTTTCCAACTATAATTACAACTGCATACACATTGTTTGGTCTAAATATGGATCTATTATTGAAATCGAATTGGTAAACGGCATTATTATGGCCTTCATGAGTATCTATTTTAAGAGCTCTTTCTACATCATATATTTCCAAGCTCACGTCTGCTGTTTTACTCAAGAGAAGCTTTAAATGGAAATCACCCCTGTTCGGATTAGGATATAATTTTGCCTCAGTTATATAAACTTGATCAGGCTGAATAAATCCTGCTTTCCGTTTAGTACTGCTACCCGCAACTACAACTTGCTTTTCCATATAGTCGTTGCATTCATTTTTAAAAATGGACATGCCAATTGTGTGGTTTCCCGCTTCCAGTATTCTCAACCAAATTGATGCCTCTTCTTTCTTCACCACTTCTAATCCGTCTGGGAAATGCCATTTTACCGAATCGGGCTGCTCCCATGAAATATCAACTGCAACAATAGTATCACCAACAATGGCCTCAACAGGAATAATAAAATCAGCCACCACTTCATAATCAAGAAATGCTATTGCAAATTCATGCTCAGCCTCACATCCTTTTTCTGTTGTTACAACCAATCGATAATTCCCTTCTTCAGTGAGTTCTACCTCGTTGTTGACGCTAAATTGATTACCTCCAAAAAACCACTTATTTGAAGCTCCATCCACTCCAGAATTTACTGTTTCTGTTTGATTCCGGCATAACACATACTCGTAAGGCAATTCTATCGTAACAGGCACTGGCGCACTCAATTCAGCCTCTAAAGTCTTTTTACAGGCATTTGTATCAGTAACCTCTATTTGTAAGCCTCCAGCTCCTAGATTAGGAAACCATCCGTTAATGTTTGATTTACCATTTAAATTATAGATATAGTCAGGACTTCCTCCAACAGCAGTCAACAGAATACTTCCATCATCAATTCCAACACAATTTGGAGATTGTAAACTACTCACATATAATTCCAATTCTTCAGGACCCGTAATTTCATATTCTGCCTCTGCAAAACAATTGTTTGCATCACTAACAACGAGCGAATACTTCCCTTTTCCCAATTGTCTGATTTCTCTTGGATTTAAACTTTCGAGGCCTTTCCAAATCACATCATATGGCTCTGTCCCATTTGTTATTTCAATGGATATTTCCCCATCTGTGGATTCATGACAACTCACTTCTTTCAGATCCATCAAACTAATTTCAGGGCCACTCTTTTCTCCTATTGAAAATGATTGTAAAGCTACACATGAATTAGCATCAGTAACTTCAATTTTATAATTACCAGCTGCCAGAGTGTTTGGTTGTAATTTGTTAGCTGGATAAAAATCACCCCAATTGATATAATATTCCGGCGTACCTCCTGTTATTTCAATCTTCGCAGAACCGTTACCACTGTTACAGGTACTATGTGTCAAATCTGACAATTCTACCTTAAGGTTCTCCGGTTCATCAACATTAATATATTGATTTTGAATATTACCCAACTTATCTTTTACAAAAACACGATAATTCCCTGCTTTTAGATTCGTAAATTCATTCGATTTAGAAAAATCGATCGCATAATTAATTGCATAGGTATAAGGTTCAGTACCTCCAGTTGCGCTAACCCTTACACTACCACTTTCATCGTTAAAGCAAAGACAGTTACTCTTCTCTAATTCCATCAAAATTTCGTCAGGCTCTTCAATTACCAGTTCTATTGAATCTTTTACTCCTTTACTATCTTTTACCCGTAATTGGTACAATCCGGCTTTTAAATTTTCAAATTTACTGGTCACTAACCAAACCCCCTGATTTAAAGAAAATTCATATCCCGGCCAAACGGCATAAGGCCATCCACCAACAGCTGAAACTTCCAACACACCATCTTCAGCTCCATAATAACTGGTCTTAACAGGATTGGCAACAATAGTTAATTTACCTCCTGGCTCCATTACACCAGCCGTCTTCTTCAAACCATTCGCAACTCCAAACTCATTATTACCATAGGGACAATTGTTCTTATCCCAAACTTCAACAGTATACTCTCCAGCATAAAGCTCTTCAATTTTTTTAAGCGTACCATTTGAGTATTTTTCACCTTTGTGATACCATTGGTATCGATAGTCTCCATTTCCACCACTAACTCTCGCCTGAACTGCTCCATCATTATTTCCAAAATCAGTAACGCCCATCACATCAAAATCGATGGCCATTTCGGCAGGTTGCAGTAATTCTTCCTCTTGTTTGTAGTAACAGCCTAAATCATCAGTTATTTCGAGAAGGTATTTGCCTTTGCCTAACTGATCCTGATTCCATTCCTTACCCGTTGTGCCATTTCTAAAATCCTGCTCATCTTTAGAAATAATAAATGAGTAGCTTCCTGAAGTACTTGTTCCACCCAATACTTCACTCTCCCAAAATCCATCTTTTGCTTCGTAACATTCCGGAATAACAGAATTAAAGTTTTCAATATGCAGCCAATCCGCTTGGTTTAATTGCTGCTTGCTTCTTACTATTATGCACGCATTTGCATCCGTCACCTCTACTATGTATTCCCCTGTTTCCCGTTGAATAAATGTTGCATTTGTAATCCCTCTAATTGAATCCAACCGATCTTTTGCGTTTGAAAGCGGTATCTTATTTAACAAAAAATCATAATAGCCTCCATAATAACTCACACCTCCTGTTGCCTGCACCTTTATTTCCCCGTCTGTTCTTTTCGAAATGTCTCCCATGTCCTTTGCGTGACATGTTGGTATTGTAAAATCAACACCCGTAATTTGTAAAGAATCCGGTTTTACAAGCGTTGCTACATTGCTAACAGAACACCCATTATCATCAGAAACTATATAGCTGTACATTCCTGCTTCTAAATTTCTAAATACCAGATTCTCTCCGGCAATAATATTTCCTAATTGATGATTATTATCTTCATCCGATTGTACGATTTTATATTTGGATGCATTCGTAATTGGCAATCCGCCATAAGGAGTGATCTTAACTGAATCTTTTAAATAAGAACATCTGATTTCGAACCCGCCTTCGTAATGCGATGTTTCAATATCAAATTTAAGTACTGTTGGTTCGGTTAATACCGTATCCTTTACATACTCACAAGCTTTAAACTGATCAGTAATGCTTACTTGATATTTGCCGGCTGGTAAATCGCTAAAAATTACCTGTCCATTTTTTACTTCAGTAAATTCCTCCTCAATCTGCTCATCACCAATTTCAGTAAGTTCTTCCTCAGGTACCATCCCTTTTAAGTGGATTGTATAAGGAGAGATACCACCCAAGGCTTCTACTTTAATAGTATCGGTTAATCCTTTACATTTTATTTCAAATCCTTTGTGATAGGACAAATTTATGTTTGCATTTATAGGATCTGGTTGTTTTAAGCTAATCGTATCAGAAGCAGAACAACTGGTATTGTATGCTCCCGTAACCTTTACATGATAAAGACCAGCAGGTAGATCTTCAAAAAACACTTCATCATTCGATTCTTTGCTTGCCATTGGAGTATTGCTTTTATCCAGCAATTCGAAAGTGTAAGGAGTTATTCCTCCAGTAGCTTTTGCCCAAATGCTATCAGTTCCAGCAAAGCATTTGATATTATAATCGTCTGATTTATATGTATTCTTTGATAATTCAAGTTCCAATTTTAATGGTTCTAAAAGATCAGGGGTATAATTATTCTCACATCCATTACTGTCTTTCACTAAAAAAATTTGAGGTACTCCCTTTATATCAAAATCCACATAATTACCTTCAGCATCCAAATGTTCAATTACTCCATCATGCTCAATAGTATATGGGGTTGTTCCTCCATTTACTGATATTCCCAAAATATCACTTACACCAAAACAAGTATAATCAAAAAACTCATTTTTCGAATTACTATACTTAGAATCGGTCTTCCCAACTTTTAGTTGTGTCGGTTGATCTAAAGTAAATTTAACACTTGCAGACTGACATCCTAATGTATCAGTAGTTAATACAGAATATGTCCCTTTACTCAGTTTTTTAGTATCCGGGAAATTAATTTTTGTATTGTTTGCCACATTAGAGAAACTATGATAAAAGCTACCATACTTCTGTATTTCAACAGAATATAATGGATTTCCTCCATTTACAATAAGAAATGGTTGAACCGTTTCACCAAAACACCTAAATTTAATTTCTTTTCCACCTTCCAAAACATCAATACCAGCAATAGTCATACTATTAACAATGGAATCTTTTATAGGAACAACAATATTTTGCTTATACACACATTTATTTTCATCAGAGATACTCACTTCATAGCTTCCTGCCTTTTTGGCTGACTGATTAAAAGCTCGTCCTGTTTCGATACCTGCTGCACCATCAATAGAATACTTGAATGTTCCTCCCGTACCACCTATAATCTTGCTAGTCCAACTACCATTACTATCATTATGGCATTCAGGTGCAATCGAATTGACTTTATCTAAAAATAACAATTTTGGTTCTTCAAGTTTCTGATCTATTTTTTCTGCATAGCAACCATTAACATCTGTCACTTTAATATCATACATCCCTGTTTTTAGTCCAGTAAAATCTATAGTTTTTCCAGGAAGATCTATATTGGATTTATCCTTGTGGTTATAAATAGAATATATGTATTTTTTGATATCACACCCGCCAGTAGCATCAACTTGAATCTCTCCATCTTCTTTTTCATTATTTATATCATCTATCATATCATGATGACAAGATGGAATTTTAAAAACTGGATCATGAAGTACTAAGGGATTAGGTTTTTTAAGCTCAATTTCTGCTGTTTCTTCACATCCGTTAGCATCAGTTATTGTATAAAGATACGAGCCTGCATCCAAGGTGCTAAATGTTTGGGGTTCGTCAATATTTTCTCTCTCCAAAATAGACACTCCATTATTCTGAATGAGTTTATAATCACTTACACCTCCCGATGGAGTCACCTTTATTTCTCCTCTCTCTTCAAAGCATTTAATCTGATACCCTCCCTCAAAATTTAAGCTTGACACAACATTTACCCCCAGAGTTTCTGGCTCTGTCAGTGTAAATTTCTCAATCTCCATAAGCGGATTATGCTCACCTTTAATACTCAAAGTGTATGATCCTGCCTTTAAATTAAAATCTGTTTCAATAGTACCATTTACAGTTTTTGACAATGTTTTACCATTACCAGTAATTGTAATTACGTAAGGCTTAATTCCTCCAGAAGGAGTTACCAGAACCCTTGCATCATCACCATGACATTTAATATCAAAAGTATTCAACTTAGTAGGAAGCTTTACAGCCGCAACTAAGGGATCAGGTTCAGTTAAAGTGACACTTTTTTCAGTTTTACAACCTCCAAATTTCCCTTCAACCCTCACTACATAATCGCCTGCCTTTTTATCTGTAAAAGTATAACTACCACTCAATGGGCTATCCTCTTCTACTATTTCACCACTCCGAATAAGTTGAACTACATAGGGACGGATTCCACCTTCAATGGTAAGAGCTATATTTCCAACTCCCCCATGTTTCTTTATATTGTAAACTTCCGTCTTATCTCCTGATTTAAATGTATCTAATGCAACGATTAACTTAAGTGGTGTCGGCTCTTTCAAATCAACTAAACTATTTACAGTACAATTCAATTCATCTGTAATTTCAAATGTGCTTTTTGCTCCCTGAACAGAAAATGTCTTCAATTCCTCCTTAGGCACATTACTCCACGTACTTTTTTCGTTAGAAATCGTATATGGAGCAATTCCACCTTTTACTTTAAAATTAATCTCACCTGCCGAGCCATTGCATCTGTATGTATAACCATCATAATTATTGATATTTAAATCGTAAACCTCAACTATTGAAGGCTCTTCCAATTTAAAAGTTTTGACCTCTCCTAACGAACATCCATTCTTATCAAGAATTGTTAAGGTATATTCTCCTGATAATAGTCCTTGAATAACAACTACCGTATTTTCACTTATTTCAGTTCCCGATTTTGGTGTTGGTCCAGTTAGAATATAAGAATATTTTGGTGTACCTCCTTTTATTTTAAATTTTACTTCTCCATCACTAGCTCCATTGCAGCTAATATGAATTTCATTCCCCGCAATCTTTTCTGTTCGCTCAAATTCATAAATCTCAATAGGACCATATTGTTCAAATGTTCTTTCAACATCTGCTGCGGTACAACCATGTGAATCTTTTATTTTGAATGTATGTTTCTTTGCATCAATATCAGTAAAAGTCTTATCTTCAGCATAATCTTCAAGAGGGTTGATCTCACCATCCATTGAAAAATGATATTCTCCACTTCCACCTACACCTGAAACTGTATGAGATACTAACTCACCAAAACATACCTTCCCTATAGGTTCAGGAACTGCAAATTCCAATTTACTATCCTTAATTAAGCTAGACTTACCTCTCTGATAACATGCTAAATCATCCATTACCCAAAGTGTAAACTCCTTCTCCTCCTCTGGTTGTTTATCTGCAATGCTCACAATTGGTAATTCCGTTCTATACTCTCCATTAGATGTTAAACTATAAGTATAAGCACTTGATACAACACCTCCACTAGTGCTAGGATTAATAATCTGAAATTCATCACAATTCCCAGTAGATTCAAATCCAAAAGATGACAATTTTATTATCTCATTTTCCTTTATTGTAAAAGGAACTGTTTCATGACCCAACAAAAAGAATCCATTATATTCCGTTGAATCTTTGTCTTCATAATTCTCAGTATTGGATTGATTAAATCCATTACTAACAGTTAGTTCATAATCTCCCTCACTTAAATTATAAAAGGTAAACTCGGATGTTTCGAAAGTTTTCGAATCAGAATATGTATCATCTGTTTTCCACACTGTTGCCCTATATGCCACAACACCACCATTGGTACCTAAATCACCATCAACTCTTACTTTTAGTTCTCCATCGTCACCTCCAGAACAAGTAACGGTCTTTTTATCGGCCTCAGAGATTGGCTGTATCTCAGGATAATGAGGAAAAACATCAACAATTATCACTTTATCCTCCTCAATACATCTCAAATCATCTTTGTCATCAGTCCGGACAATGGTTTGTACTCTAAATTTGAAATTTCGGTAAAATTTATTTGATTCGGGAAGTAGGTAATCACAGGTTGCCTCTTTTGTGATATTGGACTTAGTTTTACTATCTATTGCAGGAACAAAATAGGGAATATAAATTGTTTCATCTATTAAGTTCCGCTCTATCATATCCTCCAATTCAGTATCAGAAGGATCATCTTTAAGATAAAACATAACATATTGAGTAACATTCCATATTTCTTCCCGAGACATATTAGAATAAAACTGAAGATTATATCCGTCTTCCGGCTCTCTGCCAATTGCCGAAATCCAAGGAAATGATTCTCCATATTCATAAAAGAAAAACGGACCTAAAACCTCACGGTTGGTTTTTTCAGTAGTAGTGGCATTATCAATCTGCACCATCCATTCATACTCAACATTAGAATCAGAAAGCTTATCAACTTTTAAAGGTACTATTGATCCCTCCTCGAAACTAGTATCTCCTTCTGGTTTTCCTGGGTTTTCTAGAGTTTCTGGAATTTCTGGAAAATTATTAATTTTTACTGAGGGTGGTGTTATGGAATATTCTAAATCAACAGCCCAATTCGCCCCATCTCCTATTTTGGGACTTATTTTATGCCACCCGGGACTAGGATCATTTTTGATTATGTCCCATATATCCAATTCAATACTTCTATAGTAACGCTTTTTCCCACTATGCAAAGTAGTCTTACCTTGCCACTCCCATATTTCGAACTCGAAACTAACCTTATTGTTATTTATTCCAAAGTAGCTCTTCAAAGTAGTGTCCGATAGGTTATATTTACTTGAATGAATACTTATTGGCAATCCCATGTTTAATCCAGTCCAATCTTCCCAATCTGGGGGATTATCTGAACAAGTTCCGGTCACATATTTAGATTCGAAATAATCTCCAGTTCCATATTTCTTATTAATTCTTAACTTATTATCTGGGGTTCCATCCTTATTCTCATTAACCAATTTGGCTTGCAATCGACTTACAAAAATTTTTATCTCCACCTCCCCATTATACTTCAAGCCTTGCGCCTTTACCGAAAAGCTCCCCAATAAAAAAACAAGTATAAAAAACAGTAAAAATCTCAATTTCATAGTTATGGCTTTTAGGATGATAAAATGATCTGGTATCTGAAAATAATTGCTTAGTAATGAATTTGTAGTAGTTCGGTGAAAGGAGATTTGCCTCCATCTTTGTACACAGCCTGCAGTCGGTACTGATAGTGGGTATTTAACTCTACATCAACATCTTTAAATTCCGATTTGTTTTGAATGAACCGATAGAATGTTAATTCTTTTCCCTCTGCATCTCTATATATATTTACCTGCACAACATCATTTTCTGCTGCTTTCCATGTAAGAAGCACATGTCCTTCATTTATTTTTGCCACTGCTTGCACTCCTTTCAATTCAGGACGGAATCCGTCATCGGCAATTTCGGCCTGCAACCACTTTTCGGCGGGAGATTGGTTCTTACCGGCATCTTCGGCAAGAATACAATATTGGTAAGCAATTCCTTTTTTAGGACTTTTATCCAGATAGGAACTTATGGAATCGGTACTAGAAAAACGAGCAATGGTATCACACACTACACTTTCTTTTGATTTTCTCAACAGCTTCTCGTATTTGGTGTCAACACTAAAACTATGCACCCAACTAAGACTAATTCCCTCATCGGTAATTTCATAATTCGAAAATACAGGAGGTACAGGAGGAATAGTATCAGGCTTTTGAAGCAGTAATGCCTCGCTCAATTCCGATTGATTAAAACGTTGATCGATGGCCGCTACCTTGTAGTATATTTTTGGAGTCAGATTGTACAAATCGATGGAGTCTACAAAAAAAGTATCGCGAGTATGAACTTTGGTAATCTGACTAAATTCATCAATCATGAAATTGGATCGGAAAACCCGGTAACCATTTATATCTTTTTCTTTGCCTGCATCCCAACTTAGGTGCACCAAACCAGTAGAATCGATCCGCCCTTGCAGATTTAGAGGTGCCACTGGAGGAATGCTATCCTGAAGCTGCACCAGCAATGGCACCGAATAGAAGTTATCGTCGTTTACTCCTGTTGCCTTAATTTTATAATAATTGGTGCTTAATGGTTCCATATCAACAAAAGACCGGGCTTTCCCATTCAACTCACCCGAAACATCCTTAAAATTTCCTGTTGATGAGCCAGCTCTCAGCACCTTCATATTCTTCACATATTGTTTTCCAACGGAATCCAGTTTCCATCGAATTTCCACCTCTCCATTATCATTAATCTGCTGATCCAAATCTTCATATCCTATTTGATACTGTGGCCTCCCTATTGCACTAACCACATCGGAATAAGGGCCTGTTTCGCCAAAAGCAGTACGCCCATAAATTCGATATTGATATTCTTTCAACAATTCAGGTAAGGAATCGGGCTTCATCATATCCATAGGAATATCTCCATCATCGCCATAGGTAAGAACCATTGGCGATTCACTTATTGAGTGAAAAGAGTTTCCTCCATCATCCGATCGTTCTACCATATAGGCATTGTAAGTCGTTGATAATAGAAATTGATTCCATACAATTAATGCTCTTTTTCCATCTGCCTTAGCATGCAGTCCCAATGGTTTTTGTAAGGGTTGATAATCAGCTGCTCCCGTATATACATATCCCGTATCCACCTCAACAGTTAAATGGGTAGGATAAACCCGATACAGATACATTTCATTCTCCCTGATATCCGTATCGGTATAATTCAATCCCATTGCCTTCGACACTCTGGCCGATTGATCGGCTGCAAACATGGCAAATGAAAACCGATTCTCCTGTTCTCTGGTTTTATAAACCATCTGCATCATCGGATTTTGCTTTTCATCAATCATTTCGAACTCTTTGCCATAAATAGCCTGAGCCGCTACACAAAGCCAATCGTAATCGGCTGCAAGAGAATCCTGCATGGCATTTTCCCACCATGGCTCACTATTTGCTTTAATTCCTTCCTGTAATAATTTGTATTCGGGCTGTGGCAATTGTTTGCCATCTCGATACAAAACAAACCGTTCCAAAGTATAGCCGTTTGTACTGGCCTGCTTCCAAAGAATATGATGGTTAGGCGCCCAACGCAGCAACACTTTATCTTTTTTGGGCGAAGCCAGAAGTGCTACACCACGTTTTTCTTCAGTACTTTTTTCCTGCGAATAAGCAAAATTGATGCATAAACACAATAAAAATATTGCTGCAAGTTGTTTCATGGCTTGTTATATTGTTTGATATTTTATCGGATGTAGTTTAGGGGAGTATTTAATTAAAACTCCCCCTTATTTTTCATTTACTATTTAATCTGCTGGTGTATATTCCCAGAACTCTAAAGCATCATCATCTGTACCAATATAAATCTTACTGTTTATATTGAATGTGAAATGTTTATACCTACCAATTACAGGACAAGGCGTATCTGTTACAATTTCGTCTCTGTTAAAATCATAATCGCTAATTCCTATCACCTCCTCGTAATTAAATCGAAATGAACCATCATCACTCTTTACAGCCGAAACAAATCGATTAATCACACCTATCAAATAGCACTTATCGTTAAACACCAGGCAGTTTTTACCTGCGTAAAAAGATACCATACTATCCGTATACGTATCAGTTCCATGGTCGTATATCAATCCATTTATAAAAACCTTACCTTCTAAAACAAAAACAGATTCCTTTTGATATGAAAAAAAGTGATTTAAGGATGGACCATCTGAAAGACGAATCCATTCATCAGTATCAAGATTATACTTCCAAAGATCATTTTGATAATCCTCATTAATGTACCCCAAGCCATAATAAAAAGCGTTGTTTACAATAAAACTCGCTGCACCATCACGCGCTACTCCGGGAAATTCAGCTCTCGCCTGAGAATAATCTCCAAAAAAGCTGTATGTTTTTAAAGTCTTTCCCTGCATAATCAATAATTCCTCATCGATCAAACCAAGTGCATCTATTTTTTTATCCTGAAGAGATAAAATCTCTTTATATAAAGTCCAACTATTGCTGGCGGGATTGTATTGATATAACTTTTTCTGATTCAAAACATATCCAAAACCATCTTTTGAAAAGCCTACCCCTTTTCCCAAATCCTTGCTTGGTAAATCTTGCTTCTTTGCCCATACTCCTGAAGGCAGAATTGTTAAAGAATTGTTTTTATTAAATAAGTACTCACCATTAGAAGTCTTCATTTCAATAGTAGCTACTCCTGCCTGTAAATCTTTAGGCAAATAAACATCTACCTCAGACTGTCGCTGACTAACCCTTACTGAAAAAGCATCACATTGCTTACCATTTACTTTTACATCAATTTTTGGTTTTCGATTATCATCAGTATACACCTGATTAGAAACTATAAAAGTAAACACCTCACCTGATCTAAGATATTTCGTATCAAATTGAAAATAATCTAAATAGGTAAATGTAATTTCACTTTGACTTTGCACTCCATTAACAATAAGATCAAGGTCAATCTCTATATCACCCTGATAACCTTCTGGTGCAATAAACGTAATTTCATTTTCGGAGGCTTCCAATATTTCGGTCTCAACGGAACCCAACTTTAGGGAAATAGCCTCCTTGTTAGTTGTAAAGTATTTACCAGTAATGGTCACCTTAGTTCCTCCAGCACCTTCCTTAGGGCTGATTTCAGTAATTTCAGGACTTGCCAGATCAAAATCAGTTCCATATTTATTCATATAAGTATCGGTTTCGGTCTGAATAAAAGCATTGTATTTGTAATGCTTTCCTTGCTCTAAATTTTTTAATTCAAAAGAGATTTTACCTTCCTGAGGATTTCCATTTAAATATTCAACCGTTCCTTCGTTTAGAGTTGAAACTCCATCGTAACCTTCTGTCCAAACAAACCCATACTTAAGGATTGGCTCGGAACCTGCTTCGGTTATTTCAGCATTAATAACTGCCGTTGTATTGGTTATATCTGATGCTGCTATGGCATTTATTACCGGGGGAACCATAGGCTCATCTTTTTGGCAGCTGCAAACCACAAAAGCCATTAAGAGTATAAAACAGTAGTGTTTAAAGTCTTTCATTTCTGTATTGTTATTATGCCTTTTTCTCATTTACACCTTTCCCGAATTCGGAAGCCCTGAAGGGGACTTTCCAAACGACCACACAAAAAACCAAGAGAAAGATTCTATCTATATATTTCTGCTGGTACGAATTACAAAAGCGTACCAGCAGTATTTTTTTTGTTGTGATGTGTTATTTTTTAATTACCACAATTAGAATAATCCAAAATGTGTTGAGTTAAATCTCTCCATTTAATATCAGTGGTTTTTTGAACCAACGTATCGCACCCACCCCAAAGTGTAGCAAATTCCTTAGTGTATTTGTTTTTCTTAATTAAATGAGCAACATCTTCGTCAGCATTTTTCACATAGTATGATTTGGCAATATTACCTGTTGCATTTATTCCTGCAACACCAATTCCCATAGTGTGTTTTGCCTTAGGATCATGATATACTCTCACTTCATTACTAAACTCAGGATTTAGCAATTGTAGCATCATTGTTCTCTCCTTCTTTTTAACCAGCACCTGTGTATTCTCACAATAAACATAGCCCTGATGTAACAAATCCTGATTCAGCTTCTGATTGGTCCATTTTTTCGCATCCTTCAAAAAAGAAATTGCTTTACTCAATTTATCCAGACCACTTGCAGGCAGATACATGTGCACAATAGCAGCAGGCTTCAATTTGTGTTTCTTCCCTGTTTCATCTTCTATTTTAATGTACTTTATTAACCCCTTTTTTCTATCAATATCTTTTATGATACCCTCTAACTCTGTTCCATCTGTAAGAGTTAGGTAAGCCGTTTTCTTGTGCGAAAACGTAAACGATGGGGATAACAATTGTTGTGCACTTAGCTCTCCAATACAAAAAATTGTTAAAGCAATTAGTAAAAATTTCTTAAGCATTTTTAAATTATATTAAATGGTGTCTACTCTTATCGATTTTCGACATTCTCGTTTTTATTATTTCGCTTTTCGCTCCGGCAAAAAGGCCTTTTAAAGATTTTATTACAAAGAACCCAAAGCATAATTTCTAATTCATAACTGTCTTACTTTTCGGCTTTCCTATCCCCGCTACCGCACGATTGCATCGTGTGCTTACCACTTCCATAACAGTCTTACTACCCCTAAATGGACTTCGTCGATTTCCACTTCGTTCCAATTCCCTGAAAGGAACTTCCCAAACCTGCACCATTAAGCCCCTTTAGGGGTTTGGGGTAATAGGGATAAAATTTATAATTACCACACCTCTTAAAATTTACACTAAACAGTTAATCATTAATACCAAATTGCATTACTTACCACATATCTTTTACAAACCACACGATGCAATCGTGCGGGAGCGGGGGCGGGGAAATCAATCTTCTCCAAAATAATCTGCATTATACTTTATTAAATAAAATACGGACATCACTGTAAACAAAATTCCAGCTAAAGTAAAAAACCAAGCCCTCCAATAAGGAGGCTTATATACCATAAGCATTTGATTATTTACAATCAGCTGTTTTACATATACATCATTGAGATTTGTCCACACTTTTAGTGAATCTCCTATTTTATAGTCATAACTCTCCATTATTCTACGCTCCTTTCTACGATCAGCATAATACATTTCGGAATTAATTTTCACATAAAACAATGTTCTTTCCAAATCTAATTCTACTTCGTAATATGTAGTTTCTCCGAATGATGTTAACACCCCCTCATACAAAATCAACTCTTTGGGAGTTTCAGGAATCTCATTAAACATAGTAGTACCACCTATTAATGAAGCTACTCCAAAAGGAAGACCTACAAACAGTACTCTTAAATACCCACTCTTTTTAAATATGTTCATTTTACTATATCCAAGCATTCTACCACAACAAAACTTATAAAATAAACACCCTCCGGATTATAAAATTTATAATTACCACACCTATTAGAATTTACACTAAACAGTTAATCATTAATTCCTAATTACATTTCTTACCACATGTCTTTCACAAACCACACGATGCAATCGTGCGGGAGCAGGGGGAGAAGCACAAAAACCAATCTATCATTTAATATTTCCCCTTAATGCAATAACAATATCCTTGGCTAATTTATTGGATAATTCATTACCTAAAGTATTTGGAGACTTTAGCAAATTTGGAAATATTTCATATTCAGAATCTAAACTAATATCGTCAATGGACACCCGTAATTTCCAAGGCATATCTAACGGATGTACACTTAAATTACATCTTATCACAGACATATCATTTTTAAAACTAATCTCTAGTGAACTATTATAAATAAGACATTTATCAAATGAATAATGCCCTATTGATTCTTTATTGCTCACCAATTCACTCTTCAAATTGGCAACAACTCTTTCTGCAAATAAAAATAAATACTCCATAATTAAGGAAAAATTACATTTAACTCCATATTGTAGAAAACACTTGGAGTGTTGTTATTAATTGGATATCCGATATCAATGATTTCATATCCATCATCTAAAAGTTTTTGAACCCATTTTTGATTTGCTTTATACATCAATGTATTTGGTAATTCTTCATCAATTATCCACCCATCGCTATTAGTTGAATACTTACCATTTATATTCCCAAAATCATCAACAATTTCTTGCCAACTATAATTTGCACCGTCAATATTAAATGATTTACCAGATTGAAAGACATCATTAAAAGCTTCTACTTGTTTGCCTTGAGATTGAAGACTGTTTATGGCTTCATTTACATGTCCATCCATTTTCCGACCAATTACAGCAATTTTCCCATTTATCCCTGCTTTTACTTGAACAATAATTTTACCAGCAATATTGTCTCCAACTTTAAAAACACTTCCGGCATAAGCCGCTCCTACTCCCCTCTTCACCAAAACCTCATCACTCTTGGCAATCAAATCGTCCAATCGTTTTGCTTCAGCTTCAGGTAAATCGCTTAAAACATTGCTTACAGACTTACTGTTTTTAACAAAACTAGTCAAAAGTTCAGTGCTGATTTGTGCTAAATCGATAGTAGTACTTATAGTTGGCCAAACCTCCAGAAATACTTTCCCTTCATCCGTTTGTTTTAACCTCTCAGTTAAAATTGGATTTGTGATAAGTGTATTTAAAGCTCCGCTACCGCACGATTGCATCGTGTGGTTACTACATCACTACAACCACTCCTTCCAATGTTCCTTTATCACACAAGAAAACCTGTATGACTTAGAACGCGATACAATCGCGCACTAGCGGGGAATATTACAATCACTAATAAAAATATGTAAAGTTGTCTATTAATGGACCAAGCTCTTCTGAGTAATCACGGAATTGATATTCATCAATATTAAAAAAGTAGTACTGACTTTCATAATAGCTCCAACCTTTCAAACTCCTATTATAACTATATGTAATTATCAAATTCGATTCAGCATCAGCGGTCATTACAATCTTAATTGTATTTTTCTCAAAGGTGAGCTTTAGAAATGGACTCTGATCATTATACATCCTATGAACATCAACCAAGGCTGGATTATCTGGCACATAATCCAAACTATAATCCTTGAAATAAATAGGATATAAATTATCAAATGTTTTAACATGAGAATAAGTACTATCAATATTTTGAATATAAATACTAACGAAAATTGTATCCCCATCTTGCAACGGGTACCTATTCCAGTCACATATAAAATCCATTAATCCATCATCATTCAAGTCAACCTTATTATAAATCTCTGTTATATGGTAATTTCCTTGTTTAATACAAACTTCTTTAGGGAGTAATTTTTTAAAACTTCTCAACCACACTTTTTGATTACAATCGCAATTTTGTGCATTAACATGTAGAAAATGAGACAATAAAACAAACAGAATCACAATACTTTTATTCATTTCTTCTTGCATTTATATAATTTATCATTATTCATTAATTCATTGAATTTATCAGACCTTTCCTTTCTAGCTTTTTGGCCAGCGTTTACAATTTTAGTAACCTGATTTGCCGTTTTATCATCTAAACACTCTATAGGCTTAAAAGCATTTAAAAACCATGAAACAGCAGAGTATATTATTGATTCACCATCAGTTTTTAATAAATCTGGATTATTTTCCCAGTCAAAATTCTTTCCAAATTTACTATTACACTTTTCAGAGACCTTTCTATAATTCGATCTCCCTGTAACCTGTATTGCTCCTCTACCTCTGTATCTCCAGCCATCTCCATCATTTACATTACCGTTAGCATCTTTATAGACTAAATTGAATAACTTTTCACCGCATTTTCGAGAATCAATAATACGATATTTAACATACATTCCTAATGTGTCTTTTTTAAACGTTTTAGGGAACGTAATAATATAGTCATTACGCGTTTTGGTATATGAATCAACTCCTGTATATCTTTTATTTTTATCTTTTATATCCTTACAACTACTCTCCTTATGATAAAGATGAGAACAACCTGTAGCTCCAATATACTCAAGATGATGATTCTCATCCCAGAAGTTTTGATCAAATAAAGTTTTGTAACTCTCATTACTTTGTTTCCCAAAAGTTGCATAAATCCCAACAGCAGTCCCATTCACTATTTCATGTAAACGATACCAATAATCTTCTTCAAAATCTGTAAAACTCTTTGATTCAACGGCTACTTGAGAGAAAAAATGAGCCTGTCTTTTACATGTACTAAAGTCTCCTTTTTTTAAAGCGACATTAAGATAATCAACATAAGATTGAGTAATTGTTTTATTTCCAGGAAATATTAAATTTAGCTTATCTAAATCTAACTTCAATTCTCTCCCACAAATCTCGCAAGGAAATTCTACTCCTGTTATATTATCACCTTTCAGATATTGCATCAATTCAACCACCTGCTCTTTTTTGACTTTAAACCATAAAGCCAGTTTGTCCGATTTTTCATACTCTTTTATTGTTGGTATTTTTCGATCATATCTGTTATAATACACTTTTATAAACTCTCCTTCTTCTCCTTCTGGTGTCTCAATTATCTCTTCATGCAATTCTTTAGGTTTAATTGTTAAACTATCCCTTTTTATCGGATCTTGGTCACTTAATTGCCTCCCACTACCTACTTCAACTTCAAAATAATCCAAAATAAAATCTTTAGATAGAGACATATTCTTTACCTTTCCCTTAGAAAAGGAGTATATATTCAAATTGGAATGTGTTTTTTTATTTACATTATCATCTCTAATTAAATCCAATAAATTCTTTATATTTTCAGCTGTCATATTCATATCCATACTCGCATTCCCCTCTTCATCCTGCCCATACAACTCCACATCCCTTAGGTTGTGAATGTCGTCCCATTGGTATTTGCGCAACTGTTGGCCGTCGGCGTAGTCCATTAGGTTTTGGGTAGAGTTTTCGGGAACGGAAGGAAAGTCCTGAAAAGGGTGACTTAGGCGGAATTCGCCGTGAGCTAGCTCGTGAGAAATGGTTCGGCACAATGCCTTGCTGTTGTTGTAATGAATATTGGTAAACACAAAACCCCAAGGCCTCTTTTTAGGCATAAAACCCGCTTTGCTGGCAGTTTGGGCTTTATCAACCAAAAATACGTAGGTTTTATGTTGGTCGTAATCACCAGAACGTTTCAAGGCCTTAATCACCTTGTTCATTTCCTTGGTGTAATTGCTCAGCATTTTCGATTCGCCATCGTCTAAGCCCTGGTTCATGTCGTTGCTGTACTCAACTTGTACACCGGCATGCTGGCTCACTGTCCATCGCACATTGGCGGGGCTGTAAGTATCGTTCAAGTAGGTTTCGAGCTGTGCCCGTGGTATGCTTGTAGCGTTTCCATTAACCGGCACCAGAACCAGATTCTTTTCTATTTGATCGTAACTGATTACGTTCAGTGCGCCTAAGAGTACTTTCTTCGTGTTTTTGGTGCTGTCGTTTTTTACATTGTAATAGGCAGTAATTTGCTGCACATCTTCGTGAAAGCTGCCCCGCAGGTTCAAGCTAAAAGCATCACCCTGTTTTTGCGGCGCAATTTCGGCTCCCATTGCATTCATAAAATGAACGGTATCGGCCTTCATGCCATTGCTTAGCTGCATTTCTACTTTCACCACATCGTTGCCATTGCTGCCAATGCTTTTCCATGCTTTTAGGTAGTACTGTTTGGTGGTATCGCCCAACTGCAGGCTTTGGTAGTAAGGCAGATAAGCTTTTTTTTCCTCTTCCGTTAAGCCTTCTTCGTGGCTGTCGAAACCATAGTTTTGATTGTCGTGAGCCAAAAAGAAAATGCCGTTGGCGGTAATCTGAAAATCGCCGCTGTTTACCTGATCGAGAATTTGTGCCACCTTATCGGCACCCTCTTTTACTAATTGAGCTCCTTCCTGATTCCCTACAGCCAACTGATCGCGCCCTTTTTCGATGGTTCTTTTGGCTTTTTCCAATTCATTATTCAGGCTGTTATTGCCCATGTCTGTTTGCAGATTGCTGATTTCATCCACAATACTTTCGGCATCTGCAATGGCATCATCAACACTGTCCCAAATATCGTTGTTGAAAAAATCGTCGGCCTGGTCGCGTATGTCACTGCCCAGAGCGTAAATATCCGAGCCAACTACGCGTATTTCTCCGGCGGTTAGCTGGTAGCTTTCATTTACCTTAATATTATCGAAAACGGTTCGCAGTTCAATATTGCCCAACATGCCAATGCGCACCACACCGCTTCCGGTAAATGTACCTCTGCTGCCACTTGCCTGTTTCACGGTTACCTTAAAACCACCGGCATTAATTACATCTCCCGCAGTAAGCTGATTCAATGCCGGACTGCCGTCTATTTCAGGAATAGATGCACTTTGTCCGCATTCTACCTCGGCCTGTTCTTTCGAAAGGCTAAACTGACTGATTGGGGTAAACTCACTTTCGAGGGTTTCGCATTGCGCCTGTACTTTGTACTGGTAGGTAGCTCCCGGTTTTAGCTGCTTCAGCTCAAAATCGGGCTGATTCGACTGCTGGGAGTACCACTTGTCGCCTGCAACATCGCGAATTTGCACGGTAAACGAGCTGTGATTGCTTTGGGGTACAATACTCAGCTGCGCCGATCCGCCCAGGGCCGGATCTACATCAACAAGTAAAGGCGGCTTGCATTCTTCGCCAAACACGAAGCTTACCACGGGCGAATACCCTTCGTTTTTAAACATCTCTTTTTGCTGGTTGCTAAAGGCTCGTACCCGGCAGGCATATTGGCGTCCCGGCACCAGCATGGGGTATTGTGCATCGTAAACAAAAGATGTGTTGCGAAAGACGGTTTTCAGCAATGGTTCTTTGGAGCGAATTGCCTCTTCGGCCGACTGATTTACCGGCCAGATTTCCACCATTGTAAATTCGTACTCTACATCCGACAAGGCATTTTGTGAATTCATGTGCCTTGGCAGCCAATTGAAAAAGATAGAGGCCGGATCGGTAGCCTTCAGCAGTTTGTTATTGGCTGGAGCAGTAATTACCGGTGGTTCGTTTAAGAGCATCCACGCCATGCTGGTGGCTGTGTTCGATACTTTTTCCTGTCGGCGGGCTTCAAATATTTCTACCGTAAACTTGTAAACGCCTTCGGGCAATCGTCCGGTTTTCAGGAACTGCTTTTTGGTGATTCCCGAAAAATTCATGTGTTCGGGCACCAAATACTCTTCCAAACGATCGCCGTACAACAGCTCGGGTGTACCTGCCTGAAGCAGAACTGGATTTTTGGGAATAAAATCGTCTTTGGTAATCAGTTTAATTCCCTGTCCTTCGATGCTGATGCGTAATCGTACCGAAAGATCGGCGTGATTTAAATCTTTTAACGTAAGATTGACCAGTAACTTTTGATTGCCCCCTTGATAATAATCGGCCAAATGTACCGAATAGGGCGGAATAAGCTGAACATTGCACTGTACCGGATACTGCTGCGCATTACTTGTACCTGCCGTTAACAGCAGTGCAAATACTAATAAGAGAATGGAAACAATGTTCCGTGGTATTTGTTTATTCATCGTTCAATCAATAATTTCTGATCATTTTTTTTTATTCCTTTTTCCTTCTCCGCTCCACCTCATTTTCTCTACCCCTAAAGAGTGTCCAAAAAGTATCGTTCTATTGTCATTCTGATCCCGATGAATCGGGACGAAGAATCTTTCACTTTGAAAAACAGATGTTTCGACTTCGCTCAACATGACAATCCGATACAAAATATTCCTTTTTGGACTCTCCTTCTTCCCAAACCGCACCAATAAGCCCCTTTAGGGGTTTGGGGTAACAGCCATTACTTGCCACACGATGCAATCGTGCGGGAGCGGGATCCTCATTTTTAATTCATAATTAATAGCTCATAACTCCTAACAGTCTTACTTTCTTTACAAGTTTAAAAACACCACAAAACTCCTGTTCTTCAATCAGAGCAATCTATTCTACTAATTTTTCCTTTTCTGCTTCTGTCTCATTTCCGGTAAGCGAGTGCGACAAACGTGCATTCGCAACACTTTTCGAAATGTGATTGTTTAGCTGATCAATTAAAATATTGATGGCAGGATTTTCGCTTGCTGTTTGCTGCAATTCAATCATGCTAAACAGCGAACGGCACGCTTTCACCAATGGCTTTCGGGCATTAATTACTGAATGCGAACTGCTGTTGGATTGTACCACCTGTTCCTGTCCCAAAGCTTTGTATGCCTGCTGATCTGCCTCCATTTCGGCAAACCATTCATCGGCCTTAATGCTTGCAATGTGTGTTTTGTATGGCTCGGCTTTTAAATCCATAATTAAATTATCGAGCGCTGCCGATTCTTCGGCATTGGCCATACGATACAAATCGCCGCCATAGCGATGAATAACACGATTAATTTCTTGTGCAGCCATTTGTACGGCCTCCTGTTTGCGGTACATGCAAACCGAAACATATCCTTTAAAACCTAAAAAACGATCATCTCTTTCGTGATCGGCAGCATTTAATTTTGCCGTATAAGGATCTACTTTATCGTGCTGCAACACCGATTCGTAAATCTGAAACCGGGCTTTCACCATGTCTAAAAAGACTTTTAAGCCCAAATCCTCTGCCGGCGATTCCTCTATAATGCCAATACTATCCTTTATAAAGGTGAACAAGGCATTATGAGAAAATAAGTAATAAGAAACTTTATTCATATACTTCTATTTTAGCATTGTTACTATTGACTTACCGCTTCTGCCTTAAAGGAAACAGAACAATTCAGCCTGCCGTTTTTAAAAGCAATTGCAATAAGCATTATCCTACTGGAAGCAAATACATTCGAGCTTCTCTATTTTAGTTTTTCAGCAGTACCGAATCACTTCTTTTTTTGAAAAATGACCTCTTTCGGCAATCGAAACGATTTTTCAACTGGAAAATCATTTTACACGACGATCGAATCAAAAAATCAACTTAAAAAACGATTCAACACATTGGCTTCGGCTAATTTTCAGCTGAAAAATCAGCCTGACTACCAATGAAAATAATTTTTCACCTGAAAAATTACTTTGCAAGGCATTCAACTTGAAATTTTATGCCGGAAAATGGCCTTACCCATCAATCAAGATGATTTTTTAAGCCATAAAACGAGTCTGCACAATAAACAGGCAGGTTTTCCAAAATCGATCCACTCAAAACATTGTATTTACCTGCATTTCCGGTTTTCCAATTCCGAACAAGAGTATCTTGTGTGTGTGTTTTCAAACTTGTCAAAGAACTTTTACAGGCATTTTAACCTGTTGCTTATTTTTTACTATCTACTTCTTCTCAACCCCTAAATGGACTTCGCCGATTTCCTCTGTCCCTAAATGGACTTCGCCGATTTCCACTGTCCCTAAATGGACTTCGCCGATTTCCACTTCGTTCCAATTCCCTACCCCTAAATCCCCTAAAGGGGACTTTTTCCAATCTTGCACCTCGCTCCCGCACGATTGCATCGTGTGGATTCTACACTCCACTACCCCTCATCTTTTTTACCCCTAAAGAGTGTCCAAAAAGTATCGTTCTATTGTCATTCTGAGCTTGTCGAAGAATCTTTCACTTTGAAAAACAGATGTTTCGACTTCGCTCAACATAACAATCCGATACAAAATATTCCTTTTTGGACTCTCCTTCTTCCAAACTTGAACCCTTAAGCCCCTAGGGGTTTGGGGTTACAGCCATTACTTCCCACACGATACAATCGTGCGGAAGCGGGGTATATTCAAACAAATTCATAACTCATAATTCATATCTTCTTTAGTCCATTAAATAAGGCACCACCAATTTATTCGAATAGGTTACCTTATTAATCCCAGGCAACACATAACGAATAATCACGTCGTACTTTCCACCTGTTTGAAATGGGAAGTGACTGTTCAATAGATTACTCAAGTTCTCTTTTTGTGGTGTTAGCGATACCTTAGCTATCTTACTTCTAAATTCTTTAAAATCGCCGTAGGCTACGGCAGCAATATTGTAATTCAGGTTAAAATACTGTGTTCGCACCTGAGGATCTTCTCCTGTATAATTGGTTTCGGTAATTAAAGGGTTGGTAATGTCCTGAGAGATTCCCACGGCAAAAACCGGAGGCGTTCCCAAAACACTGGCTTTTCTCCACTCTAAGCTGTATTTTCCGGCCAAAGGATATTCGCCATACATCAATGGATTCAAGCCATTTTTAAACCAACGGTTGTTTTGTTGTGCCTCAAATTGTATCAATGGATCGTAATCATCACCTCCGTTCAGTTCATTCTTACCAAACACCTCGGGCGAATTAAACATTACGTTTGCCTGATAAACACCTGTATACACAGGCCATTCCCAACTTTGTCCGAATTGTATTTTCTTGTATTTCTCTTTAAAAGTATCGTAGTTACTGCTTCTAAAATAATTCTCGTACACCTGTTTCTCCTCTACAGTAGTAATACTTGAGCCTTCTTTGGCTTTTTTATTATTTACAGTCGCATCCTCATTTCCGCTTTTCTTTACTACAACATTAGCATCCATTTTACCGGCGCTAAATTTTGGAATGTTTACCAGTTCCTGTTTGTAAACAGAGTTGGTAGTTAATCCCTTTGGTATTTCAAAATTTACAGTTCGGTCGGTATAAGAAATATCGCCCAGCAGTGCGCTTCCATCTTTTCGGGTCATTCTCATTTTCTGATCCCATTTATCGTCCGGCTCAAATAAATAAGGTTGTCCCTTTCTGAGTTTAATGTATCCCAAAGCATATTCATCTTTAAAGAAATTGAATTGGTTCGATACCGGGTAAGAGTAGGCAATATTACGAGCGGGAATATAATCAGGAGCCACTCCGGTTGTAAAGCTACCCTTCTCTTCCTGAGTCTGACCTTTCATTTTTTTCCACACACCACCAATTTTCTCTTCAAAACTCACCTTTACCTTGTAATCAATTTTCGATTCAGGAGGCAATATGTCCAACGAATTAAAAATAGCCACATCCTTATTTTCATTCCATTCTATTTCCCCTTCTATTGATTTTCCATCAGCCGTTAAACTCATTTCATCCAGTTTAACACGGAAAGTTTTTTCAATCTCATCCAAATCGACCATTTCGAACGGCTTTTCAATCTCCAGATTAAAAACAGTTTGAAAAGCGGTAAAAACATCAACTTCAGCTCTTCCGTTTTGAGGCGTAACATCCGAAATCACTTCCAGTTCGTCCAATACACTTCCTCCCACCAATTCGCATTTATTGCCAATTTCCACTTCGAATTTACAACGGCCTTTTACCAAACCACCCAAAACACTATAGCGACCACCAACAATTCCTTTCATCCATAATGGATTTGGCAATTGCGCCTGAAGTAATGCTGCGGCACCTATGTGCAGAATGTGTATTCTTTTTCGTTTGTGAAATACTTTCACCTGAATACCAATCTCTCCATCGAGATAAGCGTAAGCCTGTCCGTTGGCATACCAGCCATCAATGCCCGGCGATTTACCACTCCCCTTGCACCGCACTTCGTTACCATAATTCTTTAACATGATATCGAAACCTGCACCGGCATTAAAATAGCCGTAGAAAATAAGGAAATTCAGATTTCCGGTACTGATGCTGACATTGGAGCCAAAAGCAAAGCCTTTTCCTGTTCCCAAAGCATTAAAATCTCTCATGTAATCCAAGTCATCTGCACCCAGAATATCTGCAACTTCATCCGGAGGAGGCGGACTGCCCAGTATTTTTGTTCCCACCATAAAGTAGCTGCCTGTTTTTAGTATGCGCATGAGTTTGATACCTACACGGTCTTCGGGTGTTCCCATGTAGAAATACCAATCTTTAGGATCGACATGCAATTCGGCCCAACCTGCTCTTCCATTCGATCCTACTCCCTGAATAACTCCTCCCGGCACATTCATGAACAAATCAAATGTTCCGTGCAAACTTTTATTGGGAAAATCGTAGCTGACTTTTGCTTTTGCAGCCACCACAGATTTTCCGGCAATTTCACTTTCAGAGCCAAACATTTGCGTTTGAACATCCGATTGTCCCTTTAATCCCGGAATATTAACTACATCTACCAAATTGTTTAATCCTTTGTCCAGGCTTTTAGACAACTTCATACAACTTGCCTGCATAGCATCAGCACCCGGAATATTTAAGGGAGATAAAAATTTCCCATTTCCTTCAAACGAAATGTAATTCAATCCTCCATTGCTATTGAACGACATCTCGAAAATTGTTTCAACTGTTACTGCGGCTTTATCTGGTGAAGCCAGATCGGCTCTCGCTTTTAAACCAAGGCCGGCTTTCTTGTTTGGCACATAAACAATTCCACTGGGAGTTGCCCCAATACTGCCTGCACCTAAAGCTGTTCCGCTATGCGACATCCTATTGTAAACACCACCTCCAAAAGAGTAAATACTTAAACCTGGAAATACAGGAACACCACTCGGCAAAGTAAACATACCATCGGCATACCAATATCGATATCCTTCAACACTGCCAAAAAGCGCTGAAGCCTGCAAAGCAATTCCGGGCGTAAATTTGGCATCAACCATTCCTTTAAAACCAGATCCGTACAGAGGATCATTCTTGTACCATTGTGCAAAACCTTTTAATTGATAACTGCCCTGATTTACTTCAATACCCAGCTTGCCTATATCCAATCCGGCATACTTAAATTTAATTCGTTCAGGATCTTTTTCGGCCAAAATAATAGCTTCTGCAATCCCACTAAAACTACTGCTAACATTAACGGTCATGTCCAAACCCAAACCGTATTCATTCGTTTTTCGTTTCGTTAATGTAATTCTGTTGAGTTGAATCGGTAAGAAACCTAACTTTTTAGGTGCATTCTCTCGTCCTAAACTAAAACGATCTGCATCCAGAAAGGGTTCCCGGGTAGTCACCATTAATCCTTCAAAAGAAATGTCTCCAACATGTAAGAGATTTGTTTTTGGCACCATTGAACCATGCAATACCGCTTTTGGATGAAAGCGGTGATCTTCAACATCAACCTCTAAATACGAAGAGGGAGCTAATTTCACTTCTGATTTAAACAGCGGAAAATCCATATCTTCCTTTACTGTTGCCTTCACATAATATTTATCATCAGGTTGAATTAAACCATAATAGCCCAAATGATCTGTATCACCTGCAATTGGTATTAAAATATCACCATTGAACCATGCCTTTTGTAACTTATTGTACTTTAAACCCACTCCCAATGTATCCAAAGAATATGCCCAGCCACTCATATCTCCTTCTTCCAAAGGAATTAAATTAGTCCCGCCAAATTCCCCTGTAAAGCCCATTTCATCGATAACAGCACTCTGTAAAAAAAGAGTGATATTATTCTCTTGATTTTTCTTTCGGTATTGACTTGGAATCTCAACATTTAAATCTTTTAAATAGAATCCCTGCCAAAGCGGACTATTCAATTCAGGCATTGAGGTAGATTGATAGCCTTTTGGGAAGACCATCCCTGAAGAATTTCGGGTATCACTAAAATCGAAAACAGCATTGCTAACCTTAAACTTAAAATCGGTAAGACCTTTCACCTGAAAAGGATCCAAGCTCACATCAACAATAAAATCAGAAAATGTAGTAATACTGGTTTCGAAAGCTGCAGAAACCTTAGTCGTATTAATGGTATCGGCAGGCAATAGTACATCGCGGCTAAACTCTACCATTCCCTGCAAACCCATTCCCCTGTATCCGTTGCAATCCCAATCAACAAAGGTTTTTTTATTCTCACCAACGAATACCAAGTTCATATTTTTATTCAAAGCAAATGACTGATTTCCAATCAGCATCAATCGGGCATCGCCGGTAAATCCGCCACGGTTAAAGCCAATCCGGCTTCCGGCAAATCCAAGTTGTCTTTTTGCAAGAGGTACATCAATTAATGCTGAAGCACAAAGTTCGCCTCCTTTAGGAGTTAGAAAGACGGAATCGATGCATATCGTAACTCCTCCCACTCCCATTGACTGATCTTTACCCAATGGCAAATCGAATGATTTTGATGAATTGATTAAGTCCTGGAGCTTACGTGATTCGGTTCTGATTTTTTTTGCGGTAGCAATCAATTTCTCCATTCGCTTAACATCCTTCGGATTAAGCAAAGATGCAGCCATCGAGGCTCCTTGCGATTGAACGGAATCCTCTTGAAAGAGTTTTATTTCATCAATATCATTTTCAACAGCAAAATGATTTGCAGAAAATCCAACTTTAAATACAGAAACAAGCAAAATCAGCAACATCAAATTTCGCAGCGATTGCCTCATCGTTGCCCTGTAAATTCCATCCCGAACTAATTTATTACCTATTGAATCGAACTTCATTTTCTGCTATTTGTTTAAAAACTGTAATTGTAACCCATACTAAGTGTGAACTCTGCATATTTTTTCTCTTCGTGCCTATTCATATAATTCATGCTAAGAGTAAAACTATGTTTCTTTACTGCATAAGAATTATTGCACCGAATCACATAAATCCGATTTGCAAAATCGCCGTTCTGATAAGATCTGTTCCAGGATCCGCTCACCGAACTTCTCAAATTCTTTTTAAACCTTTTGGACAAACTCAGTGTTGGCCCAAGAGTTAAAGCATCACCCGATTCCATATCGTTGTAATTCCCATTTATTGAAGAGGACAAAGAAACTCCACTGTTTTTCCAACTAATACTATGCGTTATTCCGGTGCTGTAGAATTTATTTCCAGGCTTTTTATTCTGCCCTTCCTGTTTTTCCGAAGCCATTTGCACATTCAGATTAACATTTAAATTTTGTCTGGCATCTGCATTTTTCACATCACCCAAAACCTGCGACAGAGTAAGAGACATATTCTGAGAAACCTGGGTAAAATCGAGGGTATCATAAACCTGTTGCTGATTCACTTCGTTTATATCTTCGAAATCGGATCGGATATTCGTGAAAGAACTATAGTTTGAGTAGGATAAATTCAGGTTCGTTTTGGCTCCCGTTTGTATTCCAACATTTACCGCTCCCACCACATTATTCATTCTTGATTTTTTTTCGTTTTTCAGATCATTCCTTTGCAAACCGGCATTTGCAGAAATATTTAAGTGTCCCTTTAAAAACTGTTTGGCAGTTGTCACTGATATATTCTCCATATCATTGGTAAAATAATAGGCTCCCAATGTTTGGTACTCCGGATCAACCCTTTCGTACAACATCGACACAGAAAAATCCTGACTTTGATAGGATACATCAGTTTTGATAGCGGTATAAACAGAACTGGATGAGTTGGCGTTCATAATGCCATTGGTAAGTACGAATACACCGGTATTCTTTTCGCCCCTGTTTTCAAGTCTTTTATCCTGCGTCAGCATACTATTGGTATATTCAACACCAACAAATATTTTACTGAACAGATTTTTACGAACATTCACTCCCAATACCAGGTTTTCCATGGGTGTGATTTCGGTGTTGTCTGGAATAAGCTTTACTGAATTCTCATCATCCTTAGCCCCAAATGCAATAACACTCAAATCATCCCCCTTGTCTTTGTAATTTAGCTTTAAACCGTAGCCCATCCTTTTGTAGGAGAACAATGTTTCCTTTTCCGTACCTACTGGTTCTTCCGCTTTCCGAAGCCTTCCAAACATAAGGCTGGCGCTTAGTTTTATTGGTGGAGTCAGCTCAAGCCCTACTCCTAAAAAACTATGTCCGCTTAAACTATAAGGCGAGAAACTCATGGCTGAATAACCCGCATGCAGCTTCACCCACTTGTAAGTTGGAGATATTCCTATCTGGTTAAAACTAACTCCATGCGATAATTCTACATCCTGATTTGAATAGGTGAAATTTAAAGGAATTGACCACTGTTCAAACAGTGACAAATTCAAACTGCCCGTAGCATAAAACGTATGTGCGTCTCTGTTGCGCTTAACCCCTATTGCCGAATAATTAACATTATTGGCTGAGATACTACCCGAAACACCAATCTTTTTTGCATTGATTACTTGCTCAACATCCTGAGCACAAACAACAAGAAATGAACTTAACTGAATAAACAGGAAACACAAGATCCGGGCAAATATCCGGGTTCTCTGATCTCTATTTCTCCTCAAACTTATTATATCGTGAACCCCTTTATTCATTTCTTACCGATAAATAATAAATTTGATTCGTCTGTTCTTTAATCTTTCCTGACCATATGCATTGGCAACAACAGGATTGGAGTTTCCTTCCCCAAAATAATCCACTCTGTTTCCTGCAATTCCCTGTTGCTCGAAATAATCGGAAATAATTTCAGCCCTATGAACAGATACTTCCAGATTCTTCGCATCATTTACCATCATATCGGTAAAGACATGTATATGAACAATTGAATTTTTATGTTTTTGCATCCGTTCAATCAAAGAGTCAATAAACTTCTTCAAACTCTTATCTATAATTTTGTGCTGATCAACGGTTGAATAATCCCAGTACTCATCGTCCCAAACAAACTCCTCCTTCTTTTTACGTACAAGTCCACTTGCATTTTTTATCTTATCAGAGAAGCCGGATTTCTTTTCCCGACTAAAATTCTTATTCAACGAAAGCATCACTTCATTGCTTGTCATGTAATTAGAATTTATTTTTGAAGATGTAATTGTACGGCCAACTCTTATTGAATAAAAGGATTGCGAAAACTCTAAAGCAAGTGCGTAGACTTTGTCCACAACATACCGGGGAATTAAAGCAACACTTCCTTCCTTAAAAAAACCTCCGTTGGAATTCTTCCAATAATATCTCATATCCAAACCAAGATTTAACCACTCATTCTCATCCTGAAATCTCAAATCACCATCTGCTAACAGACTTAATTCATTCCCTAATAAAAAATTGTACCCAAACTGAAGACCATATTGATAAGAAAGCTTCTCTTTTTGATCGTTCCCGGAAGTGTAAACAGGTCTATTTAAATTCGCTATAGAAGCACTAAGAAAATAGTTAACAGCGTTGTTCCGATCTATTTTTTCAAGTCGAATTCCGGAGTTCCATGAAGAATATCCGTCTGATATATCCTGAAAATTTTCATTAATGGCTAAACTTGAACTAAAACCTTCTCCTAAAACATACTGACTGCCCGTTGTAAAACCATCATTATCAAAAAAACGCTGAAGCACATTCCAGGAAATACCCAAACCTAAATTTAATTGATCCGACACTTTCAACTTATAGGCCAAAGAAACGGCAAAACTCTCTTCCTTCAGCAAATCATTAGACGATAAATCATCAGACATAAACGACACCCCTACAGCGCCCAAATGGCCTCGTTTCTTATCATTTAAAACCGGCAAAACACCAGTAACCAAAGAGGTTGTGAAACCAGAACCTGATTTGATTTTCTGAATGCGATTGTAGAAACTTACTTTTGCATACGGTAACCCGACAATAGCTGAAGGATTGTATTGCAATGGAGATTCTGTATAGTTAACCAAGGGTATTTTTTGAGCCTTGAGGTGAAATGACACGACAATAAAAACCAATAAAATTATTTTCCCTCTCATTCTGGATTACTATTTTATCTAATACTCTAGCTCAGGAAATTAACCGTAACAGGTTGAAATACCCTAAAACTATTAAATTTTATATGTTACATTATTCGGCCAACAATAATAAACACTAATATGTTAATACACAATATTTTTTGTTAATATTTCTTAAATAACACTCAATTTTATCAGCCTTAAAATAAATATCCTAATTAACAAGCAAATTAGATTTTTAATATTCTTTTATGTTGACACAAGTGAAAAAATACATCTTCAAAAGCTTCGTAAATTAATACATTTAACAACCACCACACAACAAAATAAATCAACCAATACCCCTTACAAATAAGGACATACATACAAAACAGAATTATTTTATGCAATTTACAAACCTTTTTAAAACGAATCTTTTAAATAGTAAAATCACATTAAAACAAAATACAACTATGATTAATTTAAATGCATTCTAACATATGGAAGAGGATAATATCATGAAGTTATTCTCCAATTTTATTTTATTTGTCTATATTCGAACATAATTTTCAAAATAAAATCATGAAATCAATTTTTAAGTTAATTACATGTAGTATTGTTGTATTATTTTTCTCAAACGCCTCATTTACACAGGAGTTAAACAGAAAAGGGATACAATCCTTCTTTAAGGATGTAATATCAAATCCTGATTCATATCATAATACGCCAAGTGATTTTAGCACAAATAAGCTTGAAATCTTAAATGATTTAGAAGTATACAGAATTGATTCAATTGACGCAGTTCGAAAATACGCTTATCTTATTGCCCATAAACTAACTAAAAATGACACAAACACTCTCCTTAAACAGGATGTGGTTAATTTCCTGTTAAAAGGATTTAATGACTCAAACTCCGGCACCTGCGGTATTGTAAGCGATTTACTGAAAGATTACGCTAAAAAAAGCTATAACGATAAGGCCCGAAACAAAATTCTGGAATTACTTTACCTGACGCCCCCTTACTATCAAGAACTAATCAGGTTAGCTGGATATGTTAATCCTGACTCTACTCTAAAAAGTATTACAGAACTGCTGTCATCTGGAATTATCAAAAGCAATGAACCATACTGGGCAGCCAAACTGGCACTGGCAAGAATTGGAGATCTTGCGGCAATGGAATTCTGCATGAAACAAATTAAGATGATGGAGGTAAATGATGATTTAGTTTATGATTACGTTCCTGATCTTATCTATACACATCAGAGAGAAGCTTTTGATTTTTTAATCCGGTTATTAAACAGCAATGAAAAAAACTGTGAATCTTCCAATGCAGAATCGACAGAGATGATCGTATGCGGATACAGAATCATGGAATATCTGGCTCCTGTAATAAAAGACTTTCCTCTTAAAATAAGTGATAGCGGAGATATAGACACGAATGATTATACCGAAGCTCTTCAAATATGCCGCGATTGGTTTTTACAACATCCTGACTACAAAATTACAAACGAAGAATACTAGTTCTTCCCATTCCTGAATAGTAAAAAATGAAAAAAATATTTTTAATCCCCATAGTTTGCCTCTGTTTTAATTTGTGTCTGGCTCAATTTCAGGAGAAAGTTTTCACCAACATTCCAAATTTGAGTAATAGCAAATGTGTTTGGGGTGACATCAATCACGATGGGCGCCAAGATTTAGTATTAATGGGTGAACAACCTGATAAGTATGTAACCAGCATATATATCAATAACAATGATCACTTTTCTCAAATGATTGTTCCCGAATTAATACCTCTTAGTAATGGTTCTCTCTCCTTATTGGATTTTAACAATGATAACTACCTTGATTTATTTTATACCGGAATTGACAAGAATGGTAATAAACACACTCTCCTGTTTAAAAATATCAACGGAAACTCATATGTAAAAATGACAACTTCATTCGAAGATGTCAACCTTAGCAGCCATACCTGGTTAGATTTTAACAATGATGGGTTTCTTGATCTGATTTTGTCAGGTTTGAATGATAAAAATCAAATCATTACAAAAACATATATAAACAACAAAAATGAAAGTTTTTATCCACAGGAATACAACCTGGCAAGTATTTATTCAGGAAATACAACATCAATTGATTACGACAAAGATGGATGGACAGATCTTCTAATCGCAGGAAAATCGGAAGGCGCCAGCAGGATATGTTATTTATATCGAAATGAAAAAGGCATTGGTTTCCATAAAGTAATTGAACTGGATGGTGTAACAGAGGGCGATTCAAAATGGGGCGACATCAATAATGACGGATTCCCTGACCTTGTAATTGCTGGATATGATGGTGAAAACTATCAATCAAGAGTATACACAAATAATAAAGGAACTTTACAGTTTTCTCAAAACTTATCTGTTCCACTTGGTGGCTGCGATTTAGAATGGCTGGACTATGATGGTGATGAAGATTTAGATTTGATCAGCATGGGAGGTATTAACAATACAAGCCCTAAAACCGTGCTGTATGTCAACAACAACGGTCTACTTTCTAATTCTAATATCGTGTTTCCAAATGTGTTTGCAGGTTGCCTGTCCATTACAGACTTTAATAGTGATGGTAAAGCCGATATATTCATTTCCGGCACGCAAATCCCCGAAGGCCCTAAATCTCTTTTCTATACTAACAATTTCAGTTTCTCATACGAAAACCCTGCCCCTCCAACCTTATTGAATTCAGTAACAAGTTATCCTAATGTATCTTTAAATTGGAACAAAGGCAGTGATGATACATCTGCCCCAAGCAGTCTTCAATACAGATTAAAACTTGGAACCACAGCCGACAAATCTGAATTCTACCCTTTTTATAGTAATCTAACTACAGGCGAAAATTTATTGACTTCACAAAATGAACTGTCAGGCACAACTATCGAGTTGACGAATCTCTCTGAAGGCAAATATTATTGGGCTTTACAGAGTGTTGACATTGCCGGCAATATTTCTGAATTATCTGATTCACATACATTTTTCATTAATGCCCCAATAAGTTTAGGGGAAGATCTAAATGTTTGCCCCGGAGAACAAATTCAACTATCAATTCCTGATGGCAATTACACCGCAAACTGGTATTCAAAAAGTAAAGGTGAAATTGCAAGCAATACAAACAAAATTTCTCTATCACTTACTACCGATGATACCGTTTGGGTGAAATTGAACAAAAATTACGGAGGTATTGTGTACGATACAATTAATATTTTTTATCATGAAAACCCGATAATTGAATTAAATAATGAAACATACTCATGTTACGGTGAAAGCATAAGCTTACATCCCATAACAAATGGCACTATCCGGACATGGAAAACATTCCAAAACAAAATACTTAGTAATAATCTGAACTACAATATCCTTACTACCGAAAAAGATTCCTTGATTTTTGAAGTACAATCAGAATACGGCTGTATTGCAAAAGACACAAGTTTTATATTTGTACACGAACTTCCTGTAATTGATTTAAAAGACAATTATTTTACTTGTAAAAACCAACAAATCACAATTCAAACAAGTGACTACTATAAAACAGAATGGTTGAATAAAAATAAAAATTTACTATTTGAAAACACCAATAAATTCATTTATAAAGTCGACAATGAATATGAGTTTTATTTAAAAGTGGAAAATAAAGAAGGATGTTCATCAGAACAGAAATTTGCACTCCATCCTTACTCCCTTCCATCAGCTTACGCGGGAAAAGACACCCTAATTTGCGAAGGTTCTGAAATTGCACTTGGATCGGATGCAATGGCTGAAGGTGGAACATCACCATACAAATACACTTGGACTTCATCCAACAACACTTTCGTCTCTGAAGAATTACACCCAAAGTTTAAGGTGCTTCAGTCTACTGAATTTGTATTAAAAATTACTGACTTAAATAGCTGCGAGGATCGAGATACAACTAAATACAACATAAATCCTATTAGCAGCATAGATGCCGGATTAGACAAATCGATCTGTGCTGGAGAATCATTAGAACTTGGCGGCAATCCTACAGCTCAAAATAGTCTTAGGGATTATAAATATTTATGGATTCCTTCAACAGGACTTAACAATCCTAACATTGCCAACCCAACAGCAACGCCTTTAACAAGTACAGAATATCAATTAGTTGTTTCCACACACAATTGCGAAAACTTAACAGATAAGATAAAAGTCAACGTGCATCAAACACCAATCATCACTGTAAAGTCCGACACTATTGTGGGCGCTAAGCAAGAATTCAAGCTTTGGGCAAAAGGTGCAAACACTTACGAATGGACTCCGGAATTACCATTAAATGACCCTTCAAGCAATTCTCCAATAGCCAGCATTCCAGAAAATACAATATTCTCAGTAATTGGCTATTCTGAATTTGGCTGTCAGTCAGACCAGAAAAATATTAGCGTTCATGTAAACAACGAGATCTTCATTCCTACTTTATTCTCTCCAAATAAAGATGGTAACAATGACAGATTCCTTGTGTACGGCACAGGGCTATCAAAATTAACAATTAGAATATACAATAACTGGGGAAAAGTTGTTTATAGCAGCAATGACAATTCTGAAATTCAGAAAACAGGTTGGGACGGAAAAAATGTACCTGAAGGCAATTACATATGGGAATTAGAAGGAAGCTATTCTGATGGACGATACTGGAAAAAAACCGGTACAATCTACTTAATGAGGTAAAACTCAAGTAATAAAAATCTCCCTTTCCCCAAGAATTCATTCTAAACCAAAAGACTGTAAATCCATTGATTTACAGTCTTTTTTGTTTTACATCTATTCGTTCTACTATAAATAAATCAATAGGAAAGAGAACTCTTTTATTTAGAGCTAGTCACTTCTTTCTAATTGATAAAAAAATAGCAGAATGAAAAATTACATTCTATATTATCTGCTAAAAGCATCCATCGCTTTTGTTGGATAGCCAGCCTCATCAAAAGCTCCCTTTTGATATTCTTTCCATCCATTGTAACATTGTGGTTCCCAATAAAAAACCCCTAAACAACTATCAATAGCTTTGGTTCTTGTAATCAGATCTGAAAGAAAGTTATATGCTGCATCCTCTCCGTCCCAGTTCATGCCTGTCTCGCAAATCATAATCTCGCAAGCATAGCGACTGACCATGTCATTGATATTGCTGATTAAATCGTCGTTCATGTTTTGCCAGGTGTCCGACTCAGGATACAAGGACATTCCAATCACATCCCATTTTCCGCCATTATTTTTCAAACCGTCAAACAACCATCTGAATTTTGAATTCTTATTTCCCTCCTGCAGATGTACAACAACTTTTGCCTCCGGGAAAACAGCTTTTACAGCATCGTATCCATAATTGGTAAGACTTGCATACTGTGCCATATTTTCATCTGCTTTTCCATCGCTCCAAAGCATGCCATTACCAGTTTCGTTGCCTACCTGAACCCATTCCGGACTAATCCCCCAGTTGTTAAGTGCAGTTAATACTTCAGTGGTATGATCTTTTACGGCAAGGCACAAATCGTCGAAAGACAGATTTTCCCAACTTGCAGGCTTGCTTTGTTTGGAAGGGTCGGCCCATGAGTCGCTGTAATGGAAATCAACCAAAATACGCATTCCTAAATCGTTGGCCCGTTTGGCCTTAATCAGCATATCGGTTTTATTGCACCATCCATCGGTTGGATTCACCCAAACCCGTAAACGAATGGAATTCATCCCCAAACTTTTTAACAAACTCATGCATTCCGTTTTGTTTCCTTCTGCATTGTAAAATAAGATACCAGCACTCTCCATCTCGGTTAACCAACTCACATCGGCACCTTTGGCAAAACCACTCATATCCTCTACAACTGGTTTCTCCGGCAAAGGCTTGTTGTCATCATTATTATCACATGAGACAAAAAGAAAAATAAAACTGAACAGCAATATTGTAATTTTTTGAATTTTCATTGTTGGAATATCTGTTTAGTTAAAAAACAGAGGTATTCTAACTTTGTCTGAATTGTAAAAAACAAACAGAATACCTCATTTTCATTATTACTGCACTTCAAAAGAACAGGTATTGTGAATAAAATCTACAGTTATATTATATGTTCCGTTTGCCAGACTTTGAACCTCTGTCATGTTAGCCCCCAAATAACTCATAGAGTCAAAAGAACCTCCATAATAACGGTTCCACGACTGATCCAAATGAATGGCCATTCCATAAGGTGAATCTGCACTAATGATTGCTGTACCTGTATATACTCCGGCAGTTGCTTTCGTTAATACCACTGAGGTAAAGTCCCAAACATCATTTAGCCCGGTGATATAAACCTCATCGCCTAAAAATACATAGGTTTGATTTTTGATGTTGGCAATCAAGTCGTAAGTTCCTGTTGCTATAGAAGCATCATCTGTAATGCCATCGGCTCCCAAACTTAGGTTTCCGCTTTCACCACCATAAAAATAATCCCATCCACCATTTAAATATAATTTAGCTCCATATTCGGAGGTGGCATTAATCATTACACTACCTGAGTAGACTCCATCAACCTCTTCAGGTGTCATCTGTACCAGACTCCAATCATCATTAAAGCCTGCATAACTTAAGCTGGTTACTTCGGTATGATTGTAAGTCAGGTTTTTCAAATCGGTCTGAATTAAATACAAGCCCGGATCCGGCGCAGTGATATTATTGGCACCTTTAAATACCAATGTTCCTTCGGTATCACCCATTTTATATACATCATCCCAATTGTCTTTTTCAAGAGACATATTATATCCCCATAGCGAATTGACATTTATAACTCCTGCAAAGGTTGAGTCCTCTTCGCTCAATAAACGCAGGTAGTTATCGAATGTCCAGGATCCTGAAATTCCATCATCAACACCGGGAAGATACAAATAGCTGCTAAGAGGTGCCATCTCATCGGTTTTACCGGAAGTAATCTCATAATGCAAGTTGGCCGGGTCAGCCAAATAAAAGGTTAAAGTGTAATCGCCGGCAGCTCCAAAAGTAATATCGCCGGCAGATGTGGCCAACATATCAAAGGTCAGTCCTCCATTGGCATCTGCAGCAAAACCAATCTCTTTGCTGATAGTGGCATCATCACTCGTACCTGTTGAGAAATTATAGAGTTTAGCATCAGAACAGCTGATTTTCACCACTGCATTATCTGTTGCGGTGCTTACTGACACATACCATTTCACTTCTGATTTTACAAAAGTCATTTCAGCAGTTACATCACCGCTTACAGTCAGGTTAGGAATATAGGTTGCTGTCCATTCCTTTGATGATGTGCTTGCTGTTGTATAATAACATCCACCAAAACCCGGATACCAGAAATTCCACATAGTACTTTCATCCGATGACATCAAAAATTCTTTACCATCAGCACCTTCATTGCCCCAAATACTTCCGTCTCCTTCTTTTAAAAACCAATTGCTCCATGCAGTAGTTCCAATAAAACCAGAATATTCTCCATTACTTTCAGGAGCATACAATACAAAACCAGTCTCCATCTTATCTGCATCAAGCACAAAACCTTTTGACATATCAATAGTGTAGCTGGTGATATTGACAGCAATCACATTGCTGTAATAAGGATCTGTATTATCGCCATAAGCCAAATTGACTCTGAAATACATAGGAGTACTGACATCCGGAGTATAAGCAAAATTCTTTGCCATGGTATTCAATTCACCTCCAGTAAAAGAGTAGATATTGCTCTCTGGCTTTATGGTTTCATAAGTTTTAAAATCCTGAGTTGCAGAAACCTCAATTGCAACAGATGGGATATTATCAGGTATACTTACTACCGCACTACTAATACTAAGCTCACTTTCGTTCCAGCTTAAAGCCAACATAGGTGCATCCTTGGTTTCCTGAGATAGAACAATATCAGATTCACTTGTTAGAAGCGTTGATGAATTCAGCCCGGAAACGAAAATCTCATCCCCATCTTTTTCGCAGGCAGTAAATAATACTGAGCAACATACCGCCAGAAATATGATTAATTTCTTCATAACTTATTCTGTTTTTTAATAATCACCGTTAGATAAATTTGGGTTGGCAGAAAGCTCGGCACTTGGAATTGGATAGATATTGTACTTATTATCCACAGCCTTTCCATCTTTAACGCCACCTTTCCATTGCCAGATGTATTTACTGCTGGTAAAACATCCAAAACGCACCAAATCAGTTCTGCGAACACACTCCCAATAAAGCTCTCTGGCTCGTTCATCAAGGAAAAATTTGTAAGGAATACCGTCGGTAGTTGCAATCAATTCACTTTCGCTCACTATAGCTGCATTTCTGTGACTTCTTACATCATTTACATAGCTTAATGCAGTCGTTATATTCGTCCCTGAACGAACCGCTGACTCGGCATACATCAAATATGCGTCAGCCAAACGAAACATTGGGAAATCGGTGTTTACTCCATCGCTGGTAGTATTGGTCGCCGGCTCTCCTGCATCGGTTAAATTGCTCCATTTTTGAACAAAGTAACCTCCGGTTCTATCGTCTATGCCATTATCCATGTACTGATTTTGTCCTTCGGTATAAAACATGGCTCTGTTGTCATTCTCCAGATCAAAAAGTGCAGGAACTTCGCCCCTGATGCGGAACATACTCCAGGCAAGCATACAACCTACCTCTGAAGCCGCTGCACCATAGTCCGTATCCACTTCCCCGCAAACCAAATAAGTAGTGGCTCCCCATGACAATACACTTGTTCCATCAACAACCAAGGGGAAAATTATTTCATTACCTCTCCCCACACGCAAATGATTATCAGCATTAAACAATTTGCCATAATCAGATTCCAAAGCATAACCTTCATCAATCACCTTTTGGCTGTAAATCATACAAGAATCGTTTTTTACTCCGGCATCATATACTTCGGCATTCAGGTACAATCTTGATAACAACATCCAGGCGGCTGCCCGGGGAGCATGTCCATATTCACACGCATCTACATCAAGCATGCCTTCGCTGCAATCTTTTAATTCGGTAACCAAAAAATTAAATAACTTAGCTGCCTTTATCTCTTCAGGCAATTTAGAACTGCCAATTACCGATTCATCGGCAAAAGGAACATCATGAAACAAATCCATTGCATGAGAGTAAGCCATAGCCCGAAGAAATCTTGCTTCTTCGCGGTATGATTTAATTTCCGCCTGCTCCTCTTCGGTGAAAGCCGAAATTTTACTATCTGTAGCATTCTTCAGGAACTCATTGCAAAGTGATATTGAATAATAACATCTGTAATACATATCGGCCACCCAAGGATCATTGGCATCCCAGCTTAAAAAGCTTACATCACCAATATTATCCCCTTCTATCCAGGTTGAGCCCAGTTCATCTGTTCCAGCCTCCTGTACATTAAAATAACAACGCATATAATCGTAGCCATTATTACTGCTAAGATCTGCATCACCCCCTCCTTTTTCCTGACCGGCCGTAACAAATGAAGAATAACATTTAGCCAGTGCCGAAATATAATTAGCCGGATCCGAATAAACCGTTTTTGAGGTTTCTTCAACATTCGGATATTGATTTAATTCATCCGTGCAAGCGGTATGAAGTAAAACAACGGTTACCAAGAATATATTGATTAACTTTTTCATATGATTATAATTTGTTTTTTTTTTGCCATATGGAACTTACCCTGCTGGGATAATTATCCCCCTGTATGTCAAAAGCGCTTTGGCATGGACGTTTCATAATTTTAGTCTCAATTTTTCAGTGTGTTTAAAATTGTTTACTACTTTCACCTTAGGGCTTACTTTAAAAATCGATGCCTAAGCTTAGAGAAAAGATTCTCGGACGAGGATAGAAAGACTGATCTATTCCACCTGAAATCTCCGGATCGACACCTGAATATTTGGTGATGGTGAATACATTTTGAACCATTGCGGTCATGTTCAGATTAAACAAATCCTTTATCCTGCCAAAATTATATCCTAAGGAAATATTATCCATCTTAATAAAAGACGCATTTTCCACATAGTAATCGGATAAATACTGACGACTTTGGAAACCTGTATCTAAATAGCTTTTATGAAGATTATTTAACTGAGACGAATTATACGACATGGTTCCATATGCCCCTGCATTCATTGACAATCCGTTGTATACATAATTATTAATACTAGAACGAAGACTTGTGCTCAGATTCCATTTTTTATAGCGCAGAGATGTACTAAAACCTAAAATATAATCAGGCGATGGTGAGTGATAACGGTATAAATCACTCGAATTAATAGTTCCATCATTGTTTAAATCGGCATAGGCACCTTCAATTGGCTTTCCTGTTTCGTCGTACAACTGATGGTATACGTAAAACATATTTGGCGCATAACCTTCGGTTAACACCTGAAAATAGTAGCTGTCGATAGTTGATCCTACCGAAGTGTTCGAAATCTGTGATCCGGGTATTATGGACAAATTTTTAATAGTTTGCTTTTGCCAGCTGGCATTAAAACTAAAATCCCAGATCCAATCTTTGTTATCTACAGGAGTAACATTAATCGATAGCTCAACACCTTTACTATCCACATTGCCCACATTAGTCAATATTCTTTTATCGAAATTAGTCCCTGCAGGCGAAGGAACTGTGGCTAACAAATCTTCTGTTTTACGTGTATAATATTCCACAGATCCTGATAAACGATTGTTAAAGAATCCAAAATCAACTCCATAGTTATAAGCTTTTGTCAACTCCCATTTTAAATCGGACACATAGGCTTCAGGACGATAAGTATTAACAGTAGAATTTCCAAAAATATACTGAGCGCCATTCTGACTAATGGTATAAACAGGCAGATAGCTGTAGTTACCAATTCCTTCCTGTTGTCCGGTGATACCAAAGCTGGTTCTCAATTTTAAATTGCTCAAAAAATCGATTCCATCCAGAAAAGATTCTTCGGATAATCGCCAGGCCAATGCAACAGATGGGAAAGTTCCCCAACGGTTATCACTGCTAAAGCGGGAAGTTCCGTCCTGACGAACAGTAGCCGTTAACATGTATTTGTCCTGTAAAGAATAGTTTACTCTTCCGTAGTAAGAAATTAAAGCATGACGCTGATCATCGGCAGCCACCGAACTTTGCGATACCCCAAGGGTATTCGTTTCCTCATAAGCATTCGTGGTACTCTTCCAAGTCTGATAATCGTACCCCAATGTTACATCAACCCTACTTTGTATGCTTTCAAATTCTTTTTTATAGTTCAGGTAGGTCGTTATTAATTTGTTCTCCTTTTTTTGAGGTCCATACGTATAATCACGTCCGTCTGTCACAAAATATTGTGCTGCATCAGCAGGAACATATATTTCTCCTTCGCCTTTTGCATAATCGTAACCTAAAGTTGCATGCAACCTAAGATCAGGAAGAAAATGAACTTTATAATCCATATCCAGATTTCCAATTACACGGCTCACCTCACTGGTTGATGAATACTGCTTTAATACGCCTAATGGATTTAATACTGCTCCCGTTACCGGTTTTCCGTTTTCGTCAATGGCCTCATTATAGCCTCCAAATCCAGAATTTCCTGAGTAAACAGGAATGGTAGGATTGTAGGTAGAAGCGCCCCATATGGCATCTGTATTGGCAAAACTATTTTTATTATATGATCCTTTTAAACCAACATTCACTTTTAAGTGATCCTCAAAAAAAGATGGTGAAACTGAAAGGTTTCCTGTGGTTCTTTGTGCATTATCCGTTTTTAAAATACCATCCTGATCGTAGTAACCTGCCGAAAAACGATAAGGAACATTTGCCAAAGCACCTGACAAACTCACATTGCTATCGGTTCCATATGCAAGCTGAAATATCTGGTCATTCCAATCCGTCTCATGAGATCCCAACAGTGCCTTTTGCGCATCGCTGCCCTCACCCTGAACGACATCACGAAATTCATTTGTTGATAACATATCAGCCAGTTTGGATTTAATTTGCAATGAATTGGTTGAGTTAAAATTAACTCTGATCTTATCTTTAGAACCTTTTTTAGTTGTGATAATGATTACCCCATTTGATGCCCTGGAACCATAAATGGCTGTTGATGATGCATCTTTCAATACGGTCATACTCTCGATATCATTAGGGTTAATCAGACTTAAAAAGTTATTGCTATTCCCGCTGATACCGCCTGCTTCAAGAGGAACACCGTCCAAAACAATTAAAGGATCGTTGCTGGCATTCAAAGAAGCTCCGCCACGAATACGAATAGAACTACCCGATGTTGGAGAACCACTACCTGAGAGAATCTGCACGCCGGAAACCTTTCCGTTGATTAACTGAGCAGGAGAACTTACAATGCCTTGATTAAAATCCTTAGACGAAACATTCGACACAGCCCCGGTCAAATCGCCTTTCTTTTGCTGACCGTAACCAATAACAACCACTTCATCCATATTCACTACATCAGATTGCAGCTTTATATTGTAATTAGCCCCGGGGCTGACCATTACTTCCTGACTTAAGTAGCCAATAAATGAAAATACCAACACCTCCGATTGGTTAGCCTCAATGGTAAAAGTACCATCGAACATGGTAACACTTCCCCTTTGAGTGCCTTTCACTATCACTGTCGTTCCAGGAACAGGCTCATTCGTTTTGGCGTCTACAACCAAACCATTGATTTGAGTTTGTTGAGCGAAAGCACCCAGTCCACAACATAAAAACAGAATGATTGAAACAAAACGTAGTTTAAAACTATTCTCCATGTCTTATTTTTATTAAAAAATTAACGAACTATTTGTTATGAAAACCTTTGCATAAACAAGGAAATTACCAATCCTCATCATGCTGTTTTCTGTATAAAATCATTTTACTCTGGTGGCCCACTTAAATGGTATTCACAATTACTTGTTATCCATTTGCAAGTTTACCATTGGGTCAGCTTTAGGGATATGCTGTTCTGCATATCTTAAATTCGTGTTTTTTCATAGATTTTGATTTTAAGAATTACTATTTTATTATTTGAAATACCGCAGAAGGTTTGCATGCTATGCCTTCTGCGATATCTAATAAATTACTATTCTACATGTATTTCTAAAGTACCTTCCTGTAAACCATCCGAAACAGCTTTTAATTTAATATCTCCGGCCAGCTCTCCAGCCTTCAGCAAAACAGTTGCTATTCCGGCTTCGGCATTCATAGGATTAGAACCAATAATCTCTGCTCCTCCATCAACAAAAAATTGAACACTGTTTTCTGCCAAAGGAAGTATGTTGCCTTCTTTATCGACTACCGCTGCATATGCAAACACAAGGTCATTACACCCACTTGCTAATTTTTTACCACTCTCATCAATCCATAATTTCAAAACCGCAGCTTCGCCCGGGGTTTTCTGAACAGCTTCTGATACCACTTTGCCATCCACATATCCCTTTGCAACAAGTTCGCCTGGAGTAAATGAGGTTAACTGAAATGAAAACGGAGGATGCGCTAAATGAGTACTGTTTTTATCCTGATCAGGCTTTTGTTTTCCTGCACTTTTGCCATTCACCCATAACTCCACTTCTTCGCAATTGCTGTAAACCTTCACGTTTAAAAAGGATGGATCATTGTAATAATTGGCAATAGCGACCATTGGTTCGGCAAATTGTTTCAATTTTGATTCTCCGATATTTGCCTGACTTTTGTAAAAATAATAGGCGAATTTAGGCAGACGGAAAATATCCATGATTCCAGAAGATTCAAGATCCGGTGCATAGCCACGGTTGTAATCGAACATCAGCCAGTTGGCATCACCTATCGCTTTTCCCTGAAGATTACTGTTGTGAGCCTCCTGATAATTCAAGGCTTGCTGCGCCAATCGTTTTTGTCCAAAACCTCTTAACTGTCTGGAATTACGCTCCTCATCAGACAAATCCTGAAAGGCTTTTTGATTGAAACCGGCATTTTGGGCATAGTATTCCCAATCGCCATATTCAGCAATAAAAAACGGTTTGTCTTTTTCATACTTATTCCAATAATAGGGAGGCTTAGCATGTTGACGGGCGGGATTAAAAACATCGTAAGCAAAATCTTTCCACCCACAGGTATACACATCAGTTTCAGGATATTCTTCATGAACGGCCTCATGTGATTTCTCCATAAAATCCTGACTCATTGCTGATTCATTCAAGGAAGATTCCCACATGATTACGGAAGGGTGATTCCGATCAACCCGAACCATTTTACGTACGTCCTGAACTGCATTTTTCTGAAACTCCTCATCCCCAAAAAACTGCCAGCCAGGAATTGCATCCATCACTAATATTCCTAATTCGTCGCAGGCATTTAAGAAAGCCTGACTTTGAGGATAATGCGACAAGCGGACAATATTGAAACCTGCCCTTTTAATTTTCCAGGCATCTCTGTAATTGGCATTGTCTGAAATAGCATATCCCACATATGGATATTCCTGATGACGATTGGTTCCCCTCAAGTACAAAGGATTTCCATTTATTGCAAACCCCTCTTGTGCAGTGATGCTAAATGTTCTGATTCCTATTTTTACATCCTTGGTCTCCAACTCCTTTCCCTTCAATAATACTTTAATTCTGAGAGTATAAAGAGACGGAGAATCAGGCGACCAAAGTTTTGGTTGCTTCACTTCTATATCCGTGTTTACTTTTGCTGTAGAATTGGCTTTTAGCACTTGTTTTTGAGAGGAACTCACTATTACAGCTTCACTCTCATCAATTAATTCCAACTGAACTTCCACTTCCTTCTCGGTGGTTAAATCGTTTTTCATATCCACCTGAACATGAACCTTAGCCGAGTCTTCACCAACATTACTATAAGTTACAAATACACCTCCTGCAGCAATGTGATTCACCTCCATCTCGTTCGATATGTGCAAAGGATCTTTTACATCCAACCAAACATTGCGGTAAATGCCGCTATAGGTATTGAAGTCAAGTACTTTTAACGATTTCCCTGGCGGAACGACAGGATTATCTTCATTATTCAGTTTTACAAGGAGGCAATTATCAGCTCCAAATTCAACATCTTTTGTAATATCCACATAAAAAGGAAGGTAACCTCCAAGATTGGTATAAAGTAGCTTACCATTCAGAAATACCTCTGCAACCTGCATAGCTCCTTCAAAATACAATCCCAAATGCCTCTCTGATAAATCTTTGGAAAGCGAAAAATATTTGCGGTAAAAACAGGTTCCCTGCCACTGATCACCTTTAATTACCAGAGGTTCTATATTGGCAGTATGAGGCAAAGAAACTTTCTCCCATGAAAAATCCTTGTCTTTACGATTCATCAATTCATCAACTGATTTGTTTACATCTTTAACAAACTCCCATCCCTTATTAAAAGAATTTCTTCCTTTCACATACTCTACCTTGTTTGTATTACCACACGACAAAAGCCCCGCACAAAGAACCAATACAAAAAATATTTTCAACTTAAATTTCATCATTACCTTCAAATCTTATCCAATACTGTTATTTATTTCTTTTTGTTATCATACAACATATAATCAATTCCTTTTGTAAGATTTCCCAACGAATCGAAAAACGTCGCATTATCCCATGCGGAACCTTTTCCCCAAAGATCTTTCATATCAGAAGAAACCCACGCCGGTTCCCAATACATAACTCCTTTTGCTCCGGCATCCATCATATTTTTAGTCAAATCGATCAGAAACGAACGTTGCCCTTCTACACTAATCGGATATCCTTCCACAACACTTTCTACTCCAAAAATATTGGTGTAGGTATCATTATCTTTAAGAGTATATGGATAAGCTGTTTCAAGAATCATCACATCCTTACCAATATCAGTACGTAGCTTTTTAACCACATTAGGCAATTCCGAAAAGGAAACCTCAGTGTGCCAATGTGGATAGTACGAAAATCCAGCCACATCAAAATCGGTAACACCTGCTTTATTCATAATTCCTTTGTACCAAAAATCCAGGTTCTTTGGATCAGCTACATGAAGGGCAATAATGGTTGACTTTCCTGTTTTGGCATCAATATCTCTTACTGCCCGTATTCCTGCATTTAATACTTTTCCCAGACTAGTCCAATTATCATCACAAATGGATAGTTTTGGAAAATCCTTATTCGTGTCGGTATGCATTAATCCGCAATTGGTTTCATTGCCTATCTGTACCATTTCCGGCAACAAATTATCTTTACTTAACTCGTTTAAAACATGATAGGTATATTGGTAAACAGAATCGGCAAGCACATTAATATCCGTAATATTCTCCCAGGCCTTAGGTACAGTCTGATGTGCTGGATCTGCCCATGTATCGGAATAATGGAAATCAAGATTGACAGCCATGCCTTGTGCTTTTGATCTGCGAATGGATTTTTTCACATCATCAAAACCACTATACAAAGAGCTGTTCTCTCCGTAAACCTGGTAAATCCAATCCGGGTTATTCCAAATTCTGAGTCTCACCATATTGGCTCCATGATCACTAAATATTGAATAAACATCTTTTACTTTTCCCTCTTCCTTATATGTACCACCAAAATCTTCAACTTGATTTACATAGGAAAGATCTACTCCCATAACAAACTCATGAATTGATTTTAAAGAAGAATCAGAGTCTTTACTTTTGGCAGCGCAAGATTGATTTAATAGTAAAATTAAAAAGAGTGCAAAGCTTTGCTTTATTACATTCATGGTCATATTCGATATTTTTTTAACATTTGAAATTGCCTTCACAAATAGCTGCAATAAAAGTAAGCAAGTATTAAATCCACCACTTTGTTAAGACATACCAATTGTTGTTCAAATCTTACTTTTTTGTATAAAACACCTAAAAATATTACGGCCAATTATTTAATAAAGACTTTACGATTAGTTCATTTCTTACCAAAACTTGCAGGTATCATACACGATAGCCACACTTGGTAAAATTTCAATATATTTACGATTAACTTCTATCTCAATAGATCATGAGATATTAGATTGATTTACAGTATGCTTATTTTCAAAAATTTACATTGAGATATTCAATAAACCACCACAAAAATCAAGTATTTACAAAAGCTTAACAAACTATTGTATGTAATTGATAACAGAAATTAAATTTGCGGTAAGCATTCAGTTTATTTTTGATCAATACAAATGGTAAATTATATTCCAAATAAAAAAGAGCCTAAAACACGGATACAATCCATGCTATTAAAACTAATAGCTGTATTTCTTTATGTGCTGCAATTTATGCCTGTTTATGCAATAGAAGCCCCTTCTTTGTATTTTAATAATTTAAGACAGGAAGACGGACTCCCATCAAATATCACAAGTTCGGTAGTTCAGGATCAAAAAGGATTTATTTGGATCGGGACAGCAAACGGAGTGTGCAGGTACGATGGCTTTTCTACTATTGTATTTAAAAATGAAGGTTCTTTAAATTCCTTACCTACCAACAATATTAGTTCTTTACTTATGGACGGAGATACGCTATGGGTTGGAACCTGGAAAGGTTTGTGTAAAATAAATACCAAAACCCTGGAAATAAAAAGAGTGAATCTGGGACCAGAGGTCACCATTCGCTGTCTTTATAAATCGATGGATAACAAAATTTGGATTGGGACTTCAAATGGACTTTTAGCTTACAGTAAAGAACTAAATAAGTTCGATTTTTTTACTAGTACCAACAGCGAATTAAGTCATTCTACAATACGATGTTTTTATGAAACAAAAGACGGTTCCTTATGGATTGGAACCTATAATCAACTGAACCGATTCAAAGATGGGAAATTTAAAGCCTTTAATTTAAAAGGGGATTATAAACCCTACTTAAAAAATAATCTGATCCTGGATATTTGTCCCTTCTCGGAAACGAACGATTCGATCCTTTATATTGGAACAGAAACCGGACTCGCCATTTTTAACACAAAGAGTTTTAAACACCAATTGTATAACAGCTCGAATACAACCATCAGTAATGAAGTTGTTAAATGTATCCATACGGATGAAGATAAGTTATGGCTAGGAACAGATTTTGGTTTGTCAATATTCGACATGAATCTGAAATGTATTAATACCTACTTCCACAATCCCATCATCAATCATAGTATTACCAACAATGTTGTGTGGGATATTTTTCGCGACAGCAACAATACATTATGGTTTTTAACATCCAATGGCATAAGCCTCATCAATAAAGAAAATCCTTTTTTCAAACTTCATGAAGAGTTCTATTCTGTAAACAATCAAAAAGCTGGAAATCAGATCCGGGATATACTTGTAACAAAAGATGAAACCATGTATATGGCAACCATTCACGGAGTAATTGTCCATAATCCCAACAGCAATAAAAAGACTTATTTTACTGCCAACAGCAAGGACGACCATAAATTATTACTCGATAATGCCTATGCTCTGGCAGAAGGTCCTTATGGTCGTATTTGGATTGGTACAGCAGGAGGAATTAATGTATGGGATCCAAAGCTGCAAGTAATGAAATCCATTAGTGCGAACAAAAGTAATGGCTTAACCTCAAATTACATCAGCTCTTTTGCCATCACGAAAGATGGTTCGGTATGGGTAAATGCCTGGGAAGGTGGTATTTTTAAACTCACCGGAAATATCAAAACTCTTGAAGCGATCCATTTTACCAAGCTTGAAGATTCTGCTCCTGATTTTATTTATGCCTGCAGTGATAATATTTACTATAGCAAGGCGAATAAGTTGTGGACAATAAATAATAACACTTTAACAACTGAACAAGTTGGTGAAGTTAATAGCTATCTTGAAAATCGGTCCATCTCCTGCATGAACACATCAGAAAATGAATCGCTTTGGATAGCAACAGACAATCAATTGATCAACTACTCCCCAAAATTGGATAGTGTAGTTACCTATCCATTGAGCAATCCTGTGATCAGCGATCTCATAAGTATCGAAATAGATCAGAAAAATAATATCTGGATGGCCGGATTGACTTCAGTAATCAAATACGACAGCAACAATGGATCTGTACTTTCTATGCCTCTAAATCCGCATTACCCATTAAAGAACTTCTATTCTCAATGCAGTGCAATCTCAAAGTCAGGCCACGTGTATTTTGGTGGAGATAACGGTTACGTTGAAGCAAACACGAATATGAAAAATTTTCAACCGATTGATCCAAAATCTGTTATTTCCGGTATAAAAGTGGATAACGATCTGATTTCCTCGCGAAACCATTCAAAATTATTAGAAAAAGACATTGCTTACACCCATAAAATAAGCCTGAAATATTCGAACAATTCACTAACGTTTTTCTTCTCTACTTTAAACTATTGGCTGCCCACAAAAAGTCATTTCAGATACCGGTTAAACAATTTCGATACAGACTGGCACAGCACTCAAAATGTTAATTTTGCAGCCTATTCAAACCTAAAGCCGGGAAATTACAATTTAGAAGTAGAGGCCATCAATTATGCCGGAATTCAGAGCAAAACAACAACCAACTTAGCTGTTGTGATTCTACCGCCTTTATGGTTGAGCAATCCTTTTATAGCATTGTACCTGTTGCTGTGTATGGCAGCAGTTTATTCTATTTTTAAACTATACGCCAAAAGACAAAAATTAAACAATCAGTTGCGCATCGCCAATCTGGAAAAAAATCATTCGGAAGAGATCCTGAATACAAAACAACAATTTTTCACAAACATATCTCATGAATTCCGAACTCCGTTAAGTTTGATAACACCACCCATTCAACAGGTTCTAAAATCGGGTGCTCTGCGTGGAAAAAATCTTGAGATGCTGAAATTGGCTGAGAAAAACTCAAAACGTTTACTGACTCTCATCAACCAGATTTTAGATTTCAGAAAGTTGGAAAGTCAAACCATTCCACTACTTAAAAAACATGTAGAATTAACAAGTTTCTGCGAGGAAATATTTGATTCGTTTAAAGATATGGCCTCGCGAAACGAAGTAAATTACACATTAACCTGTGATATTGCACCAATCAATGTAATTCTTGATAAAGAAAAAATTGAAGCCATTCTATACAATTTGCTAATCAATGCGTTTAAACATACTCCACCCGAAGGACGCATCGAAATGTCGGTTACCATTGTAAACGATGAGAATCGGAACAAAATAAGAATATCGGTATCAGATACAGGATCGGGCATATCTGCTGACGATATGGAGAAAATTTTTGATAATTTTTACCAGTCTGCCAACAATCCAGCCGATCAACAGGGAACAGGAATTGGCTTGTCCATGGCAAAACAATATGCCGCCTTACATCAGGGAAACATATCAGTGAAAAGTGAAAACGGATTAGGAAGCACGTTTACATTTACGCTTCCGGTTGAAGAGGGAGAGCAGATCACAATAGAGCAAACACAGCAGGTTACCGCAAGTACCGAGGCTGTAATTCCGAAACTATTGCCCAAAAGCAAAGGCTTAAAGCAGATATTAATTGTTGATGATAATCCTGACATTCTTGATTACATTGAAATGAACCTGGAAACAGAATACATCATTCATAAAGCAAGCAATGGTAGTAAAGGCTACGATTTGGCTGTAGAAATTAAGCCGGAAATCATTATTTCGGATATTATGATGCCGGTAATGGATGGAATTGAAATGTGCAAAAAAATAAAACAAAATACCGCTACAAAACAGATTCCCCTAATCCTGCTAACAGCAAAAACTCTCGACGTACAAAAAACCGAAGGTGTTGAAGTGGGTGCCAATATGTACATTACCAAACCATTCGATATCAATTACCTGAAAGCCTGCATCAACAATCTTTTAAGCCGGAAAGAACAACTGCATGATTTTATCAAAAAAGAATTGTTGATTCATCCACGTGAAGAAAATAATCCGAACAGAAATCAAGATGAACAATTTTTGAAAAAGGTAATGGAATTTATCTCTGAGAACATTAGTAATCCTGATTTATCCGTTGAAATGATCAGCTCAAAAATGAACCTTAGTTCCACGCATTTATACCGAAAACTAAAAGCCATAACCAACCAATCAACAAAAGACATATTAAAAAACTACAGGCTTCAAAAAGCAGCTCAAATGATCAAAAACAACGAGGGGAACATTACCGAAATCATGTATAGTGTTGGATTTATCAGCCTCTCCAGTTTTTCAAAAAGCTTTAAAAGCATTTTTGGTGTTTCACCTAGCGAATATGGAAAATTGGAATAAACCGAACAATTGACTTTCTTTTCAGCCCACGTTAAAAATAACAGCCTGAACCCGGAGATCAAATGTCAAAACAGCAACATTATTAATCATTCTTGGCTTCCCAAAAATCAAACACTCATTATTATAAAAATTCGATTCTGCCAAAGTGAGATTTCAGGTGAAAATCTGGTTTTTCAGCCTTAACCGGATTCCACGTGATAAAATGTGGTTGGCAAAGATCATCACCACATTTATAGAAATTAGCTGTTGCTTTTTTTCCAATCAAACCGTCAATATCATCAAATGAAAAAACATTCAGAGGAAATTGTAATGATAATTGCCAGTTTATAAGTGGCAATCCGTTTTTTATTGCTCTTTGCATTTTTGTATGCTCCTGAATTTGATTAATAATTGTGGATTTTAGCAATTGTCTGTTATTCCGGTCGCTCCCCCATGCTGCATGACATGTCCCCAAGCAATTGAACTCAAAATTATAATAGTTTTGTTCTCCCTCAAAAGCGATAAAAAATTCAACACAACTATCCTTACACACTTGAGCGTTGTGATTGGAATATCTGGCCAAAGTTTCAGTTTCCCAAATATCATATTGCAATAAAATAGTCTTATTATTGTGAGCTATTTTAAAACACACCATTGGCGCCGGATCTACTTTTCCCCATGAAAATCGATCAATCGGATTGTCTTCCAGTGATTTCATAACTTCAAAAAGATCTACTTCTCCATTCATTGAAGCAGATATGTTCGGGATTTTCAATTCCATTCCCAGTAATTTTAAAAAATACAAACGGATCTACTGATAATATGAAGTAAGCCTACAGGCAAACTCATCGTCACTTATATTTTAAAGTTAACTATGAAGCCTACTCTTGATTTGCCTCCTACCCTACCCATACTAATATTTCCTGATTTCAATTACAAGAAAAAAATCAAGATGTTCTGGTTGAATCCCGAATTACTAATTCTGTTTTTATAACAATAGTTTCCGACGCAATGACATGATCTTTTTCTTCTATTTGGCGGATAAGTAATTTTGCAGCCGTTTGCCCCATCTCAAATGCCTGATCATCAATTGTAGTCAAAGTTGGTTCAATAATTTTAGAGATTGGATAATTACTGAACCCGACAACTGCAATGTCATTGGGGACATGGAATCCTGCTTTGGCAAATACCTGAATCGAACTGATTGCCGTATAGTCATTAGCGCAGAAAATCCCGTCTGGTCGTATCTTCCCGGACAGCAACTTTTTTGCACATTCTACACCTTCGTCGTAACTAAGTTCTGTTGTATATTCTATTAAAGAATCATTAATTTCTAAATTGTACTTTGCTAAAGCAGCTTTATAGCCTTCCTTCCGTGCTTTAAAAATGTTCATAGACTGACATCCGGCAATATGAGCTATTTTCGTGCATCCCCTCAAAATTAAATGTTCTGTCGCTTTAAAAGCGGCCTCAAAATCATCAATAATAACTTTACTTGCTTCAAAATCATCTGAAACCCTGTCATAAAAAACCAACGGAACACTAAGTTCTCTAAATCGGGTAAAATGTTTACAGTCTTTAGTTTCAAGTCCTAAACAAATAATAATACCATCAACCATATTAGTTTGCAGGATGTTTGTAATTGAAACCTCCCGTTCAAGTGAATCCCTAGACTGATAGATTGTAACTGTATATCCTGATTTGTACGCAACCTCTTCAATACCACTAATCGCGAGGGAGTGAAAATGTATATCGATCCGAGGAACAATAACTCCAATTGAAGTCGTTTTATTCCTTCTGAGATTTGAAGCAACCGAATTTGGAAAATAACCAAGTTCTTTTGCAAGTTTCTTTACTTCACGCGTAGTTTTCTTACCAATACTTGGGTGATCGTGCAAGGCTCTAGAGATTGTAGAGACGGAAAAATTCATCCTTTTAGCAAGGTCTTTTATTGTAATTCTTGAAGTAGCCATATATACTTTTAAACAAACGTTTGTCTTATATCTAAAGGTTTACAACTATTTCATCATTCTTTACAAACAACTGTAAATAAACCAATTGATAATTTCAATAGTCTAAAATTAACTTATTAATTAGAATTATCAAAAAATAAATGACACAAATATTAAATATTTACACAAACGTTTGTTTGTTTTGAGATTTGTTTTATATTTGCTGTAAATGTAGTTGAATCAAAACATTAATTGGAAATAGAAATGCCAGTTGTTTTTTGAGGATGGATGGTTCTTTCTTACTACTAAGGCGTCTCAATCTGACAAAATTCGCCTAAGTGTTTCTCTCACATTTTGATTTGCTTGATTCTATCAATGCAGATCATTAAAAACATTTTAAAATAATACCTGGACAGTGATGTATGGTGCAATCTCTAGTCCAGGCAGTATCCAGTTTATTAATTTAACTAATTTCAAATCTATGAAAAAAAATTATTTATTGAATGTTTTTAAGCTGAAAAAGTTTTTTTCGGCAAAAAAAATGATTCTCTTATTGTTGGTACTGGTTATAAACAGTGCCTTTGCTGGTTCCCAACAAGCTTTGGTCACCGGTAAAATAACAGACCTGAATTCGGGCGCCCCATTGCCTGGGGTTAATATCATAATTAAAGGTACAACAAAAGGTGTATCCTCTAATTTTGACGGCACATATTCTATTGATGTTTCATCTCCTAAGGATGTTTTAGTTTTTTCTTTTCTGGGATATACAGCTCAGGAAATATCCGTTGGAAATAATAAGAATATCAACATTAAACTAGCGGAATCAACTCAGCAACTGGATGAAATGGTAGTGATTGGATATGGAGCCATGAAAAAAAGAAATTTAACCGGCTCAATTACTTCGATTAGCAGCAAAAGTCTTGAAAACACTCCAATAAAAGATGTTATGTCTGCATTACAAGGAAGAGCATCAGGAGTTCAGGTTGTGTCTAATTCCGGTGCTCCCGGAGATGGTATCACAGTTACAGTGCGTGGACAATCATCTTTGAATTCGGGAAATGATCCTTTGTATGTTATTGATGGAGTTGCTGTTGAAACAACGTCTCTCTCATTATTAAACGGATGGGACACTCATGGACTTAATCCATTAGCAGATATTAACCCAAATGATATTGAATCCATCGAAGTATTGAAAGATGGCGCGTCCACTTCTATCTATGGATCAAGAGCTGCCAATGGGGTTATTTTGATTACAACAAAACGTGGACATGAAGGAAAAGCTAATATAAAGGTAAATGTATTTACTGGATTGAGTAAAATCACCCGCAAATTGAGTGTTTTAAATGCATCTCAATGGAGGGAAATTATTATGGACACGTACAAAAACCTAGACGATTACAATAACAAAACAACGTATGCTGATGCACATTGGACTGCAATAGACTCATTAAACCCAATGAATAGTGGCGATGTAGACTGGCAAGATGTTATGTACCGTACCGCCAAACAAAAACAAATAGAACTTTCGGTTACAGGAGGAACGAAAAATGCCAAATATGCACTGAGCACTTCAGCTTTGGATCAAGATGGTATCTTTTTGGCTTCCAATTTTAAACGAATTACGTCCAGATTAAATGCTGATTTTACGGTATCAGACAAACTAAAAATAGGTTATAACCTTTCTTACGCTCACGCTGTAAACAATCGAATTAATGCTGGTGGAACAGGCAACAACAGCCTTGTTCAATCAATTTTAGTGAGACCTCCTGTTTATTCTCTTACCTATCCTAATGGCGATCCTATCAACTATTTCAATGGAAAAAGGAATCCTGTTGGACTTGCTAAAGAAGCAACACACCTGAATACAACCAATCGAGTTATAGGTAACCAATATTTGGAATACGAGATTATTAAGAACCTTAAGTTTAAAACAACCCTCAGTCTTGACTTTATTTCAATGAAAGAAGATCAGTTTTATCCTACAACCGTTGATTATCGTGCAGGATACAACAGTGGAGCTGTTAGGGCAACCAGCAATCAGACTTGGGCAAATGAGAATTACCTAACTTACGTTAAATCATTTAACAACGAACATAATTTCTCAGCTTTGGTTGGATATAGCCAGCAGGAATGGAAATTGGAAACTACAGGTTTAGATGGAATGTATTTTGCCAGCGATAATATTAGGACCTTAAATGGAGCAGGTACAATTTCAAACCAGGCTGTCAATACAACAGTAGAACATAGTTTAGCATCATATTTCGGGCGGTTAAGCTATGACTACAAAAGCAAATATCTGTTTCAGGCGAATTTAAGGGCTGATGGATCTTCCCGATTTGGGAAAAATAACCGTTTTGGATATTTCCCCTCAGCATCAGCCGCATGGCGTTTTTCCGATGAGTCTTTTATAAAAAACCTTTCATTTCTTAATGATGGTAAATTACGATTTAGTGCGGGACAAACTGGTAACGAAGCAATCGGTAATTATACATCTCAGGGAGAATTTGCCTTAAGTACAAATTACCTGGATAATTCGGGTGCTTCGCCGACAGTAATGCCAAACTCTGGTTTAACTTGGGAAACAACAACCCAATACGATGCCGGTATTGATCTTACTCTACTAAAAAACAGAATTATCTTTACTGGAGATGCATACCTTAAAAAAACATCCGATTTGCTGTTTGCAGTACCAATTCCTGAAACTACCGGTTTTGGTTATATCACACAAAACATTGGAGAAGTTCAAAACAAAGGACTTGAACTTTCATTAACAACCTACAACTTCACAGGAAAGTTTAAATGGAATTCCAGTTTTAATATCAGTTTCAACCGAAATAAAATTTTGAGTTTACCGGAAGAAGTTCTTACCAACGGATATATTCAGAATGGAACCTATCACATTCTTAAAGAAGGCGAATCTATCGGTACATTTTATGGCTGGAATTATTTGGGAGTCTACTCAAGGGATGAAGACAATGTAAACCACGTGAGAATGGGTTCTTCCAACGGAAAAGAGTTTAGAGGCGGAGATCCTATTTGGGACGATTTGAATGGAGATAACATCATTGATGACAATGACAAACAAATTATAGGCAATGCCCAGCCTAAGTTCACAGGTGGTTTTAATAACGATTTTTCATATAAAAATTTCTCTTTAAATGTTTTCTTCCAGTTTACTTATGGAAACGACATTTACAGCAACCTTAACATGATGAGAAATTGGGTATTCGCATACAATAATGTATCTACCGATGCCTTAAACAGATGGAAAGAACAAGGAGATGTTACTGATTACCCAAGACCAATTCGTCTTGACCCTTTGAAAAACGAATATCAACGAGTATCGAATCGTTGGATCGAAGACGGTTCTTTCCTAAGACTCAAAAATATAACCTTGGCATACAATGTTCCTGAGCAAATCTTAAATAAACTTAAAATAAGCGGATTAAAGTTTTACGTGACAGGTCAGAACCTGGTTACCTGGACTCATTATACAGGTTATGATCCGGAAGTTAGCTCTTACAGTGGCCTACGACTAGGTGTTGATGATGGTTCATACCCACAAAGTCGAACTTATATTTTTGGATTAAATGTTCAATTCTAATTTGTATAAAATGAAAATAAAATATTTCAAATCAACCATTATAGTTGCTCTTTTATTTTTCGCAATATCCTGTGATAATGATATTCTGGATAAAGCTCCGGTGAGCAGCTTCTCAGGCGAAGGTTTTTACCTTACAACAAGCGATGCCCAAGCTGGAATTTATGGAATTTATAATTCAACCCAAGGGGTATTTAGAACTAATTTTGCCTACTGGGGAGAAGGTCGGGCAGACAATGTTAAAACGGAGCAATCCGGTGAAGGATTAACATTGATTCAAAATAATTTAAATGAATCAGCAAGCTCAGCTAACTGGTCCTCTCTTTACACAATGATTAGTCGTGCAAATTATGCTGTTAAATACATTCCTAATGTATATGGAGAAGGCGATCCGGCAGGGAATCAACTAATTGGCCAGGCAAGAGCTTTAAGAGCACTAGCCTATTTCTACCTTGTTAAAGTTTGGGGGGATGTTCCTCTAATTACTGAACCCTATACATCAATCGAACAAGATATTTTTGTTACAAAAACCAATAAGGAAGCTGTACTTGACCAAATTGAGGAAGATCTTGTTTATGCTGTAAATAATTGTACTGAAAAGTATAACAATAATAATGATAGGATCATGATTAACAAGGGTTCTGCAAATGCTTTACTTACAAAAGTATACATGTGGCGTCATAAGTATACTGAAGCATTGGCAACTTCGGCTGTTGTTTTAAAAAATCCTCTGTATTCACTTGTGTCGACCATGGATGAATGGGGAAAGATTTTCACTGATGGATATTCAAAAGAAAGCATTTTTGAAGTGGGCTATAATGATGACCAAACAAACTCATTAAGGGTGCTTTATGCCATCGGATCTTATGCAATATTTACACCTTCTGAGAAATTTAAAGCATCCTATGAAACAGGTGATTTGCGCATTTCCTATGTGTATGATACCACGATTGCTGAACCTAAAGCAATTTGGAAATTCTTAGGCAAAGGAGTAAGCGATGAGGATGCTTCAAAATCACATCAGAATATTGTTCTAATCCGATTAGCTGATATCATGTTGCTCAGGGCCGAAGCTCTGAATCAATTAGGTGGAGCTGCTAATAAAGCTGAAGCCTTAAGTTTATTGAACACGATCAGAACAAGAGCGGGTTTACCTGCTTTTGAAACAGAAGAAACTGCTAGTACTCAATACGGAAACCTTGAATCAGCAATTCTACATGAAAGATCTATTGAACTTTGTTTTGAAGGTCAACGTTGGTTTGATCTCGTGAGAACCGGCAGAGCTATCTCTACGATGAATCCATTAAATGGTTTAAGTGAGGAATCTAACTTAGTTTGGCCCATTAGCACGACCGTTTTAAATAAAAATCCAAATATGGAGCAAAACGATTATTACAAATAGATCTTTATCTGACAAATAATATTTAAGAAGATTTTAAATAATAGATACAATGAAAAAAATTAAAATATTTTTCCAGGGGTTGCATCTTATTAAAATAATGATGTTAGCTAGTTTCTTTGTGCTAGCCTTAACCCAATGCGAAATTCAGCCAGACTTCACATATGAATACAACAATCCAGGGGGTAAATTGGAAATAGATGCATGGCAATTTATTCAGGAAACTGATGATTTATCTCTGATGGAAGATGCGATCACGCTTGCAGGATTGTCTGATTTGTATTCAGGCTCAGACCAAAAAACCTTTATCGTGCCCCGCAATAGTGCCTGGGAAAGTTATTTGAGCACCAACAGTTATGCCAGCATTGCTGATATCCCTGTTGCTATTCTCCAAAACACACTCAAATATCATATTGTGAAAGCAAGAGTTATCTTTTCAGATCCTGATCTTTTACTGAAAAACAACCCAATAGCTTATGATACAGAGAACGATCAAGTCATGTACCTGTCTCACAATAGTAACTTCATTGGAATTATTAATGAAGGAACAAGCAAGAGTTGGACAATCGTAACTTCAAATTTGGAGCCAACGAATGGTGTCATTCATGTTACAAAAGATGTGGTTTACCTGTTAGAATAGAATAACATTACGATTTTGTTTTATTAGACAATGAAACGTCCATGACAGGCAATTGTGACACACAGGAGCATAATTCTTGGTTCATAGTAAGTTCCATATGTCAACTAAAAGTAAATTATAATCATATGAAATCTCTACTCAATCAGTTATGATCAGAAAATGTTTCTGTTTATCCATCAATTAATTATCCAAGTAGGATTTGAGATAGATAAACAGAAACAATTAGAGAATTCATACATACTTAAATAATTCACAAACATGCCTCTATAGGTTACCGTGAGTGAATTATTATGGCAATATACTCCAACGGGCATGCTCGGTTAAGAGTGCATTACCACAAACTAAAAAGTGCTTTAAACCGCAAGTCTCAAACCTTATAATTCAGTTTTTGTTCTTTGAAATCTTATGGCCTTATATCGGGATAATTATGATTTTTTGAAGTGAAAATTAGCAGAACAGTTTCAATAAATCCAGGTCATATAGATTTCAAAGGGCAATTATTGGAATTTAGAAGAAAGGGTTCCTTCGGATACGAGGATGCGATATTAATTTATTAATTAAGAATACAAATAATAGATGAAAATTAAATATTCCCAGAAAATGGATGTGAATGTTTTTCCTACACGAGAGATAATGGGACGAAAGGCTGGTGCTGATGTGGAAAAACAAATAATTCAATTGCTAAAGGAAAAAGAAACAATAAGAATGGTATTTGCTGCCGCCCCGTCTCAAAATGAATTGTTGAATTTCCTTGTCGGTTCACAAAAGATTAATTGGAATCGAATTACTGCTTTTCATATGGATGAATACATTGGATTAGATGAAAAAGAACCACATTCTTTTTCTTCTTATTTAAATGAACATTTGTTTGAAAAGGTTAATTTTAAGAACGTTAACTTAATTAATGGAAAATCCTCTGTTGCTGAGGAAATTGCACGATATTCTTCTCTGATAACAGAAGCACCAATTGATATTGTATGTTTGGGCATTGGTGAAAACGGACACATTGCTTTCAATGATCCGCCTGTGGCTGATTTTGAAGATAAGGAAATTGTAAAACTTGTTGAATTGGATGAAGATTGTCGTATTCAGCAGGTAAATGAAGGGTGTTTTAACACATTTGATGATGTGCCCAGAGAGGCATTTACAGTAACAATTCCGGTGCTGATGAAAGCCGATTTTCTTTTCTGTATTGTACCTGGAATCAGTAAACAAAAGGCTGTGTATAATACATTGAACGGCGCTATAAGTACGAAATGTCCTGCATCAATACTTCAAAAACATCCAAATTGTAAGTTTTATTTTGACGAAAACGCATATGCTTATTCGCCACCTAAATCAACAAAATAGTATGGGCTCAGACAGACGGATATTTTTGAAAAAATTGGTAGCTGGAAGTGCTGGTATTCTAGTGACTACTACTGCTTTTAGTGAAATTTTTCTTAATTCACCCTTACGTAGCAACAAGTATTCTATCGGGAACAACAAGATTATTTTTCCGTTTTTCAAATACCTGAAAGCGTATAATTTAGGAAATTACCTTCCCAAAGATCAGGGAGGAAAGTTCATTCAAATGGAACTATTCAATTCGGAAGACGATCACATAATTGTTGAATCCATAAGAAATGGATTGCTGCAAAAAATATATGGTGATCCAATTGGATGGGGAGAACTGGAAAAAACAGAGCTGGAAAAAAGCGTTTGGCTGAACCGCTTTTATTATTTGCCATCCTTTGCCCGTCTCTATTACCTTTCAGGCGATAAAAGTTATCTGAATGATATGATGACGCTGATTCGTCTTTGGATACACGATAATCCCAGAGTAACAGATTCGCCAATATCAAAATACAACTGGTATGATATGCAGGTAGCCTGGCGTTCCATTCACCTTTCGTGGTGTTTCTTCTTATGCAGTCATGGATTGACTGAAGATGACAAAACGCTCATTTTCGAAAGTTTGAAAGAACATTCGGAAGTACTTGTAAATGGGTTTGGCCGGCAAAAACTAAATGAATTCAATCATCAGGCTCATGGCGCATTGGCCATGGTTTATTTAGGCATTCTTTTTCCTACGCTTCCTAAAGCTGAGGAACTCAGAGATGATGGTCTACGAATACTGGAACATCACATTAATAATTCTTTTTACAAGGATGGAGGAAATGTAGAGCAAATGTTTGGGTACTACCCTTTTGAAACATCTATTTTTAGGGACACCTATTTGCTTTGTCGTGAAAATGAGATAAAACTTCCTAAAAATATTAAACCTCTTTTGCAAAAGATGGCAAATTATCTTTTAGAAGTTGCACAACCTGATGGTACTATGCCCCCAATAAACGATTCATATCCTATGCCGGTGAATCCAACTTTGGATACAGTTCATGAGATATTAGATTCAAGCAAATTGGAAATGAAAGTTCCAGGATCACACTATCTGCCTGATAGCCATATTGGTGTTATGCGCACAAACAGTTCCGAATTTAAACCTTGGTATTTGTTAGCCAATCCAGCCATGACTATCGGTGCACACGCTCATGCCGGACGATTGGGTTTTAATTTATGGTATGGAAAACAACCGGTTGTTATCGACAGCGGTTGTTGTAACTACGATGACCCTCTGCTGGTAAAATGGTATCGGACGTCACAGGCTCATAATACGGTTATTATTGATGGAAAAAGTGACGAGGCTACTTCCGGCGATCGCCAATGGGCAGGAAAACGGCAATCGGATAACCGAATTACTGATTGGATAGAAAAACCAGATTATAGTTTGGTTCGAATGATTTCTCCGAATACAGAAAAGGCAAATGCTTCCGTGAACTGGATTCGAAATCTGGCTTTAATCAAAAACAACTATCTACTTATTTATGACTACTTCGACACAACGAACAAGCATGATTACGAAATCCTGCTTCATTTGCCTTTGGAAGAATTTGAGGTGAATAATTTGGAAAAAACGTTGCTGCTGAAAGTTGACTCCCCTGTCGCTTTCATTCCGGCAGATCCCTCAATTTGCAACGAATTGAAAATGGGTAAAGGATTTGTCAACATAAATGGGAAAAACAAGTTGGCTCCAGTTGCTTCTTACCATATCACAGGAAAGGAAACTCACTCAGTTCTTATGGCAGCCCCGGTTGGTAATTCTGCTTCCGAAATGAAAATTTCACAGGAAATCTTCACTGATGGTATCGTCGTAGTCGTAGAACATTTATCAGGTAAAAAGGATACCATTTTATTCCGTAAACCGGGATCAGAATCTTTTAGGTATCACAATTATAAAACGACGAATTGGATGGCAGTTTATTAAAATGAATGCAACTTGAAAACATCTTAAAATATCATTTCGAATAAATAAATCGCTCATGAAATCATTAAAGAATAAATCACATACAATTATCAATTTATCAGCATTGGTAACGATTATCATTTTGTTTTTTGGAAGCATAATCTCTACAACAAATGCCCAGTCTCTTAAAAATGAAGAGAAAACAGCAGCTTTTAAACCTTTTCCGGTAAGAGGATTTCATATCGATCTTCGGATTCAGGTAATGACTATGCCGGCATTGAAGAATTTTGCCAAAGAATTATCTGATTTTGGGATCAATACACTCATTATGGAATGGGAAGCTTCTTATCCCTACGAAAAACATCAGACTATTTCAAACAAATATGCATACTCCCGATCTGAAGTAAAAGAGTTTGTAAGCTATTGCGACAGTTTAGGCATTGATGTCATCCCGCTTCAACAGTGTTTTGGTCATGTGGAATACATTTTACGCCACAGCAGGTACAGTGAGCTTCGCGAATCAAAGAAAGATCCCTCTCAGGTTTGTCCATTAAAAATAGAGGCAGACAAAGAATTGTTTACCGATCTTTTTGCAGATATGGCTTCTTTACACAATTCAAAATACATCCATATCGGAGGTGACGAAACCCGTTTACTGGGACATTGCAGCATTTGCAAAGAAAAAGTTGCAAAAGATGGCACCTCTGCACTTTTCGCTGATTATCTAAGTGCAATTTGCAATATTGTTGTTAAAATGGGAAAAGTTCCGGTATTATGGTCTGACATTGTGCTGAAATACCCGCAAGTAGTGAATCAGCTTCCCAAAGAAACAGTTTATGTTGATTGGAACTACGGTTGGAAAATTAACCACTTTGGAGATATCGGCAAGTTACTCGAAAAGGGTTTGAATTTTTGGGGAGCTCCGGCCATCCGAAGTCATCCGGACAATTGGTACACCACTGACTGGCAAAAGCATTTTAACAACCAGCGCGAATTTATTCCATATGCCCGTCAGGCCGGATACAAAGGGACAGTGATGACATCGTGGTCAACTTCAGGCGTTTATGGCTTTACATGGGATACCAATTACGAAATGATCGATATGACTGCCATTCGCAATGTTTATCCATTGTCCGGCTTCCGGATTTTAATTGCGGCATACGCACAATCCTTAAGGCAGGCAGAATCTCTCGATCCAGAAGCTTTTGTTGTGAAATATGCACAGGATCGCTTTAGTTTAACATCTTCGGATGGAAAAAAACTTTGGAAAATCATGAAAGCATCTCCACAAACAGTCGATCTGAACAGTAATTCTGGTTTGGATGAATTGGAAACCATCAGGCAAAGTGTGAATGAAGCTAAAAAACTGATGGCTTTGCTGAAACCAAAAGCCCATAAACAAGAGTTTGAACATTTAAGACTTATGCTTGATCTGCGGGTTTATTACCTTGACTTTAAAAAGGTGGAATCGATTTATGAATCCGACCAATACACACTGGAAAAGGCGAAAAAAATACTTCCTGAATTAAAAAAGATGCTTGTTGAATCAGAAAAATTAAACAACCGATTTACAGAGCTGAACAAAGGCTTCCTGCATCCTGATGAAATAAAGGAACAAAACTTCATCCGAAACCAAAAGTTGAAAAACATCTACACCATCGTTAGAAACTGTACTGAAAAAAATAATTAAGCATTTGAGTATGAAAAAATACATTTTGTTGCCTTTTATTGGTTTGATATTTTGGATGAATGGAACAGCTCAGTGTAAACCGGAACATTTCCCCAAAAAGATAGAATATCCAAAACAAATTCCGAATCACGAGCATTTTTGGATTTTTATTATGGCAGGGCAATCGAACATGGCCGGACGAGGTACTGTCGAGCCACAAGATACATTACCCAATCCTCGGATACTGACTGTTGACCTGAACAATGACTGGGTAGTTGCCAAAGAGCCATTACACAATTATCAACCCAAACTTACGGGTTTGGATTGTGGAATTTCATTTGCCCGTGAATTAATAAAAAGTGTAGGTGATTCCATAACCATTGGACTGGTTCCTTGTGCCGTTGGAGGCAGCCCTATTGAATCATGGATGAGTGATTCTGTATTTAACGGCGTTCAACTATTCAGCAATTTCAAAGAGAAAACCGGTATGGCCATGAAGTATGGAAAAATCAAAGGAATTCTTTGGCATCAGGGAGAAAGCGATGCTTTCCCCGAAAAGATACCAGTTTACAAGCACAAACTTAAAGCGGTAATGACAGAAATGCGGAAATTTATAGGAATTGATTCATTGCCAATTATTATGGGAGAGCTGGGCTCATATACCCGTCCTGAAAACCGACAGGAAAACTGGAATGCGGTTAATGTTATTATTAGGTCAGTATCACAAGATCTTTCCAATTGCTATGTGGTTCCAACCAACGATTTAACCCCCAAACCCGACTATATTCATTTCGATTCCCAATCGCAGCGGATTTTAGGAAAAAGGTATGCTGAAAAATTTATTTCTATCAATCTAATTAACCAAAAGAGGAAATGAAAAAGTTACATGTAAAAGAAGATAAAGCCTTAAGATCTCACATAAAAACAGAAAGGATAGCATTATGCAATTAATTGACTGGATTGTTCTGTCCATGTATTTTTTAGTATTGGTTGCTATTGGCCTTAACGCCTTCAGAAAAGTAAAGAATTCGGCTGATTTCTTCACTGCTGGTGGGAAACTTCCTTGGTGGCTGTCTGGTGTCTCCCATCACGTTTCCGGATATAGTGGAGCCGTATTTGTTGCCTATGCCGGAATTGCCTATACCAATGGGTTTTCTTTATACATTTGGTGGGCCTGTGGAGTTGGTTTAGCAACTTTACTGGCAGCCTTATGGATTGCCCCACGTTGGGCGAAACTAAGGATCAAAACTGGAATTCAATCTCCTACAGAATATTTATTGGCAAGATACAATCTAACTACTCAGCAAATTATCGCCTGGAGTGGAGCCATCATCAAGGTATTTGATGTAGGCGGAAAGCTGGCTGCAATTGCAGTCCTGCTGAATATTTTTACAGGCAGCTCACTAACATTGGGTATTTTGATGGCAGGTGGTGTTTCTCTTTTGTACATCACGATTGGTGGATTATGGGCTGATGTATGGAATGATTTTGCCCAGTTTGTAATTCAGTTATTTGCCGGCATAACCATGTTTGTGATGATTTTAATGAAATTGGGAGATGGAGTTTCAGGCATATTCACTCTTTGGGATAGATTACCGGAAACGAATTCCCATCTCTTTAACGATCCCTACACCCCGGCATTTGCGCTTGGTATGCTGTTCATCAATTTTTTTAGTTACAGTGGGGGAACCTGGAACTTAGCAACACGGTTTATTTCATCTTCATCCGGCTCTGAAGCTCGAAAAGCAGGAATTTTATCCTCCATCCTTTATTTCATATGGCCACTCTTTCTTTTATTTCCAATGTTTGCAGCCCCTATCTTTTTTAAGGATTTGGCTGATCCGACATTGTCTTACGGTATGATGGCAATCAAATTTCTGCCAGCTGGATTGTTAGGATTGGTATTGGCTTCGATGTTTGCAAACACGCTGTCAATGACCGCTTCCGATTCCAACACAGTATCGGCAGTAATTACCCGCGATATTTTACCTGTCGTTTTTCATCGAATCAGGAAATTTACACCGAAGCAGACCTTGGTCTTGGCGCGGCTAACCACTTTTTCATTTACCGTACTCACCATCATTGTAGCCATTAATTCACGACATTTTGGCGGTGTATTTGGACTGATCGTCTCGTGGTTTGCTTCTTTGCTGGGACCAATTGCTATTCCTATGATTCTGGGGTTATTACCTATGTTTAAACGGTGTGGAAGCAAAGCTGCCTTAGTATCTATTTTCGGTGGATTATTGGCTTTTGCTATCACTAAAATTATCCCTGATTTTAGTCTTGCCACCGAGGTAGCGGCTCCAATGCTCACTTCGCTGATACTGTACATCCTTACAGGATACCTGATTAAAAACCAAGAGTCGGTTGAAGTAAATACTTTGTTGGCCTCTCTTAATGAGAAAGCAAATTGAAATGAATATTTAAAATAGTAATGTCTTGTCTTTTGAATTTAATGAATATTTAAAACGATAACAATGCATGTAGAAGGATTGGATTATCAAAGCGGAAAACCAATACGACTTGGAATAAAAGACGGTAAAATAGCGGATGTTGTTTATCTTCCTAAAGCAAAAAAGTATCTTCCTGTTATTGCACCCGGATTGGTCGATTTACAGGTGAATGGTTATGGTGGTGTTGATTTCAATACCACCCAATTAATGGCATCTGATGTAAACCGCGTAGTACAAATGCTCGCTAAACAAGGAGTCACCACTTTCTTTCCAACACTGATTACGAATACTGATGATTCTATTAGGAAGGCTCTTGCAACTATTGTTTTGGCCTGCAAGACTTATCCAGAAGCAGCAAGTGCCATTGGTGGAATTCACTTAGAAGGTCCATTCATTTCGAAAGAAGATGGTGCTCGTGGTGCACACGATCCTCAACTGGTGCAAAAGCCTGATTGGGAATTGTTTCAACAATGGCAAACTATTGCTGAAGAAAAAATCAAGATTATCACTCTTTCACCGGAATGGACCGGAAGCGATGAGTTTATTGCACGTTGTACTAAAAGCGGAGTTATCGTTTCCATCGGACACACCGCTGCCACACCGGAACAAATTGACAGAGCCGTAAAAGCAGGCGGACGATTGTCAACGCACTTGGGTAACGGCACTCATTTGATGTTACCCCGACATCCCAACTACATTTGGGAACAGTTGGCACAGGATAAACTTTGGACCTCGGTTATTGCAGATGGCTTTCACTTGCCAGACTCATTTTTGAAAATCATTTTTAAAGTAAAATCAGAAACTGCAATCTTAATCAGTGACTGTACCTATTTTGCAGGTTTAAATCCAGGAACTTATAATAGTCATATTGGCGGAGAAGTGATGTTAAGCCCGGAAGGACGCCTAAGTTTGGCTAATCAACCGAACTTACTGGCAGGCTCTGCCCAGTCGCTGCTATGGTGTGTCAATCAAGTGGTCAGGAAGAATTTACTATCACTGAAAGATGCATGGAACAAAGCATCGCTCAAACCTCTGGAAGTATTGACGGGAAAATCCCAATCGGTTTTTAAGGCAGGCGAACCGGCCAATTTGGTTCTGTTTGAACAAAAGCAAACTGAAATAAATATCTTACAAACCATTCTGTCCGGGGAAATTGTATACCTGCATTCTGATGATTACAAGAATGATTTTGCTTCATTTTCTTCATGGGGAAGCTAGTATTAAATCATAAAACAAATTGAAAACAACTATTCGGAATGAACAAGACAAAATCGCCTCATGGCTATTCATAGGAAACAAACTGACAGATCAATCTGAGAACGAGATGCCATCTACATCATTGATATTCAACAATACACGTTTTAAACATTGATTGTTATGAAACAAACAAATAATGCTCCAAAACAACAACGATTACGTTCCCTTGATGCACTGCGTGGATTCGACATGTTTTGGATTATAGGTGGACAACGGATTATCCTAGCCTTGGCAGCACTTACCGGATGGCCTCTTTTTAAATGGCTCCACTCTCAGATGAATCATGTAAAATGGGAAGGCTTTGCCTTTTACGACTTAATTTTCCCGCTTTTTCTTTTTCTAGCAGGTGTTTCAATGCCCTTTTCTTTTGGAAAAAGATTATCGAATGGTGACTCTAAAGCAAGCATTTACAATCATGCATTTACACGCATGATAACATTGATCATTTTGGGAATGTTGTACAACCGCATTCTCAATTTCGATGAGGAACACCTTCGTTTTGCCAGTGTTCTTGGACGAATTGGCATTGCCTGGTTTCTGGCTGCTATCATTTTTCTGAATACTTCATTGCACTGGCAGATTGTATGGTTTTGGGGATTATTGATTAGCTATTATTTATTGATGCAATTCGTTCCTGTTCCCGGTTTTGGTGCCGGTGTCCTAACTCTCGAAGGCAATTTATCCGGTTATATTGATCGCTTGTTATTACCTGGTACACTGCATCTAAAAGTAATGGAACCCGAAGGTATTCTAAGTACTATTCCATCCATTGGAACAGCTATGCTGGGTGTCTTTGCAGGGACTTTTCTTCATTCTCAAAAAGTGAATTTTAGTAAAATACAGAAAGGATTGATAATAATCTTTGCGGGACTCGTATCACTTGCTGTTGGTAAACTCTGGGGGCTCTTCTTCCCCATCATCAAAAACCTGTGGACAAGCTCCTTTACTCTCTATGCCGGAGGATGGAGCCTACTTTTATTAGGTATTTTTTATCTCATTATAGATGTGTGGGGATTCAAAAAATGGGCCTTTTTCTTTGTTGTAATCGGCCTGAATCCCATTACCATTTACATAGTACAATACAAAATAATTAATTTCAATACTATGCGTGATTTTTTCTTTGGAGGATTCATGCGTATTGCTCCGGAATCAGTGGTTCCCCTTATTGGATCCATTGGTTATACAGCCGGAGTATGGATGTTCTTGTATATCCTCTATCGAAAAAAAATATTTCTGAAAGTATAAGAAAAAAAATCGGTCAGCATTTATTAAAAAACACTAAAACGAAATTCTCATGCAACTATCCAAATTTATTATCTCATTAATTTTAATCTCTGGGGTTGGAATATCAGCGCAGGCCGACATTCATATTATCCCTCGCCCTGAGAAAGTTGAGATCAAGAAAGGGACTTATAAACTCACAGCCAAAACGGTCGTAATTTCCAATGAACCGACCCAAAAAGAAGCAAACTATTTATCCGAAATATTGGAAAAAGCTTATGGAATAAAACCTGAAGTTCGGGCTAAAGGCGAAGGCATTAAATTGGTAATTGACCCTCTGTTGAAAAATGAATTAGGTGAAGAAGGCTATCGCTTACTGGTTCAATCCAAGAGCATTACCATCGAAGGAGGAACCAATACCGGTGTTTTTTATGGCATACAATCTTTGCGGCAATTGTTACCACCCGAGTTTGAGTTTAATCCTGATAAAAAGAAAACAGCTGTTATACCGCTTGTACTTATTACCGATAAACCCCGGTTTCCCTGGCGGGCTTTCATGCTTGATGAATCGCGTCATTTTAAAGGAATGAAAGCAGTAAAGAACCTGCTTGATCAGATGGCTTTATTAAAAATGAATATATTTCACTGGCATTTAACGGATGATCAGGGCTGGCGCATTGAAATCAAAAAATACCCGCTTCTCACTTCCATTGGCAGTTTTCGAAAAGATACACAAGCAGCCCGACGAAGTGAGAAACGGGAAGGCATTCCTCATGATGGTTTCTATACACAGGAGCAAATCAAGGAAATTATTGCTTATGCTTCGGAAAGGCATATTCAAATCGTTCCCGAGATTGAGATGCCAGGTCATGCAATGGCTGCCATAGCTGCTTATCCATGGCTGGGAGTACTTGGCACAACAACCGAAGTACCTGTAACTTTTGGCAAAATGGATGATTCATTCAATGTTGCTGATCCTAAAGTATACCACTTTTTGGAGGAAATTCTTACCGAAGTATTGGCGCTTTTCCCAAGTAAGGTGGTACATATCGGAGGAGATGAGGTAACGTTCGAGACTTGGAAGAACTCTGCGATGATGCAAGCCTTGATAAAGAAAGAAGGGTTAAGTTCCCCTGCCGATCTTCAGATATATTTCACAAACCGTATTTCCCAGTTTGTGGATAGTTCTGGCCACCGTATGATGGGCTGGAATGAGATTCTTGGCGACAATGTGCACGAATGGCAAGATGATGCAAACGTGCAGGTTAAACAAACACTAGCGAAATCAGCTATTATTCAGTTCTGGAAGGGAAATCTTGAATTGATAAACAAAGCGGTTTCGAATGGATATAAAGTGGTAAATTCCTACCATGCCCAAACCTATCTCGATTATAATTACAAAACAATTCCCTTGACTAAAGCCTATTCATTCGATCCAATCCCCGAAGGTCTGGATCCAAAATATGATTCCAAAATTCTAGGACTGGGATGTCAGATGTGGAGTGAGTGGATTCCAACCGTCCAGAAAATGAATTTACAGATATTTCCAAGACTGGCTGCATATGCCGAAGTTGGCTGGACACGCAAAGCAAAAAAGGATTACTCTAAGTTTTTAGGTTCATTGTCCAAATTGGAAAAAAGATGGGATTTGCTTGGAATAAACTACCATAAGGATTAATTAAACGGCATTTATGCAATGATCTTGATTGGGAAAAAGATTGATCGCAAATGATGAAGCACTATTGAAAAAAGAACAAGAGTTCCCTTCGTGGAAATTATGCCAATGCCAGCAACTTCAGAAGATATTAATTTTGTGATTCTAATCTAGGAAGAGAGTTTCATTCATTTGAAACTCTCTTTTTTTTGAGCATATTTTAAAATATTGAAAAAGGGACAAGAAGGATCCATTTGGGATTCTTAACGTGCTCATAACGAAAACAAAAAAGAGAGGCATAATCCCTCTCTCTCCTGATTATACAACAAAACCTCATTATTTAGAGATAACCTTTATTTCCACTCTTCTATTTTTCGCTCTGTTTTCTTCGGATGTATTTTCAAAAAGAGGTTCATTTAAACCCCTGCTTTCTATTTCCATTTGAAAAGGGCGAACACCCAACTCAATTAATTTAGACTTTACATATTCTGCTCTTTTGAAACCAACTATCATATTTGTTTCATAATCTGCGATATTACATGTGTGTCCAATTATTTGCAACTGTATTTCCTGATTTGCTCTCAAGAGATTACTCAAGATCTGAAAATTACTATCCTCCTCTTTTATAAGTTCTATTGAATTAAAACTAAACTCCAGACTCATAGAATCTGATATTTGTCTTGCCTTTTCAATTGGTGTTTCTTCTTTATTAACTGAGGTTTTAATTTCTGATTTTGCTGGTTCAATATCTAATTCTTCTTTTACCGAACCTGTTGGCAGCAACGAACCGGAATATTCTGCTGTTTGTACATCGTTTATTGATCCTTCTTTTGCTGGTTCAATACCTAATTCTTTTTTTACCGAACCTGCTGGCAGCAATGAACCGGAATATTCTGCTGTTTGTACATCGTTTATTGATCCTGTTTTCTTGCTAATTCTGCGCCTTACCTTATTTATTCGGAAACGGACTCCAACTTTAAGTCCAAATGCCAACAGATTAACCTTAGAAACCTGATCTGATGCTAAGATTCCATTGTAGACCCCGTCTGGCTGATAAACTATTTTTTTCTCAGGACTTATTAAATTATTAAGACCATAATTACAATAACATCCTGCATACACATCTATTTTCTCAGATACATGATAAAACCCATCCAATTCTGCAATCGCAGAATAAGATGGATTTAAAGATATGTCGCCTTTGTATTTAGTTGTAATCGAACCTAAACCATGTTGTGGCAAATCGTATAACTCTACATTCCACTGACTGTAATAGGCAGTGGTTACCATTTCACCTCCTGTTGTTTCATAAGTGGCCTGTGTAGGAATAGATATTTGAGCCCCTAACCCAGCTAAAATCCCAAACTTTTTTCCTAACATCTTTTGATACTGTAAGGATAACGGAATGTCAACAAAAAAGACATCTTGTTTTTCCTGCCAGTTATCAAACCTGTTACGAAACTCATACGAATCGCCATCAGAATCAATTTCATTGGTACTCGACTGATAATTTAAGATTGCCTCAGTTCGACACTTCTGAATTCCAATACCTGTCTGCACTCCCCAATGTGAATTTAAAAAATAGCTGTAAGACAGATGGAAGCCATATCCAAACTGTCTTTTTGCTTTCCCATTTTGAAGAGAATATTGCATGCTATGCAGTCCACCACTCATATCAAGTGATAAAAACTGATCTGTTTTCTGGGCTTGAACTGATCCAAAAACAAAGAGGGAAAATCCAATTAGAACCTGTATTTTATATTTTTTCATTGATTGATTTCTTGAGTTTTCACGAATACTGTTGATTGTAATTTTTTTCTCATGATAAAATACACCTGCTATTTTTGAATAAGAATTTTAAATGAATACTTAGATCCCGTCTCAGTAGTGACATGTCCAACATAAACTCCTTTTTTCAATTGAAGCAGTAATACATTTTCTTTTATCACATCTTCAGTATAGAATACTTTTGCTCCAAACGAATTGAATATTGACAATTGACTTCCCAGTACTTCATCTTCTTCAAAACCATTCATACGAACAGTACATTTACCATTACTGCTTACCGGATTAGGATATACACTAATTGATTTATTTAATGGAATATTGAATTCCTTTGAGCAGGTTGTCAAATGCTGTCCGTCAATAGTTATTAGATCCAAAGAATACGAACCAACCAGACCATCAGGATCATTATAGAATTGATTAACAGCACCCGGAATCGCAACTCCATCTTTATACCATTGATAAGCTGCAAATCGTTCACTGCTGTTGTCGCACAGTACCACATCATCATACTTCGAAATAATATATTCTGCTGATACATTTACGATAAACTGAAATTTATAAGTCACAGACTCTACCCCAAAGTTATTTCTCAATTGTAGATTCCCTTCATACAAACCATCCGGAACCCCAACAGGAACTGCAAATCGAAACACTCCTGAATCCGATAAAATATCAGTATAATCTATATCATGAAATCCCGCAGCACTCGCTGATTCTTCGAATGTGATCTTATATTGACTTGGATTTCCAATTAAATCGGTATATGCGAGTTCAACATCAGTATCATCACAAAGACTCAATGGATTATCAACATCATTTACTAGATCTAAAGTGATTTCACTTGATTCGGAATCATCAATTACGCCATCACCGTTGGTATCTCCGGCTATTTCCGGATCAGTAATCACACCATCTCCATCGGTATCTCCGGCAAGTTCAGAATCATCAATTGTTCCATTGCCGTCAG
>NZ_JAUCMW010000018.1 GCF_030372765.1 Labilibaculum sp. K2S | reverse complement strand
TTTTAGTGGCACAACATCACCGAAATGGGTGGCACATATACACCGAAATACACAACCATTGTGCATAACCTTCAGGATTACTAATAACCCAACTGTGTTCTTTTTTATCTGGTGCCATGATCCGATTTTCATCTCGGAGGTAATTTTCAGTACAAGTGGGAATGATATCCATATGAAATTCATCAGCATAATCTAAGCGGATACACCTTGATTTTTCTTTTACGAGCTTGCCCCAATTTCCATTTGATTCCATAAGATCTTTAAAATCCGTATGAATTTTTTGGAATGGTATTTTTCGCCAATCTTTATTGATCTGAACAACAAAATCCAAATCATATTCTTCTCCTTGTCTCGGTTTTACAGTTGTTCCCAGTCGGTATGACCCCTGTGCATAAATCTTGGCATCATAAAATAAACCTGGTGATTCTTCGATGAAGGAACTAACCGCCTTGTAGCGTTCTTCAACGAGTTGTCTTCTCGAACCGTTTAATTGTAGTGTTTCTGTAATTCGTTTCAGGATATCATCCAAGTAGGCTTTCCTGTCTTCAGTAACTAGTTTTTTCATCTTATATGTTTTTTAAATTAATATTTCGGCACTATGATCTGTTATAGGGTAAGGGGTGACTTTTAAATCAGATCGATATCCTTCACTTCTGATGATATCAGCATTAACCCATTTATATTTGTTGCTCTCAGGCAAGTTTAGCATTCCCTTTAAAAATTTCAGTTGTTCTTCTGTAGGCACTAATTCCACGATATCGTAGATATGCACTTCCTTACATTTTAGTTTATCTGAAATTTTAACTTTTGTAATGATCTGTTTTCTGAAATTTATTCTTGGAAAAGGAAATAAATGGTTTGGTAGTATATTGGTTTCGACTAATTCCTCGTAGAATTCTCTGTCGTAGCTGACTTCTCTTTCTTTGTTAGCCTGATTATACCATTTTAAATATCTTGCTAATCGATATCCTTTGATATAAAGTCTTAAATCATCTTTCGAACGACCTCCGTTTGTAAACTTATCATCAGGCTCAACCTCCAATTTATTCAAAAAGGAATTGGAGGTTGTAACTCTTTTAAAATTGCCACCCACTGGTTGGTATTTTTTGTGTTTTCTGCTTTTTACAAGCAGATAATGATCTTCCACTTCGATCTTATACAGGTAACTGCAGGATAGTCTTAATCTTCGGACAAAGAATGCTTGCACTAAAGTTCTTAGAACACCTCTGTTTTCTAATCCCCAGCAAAACCAGTTGGTAAAGGCTGTTATGCCTGCAGCAAAAGCTCCTCCTAAGAGTAAGTTCTGTGTTGCTGTATTTGCAACAAATTGTGAAGCTGAACCTAACACAATTGCAATTATTAAGTTTATAACTTTGGAGTAACTTTCTTTCATTTGCTTAATTATTCATTTAACTTTATACAAATATCAGTAAGGTCACTGCAAACTGCTTACAGTCGTATTTTAATTTGTTATTTTTATGAGAAAAAAAACAATTCCGGGTTTTCGTCACGAAGTGATAGACACTTGTTTATGTAATCCTTTTAAAAATTGGACAAAGGATAGACTAATTGAAAAAATAAATGAAAAGCTGATGGACTGCCATGGTATCGATGGAATTTGTGAAAAAACTTTCTATAACGATATCAGGAATATGAAATCAGAGCCTCCCAGAGGATATGATGCTCCTATAGAATGTATGAATGGAGCATATATTTATACTGAATCCGATTTTACGATTCAGAAAGATAATTTAAGTGATGAAGATATTGAATCGATAAATAAAGCCATAGAGGTTCTTTCTCAATTCAAGCAGATAGGGATTCATACTGAACTGTCATCTGTTAAAGAAAAAATACTAGGATATAAGTCCAATATAGATGAAGTAGAACACCTTATTGAGTTTGAGCAGCAAGAGGTAAAAGGAATGGAATTCCTTTCGAGTTTATATCCTTTAATAAAGGAAAAGAAAGTGATCAAAATTGAATACCAATCTTTTCGATCATCCGAACCACACGAATATATTGTCCACCCTTACTATCTAAAACAATACAAGCATCGTTGGTACTTGGTATGCTATTGTGAATCACATGAAATGATTGCCACCTATGCATTAGACCGTTTCATAAATATCACAGAAATATTTGATGTTAATTTTCGTGAGGTAGAATATAAAGCTTTGAAAAAAAGATTTGAAAATATCATAGGAGTTACCAAAATTGTCGATCATGTATTGCAGCAGATTGAAGTTTGGATCTCGAAAGAATTAGCTCCATATATTGAAACAAAAAAAATTCATCATTCTCAGGTAAAATTGAATGAAGATGATAAAGGCATAGTGATAGCTTTAACATTGATTCCTAATTATGAATTCTATTCAATAATACAAAGCTTTGGAAATTCGATTGAAATTCTTTCACCGGTACTTGTGCGGGATGAGTTAGCTTTAAAGTTGGAATCAGCCAGTAAAATGTATCATGCACCTGTGGGTTTGTAAAAACTGAGATCCTTTCAGCTCCCGTAGATTTGTAATTTGCGGGCAAAGAGTTTTGGTTTAGTAATTTTTTCATTAACTACTTTTGAATAAATCTGAGTCGTACGAATATTCTTATGACCAAGCATTGAACTAATAGATTCAATAGGTACTCCATTGGCAAGAGTGATTGTTGTTGCGAAGGTATGCCTTGTGGTATGGAAGGTTAAATTTTTATCTATTGATGCCAGATCTGCTAACTCTTTTAAATAAGCATTTAGTTTCTGGTTGCTAAAGCTGAGGAAAATATGATACTCCGTTTTCTTTCCTGGATGATCAACATATTTTTTTATCAAATTGTGAGCTTGTGGAAGTATAGGGATATTTGATGGTGTTTTTGTCTTTTCACGTTCTAGTAAAATCCATAAATTACCATTATTCCTTTTTGGGATATGCTTTTCACTTAATTTGGAATGTTTGCATAGGAGTCCTGTATAGCTGGCAATAAGCATAATTCCCTAACAATGTCTAGAGTAGGAGTGAATCCCAACAAAATAGAGGAAATTAAAAATAAACTAATTCTGAAAGAGATGATTTGGCAGTTTCTGAAATATAAAGGGTAGGAAACATTTTAATTGTAATCATACTTGAACATATTTCTTATAAGAGTATTAATTTCTATAGAATCGTTACATTAATCCTTTAATTGAATTCGAAACTTTTGGGAGTGCCAAGTGAATTAAGGGCATCAAGAAATCTATTACAATCGAAAAGTTCAAATGTGTCAACTAAGTTATTTGATATTGCTTTTCTTGCAGTCTTAATAGCTTGTGGGGAAAAATGACCTGCAGTTGTGACGAACGCACAATTTTTAGCTCCTTCCAGCAAAGTCGCCCCCAATAAATCCCGAATTTCTTTAACTGGTTCAGTTTTGTTTTCCTTCTTTTTACCTGAACAAGGATAGGATTATCAGACATTATTAAAATCAGGTCGATGCCTCCATCACATGATTTACCAACAATTTTCACTTCGCATGCAAAATATTCCCTAAAAACAGATGCCACCAGTTCTTCCATCTTCCTATGGTGGATCTCAAAAATTTTTTCGTTCTGTTGAGTAAGGTAGGTTCTTAATGATAAGATGGGGACTTCATTTGAACTAATTTCAAAACTTCTTAAAATGGCACTGTTTATATCTAGTTGCCAGTCTTTAAATCCCCAAGATTCACCTTCCATGTAACTATGAAATGTACTGCCACCATTCACACCTCTTACATTTGATAACACCCTCTGATTTGTGCCAGTTTACTCTTTCTAATGTCTTAATATCAAAAGGCCTTTATTATGAATACTTTCCAGTTCGCTATGACAATATTTACATTTATTCCAGATATGGAAAAATAAATCTCTGTTATTAGGTTGGGGTATTCATACCATAAGTACCTGTTTCAGTTAAATAATTCGTAAAATCTAAGATCATATTTTCTAGAAGTAGTGTGCGTTACGGGTAGTTTTTTATAGCTGTAGTATTCTACAGATTTTAATAAACAGCTTAGTATCTGATGTATAAAAATCTAATTTAAAATAGCTCTCAAATTTTCTATCATTTGCTCATGCTTTTTTGCATTCGCTTTCTTGAGCTTATTAATATTAATCAACTTCCACTGAATGGCAGGTAAATTCTTTAAAACAGGGATTGGAAAAAGCTCCCAATCCGGTTCTCCTAATTCAAAACTTATAATAAACTTTTTATCCTGATCTGTAAGACGTTTTCCAATTGTATTAATCAGAACAGCCCTTGTTTCTTCGTAATCTTCATAAGTAAACTCAACACTTGTCATACCAGCAAACTGGTTGTCGAAAGCCAATTTCTGATCTTTCAATACAGGAGAAAGTAATTCACTAATAGGTTTGTAATGGCTGATTAATCCAATTTTGAAGCCTTCCCATATTTCATTGGTGAATCCTTCGTTTTTGAGTAATAATTTAACATCAAAAACATCGCGAGGATGCTGTCTGTCAATGCCAGCACATATTTTACCTCCATACAATTCAGCCATAGAAACGACGTTAATAGCAGCAAACTTATCGAACTCATCCTGAACTGAGTCAACCACCTGCATCAATTTGGTTGGGAATACATTTCCTCTGGTAATTGTGTTGACTTCTATTTTGATTTGTGCACCTTGTCCTTGGCAGTTCAATTTTACATCAGTTCCTCCATTTAATGGTACGGTGTTGATTTTTACTTCAGGTAATTTTTTTTCAAGGTCAGCCTTTATCTTTCTTAAACCATTTTGAATATTTTGCAGTGCATCGGCTCTTGGATCAAGGGGCAAATAGGTTAAGTCAATATCGACAGATAAACGTGGCATTGCCCTGATAAAAAGATTAATTGCAGTACCACCTTTTAATGCAAATATTTCTTCTTTAGCCACATATGGCAATACTTGAAGTAATAAATCAACTTGTGCCCTATATACTGGTAAAATCATAATTCAATTAGTTCTTTAGGTATGGATATTAGATATTTGGCATTGTACACACCTTTCTCTGTAATCATTCGCTTACCGTTTCCTAAATTAACCTTATCGGTTTTTATAAATTGAAACCATTGGTGATTGGCTTTTTCAGCCATGTATAAAAACAAACGTTTTACTTTTATTGATGTGCAGTTTGTCAAAAGTTCAGTAACAAGTCTTGGTTTGAGATTAACCAATCCTTCGAATACCTGATAGCATTCAACAAGGTCGGTTTTTTGTGGAGCCAAATATAAGCATTCCATGATAGCTCTTTCCGGAAATGAAATAGACACACTTATTCCTTTTGTATCCATGTCCTTAATACCTATTTCATCTGGTAAAAAAGAGGTGGGTTTATGAAATAATTCAACGCCCCAATCAAAGTTGCTAAACCACTTTGGTAAAGTGCTTCTTTGTGGTGAAAACAAATGTAGATTTTCTTTACTTAATCTGAAATAATGACTATAGCCATGTAGTTCCAGAGCTGATAGTCCACCAACATGCACTTTGAAACCAACTTGTTTTTGTAAAGCGTTTAATGCTCCTTGCCACCCAATTGAGTCTTCTGGTTTTTTGTATGCTCCCCGTCCTAATGATTCTAACCAGCCACTTTCCAAATAATACTTTCGTAGGTTATCAGATATGCCAAGACTTTCCAATAAAGGAATGGTAACTACATTACCTTGCCTTAGTACTTTAAATAGTTTTCTTAATTTCGTATCATTATCCGTAGACATACTGCTAATATTTACACAAATTTAAGAATTATATTTGGAGAGTCCTAATAAGGGGTCTTAATAATATATGAATTTAGGTAGTCTAACTACGGAAATAGGATAAAAAATAAACCGATTGAGTTCAAAAACTCTAATTTTAATCTTATCGAAGTTTCATCTTAAGCTTATTCATGTCTTTACTAACCTTTTCATTAACCACTTTTGAATAGATTTGAGTTGTTCGAATATTCTTATGTCCAAGCATTGAACTGATGGATTCAATTGGGACACCATTAGCAAGAGTAATTGTCGTCGCAAAAGTGTGCCTTGCTATATGAAAGGTTAAATTTTTATCAATAGATGCCAAGTCTGCTAACTCTTTTAAATAAGCATTTAGTTTTTGATTGCTAAAGCTTGGGAAAATATGGTTCTCTGTTTTCTTGGCTGGATGATCAACGTATTTTTTTATTAAGTCGTGAGCTTGAGGAAGTATAGGAATGTTTGATGGTGTTTTAGTTTTTTCACGTTCCAGTAAAATCCATAAATTGCCATCGATTCCAATTCGTATATTTTCTCTAGTAAGATTTGAAACATCTATATAAGCAAGTCCAGTATAACACGAGAAAACAAAAATGTCTCTGACAACATCTAAGCGAGGAAAGGATAATTTTAGGTTTTCAAGGCTATGAATTTCTTCTTTGTTAAGGCATTCTCTTTTTACCTCTATTAATTTGGTTTGATATTTTGCAAAAGGATCTTTATCCAACCATTCATTTCTGATAGCCAAGTTGATTACTTTGCGCATATTTTTCAAATATTTATAGGTGCTGTTATTGTTGCATTTTCGAACAGTTTTAAAGTAGTGTTCAAAGTCAATAATAAATGCGTATTTAAGACGGGATAAAGGAATATCATTTAAACTGTATTGATGCTTTAAAAACCTTTTAACATGATCAAGTGTTGTGATGTATCTTTTTATAGTTGCAGGAGCATACGTTATGCCTTGCAATTCTTCCATTTGTTTATTGTGATACTCAAAAATTTGGATTAAGGTTCTTTTTTCTTGTTCTATACCCAAAAATCGAGCTTTTAATTTCTTGGCAGATACTAGTTCACCATTTTTCACCATCTCAGTATGGTGGTCATAAATGCTATTTTTTAAGACATCTAAAAATTTATTGAGTTGTCCAGCACCTTTCTTTTTAGTGATCGCTTTATTCAGCTTACTATTCCAATCTATAGGCTTAATATGCCTGCCCGTCGAGATTTCAACACGTTCATTATCTATAGAGAAACGGATGTAAATAGGAGCTTCTCCGAGCTTATTAGATCTGTTTTTTCTAATTAGAAAACTGATGTTTAGTGTTGAAAATGTATTCATACTATGATATTATTAGATCATTCAGGGCAGTTTTTAGTAGGATTTGTAGAATTAAAGTGGTGATGTTTAGTAAATCTAATGAAAATTCAGCAGTTTTGAAAATATATTTTCAATCCTAATTTTATTTAAGCTGTTTTGATTCAGTTTGTTATGATGAGATTGGTGAACAGAGTGGATTCTGAAATTTGTTCACCGTAGAGTACACCTTCCTATTGACTTTATATGTAATAGAATGAAATGGGTGAAAACAGAAAAGGCTGTAAATCAGTGGATTTACAGCCTTTTGGATTAGGATGATTCCTAAAATGCGGAGAGAGAGGGATTCGAACCCCCGGTACCTTGCGGTACACGTGCTTTCCAAGCACGCACAATCGGCCACTCTGTCATCCCTCCAAGCAATATCTGTTAGGATAATTGTGAGGGACAAAAGTAAAACAAAATAGCGGATTACAAAAGATATTATGCGAAAAATGATTTAGAGCAGTCAATCGAATTTTACAGGTCATCAATTGCTTTTTGGAAATAGCTGTATATGTGGTTTTTATTGGAAAAAGTACAATGATTCTGCTTCATTTAATTTTGCAATTGAGAGTCGGCTTCTTCTGCATCTTCAATTTGTTTTCCTTTTTCTAATTTCAATGTGTGTTGAACACTTTCCGGTATTTCATGCTTGTAATGACTTACATATATAAGACTTACATTGCTGTGTCTGCATATTTTTTCAATAATGCGTTTGAAATTATCTTTTTGGTGACAGTCTAATCCTTGAGTGGGTTCATCAAATATCAGTAATGGTGGATTTTTTACCAGTGCCCTGGCAAGGAGGCACAAGCGTTGAGTGCTTGCTGATACATTTTTGAATCCTTGAGTGGCAGAACTCTCAATTTCAAGAAGCTGCATCCAACGTTTTGCAATTTCAGCTTTAGCAGGATTTGATTTTCGGAAAAGACCTAAAGTGTTGTGAAATCCCGATTCAATTACCTGAAGGCATGAATTTCCATTTGGGAAATATTGAAAGAATTCAGGAGAGACAAAACCAATTTTCTTTTTAATATCCCAAATGCTTTCTCCGCTTCCTCTCTTCACACCAAAAAGAGATATGTTGTTAGCATATGCCTGTGGATTGTCTGCGTTAATTAAGCTTAATAAAGTTGATTTCCCGGCACCATTTTGACCAAGTAATGCCCAACGCTCACCTTGTTTTATAGTCCAGTTCACATGATCAAGAATGGTGTGTTCACCATATTTAATCACTACATCTTTCATTTCAACGATGTTTTCGAAATTCTCCTGTTTGCTTGTTGCCAGCAGCTTTTTAAGTTCCTGGGAGTCAATTTCAGAAATGGCTGAAAAACTAACTTTTTCAGGCTTAAATTCCGATCGGGTGAGACTGCTTGTAATTCTTCCTTCGCTCAGAACAGCAATATGAGTAATTGCTTCCGGAATTTCGTTGGGTGAAGTAGTCATAACAATACTAATACCTGAATCAGATATTTCAGTTATCAGATTATTAATGTCTGTTCTCATTGCAATATCGAGCCCTGTAAGCGGATTGTCCAATAGGAGCAACGTGGGATTTTTCAGCAGCGCCTTAGCTATAAGTAGTCTTTTTGTTTCCCCATTTGATAGCTTGATAAGGTGTTTATTTTTTAAATTTCGAAGATGTAAGCGATCCAGTACCTTATTGAGTGTCCACGTTTCGGGCGATGCAGATGGTTCAATTTTTGAAAGATACTGGTCAACGGTTTGAATGTCCTCCGAATCAGCGGAGTTAAAGCGTTGCTGATAGTAAAAACTGGTGGTGTTGGATAAATTTGTAAAATTATGCTTTGTTGAGACCTGACTGATTAAACTCTTCCAGGTAAAAAGAATTTGATTTCCATTTCGTTTTTTTGTTTTTTCATCCAGCAATGGATGTCTGAATTCTCCTTGCGAGATATGGAATTTACCTGCAATTGTTTTTAGAAGAGCACTTTTTCCCGAACCACTTGCTCCAACTATCGCCCAGTGCTGTCCTGTTTTCACCGAAAGATTAATATTTTCAAGAAGAATCTGATTAAGATACTGTACTCTTACATTTTCAAAAGAAATAATGGTTTGATTGGTCATAAAAGGTTTGTCTGTGCAAATTTTCTGCAAGGGGTAACTTTGGAGACTAAAGATAATTTATCTTTTTAGGATTTCAATATTGAAAGATGAAATTCAACAGGTAGTAAATTTTAAATCTGATCCGTTCTTTTTCCTTTTACTATTTTAAAATTTAGCACATTAAGATTCGTGTATTTTACTCCAGATAAAATACTTCCTCTAAAGGAATTGAAACAGGGGAGTTGTCTGTATTGGTTTTCATTATATCTGCCATAAATTTCCACCATTTTTTAACAATTTCAGTTTGCCCTAAATCTTGCGAGCCTCCGTTGCTGCTTAGCTTTTGAAATGCAAATAAAGTATTTGTTTCTTCATCTATAAAAATGGAGTATTCATTTACTCCAGCCTCTTTTAGTAATTGTTTAAGTTCAGGCCATAATTCACTATGGCGTTTTTTATATTCTTCTTTCTGACCTTCATTGAGGTGCATTTTAAAGGCTAATCGTTTCATTTTTATGGAGTATTAGTTTGTATTCAGAAATTAATTTATTCAAAAGGAAGTAATCATTTACTGGAAGTATTGTCCAGAAGATTATTCAGTGTTTTTTCAGATACTTTAAATGCAGTGCCGTGTCGAATGCCTCTTGGTAAATTAATTGATTCTGAAATATCTTCCCAATTTTTTTCATCAAGTGAACGTATGGCACCATATTTTTTGTCTCTGTATTTATCGAAGTAGATGTAAATGTATTTCCCAATTTTTAATGGAGTTGGTCCTTCTACCCAGGAGTCTCCCGAAATATTATCAGAAACCTTTGTTGGGAATCCATCGGCCAGATTTTTTGTGAAAACAATGCGTAAATTTTTCTCTTTAGGAACCGACATTTCATTTTTAATAACCATCATGTAGGCTGAATCGGTTTTAAGAATGGCTCCGTCGATGACACTAAACCCCGGATCATAAAAAAGTGATGTTGGTGTAAACGATTTGAAATCGGTTGTAGTTGTATAATATAGTCGGTGATTTAGCCCTTTTTCATTGCTTGTGGTTTCAATTTCCGGGAATTGTCCGGGAATTGTCGATGCCCAAACAATATAAAATAAATGAGATGCATCATCAAAAAATACTTCGGGAGCCCAGGTGTTTCTGGTTCCTTTTAAATGCTCCATTACAGGGATGTTTTTTTGTTCCGACCAGTGAATTAAATCTTTTGAGGAAGCGTATCCAATTCCTTGATCCCACCATCCTGTTGTCCAAACCATATGAAAGATTCCATCCTTCCCTTGAGTGATGCTTGGGTCGCGCATTAAATGATCTTTACCTATAACCGGTTTTAATAATGATTTACCATCCTTTACGACTTCCCATTGATGGCCATCGTAACTATAGGCCAGATGAAGCCCATCATTGCCATTGTCTGTAAAATAGGAAAATAAGTAAACGTCTTTGTGATTTGCAGAGCATCCCGGCAAAAGGATTAAAAGACAGATGATTAGTTTGAAGAAATGATAATTGAACATGAAAAATATAGTTATAAAAAATTTATCACAAGATAAATGTAAGGATAATTATAATCATGGATTATCATACAAACTCCTGTAAAAAATGCCGTTTTAGATGGTATTTTTATTTAATTGTCTATTTTTATTTTTTGTAATACAGTTGCTGCTAAATCAAAGAAAATGGTATGTTCTTAAGGGATGATAAAATGAATAAAAGGCAAAATATTTTCATTGGAATATTTACAATTTCTCTGTTCTTTTCTTCCATGCTATGTGCCCAGGAATCCATACTATTTAGTCAGATTAGTACCAAAGACGGATTGCCTCAAAACACTGCCCGAAGCATTGTTGTTGATAATATGGGTTTTTTATGGGTTGGTACTCTGGATGGTTTGGTGCGGTATGACGGAACCCGGTTTATAACCTATAAACCAGAACCCGGAAGACCAAAAAATATTACCGATCAAAGAATCCGAAGTATTCATGAAGACAAGGAAGGTTTATTGTGGATTAAAACTTATGATAATTCATTTAATTGTTACAATCCCAAATTAGAACGTTTTATCGAGTTTAGTTACGAAGGAAATACAGTACCGCTTTTGTTTACTAATTATTTGGAAACCCGGAAAGGGGAGGTTTGGTTATGGGGTGATGGTGGTTGTGTTAAAATCGAAAAAAATACGGAAGGAGTACCTGTAATAGCTTTTCATTCTACATCAAATTCAAACAAATTATCAGAAAATAAAGTGAATTTTGTGTTTGCAGATTCTTTAAACAATGTATGGATTGGCAGTGATCTGGGATTAAAAAGAATGGATTCATCCGGCAATACAGACGAGTTTTACAATCAGGAGAATCTTGGCATTTTTCGAAAGGCGATGCAGTTAAATTCAATTGTTTATTTTGTGTCCGATGATGCGATTGGCCGTTATGATTTGAAGAAACATCTGTTTTTAGAGGCATTTAAATCTTCGGAACAATGTTCTCTTCGGGATATAGCACAGCTGAACAAAGATTATTTGATTGTTTCATCATTGGAAAAAGGATTGTATAAAGTTGACCTAAATACGGGTGTGTTTTCTAAAAATCCGTTAGGCAGTTCAAAGCCCATTATTGCCGCCCCGCGTATAATTGTTGATGCCAGAAAAGGCATTTGGGTGTATGATAATACCGGGAGAATGGTTTTTTACGATCCAGAAACCAACAAGGCGAAAGAAATGCAGCTGATATCACCCGAAGTAGCCAGTGTTATAGATGATAGCAGGTATAATATTTTAATTGATTCGGAAGGAATTTACTGGATAACCACCTACGGAAACGGATTGTATCAGTACAATGTGGAAAATGATGTATTAACCAATTATTTGTATGATAAAGTAGAAAACAGCCCGGCTTCGGATTATTTATTATCTATTGATGAAGATCATTTTGGAAATTTGTGGATTGGCAGTGAATATGCAGGTGTTATTAAGGTCACCAGAGAAAAATTCGATGTGAAATATGTCAAGCCCGAAAAGGATGAATCTATTGTTGCAAGTAACAATGTGAAGGTTATTTTTAAAGACTCAGACGGTAAGATATGGTTGGGTACAAAAAATGGCAGTCTGTATATATATGATGATCAACTAAAAAATAAGAAAAGGATTGGAAAAAACATCAATCCCTATACCATAGCTGAAGATGACAAAGGACGGATTTGGGTAGGTACCAAAGGGAATGGCGTGTATATATATGATAAAAAGTCGTATCAACAATATCAACATTTTGTTAGTGCAGAAGGAAAAGCCAATAGCTTGTGCAGTAATTCCATATTTGATATCATACAAGACTCGGAGAAAAGAATTTGGATCGCATCCTTTGGAGGAGGAATTGATTTGGTAGAGGAGTCGGGGAACCGTTTTCGGTTTAATCATTATTTAAATAATAAAGGGAATATCAGTTTTGTTAGATGTTTACTGGAGGATAAAAAGGGACTTATTTGGGTAGGTAGTTACGAAGGGTTGATCTGTTTCCAGCCGGATGAATTCATTAAGGATCAGAATGTATATACAATTTATACATATAATCCAGGACATCCGGAAGGTTTAAACTGTAATGATGTAAAAGCGATTTTTGAAGATAGCAGAGGCGAGTTGTGGATTGGGACAGCTGGTGGAGGATTGAATTTATTTGATGCTGACAGTCCTGATAAACAGGGTTCTTTCATAAAATACACAAAAAAAGAGGGACTTCCGTCAGATATTATTACCTCCATTCTGGAAAGTAAGGATAGTGTTCTTTGGGTAAGTACAGAAAGTGGTTTAACACATATAGAAAAAGGGAAGAATACCTTTTTAACTTATCAGTTTTCGAATAGTACGTATGGGGATTTCTATAATGAGAATGCATGTTTGTTGAAAGACAATGGTGAAATGCTGTGGGGAACTTTAGATGGCATGTTAGTACTGAATCCTGCCAGTATTGTTGTCAATCAAACAGTTCCGTTGGTACAATTAACCGATTTTTTTGTGAATGGTCAGCGCATGGAAGCAGGTCTGGCTAATTCGCCTTTAAAAGAGTCAATAAGTATTACAGATGAGATTGTGCTGGAACATGATCAAAATACGTTTACACTTAATTTCGCCTGTTTAGATATTACAGACCCTTCAAGAAATAAATATACATACCATCTGGAGCCTTACGATCAATATTGGAGTTCTCCAAACAGTAACAATTGGGCTACCTATAAAAATATGCCTGATGGCAATTATACGTTTAAGGTAAAAGGAGCGAATGCTGACGGCGAATGGAATAATGAGATAAGAACTTTTCAAATTACTGTTTTACCTCCTGTATGGAGAACGAATTATGCAATAGCTTTGTACATTCTTATAATTCTGGGAATAGCATTTGTAATTATTCGTTTTTTAGTAAGAATCAGTTCGCTTAATAATGCTGTTAAAATGGAAAAGCAGTTAACGGACTATAAACTACGCTTTTTCACGAATATATCACACGAATTCAGAACGCCGCTTACTTTAATTAAAGGAGCTGTTGAAAGAATGAATGATATGAAAGAGCTTCCTGCTGAAGTCTCAAAAAATGTAAACCTGCTTAATCGCAATACAATACAAATGTCGCGACTGATTGATCAGCTATTGGAATTCCGCAAACTGCAGAACAATGTATTGACTCTAAATCTGGAGATGACGGATATCTCAGATTTTACCCGTAATGCTTACTATGCTTTTAAAGAAATAGCGTTTCAAAAAAATATAGAATACCAGTTCGAAGGGATCAATGGGAAATGGGATTTTTATATCGATAGAAATAAAGTTGAGAAAATATTGTTTAACCTGCTTTCCAACGCCTTTAAGTTTACTCCTGCAAAAGGAAAGATTACCTGCAGAGTGGTAAGGGATGCTCATAGCGGGAATTGCATAATAAGTGTGATTGATACAGGAGTTGGTATTCCCAAGGAAAAAAGGGAGTTTCTTTTTGGCCGTTTTATGAAGTTGAATACTTCGGCAGAAGGAACCGGAATTGGTTTAGAGTTGGTTAAAGAATTCACTGAAACTCACAAGGGAAAAGTGAAATACAGCCCAAATCCAGAGGGAGGTTCTATTTTTTCAGTCGAATTACCTTCTAAAAAAGAAGTGTACAGCGATGTTAAATTTTTAGATGTAGTAGATGCTGGTGATAAAGAAGTGGTTCAGGCGGAACATAATGAGGATCACGTTATTCAAAGGCCTGTTAATCCGCATCATTGGAAAATATTGGTCATCGATGACAATTATGATATTAGGGAGTATTTGAAAGACGAATTGCAGCATCATTTTGATATTGAGCTGGCTGCAGATGGGAAAGATGGATTGGATAAAGCAATTGAATCGAACCCAACACTGATAATTTGTGATGTGAAAATGCCGCAGATGGATGGTTTGGAAGTAACCCGCAGGCTAAAAGACAATTTTGAAACAAGTCACATCCCGATTATTTTATTGACTGCCATGTCCTCAGATACCATTAAGCTGCAGGGAAGTGAATGTGGAGCCGATGAGTATATTATGAAACCTTTTAGTTTTAAATATTTATTATCCAGAGTGTATTCTTTAATCGATCAGCGGGAGAGGCTTAAAAAACGTTTTTCTGTTGACATTGATGTTAAGAAAGGATTGTTAAGTCAGGGGAATAAAGATCAGGCATTCTACGATTTAATTAATGAAATTATAGATAAGCATCTTGCCGAAGCAAGCTTTACCGTAACTGAGTTTACAGAACTGGCAGGACAAACCCGAACTATATTTTATAAAAAAGTGAAAGGTCTTACAGGGTATTCGCCTAATGAATTGATTAAAATAAAAAGAATGAAGAGAGCTGCCGAGCTAATCATTGAAGATAAGTACAATGTTTCTGAGGTTTCCTGGCAGGTAGGAATTGAAGATCCATTCTATTTTAGTAAGTGTTTTAAGGCTCAGTTTGGTTGCTCCCCTTCAAAATATGGAAAGTAAAGATTATAGCTAAAATTACATGCTTAGAGTACAATTTTACTGGTAAATCCATAAGGTGAGAATTATCTTCGGAAGATCTTTTGATACTAGAATCTATGCCTTATGAATAAAATTTTATGTGCGGTAGTTTTACTGATTTCATTCCTGTCCTGTCAACAAAAAAAGAAGGACTTTTACACAATTGCAGGATCTTCCTCCACAACAACTATCTACGTGAGCGGGCAATGCGATTCCTTACTTCGCTGGGCTATTGCTGATGTTGCTCAATCCATTGAAAGTATTACAGGAACAAAGTTAATTGTTAAGGAGGCGAATGAACTTCCCGAAACAGAAATAGGGGGGAATTCGATAATAGTAGGCCTGTATACTGATGAATTGCTAAAAAATGAAAAGTTTATTGAAGATAAAGACTGGAAAGGTGTCTGGGAACAGTTTCTGATCAAGCAAGACCGTGGAAAATTATTTATTGTTGGAAGCGATATCCGTGGAACGGTTTATGGAATTTTTGATATGGCTGAACGGATAGGTATTTCGCCATGGAATTGGTGGGCTGATGTAAAACCGTTGCCACGGGATGTTGTAAATCTTACTTTACCTCCGGAAGGAATTTTGCAATCTCCATCGGTGAAATTCAGGGGCATTTTTTTAAACGATGAAGACTGGGGACTTCAGCCTTGGGCGACAAAAACATTTGAACCGGAAACAGGTGATATAGGGCCTAAAACTTATGAAAAGATTTTTCAGTTGCTGCTGCGTTTAAAGGCAAATACCATTTGGCCGGCAATGCATCATTGCACAAAACCATTCTTTGCAGCCGAAGGCAATAAAGAAATGGCTGAGAAGTACCATATTGTGCTGGGTTCGAGCCATGCGGAACCAATGCTTCGGAATAATGTCCGGGAATGGGATCAACAAAAGAATGGGGCATTTAATTATTTCAGCAATAGTAAAAATGTGCTGCAATATTGGCAGGGTCGGGTAAAAGAGACAAAGAATGCGGGCAATGAATGTCTGTATTCAATGGGCATGCGGGGAATTCATGATTCTAAAATGGAAGGCGCATCGAGTCAGGAAGAAATGATTGATATGATGCATACCATAATTAAGGATCAGAGAGAAATGTTAGTGGCTGCCTTAGAGAAATCAGTGGAAGAGATTCCTCAGGTTTTAGTGCCTTACAAAGAAGTGTTGGATTTGTATAACGCCGGATTTCAGGTGCCTGACGATATTAGTTTGATGTGGTGCGATGATAATTATGGTTACATCCGCAGGTTGAGCAGCGAGGAGGAACAAAAACGTTCCGGCGGAGCAGGTGTATATTATCACCTTAGTTACTGGGGACGACCTCATGATTATTTGTGGTTGAGCACAACACAACCTGGTCTTATTTGGTACGAAATGACCCGGGCCTATCAAAACGGAGCCAAAAACATATGGATTGCAAATGTAGGTGACATTAAACCGGCAGAGTACAACACCGAATTTTTTCTTGATTTGGCCTGGGATATCAACAGTATCAATTCATCAGGCGTTAAGGATCATTTAAGGGCTTGTTGTGCACGCGATTTTGGCGTTGAAAATGCGGACAGTATTGCTGATGTAATGCAGGAATATTACCGTTTGGCATTTTTGCGTAAACCCGAATTCATGGGCTGGAGTCAAACGGAACCAACTACCAAAACTCATTTGTCAGCCTTCAGTATCGATGCCAATGATAATGAGTTGCAGCGGCGAATTGATGATTATCAGCAATTGGTTGATAAGGTAGAGCGTGTAAAACAGTCCGTCAATACAAATTTACTGGATGCCTTTTTTCAATTGGTTGAATATCCTGTTAAAGGTGCTGCTTTAATCAATCACAAGTTTTTATATGCACGATTGGCCGATTGTGTTGCTGATGAAGATGATAAAGCAACATATAAGAGCAGGTCGCAGGATGCTTATCACAAAATTGAAGAATTAACAAACTATTATAACAAAGGCATGCTTTCGGGGAAATGGGACGGAATGATGAATGCAGCCCCACGAAATTTACCTGTTTTTGCAATGCCTGATTTTAGCAAAGAAGCTGAAATGAAGGAGACAATGCCTGATCTGGTAAATGCAAAACCTGTTTTTATTCAGGCAAAGAATTATACCCGTTGCAGAGGTAAGAATGATTATAACTGGCAAAGTATTGACGGTTTAGGCTACAGCGATGCTGCAATTACTCTTTATCCGTTATCAATTCATACTTTTGAAGAAGAGTTGCCTTTTGTTGAGTATGAGTTTGAGCTTGATCAGCCGGGAGTGTATGAAATTGAAATAAGATGTTTGCCAACTCATTCAAACAACTTTAACAATGAATTAAGTGTTCAGGTAGATGATAACGCAACCGAAGTATTCCCATTAAACACCAAAGGCCGCAGCAATGAATGGAAAACAAATGTATTGCGGAACTTTGTATCGGTTAAGAGTAAGCTTGATATAACAAATACAGGCAGGCATCAATTAAAGTTATTTGTAAATCAAACGGGCATTGTAATCGATCAGATAGCTTTAAATCCTGCAGGTTATGCACCGTATTATGAAATACCTGATTAAATGAGATGATTCCTTGTTGAGGTAGGAGATAATTTTGTTTTGTATGGGCATCTATAAAAATATAATCGGGCAAATTTCAGTTAATGAAATTTGCCCGATTTTTATTTTTGTGTGAAAATGTACTTTGTTCTCACATGTTAATTTGGTATTAAATGTTCCGGTTAATTTGTCTATCCGGCTATCTCTACGAACAGGTTAGCGATTTGGAATCCAGCCACCAAATATATTTTCAAGCGTGAAATTGCTTGCTTCGGTATCGGTTAATTGGTGCGACCATTCCACTCTTTCTTTAGGGTTTGCTCCCGGCCCGTTCGATTTATATTCTGCATAAAATGCAGTTTTTTCGGCTGCCGGCTTACTCCAGTTGTGCCAACCTTTGGCAATTATCGATTTGTCCATGTTGCAGTTAATAAAAACGGTTTTGGCATAATCGCGCCAAGGTCGCCCCAGATAAATACAGTTATCTCCATTGCCTGTTATTTTGCAGTTCAGGAAAACGAATCCAAATGCATTCTTTTTATCTGTTGAGGCCGCAGTGATATATCCGGAATCTTTCCGTAAACTATGTATGTGGCAATTGTCGAAGACTGCTGTCGACCAGCCAAAAATAAAATCAACAGTGCCTTCGATATAGCATTTGTAGTAATATTGCCGGGCACCGGGTTCGTTGGGATATAATGTATCCTGATTACCTAAAAAACGACAGTTCTTAAAGGCAGCCCTGTCGCTGCTTACACGTACGGCAACCGCTTGGCCTACTTCACCGGCTGAATTTTCAAATGTAATATTCTCAGCAATAAAATCGTCGGCAAAAATGAATACGCTCGATGAAGCTGTGGTGCCCATTTCTTCGCCGAAGCTATTTTTGCGTTGAGCAAAATCGTTGTATGTAATAACAGTATTTTCAGCACTTTCGCCAATTAATGAAATGGCTCCATAACCTTTTGATATGATTAGTTTTTCGGTGTATACTCCATTTTTAATAAAGATTGTTGTGCGTTTTTTTCGCATGGGAGGTATCGAATAAAGTGCTTCCTGAATAGTTGAAAAATTGCCGCTTCCATCTTTTCCTACAACAATATCCGCATTTTCAATTCCTGTAATTGAAAATGCATCAAGACACAGAAGTACCATTGTGATGAATGTGAGTGTTATCTTATACATTGATTTTAAATTTTCAGTAAATAGTAAACATTGTCTTGCAAAATAATGGAAATTTAGCGTAGCACAAAAGAAATGTGGCTGCGGTATTCGGTGTGTACCAACAATTGGCAGGTAGGTGCGCATCTGTTCATTATTTTTTGTGTAAAAGCCGGTATTTGTGTATACAGTAGTGTTAATCACGACCGCAACAGTCGTGGTACTGTACCAATGACTGTCGAAAGAAAACTATAAAAAAAAGAGGCTGCCTTTTAATAAGACAGCCTCATAACATTACAAAATGGATTGACTACTATTCTTTAAAATCAAAATCCAATATCATTCTAATTCCTTCGTCGCCTACTTTTATTCGAATATTGCCCGGCTGACTGTGTGGTCCCTGCATGGATATTGGTTTGAAAGATTGAATCGCTGGAATATCGTATAAAAATGAGATATCACCAGACGGGAAGGCCGGCATTGTGTGTCTTCCTTCCATTCTTCCTTTGGGTTCTTCTGGTGTCAGCATTCGTAAGAATACACCGTCGCTTTCCGAATATACCGTAAATGGAGCCTGATCGGACTGTATGGCAGCCCAATATAAATTGGCATGATACCCTTTGAATTCAGGATAAGTTAATCCGTATTCACTTTCTCCGGTTATCGTGTTGTTGTAATCTTTTTGCCAAAGATCATAGTTGGTTCCTTTTACTCTGTTTTTCCAAACCCGGTAAGGACCACGGCCAAACCATTCCATTCCTTTAACTATTTTTTCGGGGTACGAGAAGGTTAAACCAAAATTATTTATTTCGTTGTCGGTAAATGCATCGTCAAAACCTTTGCCTCCGCCAGCTCTGTTCAGCATTACAGCATTCATATTTAAAAGTCCTTTTGCATCCATTGTCCAAACAATAGAATCGATACCACCCAGATATTTTGCAACAAACTGAGCGCTGTGCTGATTTTGTTTTGCATAGCATTTGTCGAATTGAATTTTCATGCCTACAGCAACAGGTCCATTGGTAAAAGGAACAATTCCTTTTTTGTTTTTCACTTGTAAAATCTGACCATTTTGCTGATTAAATGATACAGATACTCCATTTGCTTGCAATGTAGTAATACTGTCCGTTTCAATAAGTTTTACATCTCCATCTGCGGTATTACCGGCATGTTGTAATTTGAAGTAGTCACCGGCGTATTTTACAGGCCAGCTCCAGTTGCAAATTTTATGTCCTGCCGGATCGAATGCTTCAATCTCTAAAACCGTTGCATCAAAGAAATTAGCGGGTAATTCCATTTTTGCAAAACCTGTTTCACCAGGATTTATTTCAGGAAGAGAAACAATCCCCTTGCCTAAAATCTCTTTTTTAGCTCCTTTTAAAGGAGAATTAATTTTATACAGTTGATAAGTCATTTTACAGTCCTTTAAATTGGTATAAAGGAATCTGTTTGATAGGGTAAATTTACCTTTAAATGAAGGGGTGATGTATAGCTTTTTGAACTGAATAGGAGCCCAAACCTCACGAACGGTAAATACACTGCCTTCTTTTTCCCGGTAAGGTCCAACAATACCATCAGGAGCTCTAAAGTCGTCTGAGTCCAGAATGCCATTTTTATCAGTACGTTTCACTGCATTATCAGCAAACGACCACATAAAAGCACCTGCAAATAATGGGTGAGAGGTCCAGTTCTCCCAAAAATCCTCTAAACCTGCACCAAGTCCCTGATCATACATTCCATGCATGAATTCGGTTGGCATAAATACTTTATAGCCGTTGGTCAATCGTGCAACACCGGTTAAGTAGGCAGGGTAGTGGTGGGCATCAATTCCATTAAAGTCAGCCCAAGGATGAATCACATGTCGGTTCTGAGGATCGTAATCGGCAAAATGCTGATCGAGATCGTAGTTCCAGCCTCCTTCATTACCATTGCTCCACAATACGATACATGGGTGATTTACATCGCGGGTCAACATTTCTTTCTGTAGTTTTGATCCCACTTCGGTGTCGTAGCAGTTTTGCCATCCGGCCAATTCATCTACCACAAACAAACCGATTGAATCACACATATCTAAAAAGTGCTGATCGGGAGGGTAGTGAAAACGAACGGCGTTAATGTTCATTTCTTTTAATAAAAGAGCATCGCTTTTGCTGATTTCACGATTGGTGGTTCGTCCTCCTTCCGGATAAAATGAGTGACGGTTGATCCCTTTCATTACAATTTTGGTATCATTCACATAAATACCATCTTTTGCCCTGAATTCAACCGTTCTAAAACCAATTCTTGACGACCATTCGTGCAAAGTTTTATTGTTTTGGTCGGTTAATTTTAGGTGTAGTTTGTAAAGTTGAGGATTTTCAGGATTCCAGTTGATTACATCCTTCCATTTGGTGCTGATGTGTTGTCTTTTGCCATTCTGAGTCAATGGAATGGTTTTGGTGCTAAACTTACCTTTTCCTGTTAGTGGTTCTATGCTGGCAATAATTTTACCTGATTTTATTTCCTCAGACAAATCAATATCAGCATTCAAACTCCCGTCGGCTTTTGCATCCAATGCCACATGGTTCATTGCAATTTGAGGTTTTGCCTCTAAATAAACCGGACGGTAAATACCACCGAAAGTCCACCAATCGGCTTTTCTTTCGGCGTTGTTGATGCTGTTGTTTGCCGAGTGCTTGTGAACAATCACCTTAAGATCATTCTTTTTTTCGGTAGTGATTTTATTGGTAATATCGTATGAAAAACGATAAAACCCGCCTTGGTGCATATCTCCGGCTTTTTCTCCGTTGATGAATACTTCGGTATCCGTCATGGCGCCTTCAAAAACAATTGAGATTTGTTGTCCGCTCCATTTTTTTGGCACCTTGAATGAGTACTTGTAGGTGCCGGTTTCTTTCGACGGTTCAACTCCCTTTTTCTTGTACCATCTGCCATAGGTATATTCTCCAAAGCCCTGCAGTTCCCATTGCGACGGAACTTCTATCTGACTCCATTTTTGGCTGTTTTGACCAGCAGAGCAGTAAAAATCCCAGGTAACAGTATTTCCCAATCCAGTTCCTGATAAATATTGCCGTTCAGTTTGCTGCCCCGTTGCGCAGAAACAGGTTATTAGAAGTAAATAGGTAATGAGTTGATGTTTCATAGGTCTATAATTTGTTTTTAAGTTGCCATATGGAACTTACCTTGCTGGGATAATCATCCCCCTGTGTGTCAAAATCACTTTGGCATGGATGTTTCATATGCTTATATTTTTTGCTTTTGGCTGTCTTTATAAATCTAATTGTTTTCCAAATCTATATTCTTGTTATTTTCCAGAGATAAAGTATCGTTTGACTTTATCTGAAAATGTTCACATTTCCAGTTTTTGGCATATTTGATTACTCCGGCATTTTCACCTTCGATTGTTACATCACAGAAATTAAAGTCTTCAACAGTACTGCTTTTAATTCCAACAACATTGATACAGCGTTTAGCTCCGGTGGCTTTAATATTGGAGAAGGATATGTTTTGGAACTTTGGAGTCCCATCTTTAGGATCAACATAGGCCAGCATTTTTTTCCAATGCTCAGGCAGTGTTTTATTCTTGTATTCTTCAGGAAGTAATGAAGTGCTGTAAGCTGGATTCCAGTCCAAATCAACAGACAGAGGATATTTAACCTTATTCATGGTGATATTTGCCAAATGAATATCTTCGATGCTGCCCCCCCGTTGAATCGTACTCTTAAACCGTAAACCAAAGGATGTGCCTTCTGCTGTTAAATTGTAGGCAACAACATGTCTGATGCTGCCTGATGTTTCACTGCCGATGGTAAAAAGTCCGGCTCCCATACCTGCATAACAATCTCGTATCACAATGTATTCACAAGGTCGGTTTACCCGAAGACCATCGCTGTCGCGTCCTGCTTTTAAACAAAAGTTATCATCATTGCAATTGATATTGCTGTTTTGAACCAAAACAAAAGAAGAGGAGTCAATATCGACACCATCTGTGCTGGGGCCGTGCCCCTCAATATTGTTACTAATAGTAACATCATTAACGGTAACGTATTTCGAGTATAGAATGTGAAGACTCCAAAAGCCCGGCTGATACAGTACAATTCCATCAATGGTGATGTTTTCAGAATCAGATATTAGTATTCCTCTGGGTCTTTCACAATCGTAATCTACAATCCAGCGAAGTCCTTTGGGTTCATATTCCTTACGCATGTTCCAGTATTTATCCCAAAACACTTTCCCTTTGCCGTGAATTGTTCCATTTCCTGTAATGGCAGCATTCTTTTTGTCAATAATATTGACAAGTGCTGCCGGCCATTTCATCTCAATGCCTGCAACGCGGGTATCAATTTGTCTGTAATCTTCCAGATTCTGACTCCCGGTCAGCATGGTTCCTTTAGGAATGTTGAAATTAACGTTGTTGCCGATAAAAAGCGATCCCGTTAAATAAACACCGGGTTTAAACGTTACTGTTCCTCCTCCGGCCGCTTCAGCCTCATCAATTGCTTTTTGAATGGCTTTGGTGTTTAAAACAAGTGCATCTCCAACAGCCCCGTAATCTTCTACACGAAACACTGTTTTCTGATCCGGAAAAGTATGGCTGCCCGCATTTTCCATCCAGGTAAATTTAGGGATTGAAGAATTATTCTGCCCCAATGCGCCAAATCCGCAAAATAGGAGTATGATAAATTGTAATGACTTCATAGGTATCTGAACTTTTAATTCGAAAAGTTAACGGGGATTAATTTTACTTCACTGTTTAAGCCCGCAGGCATTGTTTTCCAATTCGCGTAACCTGTTTTTTTATAATTCAGGTCAACCAAATTAATTTCCTTGAAAATACGCCATCGAACTCCTTTTTGATCTAAACTTGCGATGTGATTGGCTGGTAAACCTGTTACCTCTATTTCTATTGCATTAAGACCGTTTTTAAGGTATTTGCCAACAGAAAGCTCGTAAGGTACCGACCATAGTGTTTGAATATCAACATTATTCAGCTTTACTCTGGCGGTTTCTCTTACATCACCCAAATCAAGAATCCAGTCTTCAGCCGTTTTTTTATTTACTGTAAATGTTGTTGAATACACCGCTGTACCCATATTTTCTTTGGACTCAGGAATCTTTAGATCAGTCCAGGGAATTAAGTTAGGAATAGCAAAGGTGTCGGTGATAGCAGGGATACTCTCTTTAAAGAATATTTTCCAGTTGTTGTTCAGAACAAATGGATTCCCTGTTTCCATAACGTACGGCCATTTTTCACCCGCAACGCTTGTCGAAAATGTTTGGAGGATTAATGATTCTCCGGATTTTATCTGCAGCCTTACTTTTGTTTTATCATCGGCTTGTTTTATTTGTGCTTTTCCTTTTTGTCCATTGATCGGATTGAAAAACACGACTGATTCAGCTTGCTTTGGTAAAGTAATCCAGGTATCTGTATCCTCAGCTTTAAGTGCAGAAACAAAATAATGATACCCCTTGCTGTTTTTCCTGCGAATGTATTTAAGATCCGCTTTTGTTTTAAATTCTTCAGCAATAACTCCGGTAGCAGCAAGTGTGTTTTTATAATCGGTACCGGTAATTATTTTTCCTTTCGAAAATGAGCTTACTGTGGTTTCGTTAAAGTCAACATCAGGCAGCTGATCACTTACATTAAGAAATTGTTTTCTTCGGTTTTCCAGATTTCCATATCCGGGAACATCTTTAGGATAATTCCCCATGAACACAATTTGTGCACCTTGTTTAGCCAGATCAATCAGTTTTTTAATAACCTCCGCCGGCATTTTATCTACAGAAGGTATAATTAAAGCTTTGTACGAAGTTCCTCCTGATGTAATGAGATGTCCGTCTTTAAATTCAGTGCTTGTGATAAATGAATCCGAAATATAGTCCATATCATAGCCGGCGTCACTAATTTGGTTGACCACATGAATAAACTCCGGAGCACGTTGTTTCATTTTATGGATGTCGAATTGTAATAATTTGCCATCCACTTTGTGCCACATATCGTAAACAGGTAAATAAACCAGAAAATCATTATCGGGTTTACCCATTTGTAAAAACGATTGTACGCGTGATATATACTTAAAAAACGGTTTTGCATCGCGCCACAATGGGTTGGTTGGACTCATGTCCACCGAAGCATAAAATTTCCATCCCGGCCATGCAGCCTCAGCCGGACTATAGGTAGTGCCGTGAAAGTAAACGTGATTAACGCCTGAAACAAACATCAGATCCAAATCGGGTTTACACTGAGAGAATGAGGTACGAAAATGTTCGGTAAGCCATGTAAATGTTTCTGATGAAGTGTACTTTTTTCCTGAAATATGAGCCGCTGATGATGCGTATTTTAACATGGAAAAATCGGAATCGTTATGACGTGTTAAAGAATCTTTGCGAAGCCCTTTAATGTGAAAGTCCGACAATCCAAATCCTTCGCATTCGGGCACATCAACAGCAGCATAAATATCAATTAAGTTAGCCGGCGAACCGTGTGCCTGATTTCGGGTTTTACTATTCAGTTTGTGTGCCCACTCAGTCCAGGGCTTGGTGAAATTTTCCAATAATAATTTCGAAAGTGTTTCCCTGTAATCCGAAACGATTCTTGCTGTAGTTTCGTTTCTTGCAGTATCTAAAAATTGAGGAAGATAATCCTGTAATTTATAGCCTTGCATTTGTTCAAATTCAGCTAGAAAGCCTGGAGTCCAGTCTGCATTATATACTTCGTAACTATCATTAAAAAAGTAATTGGGAACAGGCGCGCCGCTTTCGTTAAAGGCTTTCGTAAATTTACTCAGGTATTTCTCTACACTTTCTTTCGAAAAATGATTCAAAACCAAACCTTTGCCACCAGGAGCAGCTCTTTTAACCTGTTGGAATGTGTTTCCCTCGAAAAGAGCAATTAATGTCCATTTACCAACAGGTGCTTTCCAATCTAGCTTTTGGTTGATCACCTTATCTGTCAGGTCTAATTTTTCACCTTTTTCTGAAAAAGCCATTAAGCTTGCCAGCCTTGCAGTTTCTGCTTGCTTTTTCTCATCAGGAACAATCAATTGATTGAATTGTTGTCCTGTCGATAATTTAAATTCCTTGATTAACAATCTACCGGCAGCATCTTTTAGCCCAACATCAGGTCCGCCAAAAGGCCAACCGGTTCCGGTATTCATATCGATATTTATCCCCAGTTTTTTAGCCTCCTTTTGGGTGTGAGAATATAATTCCATCCATCTGTTCGATAAGAAATCAACTTCATTGGAATCATTTCCCTGAACACCATAAATTGGTGTGATCTCCAGAGAACCGAGTCCGGCATCAGCATACAATTCCAGATTTCGGGACAGGTTGGCTTCATCAACAGCACTGCCCATCCACCACCATCGGGTTCCGGGTTTCGTGTTCACAGATTCTTCGGGCCATTGAACATCCGACTGGCAACGTACAAGTAGAAAAGGAATTAAAAGCAGTGTTGCTAATTTAGCTGTGTCTTTAAGGGATAAGAACATGGTTTGCTATGTCTTTAAGGTTTTGTTTTTTGATTTCTGCTGCTACTATTTTTGCAATTGCTGCAGCTCCTGGAGCCTGCAGATGTGTATCATCCTGAGAACCATCTGGTCGAATAGAATCAACACCAGCTTCTATCCACATGTACAATTTTTTTGATGGTTCATCACCCATCATGATAATCAAATCCCTTGATTTTAGCCAGGTATCGATCAAAGGAATGTTTAAGGAATCGGCCAATTGACGGGTAATGGCCGGATATCCTTTTAACCGATCATCAAGTAAACCATTGTCTTTAAACGTTCTCATTACAATTGATGTGGCTAAAATTGGCCGGGCTTGTTTTGCCTGTGCTTCCTTCACCATAGTAATCAGATTTCTTTTGTAATCAGGGTAGGAGGCATGTCTTTCCGGTTTTGAAGAGGCATCGTTGTGACCAAATTGTATGATCACATAATCATTTGGTTGAAGAGAATCAACTACTTCTTTCCATCGTTCTTCTGCCAAATAGCTTTTGGTACTTCGGCCTGCTTTTGCCTTGTTAACAACAGTTACATGTTCATCGAAAAAATCGGGTAACATCTGTGCCCATCCTCTCATTACTGTTTTTGTTGTGTCGTAGCTTTGAGCTGTAGAATCGCCTGATATAAATATACGAACGTCTTTTGGTTGTTGTGTACAACAAATGAAAAGGACGGTGCTTATAGCGAGTATTGAAATTGTTTTAATTTTCATGGTTTTATTGATTTTAGATCTTGATTTTAATGTGCTCAATAAAAGCTTGGTAAATTATTTGATTGATCTGAATGTATTTGCTACTTAAGGACTTACTAATTTAATATCTACAGGTAAATTACGATTACAGGATATTTGATTATTTACAAATTTTAATTCTCCAAGCTGTATGGATGATCTTCTGGTTTCATAATTGTCATCATTTACGCCTTGAAGTCTTCCAGGATGAGTAAAATAAAAAATATATGCTCTGTCGTTATTGATTACGACATCAGCATGACCACCTTTTACCTGATCATCTTTATAACATCCGGGTTTATCCAATATGTTTTCCTTTTGAAGATGCCAGTTTTCCATGTTTCTGGAACTGAAAACAGATAATCCATCCCAAGAATCAATAATCATGAAATATTGGTTTTTCCAGAAGAAGACAACAGGGCCTTCGCCGCGTTTATTTCCTACAGCCAATCCTTTGTCTTCCCAATTGTACAGGTCGTTGCTTTCGGCATAGTAAATGGATTTATTATTTTTCTCATTGTTGTAATACATTCTCCATTTTCCATTGGGAGCTTTTACAACTTCAGCATCGATTACTTTATCGGAAGCCAAATTTAGCTGAGATTCAAATTTCCAGTCAATCAGGTTACTACTGGTCAAATGAATGATGTGACGGGGATGATTCCAATCGCTGAAAATTCCCGGTACAACAGTCAGGTACATGTGATAAGTTCCATCTTGTTCTATTACATCAGGAGCCCAGTAAGTCGTGCTGTCACCGCCATAATTAATGTTTGCATCGGCGCGGTATTTCCAGTTTAGTCCTCCATCTTCTGATTCCGCAATGCCAATAGGTGTTCCGTGTACCCAGTCAACTCCATTTGTATTTTCCAGATTGGCTCTTCGGTTGGTATAGAACATGAACCATTTTTGTTCTTTTTTGTTCCATATTACAACCGGATCTGCAGTTCCGTCAAATTTAGGATCGCGGTACAAAGGTTTTGGAGCCACTTTAGTCGGGTTGTCGATGGCTTCCTTTTTCATATACTTTTTTAAATCGCAATTTTCCAGGTTATATGTGGCCTTGGCAATTGTATTTCCGTTCGTTATTGCTCCAATGTATGAAGTGTGTACATTATCTTTATAGTAGGGTTTAGTGGCCTCCTGACCTATTTTTTCGTATTCTTTTGCACAAAGATCGTTGGCATCGATATAATAAACACCTTCATCTTCTGCTGCTTGTTTTGTCCATTTAGCGTAGGTATCCGTTACACGCACCATTTTACCATCTTCCCAGTTGTTGCGCGGAGTATGGGCTAAGGCAATTACTTTTACGCCATGAGCTTTGGCTTGTTCAATATAATGACGTATGTAATGACCAAAAGTATATACAGTTTCCGGTCCGCCGGTAGCTTCCATGGTATAAGTTTTTGATTCTTCGCCAGCTCCTTTGATAGAAGCCCGGGCGCGTCCGGTATCAAAGGGACCACCATCATTGTGACCGAACTGAATAAACAGGTAATCTCCTTCCTGTAAGCCTTCCAATACATTTTGCCACAATCCTTCGGTTAGGAATGTTCTGCTGCTGCGACCACCTAAAGCGTGGTTTTCTACTGTAATTTTATTTGTATCAAAAAAGCGATCGAAAAAGCTGGCCCAGCCCCATTGACCTAAATCACCTTTGTCGCGACCATTTTTTACTGTTGAATCACCAATTACAAACACAACAGGTTTTTTCCCTTTGCGACTGCTACCTGCTTTTTTATATGGCGGATGTCTTGGATCACCAACTTCAAAAATAGGTTCCGAATAGGGTAGTGTTTGTCCGTAAAAATGAATTGCACTATCGTTCATTTTAGGAAACCAGTGATTGCTTAATTCAATCATTTCAGCACCGGCCAGCAACATGGGGCCATATCCATGAGCTGCAAAAGCACTGGTTGGACGATGATAATAGAATGCCGGATCAAATCCCATTCCTGTTCCTACACAAGTACCTTCAACTTGTCCTTTCGAATTTATTTTTTGAGAAAGAGCATTCCATCCTAAAGTAACTACAGGACCGTAAACTCTTGCATCTAACCATCCCTGATTGATACCGTGAGCAATTGCAAATACATATATTGCACTTGCTGAAGTTTCCAGATAAGAATCGTTTTTATTTATTAGTTGGTGCCATAAACCTTGTCCGGATTGATATTGAACCAATGAACCAATTTGTTGTTGATAAAGATCCATGATCCATTTTCTATCTTCATTATCTTTAGGCAAAACATCTAAAGCTTCGCAAAGAGTTAGCAAAGCCCAGCCATTGGCCCTTGCCCAGAAAAATGTTGGTTCAGGTTCTAAACCTTCAGCCCATCCGTGACGAAAAAGGCCTTTGTTTTCAACAAATAGTTTGTCTTTAAACAGTTTGATTTGTTTAACGGCTTCCTGAGTGTATTTATCCTCATGCTTGTATTTTCCCATTTGCAGTAAAGCGGGAATACTCATGAATAGATCATCTAACCAAACGGTATTGTACAGCGGGCGTTTGCGTGCAAATGTTCCATCTTTTAATCGATATTGGTGGTACATGATGTAATCGATGTAGTTGCCGATTAAGGTATCGACAGCAGCTGATGGCTGATCAAAAATTGATGTTTTGATCATTGCGGCACAGATGGCACCGGCATCATCTAAGGCTTTGGGTTGTAAAACCTTTGTCATCAAAGGATCAATTGTTCCAACTTCATCCAATTGTTTTTTGAAATAAGGAGCTGTTTCTGCTAAAAATGCAAATCGGTCACATACATAATGCAAATACTTGTCATTATCAGTCACCTGGGTCAAGCGCAACATAGCAGCATAAGTAACTCCCCATTCGTATGAGGTTAATCTAAAATCTCCTTTTTTCAACTGACTGTATCTGTCGATGTTTTCATACTTAGTAATAACTTTTTGACTTTTTGAATCAATTATACCAGCCGGAGTAACCTGCTCCAGATAATTTACAATTGTTTTAAGTTGATTTTCAATTTGATCTTTGTCAGGAGCCTGATAGTTTATTGCGTAATCAGGTTGTAAAAGATGAAGAGGGGTGTTTGCATCATTAAATTCCGTTTTATTTGTAACGTCGGATTTACTGTTTTTTCCAGAGTTAGATTTCGTCTCCTGAGCATAGGAAAGAGAATTCAACGAAATTATAAAAATGACAATTAAAAATCGTGCTAAAAAAATCTGATGTTGTGTACTACTAAATGAGAGTTTCATTGCGAATATTTTATAAGCTGTTATCTTTTATTATTTACATCAAAAGTAGATATGAATAAATTGTAACAGATGTATATTTTTCCGTATTCATGTCAAATCATCCATATTTGGAGATGTATTCATCAATACAGTACCTAATATAGTGGACATTACTATTCGGAAGAGCCTGGTAGTTTATTTTTGTTGGGATAATCAGAATAAAAAAAAATCACTAAACCGGAACAGATTTGAACCAGTTTAGTGATTTTATAGTTTAGGATCTATTAGTATCCTGGATTTTGCATAGCTTGTTTTTCTTCTGAACTTAATGCTTGTCCATTTTCATTGGTAATGGCATCAAGAAAAGATTGAGGAATTGGTCGGTAATAATGTTTGTTTGCACTAAACGTAGAGTTACCTCTAACCCAACCATCATTAAATGCCTTAAAGCGGGCTTCAAGCCTTTTGGTACGGGCTAAATCTTCCCAACGTACTGTTTCTCCGCAAAGTTCACGAGTTCTCTCATTCAATAAGAAACACATCATTTTTTCTGCGTTGCTTGAACATTCAAGCTTTGTATAAATTGGTGCATCTACTGAAGAATTGTAGATGTCGCTTACTGAAGTGATATGCATTTCATTGATTGTAGCAGCAGTTGTTTCTGTCAAATCTCCATTTGATTCATAATAAGTGTTTTTATCGTAATAAATAGCACCATCAGAAGAATATCCTCCGCCTTTACCGTTACAATAGCTATTGTTCTTATAGGCTTGTCCTCCATCAACGTGAACAGAACGGTCTTCTCCAGCTAAAAATGCAGCCCGGTCTCTTAATTTATTAATCCAGGTAATGGCATTAGCATATTCCGATTCGCCTTTTCGTATATAGGCTTCGGCAACCATTAAAACATCATCTGCAGAACGGGCAAGAATGACATCTCGGGTTCCAAATTGAGATGCAATTGCGACTCTGTAACCATCTCGAAATTTAGATAAGGCTACAGAACGTTTCTGAACGCCATAATATCCTTCATTACCGTGTTGTCCAACCCATTCCTGATTTTCTCCATCGAAATAACGTACAAAGGTGTGAGTGTTTTGCATAACACCATCTTTTAAAACACCGGTTACATCATTGGTTACAGGATTATATCTCGTATCACCAGCATTATTAACAATGTATTTAATGGCCAGATCTCCGCCTTCAAATCGTTTTGTTCCATTCACAGTTCCAACAGGTCCTAAAGTGGCATTATCTGAAGTCCAAACAGGAGCATTTGCTGTAGAGTTGCATCCGTAAGTAGTAATAAATGATTTCCAGAAGCGTGAGTCGTTAACACGGTCAAACACATCCATGGTATAATTAGTTGCTCGGGCATAACAGAATTCTCTATCTCCTGAAATATCTCTTTTTGTGCCTGAAATGTCTTGATAAACAGATGGATAATAAAGATGCATCTGATTTCCATATCTACCCCAGGTAGATTGATCGTCAGAGAATTGAGCCGCCAAAACGACTTCAGAAACACTCTCGTTGGCACCGTTAGCCGCTTGATAATCCCATAATTGCACATAGTTTGTGCATAAAGGATGAGCATTATAAACTTCTGTTCCGTATTTAATAACATCATCTAGATCATCGCTTATGTAGCTTGAGTTCCATGAACTATATAATTCGCTTGCTCGTGTTAATTTTGATTTTGCCAGAAAATGAGCTGCTGCGGATTGTGTGATACGACCGGTTGCTTCTGGGCTTGCAGGTAATAAATCATATGCAGACTTAAAATCAGCAGTGATTTGTGCAAAACACTCTTCTTCTGTAGCTCGTGTAAAATAAGTTTCAACAGCTGTTGAGGGTTGTAATTTTAACGGCACACCTCCATACTGAGTTACCAGCGTTAAATAAAAATAGCCACGTAAAAAATAACCTTCACCCAATCGAGTGTTATAGTTTGCATTTTTTTTATCGTAATAAAGAGGCATATTTTTAATAATTGTGTTTGCTGATTCAATACCGGCATACATATTTTGCCACATAGGCTTGTTGTTTCCTCCCTCTTCTGAGCTTAAATCGGTACTATAACAGTTGAAGTCAGGAATTGCGTTATTTGCATCCGTAAATTCATCTACACCTACGTTAAACATCTTAATCCCCCATGTATAGTTGAATTTAAATTTTAGCTTTTGGTAGGTTCCGGTAACCAGCTGATCCAGTCCTTCCTGTGTTTCAAATGTCTGAGTACTATAGGTCGTTGTAAGTTCTTCATCCAAGAAATCATCTTTGCAGGATGATACAGAAAAAGTTAAGATACTTATCAACCCAAACAGTAATAATATTTTATTTTTTTTCATAATTAACTTTTTTAAAATTAGAATCCAAGATTCAAACCAAATACGAAACTTTTAAGAGTGGTTGATGAACCAGTAGATGTTGTGTTGTTATTGTACCCCGAAAGGTCAGTATCTAAATAATCACATTTAGAATAGATTGTAAATGGATTCATACATTGAGCATACACTTTAAGTTTGCTGATTCCAAGTTTTTTTAACTGTTTAGGAGTAAAGTTATAACCTAAACTGATGTTACGCATTTTCACAAAAGATCCGTCTTGATAATTCATAGAACTGGCATAAGTATCAGCAGCTTCTCCATTTGATCCCGGAGAATAATATTCTGCATCTTCATTTATTCCTTCTATCCAATAATCAATTTTACGCATTGTAAAGCGACCATCCAGTGTTTCTTTTCCGCTTCTGAAAGTATTCCCCCAACGAGAGTATACAAAGAATGATAAATCAAAATTTTTGTATTTAAACGTATTAGTCATACCTCCAGACCAATCCGGGCGTTTTTTTCCAACAATTTGTCTATCCTCATTAGCGTCAATAGTACCGTCGTTGTTTAAGTCTTTAATTTTTATCTGACCTGGTTTACGTCCATATACTGCAGCTTCAGCAGCTTCGGAAGTTTTCCAGATACCATCATATACATAGTCGTAATAAACACCTATGTCTTCGCCTACAAACCATGCATTATTAGGTACTTCTGTTAAACCATTATTTAATTTTGAGATTTCACTCTGATCTTTGGACCAAGTGATACTGGTTTCCCAGTTAAAATCATCTGATTTTATGTTGACTGTGTTGATTTGTAGATCAATACCGGAACCTTTTGTTTCACCAATGTTTGCCCAGGTTGAAGTATAGCCAGTTAAACTTGGTATTGACATGATCATTAATAGATCGGAAGTTTTTGTTTTGTATGCATCAATACTACCACTTAATCGGCCGTTAAAAAATACATAGTCTACACCTACATTATACTGGGCAGTTTTTTCCCAACTAAGATTAGTGTTCGCCATTTTTGGAGGATATTTAACCGAAGGATCTGATGCTACATATCCTAAATCAGAGGAGGTAGTACCCCAATTGTAGTATAAAGAAGCTACTGCACCTTTAGTATCATATGCATCGATTGCAGCGTTACCTGTTATACCAAAACCAAAACGGGCCTTTAATCCATCAATCCATGAAGCGTTGTTCATAAAATCTTCCTGATCAATACGCCAGCCTAATGCCAAAGATGGGAAACTCGCCCATTTATTGCCTTCAGCCAATTGAGATGCTCCATCCCAACGCATAGATGCAGTCAACATGTATTTATCGTTAAAAGTGTAATTACCTCTAAGCATATACGACTCCATTTGTTTCTCTGCCAAGCCTGTTCCAAGACTATATGCATCACCTCCTGAAGCAAGGTTGTACCATAATTCGGAAGTTGAAGCAACATCTGTTGCTTTCATATCTCCATTTTCATAATGATACTTTGAGAAAGATTGCATTGCGGTTAAACCAACTTTATGAAGGTTTGCAAAGGTTTTATTATAATACAATAAATTGTCTAATGTATAGGCTCGTGTATTATTGGTATTATATTTAGCCGCGTTGTTGCCATCTCCATTAATACCTTCAGCAGCATTAAATACACCCAAACGATAGTACTTAAATTCCGGGCCAAATTGAATTCGGTAACTTAAACCATCTAAAGGTTTCCACATATTTCCAAAATCCAATTGAGAATAGAAACTTCCGGTTGCACGTAAAGTTTGACGGTTATTGGTGTTATAATCCAACTCTTTAATCGGATTAATAATATTAACATCTCCTGCTGCAGGATTTCTAATATAATCGCCATTTTCATCATAAGGAACCGTCCATGGCAACATGGATTTTAGAGCAGAATAGTAATCCCCTGGACCTGTACTTGATTTTGTAAAGCTATAACCATAGTCTTGTTCTCCATAGCTAAGATTCATAGTTGTTCCGAACTTGAACCAGTCTGTAGGAGATACCTCAAAATTCGTTTTAGCAGTATATCGTTGATAAAGTTGATCGGGTTGAGTTCCTTCCTGACGTAAATATCCGAATGAGCCATATCCTTTGAACTTTTCTGTACCACCTGATGCACTAATGGTGTGTTCCGTTGAAACAGCAGTTCTTTTACCTTGGTCACCCCAATTGTAATTTCCAACTTTATTAGGATCCCAAACTCCGTTTACCCATCCTTTTTCAATATTTGCGAACGAAGCTCCAACAGACCCCCAGGTAGCTAAATCAGCAGCATAAGAAGGTGTAGCAGATGCATAACTACCCATATTGTATTTGGCTAGTCGGGCATAATCCAACCATTCAGCAGCATCCATCATCTCAGTTACGTCGTACATTTTTTCGATGGTAACCGAACCAGAGTAATTAAAACTTACTTCACCTGTTTTTCCTTTTTTAGTAGTTACCAATACTACACCATTTGCACCTCTGGATCCATAAACAGCTGTGGCAGAGGCATCCTTTAGAATATCAATACTTTCAATATCGTTAGGATTAATATTGTCTATTCCTCCACTTTGAACAACCATTCCATCTACTACATACAATGGACTCTGACTGGCATTTAAAGAACGGATACCTCTAATTGTAATACTTCCAGTCTCTCCTGGTCTCTGGTTTGAGGTAATGTCAACCCCGGCAGTTTTTCCCTGCATAGCTTGCACAGCATCTTTAACAGGCATTGCTACAATATCTTCAGCACTAACCCTGGTTACAGCACCTGTTACATCGCTCTTCTTTTGTACACCGTAACCAACTACAATTAATTCATCAAGATTTGTAGTTTCCTCACTGATCACAAAATTAATCACTGACTTTCCTGCAACAGGTAGTTCCTGACTTTTATAGCCAATAAAGCTTGCAACCAAAGCAGCATCTTTCGATACTTTAATTTGGTAGTTTCCATCAATATCCGTTATGGTACCATTTGTTACCGATCCTTTTTCAATAATCGTGGCTCCAATAATAGACATGCCTGATTGATCTTTAACATTACCTGTAACGGAAATCGTTTGTGTTTGGGCGCAAACGTTGACGTTTCCAGCCATAAAAAAACAACCTGTAAGAAGTGTTATGAAAAACACTTTAAATTGTTTTCTTCTTGATTTAAATAAATTCATACTACACTAGATTTAATAGGTTCATAAAAACTTTTTAATAGATTAAACATAGATTGAAACTTGAGTTACCAACTAGCTTTTTCAATGGTTGTAAAAATAGGGTGTGCGCACACGATAGAAAATGGAAAATTGTACTAAAACATGTATTTATTTTAATGCTTTGTTGTTGTGGATGATATTCTAGGTTTGTGTATAATTTTCCTTTTTTGCGGATGTGCTATGTAATACATTTGGAGGAAAAATTTCTAAAACACTATATGAAATGGGATTATTGAGCAGAATGTATTTATTGCAGTTTATACTACTAATTGTTACGACATCAATGAATTTTTCTCCGGTTTGGGGACAAAAATTGATTGATCATGAACAAACTTTGAAAGAAATAATTAAAGTGAATGATTATTTCATGGAAAAATACAATGATTATAAAGCACCATCGAATGTGGGGCGGGAAAGGCCAAGCAATATTTGGACAAGAGGTGTGTATTACGAAGGATTAATGGCCTTGTATTCAATATTACCCGAGGAAAAGTTATACGATTATACTTATCAATGGTCTGATTTTCATAAATGGGGGTTTAGAAGTGGTACAACTACCAGAAATGCGGATAATTATTGTGCGGGTCAAACTTATATCGATTTGTATCGACTGTCTAAAGAGCCTAAACAAATTAGGAAGGTAAAAGCAAATTTAGACATGTTGGTGAATACGCCGCAAAAGGATGATTGGACATGGATAGATGCCATTCAAATGGGGATGCCGGTTTTTGCGAAGTATGGTGCTACAATGAATGATGCAAAGTATTTTGATAAAATGTGGGATATGTATGCCTGCAGCAGAAATGATATTGGAGGAGGTCTTTATAACAAGGAAGATGGTTTATGGTGGCGCGATGCTGATTTTGTTCCTCCTTATAAAGAACCAAACGGTGAAAATTGTTATTGGTCAAGAGGCAACGGATGGGTATATGCTGCTTTGGTAAGAGTTTTAAGTGAAATACCGAAAGACGAAAAGCACTATAAGGATTATGTGAATGATTTTATGTCCATGACAAAGGCATTGGTAAAATGTCAGAGAAAAGATGGATTTTGGAATGCGAGTTTACACGATCCTGAAAATTATGGCGGAAAAGAGGTGACCGGGACTTCTTTATTTGTATATGGTATGGCATGGGGAATCAATAACGGATTCTTATCAAAGGAAAAATACATGCCTGTTGTTGCAAAAGCCTGGAATGCTATTGTGAAAGATGCCATTCATGAAAATGGATTTTTAGGTTATGTGCAGGGAACTGGAAAAGAGCCTAAAGACGGTCAGCCGGTAAAATATGATAGTATGCCTGATTTTGAAGATTATGGTATCGGTTGTTTTTTGTTAGGTGGGGTAGAAGTATATAAATTACAAGAGTGCAAATAATACTTTTTTAAGATGAGTTTTAGAGATGTAAACAGGAAGGTTTCCGGTTGCTTGATTGCCGCAGTTTTAATCATTGTATTCTTTTCGTGCACTGAAAAAGACACCGGATTTAAGATCATAGATCCTTTAAGTAAAGCTGATAACGGTTTTGTTACTTTTACAAATGTTCCGGATGGAAATTATAAAGTACATGTGAGAGTCGGATCTGAAGATAGTGCCGGACATACAGTGATTAGAGGGGAGTCAAGAAGACTGTTTTTTGATGGAATATCTACAGAAAAAGGAGAAATTAAAGATGTTTATTTCTATATCAATAAAAGAGATACGATTATCACAGCGGGAAGGAATGTTAAAATCAAAGAAAGAGAAAAGACCAAATTAAATTGGGATAGCAATCTGACTTTTGAATTTAACGGCGAGTCTCCTCAGGTTGTATCTATTGAAATAACACCAACCGATTCTGTGCTAACAGTTTTCTTATGTGGAGATTCAACTGTGGTAGATCAGGAAAACGAACCTTGGTGTTCCTGGGGACAGATCATACCTCGTTTTTTTAATGATCAGGTTTGTTTTGCTAATTATGCCGAATCCGGAGAAACTACAAGTGGTTTTATTGCCAGAGGAAGATTAGAGAAATTGTTAACGCAGGTTAAGCCTGGTGATTACATATTTGTAGAGTTTGGTCATAATGATCAGAAGGAAAGAGGAGAGGGCAAAGGAGCATATCTGAATTTTAGGGATCGATTAAAAGATTTTATTGTTGTTGCCCGGGAAAAAGGAGCAAATCCTGTTTTTGTTACCCCAACGCAACGCAGAAGCTTTAATGAGGAGGGGGAAATTGTTGACACTCATGGAGATTACCCGGATGCGATGAGAAAACTGGCAGCCGAAGAAAATGTTTCTTTGATTGATTTGCACTCTTATACTCGAACTCTTTATGAAGCCATGGGTGTAGAAAATTCAGTGAATGCATTTGTTCATTATCCGGCCAATACGTTTCCAAATCAAGAGACGCCTTTGAAAGATAATACTCACTTTAATCCTTTTGGTGCTGATCAAATTGCAAAATGTGTTGTGTATGGAATGAAACAAATTCATTTGCCTTTGGTACAGTATTTAAGAGATGATGTAAAAGATTTTAATCCCGCGGCACCTGACGATTTCAAGAATTTTAAATGGTATCCAACTCCTTTTGCTGAAATTCAAAAACCAGACGGAAACTAAACAACTTATGATGTCGAAAAAAACAGTTGTCTTTATATTGGCTTTCTTATGTCTGGGCTTTGTAAAAGCCCAAAATCCTGATTGGTCTTTGTTGGCACCTAAATTAGCAGGAACTTTACGAATTGGTGTTTCAACAGAAGGGAATAGCAAGTGGTTTTCTGAATTTGCAGGTGTGAAGTTGAAATCATCTGAAAAGGAAATAAAATACATTCTGAAAGACGAGATATTAGCTAAGGGTACTATTGAATTTTTAATTCGTCCTTTGGCTGACAGCAAAGGTGCAGTAATGAAGTTAACAGGTGAAAATATCCCTGAAGATTTACACTTGATATGGACTTATGGAGGAGCTTCGAATAAGGACGTTGAGATTGAAAAATGGTCTCCTGCCATTTTACCTGTAGATTGTTACCAGAATGTTTTTAGTGTTGAGGGGAATTCATTTACTCTTTATTATGGAAACAGCCGTAAGCTTAAAATTTTGGAAGGATTAACACCTGCTGGATCGATTCTAAAATTGACAGATGCTAACAAACAGGAGAATCCAATTCAACTGCTGAAATCCGGAAAGAAAACAGTGGCGCAAGTGTTGACTGCTGATCTTAAAATGGTGGATGAACAGGATTACTATTTTTGTTTCTATTTCTTGAATCCAATGGCCGATTACAATTATTTTATGCTTCCCAAGCTTTTTGAAGAGGGAAGCTACAGGGTAAATAAAGAAACAGAATGGATGAAATCGACACCAGATTAAAAACAAAAAATATGCGACAATTATTCCTGCTTATTGCATTACTATATGGTATCTCTTTAAAGGCCGAAACTTATAATATTAAAGATTTTGGAGCTAAGGGAGATGGTGTTACCATTGATTCTCCCGCTATTAACAGCGCTATTGAAGAGGCGACTCAAAATGGAGGAGGAACCATTTATGTTCCTGCAGGTACATATGCCTGCTATTCCATACGATTGCAAAGTAATATTACCATTCAAATTGAATCGGGTGCTACAGTTTTAGCTACTTTTCCAAAAGAAAATGAAGGCTACGACGAAGCAGAACCAAATCCCGATAATCCTTTTCAGGATTTTGGACATAGCCACTGGAAAAACTCGCTGTTTTGGGCAATAGGTGAGCACGATATAACGATTTGCGGCAATGGATTAATTAACGGACAAGGTTTAACACGAGAAGAAAGCCGGCTGGCAGGAGTTGGAAATAAAGCATTGTCGTTTAAGGAGTGTCATAACATTACTGTGAAGGATGTGGCGATGCTGAACTGCGGTCATTTTGCCATTTTGGCAACAGGAGTAGATAATTTGCACGTACTCAATCTTAAAGTAGATACCAATCGTGATGGTTTTGATATTGATTGCTGTAAAAACGTACGTATTTCAGATTGCAGTGTAAATTGCCCATGGGACGATGCCATTGTTTTAAAATCGAGCTATGCTTTGGGATATTTTAAAGATACGGAGAATGTAAGCATCAATGGTTGTTTTGTTTCTGGTTACGACAAAGGATCTGTATTAACTGCTAAGTGGGAAACCGATGAGGCAGTAGCACCCGATCATGGTTCAAATACGGGACGCATAAAATTAGGAACCGAATCGAGTGGAGGTTTTAAAAATATTGTCATCACCAATTGTATTTTCGAACGAAGCAGAGGTTTGGCCATTGAAGCTGTTGACGGTGGCTGGCTCGAAGATGTGGTGGTTTCGAATATTACCATGCGAAATGTGGGCAATTCTCCGTTTTTCATTCGCTTGGGGGCACGTCAGCGCAGTCCGAAAGGCACTCCCGTTGGAAAATTGCAAAGAGTTCAAATCAGCAATGTGAATGTGTTCAATGCCGATTCACAATTCTCAAATATTATTAGTGGCGTACCCGGACATCAGGTTGAAGAAATCTCATTCTCTAATATCAACATTCATTTTAAAGGTGCTTATACTGCAGAAGATGGAAAAATTGTACCTCCTGAAAGTGAGAAAACATATCCGGAACCTTGGATGTTTGGAACAATTCCAGCCTCAGGTTTTTATGTGAGGCATGCTAAAAACATATTTTTCGAGAATATCAGATTTTATTTTGAGCAAAAGGATGGTCGTCCCCTATTTGTGTTGGATGATGTGGAAAATTGCGATGTTGATCGCGTAAGAGTAGATGGCAACTTGGTAGAAAATCCATTCGAAGCTCACTAAAAATGATATTTCAGTAATCGTAAACACCATTGCAGCCCTTTAGTAAGCAGTTGCGATATAATTTGATACAACATGTTTAATTCATTAGGTTCGTTTGCAGATAAAATTCTTATTCTGATTCTTTGTGGTGTGCTGCAATCCTGTTGCACAAAAACACCTTCCCAAATAGTAAAAGGACCAAATTATGCTCCATCTATTCAAAAGGAAAATTTGGGGAGAGGATTAGTTGCCATTCATCAGGGAAATGGAATTGTAGCGGTAAGCTGGAGATTTCTTCCAAAAGATAAAGCCGGAACTCAGTTTGACCTTTATCGCATCAATAAGAATGAAAAAGGGCGTAAGCTTAATGCAACTCCAATAGTTGCAAGTACCTTTGTAAAAGATAGTTTGGTAAATACAAAAACTTCAACAACCTATGTTTTAAAAGATGCTAAAACACAGCGAATGCTTGCTTCTTTTGTGCTAAGTCCGCAAATGGCCGATCATCCATACTTATCAATTCCAATACAAGCATTTCCCGGCGACAGTTTATGGCAATACAGTCCCAACGATGCAACTGTGGCCGATTTGGATGGAGACGGAGAATTGGACATTGTACTAAAACGTGAAAATAGCGGTCATGATAATTCGCACAACGGCGTGTGTAACGGAGGCCCGTTGCTCGAAGCTTACAAACTTGACGGGACTTTTTTATGGCGTGTTAATCTGGGAATTAATATCCGGCAAGGTGCTCATTATACTCAAATGATGGCATACGATTTTGATGGGGATGGAAAGGCTGAGATTGCAGTTAAAACAGCTGAAGGAACTCAATTTGGAGACGGTCAGGTTATTGGTGACGTAAATAATGATGGAGTAAGTGATTATGTGGATCGGGATTCCAGCTCGCGAACCTATGGCAAAATAATTACCGGACCCGAATTTTTTTCAGTAATAGAAGGGGCAACAGGGAAAGAGCTGGCTCGAGCTGACTACATTTGCAGAGGAGCTCCAAATGATTTTGGTGATATAACCGGTAATCGGGTAGATCGTTTTTTAGGGGGAGTTGGGTATTTTGATGGATTGAGGCCGAGCATACTTATTTGCAGGGGCTATTACGAAAAAGCTGTATTGGAAGCATGGGATTACCGGGATGGAAAATTAACACGGCGTTGGCATTTTAGCACAACCGATAATCAGGGTAAATACAAAAGTTTTGAAGGACAAGGAAATCACAATTTAAGTATTGGGGATGTAAATGGAGATGGTAAAGATGAAATTACCTATGGAGCTTGTTTGATTAATGCAGATGGTACCGGAGGCTACAATACTTTGTTGGGGCATGGTGATGCTTTGCATTTAACAGATATCGATATCGAACGTCCGGGACTCGAAATCTGGGATTGCCATGAACATGTTCCAACCAAGGCCGGATCAGAATTACGTGATGCCTGTACGGGGGAGTATATTTGGGGGATTCCTTCCTTCGAAGATGTGGGAAGAGCCATGGCCGCTGATATTGATCCTCGATTTAAAGGCTGTGAATTATGGACGACTCATTCAGGAGGCGTTTATACAGCCAATGGAAAATTTATTACCGCAAACACTCCATCCATTAATATGGGCATTTGGTGGGATGGTGATTTAAACCGTGAATTGCTGGATGGATCGAGTGTTACTGGCCGCGAATTTGTTGGCATCACAAAATGGACTGGGGATGGTGTAATAAATTTACCAATCCCGTTTAGTGAAGACTTAACCGGCAATAACTGGACAAAAGGGAATCCTTGTCTTCAAGCCGACATTGTGGGAGATTGGCGTGAAGAAATTCTGGTGCGAACAAAAGATAACAAAGAACTTCGTTTGTACATGACCAATTACAGCACTCCTTATCGTTTTCACACCTTGCTGAGTGATCATATCTACCGACTTAGCGTGGCTGATCAAAACATAAGCTACAACCAACCTACACAACCAGGTTTTTATTTGGGATCTGATTTAGGGAAATTTTGGAACAATGAATACCAGCTTCAACGTGGAGCACATTCTAAATCGGGTAAAGCCAAGGATGGAAAAGCCAATGGCATGAATGTCCGCTACCATGAAGCTCAGCGAATTATTCTTGATACAATTACGTGTTCGCAGGAAACTTACACTTTGGATGCCGGCTACGATTACGATGAGTATACTTGGACAGTAAACGGGGCTGAGATAAATTCAGACAGGTCGCTTACTCTAAAGGCGAAAGATTATTCGGCAGATCAACCGATTAAAGTTCAGTTGCAGGTTCTTTATAAAGGATGTGTATTTGCGGATAGTATTCATGTGAAATTTACGAAAGAAAAATAAGGTGCTTTAATTATTCCTGTGGGGATGCCTTGCTACAAAAGAACTTAATTAATTTCGACAAATATACTTTAACAAAGAATGTTTGAAGAGGTGGTTTGTTCATTTTGAATACCAAAAAAAAGGAGTACATTCATTTCTACCGCATGATCTTCGATCAGAGTTTTTTTGTAAAACGCTCAAATACAACTAAATAATTCACCAATGAAAAAATATAGAAATAGCTCTGTTCCATGCTTTTGTATTCTTATTTTAATGACTGTTCTTCTATTTATAGGAGAGGGGATTATGGCTCAGGAAGTTGGGCAGAATAGAGAAAATTCTAAATTTCTATTGATATCAGGCGAAAAAATTTTACAAGTAAATAGAATTGAGAAGGATGGAATTATTCATCATTTGAACAAGCCGATGCTCCGACTTTTTCGGACGCGTTCAAAAATATCTAACGGAACAGTTTTAGTAGTGCCGGGAGGTGATTTTAGTATCATACATACCAAACAGGAAGGCATCAAAGTGGCTCGTTTCCTTACTAAAAAGGCATATGATGTTGTAGTACTTGATTATCATATCGGGACAAAACCCAACATTCAAAACCTTGCTGAGAATGATGTGTTAAATGCTTATCAATATTTAAAAAATAATTTTGGAAATTTAGGTCTTAGTAGTTTTCCAAAGGTTCTTATTGGTTTTTCTGCCGGAGCTAATCTTGCAGCAAAGGCAGTCGAGAGATTGAATAAGGGCGAGCAACCCGAAAAGTTAATTCTTATTTCACCAGTCGATATGGATGAATGCATGACTGGCACTGTATATCCAACAATTATGCCTCCCACAAATCCAGAATCTGATTTGTTTTTGCTGGTAAATGAAAACGATCAAGTAGAAAACAAAACAAGGAGCGTCGATTATTATAAAACATGGATTGGTTATGATGGGCATGCCGTGTTGAAGGTTGTAAAAGACAGTATTTACCTGGCGGGAAAAAATATCAATCCAACAGCCGAAGAATTTCAATTGAAGCATTTTATTCAAAATTCTCTTGAAACCGGTAAAATATTGGTTAAAACGGATGCTAATCCAGCAACAATACCAACCGAGGGCTATAATAAGGGGCGTTTGGCTGAAAAGCTGAAATTGATAGCACACAATAAATATGATTTGATATTGATGGGCAATTCGATCATTAACAATTTTGAAAAGACACAATACCAAGAGGTATGGAATCAGTTTTTTGCTCCAAGAAATGCCATTAATCTTGGTTTTAGCGGGTATCGAACCGAAAATATTTTATGGAATATTCAAAAGGGAATACTTAAAGGACAATCTCCTAAGGCGATTATACTCGAAGTAGGTACAAACAACGTGGATGAAAAGCATTATCCTACCCGGCATACCGCATCGCAAGTGGCAGGAGGTATTGAAGCAATTGTAAAAGAAATTAGATCCCGTTTGCCTGAAACCAGGATTGTGCTTTTGAGACCATTTCCTGGCAGTTATGATGGTCCCAATCCAACTTCTCATCGTGCCATTCTCGACAGATCGGCTGATCTAATTTCTAAGTTAAGTGACCAGAAGCATGTATTCTATTGTGATGTAAACCATCTGTTTCTAAATTTGGATGGTTCAATCAAACATGAGTTGATGTCTGACTGGTTGCATCCTACGCCTCTGGGAGCCAAATTGTGGGCTCAATCAATGGAACCATTGTTGTCGCAATTGATGAACGACAAGGTATTGGATACTGAAATTAACAGTAACACGGCAGTTGTGCCGGTTTCAAAATTAGAACAAGACAGTTACAATTGGTGGGACAGACACAATGATGTGCTGGCAATTAAAGACTCAATCAATCCTGAAATTGTTTTAATTGGTAATTCGATCACTCATTTTTGGGGAGGCAAACCTGATTTAAAACACGCTGATGGCAGAGCACGAAAATCCAATGGTCCTATTTCATGGAACAATCTGTTTAGCAAATACCGGGTTTTAAATTTGGGATTTGGCTGGGATCGCACGCAGAATGTTTTGTGGCGTTTGGATCATGGAGAATTGGATGGCTTGCATCCCCGGACTGTAATCATTCATATAGGTACAAATAATACCAGTCAGACATCTAATGCCCGGGTAAATACGGCTGACGAAATTGTGGAGGGGATTGCTGCCGTATACTCACGAGTTCGATCTAAAGTTCCAGGAGCTAAAATCATCTTAATGTCTGTTTTTCCAAGGGAAGAAAAACCTGATCATCCGAGACGACAGTTAATTAATAAAATCAATATTAAACTGGAACAGTTTGCACAGAAAAACAATATTAAACTAGTGGATATTGGTCCGAGATTAGTAACGCAGGATGGAATTCTGACAAAAGAAATGGCTGGGGATTATTGTCATCCGACCGAGAAAGGATATCAAATTTGGGCGGATACGATAAAATCGATACTTGAAAAGGAATAACAATCTTTTTGTTGTAAAAGGAAAAAAATAAGGGGCTTTACGGCCCCTTACTTGTAGAATTTATTTTGCAGTTTTAACTACGTATGCTTTGAATTTTTCAAAGGTTCCCATTTTTTTATCTTTTTCAATAGTGGAGGTTACCCAAGTGCTTAAATATTTTGTTGGTTTCGAGATGTAAAGTTGTTGTTTTCCATCATCTTTTCTGTCCTGATAATCATCTGGATTAATCATTATTGCCGATCCTACCTCAATTTTTTCTGCAGCCACATCCTCAGGATGATATCCCCATGCAATCATATAATTATCGGCTTTTTCAACTTTTTGTCCTTTGTGGTAGTTAATTCCGGTAACAAACTGAACATCCTCATCTGTAAAAGCAAAAGCCTCCACTCTCATTTCCCGAATACCGGTGTAAGCGGTTACCCGAACCAATACATCTATTTTTTTTCCTTTGTATGGAACATCTTTTGATAACATTTCCATTTGAGAATAAGTGGCTTCCTTTTTAACGGTGGCAATACGATTCGAAACAGGAGCTAAAAGCACTACATTTTCTCCATCCCAAAGGCGAACACCTCCAAGGCCTACAGTAGAACCAACTTTATAATAATCGGCACCCATACCTTTTTTCTGTTCTTTTTCGGAAGGATACCATTTGGCATTTTTTAATTCAAGACCTTTTTTTTGTTTGTTGTAAACATCAATCGAAGTAGCTTTATTATTAAAATACAAGCGAAGTGCCATCCATTCATTTTCAACAGCAGGTCCATGATGTCCTATTTTTTTGTATAAGTCACCGGATTCTTCCTGAATCATATTGGTGTAAACAGAGTCGCTTCTAAGAAATAAGCTGGCATCAGTTAGGTTTTGTCCTATTGTAGAACCGCTGATCATTGTAAATAGTACAATGGATAAGATTGGTGATTTCATATGATTATAATTTGTTTTTATTTGCTATATGGAACTTACCATGCTGGAATAATCATCCCCTTGTGTGTCAAAATTGCTTTGGCATGGACGTTTCATATGAAATTATGTTGTGATTAAAAATTACACTTTAACTAAATTGGATCCTGTTTTTTTACTATAAAAGATCTTAAATTATAAGCTGTTAAAATTACTAATTATTTTCGGTACTGCCGTGGAACGTTTAATATAAACAGAGCATCAAAATAGCATTGTCAAGCATATTCTGTTGGCTCAATATTAATTGTGTTTATGCTCTGTTATTATTCTAAAACTAACTTTTAGCACTTCCATTTTTAATATAGACAGAAGGAGATACCCCAAATTGTTGTTTAAAACATTTACTAAAATAAAAAGGATTACTACTTCCTACTTTATAGGCAACTTCCGACACATTAAGCTTAGTGGTAGTTAATAATTTTGCGGCTTCTTTCATTCGAATAACTCTGATGTAATCATTAGGAGTGAAACCGGTTAGACCTTTTACTTTTTTGTAAAATATGGTTCTTCCCATCGACATTTTCTCATGAAATTCATTAATTGAAAAATCTGTATTAGAAATGTTTTGTTTTATGATCAAATTCAGTTCTTTTATAAATTCATTGTCCTTATTAACAGCAAAATTTGGTAAGGAGCTTACGCCAGGTTCCATGGCGTATTTTTGCTGCAAGGTATGTCTTTGCTCTAATAATTTCACCATACGCATGATCAAATACTGAGAGTTAAAAGGTTTCGTGATATAGGCATCAGCTCCAGCTGTAATTCCCTTAAGTTGGTAAGGAGAACTAACATAAGCTGTTAACATCACAATGGGAATATGACAGGTTTGAAAATCGGATTTTATTCGTTTAATAACCTGAAAACCATCCATTTTAGGCATCATCGCATCACAAATAATTAATTGAGGATTCACCAGACTACATTTGTTTATTCCATCAAGACCGTTTACAGCAACAATCACTTTAAAATATTGTTGCAAAAAGTCATTTAAATAATCGGAAACATCAGGATCATCTTCAATCACTAATACTTTAAAATTCTTATACCGCTCTAATTCTTTTTCTGACAAAGTAATTAAGGAACTGCTTTCCAATTCTATTATTTCAGGATTGGTTGGCTGCAAAACCTGTTGCTGATGGTGGATTACTTTTGTTTCGGTATTACCTATAATTGGTATAGATGCAATAAAAGTTGCTCCTCCACCTGGAGTTTCGGTGTATTGAATGTTGCCATCATGTAGTTTTATTATTTCGTAGGATAAATTTAAACCGATACCAATGCCAGATTCGGATGGTGAAATCTGTTTAAATCGTGTAAACAACAATCCCTGCTCTTTTTTTGGTACTCCTTTGCCGTTATCCGAAACACTAATGCTAAAGGTATTTAACTCTTGATTAATATTGAGAAGGAAACTTATTTTCCCTTTCCTGTTAACGAATTTAAATGCATTGGATAATAAGTTGTAGGCTACTTTTTCCATCTTCTCTTTATCCAATTGCATAACAAATGAGGGAAGATTGGATACAAAATCAAAAGACAACATTTTTCTTTCGGCCAGTTCTTCAAAGGTGGAAAAAATATCTTCAAAAAAAGCGACAACGTCAGTTGGTTCGCATTCAAGTTTAGCCTGCTCGTTCTGGATCTTCCTGTATTCAAGAAATTGGTTGGTCAGTCTTAATAGTCTTCTTGAGCTTTTATCGAGGAAGAGCAAGTGTTTTTTGATACTTTCCGCCATATCTTTTTGTACCATTAAATTTTCAATTGTGCTTCGAATAATGGTTAAAGGCGTACGAAATTCATGCGAAATATTTGTAATGAACCGAATTTTGTATTCGCTTAATTGATGTTCGAATTGAATAGCTGCATTCAAATGGTATATTTTTCTGTTTATTTTGAGAGCAATTGCTCCAATAACAATCACCAAAATAAAATAGAATATGATGGCTTTAGTTGAACGCCAAATGGGTTGTTCGATGGTAATCAAAAGTTTTGTTTCATTTTCACCCCACATCCCCATGTGGTTACTTCCTTTTACCCTAAATATATATTTACCAGGCGGTATGTTTCGGTAGGTTGCCTGGTTGTGCTGAGTTGATGGGTTCCATTGCGTTTCAAAGCCATCCAGTATGTAGGTGTATCTGTTCGTATTCTGATAATTTAATATCGCAAATTGAATGGTGAAGGAATGTTGATTGTGCTTAAGATTGATTTCTTTGGTTGAAGATATGGATTGGGATAAGGGAGATGTTTTACCTTCAGGCAAGATTTTAGTCCCGTTAATAAAAAGTTCGGTAAGAATAATTGGTTCTGAGTTTGAATGATTTTTGATACTGTCAGGCTGAAGGGTATAAAAACCATCATAACTACCTAAATAGATTGCTCCGTTTTTGTTTTTACAAATGGCTGATTCACAAAATAGATCTCCTTCCCATTTGGATGACAATGAATAATTTTCGAAATGATTTTCTTCAGGAAAGAATAACGAGATACCACTTTCGGTACTAATCCACAGGTTGTGGTTTTCATCTTCCTGAATGCCTTGTATGATATCATTTACGAGTCCTTGTTTTGTTGTAAAATGCTCAAATTGTAAATGCTTATTTTCTCTTTTGATAATTTTATTTAAGCCACCTCCTGATGTGCCGATCCATAAAGTACCTTTGCTGTCTTCAAATATTGTTTTTACTTCATTATTGCTTAGTGAAGCATCATCTCTGTTGTTAAACTGATAATGACTAAATTTTGATTGATCCTGTAGTATGGAATCAGGATCAAAGGTAAGTAAGCCATTATTTCCACCCAGCCACATTTGACCGTTTTTATCCTGAATAATGGTTCGGATTCTGGTTTGTTTCTTTCTTAACTCCGGAAAATCGATTAGTTCCAATGTGCCATTGTGCTCTTTGGCTAAAAGAAGGCCAAATCCAAATGTTCCCAGCCACATTCTTCCTTTAGAGTCTTTGCAGATGGCATATATTTTATCCGCCTGCAAATCCAAATTAATAAGCTCTTTCTTGTAAGTCTTATAGCTTGTAAAGCAGTTATTATCAAATATTAATAATCCCTTTCCTTTTGTTCCGATCCATTTATTTCCTTTCGTATCTGTTGCAAGGATATAAGGCATTCCGCCTTTAATCTGATGCTTGGCTATCAACGAAAAAAATTTGTCGTAGATATATAATTGTCCGCTTTTGGTGCCCAACCAAACATTCTCTTTTTCATCTTCATAAATTAGCCTCACTATATTATCCTCATCACTTGATGATTTGTGTCCGGGATAAAATGATTGATACTTGTTTTCAATTAAATTTATTTTTGATATCCCGGCATATTCTGTTCCTAACCAGATATTTCCACTGCGGTCTTCAGTAATGGATAGTAAAAAATTTGTTCGAAGTCCATCAAACTCATTTTTATGATGTTTTAAATGAAATATTTCATTGTTTTTTTGTTGAATAGCGAACAAACCATTTCCATAGGTTGATATCCAAATCATATCTTTTGAATCGTGATAAATTGAATAACGCTCCATGTCGATATTGGAAATAATGGATGGTGGAATTAACTCAAAAGGCTTAAAGCGATGTTGCTCAGAATTGTATTGCCAAATAACGCCGCTTTTGTTATAAACCCAGATATGATTTTTGTTATCCATTTGGGTAAAGGCATTTTTAAGCGATTGACCTTGAAAAAGTGAATTTGCCAAGTGGATTTGTAACGTTTGCGTATTCAAAACATAGCTTTCCTCTTGGGTGGTGATGAGTATATTGTTTAAGGAAAGAAGTGCTGTGTTGTGCAGCGAATTGTGGATAGGAAAATGAAGGCTTACCTCATTGGTTATTTTATGCGATTCTTTATCTATTTTGTACATTTTGTTGTTATCGGTAAAAATATAAACAAAAGCACCATTTTCAATAATAGAATGAAAATTAGAGTTTTCAATGAGTAGCTTCAATTGCTTGTCTTTAAAGCAGAATAGTTTGTTGTGTGTCCCAATCCATATTTCTCCGGATTTCACTTCTGAAATAAAATTAACCGTACCAGAGCCTAATGAATTATTTCCAAAGGACTCGGATTCTAGTCCTTTTGGGGTGTGAGTAAGCTTGATATAATCGTTTTTATTTCCCCAAAGCCAAACATCTCCTGATTGAGCAAAGTAAATATTTGAATATTGATTATTTGAAGAATGAAGACTAATAAAGCTTTCTGATTGAGGATTATAGCAATTTATATGATCTATATTGGTTTGTATCCATAGATACCCAAATTTGTCTTCGTGTATATTTTTTATTCTGCTGTCGGATAATGTGGTGGTCTGTTTATAGCTTGGTTGAAGAGCAGTAAACTCATCTCCATCGTACTTATTTAAACCATTTAATGATCCAAACCATAAAAATCCTTGTTTATCCTGAAGAATGCAACTAATGGTGTTTTGTGATAAACCATCTTTAGTGGTTAGATTTTGTATCCTGAAAGATTTTTCAGCACTCACATTTAGAATGGTAAATAAAAAGCAACTAAGAAAAAAATATTTAATGTTCATTGTTGATTGGTTTTCATTTTTGGCTAAATCTTCAATTTACGCGCTTCCATAAACGTATGATCTTTTATTCGTGTTTATTGACACGAGTTGGATTTTGTTTATAAAGTTCAGGTGAAAGGTTTTTATCGTAACAAACGGAATGTAAATATTGTTTTTACAAACAGATTCTAATTATACGATTATAAAGATAATTGGATTGAATGAGTTTTCACTGATTGATATTTATTAGGCTTGTAAAAATAGTCATGTTTTGGATTTAAGCTAATCTATTGATGATAAAAATAGATTTATTTATTATCATTTTGATGGATATACTTCCATTAATTCATCCTATTCACCCTGTTTTTCTGTTTGAACCATTGATGTACAATAAGTAATACATCTATTATTTAAGTTGCACATCTATAGTGTGTTGTATTGGCATGTACTGTTTGGTATGCACAATATTATAGTGATTTGGACAATAGTGTATTTGATACAGATACTCCTGATCGTAGTTTTGATGGATATAAATAAAAAGATAATTTTTTATCCACTTAAAATAAGTTTATAAAATAGCATTTCTATGAAAAAGCACACAAACAAAACACGTATTGTGAAACGGTGGTTGGTTTTAATTATCATCTTGTATGGATTTAGTTTTAATGCCATCTCTCAAATTACTGTTTCCGGAAACGTTACAGACGGAGTTACTACCATACCGGGCGTGACTATTATTGAGGAGGGGACGTCAAATGGAACTCTTTCTGATATTGATGGTAATTATTCTATAACGGTTGCTGGTAAAGATTCAAAAATAATTTTTTCATTTGTTGGCTTAATTACACAAACGATTGTAGTTAATGATGCCACCACTATTAATATTCAATTAAAAGAAGAGATTTCTGAATTGGATGAAGTTGTTGTTATTGGTTACGGTACGGCTAGAAAAAAAGATTTAACCGGCGCTGTAAGTTCTGTGGGAGGGAAGGAGCTTGTTCAGGTTCCGGTGACTACTGCCGCGCAAGCCATTACAGGAAAAATAGCTGGGGTGAGTGTGATTACTCAAAGTGGTGCTCCCGGAGCAGATATTAATATTGTTGTAAGAGGTGGCACATCTATTACTCAAGGCTCTTCTCCATTATATATTGTGGATGGTTTCCAAATGGATGATGGGTTGAAAAATATCGATATTAATGATATTGAATCGATTGATGTAATGAAAGATGCTTCTGCAACTGCTATATATGGAGCAAGAGGTTCGAATGGTGTAGTTATTATTACTACTAAATCTGGTAAAAAAGGAAAAACAGAAGTTAATTACAATGCTTACGTTAGTTTTGAAAAGCTGGGTTCTGAGTTAAATCTGTTGAATACACAAGAATACGTTGAGTATCAATATGAATTTCAAACTTTAAACGGACAAATTAATAACTGGGCTAATGTTTATGGCGGCAATACTTCCGATGGAAACTTTTATACCGGTGCTTATGATCGCATTCAAGGTCAATATGGTTCTGTCCCTGGTATCAATTGGCAGGATGTTGTTTTTGGTGGCACAGCGAAAATGACAAATCATAACCTGAACATTAGCGGTAGTGGTGAAAAAACCCAATATATGTTGAGTTATAATTATACCAGTCAGGATGGTTTGGTTGATAAATCAGGTTATAGCCGAAATGGAATCAGGGCTAAAATCAACCACGAGTTGAGAAAAGGAATTAACCTTACGTTTAGCTCAAGCTTTTTAGGAACAAAATTAGAAGGAGGAGGTTCTTTAGGAGGTTTATTGAAAATGTCAATTTTACAGCCAATCACTGGAGGTGTATTGTATACCGATGATCAATTAATTAATACGGATATTAGTGATGAAATGCAGGATATTGATTCTCAATACGACATTTACAATCCTTTAATTACAAATGATGCAGTTACCAAGACAAAGTATACACGCTTGTATACCACCAATGCCGCATTGGATATTGATATTAATAAGAATGTTAAATTCAGAACAGCCGGTAGTTATTTGTGGCAACAGGTAAGATCCGAATCTTGGGATGACGGACGTACAAAAACAGCTCAAAATAATAAAGGTCCTTATGGGAATAGGGACAACAGCGAAAAATATAGTTGGCAAATTACCAACACTCTAACATGGCAAGGAACAACAGGAGCTCACAAATTCAATGTGTTACTGGGACAGGAAACATACTATTCTGAGTCGATGGATCTAAAAAACACTTACTATGAATTTCCTGAAAATAACTTTGGATTAAATGATGTCAGCATGGCTGGTCAGGTATATTCATATTCATCCGGGAAAAGCTCAAATGGACTTGTGTCAGCTTTTAGCCGGTTAAACTACAATTTTGATGAAAGGTATTTAGTAACCGCAACAATTCGGGGTGATGGTTCTTCTAAATTTTCAAAAGGTAAACAATGGGGGTATTTCCCGTCTGTATCAGCAGCATGGCGTGTTTCAGAGGAGTCTTTTATGAGTAATATGGATGTTCTTAATAATTTGAAATTACGTATTGGTTATGGAACTACAGGTAATTGCAATATTAGTAATAATATGTATGCTACCGATTATCAGTCTGGTTTTTATGCTGTTGACAACAAGCAGGTTGTAAGCTTAAAGCCTGGAAATACTGTAGGGAATCCAAATTTAAAATGGGAAACCACAAAATCTACAAATATTGGTCTGGATGTTTCATTTTTTAATAGCAGAGTAAATTTAACTGCTGAGTTCTATAATAACAAGTCAAATGATCTCCTGATAAAAAATAAAATACCATCTTCAACGGGTTATAGTTATCAATATCAAAATATTGGATCAATTCGAAACAGAGGATATGAGTTTGTGCTAAATACGACTAATATTAAGAATGATAATTTTAGATGGACAACCGATTTCAATATTTCATTTAATAAATCGAAAGTATTGGCAATATACGGTGATGATAAGGATGATTATTTTAAGCAAAATTATGGATCCCGTATTGATTTTCTTATTGAAGTTGGTAAACCGTTAGGTCAGTTTTATGGTTATCAGTATGATGGTATATATACTACAGATGACTTTTCTCAAAATTCAGATGGATCTTATTCTTTAAATGACGGTGTACCTAGTTTGAAAGGAAAAATAAGAAGTTCAATAAAACCTGGAGATGTAAAATACAAAACTTCAGAAGGCAACACTGATGATGATGGAAACCCTGTTTGGTCTACGGATGATCGAAAAGTAATTGGTAATGCTGAGCCTATTTTTACAGGAGGTATAGTAAATACCTTTAAATACAAAGGATTTGATTTTTCTGCATTTATGAGTTTCTCCTATGGAAATGATGTGTTTAATATGAATTCACAACGATTCATTGGTCCGTATTTACCGAATCAGAATTCATTATCTGTTATGGCAGACCGCTTTGTATTAGTAGATCCTTCGACAGGAAAAGAAACAACAAATTTGCAGCAATTGGCAGCACTTAATCCGCAACAACACAATAGCGATGCTATGTGGAGTTTAAACTCAAGTAATAAAATAGCCATCACCGATGCATTGGATTATTATATTGAAGATGGATCCTTTTTGCGGATAAACAACATTACACTGGGATATACCTTACCCACTAAGATTTTAAAACGAATGAAAGTGAATAGTCTTAGGTTTTATTGCACTTTAAACAATATTCATACGTTCACGAAATACTCAGGATACGATCCTGAAGTATCTGCTACTTCGAGTTTGTTAACAAGAGGTATTGATAATTCAGCTTACCCAAGAGCAAAAAGTTGTGTTTTGGGTTTAAATCTTACTTTTTAAGTAAAGTTGATTAAACTGAAAGGGTAAATAAGGGAGTTGAATAGTAAGATTTACCAAGTTATCAGGTTTCTCTAAATTATACGATCATGATTAAGCTGGATCCATAAGATAAAGAATAAAAAGCTGAGAGCTTTTGTGTTCATTTATTCGTTTTGTGTTTTTAGACTTGAATTTTGATACTAATTTTTAATCATATGAAACGTCCATGTCAAAGTGATTTTAACACAGGAAGATGATTATTCCAGCATGGTAATCCCGAAAGATTTCAGGATCATATGGCAATTGAAAACAAATTATAAACAGATGAAACGTCCATGTATAAAGCTTTCTACACACAGGGAGATGATTATATGGTAAGTTCCATCTGACAACTGTATGAAAAATATAAACAGATGAAAACAATAAATATAAGTTATATAATGATTCTTTTATTGCTGAGTTTTACACTTAGTTCCTGCGAAGACTGGTTAGATATGCCTTCGGAATCGAAATTCGATAGTAATTCAGTTTTTGAATCTGTTAGCAGAGCCGAAATGGCAGTTTTAGCCTGTTATCCTAATACTTTTAACCGGGAATTGTATTACCAATTAGGGATGGGGACTGACGAGTGCATATCAAGTGAAGGTGATACCAATTCAAAAAATCAAATAGGAAATTATGTTTATAATGCTTCTAACATTCCAACATCAACATATAATGCGATGTATACGGGCATAGAATATGCTAATGTTTGTATAAAAAAGCTTACAGCGATGCGAAAGGGGAGCTCTGTTTCCGACCAAAAAAGTATTGATCACTTGTTGGGCGAAGTATATGCCATACGAGGTATGAATTTTATGAATATTGTCAGATTTTTTGGTGATGTGCCATATTCAACAAAACCTGTTGAAGATATGGATACGTTTACATCATCAAGAGTAAGTCGCGATACCATTATGGATGGAGTTATTTCGGATCTTCAAAAAGCAACAGAACTACTTCCATGGCAAAGTGAAGGTGTATATCCAACCCCTGAACGATTTTCAAAAAATGCAGCTTATGGTATACTGGCCAGAGCCGCTTTATATGGGGCAGGATATTCATTAAGGTGGGATCTGGAATCGTATTCTTCAGGATCGGTAGTACTGGCTCAAAGAGCTGATCAAGTGAGAATTAATGAGCTTTATAAAATAGCTTCAGAGTCGTGTGCTAAAGTTATTCTAAAAGAAGAAAATAAATTGGTGAATAGCTATGAAGATATTTTTCGGGATTTAGTTAATGGTCGGTATAACTCTGAATCTTTGCTTGAAATAGGCCAATATGGATCTAACGTGAATGGATATTCTATAGGTTATACGAATGGAATTTATTCACATCCTAACGCCATGTATTCAAAAGTAAAACCCGCTATGCATGCTATTCCCACCTATTGGTTCGATTTTAATGATGGGGATACCAGAAGAGATGTGACGATCTGCAATTATGATATCAATTCGAGTAATGAACGAAAACTAAGTACATATACGGGTTGTACCATAGGCAAATTTAGGGTGGATTGGAAAGCAGAGATTGGTGTTGCAGTGAATAAGCGTGATATTAATTGGCCTATGTTGCGCTATGCTGATGTTTTGCTAATGTATGCTGAAGCAGAAAATGAGTTGCATAGTTCACCTGGTATTGAAGCCGAAAAAGCTTTAAAAGCTGTACGTATGAGAGCATTTAACAATGATGAGTCTAAAATTGGTGAAATTCCATCAACTTACAATGAATTTAAAAAAGCGATTATAAATGAGCGAAAACTGGAATTAGGATTTGAAAGTTTAAGAAGAACGGATCTGATTCGCTGGGGAATTCTTTTTGAAACGTTAACAGAAACGAAACAAAATTTAATAAAATTAGCTAACCATACCGGATATTATCAGGATGCTGACAGATATAGGGTATATAATTCTATTGAAGCAACAGAATTTGAAGATCCCCTTGTTGCCGTAAATTATTTGAGTTATAAAAATGAATTAACTGATACTGAAATAGCAGATTTGAAAACTCAGGGATATAGCGTACTGGACATGTTTGGAAATGATGATTTATCTAATTCAAAAGCTTTAAATACAGATGAAATATGGATTGAATCTCTATTTAGAGGATTAGAAAAAAATAAAGTAGAACTATTACCATTAAATCAAAATATGATTGATGTGAATTCTGGATTAGAGGGGCAACAACATCCTCTTTATTAATGATGCTTGGTTCTCGTTTTTAAATTGCGTGATATTTAATTTATTGTTAATGAGATTATTAATTTAGAATTAGTTTAGGGAAATATCAAAATTACCATTGCTGGGCAATCAGCGTCTGGCAGTGGTAATTGTCTTAAAATACTATTATTATAAGAGTGTTATTTCTTCTTCTGCTATGAAAATCATTTTCCCGTATAAGTCTGATTATTTATTCAATGCAACATGATAATTCATTTAGACTATACGATATACCCAGTACAAAATTACAGGGATTTGTACAATCCTTCATACGACGCATTATCTTCATGTCTTAGATTTGAGTTTCCATATCTATATCAAAATCAAAACGTATTTTTTTCAGTAAATGATGAAAATTAAATCTATAAATTATATAGAATCTACTCTATTATGAAACAATTCTTATTAATCGGAATAGCCTGTTTGGCCTTACTTGCCTGCCAAAATAAAGTGTCTGAAAAAATAAACCGGTACGAACTGGTAACACGAAATAATCCAGTCGTAACCAAAATTGACGAATTAAGTTCTTTATCGGTTGGGAATGGAAATTTTGCTTTTACGGCAGATGCCACAGGATTGCAGACATTTCCAAACAACTATAAAAACGGGGTTCCTTTAGGAACTCAATCGCAATGGGGATGGCATAGTTTTCTTAATCCCAATAATTATAAGTCGGAAGAATCCTTAAAAACCTACAATTTTAGAGGAAAAGATGAGTTGTATGCCGTACAAAGTAAAACTCCTGGAAGAGCTCATGATGTAGCTAACTGGTTCAGGAAAAATCCGCATCGTTTACATTTAGGCTATATCGGATTGGAATTAAGTCATCAAGATGGAAGTGCAGTTAGTCCTGAAGATGTAACTGATATTCATCAGGAATTGAAATTGTGGGATGGTTTACTGCTTAGTCAATTCAAACTGGATTCTGATTCCGTTTTGGTGAAGACAGCCTGTCATCCGTCAAAAGATGAAGTGGAGGCACAAATATCATCAGCACTTATTGGAAAGGCTCAATTAAAAATCAATTTTAAATTTCCTTACCCAACAGGAAACCATTCAGATGATGCCAGCAATTGGGATGTACCCGAAAAACACAAAACAGAAGTTGTTTCTCAAGGTGATGGATTTTGTCTGTTGAAACGAACATTGGATAATGACTGTTATTTTGTGAAAGTTAAATGGGAAGGAAAGGCGCAGATGGATGAAAAAGCTCCTCATTATTTTGTGTTATCGCCAAACAGTGATCAATTTTCATTTACATGTACCTATTCGAAAGAGAAACCTAATGATAATGAAGATACTTTAGACAATGTGCTGGCGAAAGCATCTGAATATTGGCAATCATTCTGGAAAAACGGTGGTGCTGTTGATTTTTCGAAATGTACCGATAAACGAGCATCAGAATTAGAACGACGCGTAATTTTATCTCAATATTTAATGGCCATACAGTGTGCCGGAAGTATTCCTCCACAGGAAACAGGTTTAACCTATAATAGTTGGTTCGGTAAATTTCATTTGGAAATGCATTGGTGGCATGCTGTTCAATTTGCATTATGGAATCGAACTGATTTATTGGAGAGAAGTCTGGATTGGTATTCGAAAGCTTATCCTGCAGCAAAAAAAATAGCCGAACGACAAGGTTTTGATGGTGTTCGCTGGATGAAAATGACCGATCCTTCCGCCACTGAAGCACCGTCTTCGGTAGGTTCGTTTTTAATTTGGCAACAACCTCATTTTATTTACATGAGCGAGCTGGTATACCGCAGTCATCCTTCGGAAGAAGTGCTTACCAAGTATAAAGAGCTGGTGAATGCAACAGCTGAATTTATGGCTTCGTTTGCCACTTATGATGAGAAGAGAGACAGGTATGTTCTGAAAGGAATTATTCCTGCACAGGAATCATTACGGGCTTCAGAAACTATTAATCCGCCATTCGAGTTGTCTTATTGGCATTATGCCCTATCAGTTGCCCAAAAGTGGCGTGAAAGACTAGGCGAAAAAAGAAATGAAAAATGGGATGATATAATAGATAAATTATCGTCATTAGCCGAAAAGGATGGTTTGTATCTGGCAGCAGAAGATGCAACAGATACATATGAAGATATCCGTTTCACTTCCGATCATCCTGCCGTATTAGGTGCTTTGGGAATTTTGCCTCAATGCAAATTGGTAAGACCGGAGGATATGAAAAACACCCTTAATTGGATTTTAGATAAATGGAATTGGGATGAAACATGGGGATGGGATTATCCTATGGTAGCAATGTGTGCGGCTAGATTGGGAGAACCTGAAAAAGCAGTGGAAGCTTTGTTAATGGACAAACGAACCAACACTTATTTAATCAATGGTCATAATTATCAGGATGATCGTTTAAGGGTTTATCTGCCTGGTAATGGTGGCTTGTTAACTGCTGTTGCCATGATGTGTGCCGGATGGGATAACAATACAATTGGCACTCCCGGATTTCCTAAAGATGGAACCTGGAATGTGGTATGGGAGGATTTGGCGGTAATGCCTTAATCAGGAATGAAAACACAAAAAAAATTAAATGAGATTATTCTTAACAGCAATATTATCCCTTTCATTTATCTGTGCAACAGCTCAGTATAAACCTGATGCAAATAATAAATTGGAAAGGGAACTTCGATACCAACCGGATAAGGATGGTTTTGTTATCCTTAACGGGGATAAGAAGTTCAATCGTGCATTGTATGGAGGACACAGTGCGTTTCGTCTAGAGACCGGTGATGTACCGGAATTTGGTTTTTTTATGCCAAACATGGGTGGAAACCTTCAATTGGGAATTGCTGATAAGCAAAACAGCATCTGGTTAAATAGTGCTTCTCAAATTAAAAGTACTTATTATCCGGGATGTCGAATCTACGAAATACAGGATCCTTTTATCAATAATGGCATCATTAAACTTACTGTTTTGGCTTTATTTGATGCGGATGGAATGATCATGAAAATTGAAACAGAGAACATCCCTGAAGGTACCGAACTTTTATTGATGTATGGAGGGGCAAGCAATAAACGCTTTTCGAGAAATGGGGATCTTGGTGTGGATAAACCGGATTGTTTTGCTTTGCATGCTGATGATTGTTTAGGCAATGATTATCGTATTTATAAGAACTGTTTTTCGTTGGATTATGGACAGAACACTAAAAACCCCAGATCTATTGAAGCTTGTTTTCCTGCAGATTCAAAGCTAAAAACAGGATCTCCGTTCTTTTTAGATTCTCCCATGCAGGTTTGGAACTCTAAAGTGTCTGATAATAAATCTGTTTTGGTGGCAAAAGTACCGTTGGAAAATTCGGTGAAAAAGTTTGTGTGTATTCAGTTGAAGAGTGATAAGGCTTTAAATTATAGTGATTTAACGAGATTGTTCGATCAGGCAGAAGCAAGAAGAAAAGAAATTGCAAATGCAGTTCAAATAGAAACACCCGATGTGTTTATTAATCCATTGGGAGGTGTATTGAGTACTGCTGCCGATGCCATTTGGGACAATTGCTGGATGCATGGAGCCATTGGCTGGAGGATGCCGCTTAATGGCTGGCGGGCTGCTTATGTTGGGGATTGTGTTGGCTGGCATCAAAAAGCCCGGCAGCATTTCGATAATTATGCTGCTTCGCAGGTAACAAATATAGAACCCTTGATTCCTCATCCTGCACAAGATACTACACTAAATTTAGCACGAGCTGCAAAAATATGGGGTACACCTATGTATAGCAACGGTTACATTTGCCGAAATCCAAACCAAACAACAAAAATGCATCATTACGATATGAACCTGTCTTATATTGATGAGTTGCTTTGGCATTTGAACTGGACAGGAGATTGGGATTATGCCACTAAAATATGGCCGGTAATTAAACGACATTTGAAATGGGAAAAATTAAATTTTGATCCTGATAACGATGGTCTTTACGATGCTTACGCCAGTATATGGGCCAGCGATGCACTATATTACAACAGCGGTGCAGTAACACATTCATCTGCATACAATTACAGATCCAATAAAATGGCCGCATTAATAGCCTCAAAAATAGGTGAAGATCCACAACCATACATAGCTGAGTCTGAAAAAATTATAAAAGCCATAAATTCAAAACTTTGGTTACCTAAAAAAGGATGGTGGGCAGAATACATTGACTTTATGGGGAATAAAAATATTCACCCTAATGCTGGCGTTTGGACAATTTATCATGCCTTGGATTCTGATGTATCAGATATATTTCAGGCTTATCAGGCCACAAGGTATATCGACACTGAAATTCCTCACATTCCCGTTCAAGCTAAGGGATTGAACGATGGGATCAATTACGAAACAATTTCTACAACTCATTGGTTTCCATATTCTTGGTCTATTAATAATGTGGCTTTTGCCGAGGTGGCTCATACCGCACTTTCTTATTGGCAGGCAGGCAGATACGATGAAGGTTTTAAACTGTTCAAAAGCTCTGTTTTAGATGGAATGTATTTGGGAAGCAGTCCCGGTAATATCGGACAAATTAGTTATTACGATAAAGCCCGCGGAGAATGCTACCGCGATTTTGGTGATCCTGTTGGAATGTATTCCAGAGTATTGGTAGAAGGGTTATTTGGAATTCATCCGGATTTATTAAACGACCGACTGGAGCTTCGTCCCGGATTTCCTTCCGGATGGGAGCATGCAAGTATAGCTACTGCTGATATTACTTTGAAATTCGATAGGGAAGAAGAAACGGATACTTACTTGATCAGAAATAAACTGGCTGAAAAGATAAATCTGGAATTAAAAGTGTTGGCTGTAAGCGACCAGATTTCAGAGGTTTTGGTAAATGGTGAATCAATGTCATGGTCGCTTGTCGAAAACATTGGAAGTCCTTTGATTCAAATTAATGCTGAGTTAAAAGATAGTGCGCAGATTCAAATTATTTGGGAAGGTAAAGCACTTAAAATTTCAGATTATAAAGCATTTGGAGTGGTTGATGATCAATGGAAATTTAGCACATCAAATAAAATTACTGCTGTTTACGATCCCCAAAAGGTATTGAATCAGGCATCTGTGAAATCTCAATCCATTACGGGAAAGTTAGTGGGTGAAGTTGGAAACCGAAGCCTGTTTGTACAATTGGAACAAGGTCAAATGAAATGGTGGGAACCGGTAAATATTGAAATTAAAGATGCATTTGATATTTCTTACAATGCCGAAGATGAAGAACTGGCCTTTTCAATCACCAACAATAGCAACAACTTATTTTCGGGCAATGTGATGGTAAATCAGTTTTCAATTCCGTTATCAGTAAAAGCGGGACAAACATCAGCTTTAGTTAATATTCCAGATAGTTGTGCTGTATTTGGCAGTAATCGTCTTCAAATTCGGAATGATGACAAATGTTTATTTGAAAAAACAATCACTAATTGGAATGTGAAAGCAAATTCAGGTAATTATAAAATGGTGAATATGGATCAATTTTTTAATGCATCGGTAACTGATATATTTAAGCAAAAATATTTATCTCCAAGATCGCCTTATACCACTTTGCAAATTCCAACACAGGGAATTGGCGAATGGTGCCATCCAACTCATACCGCAGAAATTGATGACAGCGGGCTTAGAGCTTCTGCTAAAAATAATGTATTCAACACACCATTTCATGTTCCGTTTCGCACGATTTGTGATTTAGAAACGAAAAACATTGTTTTTACCAGTTTGTGGGATAATTATCCAACGAAAGTTGAGATTCCATTATCAGGAAAGGTGCAACATGCGTATTTCATGATGGCTGGGAGCACAAACCACATGCAATGTTATATACCAAATGGACTCATAAAAGTTTATTATACTGATGGCACTCACGAAGAATTGAATTTAGTCAATCCGGATAATTGGTTGCCAATAGAGCAGGATTTGTATGTAGATGATCACGCTTTTGCTTTGGAACGACCAGCTCCATACCGAATAGCTTTTAAAACGGGAATTGTTAGCAGGAATTTGGGCGATGAATTAGGGATAAACAAAGACGAAGTAGATGGAAGAGAAATAGAAGGAGGGGCGGGCATTTTCATTGATTTGCCTTTAAATTCATCCAAAGAATTGCAAAGCATAAGCTTGGAAAGCCTGGCAAACGATGTTGTGATCGGATTAATGGGAATCACTTTATTAAAATAAATACCACAGAGACAAATATCCAACGATCTATTATTTGATCATTGAAAAATAAATTTAAATAGATGAAATGTCCATGTATAAAGCTTTCTACACACAGGGAAATGATTATTCCAGCTTGGTAATCCCGAAAGCTTTCGGGACCATCTGACAAAAACTTAAAATTATAAACAGATGAAACGAGCCATGAGAAGACTTTTCTCACACACGAGGATGACTAAATTGGCGAGTTCCATGTGGCAATAAAAAACAAATTGAGACATATGAAATACAGTTTATTATGCACTTTTCTTTTGCTTTTTGTATTCTTTAGTACTTCAGCAAAAGTGTTTTTGCCGGCAATTATTTCAGATAATATGGTATTGCAGCAACAATCAGAAGTTAAATTGTGGGGCAAAGCCTCATTTGGAGAAAAAATAAATATAAACACCAGTTGGGGAAAAAACTACTTTACCACAAGTGGCAAAGATGAAAAATGGAGTCTTATAATAAAAACACCAAAAGCATCAGTAAACCAAACCATTACCATAAAAGGTGAAAATACCATTGTTATTAAAAATGTATTAATTGGCGAAGTATGGTTATGCTCCGGACAATCAAACATGGATTTTCCGGTAGCTAAAATACTAAGATGGCAAACAGGGGTTATTAACTATGTGGAAGTTATTCAAGAAGCCAATTATCCCGAAATCAGATTATTTCATATCGATCAAAAATTATCGCCCGAGCATGAATTGGATAGCTGTAATGGACATTGGGAAATTTGCAATAGTGAATCTGTAAAAACGTTTTCTGCTGTTGGCTACTTTTTCGGACGTAAACTTTACCAAAACCTGAACGTTCCAATAGGTTTAATTCAATCTACATGGGGGGGAACTCCTGCCGAAGCATGGACAAAAATGGAAGTGATGGAACATGATTCTGTTTATACTGCATTAATTAACGAGTTTTATTCTTCCAGAGATCATTATCCGCAAGACCTAAAGAAATACGAAACAAACCTAAAAAACTATGAGCTGGAAGTCGCCAAATTAGCTTCTGCTAATACCGATGAAAAAATAAAGAAACCATCCAAGCCCAAAGGTATTTATCACAACAAGGCTCTTTCAACATTATGGAACGGAATGATCCATCCTATTATTAACTATTTCATAAAAGGTGTAGTTTGGTATCAGGGCGAATCCAATTCTATCAGATACAATGATTATCAGCATGTGTTTACCAAAATGATTGAAAGTTGGCGCACTGAATGGCATCAGCCGGAAATGCCTTTTTACTTTGTACAAATTGCACCCCACTACAAACAACCGCCACAAATTCGTGAAGCTCAGTTAAAAACATGGCAATCAGTAAACAACACAGGAATGGTAGTGATAACCGATGCCGGAGATTCAATTGATATTCACCCACGTAACAAACAAATTCCAGGAGAACGTTTGGCAAGCTGGGCTCTGGCAAAAACATACAAAAAGAAAATACCCTATTCGGGACCAAGGTTTGTATCCATAAAAACAAATAACAATGAAGCCACACTATCTTTTGATTTCACCAACGGAGGACTAATGTGTTCCAACGATTCCATAAAAGGTTTCACGGCAGCATCTTCCAATGGTGTTTTTTATCCTGCCAAGGCGACAATAAATGGGGAAAAGATAATTGTATCATCAGAACAGGTAAATAAAATTGAAAATGTAAGGTATGGATGGGACAATTTTTTTAGGGCTAACTTATACAATAAAGAAGGACTGCCTGCATCTCCTTTTAGAACTGACACTATAAAATAAAACGATAATTATTACAGTATGAGAACAATAATTCTTTATTCACTACTCCTAATAAGTCAGCTAACACAAGCACAAACAACAGCCATTCAGTTTGCCGATTCGGAGATGAAACGATTTCCGGAAGCCTGGCAGTTGGATCATGGCAAAAGACTCTATTTTGGTTATTCGCAAGGCTTGGGATGTTTGGCTATGCTGAAGGTTTGGAAGGAAACCGGAGATAGAAAATACCTTGATTACGTGATTAAATGGGCCGATTCGCTTATAAACGAAAATGGGGAAATACACTTGTACAAAGTAGAATCGTACAATATCGACTACATCAATTCCGGGAAAATTCTTTTTGATGTATATAAAGAGACTGGAAATGAGAAATATAAATTAGCCATGAATCGCTTGGTTAAGCAACTTAAGATGCATCCCCGAACACACGAAGGAGCTTTTTGGCACAAGTTAATTTATCAGCATCAGGTTTGGTTGGATGGCTTATATATGGGGGCTCCTTTTTTAGCTCAATATGCTGTTACTTTTGACCAACCGGATTTGTTAGATGATGCTATCAATCAGTTTATAGTATGTGCCAAACACACCCGCGATACGAAAACAGGTTTGTATTACCATGCATGGGATGAGAGCCATAATCAGAAGTGGGCTGATAAAATAACCGGTCAGTCTCCAAATTTTTGGGGAAGAAGTATGGGTTGGTGGTTTATGGCACTTGTTGATGTATTGGATTATGTTCCTGAAAATCATCTGCAAAGAAAGACCTTACTGAATATTGTTGATGGTGTGGCAGAAGCACTGTCACATTATCAGGATGAAACAGGATTGTGGTATCAGGTTTTGGATCAGGGACAAAGAGAAGGGAATTATCTGGAAGCATCAGCTTCTTCCATGTACATGTATGCTTATGCAAAAGCTGTAAATAAAGGATACATCGATAAAAAATACCGAAAAACAGCACTTAAGGCATACAATGGCTTGATGAAGAATCTGATTGTAAAGAATGCTGACGGTACATTAGGCTTAACCAAATGTTGTGCCGTTGCCGGATTAGGTGGCAGGCCATATCGCGATGGAAGTTATAATTATTACATCAATGAAAGAATCAGGGATAACGATAGTAAAGCTACGGGACCATTTATAATGGGATGCCTGGAGTTGGGGAAATAAAGAATCATCATTAACAAATAAAATATTTAAACATGAAATTGTTCAGGAAATTATTCACGAGATATATCTGGTTTATACTTTTAGCAGGTTGCTCCATGGGTGCGCAAAAACCAGAAAACGAATCGTATAAATATTCATATTTATATAAAGATTTACCTTTTACCATGCCTGTTGTAAATGCGCCGCAATTTCCTGAGCTGGAAATAAACATTATCACCTTTGGAGGTATTGGTAACGGGCAATTCAAAAATACAGTGGCATTCAAAAAGGCCATTGATGAATTGGCTGAAAAAGGTGGTGGAACTTTGCTTGTTCCTCAAGGGATATGGTTAACAGGGCCAATTGAGCTGAAGAGCAATATTAATCTTCATCTTAAAAAAGGAGCATTGATTAAGTTTAGCCGGGACTTTGACGATTATCCATTGGTGGAAACCAGTTTTGAGGGACTCGATACACGTCGTTGTCAATCGCCTGTATCAGGTAAGAATCTTAAGAATATTGCGATAACCGGACAAGGATGTATCGATGGATCCGGAGATGCATGGCGACCGGTAAAAAAACAAAAAGTAACCGAAAGTCAATGGAAAAAAATAACAGCAAAAGGAGGCGCTTATAAAAGGAGTGATTATTGGTTTCCCAGTGAAAAATCACTTAAAGGTGATGCTGTTAGCAGTATGAATGTACCAAGAAACGTAAAGACAGAGAAAGAATGGCAATCCATTAAAGATTTTCTGCGTCCGGTTATGATTAGTTTGATCGAATGTGAAAACGTGCTTTTGCAGGGAGTCTGTTTTTCAAACTCTCCCAGCTGGAATATTCATCCATTACTATGCAGAAATATAATCGTTGATAATGTAACTGTTAGAAACCCATCTTATGCTCAAAATGGTGATGGTCTTGATTTGGAGTCCTGCGAAAATGCCATTATTGTAAACAGTAAATTTGATGTGGGTGATGATGGGATTTGCATAAAATCGGGAAAAGACGAAGATGGACGCAGACGGGGAGTACCAACAAAAAATGTGATTGTAGATAATTGTGTTGTTTATAAAGGACACGGTGGTTTTGTTGTAGGTAGCGAAATGTCGGGTGGGGTGAAAAACATTAAAGTAAGTAATTGCTCGTTTTTAGGTACGGATGTAGGATTACGTTTTAAAAGCCGAAGGGGAAGAGGCGGTGTTGTTGAGAACATATATGTTTCAAACATTAGCATGCAGAATATTGTTACCGATGCGCTTTCTTTTAACTTATATTATGGCGGAAATTCACCATCTGCAGAACTTATAGATGATAAAAAATCTAATGGGGAGTCAGCGAATATTCCTCTTGAAAATGAAGAAACACCTTGTTTTCGAAACCTCTTTTTTACGGATATTGTATCTGTAAATTCACGACGGGCTATGTTTTTTAATGGTTTGCCGGAAATGAAAATTAGCGGTATTCAAATTAAAAATGCATGCATGTCGTCTCAATTGGGTGGTAAATTCTGTGAATCAGAAAATATTAGCTTAAAAAATGTTTCTATTTCACCACTTTCGGGACCTGCTATAATCGTCGAAAATGTTTCAAACATAGAGTTTGAGAATGTTTCATATCCTGAGTACTTGAAAACAGGATTGGAAATTTGGAACACAGACATTCGTCAGATTAAGGATAAAACAAGCAGTTTTCCCGAAGATAAAATTGAATTGAAGAACTGAAACTAATAGAATAGAAAATCAATTACTAATAAGAAAAACAGACAGATGAGTTGGAAACAAATTAGTTTAATAGGAATATTCCTGATGATATCCATTTCAAGTATTGGGCAGGATTTTGAGCCTGATCTTTCTTCCTGCAATTGGATTACTGATGTAGGAGCTAGAATGCAACCTGTTTCAAGAGGAGTAATCTACAATCCTTCCGATTTTGGTGCTGTTGGAGATGGTGTTACCTTGTGTACCAAATCGATACAGGAATCTATAGATAAATGTGCCGAACTTGGTGGTGGTGTAGTTCGCTTTCAAACAGGTATTTACCTTACAGGATCGATATTTTTAAAATCTAACGTAATTCTCGACATCCCGAAAGGGGTACAAATAGAAGGAAGTCAGGATATTAATGATTATAAAGAAATTCCAACAAGAGTAGCAGGTATCGAAATGAATTGGCCTGCGGGATTAATCAATATTATTGATCAGCACAATGTGGCCATTACTGGAGAAGGAGTGGTACACGGTAAAGGGAAAGTATTTTGGAACAAATACCGAAACATGCGTGAAGAATACGATCCCAAAGGTTTACGTTGGGTTGTTGATTACGATTGTAAAAGACCAAGAGGGATCATTATTGAGAATTCAAAAGATGTAACGCTGAAAGATTTTGTGTTGTATCAGGCTGGCTTTTGGTCTGTTCATATTTTGTATTCGGAATACGTAACCGTTCAAGGTATGACCATCAATAATAACATTGAAGGAAAGGGGCCGAGTACCGATGGTGTTGATATTGACTCATCAAGTAGAATTTTGGTGCAGAATTGCTATGTGAATTGCAACGATGATAATTTTTGCTTAAAGGCTGGTAGAGATGCCGATGGTTTAAAAGTAAATCGTCCGTGTGAGTATATTGTAATTCGTGATTGTATTGCCGGCCGTGGCGATGGTTTGTTTACTTGTGGCAGTGAAACCTCTGGGAGTATTAAAAATGTGTTGATATACAACATGAAAGGTTTAGGTACTAAGTACGGTTTGCGTTTTAAAAGTACTTCGCAAAGAGGGGGAACCATTGAGAATATTTACATGTACAACATACAAATGGATGGAGTTAGAGATCCTTTTATTGTGAATCTGAATTGGAATCCATCTTATAGTAACTCAAAATTGCCTGAGGGCTATCAATACGAGGAGTTGCCGATTCATTGGAAAAAATTACTGGAGGTAGTACCATCTGAAAAAGGCATGCCTAAATTCAAAAATATGTTTTTTGAAAATGTACATGCCATCAATGCTCAAACGTGCATAAAGGTAACTGGAATAGAGGAAAGTACCATTGATAATTTCCAGTTCAAAAATGTAAGCTTTAAAGGAGATAATACAGGGAACATATCTTTTGCAAGAAACTGGAAGTTTACTGATTTTAAAGTGCGGGGAGTAAAAGAAAATAAGTTAAAACTTAGCAATAATAAAGATGTAAGTATTAAAAACTAAGCAGCTATACTCAATGGATTTAGCTTCTAGTATATACAAGTAAAGGAAAAGAGACTGTCTTAAATAGATCGTCTCTTTTTTGTTTTCAACTATTTAGTAACGGTTCCTCTCAATTCAGACGGATTTTGTCCTACTTTTTTCTTAAATATCCGGCTAAAATAATGAATAGACTGAAAACCAAGTTCGTAACTGATTTCTTTCATCGATTTATTAGTTGTTAGAATCAATTCTTTGGATCTCATTATTTTTAAATCCAAATGATATTGGTGGGGAGAGATACCAGTGTATTTTTTGAACATCTTTCGGAAGTAGGAGTAGCCAATGCAATTATCTTCGGCAAGTTTTTGAATATCGACCTCTTGTTCAATATGTTCCCGCATGTAAAAACGAGCTTCCTGAATCAGCTTTTCAATAGGTTTTCCAGAGAAGTTTTTTTGTTTTTCCCAAGCGACTATACATCCCAGTAATTTGATCACCAGTCCGGCAGCAATGTGCTGGTTTCCGGGATCTTCGTTTCGAACCAGTTCGAAAATTTTGTAATAAGTATCTATAAAATCTTCGCGTACACCGCAATGGATAACCGATTGTCCTTGCAGAATTTGGTTTTCCTGTAAAAAGTGGTTGGCAAACATGCCGTCAAAACCAATGTAATGTTCAATCCATCCTTCACTTTTGGTAGGTCTGTAGCGATGCCATTCCCCTTTTCGGATAATTAACAATGAACCAGGCTTAACCGCAAATTTTCCCCGGGCGTTTTCGAGTGTCCCTGTTCCTTTTGTAATGTAGTTAATCTGATATTCATTTAGAGTGCGCCCTTTGACCCATGAAAAGTGATATCCACTGGGATGTTCTGCAGAGGGATAGCTGATTCCTGAGGGTACTTTTGATTTTCCGGCTACATTTAAATAAAGCCCCCAATCTTTGTCTTCTTCACTTGCAGATATGTATTTGAAAAAATCTTCCATTATTGGTCCAAAAAGTGCAAATGAAACGCCAGTTTGTGTATTGAAATTATGTAAGTGTCAATATACATTTGTGTTTCATATTATCAGAATATAACAAAAACAAAAATACCAATTAAATCAAACTAAATCCGAAAATATGCACGCGTTATTAGGAATTATTTATCATTCATTAGGTGGAGTCGCATCAGGTAGTTTTTACATGCCTTTTAACAAAGTAAAGGGCTGGGCATGGGAGAGCTTTTGGATTGTTGGCGGTTTATTCTCATGGTTAATTGTACCGCCAATAGCAGCATATTTAACGATCCCAGGTTTTTTTGATATTATTTTAGCCAGTTCATCCCAGATTTTTGCTCTTACATTTACATTAGGCCTTTGTTGGGGAATTGGTGGCCTCACTTATGGTTTAGGTGTTCGTTATTTAGGCATGTCATTAGGGAATTCGGTGGTTCTTGGGTTTTGTTCAGCTTTCGGCGCAATCGTTCCTTCTATATATTACAACATTAATCCAACAGCGGGGAAGGTTTCTTTTACCGATATGTTGGCTTCTTCAGGGGGACAATTAGTGTTAGTTGGAGTAGTCGTTTGTCTTGTTGGTATAGCCTTGTGTGGTTATGCAGGAATGTTGAAAGAAGGTGAGTTAAGCGAAGAGGATCAAAAAAAGAGTGTTGCAGAGTTTAGTTTGGTGAAAGGTTTAGTGATCGCTATTTTATCGGGGATCCTAAGTTCATTCTTTAATTTTGGTATTGAAGCAGGTAAAACCATGGCCGAATCGGCAGCGGTATTACCCGATTATTTATTTGAAGGTTCCAGTCACCTGTTTCAAAACAATGTAACATTTGTGGTAATTCTTTGGGGTGGTTTAACAACTAATTTAATATGGACTACCATTTTGAGCTTAAAAAATAAGTCTTATAAAGATTTTGGAAATAAATCGACACCTATCCGGAATAACATTTTGTTTTCTGCATTGGCCGGAACCACCTGGTTTCTTCAGTTTTTCTTTTACGGAATGGGCGAGAGTAAACTTGGAAATGGTGCAAGTTCCTGGATTCTTCATATGTCCACCATCATTCTAACCGCTAATATGTGGGGAATCTACCGAAATGAATGGAAAGGAGTAGCCCCTAAAACCAAATGGACGATAACTATTGGTATAGCCGTTATTATTGTTTCCGTGGTGATTGTTGGTTTAGGGAATGCAATGTAAATGACATTTTTTTTAAGTTTTAGAGAATATTAATTCAGATAATTCACCTGTTTCTGTTGAATTAGAAGAAGTATTTTATTTAGAATATATACGTGTTATGGCAAATAAAGAAATGATTAAAAAGGCCTATGAGTTGGCCAAGGAGCAGTATGCAGCTTTAGGTGTTGATACTGAAGCCGTATTGAATAAAATCAATGAAATTAAAATCAGTCTTCACTGTTGGCAAACTGATGATGTATCAGGCACTGAGAATCCTGACGGTCAACTTTCCGGTGGTATTCAGGCTACAGGTAATTATCCTGGAAAAGCACGTAATATAACTGAAATTATGGCTGACCTGGAAAAGGTAATGTCATTGCTGCCAGGTAAGCAACGCGTAAACGTACATGCTTTATACGGTGACTTCTCTGATGGAGCTACTGATCGTGATGCTATTGAAGTAAAGCATTTCCAAGGATGGATAGATTGGTGTAAAAAGCAAGGTGTTGGTATGGACTTTAATGGTTCATTCTTCTCTCATCCTAAAGCTGATAGCGGATTTACTTTATCTTCTAAAGATGAAGAAATACGTAAATTTTGGGTAGAACACCTTAAGCGTACACGCGAAATTGCTGCTGAAGTTGGTAAACAACTGGAAAGCCCTTGTGTATTGAATACCTGGATTCCTGATGGATCTAAAGATACCCCAATCGATCGTAATGGAATGCGTTCACAGTTGACTAAATCTCTTGATGAAGGTTTCGCAGCAGAATTTCCAAAAGAATATATGAAGGATGCTGTTGAGAGTAAAGTATTTGGTATAGGTGCTGAGTCTATGACTGTAGGTTCACACGATTATTACCTGGGATATGCTATCAAGAACAACAAAATGATTTGTTTGGATAATGGTCACTTCCATCCAACAGAGGTTGTAGGTGATAAGATTTCTTCTTGCCTTCAGTTTGTAGACGAAGTATTACTTCACGTGACACGTCCTGTTCGTTGGGATTCTGACCATGTAGTAACACTTAACGAAGAAGTACAGTTGATCGCTTCTGAAATAGTACGTAACGACTTTATCGGTCGTGTAAATGTAGGTCTTGACTTTTTTGACGCTTCTATCAACCGTATTGGTGCTTATGTAGTAGGTACACGTGCAGCACAAAAAGCGTTTATGATTGCTATGTTAGAGCCTACTTCTACATTAGTGAAATATGAAGAAAACGGGCAGAATTTTGAACGGTTAGCACTTCTTGAAGAGTTGAAAACAAAGCCATTTGGTGCTGTTTGGGATTACTACTGTTTGCAAGAAGGTGTACCTGTTAGCGAGGATTATATTGCAGAAATACAAGCTTACGAAAAAGAAGTTTTATCTAAAAGATAAGTAGAAGGAGCTAGATGATGAAACACATTTGTTTCATCATCCGGTTCGCTTTTTTATTGAATCAAAATTACAATGGATGGAAACTAAAGTAATTGCAGTTTTTGATATTGGTAAAACCAATAAAAAAATACTTCTATTCGATCAGGTGTTTAATTTGGTTTATCAATGCGAAGAAAATTTTTTGACTACTGTTGACGAAGATGGCTTTGAATGTGATGATATTCAGTTGATTCAAAATTGGATGGTGAATACTTTGAGTGCTCTTATAGAGGAAGGAAAGTTTGATATTCAGGCCATTAATTTCTCAACTTATGGTGCATCTCTTGCCTTTTTAGACAAAGAAGGAAAATTATTAACGCCAATTTACAACTATCTAAAGCAAGTAAATCCTGAAATTCAGGAATCACTATTTCAAGAATATGGTGGGGTAGATGAGTTTTGCCGTCAAACGGCCAGCCCGGCTTTGGGGTTGCTTTTAAATTCCGGAATTCAAGCTCTTTGGTTAAAAAAAGAGAAACAAGATATTTGGGAAAAGGTGGAGAACATACTTCATTTTCCACAATATCTTTCTTTGGTTTTAACCGGACAGATCACTTCTGAACCAACCTCTATTGGCTGTCACACCTTTCTATGGGATTTTGATAAAATGCAATATCACCCATGGCTAAAAAAGGAAGGCTTTAAATTGCTAAAACCTGTTAATAACGATCAGGTTTATCCTGCTTTGATTAAAGGAAAAGAAATTAAAACAGGAGTTGGTATTCACGATAGCTCCGCATCATTGGTTCCTTATCTTCAAAACTCAAAAGAAGATTTTATTCTGGTTTCTACCGGAACGTGGTGCATTAGCATGAATCCATTTAACGATGAGCCCTTAACAAGCGAACAATTAAAGAATGATTGTTTGTGTTTTATGACTCCTGAAAAGCGACAGGTGAAATCATCCCGATTATTTATGGGACATTTTCATGAAACATACATTGCCAGGCTAAATCATCATTTTAATGCAAGTGATAAGTATTTTCAAAATATCGATTATTGCGAAGATGCAGTAAATTCCATCAATCTAAAATTCGGCAAAGCTTTATTGTTTTTCCCGGAAGGAATTGAAAAATTCAGTGAAGGACTCGAAATAATGGATTTGTCGGTTTTTACCAATTATGAGGAAGCTTACACACGTTTGGTAATAGAATTAACCCGGTTGTGTGTTCGTTCTATAGAACTTGTTATTCCGAAAAGGGATACAACAAAAACGATTTACGTATCAGGAGGTTTTTCGCGAAATAAAATCTTTGTAAGTCTTCTTACCAATTACTTTACGGATAAAAAAGTTCGCACTTCTGAAATTGATAATGCAAGTGCGCTTGGAGCGGCCCTTGTAATTGCTGGAAATATAGGGGGTTTTACGACCAATAAAATTGAATTAGAGTCAAAATAAAACATAACAATCTCAAAATAAACAAAAATGAATACTTGCAGACGAATTTACTTACCACCTTTAAGTTTGGTAGGCCCAAATGCTTTACTGGAATTAAAAGATGAACTGGCCGCCAGAGGTTTTACAAAAGCTTTATTTGTAACAGATGATGTTTTGGTGAAGATTGGTGTGGCCGAAAAAGTGGAAGATGTACTAAAAGGAGCTGGCTTGGATTATGTGACTTACAGCAGTGTAAAGCAAAACCCGAATACCGAAAATGTAAAGGAAGGTTTAGCTCTTTTAAAAGAGAACGGATGTGATTGTATCATAACCTTGGGTGGTGGTTCTCCACAAGATTGTGGTAAAGCTGTTGGTATTTTAGCAACGAATGGTGGTTCTATTGAAGATTATGAAGGAATTCACGTTTCAAAAAAGAAATCTTTACCAATCATCGCAATCAATACAACTGCTGGTACTGCAAGTGAAATTACGATCAATTATGTGATCACCGACGAAAAGCGTAAAGTGAAAATGGTGATGGTTGATAAAAACTGTTTGGTAGATATCGCAGTTAACGATAGCATGTTGATGTTGAATAAACCTGCCTCTTTAACTGCGGCTACAGGAATGGATGCCTTAACTCACGCTATTGAAGCTTACGTAACTGCTGGTGCTTTTGAATGGTCGGATACGCTTGCATTAAAGTCGATAGAGCTAATAGGCAGTAGTTTAAGAGATGCGGTAAAAGATGGACAGAACATCGAAGCCAGAACAAAAATGGCTTGGGGACAGTTCATTGCCGGACAGGCATTCTCAAATTGCGGTTTGGGATATGTACACTCCATGGCTCACCAGTTGGGTGGAATGTACGATTTGCCTCATGGTGTTTGTAACGCGATACTTTTGCCTTATGTAGAAGAATTTAATGCTGAAGTGTGTGGCGAAAAATTGGGTAAAGTAGCAGAAGCTTTAGGTGCAGATACAACAGGCATGTCGGTAGATGAAAAGAAAAAAGCGGCTATTGCTGCTATTAAAAAATTATCGAAGGATGTTGGCATTCCTGCAGGATTAAAAGAATTGAATGTTGATCCTAAGGACTTTGAAGCGATGGCAAAAAATGCGATGGCTGATGTTTGTACTGGTGGTAATCCAAGAGAAGTTTCTTTGGAAGATACCATTAAGATTTACGAAGCAGCATACTAATAAAAATTATTTAAATCTTGTGTCTCGATACTTGTGTCTTGATACTAACTTATAGAATGATGAAAAATTTTAATCCAAATTTATTGCATCCAAAAACTCAGTTAACACAAGTTATTGGTAAGATTTACAGAGATGGAATGACCACCACATCAGGAGGGAATATCTCTATCATGGATGAAAATGGCGACATGTGGGTAACCCCATCGGCTATTGATAAAGGCAAATTGACCGAAGATGATATTATTTGTGTGAAAAAAGACGGAACGATTGTTGGAAAGCACAAACCTTCGTCAGAATATCCTTTTCACAAGGCTATATATGATGCTCGTCCTGAAATAAAAGCTGTTATTCACGCACATCCGCCGGCATTGGTTTCTTTCAGTATTGTTAGAGAAATACCAAACACCAATATTATTCCTCAGGCTAGAAAGGCATGTGGAAAAATTGGTTATGCCGAATATGAATTGCCTGGCAGTGAAGCTTTGGGAGCCGTAATTGCAAAACAATTTATTGGCAGCGATTACATGGCCGTAATTATGGAAAATCACGGGACTGTTTTGGGTGGAACCGATATGCTCGACGCTTATACTCGTTTTGAAACTTTGGAGTTTTGTTGTCAAACCATCATTAATGCCAAAGGAATTGGTAATCCAACTTATTTAACCGATGATCAAATTAATGCTTATGAGGCCCAAATGCCGGAAGTAAAAGACTGCAATACCAATGTGGTGAATAGCACCATCGAAAAAGCGCTTCGATCGGAGATTGTTGAATTTGTTCACCGTGCTTGTCGTCAAAATTTAATGATCAGCTCTTTTGGAACAATTTCGATGCGTGCCGAAGGAAACGATTTTATAATTACTCCAACAGGAATTGCTCGTTGGGATCTGAAATCTGAAGATCTTGTTCAGATTAAAGATGGAAAACCAGAGGAAGGCAAAACACCAAGTCGCTCAACGAAACTGCACCAGATGATTTATGAGCAAAACCCAGGTGTGAATACAATCATCATTACTCAATCGCCGTATTTAATGGCTTACGGAACAACAGGTGTTAAATTTGATGTAAGAACGATACCAGAAAGCTGGATTTTCTTACAAGATGTACCTTGTTTACCAATTGAAACACAATTTCAGGAAAATACTACAATTCCTGAAATGATTTGCGATACAGTTCCTGCTGTTTTGGTTGCAAACAACTCATTCTTGGTAACTGGTGGTTCTATGATGCAGGCATTCGACCGATTGGAAGTAGCTGAGTTTAGTGCTAAATCATTAGTGATTGGTGCACCTCTTGGCAAAATGGTTCCTATTAACGATGATCAGGTTGAAGATTTGAGAAAGAAATTTTTAAGCTAATTTGAGTCCATAGTATAACGTAAAAAGATGAACTCAACGGTTCATCTTTTTTATTTTATTAAAATGAATTAAGATGTTTCAACTCTCGTGTTGCTTTGATGTATATTCCTTTGGTGAAACACCATAATAAGCTTTAAAAGATTTTGAAAAATGCGATAAATTGGAATAACCAATAGCATAACCAATTTCTCCGATGTTAATTTTACTTGTTGTAAGCAGATAAGCTGCCTGTTTCATTCGAATGTTTTTAATGAAATCACGGGCCGACTGATTGGTTAGCTCTTTTAATTTTCGATGCATATGTACTCTGCTTATTCCAACACCATCGGCCAGCATTTCAACATTTAGTTCACTATTAGAGATGTTATCTTTAATAATGGACATTACTTTTTGCATCAATATTTCGTCGTGCGATTTTATTTCTATATTTTCTATTTCATGCTCTTTCTTAGTCTGCAATTTGCTATATATCTTTTTCCTGTTTTCTAAAATATTAGAAATCATTTTAAGGATAAATTCACTTTTGAAAGGTTTTACTAAATACATATCAGCACCGGTTTCAATGCCTTCTATTTCATTTTCTTCCTTAGAAAGTGCGGTAAGTAAAATAACAGGAATATGGTTGGTTAAAATATTTGTTTTTATTTTTTTGCACAAAGTGATACCATCCATTTCCGGCATCATAATATCACTAATAATAAGATCTGGGTTTTCGTCCAACAAAATTTCATGAGCTTTTTTTCCATTTTCACACGCCACCACTTTATAATAGGCAGATAATTCATTGTAGAGATAGTTTCTGATATCAACTTCATCATCAACAATCATTACCTTATAATTGGTTTTGCGTTTTACGCTTTTTTCAATAGGAGTTTGGATGTTATCTTTTGGTACCTGCGAAATATATTTATGTGATGCTGCAGGAAGAGCTGTTTTTTCTGTTATAAGATCTTTTGGGGCGAGATGCTCATTTCCGAGAGGAAGGGTAATAATGAATCGGCTTCCTGTTCTATCATTACGGTTTTCTGCCAAAAGTTTACCTTTGTGTAAACTGACCAAAGAACGGGAAAGATGAAGACCAATGCCTGTACCTGTTGAGTGTTTCGTATCTGGTGAATAGACTTGGTAAAAGCGATCAAAAATTCGCTCAATTTCACTTTCCTTAATTCCAACACCTGTATCGATTACAGTAATTTTTACCTGTTCATGCTGATGATTTCCTTTTTCAATGATTTCTTTAGCGATACTTAATTCAATCTCACCTCCTGAAAGTGTAAATTTAAAAGCGTTTGATAATAGGTTAAAAATAACCTTTTCAAAATTTAGAGGATCTATCCATACCTCAATATCCGGGTCACTGGTAGTTATACTGAAGGATATATTTTTATCGTTGGCCAAAAGTTCGTAGGATTGAGCTATTTCCTTAATAAAACTGTAGATGTTTGTTTGTTGAAATTTTATAAGAATCTGCCCTTTGTCAATTCGTCTCACATCCATCATTTGGCTAACCAAACGGTATATTCTATTGGCATTTTGCTGCATAATAAAAAACAGCCTTGAGTTTTTCTCATCAGAATTTTGTTTGATTAATTTTTCTAAAGGATCTAATATTAATGATAAAGGGGTTTTAATTTCGTGTGATATATTGATGAAAAACTGCATTTTCATTTCATTCACTTTTTCGGCGTGCAGGCGTTTCACCTTCTCCATGTATAACAGAAATATTCCATAAATAAAAGTGCCGATTAATAGAATCCATAAAATTTTTGCCCAAAGCATTTTATACCAGGGTGGATAGATTATGATGGTAAGTTTTCTTGGTGTTGAGAGGTTCTCTTTATCAACGGCACGCACTGAAAAAGTATAGGTTCCATGATTTAAATTGGTGTAGGTAGCCCTTTTATTGGTCGAGTTTGTTACGTTCCAGCTTAAGTCAAAGCCTTCCATTATATATTCGTAAGAAACAGCGGTTTGATTTGCAAAATCGGTTGACGTAAATCCAATTGAAAATACATTATCCTGTTCGCGAAGCCGAATCGTATCTTCAAGCACTATTGATTTATCTAATATTACATGTTTCCCGGATTTATCACCAATGTTTACCGGTTTATCGAAACTTAAAAATTCAGTAAGAATAACATCTCTCACTTCCCTGACGATAGTAGCATAATCTTTGCTGATTTGCGTAATTCCATTAATACCACCAAAAAAAAGTTCTTGTTTATTCGACTTAAAAGCTGCATTTCTTGAGAATTCATTTGCCTGAAGACCATCATAAGAATAATAATTGGTGAAAGATTCATCTTCCGGATTGAACCTGGACAATCCGTTATGTGTTCCAATCCATAGTTGGTTGTATTCATCTTCAACTATTGAACAGATCACGTTGTTGCATAAGCCATCGTTGATATCATAAAAGCTGGATTTTAAACTATCGCCGTTTATTTTCGCCAATCCTTCGTAGGTACCAACCCATATGTTATTTTCACTATCCGAAAGAATGCAGTCAACAGTATTGTTTTTTAAAAGCCCGTTTTCTTTCGAAAACTGAGTTAAAGATTTCGTTTTTAGGTTAACATGAAAGAGTCCTACGTAGGTACCAATCCATAAATTTTGAGCTTTGTCAATGTAAACGCAGAGAATCCATTTAGGAATTTTTTCATTCAACGAATTGGGAATATCGAGTCCGTCGTAGTACAATTCCTTTTGAGTGTCAAACCTACAGATGCCATCGTCTAAGGTTCCTATAATGAGTTGGTTGTCATTGTTTTTCGTGATTGACGTAATTTTATTATAAGTTTTGCCGGAGGTGTTGTTCTTTTTAGTGGTAAAGGTCTTAAAGCTTCCGTTTTTCTTATTATATCTGATAAGACCATTAATATATCTGCCTAACCATAGATAGTCGTTTGTATCATTATACAGAGTAAGAATATTCTCTCCAACAAAAATTCCACTTTCATTTTTTAAAGGGATGTGTTTAACTTTTTTAGTTGATCGGTTCAAATAATACAGGCCATCTCCATCTGTCGCAATCCAAAGTTCTTTGTCATTTCCATCAATTGCCGTTATACAGCTTGACCCGATACTATTTTGATCAAAGGCTTTGTATCCATAGGTCTTAAATGTTTCCTGCGATTCGGGCAGTAAATAAATGCCTTTTTGAAAAATACCCAACCAAATATTACCCGTTTTATCTTCGATAATAGAATGAATTTTACTCTTTAAAAAATCGAAAGAGGCATTCACGGTGGTATAGTTTTCCAATAGATTTGATTCTTTGTTTAAGAGCTTTAATCCAAAACCATCTGTACCTACCCATAACCGATTTTTTGAATCAAAAAGAATATCTTTTACCGGCAGATTATCTTCATTTTGGTTTGTACAGTTGATTGGTCTTACAATTCCGGTTTGTTTATCTAATTGAGCTAATCCACCGTTTAAAAAACCTATATATATAATGTCCTGATCTCCTTCACAGATACATGAAATTTCTTTGTTTGAGAAGGAGGTTTGATTGTTTTTGGATAAGGGGAAATTCTTAATTTCCTTCGTGTCCGGATCAAAAGAATTTAGACTTTGATTGGAAGCGATCCATAATGTTCCTTTTTTGTCTTCAAAAATATCTATCAGACTATGTTTGCCAAATTGCTCATTTAGCTTTTCACAATAATCTGGTTTTAGGGTGTTTTTATCGATTCGAATCAATCCATGCCCTGTTGTTGCCAGCCAAATGTCACCATTTGATAATGTTATCATACAGGATATAAACAGATGATCTTTTTGATGAGACAGAGCTAATTCTATTTCATGGAAAGATTCTGTTTCATGATTGTATATTTGCAATCCATTTATTTGAGCAACCCATAAATTTCCCTTTTTATCTTCAGTTAATGCAGTTACAAAGTTGTTTTTTAATGTATTGCTAAGATTTATATTATTTGCGTAGGACTTAAATTTGATTCCATCAAATCGATTTAATCCATCTTCGGTAGCGACCCATAAAAAATTTAAATGATCTTGGTAAACCTGATTAATAAGACTATTGGATAACCCTTCGTTATAGTCGAATAATTTTTTTTTTTGAGAAAAAGCGGATATTGAGAATAAGAGAAGAAGAATAGTGAAATATTGTTTCGGGCGCATAGTTTTGTCAGTTTTCATTATCGGTGTCTAAAAATATTAAAAAATACTAAAGAGTGTGAAAATTATAGGCCTTAATTTCAAGTTAACAGCACAATGTAACCAATAGGAAAGATAATGTAACAAATATGTAATTCGCAGTAACTAATAGAAAATAGTTGGTAACAAGAGTGTTTTAGTTCAAGAAGAGACTATGCGTATCTTTAGTCTAAGAAAATTAACACTTGAATACTGAATGCCAAATTCTATGGTTGAGGTAAAAAAGTGAATTTGATAAAAATGAAGAATCTGATTTGTTAACCCTAATATGTTTTTCGCAATTGCTAAAAACATATTTTATAAATCAAAAACCAATAAATATGCGTACTAAATATTTCTTGATCATATTTTTGTATTTTATTACTTTAATGCAATGGGCTTCAGGTCAAGATAGACTTGATGGTTCAGGATTGTGGTTTACACATATGGAAACGATTGAAAGTGGGCAGTTTGCTTGTCCATCTTTTATTTATATGCCACAATCAACTCCAACTTTTTCTATCATTCACAAAGAACTCAAAAGTGGTCTTAATAAATTGTATAATCAGGAAGTGAAGGATGAAAGCCAATTGGATTCAAATGGTTTATGTGTTGGCACATCCAGCCAAAAAGATTTATCGACTTACTTTAAGAACGAAGAGCTGAGTCTATTAGGAAATGACGGTTATATCATAAGAACAGTAGGCAATAATGTGACCATTATTATTGCAAATACTGATTTAGGAGCATTATATGGTACTTATCATTATTTAAGGTGCCTGCAAACTAATAATACACATAAAACTGGTTTTGACATTGTAGAAATACCATCATACCAACGAAGAATTCTGAATCATTGGGATAATTTAGACGGCACGGTTGAAAGAGGATACGCTGGTCATTCAATTTGGAAATGGAAGGATTTACCTCAAAAAATAAGCCCCAGATATATAGAATATGCACGGGCAAATGCTTCCATTGGCATTAATGGAACCGTCTTGAATAATGTGAATGCAAATCCGGTTGTTTTAAGCATTGAATATCTTAAAAAAGTAAAGACGTTGGCTGATATTTTTCGTCCTTATGGGATTAAGGTTTATTTATCGATAAATTTTTCTTCTCCTTCTGTACTGGGGGAGCTTAAAACAGCTGATCCTCTTAATGAGGATGTAAGAATCTGGTGGCAGGATAAAGCAAAACAAATCTATTCTCTGATTCCTGATTTTGGAGGTTTTGTGGTGAAGGCAAATTCGGAAGGATTGCCTGGGCCTCAGGATTTTGGCCGTACTCATGCTGATGGAGCGAACATGCTCGCAGATGTTTTAGAATCTTACGGTGGAATTATTATGTGGCGTGCTTTTGTTTACGATCCTAACGGAAACGATCGCGCTAAGCAGGCTTACAATGAATTTAAACCTCTCGATGGAAAATTTCGCAAAAATGTAATACTTCAAGTAAAAAATGGTCCTGTTGACTTTCAACCCCGGGAACCATTCAGTCCTTTGTTTGGTGCAATGCAGCACACTACTCTGATGCCTGAATTGCAGATAACACAAGAATATCTGGGTTTTTCTGACCACTTGGTTTATTTGGGAACACTGTTTAAGGAGTTTTTAAACTCAGATACCTACACAAATGGAAAAAACTCTACAGTATCCAGGATTACCGATGGATCTGTTTACAATGACTCGATAACAGCTATTGCCGGGGTTGCTAATATAGGTTTAGACAGCAACTGGTGTGGACATCATTTTGCACAGGCCAATTGGTATGCATTTGGTCGTTTGGCCTGGAATCATCAATTATCTGCCCGCGAAATTGCAAGGGAGTGGTTAATGCAAACCTTTTCACACGATCAGGATTTTCTGAATCAAATGTCAGGTGTAATGATGGAATCCAGAGAAGCCGTTGTAAATTATATGACACCACTGGGATTGCATCATTTAATGGGGTGGAGCCATCATTATGGTCCGGAACCATGGTGTGAGATTTCCGGAGCAAGACCAGACTGGTTACCAACTTATTACCATAAGGCAGATAGTATTGGTATTGGATTTAACCGATCATCAAGCGGAAGTAATGCTGTCAGTCAGTATGCAGAACCTTTGCTTTCAGTTTATAACGACCCTGCACTTTGCCCGGAAGAACTTTTGCTGTGGTTTCATCATTTGCCATGGAATTATGAATTGATTAATGGCAGGGATTTATGGACAGAATTGTGTTACAGATACAGCATGGGAGTTGAACAGGTAAAATATTTTCAATGCACTTGGAATTCTCTTCAATCAAAAGTAGATAAAAATAGATTTAATGATGTGCAAAATAAATTAGCAATACAATTAAAGGAAGCTATATGGTGGAGGGATGCGTGTTTACTTTATTTTCAAACTTTTTCCCACAGACCAATTCCTTCTCAACTGGATCAGCCTAAATATAAATTGGAAGATCTTAAGAAACTTAAATTTTTAAAGACTCACCATAATTAATGATTACTAACTACTAAATTGTTTTATTAATCAATTTCTAAATTTATGAAAAAATGTTATCAACAGAGAAGAGTGATTGCTATTATGCTGTTTCTCTTTCTAACAGCACATTTTGGAGCAATAGCGCAAAGCTTTTCGCTTCAGGGAACAGTTAAAGATGTAAAGGGAATCCCTTTACCAGGAGTTAGTATTTCCATAGTTGGAACTACTCAGGGAACCATCACAGATATAGATGGGAAATATTCTTTGGAAGCGCCTGGAGATTCGCAGTTAAAATTTCAGTTCATTGGGTTTTTAGCTGAAATTGTGAGTATTAATAATCAAACGACAATTAATGTTACTTTAAAAGAGGACGTTGTGGGCCTTAATGAAGTAGTAGTTGTTGGTTATGGTACCCAACGTAAAGAAGCGGTAACGGGTTCCGTTGCTAATATTAAGGGTGAAGTGATGCGGGAGGTGCCATCTGCAAATATTTCGCAAGCTTTACAGGGACGTATAGCGGGTGTGAATATGCAACAAACCTCAAGTAAACCCGGTGCACTAATGCAAATTCGTATTCGAGGGTCACGATCGCTAACAGCCAATAACGACCCCTTGGTGGTACTTGATGGAATGCCATTTTCGGGATCTATAAGCGATATCAACCCTACTGATATCAAGACTATTGATATTCTTAAGGATGCTTCTGCAACAGCTATTTATGGTTCGCGAGGTGCAAATGGTGTTATAATGGTAACCACCAAAACTGGGAAAAAAGGAAAAAGCGCTCAGGTCACCTATAATGGTTATCAAGGTATAAATACTGTTTTTTCTGACTACCCAATGATGGAGGGATCCAAATTTGTTGAATTACGTAAATTAGCCAATAAGTATACAAATGGAGTGGATGAAGCTGATGATGTAAATACAAATTGGCAGGATTTGTGGTATCGAACCGCTAATGTAACCAATCATAATATTGCAGTTACAGGTGGTACTGAAAAAGGAAGCTATAGCTTTAGTACTGGATTCTACAAAGAAGAAGCTGTAACTCCAGGAACGGATTTTAGCCGATTAACTTTGCATGGCTCTATTGATCAGGAAATAGGTAATTATTTTCGTATAGGTTTTAGCACAAATAATAATTATACCAATAGTCAAAATGGAATGGGTATGTATGGTGTTTTAAGTATGTCTCCCATCGCGGATCCTTATGATGCTGATGGTAATTGGAAAAGAACCATAAAGATGCCATTAGATGAAAACTGGAATCAGACAAAAGATATTGTCAATGCTTTAGGCGATAGATACATTGATGAGAAGAAGGCATTTGCTTCTTATAACACCTTGTTTGGTGAAGTAAAAATACCTGGTATAGAGGGTTTAAAGTATAGAATTAGTCTTGCCGGTAATTTACGCACGACCAACGATGGAAATTATACCGGAGAGGGTATAGGCAGTTCTAATGCAACTACTGTTTCTACAGCCGGCATCAGTAATTCGCGAAATACTAATTGGGTAATTCAAAATCTTTTAACCTACGACCGTAGGTTCGGTAAGCATTCCATTAATGTTGTAGGTTTGTATTCTGTGGAGGAAACGTTGTATAATAGCTCTAATGTTTCTGCTAAGGATATTCCAGCAGATGCTTTTCAATTTTATAATCTGGGCCGTGCGGCAGGAGAAATTACTGTTAATCCGGAGTATCAGAATTATGAAAAAAGTGGATTGATGTCTTATATGGGACGTGCAATGTACTCCTATGATAATCGATATATGATTAGCGCTACAATACGTTCCGATGCTTCTTCAAGGTTGGCAGAAGGACATAAGTGGCATACATACCCTGCTTTGTCAGTAGGTTGGAATATCGCAAACGAATCCTTTATGTCTGATATAACCGCTGTAAATACATTAAAACTTCGAGTGGGTTTTGGACAAACTTCAAATCAATCTGTAAAACCATATGCTACATTAGGTGTTTTAAGTACAAGACCCTATAATAATGGGACTACCTATTCTACTGGAACTTATGTGACAGAATTGCCTAACAATGATTTAGGATGGGAATTTTCTAAAACCTGGAATTATGGCTTGGATTTTTCGCTTTTGAATCACCGATTGAGTGGTGCTATCGAGTACTATATTACGAAAACGGAAGATGTTCTGTTAGGTGTTGGCTTACCTCCTACATCAGGGGTTTCAAGTGTAACTCAAAATATTGGAACAACAGAAAATAAAGGATTGGAACTTTCTCTTAACGGTGTGATTCTGGATGATGTAAACGGTTGGACATGGGATGTTGGTGTTAATTTTTATTCCAATAAGAATAAATTAACCTCTCTTGCTTCGGGACAGACTAGAGATGAAGGAAACTGGTGGTTTGTTGGACATCCAATAAATGTTGTTTATGATTATAAAAGAATAGGAATTTGGCAGGAAGGTGATGCAAATCTTCAATCATATGAACCTGGAGGAAATGTAGGTATGATAAAGGTTCAGTATTATGGTGATTACGATGAAGATGGTATACCTACAAGAAAAATTGGACCAGAAGATTTACAGGTAATGGATTTGGAACCTGATTTTCAGGGTGGTTTTAATACTCGCGTTGCGTATAAAGGGTTTGATTTTAGTTTGGTTGGAGCTTTTCAACATGGCGGGACTCTCATCAGTACATTATACTCTTCAGGAGGTTATCTTAATATGTTAACCGGACGTAGGGGTAATGTAGATGTTGATTATTGGACGCCTGATAATACTAGCGCTAAATATCCTCTTCCAGGAGGCAGTCAGTCAGGTGATAATCCTAAATACGGCAGTACATTAGGTTATTTTGATGCATCTTATGTAAAAATACGTTCTCTATCTCTTGGTTACAATTTCAGCCAAAAAATTATTGAGGCTGCTGGTTTTGATAAATTAAGACTTTATGCTACTGTACAGAATCCATTTGTGTTGTTCTCGCCTTATACTAGAGAAACCGGTTTAGATCCGGAAACTAACTCTTACGGAAACGAAAATGCAGCAGTTGCCTATTCTGATAATATGAAACGTATACTTACTCAGGGATATAATACACCTTCAGTTCGTAAATATGTGATTGGTATCGAATTAACATTTTAAAAATTTATAAATTATGAAATTTAATTATATAAAACCTCTTATAGGAACAATGTTGATGACCATGTTCTTTATAGCGTGTACCGATGTATTAGAGGAACAGCCACGTAGTAAGTATACGCCTGAATACTTCAAAACCGAGAAAGGTGTTTTGGGAGGAATAACCTCTCAGTATGCACACCTGCGGTACATTTATGGTAATGCATACTATTTTAATTCTTGTCTGACAGGAACCGATGAAGTTACATATGCGCAAAGTGCGGATGGAAACTTTAAGGATATGGATATGTCAGGTGTAGGGTCGATTACTGCAACAGGTGCCAATACTAATGTTTTATGGGGAAATGCGTTTTCTAATATAAACACTGCAAGTGGTATTATAGAGAATGCTGAAATTATTGGTATTTCAGATGAAATTATTGCTGAGGCTAGGTTCTTCCGTGCATTTGATTATTTTTTACTGGTACAAACTTTTGGTGGAGTTCCTTTGGATTTAGGTGCTGGAGAGCTAAAGTTTAACACTAGTGCCTCAAGAATTTCTGTGCGAAACACAGTTCCTGAAGTTTATACCAAAGCTATTTTCCCTGACTTGTTAACTGCCATAGAAGATTTGCCGGCAGCAGGTCGAGTAACTGGAGCTGCGACTAAAACCGCTGCTCGCATATGTTTGTCTAAAGCCTATTTGACTTATGGATGGTGGTTGCAAAACCCAAACAATATTCCGACTTATCCTGCAAGTGACAGAATTGACCCAAGTGGGCATGATGCTGCATGGTATTTTCAACAAGCTTATAATGTGGCAACAGACGGGATTGCTGATCCAGGACCTTTTGGCTTAATGCCAACATTTTATGATCTAAATGTGGGTAAAAATGACCGTAATAAAGAATGTGTGTTATATGCTGATCATACCGAGGACAGCGAATTTTATAATGGATCCAGTCTTACGTATGGTGGTGGCGGTGATGCAGATAATTTTGCTGTTTGGATGTTGACCTGGAATTATACAGTGCTTCGAAGTGATGGTGTAAGTTCTGTTCAGCGAGAAGCAGAACAACACTTGGGTCGACCATGGACACGTATGGCTCCCACTATCGGTGCTGTTAAAAATACCTTTGCCGACAAAACGAATGATTCGCGTTATGATGCAACATTTACTACTGTATGGCGTGGTAACTGGCCAAAAGGTGGAGTCGCTGCAACATCTTTAATTAATGCAAATGGTATGTCGATTGTACCTGGTGATGCAGTATTAACAATATTGAATGAGGACGATCCAGCTCTGGTTTGGGGAACTGACGCAGCTACAGGTGGTAATGTTGGAGCCGGCACATTACCTGGAAGGTCAGATTTTGTTATGAATCCAAGTGGTATAAGTAGATATAAGTATCCGGGATTTTGGAAGCTGGGTGTTTATCGTACTGACGGCGGGACGTCCTTAGGGCAACCTAATGCTGCATCGACTCGTCCATTCAATATATATAAATTCTCGGAGTTGTATTTTATCGCAGCCGAAGCAGCTGTAAAGGGTGCAACAGGAAGTAAAAGTGCCAGAGAATTGATTAATGTTATCCGTGCTCGAGCAGGAATGTGGAGTTTTGATAATAACGGAAATGTAGTCAAAGAAGTTGATAATAGTGCTGCTATGATTGCAGCCACTCCAACAGTTATAGATATTAACTATATTTTGTCTGAACGCTCACGTGAATATTTTGGTGAAGGATATCGCTGGTTCGATTTAGTACGTACACAGAAATGGGCGGAAATCGCTGGTAGTTATGAAATTTGCGGATCCGGAGTTACAGATCACACGCCTAAAACCATAACACGGAATATAACACCTGATTTTTATCTTCGACCTATTCCACAGGGCCAGCTTGATGGTATGGAAATGAGCGAGGCTGAAAAAGAAGCTTATCAGAATCCTGGATATTATGAGTAAAAATGGATATTAATAATTGATAAACTTCATTTTCGTAAATTGGAGTTGGTAGCATCAATTCCTTTTGAAAAGAAAATAGGTTTGATATGTTTATTTAGTAAGAAATAGTAAGAATAAACTGTCCGTGGGTTCAACTTGCGGACAGTTTTAAAATTAAAAGAGATTTGCGGAATTGCAATGTGATTGCACGGAAGAATCCCAATAATTTTCAATTAAAACAATTGATTGCGTATTTCTGGATATTCAACCTTTTCCAAATCAACAGGACTGATTTACAGGTGGAATTATTTTGAAATTACAGATGCTGGCTCTTTCATGAAAATTTGGTCAGTTATTGAAAGCTTTATAGGCTTGTTGATGAGATGTTAATCTTTTGTACAGTAAGGTTATGTGCTCATTTTTTTGTAAAATAAATAAAATCCAATATGATAAGATTTTTTGTATTAGAATTGATCGTCTTGTTCGGTATAATCTCTTGTAAAAATGATACGGGTAAGGAATTAAGTGAGAACAAACTTGTGTCTTTTTCAGTAAATGAGAACAATTTCCCCATAGTAAAATCTCAAAAAGGCACTCCCATATATATTGATGACAAAGATTATTCAGGTGTAATTAAAGTAGCAGAACTATTTCAAAAAGACATTGAAAAAGTAACAGGAGTAACCAATTCTTTACACATTGGCGAAAAGCCGCAAGGTACCATTATCATTATTGGTACAATTGGAAAAAGTCAGATAATAGAGGATCTAATTGCATCAGGAAAGTTGAAAGTGAATGATGTAAAGGGGAAGTGGGATAATAGTTTGATTGAAGTACTTGATAATCCTTTACCAAATGTGGATAGAGCCTTGGTGATTGCCGGGAGTGATAAAAGAGGCACAATTTATGGCATGTTCGATATTAGCCGTAAAATGGGTGTGTCCCCATGGTATTGGTGGGCTGATGTACCTGTAAAAAAGCATGCAGAGGTATTTATTAAGTCTGGGAGATATAATTTAGGTGAACCGAAAGTTAAATATCGTGGTATTTTTATAAACGATGAGGAACCAGCTTTAGGACGATGGGCGGTTGAGAATTACGGCGGATTCAATCATCAAATGTATGAGCATGTGTTTGAATTGATTTTACGTTTAAAGGGGAACTTTTTGTGGCCTGCTATGTGGTGGGCGAGTTTTAATAGCGACGATCCGTTAAATGCTCAGTTGGCAGATGAATTTGGAATTGTAATGAGCACATCGCATCATGAACCATTGATGAGAGCACATGCAGAATGGAAACCATACGGAGGAAAAGAATGGAATTATAAAAAAAATAAAAATCAGTTGGATGCTTTCTGGAAAGAGGGAATTGAACGAATGGGGAATAAGGAAAGTGTTGTTACTCTGGCTATGAGAGGAGATGGTGATGAAGCCATGGAAGAAGGAACCAACATCGAACTACTGGAAGATATTGTTGCTAATCAACGAAAAATTATAGAGGAGGTAACTCAGAAGCCAGCTAATGAAACACCGCAGGTTTGGGCTTTATACAAAGAAGTTCAGGAATATTATGACAAGGGAATGAAAGTACCTGATGATGTTACACTATTGTTTTGTGATGACAACTGGGGAAATGTTAGGGTATTGCCGGAACCAGAAGCTGCTGAACGTTCGGGAGGTTACGGTATGTATTATCATTTTGATTATGTGGGAGGTCCTCGTAATTACAAGTGGCTAAATACGAATTCCTTACCACGGGTTTGGGAGCAATTAAGATTAACATATGAACACGGGGTTGATCGTATTTGGATTGTGAATGTTGGTGACTTGAAACCAATGGAGTTACCTGTTTCATTTTTCTTCGACTATGCATGGAATCCTGAGTCGGTTACTGTAAATGAATTATCAGAATATACAACGAATTGGGCATCAGAACAATTCTCTGAAAAATATGCAGAAGAAATCGCTGAACTGCTGGATTTATATACAAAATATAACAGGCGTCGCACACCTGAATTATTGGACGATCATACCTATAGTCTGATTCATTACCGGGAATTTGAAAAAGTAGTTGAGGATTACAATCGTTTAGCGCAAAGAGCAAAAAGTCTTTATGATATCATAGATGAGGATCAAAAAGATGCCTTTTATCAATTGGTTTATTTTCCAGTAAGCATTTGTGCCAACCTGAATGAAATGTATTGGTACCTGGCTAAAAATAAGCAATATGCCAAAGAAAAAAGAGCTGCAACCAACTTAATGGCTGATAAAGTAGTTGAACTTTTTAAACGTGATTCACTGCTTACTCTTGAGTTTCATACTGAATTAACTGATGGTAAGTGGAATCATATGATGGCACAGCAGCACATTGGTTATACATATTGGAATCAGCCGGACAGTAATACGATGCCTCAGGTAACCTATTTGAAAGTACCGGAAGAAGGACAGCTTTGTATAAAGATTGAAGGGAAAGATAAAATTTGGACAAAGCATGATTCTACTGCTAATCTTTCAAATTTTGATAATATCAATCAGCAAGAAACTTATTTAGAGTTTTTCAACACCGGAAAAAGAGCAATAGATTATAAAATTGTAGCTCCTGAATGGTTGAAAATCAGCGCAGGCAAAAAAAATCTGAAAGAGGAAGAACGACATTTTGTTTCTGTTAACTGGGATCAACTTCCTGTCGGTAATTCAGCAGGAACAATTTCTGTATCAGGTAATGGTCAGGTGATTGAACTAGGCGTTATTGCAGATAAGATTGATCTGAATACAAAGAAGTTACAAGGATTTGTTGAGAACAATGGAGTGGTAAGCATTGAAGCTGTAGACTTTAATTCAAGCAGTTCCAGTCAAGGATTTGATTGGGAAGTGATAAATGGTTTGGGGAACACAAAAGGAAGTGTAACATCATTGCCGGTAAATAAAGGTTATAAGGAGTTCAGTAAGGACAATTCACATTTGGAATATACATTCACATTGCTTAACAAAGCTCAAAACGATTCCATTACTCTTTTTATGTGTTTGGCACCAACGCAGGATTTTAAAAATAAAGACGGATTAAAATATGCGGTATCTGTAGATGATGAAGAACCTCAAATTATTAACCTGCATGAAGGTTGTATAGGTAAGGATTGGAATTATGCAGAATGGTGGTGTACAGCGGTATCCGATAATAAATTAGTAAGAAAGTCAAAGCACAAACTGAATAATACAGAAACCCATACTGTAAAATATTGGTTGATTGATCCGGGAATTGTGCTTCAAAAATTGATGATTGATAATGGTGGACTCAAACCATCTTATTTGGGACCTCCGGAGTGTAAAATGTACAAGTAAAATTCAGAAATAAAAGTGATTATGGAAACTACAGGAAATAAATTTATTCTTCTTTTATCATTTATATCTTTATTTTTTTTCTTAAAACAAGAAAGAGTATTGGCGCAGCCTTCGGGAGGATCGTATGGTCCAATACATAAAAGCTATGATTTACCAAATGTTGATGGTACCATCTATTATGTATCTCCGGATGGGAGTAAGGATGCAAAAGGACTTAAACTATCGGAGCCAACCAATATTGAATCGGCTGTTGAAAGGGTGAAAACGGGTGATGCCATTGTTTTGCGAGGCGGAATTTACCGCACTGGCAATTTGACCTTGAATCAGGGAATAACAATGCAGCCATATAAAGATGAACAAGTTGTAATAAAAGGGACATTAGTTGCAACTGAATGGGAAAACTTAAAAAATGGATTATGGCGTACTTCATGGTCACATTTATTTCCATCCAAACCACAGGATTGGTGGTTAAAGGATGTGTACGGAAAAATAACTCCCTTACATCGGTTCAATGATGATTTGGTTTTTGTTGATGGAAGTTTTCTGCAGTCAGTAGGTTGGGAAGGAGAAGTTAATGAAGACACATATTTTATTAATTACGAAACCCAACAAGTTTATATTGGTACCGATCCTACAAATAAAGAAGTGGAAATTACGGCTTTTGCAACCGGATTGATTCGAACAACAAAGAATGTTCATGGTAAAGCATCCGATGGAATCGGACCGGTAATTAAAGGAATTACAATTACTCAATATCCTTTTCGGATTATTGAGGTTGAGGGGTTTTATCCGGAAGGTTTGTCGGTTGATTCTGAACATGGTAATGATGTTGTTGGTACAACTATAGAAAATTGCACCATGAGCTATTGTGGTCGAATTGGTGTGAATCTGATAGGCGATAAAATAAACTTTAAGCATTGTAAAATAAGCGATACAAGTACTGAAGGTTTATATTTGGTTAGTTCCGATGATGCTTTAATCGAAAAAAATATTTTTACACGTAATAATATTGAGAATCTGGTTGGTTATTTTCCTGCAGCGGTAAAAATATTTAATCAAAGTTATCGGGTTGTGTTTAATGATAACCTTGTGATTGATCTGCCTAATTCAAATGGTGTGTGGTATGATGTTGGTAATGTCGATGGTAGATTCATCAATAATTGGGTTGAGGGGGTTGGATTTCCTAACAATAACTTTCAGCCACATAGTGTTTGGCCTTCGCGCAATGCATTCTTTTTCGAAATATCCAAGGGCGCTGTTTGTGCAGGTAATGTATTTACTAATTGCGATCATGGCATTCTGATTCTGAATAGCAATAATGTAAAAGTGTATCAGAATACATTTGTTAATAGTCTGGCTTGTTTTGGAAGAGATGAGCGAAGTGCTCAGGGAGATCATTTCGGTTGGCATCCGAGCACGGGACCTGATGTTGATGAACGCACCGGACATGAGTTTGTGAATAATCTGATGGTGAAAGATGAAAAATACAACGGTCCACTCTTGCTGATCTGGCAACCCGATGTTTTATGCGGAGAACTAAAAGAACCAGCCCTTAAATATTTAGATCACAATGCTTATGTGAGTAAAAAAGATGCTAAGCTTGATATTTGGCTGAGCGATACTAAAAATGCCCAATGTCAGGTAAATTATAGTAATCCTGAAGCTTTTCACAAGCAGCATCCTGAATATGCAAAAAACAGTATTGGTTTAGCTCGTTATAACGGGCCATTATTTAAAAGTCTTGTGTTAGGTAATTATGAGTTGTTATCGGATTTTAAAGGGAAAGGTGCAGCAACATCATTACCTGAAGAAGTGTATGAGTTATTGCAAAGTCCCGTAAATTCTAAATTGCCATCTGTTGGTGCATATCCTTTTGCAGAATAGTATCGGATATAAAGTTTTGTAGAACAGATTTTGCAGGTGAAAACGAGATCCTGATATTGTGGAAAAAAACGATATAAAATAGAACAGGTGAATATCTAAATCAGTAAAATGATTTGAGGAAAATAAAGAATAATGGGGGAATTTATATTGTCCCATTTTCTATGTTTGATGGGATAGGTTTGAATATTGGAGGTTTCTTAGATCAAGATGGAGATATCTGTTCGTTGCTGTTTTCTGTTTGTTTAGACAAGAATCCAGTGCAGCGTATTAAGATAAGATGTGGATTTTTCTTACTGCTCAATACACCAAAATTACTTTTAGGGAAGATAGTTCACGAATATGGTAAGGTGCTTTTTTATTGGTGACAATTAGTGTGAAATTTTTTCGATTTAATTAAATCAATCATCATTTTTGAGCTCTCTCTCTTTAAATTTTATTCCGGTTTGAGGAGGAATTTCCTGATCTAATCTTCCAGGAAGTTCTTTTATAATAAGGTGTATTTGAGGTGGGAGAAATTATTACTATTGATTTAATTTTTTTTTAAACATATGGTTGAAACAAAGATGTAACCAAAATGAAATTAAATGTAACGGGAATGAAAAAGATGTAACAAACTAACAAATTTGTGTAACACAGCATCACGTGAGTTTATTTCAATACAAGTATTTTTGGTTAACAGTTTGGGTGGTTTACACTTGTATTAAAGTTTATTAAGAACCACTTTTTAATAAATAACAGCGAATAATAAAGTCAGTATTAAATATTACAAAATGACAATAAAATCAGATAAAGTATCGGTAGTTGAAAAGATTGGCTACAGTTTAGGAGATCTTGCTGCTAACCTCATTTTTCAAACGTTGATGACGTTTTTAGCCTTCTTTTATACCGATGTGTATAAGATTCCGGCAGGAACAGCCTCCGTAATTATTTTTTCGGGAGGTATGATTGGAGCATGCTTTAACCCGATAATGGGGGTTATTGCTGATCGTACCAAAACAAGGTGGGGAAAATTTCGCCCATGGATACTCTGGACATCAATTCCTTTTGGACTTATGGCCTTGTTGGCTTTTAGTACACCAGAGTTTGGTCCTGGAGGTAAAATTGCATACGCATTTATTACTTATATCTTATTAGTATTTCTTTATAGTGCCAATAATTTGCCTTACTCGGCTCTGAGTGGTGTTTTAACAGGAAATATGGCAGAACGCAACAGTATTTCATCCTATCGTTTTACGGCAGTAATGATTGCTCAATTCATAGTGCAAGCTTTACTATTGCCTATGGTATTGATATTTGGTGACGGTGATAAAGCAAAAGGTTTTGAAAATGTAATGGGAGTTTTTGCTCTCGTTGGGATTGTATTTTTTATCATCACATTTTTAACAACAAAGGAACGCGTTGTTTCAACTCAAACAGAAACAACATCGGTAAAACAAGATGTTAAAGATTTGATGAAAAACAGGCCGTGGATTGTAATGCTTGTTGTTACTGTATTCGTATTTATTACGCTGTCGCTGAAGGGGGGTATGTATGTATTTTATTTCGAAAATTATTTAAGTGAACAACATTTAGCGGTTTTTTTAAATGATATTGGCTTTAATGCTTTTATTAATGGTTTAAATAATCTTCTGTCAAATATGGGCTTTGTGGGTTTCTTGTGGCCGGAAGATGTAGCAACATCTGGGTTTAGCCTTTTTAATGCAGGTGGAATCATTTTTATGATTATTGGGATTATGTTTTCAAAACCCTTGGCGGATAAATATGGAAAAAGGGATGTATTTGGAGTGAGTCTTTTTATAGCTACGCTTTGTTTGTTGTTATTTTATTTTTATTCACCGGAATCAATAGCTTTGGTATTCATAAGTCAGTTACTGCATGGTTTCTTTTATGGCATTACCACACCGCTGTTGTGGGCAATGATTGCCGATGTTGCTGATTATTCCGAATGGAAAAATAACCGTAGGGCAACAGCAATTATTTTTTCGGCAATGATATTTGGTTTAAAGGCAGGATTGAGTGTAGGCGGAGCTTTAGTGGCGGGAATTTTAGCAACTTATGGGTATAGCCATCAGTTGGCAGTTCAAAGTCCGGAAACAATTAATGGTATAAAACTTTCTTTAAGTGTATTTCCAACCATCACATTTTTTATTGCAATAGGATGCTTGTTTTTCTACAAGATTGATAAAAAGAAGGAAGTAGAGATTGAAGATGAGTTGAGCAAACGACGAGGGTTAATGACAGATTTTTAGCGTTCCAATGGTGAGTTGTTGGTAAATCGTTTATCAGGCAACGAACTTAATAATCTTAGGAGAGAAAAATGTTTGTTGCTTAATCTGGCAAAAAATACAAATTAGTAAACTAACAATTAATGAATCGATTTAAAAAAATATACAGTTCCGGCTTTCTGGCAGTTTTACTGCTTGGTGTATTATGCAGTTGTTCAAAAACAGAAGTAAAGCCGGTATCATTGAAAATGGCTGTTGGCGATAGGTTTTATATAGGTACAGCATTGAACAGTGCCCAAATAGTTGGTGCTGACACCTCTGCCATAAAAATCATTAAACAACATTTTAATGCTGTTGTTGCTGAAAATGTGATGAAAAGTGAAGTTGTTCAACCTGTTGAAGGTGAGTTTGATTTTAATATGGCGGATAAATTTGTCCGGTTTGGACTCGATAATAAGCTATTTATAACGGGACATACTCTGATTTGGCATTCTCAGGCTCCCAATTGGCTTTTCGTAGATAAGCAGGGAAATGATGTTTCAAGAGATGTTCTTATTGAAAGAATGAGAAGTCATATACACACAGTGGTAGGTCGTTATAAAGGAATTATAAAAGGCTGGGATGTTGTAAATGAAGCTATTTTGGACGATGGAACCTGGCGTAAAAGCAAATTTTATGAAATAATTGGTGCAGACTTTGTTAAGCTGGCATTTGAATTTGCACATGAAGCCGATCCGGAAGCTGAGCTTTACTACAATGATTACTCGATGGCGAAAGAGGGGAAAAGAGACGGAGTTATTGCTATGGTAAAATCATTGCAGGAACAAGGAGTAAGAATTGATGGTATTGGCATGCAGGGACATATCTCAATGGATGATCCTACAGTTGAGGATTTTGAGAAAAGTATAGTCGCTTTTTCCGAATTGGGTGTTGACGTGATGGTTACGGAGTTGGATTTGACTGTTCTTCCTATGCCAAATATGAATGCTGGTGCCGATGTGGCTTTGAATTTTGAATTTCAAAAGGAGTTAGACCCATATGTAAATGGACTGCCTGATTCTATGCGTATAAAGATAACAGAGCGTTATCAGGATTTTTTCAGGTTGTTCTTTAAACAGAGTGATAAGATTAGCCGTGTTACCCTTTGGGGAGTTAGTGATGCTCAGTCATGGCGCAATTATTGGCCTGTTAAAGGACGTACAGATTATCCTCTTTTATTCGACAGAGAGTATAAAGCCAAGCCAATTGTTGAAAAAATAATTAACGAAGACCTGTAATAGGTTTATTGGTTAAAGAATTTATTCCAAAGTGTTATTTAAATAAGAACTTAATACACTTATTCTATTGATTTACTAATTATGAATAGAGCTTGATAAAAAAGCTTGAAAAAAATAAAATAATGAAGAACCCAAGGTATTTAGTTGATGGTTTATATACCGCAGATCCATCAGCACATGTATTTAACGGCAAGCTATATATTTATCCATCTCACGATATTGAATCAGGTATACCTGAAAATGATAATGGTGATCATTTTGATATGCGCGATTATCATGTATTCTCATTAGACGATATAGATGGTGAAGTAACGGATCATGGAGTTGTTTTGGATGTAGAAGATGTTTCGTGGGCTGGTCGCCAGATGTGGGATACCGATGTCGCTTATAAAAATGGGAAATATTATTTGTACTTCCCGGTAAAGGATAAAACCGATATTTTCCGTATTGGTGTTGCTGTAAGCGATAAACCTGAAGGGCCTTTTGTTCCTGAAAAACATCCAATTTTGGGCAGTTACAGTATCGATCCTGCTGTTTTTGAAGATGAGGACGGTCAGCATTATATGTATTTTGGGGGGCTTTGGGGAGGACAGCTTCAGCGATATAGAAACAATAAAGCGCAGGAGTGTGGTGTTGAACCCGGCAACGAGGAGCCTGCATTAACTGCTCGCGTTGTACGAATGTCCGATGATCTGTTGGAATTTGCTGAAGAGTCGAAAAGCCTTGTTATTTTAGATGAAAACGGAGAGCCTTTAAAAGCCGGAGATCATGATCGCCGTTTTTTCGAAGCATCGTGGATGCATAAGTACAATGGCAAATATTATTTTTCCTACTCAACGGGAAATACGCACCTACTTTGTTATGCTGTAGGGGATTCGCCTTATGGCCCTTTTACTTACAAGGGAGTAATTCTTACACCTGTTGTAGGCTGGACTACACACCATTCTATTTGCGAATTTAAAGGGAAATGGTACCTGTTTCATCACGATTCTAAGCCATCGGGAGGAAAAACATGGCTTCGAAGCATGAAAGTTACAGAGTTGGAATACAATGAAGATGGTTCTATTAAAACGATCGATGGCATGGCCGAATAACCATATGATTTGTATCGTAGCAAGATTACAGAATTGAATTTTTAAATAAAGTTTAAAAAATTTACAGCATGTATTTTAATCGAAGAGCTCTTTCTTTTATTCTTTTGGGTAGTCTGTTTTTGATGCCTTTTATGGTATCAGCGCAGTTGCGTTTGCCTAAACTGATCTCAAATGGTTTGGTGCTTCAACGCGGTGTAGAAGTCAAAATTTGGGGATGGAGTGCGAAAAATGAGAAGGTATCAGTTAATTACAGAGATTCTCTGTATAAAACCATTGCCAATGATAAAGGAGAATGGTTTGTTATGCTTCCGATACAGAAAGCCGGTGGCCCTTATGCAATGAATATCTGCGCAAGCGATACGATTCATCTTAAAAATATTTTAGTTGGTGATGTTTGGATTTGTTCCGGTCAGTCGAACATGGAATTGCCTATGCGAAGAGTGAGTCCTCTTTACAAGGAAGAGATTGCAAAAGCCGATAATAGGAACATCAGATATTTTGAAGTGCCAAAGAAATACAATTTCAATACTGTTAAAAATGATTTGCCAGATGGAAATTGGGTAGATATTAATAAGAACACGATTGATAATATTTCTGCAGTATCTTATTTTTTCGCTCAAAAATTAAATTCAGAATATAATGTTCCTGTTGGGATAATTAACAGTAGTTTAGGAGGTTCTCCTGCACAAGCATGGTTGAGTGAAGAAGCACTTAAAGAGTTTCCGTTGTATAGTGCCGAATTGCAGAAGTTTAAAAATAAAGCTGTAATTGATTCAATTGAGCAAAGTGATAATAGTAGAAGTAACAATTGGTATCAAAAATCAACAGTAAACGACGAAGGTCAGCAAGGAAACTGGCGGGCTAAAGATAGTAATACATCAGATTGGAGCAATATGACCATTCCCGGCTATTGGGCAGATGAGAAGTTGGGGAATGTGAATGGTGTAGTTTGGTTTCGAAAAGAAATTGAAATTCCTGCTGAATATTGTAACAAAGAGGGCTTACTAAATATGGGGCGAATTGTTGATGCAGATTCTGTCTTTGTAAATGGCAAATTTATTGGATCCACCAGCTACCAATACCCACCACGTCGATATACTATTCCTGCAGGAGTATTGGTTGAAGGAAAAAATACGATTTCTATTCGCGTGATCAGTAATGGTGGAAGAGGTGGTTTTGTAGCCGGTAAGCCATATCAAATAGTATTCGATGGTTTTCAAATAGATCTTAAAGGAGAATGGAAGTACAAACTGGGAGTGGCAATGGAGCCTTTACAAGGACCAACTTTTATCAGATGGAAATCAGGAGGCTTATACAATGCAATGATTGCTCCATTATTGAACTACAAAATTAAAGGTGCGGTATGGTATCAAGGAGAGTCCAATACCGGCCATCCCAATGAGTATGAACATCTGTTATCATCTCTTATTAAAAATTGGAGGAAGCAATGGGGGCAAGGGAATTTTCCTTTTTTATGTGTTCAGTTACCTAATTTTATGTTGCCTAAAGATCAGCCGTCAGAAAGTAATTGGGCAATGCTAAGAGAAGCTCAGTTCAAAGCATTATCAGTTCCAAATACGGGGCTGGCTGTAACTATTGATATTGGAGAGTGGAACGATATTCATCCTTTGAATAAAAAAGATGTTGGCGATCGACTAGCTCTTGTTGCAAAAAAGATTGCTTATGGCGAGGATCATGTTGTTTATTCAGGTCCAGTGTATCGATCTATGAAGGTTGAAAAAAATAAGGTAATTCTTTCTTTTGACCAAATTGGAAGCGGTTTGATCGTAAAAGGAGGAGGAGAGCTTAAGGAGTTTGCTATTGCTGGAAAAGATAAAAAGTTTGTTTGGGCAAAAGCAAAAATAGAGGGTAACAAGCTTATTGTGTGGAGTGATCAGGTGAAAAATCCTAAGGCAATCAGATATGCCTGGGCCGACAATCCGAATAAAGCAAATCTGTTTAATCAGGAGGGCTTGCCTGCTTCTCCTTTTAGAACTGATAATTGGTAGTTGATACGTGTTGAGAATTTTAATCGCCAAAGCATAACTGATGAAGAAGAATGTATTTTCACTGATGATATTATTTTTGCTCGTAATTACGGCACTTAGAGCACAAGAAAATAATACCGAAACGAATAAAACTTACGAGAACCCAATTCTAAGAGGATTTTATCCGGATCCATCCATTTGTAGAGTTGGTGATGATTACTATTTGGTCAATTCTTCCTTTGAGTGGTTTCCTGGAGTACCGGTTTTTCATAGTAAAGATTTGGTAAACTGGAAACAAATTGGCTATGTGTTGGACAGGCCGGAGCAATTGCAATTGAATGAAGGCTTAGGTGCGTCAAGAGGAATTTTTGCTCCGACATTGCGTTATCACGATGGTTTATTTTACATGATAACGACTTGTGTAGGTTGCAAAGGTAATTTTTACGTTACGGCAAAAGATCCGGCAGGACCTTGGAGTAATCCTGTTTGGTTAAATACGCCAGGAATAGATCCTACTCTTTTTTGGGATGATGATGGTACATGTTGGTATGTAGGTGCTCATAATATTTCAGGAAAACGCGAATGGGAAGGCCAGAATGGAGTTTTTATTCAGCAGCTCGATTTGGAGACAAAACAACTTGTAGGTGAGCCGGTTCAGGCCACTTTTGGTCATGCCACAAATGCAGTCTGGGGCGAAGGACCGCATCTTTATAAAGTAAATGGTCGTTACCTGTTGATGATTGCCGAAGGTGGCACAAGTTTTAATCATGCCATTACGGTTTTTGAAAGTGATAAAGTGAATGGCAAGTATGCACCCTCAAATATCAATCCTGTATTAACTCATCGTAATTTAGGGCGCGATTATCCTATTGCTGCCGTTGGACACTGCGATATTGTTCAAACACAAAATAATGAGTGGTGGGCTGTAATGCTGGCTGTTCGTTTGTGTGAGGGTAAAAATTTATTGGGTCGCGAAACTTATCTTGTGCCAATGGAGTTTGAAGATGGTTGGCCATTGTTTAATCGTGGAGTTGGTAAAGTGCGTTTCGAAGAAAAAAGGCCGGATTTGCCTTGGACACCTTTTGAACCGTATCCTGTTCGCGATGAATTTGATACTAATAATTTGGCTGTGAAGTGGGTTTTTCTGCGCACACCGTATGAGAAATGGTACCATATTTCAAAAGGTAAAATTACTTTCAATACTCGTCCTCAAATGATGACGAAATTGGAGCAACCTTCATTGTTGGCACAGCGAATCAGCGAATTTTCCTTTGAATCTTTTACAAAAGTGAATTTTAATCCTGCCAGCGATAATGAAGAGGCTGGTTTTGTTGCTGTCTATAATAATGCACGTAATTTCAGATTAGTAAAAACATCAGAACAGGGTAAAAGCGTTGTGAAACTATATCGCGTTAAAGAGGGCGAAGAAATGTTGGTTGCAACAGAGAATGTTACGTCTGGGGATTTAATTTTGGGTTTAAAAGCAAATAAATTAAAATATCAGTTTTATTTTGGCAAGGATAAAACCTCGCTTCAACCTATTGGCGATATTCAGGATGCTGCCGTAAATGCCAGCCAGAGTGGTATCGATTTTACAGGACCTATGCTTGGATTTTATACCAGCAGTAATGGTCATGAGTCAACAAATACGGCTGAATTTGATTGGTTTGAGTATGATGAAAAATAGTTAGAAGTCTGTTAATTGTATTGATCCTGTCAAATATTTCAATCTTAAAAATGTATGGTTGTTCGTGTTCTGCGGACAGCCATTTTCTAAATTAGGTAGTTGTTATTCTAGTTACATCAATCACATTACTAAGGATATGGCTTATATTATTTAAGGAGTCTATAAATTATTCAAACAATATGCGTATATTATACGCAAACTAATTGTTCAATGCGGGATATATTATTAAATGTTTCAATTGACTGTGCCATATTTGGTTACGTGAATGGAGAGTTGAAGGTCTTATTAATAAAAAGAGATAAGGAGCCTGAATATAATGAATGGTCACTTCCAGGTGGAAATATTTATATCGATGAAAATATTGATGACGCGGCTCATAGGTTGCTTAGCGAGTTAACGGGGATGTCAAATTTGTTTTTATCACAAGTAGGCTTGTTTGGTGAAACCTATCGTTATCCTGATCGCAGAGTTGTTTCAATATTGTATTGCGCTTTGGTAAAACCAGAGCAGTTTGAATTGATCGCTGGAGCGCATGCGAAAAGAATCAAGTGGACTAAAACTAATAATATTAAAAAATTGCCTTTCGACCACAATGCTATGATTGCATATTCTTTAAAGTGGTTAAAGGAGGAAATTTGGAGAAAACCAATTTTAGTTAATTTATTACCTGAAAAATTTCCACTCAATCAAATGCAGAACTTGTATGAAACTTTTCTGCAACAGACAATTGACAATAGAAATTTTAGAAAAAAAGTAATGGCTCAGGGACTGGTTGAAAAACTGAATGAAAAAACAATTGGCGGAAAACAGCGTCCTGCCTTTTTATATCGATTAAAAGAAAGTAGTTAAAAAAATTTATATAAATTAGATAACGTATAATATACGTTTAAAACAATTAAACGATGTTTGAAATTAAAGGAAAAGTTGCCGTAGTAACCGGTGGAGGGGGCGTATTAGGAGGAAGTATTGCCCGTAGTTTAATTAATGCAGGGGTAAAAGTTGCCATACTTGATATCCGGGAAGAGAATGTTAACAATCGGGTAAAGGAGTTGGAAGAATTGGGTGGCGAAGCCATTGGTTTCGTATCCAGTGTTTTAAGCATGGATGAGCTCAAACAAGCTCGTGAAACAATCATCAAAAAATGGGGAAAGGTTGATATTTTAGTAAATGCAGCTGGTGGTAATTTACCAGGAGCAACACTTACTGAGCAACAAACCATTTTTGATATGAAAATTGAGGACTTTGAAAAAGTAAATAACCTTAATATGAATGGAACGGTGTATCCAAGTCTTGTTTTTGGTGAAGCAATGTCTGAACAAGGGGAAGGCAGTATAATAACCATTTCATCAATGGCAACTTATTCAGCGATTACACGTGTTTTGGGATATTCCGTAGCTAAAACAGGAATCAATATTTTCACTCAATGGATGGCTATGGAAATGGCAACGAAGTTTAGCGAAAAAATCCGTGTAAATGCAATTGCTCCGGGTTTCTTTATTGGGGATCAGAACCGTAATGTATTAATTAACCCGGATGGTTCATACACCGAAAGAAGTGAAAAAGTATTGGCACGCACGCCAATGGGGCGATTTGGGGATATTAAAGAATTAAATGGAGCAGTTCAATTTTTATGCTCAGATGCAGCATCCTTTATCACAGGTGTGATATTGCCTGTTGATGGTGGTTTTAGCTCATTCAGTGGTGTATAAATCGTAGATTATGGCATTGGAAAAAACTTGGCGTTGGTTTGGTGTTAAAGATCCAATTACGCTGGATATGTTGGTTCAGATGGGAGTTGAAGGTGTAATTACAGCTTTACACCACATTCCCAACGGAGAAATTTGGGAAAAATATGAGATTCTTAAAGTAAAGGAATTGATAGAATCCAAAGGAATGCGGTGGAGTGTGGTAGAAAGTTTACCTGTTTCCGAAGGAATAAAACTGCATTCGGAGGATTATCCCCGTTTAATTGAAAATTATAAGAAATCTGTTCGGAATTTGGGCGAGTGTGGAATTGATACAATCTGTTATAATTTCATGCCGGTGCTCGATTGGGCCCGCACCAATCTTCATTATAAGCTGGCCAATGGTGGTGAATCCATGTATTTTGATTTTCCAACTTTTGTGGCTTTCGATATCTACATCCTAAAAAGACCTGATGCAGATAAGGATTATCCGCAAGACATTGTGGATGCTGCAGCTAAGGCATATGAATCAATGTCGGAAGAGGAGGCAGAAGAGCTCGCTTACAACATTATTGTAGTTACTCAAGGATTTATTGATGGTTTGGTTGATGGTTCAGTTACGGATCCAAAAGCACTTTTTCTGCAGTTTATCGAAAAGTATAAAGGGCATGATAAAAATTCGATGCGGAATAATTTGAAGATGTTTCTGGATGACGTTATTCCTGTGGCTGAGGAATCAGAAGTACGATTTGCTATTCATCCTGATGATCCTCCATTTCCTGTTTTGGGTCTTCCTCGAATTATTGGGCAGGAAGATGATTACGAGTGGCTTTTTGAGGCAAATAAATCAGTAAATAATGGCATTACCTTTTGTGCTGGTTCTTTATCTGCACGCAGGGAAAACGATTTGCCACATATTATTGAACGGTTTTCGGAACGCATTCATTTTGTGCATTTGCGCAATACCCAAATGCTTGAAGATGGCAGCTTTTATGAGTCAGGACATATTTCGGGAAGCCAGAATATGGTGAAAATAATCAGTGCTTTATTAAAAGAACAAAAGCGCAGGATATCCGAAGGACGGGAAGATGTACGTATGCCGGTTCGTCCCGATCACGGAATTAAAATGCTGTCAGATTACGAACATCAGTACAATCCGGGTTATCCGTTAATCGGCAGACTAAAGGGTTTGGCTGAGCTCGATGGTTTAATGACAGGAATTGAATCGTTTATAGAGTAGATAAAAAAAAGACTGTAAATCAATGGATTTACAGTCTTTTTTGTTTAGGATGTGTCCTAAATTGCGGAGAGAGAGGATCATGAACCATCCCTATCTCGTATGCTGTAATACAATGCTTTAGCCTTGTAAACAATTTTTCACTACACCGAATTATGTAACTACTTGATTGCTTTGCTTTTTATCAAAATGTCCTCGTTTGCGAGTGATTCAAAGATATAAAAAATGTTCATAATGCACCGCATTTTATTATTTTTGCACCCAGAATAAAAAATAGAGTACTGGGCATGAGAGATGAATTTGAATATTTTGAGAAGTTGTTTTTTAATACTTATAATGATATTAACTCTGAGATAGCCTTTAAAGAAAAGATCGTTCTGTTTGAAAAGGATATTAGCGAAAAACTGAATTTTGAGTTTGATACAATCAAAAGAATATATTTTGATATTGCAGGACAAGGTAAATCCCGTGAAGCGATTCAGTCTATGTTTGAATTTAGGGCCAGGAGACTGTTGAACTTTAAAGAAAAGATAGAGTCTTACCTAAAATCTGTTCTCGAAGATTTAATAATTGAACAAATAAGTGATGATGCTTTTAATTACGACTACTATACCAATCTTCTTGTTGCCTACGAAGGAGTCGCAGGCTTGTTGGAGTTTATTACTGTTAAGTTGTTTGTGTCTTTAGATAATGTTTTAGATGATGAAAGTTTAATCTTAAAATATAAGCAAATTGATGAGGCGAAAGTGGAGATATGGCGTAAAGAATTTTTTAAAAGTTTTTCACTTGGAAATGATTACGTGCTTTTTGATAGCGTAACATTTGTAGCTGGCGAATATCCTTATGCTTCTTACAATTCACCTTCTGATATTCAAAGTCAGCCAAAGGATCAAGAAATTGAAAAAGATGATATAGGAAAGGATTCTATTTCATTTCAAGACTTTGTAAAAGCTGTCAGCGATGAAATGTATCTTGAGAGGTATAATTCTAATAGAAATGACCTATTTTTTCAAAAAATAAGTAAAGTGTTAGATGGTTTGTTAGAGACTACAGATGATTTTGCTAGAGAAGAAAAGGTCTTAAATTTTCTAATTGAGACTAGTGTTATACCAGTAAAGACTTATGCTTATAGTGTTGAATATCTTAACAAATCTTTATCCGGCAGGAATGAGAAGGAACGATATGAGGTTTTGATAGCTTTTAAAAAACGACTTTACACTTTGAAGGACAGTCCTTTGTATCGCCATTTGCATTTATCCAATATCATGACTTTGGTAGACAATACTTTGGATAAGTTGATTGCCTTTGTTGATAACAAATTGGTAAAATATGATAGAGATTTACTTGATAATACGGGCAGTTCGAGCGGTTTTGGAAAGATTAAGTCCAATTTAACGGTGTCGCAAATGGCTTTGCTTTTCCGATTGCTTAGCGATGAAAATATCTTAGAGACTAATAATATCACAAAACTATCCAAGCAAATAGCATCAAGTTTTTCATCCAAGCAAAAAGATGATATTAGTTATAAATCGGTAAAGAACAATTTTGACAGTCCGCAAAATGAAGCGATTGAATTTTGGGAGACTAAATTGGTTCGTTTGCGTCAATTGTTGAATAAATACTAGAAAAAACATTTGAATTATCATGCAGATAATCAGTGAGCTTACCGAGGGTTGTACAAGTTAGTTGCAACCCTTTTTTTTGCTTTGTACTGCCTATGTTTGCTTCCGAAACGATCTACTGGCGCCAGATAGATTTGATTTTTATTAATTAACTCTAAATTTCAATATTATGGAAGTAGTAACAATGAGCAGCGATGCTTTTCTAAAGATAAATTCGCAATTAAGAAGCATGGAAGAAGCTGTAGAAAAATTAAGTAGAAAACACTTTTATCCACTGGAAGAACGTTGGCTCGACAATCAGGAAGTTTGCCAAACACTTCTTATCAGCAAACGAACACTTCAGACCTATCGTGATAACGGTACTTTAGCCTTTTCTCAAATTGGCTCTAAGATCTACTATAAAAGTTCAGATATAGAAGCTCATCTGAAGAAACATTACGTGAAATCTTTTAAGTAAACCTTTCTTAAAAGGAATCTTCTTTTCCTTTAAAATAATCGAATTGTATGGCATAGAGTTAATATGCTGTGAAGTGGTAATGCTTTGCAAACAGGATAACTATGCCCTAATTTTTCTAAAAAATGAAATAATATGACGCCAAATTTAAGTGATAAAATAAACGGTTATCCAGATAACCAGATAAAAATTTTTGAGTTTAGTTTCTTCAAAAAACCCATATCTAATACCAAACCATACAGGACAATAACTGTACTAGATGCTTATAAACTAATAAAAGGACATTGGAATGTTGAACGAACTCAAACCTTACGACAAATCAAAGATGCAGAAGAAGCCAGAGCTTTTAAAGCAAGCCAATTCAACTATGCCTGTTTCTCAGGAATATTTACGAAAAGAAGCGAGAAACATTTTCAAAGTCATTCAGGCTTGATGGTATTGGACTTTGACCACCTGTCGAATGTTGAGGAGATTAAAAATAGCTTGCTGGCAGATGAGAGCTTAGAAACGGTTCTTTTATTCCGTTCTCCGTCAGGTGATGGGTTAAAATGGGTGATTCCTATCGATATCAGTTTGATGGATCACAAGAGCTATTTTAAGGCAGTAAGTAATTACTTGAAACAAACGTATCGACTCGAAGTTGATGCTTCAGGAAAGGACATTGCACGTGCATGCTTTCTGCCTTATGATCCTCAAGTCTATATAAACCCTAAATATTTGAGTCATGAAAAAGGTATTTAATCCACACGCTTGGTTAGAAGCGAACAACAAACGTCCAACTGTCAAATACAAACCACCAACAGCTACGGTTGTTGGTGACTCGTTAGCAAATGTTGAACAATTAGTTTCAAGGATTGAATCATGCAGTATAGATATTACTCAAGGTTATGAAAATTGGAGGAATATTGGTTTTAGTCTTTCAGAGTCTTTGGGTGAAACAGGACGTAATTACTTTCACCGAATAAGCCGTTTGAATCCTGGTTACAATCGTGAAAGGTGCGATAAACAATATACAAATTGTTTAAAGTGCAGGGGTGGAGGAATTACATTGGCAACTCTTTTTTGGATCGCTAAAACTCATGGTGTACTGATAAAAAACAGGATATGACAACTGAAAATACTGAGAAAGTGAGTGAAATAGCTCCTAAGAAAACAATTGCAAATAAGTTCAGCTTAACAGAGGAATATCTGAATGAACGTTATTTGCTTAGAAATAACATTATAAGTCTGGATATAGAGATTAGAAAGAAAGATGCTTCTAAATGGCGGATACTATGTGAAAATTCACTTTATATAGAATTGCAGAAAGAAGGTATCAATATCAGTATTGCAAACCTTTTGGCTCTGTTAAAATCTGATTATGTACCCGATTACAATCCATTCGAAAGTTATTTTTCCAATCTTCCGGAGTGGGATGGGATTGATCATATCGGAAATCTAGCTTCATATGTTCACACCAAGGATCAAAATTCTTTTGAATTGCATTTTCGCAAATGGATGGTTCGGGTTATTAAAACAGCAATTGACAGTCGTTTTTTTAACAAGCAAGCTTTAATATTTGTTCATGATAAGCAGAACAGCGGGAAATCAACTTTCTGCAGGTTTCTATGTCCGCCAACTTTGGGTGGTTATATCTCCGAGAATATATCGATTGATAAAGACAGCCGTATTGCTCTGGCGACAAATATCTTAATCAATCTGGATGAATTGGCAACACTTTCACGAAGAGATATCAATAGTCTGAAGGCTCTTTTTTCAAAGGAGAAGATCAACGACAGGTTACCCTATGAACGAAAGGCTTCCGTTATTCCCAGAAGATGCAGTTTTATTGGTTCCACCAATGAAATGGAGTTTTTAATGGATGAAACAGGATCTGTTCGCTGGCTGTGTTTTGAGATTGAAAAAATTGATTGGGAGTATTCAAAGAAGATTGATATTGATTTGGTCTACGCTCAGGCTTATCATCTTGTGAAAACCAAGTTTGATTGTAATTTGTCATTAGATGAGATCAACGAGAATGAAAGGAGGAATCAGGCATTTCAAATTCTATCCGAAGAAAGACAGTTAATTCAAAAACACTTCACTCATAATGAATCAGAAGAAGCTGATTCGTTTCGGACAGCAACCGATATCAAGACGAAACTTAGCCAGATGTTGAATATTAACTATTTGAATGTTGTGAAAATTGGTAAAGCTTTAAAACAAATTGATATCCCCAAGAAGAAACTAAATGGAGTTTATGGTTATTATCTGGATTCAAAAATTTAGTTTTTTCACGTTTTCTTCTTACCCTCTTACCCTGACTGCTTAAACGATAAATAATCAGGGTTTTATTTCGGGTAAGGTGTGGTTTTTCCTCTTACCCTTGGGTAAGAGAATTCTTGTAATTTTCTCAAAAATGGATTTTGGGTAAGAAGAATAAGCTTATCTTACCCTGCCAGAGTCTTTGCAAATGAGTGAGTTGTGGAAGTTGGGTAAGAGGGTAAGAAGAAAACACGATTTTTCTTAAATTTGAGAATATGGATGATCATTTATCTAGATAAAAAACCGTGCTAAGACAGGTATAAACCATACTTAAAACCCCTTTACCATTGCTCAATGATTCGGTTTTTATTCTCTGTGTTGGCTGATTTTACTGGTGAAATGGAAGTTTCCACTATATTGATTTGTTTTTCTGTCTGGGTGATCAGTTTATCTAGGTAAGAAACCGGGCTAAGACAGGTATAAGCCCTGCTTAAAACACCTTTATTATTGCTTGCTGATTCGATTTTTATTCTCTGTGTTGTCTGATTTTACTGGCAAAATGGGAGTTTCCACTATATTGATTTGTTTTACTAACTGGATAATCGAGTTATCTAGGTAAGAAACCGGGCTAAGACCTGTTTAAAACACCTTTCTGATTGCTCAATGATTCGGTTTTGATTCTCTGTGTTGGCTTTTTCATAATGACAAAGTAGAACTGATATTTTAGACTTCGGGCATTTGAGACCTGAATCACTAAAATATTAATTGGCTTTTTTTATCCGTCCAGCCATCTACTAGACGTCTCATAAGTAGCTTAAAGTCGGATGTGATTATCTTGAAAACTATTGTTTAAAGGGCACACAAGCCTTTTCGCCAATGCAAACTACTTATTTATCCGTCTAGCCGTTTATTAGCCGTCTAATTCATAAAACCTAACTTCCAAATATTTATTTTCTATTCAATCAAAATTGAATATCTGCAAGCTTAGCAATATTTCCCCTTTTGTTATGCAGAACCCCTATAAATAATAATTCTATATTCCACATAATCAGCGCATAACTAATTTTATTAATTAAACAACAGATTTTACGGGTTACCTTTTTCGAAAAAGCAGAATAAAGGAGTGAATTGTTTTTTATCAAATTAAACACTCTTTTATGGTTAAAAATTTACTCACTTTTATTTTATTTGTCGGCTTATGGGGGAGTTTGCATGCACAATATGTGACTACGCCCGTAAATACA
>NZ_JAUCMW010000017.1 GCF_030372765.1 Labilibaculum sp. K2S | reverse complement strand
GGTGCAAAGATAAACCATTATTTCTCCCAATTCCTAATACATTCTCAAAGTTTTTCTACAAAAAGAAATAGCTGCCTGATAATCAGAAGCTATTTTTTTATCCGAAGGGGAAAAACAAATTACAAAATTCAAACGAGAATGTCCAGACTAATGATGGAGATTTTTTAGTAAAAGTGATTTTTCTTTATCAAATACAATATTTGGATATTCACTCTCCAAGCGATCCACATCACTTAAAGTGCTGGTAATAAACTGCTGATGAGTAATCGTATCAGGATTAAAGGGGCGGTGGCAGGCAGCCGAAACAATTTTATCGACCCGTTTCATCACGGCAAGTGTTTCATTCTCCATATATGTATCAACAAAACGAGTCCAAATATAATTGACAGATGTAGTATTCATATGCAACATGTCCTCTCCATAAAATCGATAATCTCTTAACTCATCCATCACAATTTCGTAAGAAGGAAAGTAAGACACCTGCTCAAACAACTCCACCAACTGCTCAATTGCCAAAAGTAAAGTCGCTTTACTAAGCTGATTTCCATGTGCTCCATCCTTCCAGTGTCGGATAGGGCTCACCGTAAATACAATTTTTAAGTCTGGATTGAAAACAGCTAAAGAAACAATCAATTTTTTATAGAATTGTACAATTTCATCAACATCCAGGCGGTAACGATGAAATTCCTTAGCTGGTAATTTATGGCAATTAGAAACCACCTCTCCAGTATCGAGCAATTCAAAAACCCAGGCGGTTCCGAATGTAATGTAAAGGACATCTGAATTGGCCAGATCTAATGATGACTTTTTAATTTCAGTATTGATTGCATCCAAGCATTCATTCACATCGGCATTGGAGAATCGTCCGTGATGAGAAAAACTAAACCACATATCATTGGCAAAATTTAAATCTTCTTCGGAGAATTTTTTGTTCTCGATTAATATTTTTAAACTATTGCCTACACTGATTGGGTTATAAATTACTCCAAACGGATTGATATTGACATCAAATTTATATTTGCTGAGCTGCTCACCAATATTCTCGGTAAAACAAGAACCCAGCATAATTGCTTTTGAATTGTAACCAAACTTATCCCGCGATGCTGGAATCTTTACCTCAGTTCTAAAAATTGTCATATTCTAAATAATTTGCTTATTCTTCGCTAAAAGAGCGTCCAACCAATTTATAATATCTGTAAAAACCTCTTGATGACAGAATTCATTATGCAATTCATGATAAGCTTTATCGTACTGAATAAATGTACAACAATCCTTAACTCCCTCCGAAAAAATTTTACTTGCATTGGAGTCTGTAATCTGATCATCATTTCCATGCAACAACAATAATGGCTTTTTTACTTTATCCGGATTCTGCAAAACACCGTATCCTGCATCATAAGCATCAACAAATAATCTGAATGAAACCATATGATGCACCAATTCATCCTCATCATATTTAATACACACCTCCTTATTATGAGATAACATTTTAGTATCAAAACTCGTTTTTACACACAAAAAAGAAACTAAATTCGCCAACACTCTAAGAAAAGACATTGCTATTTTGGGAGGTGCAGCTTGCGTAACAATCCAAGGTGAAGTAGAAATAACTCCTAAATAATTCGACTTTCGGGTAATTAAATGATTTAAGACTTCGCCTCCTCCCATACTATGACCATAAAGAAAACGGGGAACAGCACCAAAAGTGTTTTCAGTCTCCTCCAGAGCGAAATCAATATCATCCATTAATTTTTCGTAAGATGGGATGACTCCTCTTTTTCCATCAGACAAACCATGCCCCCGCTGATCGTAACTCAATACAGCAATGTTCTTTTCGACAAATAGTTCAGCCCAATTGTGATATCTGGAAGAATGCTCACCGATGCCATGAACTAAACAAATTACTGCCCTAGGAGTAGTTACGGGTTGCCAAACTTGAAAAAACAAACGCGTATTGTCATTTGTAATTAGATTGTAAATATTGTGTATCATCAAATTTGATATTAACTGCGAATAAAATTCATGCACAGAGCATCAAACTTTATCTAGCAGAACAAAAAAATCAACTTCTTGAATGTATAAATATAGAAAAAAAGGGAAAACAAAAGTTCGTTACTAAAACATATAAGGAGCAAGCCAATTCAATATATTAAGTCTATTCACTTTCTTTATAAAGAAAATCAAGATTGCGTTTTAATCCTTTAAATTTTGTCCGTTTTACTGCAGAGTTTTTAAATATCTCACCAAACTTATGCGCATCCAATTGTTTCCATTCTGCTTTTGACAGAGAAAGCAGATCCGGATTTGGTTCAAATTCGGGAACTGAATGAGCTTTTGCCATGCGGTTCCATGGACAAACATCCTGACAAATATCACAACCAAATACACGATTTTCGAATTTACCCTTCATTTCTTCGGGAATTTCACCTTTGAGTTCTATGGTAAAATAGGAAATGCACTTGCTGCCATTCACCACATAAGGTTCGGTAATTGCTCCGGTAGGACAAGCCCGAATGCATTTACTGCATCCTCCGCAAAAATCCTGTTGTTTTTCTTCCTCATACTCCAACTCCATATCGATCAGCAATTCGCCCAGAAAAAGAAACGATCCTATTTTACGATTGAGAAGCAATGAATTTTTACCTATCCAGCCTAAACCTGCTTTTTTTGCCCAGGCATGTTCCAATATTGGTGCGGAATCGACAAAGGCGCGACCGGAAACTTCGCCAATTTCTGTGTTGATGTATTCCAAAAGCTGATTCAACTTATCCTTTAATACGAAATGATAATCTTTTCCGTAAGCATATTTTGCAATAACTGGTGCTTCGGGGTCTTGTTGCAACTCCTTTGGAAAATAGTTCAGACCTACAACAACAATCGACTTTGTATTTTCAACCAACAAGCGAGGATCCAATCGTTTCCCTATATTATTAGCCATATACAACATCTCACCATGATATTTTTTATCTAGCCAAGATTGAAAATTCTCTTTCTCATCTTCCAGAAAATTTGCTTTTGCGATTCCGCAAAGATCCAAACCAAGCTCGATAGCTTTGGCTTTTATGAGGTTTGATTTGGCAGAAAGAGTGAGATTCATAGTGCTAAATTAAGATTGTTACCGAAATTCACGATAAACATTTTTCATTTTCTAATAATATTGTATTTAGACAGAACTATTTCAAACTTTTTGATTCATTCATAATTTTAACGGGTATTCATGATCTCACTTCGTTCGGTAGTTGGATAAAAAAATTACAAAAAATCAAGACTATGATCCTAGGCGACCCATTACGGCTCAAAGACCTTCACCAAATAACAGACAATCCTCAAACTTGAATTATTTTGCGTTAGGGATTGAAGTGATTACCCCACAGCGAAGAATGAGCGAGGAGTAAAAACGGAAATCCCGACCTGAGGAACGAAGGAAACGCCCAAAACAAAAATCAGAAACCAAATTAGCAGGAACTAAAAAAGGACTGTAAAAAAAACAGCCCTTTGATATATTTAGAGAAAACCCAATTCGAGTTTTGCTTCTTCGGTCATCATATCCTTGTCCCAAGGCGGATCGAATGTTAACACAACGGTTACATCTTCTATTTGCGGCAATGATTTTGTTTTTTCATTAACCTCTTCCAAAATTTGGTCGGCCATTGGACAATTTGGAGCTGTAAGAGTCATCAGGATTTTCACCTCATCGTCCTCGTACATATCAATTTCATATATCAATCCCAGATCGTAGATATTCACTGGAATTTCGGGATCGTAAATGGTTTTTAAGACCTCGACGATTATTGCTTCTGTTTCTTTTTTTCCCATCTTTTCCTGATTATTTGCTTACGTGATTGAAAGCAATTCCATACATTTTTATTTGTTTTACCATGGAAACCAATCCATTAGAGCGAGTGGGCGATAGATGCTGCTTTAAGCCGATTTCATCGATGAATTTTAAATCGGCATTCATAATATCTTCAGGAGTTTGATTGTTGAAAACACGAATCAACAAAGCGGCAATTCCTTTTACGATGATCGCATCGCTGTCGGCCTCTAACTTTACAACACCGTTTTCGAGTGATGCATTGAACCAAACTTTTGACTGACAACCTTTTATAAGATTCGACTCTGTTTGATATTTTTCATCCAAACCGGAAAGATCTGTTCCCAACTCAATTAGATAGGCGTATTTGTCCATCCAATCTTCAAAACCTGCAAATTCTTCAATTATATCTTCCTGAATTTCGTTTATTGTCATACTATAGATTTTAGATATGAGATTTTAGATATGAGGAAAGATCCCCTATTCCAAATCTGCGAACGTATCTAATTTATATTTTTTTCAGCCGAAAGTTACAATAATTTTCTATCTGTGAAAATCGAACCAACGGACTATTTTACTGCAAACATTTTGCAAACTTTCAAGATCCCATTATAAAGAGCATCAATTTCTTCCTTTGTATTGTAAAAGGAAAATGAAGCGCGAACAGTGCCGTCTATTCCAAAATGCTGCATGACCGGTTCGGTGCAATGTGTACCTGTTCTTACTGCAATTCCCATTTGATCGAGCAACATTCCCATATCGTAGAAATGAATTCCCTCCACCAAAAAAGAAATTACTGAAGTTTTCTCTTTTGCGGTTCCATAAATACGTAAACCATCAATTGAAAGCAATTTTTCGGTTGCGTATTTTAACAATTCCTGTTCGTAAGCATCAATATTTTGAATACCAATATTCTCAACATATTCGATTGCAGTACCCAATCCGATTGCATCGATATAATTTGGGGTTCCTGCTTCGAATTTATACGGAAGTTCGTTATAGGTTGTTTTCTCGAAAGTAACTTCCTGAATCATCTCGCCTCCACCCTTCCAAGGAGGCATTTCATTCAGCAATTCTTCTTTGCCATACAAAACCCCAATTCCTGTTGGTCCGTAAATTTTATGTCCCGAAAACACTAAAAAATCTACATCCAATTCCTGAACGTCAATTTTTTTGTGCTGAACAGATTGAGCGGCATCAATTAAAACGCGAACATTTTTTGCATGCGCAATCTCAATTATTTTACGAATAGGATTTATGGTTCCCAATGAATTTGAGATGTGATTTACTGCAATAATTTTAGTGCGATCTGTAATTAATTCGTCCAATTTCTCAATCATCAATTCCCCCTGATCGTTAAAAGGCAATACTTTTAAAACCGCTTTTTTTCTTTCACAGATTAATTGCCAGGGAACGATATTGGAATGATGTTCCAATTCAGATACAATCACCTCATCGCCTTCGAAAATAAATCGATCGCCAAACGAATTGGCGACCAGATTAACAGATTCGGTAGCTCCGCTAGTGAAAATCACCTCGTGCGAATGTTTTGCATTGATGAAATTCTGTACAATAATTCTTGCATTCTCATTTCCATCGGTGGATTTATTGCTCAAGTAATGAACTCCACGGTGAATATTCGAATTGTACTTGTAATAATACTCAATCAACTTATCAATTACCTGACGAGGCTTTTGAGTCGTCGCCGCATTATCGAAGTAAACAAGTGGTTTACCGTGAATCAATTCCTCCAGAATAGGAAAATCTTTACGTATTTTACTGATATCTATTGTCATTCTTAATAAAGAATCAGGCACATCGTATTTAGTGTGATGTACCAATATTAATTACATCTAATTTTTGCAGGCAAGTGCGCAAGTATTGCATTTCGAGATTTCACCTCTTAACCTTGTATCAACCAATGCATCAATTCGATCTTTAAGCGGTTCCACTCTAATTTTTTCAATTATTTCGTGAGCAAAAGCAAACATCAGCATCTGACGAGCTTCTTTTTCATCAATTCCTCTTGCTCGCAGATAAAACAATGCATCTTCATCCATTTGCCCTACTGTGGCTCCGTGACTGCACTTCACATCGTCTGCATCGATAATCAACTGAGGCTTTGTGTTAATTTGAGCATCATCACTAAGCAATAAGTTGTTGTTTGACTGGTATGCTTCTGTTTTTTGTGCATCGCGACGAACAAATATTCTTCCCGCAAAAGCTGCCGTTGCCTCACCATCCATTACTCCTTTGAAATGCTCGTTGCTTAAACAATTCGGTTTTGCATGATCTATCGACGTAAAATTATCGACGTGTTGTTTGTTATCCAGCAAATACATTCCGTATGTATTGTTTTCGCAATGCTCGCCATCCAACAATACGTGATGATTGTTGCGAATGGTTCCTCCGTAAAGAGAAATGGTATTGGTCAATACATTTGAACGTTTATCCTGACGAATAAAAATGGAATTCAATATTACTGAATTCAAATGCTGATTTTGCAAGGTATACAAATCGAACACCGCATTGGGTGCCACATTTACTTCTGTAACTGAATTACTTAGGTATTTATGATGTGTTAAGGTATGATCGCAAACAATGATCTTGGCTTGTGCATTTTCCTCAATCACAAATAAATTACGTTGAGTTGCCATTAAATCGCGATCGGAACGCAAAAGGTTCACCACCTGAATAGGCTTGTCGATTACAACACCTTTAGGCACATAAATGAATAACCCATCTTTTGCCAAAGCTGTATTCAATGCCACGATACCATCCTCTTCAGGCTTGGCATACTTGCCGTAATGTGCATTAAAAATATCAGGATATTTTTGTGATGCTTCCTGAACGCCACAAACAATTACTCCTTCGGGCAATTCGGTAAGCACTTTATTATTCCCGTAATACCAGCCATTTGTCAGCAATACCATATTGGTATCCAACTCAGGCACATCGCACTGAAAAATATCATTCAGGTCAACATCCACTTCCATGTAACGAAGATTTACATTGTATGGATGATCAAAAGCTGGTATTAGGTTGGTATATTTGTAATTCTCGTTGACACGAGTAGGCACGCCTAACTCCTGAAACTGAACAAAGGCTTTTTCACGAGTCTTATTCATGCAATCAGAAGAGCCATTCGAAAGCAATTCCTTACCTTGTTCGAACAGATCAGCGAAATCCTTGTTAATTGTATCTATGTTGGCCATGTTATTTTAGATATTAGATAATAGATATGAGAAATAAGATAAATCCAATTTCCAACATCTCTACTATTTTCCGTTTTCTTCTTTAATCCAGTCGTATCCTTTTTCTTCCAGTTCAAGAGCAAGCTCTTTACCGGCAGTTTTTACAATTCGACCGTCAAACAAAACATGAACAACATCAGGAATGATGTAATCTAATAAACGTTGGTAGTGAGTAATTACAATTGTTGAATTATCAGCAGTTTTCAATTTATTCACCCCATTTGCCACAATACGAAGTGCATCGATATCCAAACCAGAATCAGTCTCATCTAAAACTGCCAATTTAGGTTCCAGCATCGCCATTTGAAAAATCTCATTCTTTTTCTTCTCTCCTCCCGAGAATCCTTCGTTTACAGAACGATTTGTCAGTTTCGAGTCGATCTCAACCAATGCTTTTTTATCGCGCATCAACTTTAAAAAATCAGATGCCGTCAAGGGATCCAATCCTTTGTGTTTGCGATGTTCGTTAACCGCAGTTTTCATGAAATTAACCGTTGAAACTCCAGGAATTTCGATTGGATACTGAAAACCTAAGAAAATACCTTCTTTTGCACGATCTTCCGGTGCCATATCCAAAATATTTTTCCCTTGAAAGGTAATTTCACCTTCGGTTACTTCATACAAATCTCTTCCTGCCAATACTGAAGCTAACGTACTTTTACCAGCACCATTAGGTCCCATAATAGCATGAACTTCTCCCGGCTTAATTTCCAGATTGATTCCCTTTAAGATTTCTTTTCCATCAATGGAAACGTGTAAATTTTTAATACTTAACATTTCACTTCTATTTTGTCGCAGTTATGCGTTGAGTTCCACTTATTATATATTTATTAACCTACAGATCCTTCCAAACTAATCGCCAGAAGCTTTTGAGCTTCCACAGCAAATTCCATAGGCATTTTATTGATTACCTCTTTGGCATATCCATTAACAATTAAACCAATGGCATCCTCGGTAGAAATACCCCGCTGATTGCAATAGAAAATTTGATCTTCACCAATTTTAGAAGTAGTTGCTTCGTGTTCTACTTTAGCCGATTTATTGCCAATTTCGAGATATGGGAAAGTATGTGCTCCACATTTGTCTCCTAAAAGTAATGAATCGCATTGAGAAAAATTACGGGCTCCCTCACAATTCTTGGTGACTTTAACCAAGCCCCGGTAAGAGTTACTGCTTTTTCCTGCTGATATTCCTTTTGAAATGATCGTACTTTTGGTGTTGTTACCAATGTGAATCATTTTTGATCCGGTATCAGCCTGCTGATGATTATTGGTTACCGCAACCGAATAAAATTCACTCGACGAGCCATCCCCCTTTAATATGGTAGACGGATATTTCCAGGTTACTGCCGAACCGGTCTCCACCTGAGCCCACATCAACTTCGCATTTTTACCTTCGCAAATACCCCGTTTGGTCACAAAATTGTAAATACCTCCCAATCCCTCTTTGTTACCAGGATACCAGTTTTGAACCGTAGAGTATTTCACCTCTGCATTGTCCTTCACAATAATTTCAACAATAGCTGCATGCAACTGATTTTCATCTCGCATTGGTGCCGTACATCCTTCCAGATAACTCACATAACTCTCATCCTCACACACGATTAATGTACGTTCGAACTGACCTGTATTTTCAGCATTAATACGGAAATAGGTCGATAGCTCCATTGGACAACGAACCCCTTTCGGGATGTAAACAAATGAACCATCTGAGAAGACCGCAGAGTTAAGGGCTGCAAAAAAGTTGTCCTGAATTGGAACAACTGTTCCCATATATTCCTGAATTAAATCGGGATGTTCCTGAACGGCATCGCTAAACGAACAGAAAATAACCCCCTTTTCAGCCAAAGCCTGTTTAAATGTAGTTTTCACCGATGATGAATCCATCACGACATCAACTGCAACATTCGATAACAGTTTTTGTTCATCCAAAGGAATACCCAGCTTATCGAAAGTAGCGCGAATTTCAGGATCAACATCATCCATGCTCTCCAATTTCGCTTTTTGTTTTGGCGCTGAATAATAAATGATATCCTGATAATTAATTTCAGGTATTTTTAAATAGGCCCATTCAGGCATTTTCATAGTCAGCCAATGACGATACGCTTTCAATCTAAATTCAAGCATAAATTCAGGCTCGTTCTTTTTAGCCGATATCATGCGGATAACATCCTCGCTAAGACCTCTGCCTATATCATCATTTTCAATATCAGTAACAAAGCCATATTTATAATCGCTCTGCGTTACCTCATCTAATATTTTATCTTGTTCTTCTTTTGCCATGTTGTTTAAGTATCAGGTAGAAAGCTTCAAAATCATATGAGATTTATCGCATTTCCTTAAAAGAATTCAATATTTTAAATTAATGGGGAAGAGTACAGACCTTGAAATCCCGTAGGAAATTTTAAATCATTCAGCTTACTCACAATTGCACGCCCCAATGGAATTAGATGCAAATATAATAAAGTATTTAGATATCTTTTTACTTGAAACGAATAAAATACCTCGAAGTCCTTTTATTTGTTAACGCAATTTAAATGGAAAGGATACATTTTCGGAAAGAAGATTTTCCAATACTTTTCGACACTACATTTTTTATTTCTAATTATTTCTAAACAGTTCCATGAATCATTTCGAATGACGTAGCCAAAGTATGATAAATACCTCAGCTTAACAGAATTAAATTATATCTAAACAAAAAAATCCATCTCACAATTTAATAGCTAACAAATTGAAAATATTATACTTACATAAAACGCTTAAAATTCACCATTAATAACTTAACAATATTTAACAAATAATAGGGTTACCTTTTTAACATTACAAGAACTAATGAGTAAATCACAATCAGCCAATTAATAGTAAGAACATGACCCATTTAGAAATTTTAGAAAAAGTGGAGTTCGTTAAAGAACTTATAAACAAAAGAAACACAGGAACTCCAGCAGAATTAGCCCAACGATTAAACATTTCGGAACGCAGCCTTTCCCGACTCATAAAAACCTTAAAAGAAAACAATTACCCCATTAGCTACTGCCGCACAAAACAATCCTACATAATAGATTAATTACAAATAAGCTCACTGCCAAATAGTGGCAGTGAGTTTTTGTAAATTTATTGCTGTTATTTTTAATAAAACAAGTTTTCTTGGATTTCACTTATAAAAAATAATATTAAAACCCGGCTCGCGTATCAGGGCCAATAAATGTAAAAAATGAGAAAAACAATAATAATTATTCTGCTTTGCTCTCCATGCCTATGCAATTCACAAGTTCTGCATACGGATTATGCTTCAAAAACAGTTGTTTATAAATATGAACAAGATAGTTTATATTCAAATGTTAAAACAATTCATCAGCTTATTTTCAACATAACTGCTAGTTTCCAGATGTTTAGCGACAATTCCACGAGTGTGATATTTCGTCCACTAATATTTTTAGACGACAAAGTTTACATCGAAGACAACTACCCAGATATTAAATTTAAAGACATTGAAAAATTTGAGATTATAAAAAGTCACAATGGTAAGTTTCGCTATGGTGAGGATAATTCGAATATTTCCATAATAATAAAAACAAAAAAATAATTTAGCACAACTACCTCTGAAAAGAGATATCCAATTTCACTGCTAGCTCTCTTATTTGTGCTGATAGGTATTATACAGCAGCCAATTATACGCCTAGCTATAAAAATCCAAGTGGTATGTATAACCTACTGGAACATATCGCAGATCAGTTCTCAATACTTAGCTGTTGGAGCAGTTTTGTTATTTATCCTAATGCCAACTATCTCAAAGTTGAAACGAGATGACAAAAAGCAGCCTAACAGACAAAGTAATCGTACAGAAAAATTAACCCATGCAAGCCCTGCCTGCATACCATAGTATTAACAATTTAAAATAACTCAAAATGAAAAACAACGACTTAATTCAGGTCACATTCACAGCAGAAGAATTGACCGAGAACAATGCTCATTTAGATGCCTTACTAGGTTTTGCCGGGAAAAGTGCCCCTCAACTATCGTCGGAAGACAGAACGAACTATGGTTCGATTAACGAAACCAACAAACTACTGGTTAATAAAGCAAAGTCGTTTATGGATCAGCATCCCGATTTGGTTCCTCAGTTTGTGAATATGGACGAGTTTGAACGCGATTACAGTGCACGGGAAACTATAGAAGAAATGATTCAGAAACTCGACTTAATTAAACGCAAACTAAGCGACACCAAAATTCTTTTGGATCATGATAACTATCAGGATACAATGGCATTTTACCGGTCTATTCGTTACTTTGCCGGAGAACAACAGCAAGGCGCAATCCCTATATACGAAGAACTGAAACAATTCTTCCCTCATGGCAAGAAAAAAGAGGCCGAAGTGATTAAAGAATTCCTCAGCGAAAGCGAAACTCAAAACGTGCGGGTTTCGCTTTTCTTTTGAAGCATTTATACATGCACAGGATGAATTGAAGCCCGGTTAAGGTCTTTCGAACTATGATTTTGATGGCTTGAAGAATGAATTTCATGCATTTTTTCACGAAGAAGATACTTGGAAACATCAAAGTCAAGCCTCGAAGCATCATTTTACTGCTTCGAAGCTTGATTTTCAAGAGTAGAAGCACCTGCTTCATTCTTCGACCTTCGATCGGAATACATAAACCCAACGATTTGGTAAATCCATTGGGTAAATTTATGTATCCAGGCATCTAAAAGGCTAAAACTTTTGCCAATCGGGCTAAAAATTAAAGTTAAATTCAAGTCAACCAAAGCTGACCGATCCCTAAACCCGTAAGACCTCCACTCAATTCAATTCCCATTTTTTATTTTTCACAAAAAAAATAGCCATCAACTTGACGGCTATTCCTTTTCACTTTGCAATATCTTAGATTCCTCCAATAGGATCTGCATCGCCATCAGGATCTCCATTCACAAAACCGTCGGTTACAGGATTTCCATTGGTCATTAACAGGATACCGCACATGTGCGGAGCAGCCATTGAAGTCCCACTTATTGTATTGTATGCATCGCCTTTCCAGGTTGAGTAAATACTAACTCCTGGTTCACAAAAATCAACAGGCGGATTTCCATAATTTGAGAAGTAGGCAAAATCATCATTTATATCCATAGCCGAAATAGTCCAAATATAGGTTCCGTTAACTCTTGCCGGAGAATGATTATTAGCATCGTCGCTTTCGTTTCCGGCAGCTAATGCGAAGTAAATACCATTTTGAGAAGCGGCATATACAGCATCATCCAAAGCAATAGAAATACCTCCGCCTAAACTCATATTGGCAGCATCGCCAGGAGAAGCAGCACTTGCAACGTAATCAACTCCTGCAATAACTCCGGAAGTGGAACCACTACCTCTACGATCTAAAACCCTAACTGCCACAAGATTTGCTCCTGCAGCAACTCCAACTACACCAATTTCATTATCGATAGCACCAACCGTACCTGCGCAATGAGTTCCGTGTCCGTTTTCATCTTCAGCCCCCACACGAGAACCTGTGAAATCACTACTCCTAGCTACATCAACATTCAAATCGGGGTGATTTAAGTCGATACCACTATCAATAATCCAAGCCGTTTTTCCAACGCCGCTTCCATAACCAACACGTGAAATTCCCCAGGGAATAACCTCGCTGTCCGGTTCTGTTGTTGGAACAGTTCCAGGTTTTTTTAGAGCAATAATTTTATCTTGTTCAAGGTATTTTACCCTGCTATCCGATTTCAGGGCTTCAACAAAATCTGTTGTTGTTTTTACACTAAAACCTTTAATTACAGTAGCAAAAGCTAAACCTACCTCAAATTCAGAGCCCGATTTTGTTTGAAACATAGAATTGGCAAAAGCTTTCACTTCGGCAATTCTTTCATCGTAACTGCCCTGATTGGTAGATTTAACCGAACTCTCATTGAGAACAACAATATACTGTCCTTCAATTGGCTCACCATTCTGAACATCGGTTAGCACTAAATTATCCCCATCATTTTCTTTAAGATCGGTGGTATTGTCATTCTGACAATTGGTAATGGCAAATAAAACAGCCAAAACCATCAATAGCATAAGTTTATTTTTCATTATAATTTAAATTAAGATGTAAGTAATACCTACTTAATTTATGAAAGAGATACCACAAATACAAATTTTTTTTACGTCTAAAAACTTCATTGATACCATTTTACACGTCATTTATCACTAAAATTGCACCATTCATACAATCTAATTCCATACACTTAAAGCTTTCCTTATATGAAAAACAAAATCAAAATTTATAAAATAATGATCTCCTTAAAATTATAAACCATGACAAATATCACCACCTTCTCAGTTTCCAATTTTTATCTACCTTTGCAGACAAATATCAATAATTAAGGAGACTATGCAGGAAAACAATGCTAAAGGAACCGATATTGCCACATTGGGCGAATTCGGATTGATTAAACACCTTACCAAAAATATAAAACTAAAACATGCAAGCACCAATGTGGGTGTTGGCGACGATGCGGCTGTTTTAGATTATCAGAATAAAAAAACTGTTGTTACCACCGATTTACTGTTGGAAGGCATCCATTTCGATTTAATGTACACACCGCTTAAACATTTAGGCTACAAATGTATTGCCGTGAATGTTTCGGATATTTATGCCATGAATGCCCTGCCAAAACAGGTAACGGTTTCAATTGCCATCTCGAAACGATTCACTTTAGAAGCTATCGAGGAGCTTTACGAAGGAATCAATTTGGCCTGCGAAAATTACAATGTCGATTTGGTGGGTGGCGATACTACATCCTCTTTAACCGGATTGTGCATTTCGGTGACTGCAATTGGTGAAGCTGATGCTGATCAGTTGGCCTACCGAAGTGGCGCTAAAGAGAACGATTTAATCTGCGTAAGTGGAAATTTGGGTGCTGCCTTTGCCGGACTTCAATTGTTAGAGCGCGAAAAACGCGTTTACGACAACAATCCAGCCATGCAACCCGACTTAACGGGTCATGATTACATCTTGGAGCGTCAGTTGAAGCCTGAGGCCCGAAAAGACATTTATGAGCGTTTGCAGGAAGCGAAGATTGTTCCAAGTTCGATGATTGATATTTCGGACGGATTGTCATCGGATATTATGCACATCTGCGAGGAATCGAAAGTTGGCTGTCAGATTTACGAAGAGAAAATTCCTGTTGACTACGAAACACACAAAATGGCCGAAGAGCTGAATATGAACTACAGCACCTTCTCGTTAAATGGTGGTGAGGATTACGAACTGCTGTTTACTGTTCCTTTGGATCAATTCGATGCCATTGAAAAAATAGAGGATGTGAAAATAATTGGTCACATCACCGATATCTCGAAAGGAAAATATTTGGTGACGCGCGATGGTGTGGAAATTGAATTGCAGGCTCAGGGCTGGAATCCGATAAAGGAGGATTAAAATTTTTTAAATTAATTTGCTGATAAGTTCACCTCCTTCGGAGTAAAACCAAGCATTATTAATTCACCGTCCGTTTCACGAACGGTTACTAAAATTTAACCTCTTCGAGGCACAATACAAAAACAAAAAGTGAGACTCTCAACTGAAAGTCTCACTTTTTATATCTAATATCTATCGGGATTACTCAGAATAAAAATGATATAATTCCGCTAGATAAATCTATCGGGATTACTCAGGAAAATATCCTCTCATAATTCCACGCTTCGAATTTTTCACAAATAAGATGATATCATCACGCTCGGGAGAAGCAGGCATTTCGGCCTCGATAGCTTCTAAAGCGTTAAAGTTATTCATTCCTTTTTGGTACAGGTAACGGTACACATCCTGAATTTCACGGATTTTTTCGTTTCCGAATTCACGACGACGCAAACCGATTGAATTCACACCAATGTAGGAAACCGGTTCGCGACCAGCTTTTACAAAGGGAGGAACATCTTTACGAACCAAAGATCCACCTGAAATCATTACGTGTGAACCAATGTGAACGAACTGATGAACAGCAACCAATCCGCTAAGAATAGCGAAATCATCGATAATTACCTCACCGGCAATTTGAGTTGCATTACCAATAATACAATTATTACCAATAATACAATCGTGTGCTACGTGCACATAAGCCATCAACAAACAGTTACTTCCAATAATGGTTTTTCCCTTGGCTACAGTACCTCTGTTAATAGTAACACACTCACGAATCGTGGTATTATCACCAATTTCAACAGTTGTTTTTTCGCCACGAAATTTTAAATCCTGAGGAACAGCACCAATAACGGCTCCCGGAAATACCACACAATTTTTACCAATATGGGTTCCCTCCATGATTGTGGCATTCGACCCAATACGGGTTCCTTCTTCAATTACAACATTTTTGTCAATAGTAACAAAGGGCTCAATCACTACATTATCAGCGATCTTAGCCTCAGGATGTACATATGCTAACGGTTGCTTCATCTTTTATATATTTCGTTTTATGCAAAACTCCCATTAACAAGAAGTTATTGCGTAGCAGTAGTTACTAATTAATTATTTTTTCTTTGCGATTTGAGCCATAAACTCACCTTCAGCAACAATAGTATCACCAACAAAAGCTAAACCGCGCATGTTAGCAACTCCCCTACGAATAGGAGATAAAAATGACAATTTAAAAATTAAAGTATCACCTGGTACAACCTTACGTCTAAACTTGATGTTGTTCTGAGTCAGGAAATAAGTAGAATAGTTTTCAGGATCTTCCACCTGGCTGAGGACTAAAATACCACCACACTGAGCCATAGCCTCTACCATAAGAACGCCCGGCATTACCGGTTCTCCAGGAAAATGACCAACAAAAAACGGCTCGTTCATAGATACATTCTTCACCCCCACAATACTGTCATCCTGAATATCAATAATTTTGTCAACCAACAAGAATGGAGGACGGTGAGGCAACAAGCCCATTACGCCATTAATGTCTAATACAGGCTCTTTGTTTGGATCATAAGCCGGAACTGAATCTTTTCCCATTTCTTTCTTAATTCGTTTGATTAATAATTTTGCCATTTCAGTGTTTGGCCCATGCCCAGGACAGGTTGCAATAACCCTTCCCTTAATAAACTTACCACAGAGAGCAAGGTCGCCAATCACATCTAATAATTTGTGACGTGCACACTCATTATCAAAATAAAGCTCTAAATTACTTAAAATTCCTTCCTTTACCTCAACATGCTGATGGTCGAATAAATCTGCAATACGATCTAATTCTTTTTGGTCCATCATTTGGTCCATTATAACAATGGCATTATCCAAATCTCCACCCTTAACTAAATTGTGGTTCAAGAGAAACTCCAGTTCCCGTACAAATACAAACGTACGACACATCGAGATTTCCTCTTTATAATCTTTTAAGGAACTTAAGCGGGCATACTGATTTCTCAGCACTTTAGAGTTGAATGAAATCATTGTGTCCACACTATACTCATCATCAGGCAGAATCGTAATTTCTGAACCACGGGCTTCATCCCTGTATGTTATTTTTTCTTTTGGTACGTAATACTCACGAATTGCATTCTGCTCTACAATACCAACTTTTTCAATTCCATCTACATAAAATTTAGCACTCCCATCTAAAATTGGAGGCTCAGTAGAATTCATCTCAATCAAACAATTGTCAATACCCAATCCATACAAAGCAGACAAAGCGTGCTCAATAGTCTGAACTTTACATTCTCCTTTTTCCAATACAGTTCCTCTCGAAGTATCACCAACATACTCGGCACTTGCTTCTATAACAGGTTGACCTTCTAAATCTACCCGTTTAAACTGATATCCGTGATTTTCGGATGCAGGCAGAAACTTTATAGAAACTTCTAATCCTGTATGAAGTCCTTTTCCCGTAAGAGTAAATTCTTTTGCTAATGTTCTTTGCTTATCAGCCATAACTCGACATCAATATTTTTAAATTCCAGATTTACTAATTGAAAGAAAAAACTTCCCCTTACTCTTCCTTTAATCTTTTTATTTCCTTTTCCAATTCAATAATTTGCTCTCTCATCTTTGGCAAATTTTTAAACAGCACATATGATTTTTGATAAGGACCAAAATCGAAAGCCGGTGAACCTTGCAATACAGTTCCTTCTTTCTTAATCGTACGACCAATCCCAGATTGAGCAGCAATTTTTACTTCGTCTGCAATCGATAAATGACCTACGATTCCCACCTGGCCGCCTATCATACAATTCTTACCAATCTTTGCACTTCCTGCGATACCGGTTTGAGAGGCAATAACTGTATTTTCATCTATTTCCACATTATGAGCAACCTGAATCAAATTGTCCAACTTCACGCCTTTACGGATAATTGTAGATCCCATTGTAGCGCGATCAACACAAGTATTTGCACCAATCTCCACATGATCTTCGATAACCACATTACCTACCTGAGGAACTTTTTTGTAGTCGTTTGCAGATGAAGGGGCGAAACCAAATCCATCACCGCCAATTACAACGCCGGAGTGAAAAATGCATTCAGCACCAATCTTACATCCCTCGTAAATTTTAACTCCTGAATTTAATATGGTATTGTCGCCAATAATCACATTATCGCCCACATAGCAGTGAGGATAAATTTTTACATTATTTCCAATCTGAACATTACTACCTATATATGCAAAAGCACCAATATAAATTTTCTCACCCAATTTCGATGACTTGCTCACAAAAGAAGGCTCTTCAATTCCTGTCTTCTGAGGTTTGCTTTGCTCATACATTTCCAACAACTGAGCCAATGCCTGATAAGCATCATCGACACGAATAAGTGTTGTCTCAATCTCCTTTTCAGTCTGAAAATCCTTGTTTACCAAAACTATTGATGACTGTGTAGAGTATATATAATGCTCGTATTTAGGATTTGCTAAAAATGAAAGAGTTCCAGGCTTCCCTTCTTCAATTCTGGAAACATTGGTTACTTTAACCTTAGTGTTTCCATCTACCTCTCCGTTAAGAAACTCTGCAATATCTTCTGCTGTAAATTCCATTCGTTCTATTTTTTATCAGATCAAAAAAATGATTCATTTTATACCGTATTTACAATGCAAACACCAAGCACAAATCATCCAATATAGCTGATTTATAAGAAAAAAATTTCTGCAAATCTAATAATTATTTCATGCACATGAAATTTTTTCTCCCATTGCCTGCTTTATCCATAGAAAAAGTATTCCTGAAAATGAAGTTGAAATCACTTCTTAAGAGCTGGGGAATCACACAAATGACTCCTGGATTTTAGGATAACAAAGGTAATATTTTTTTACTGTTTTAGACAGAACAGATGCATCCAACATATCCGAAGCCTCTCCAATATCACATTGTGTTCCATCCTTATATAGAATGTTTATTTGATCATCATCCGAGCTATATGCATTATTACTGATTGAATTTGAAATCACCAGAAATTCCAGAGCATGATCTGAACACCCAAAATAATGCCCCACCCGTTTTTTCACTTGATCAATATATTCCTTAGTGAAGGCTGTTTTTTGAATCTCAATTTTAAACAATTGCCGATCCCGTATGCATTTGCACAAATAAGAAAGAACCTTATCGCTGTGGTTAGCCCAAACCTTAATACTAACCATGATATCGTCATCATCCAGGTCAGCAAATATTTCCAAAGCATTTCGACCATTACAAACAATATTCGGATTTTCAAACTCTAACTTACCCACTTTGTTATACAAAAAGTAAGTTAAAGATGGGGTTGCAAACAATTCATCTCCTTTTTCGGCAAGATATTTAGCTCTTTTCAAAATATGAACCAACATCTCTTCTGCTGCAATAACTGTCTTGTGCAAATACACCTGCCAATACATCAAACGCCGGGCGATCAAAAATTTCTCAATTGAATAAATCCCTTTTGCCTCTACCACCAGCTGATCTTTTCGAACATCCAGCATTTTAATAATTCTTGCCGATCCAACCACCCCTTCGGTAACACCGGCAAAAAAGCTATCGCGCCTCAAATAATCCAGACGATCCATATCCAACTGACTCGACACCAACTGATTTAAAAAACGCTTTGGATATTCATTCCGAAATATTTTTATCGCCACATCCAACTCACCTTTAAATTGATGATTTAAACGTTTCATAAACAATTCCGAAATCTGTTCATGAGTTATGCCATTAACAATACTATACTCCAATGCATGAGAAAATGGCCCATGTCCAATATCATGAAGTAGTATTGCCGCATACACTCCTTCTTCCTCCTCTTTGGTAATAAGGTGTCCCTTAGATCGAATGGTCTCTATTGCAAGACTCATTAAATGAGTTGCACCCAAAGCGTGCTGAAATCTGTTATGAAAGGTTCCCGGAAAAACAAGGAAGGAGAGCCCTAACTGTTTTATTCTTCTCAAACGCTGGAAAAAAGAATGTTCAACCAAATCGTACGATATCCCTGATGGAATATGAATAAATCCGTGAACAGGATCATTTACTATTTTTTTCTTACTACTGGTATTTAAATTCATACGCTTTTGTATCATAGGCTGGTAACAAATGTATAAAAAGTAGGGAAAAAAGCCTATCTTAGTGCTATTCAAACCCCAATTAAAATTGGCTGATGAATAAAACTATTTTTCTTGAAATAAAGTAAAATTGTTCAAATGGGTTAAAATCATTCAATTGAACAAAAGAAGAGATCAAATATCATTAAAAAAACTCATTTTCAAGCGAATAATTTTTCATTAGCGATTAGAATACAATAATTTAGAGGGATGTCATTTGTTTTTTAGAACATTTATCTCTAATTTTGCATCGAAAAGTAAACAAATTGTGAGCTTTAGGGGACAAAAAGTCCCCTATTTTATTGATATTAACCGATATATGATTGATAAGAAAACTATAACTGAAATTATTGAAAATGAAATTGCCGACACCGACCTGTTTCTGGTTGATGTAAGTGTTTCATCTGGAAATGCCATTTCGGTTGTAATTGATAGCTATAACGGAGTACCGATCATTACTTGTATCGAACTTAGCAAGGCTATCGAAGGGCATTTTGATCGTGAAGTTGAAGACTTTGAATTGCAAGTTGCTTCAGCTGGAATCGGTCAACCCTTTCAGGTTTTTAAGCAATACCACAAATACATAAATAAAGATGTTGAGGTATTGACAACTGAGGGAATTAAATTTTTAGGGAAACTGATCACCGTTGGTGATAATGAAATAGAAATTGAAGTTGAAGAAATGGAAAAGGTTGAAGGAAAAAAGAAAAAGCAACTTGTTGTGAAAAACTATTCTTTCACTTTAGATCAAATTAAATCAACAAAAGATATTATTACTTTTTAACAGGTAAATAGCTGAATACATGAATCTTATTGAAACTTTTTCAGAATTTAAGGAGTTGAAAAGCATCGACCGCGCTACAATGATGAGCGTGTTAGAAGATGTTTTCAGAAATCTTCTATTGAAAAATTATGGCACCGACGAAAACTATGATATCATTATTAATCCAGACAAAGGTGACTTAGAGATCTGGAGAAATAGAGAAATTGTAGAAGACGGACAGGTAGAAGATGAAAACCTACAGATCTCACTTTCCGAAGCGAAAAAGATAGATGATGATTACGAAGTTGGTGAAGAAGTTACTGACGAAGTAAAATTTATGGATTTTGGCCGACGTTCAATTTTAACTTTACGTCAGAATCTTTCTGCGAGAATTTTAGAATTGGAGAAAGACAATATCTTTAACTTGTACAAAGATCGGGTTGGCGAAATTGTTACCGGTGAAGTTTATCAAATCTGGAAAAAAGAAATTCTTATTCTGGATGATGAAGAAAATGAATTAATTCTGCCGAAAACAGAACAAATCCCTTCTGATTATTTCCGCAAAGGAGAAACAGTTAGAGCTGTAGTTGTTCGTGTTGAGGTGAAAAATAACAGTCCTCTTATTGTAGTTTCCAGAACTTCTCCTGTTTTCCTTGAGAGATTATTTGAACTGGAAGTACCGGAAATATTTGATGGTTTAATCACTATTAAAAATATTGTCCGAATTCCAGGAGAAAGAGCTAAGGTTGCAGTTGAATCATACGATGAAAGAATTGATCCGGTTGGAGCATGTGTAGGTATGAAAGGATCGAGAATACATGGTATTGTTCGTGAATTACGTAACGAAAACATTGATGTGATCAACTACACAACCAACACTCAGCTATTTATCACAAGAGCTCTTAACCCAGCAAAAGTTTCCTCGGTAAAACTTAACGAAGAAACCAAACGTGCTGAAGTTTATCTGGATCCTGAAGAGGTTTCCTTAGCTATTGGTAAAGGTGGTTTAAACATCAAACTGGCAAGTCAGTTATCAGGATATGAAATTGATGTGTATCGTGAGAAATCTGAGGAGGAAGTTGAAGAAGATGTAAACTTATCAGAATTTACGGATGAAATTGATGCCTGGATAATTGATGAGTTAAAGAAAATTGGTTGTGACACAGCAAGAAGCGTTCTTGATTTATCTCCTGAGGAGTTAGAAAAAAGAACTGATCTTGAAATAGAGACCATTAATGAGATTTTGAATATTTTTAAATCCGAGTTCGATAATTAAATTCTTCAGAATCATGATGTAAATTTTTGAAACGGGACATTTTAACAGTTAACTTTTAAATATGGTGAAAGTCGATAAAAATATAAGACTTAGTAAATTAGCAAGAGAACTAAACGTTGGTACTTCAACAATTGTTGAATTTTTGAACAAAAAAGGTATTCCGATTGATTCCAATCCAAATACCAAAGTTTCAGAAGAGGCTTATAATATCCTCGCCAAAGAGTATAGCTCTGACTTGAATCTGAAAAAGGAATCTGAAAAGGTAAATCTGAAAAGTACCCGCGAAAGAAAAGAAACAGTTTCAATTGAAAAAATTTCTGAAGATTCGGAGCCTGAAACTCGTAGTAAAGAAAAATCTGTTGAAAAAACAGAAGAAGTAATTGCGAAAAAAGAACCTGTCAAAATAGTTGGTAAAATTGATTTAGATGCATTAAAACCTAAAGCAAAAAGACCGCAGGAAGCAAAACAGGAAGTCGTTGCAAAAACGAATCCAGATAAGGTAGAAAAAACTATTAAGCCAGTTCAGTCTGAAGCTCCTAAGAAGGAAGCCCCTAAGGCGGAGGTTACTGCAGAGACACCTGTAGTTAAAATAGTTACACCTCCAAAAGTAGAACTTACTGAACAAACATCTGAACCAGCTAAAAACCCAGTTTCAGATGACCAAACTGTTAAAATGGAAACCCCGAAAAAAGAGGAAAAAGCTCGAGCTCCTAAAGAGGAGAAAAAAGATGAGCTTAAAGTGGTAGGCATGATTGATTTATCTGCATTAAATCAAAAAACCAGACCAACCAAAAAAACCAAGGCCGAAAAAGAAGTTGAGAGAAGGGAAAAACAGAAAGCTCCTGCTTCAAAACCTCAGGCACAGGAAAATTCAGCATCAGGAAAAGAAGAAATTTTTAAATCTTCTACCCAAAGACTGGCTGGTCCTACTGTAGTTGGAAAAATTGAACTTCCAGTTGAGAAAAAGCCGGGTTCGGGTAATAAAGATAAAATATCTGCCAATCAGCGCAAGAAGCGTAAAAGAATTAAAAAGGATACTGAAAAAGTAAATTTAGCTAATCCTGGACAGGGAAGACCTGCAAAACCAGGAACTCCTGCTTCTACCGGAGAAAGAGTTAAAGGGACAGGTGCAGGTGCTGCTAAGTTCAATAAACTGAAGAAGAAAAGAGTCGTTAAGAAAGAAGTTAGCGAAGAAGATGTACAAAAACAGATTAAGGATACTCTTGCCCGATTGACCTCTAAAGGTGGTAAATCGAAAGGATCGAGACACCGTAGAGATAAACGTGACAGTGAAAGTGCAAAAAGAGAAAAAATTGCAGAACAAATTGAAGCTGAAAAAAATGTTTTAAAGCTTACCGAATTTGTTACAGTTAATGAATTGGCAACAATGATGACTGTTCCTGTTACCAATATTATTGCAACTTGTATGGGATTAGGTTTGTTTGTATCTATCAATCAACGATTAGACGCAGAAACTATTGCTATTGTTGCTGACGAATTTAACTTTAAAGCTGAATTTGTAAGTGTTGAACTTCAGGAATCAATTGAAGAGGAAGTTGACGAAGAAGGAGATTTACTATCCCGTGCTCCAATTGTTACTGTAATGGGACACGTTGATCATGGTAAAACCTCTTTACTTGACTACGTTCGTCATGCGAATGTAATTGCAGGTGAAGCTGGAGGAATTACGCAGCACATTGGAGCTTACAATGTAAAACTTGACGATGGAAGAAGAGTTTCTTTCCTTGATACTCCAGGTCATGAGGCGTTTACCGCGATGCGTGCACGTGGTGCTCAGGTAACTGATATTGCAATTATTATAATAGCAGCTGACGACAACGTAATGCCACAAACAATTGAGGCGATCAACCACGCAAGTGCCGCGGGAGTTCCTATTGTTTTTGCGATTAACAAGATTGATAAGCCAGGTGCTGATCCGGAAAGAATTAAAAGCGAATTGGCAAACATGAACTATTTAGTTGAAGACTGGGGTGGTAAATACCAGTGTCAGGAAATCTCAGCTAAAAATGGTATTAACATTGAAGAGTTGCTGGAAAAAGTTCTTTTAGAAGCTGAAATGCTGGAACTTAAGGCAAATCCAAATAAACGTGCTATTGGTTCGGTAATTGAATCATCATTAGATAAAGGCAGGGGGTATGTTACTACATTATTAGTACAGGCAGGAACCCTAAAAGTAGGAGATGTTCTATTAGCTGGTAGTTATACTGGTCACGTAAAAGCTATGTATAATGAGCGTGGTAATAGAATAGAGAAGGTTGGTCCTTCAGAACCAGCTTTAATTCTTGGGTTGAATGGTGCTCCACAAGCTGGTGACAATTTCAACGTGATGGAAAGTGAAAAAGAGGCACGTGGCATTGCGAACAAACGCGAACAATTACAACGTGAGCAAGGTCTTCGTACTCAAAAACACATTACACTTGATGAGATTGGTCGTCGTATCGCAATTGGAAACTTCCAGGAGCTTAATGTTATTGTAAAAGGTGATGTGGATGGATCAATTGAAGCTCTTTCTGATTCATTAATTAAACTTTCGACTGAAGAAATTCAGGTGAATGTTATTCACAAAGCAGTTGGTCAGATTTCCGAATCGGATGTATTGCTTGCAACAGCTTCTAATGCTATTATTGTTGGATTCCAGGTTAGACCTTCTATTGGAGCAAGAAAACTTGCTGAGAAGGAAGAAATCGATATCCGTTTGTACTCGATCATCTACGATGCAATTGATGAATTAAAATCAGCAATGGAAGGTATGCTTTCTCCTGAAATTAAAGAAGAAATTACTGCTACGGTTGAGGTTGTTGAGGTATTTAATATTACCAAAGTGGGTAATATTGCAGGTTGTCTTGTCCGTGATGGAAAAATAAACCGTAACTCTAGAATCCGCTTAATTCGAGATGGCATTGTTGTTTACACAGGAGTACTTGGTTCTCTGAAACGTTTCAAAGACGATGTGAAAGAAGTAGCCAAAGGTTATGAATGTGGATTAAATATCGACAAATACAATGACATTAAAGTTGGCGATATGGTAGAAGCATTTGAAGAAATAGAAGTAAAGAAAAAGTTGTAAAATACAATTACTACAAATAGTAAAAAGCAGGCTGAACAGCCTGCTTTTTTTATGTCTTTACTTTGCAATTAATTTTAATGTCAGGATACTCCCATCGGTATCCCTAATTTTTAAAATTGCAAATTGGGAATCGTTCAAAATAACTGACATGGTATTGGCATAAATCCTAAATTGTTTATACACGATAAAGATTCAATGCATAAAAAAACCCTCACACAGAACGCATGAGGGTTTCATTATATATTGAATTATTACAATAATCCTTTGTATTGTTCCGCAGTTAATAATTCTTCTAGTTCTGAATTATCAGCAATTTTGATTTTTACGATCCAACCTTCACCATATGGATCAGAGTTGATCAAATCCGGAGCTTCTTCCAATTTCTCATTGAACTCTACCACTTCACCCCCTACTGGCATAAACATGTCGGAAACAGTCTTAACTGCCTCAATAGTTCCGAATATTTCTTCTTTATCTAATTCGTCACCTTCTGTTTCAACTTCAACAAAAACGATATCTCCAAGCTCTCCTTGAGCAAAGTCAGTAACACCAACAAAGGCTTCTTCTCCCTCAACACGAATCCATTCGTGATCTTTGGTATACTTTAAATTTTCAGGTACATTCATGATAGTATGTTGTTTATTAAGAGTATTAAATTACTGCCCAAATTTACATTTTTTTTTCAATTATAAAATATCGCGTCACACGTAATTGAATGTTTTAGAACTTATTCTTACTGATTTTATAAAAAGATGACCAAACACTGTAAAATCATCCTTTAAACAAACGATATTAAACCTCTAATTCGCAAGAGTAAAACGAATGCTGGCACCAAATTCGGTTGTTGTAGTTGGGTATGAAAGTGAAACATAAGGAGTATTTACAATCCGATCGTAATACAGTCTTAAATTAAATCTGTTACTCAAAACATAGTCGGCACTAAACTTCAATGTTACTACTTTCTGTCCGGATGTTAACTGATCCACTTCATCAACAATTTTTCTAATGATGGTATTATTCTTACGAATTGATAGGTCTCCCCGTAAATTAAGATCACTCTTATATTTTTTCTGCTTGGACCCAGAGCCTATTATCATACCAAAATCATCAAACCGATACCCCAAACCGAAAATCATTTCATTAGAAGCAACTTCTGTTAGCTGCGTGTTTGATAAACTAAGAATCAAATTTCTCGTGCGCTTAATTTCAAAACTAGTCGAGAAATTATTCTTCCAAATCATATCAACGTTTATCAGAGGATTGAATTGCTCATTTATGGAAATTGAATTGGCTTCATAAAGAGGCAGAAAATTATTCGCCATATCCTGAATAATACTGTATCCGTCGTCGCCTTCCTCGTAAATTAAATTGGTATTATACGATCCCACATCATATGTTGCAGCATATGAATGGCTCAAATTTATAGATTTGAAATACCTCTTAATTAACGGCAGTTTGGATAAACCTTCGAAAGTCACTCTCCAATTTGGCTTCATACGGGAAATAGCCGGGAACAAACTATTATACCCTTTTCCTCCATTGCCGTATGCTTTAAGGAAAGCTGGAATTAAAACTTCCTGAGAAGTTTCTCCATAACCTTGATAATAGTCTGTTTCTACACTTACTTTTTCGTCACCTTCTCCAACCTCTACCAATATTTTTTTATTCTCATAATCAGCACCATACCTTTCTTTTGCTAATCGCAAACTTTCCTCTTTTCTGATATCTAAAAATTTATCGAAATATGCAGAAGAGTAATCTCCAGTATTCCCAATGGTAAAAAAAGCCGATTTCAAACTTAAGAAGCTCATGCTAAAGTTACCAGATTTAACAAGATTCTCCGCCGTGAAATTATCATTCCCCGAATCGTAAATATAGTATTCGCTTCGGTTTCTTGAATAATTACGATTTGCTGTTAAATCAATTTTCAACCCTTTTACCGGTTCGATGGTACTCCTAATGGTAAAGTTTTGAGTATGACTCATTACGTATGGTTCATTCAAAGCTTCATCGGTTGTAATCCAACCTTTTTCAGCCGCACTTCTTGCAAAATTATTATCCTGATTACCAACCAGAAAGTTAAAACCCGGAGCCTTGGTTCCATTATATGACTCACCTCCAAAATAATTTGTTTGCGGCATATATCCAGGTAATGTTGTTGAGTTAATTTCCGAATAATTAATAGAAATATTACGAACACTCATTAATGTTCTAAGAAAATTCTCTCCTATCAAAGCAAAAACTCCATCGTTCTCAGAAAGCTTTCCATTTACTCTTACCCGAACATTTTTCACATTCTCGCTTGAAGTAATCTTAGCCCTGTTGCCTGTTACAGATTTCACCTTAACCTTTACTTCTTTTCCCTGAGTATCGTAAACCTTAATGGTGATATCCTCGGTTGACAATTTATGGTATATAGAGGTAGGAATTCCAGCTTTCAGTTCTGCAACAGTACCTTCATAATTAACCTTCTTGTAATTCTCTGTTTTCTTTTTGTATTTCCGGTTTGAACTGTATTTTTGATTAATTCTTTTCAGGAAACCAATTTTATTGTACAGATTAACAAGGTTTAACTGCCCGTTTACCTGTATATTATTTGAGTTTCGAATGGTATTTCCCAATTCGATAGTATCGGCGGTAATTGCACCGGCATTCCAATCATATGCCCCCGCATATCTTGCAGTAACAGATGTCCAGTTCAACAAAGGAATTTTATTTATTGGCACTGTATAAGTAAGATTGAAATTATGATGGTACTGAATATTTCGACCACCATCCATCAAATTATTCCAAATGGAATCTTTCCAAATATTGTAGGTTTCACGATCTCTATCTCTATCAACAATACCTTCCGGCTCATCAATCCGAGATGTATTTGTAGCAGAGAAATCAAATTTTAGTCCCTTCGTTAAATTGTATTTTAAATCGTAATAACGATACCAAATAAAATCCTTATCGAAAGTAGGTTTAATTTTAATCGTGGCCAGTTCAGTATTTCCACTTCCTATTTCAGGAATATGCCTTTTCTCAATTTCACGGTAATAACGTTGCAAATCAGATCGAAAAGAAAGTTGTGTTGGCAAATAATAAAAATTAAAATCCTTTAACAATCTGAACATCGGATTTTGAAAAGCTTTAACCCTCTTAAATGGCTGAACATTTTTCGGCACATTATTATAGTTATAGCTCAATACACCTCTGTAATTCTTTTCCAAATCACGAACCGTATTTACATCTCTTGAATAAGTTTCGTTATAGGAATAGGTAAGAGATAAATTCGAAACATCAAGTAATTTAGGTTTTCCTTCCGCCTTTTCTATACGAACATTCGTTAAATTAAAACTCTTTCTTTTCGTATATTCCTGAGACATTTTTTCGATTGAATCCCGCTCCGTTTTAGAATTCGCATTCTCAAGTGCTACATCCAATGGGATATCCGGATCCAACGGATTGTATTCCGGACTTTTTGTTTCTTCAGAAATGGCATAATACAATGGAATACGAACGCCCGATTTTTCAGGAAAGAATTTACCTAACTCAAAACTAGCTGATAAATCATATTGAAATATATCATCTTTATATCGATCATTAACACCATCTTCAATACCTCCAAAGCCAGATGTAATTTTACTTCCGGCCCAAGTTACCGTACCAAAATCAGCTAATTTTGTTGTTACCCTCAGGTTTGCAGCCCAGCCTCCATCTTCATCAAAATCCGTCAATCGCATTTCATTCAACCAGACCTCAACCGACTTCAGTTGATGATCATCCATTCCAGTAGCATCATTCGTGGGATTTTTCACCCCAATCATAACCGTTCTAATGTTTGCCAAATTTGGATTTCCTTTTATTCTTACAATATGATCTTGATGTTGTGGATCTGCGTCATTAGTCAAATCACCAACTTTTAAATCATATATGTCGGAATATTTTGCATTAGAACCTCGTACGGCATCATTTCTTAACTGTTTTATTGTCTGAAACAGACGAAGCTTAAAATCGAAACGATTTTCATCCGGCCAAACTGCTAAACGATCCTCTTCAATATCGCCGTTATAAAGACCAGCAGGTGTTAATCGCATGGGAATTTCATATTCATAGTAATTGTCCTGATAATCTGACCCTAAACGAACAAATACACTCACTTCTTCATCTCTCACGGAATAGCCTTCAATCTCCTCAGCATGAACATCCATTTTAAACTTACCATATTTCCGGATGTCCATGTTAAGGGTTTTGTAAGCCCCTTTCCCTTTTCCATCTTCCAAATCAGTAACTTTCAGCAATATAGCCTGCTCATTCAATTGAATTAATTGAGGATTACTTGGATCCACAACCCGATCAATTCCCGGTGGTAAAATATAGTTTACCGGTTCTTTACTTGCATTCTCCTCAATATTTACCGCTGTAATATCGAAACCAGCTTCTGATACGATATCATCCGTTTCATTTTCGTTAATAGACTGATCATATCTCCGCCAATCATCACGAACCAGATCAAGGGTGGCAAATCGAAGAACCACATCTTCTTCAAAATCCCTCAAGAACATTCTCATGAAACGAATGGATGTAAAGTCACTAATGTTACCATACGTATCTTTGAACTCATCAACCGGAATTTTAAACTGATACCAATCAACCGAGCCATTCGTTCCATTAGCTAAATCCACATTACTAGTCACTTTATCAACAATAAAGTTTTGACCTATCTGCATATCTGCCGGCGCCAAATGTACTTTACATTGATAATATGCTTCGGTTTCACTCAAAGTATTATCATGATTAATATCTTCTACATCAGGCAATGTTGTTGCGGATGTAGGGTATGCACTTCCTGATAACTCGGATGTTGGTGAATTCCCCTCAGGACCATTATACTTTTTATAACGTTCCAAAATACTAAGCTCATCACTATCGTAATCTGCACCTCTAAAATAATGATAGTCATCATTTGACGGATCCTTCTGAGCCAAAACATAGGCTCCGGAACTTGTTCCCAGGTTTGTTGAAATACTAATTGCCTGAATGTATTCTTTATAGTAACTCAACTCATCTTTGGAACTCAATCCATCCAATCCAACATCCTGATATCTTCTTGCATTTGTATTATTATCAAAAGCATTTACGAGTGATTGTACTAAAGGAACCCGTCCCCACTTTGTACTATCTACCAAAGTAATATTTTCATCCGTAGGCAATCCATTCTCAAATGATTTTCGCGAATCTCTTAATATATCTTCGGAAATGTTTCCAAGGTTAAAATATAAATTTCCCCCTTTATGATTTGGCTCGTAAACAAATGGATCCATCATCCAAAACTCAACGTAAGCAATATTTGCAGCTTCAAAATCGTTCGTTTCAATTTTACGCATGATACCACCCCATCTTGATTCCGGAGCTTTAAGAGTACCATCAGGATTCATACCTTGAGAAATCCCGGCTTGTCCATCAACATCAAAATTATAAGGCCCTTTTTCTTCCGGATAGTAGGCTAGATTCAGTACCGAAATATTAGTAGGAACCCCAGAGGCTCTCTCCTTATTTGGCCAAATTTCTTCTTCAAATATCTCTCGGACAAAGTGATTTGATTGCTGATCTTTATCCGATTTAATGTGCCCAGGTGTAGCTGACGTATTTCTTAAGAATAAGGGATCGATTACATACCAAGCCAGTTTCGCCCGGTTAAAACCATATGCTAAATCGTTATTCAAATTTCCTTCCTTAAATAAAGCTTCATTATTTTGCGGAGTACTAGCCAAAACCCAGGAACTCAAACTCTTCATATCAATCGAAGTCTCTGTCCCCTCAAAATCATCTATATAAGCGGTACCCGAACTACCAATTGCTTTATTATGACCTGGAACCAATTGAGCAAATTCACCTTCAACAGCAATTGATGAAGGTTCTTTTGTTTCGATAAATGGAATTTTATCCACCATGCGGGTCAGGAACTCCGATTCGGTTCTATAGCTGCCATTCAAACCCCAAATAGTATTCGAAATTGGTTCATCCCCGATATTAACCTTTTGTGTAAGCGGTTGTTCAGAAAGATGCATCATAGTAGCACCCAGATTGAAATCATCATTAAACTGATAATCCATTTGAACCCCGATCAATGTTTTGGTCTGAATATTAAAGAGCGAATTATTTTCCGAAGAAATGGAAATTGGAGTACTCGATTCCAATAAACTTTGATTGATTATTTTCACCCTCCCGAGCGTATAATCAACGGTATAATCAATATTCTCAATTAGTTCTCTACCACCGGCTTTTACGCTAACCGAACCCGGTTCAACATTCAACGCATTCAAAGAGATCTCTGAACTTGTTGACGATTTATAACTCCCTTTCAGACTATATTTATTTTTCTCGGCAATTTGCTGTGCATCATTTTGAGTTAAATTATACAGCTCCTCAAACACATATTGATCTGCAATTGCATCATTGTTAATCTTTTTTCTTAGATAACTTCCAAAAGGCTCAATTTCCGGGAAAATTACTCGACCATTTGTCGAATAGATTGTAATTCCATCAATAAAATCAAACATTCCATCTGCACCTGGATCCAATTGTGAGTTCAGATTATCTACATTCAAAACTTCGAGAAGAATTTTATTTTTAATGTCCCCTTCCGGCAAGTAATTTACTGCCGTTCCCGCATTATCGTTTTGATACAATACATTTAATATGAAATCCTCTTGATTAACCTGAAAAGCCCCAATGTTATAGATGTTTTTCATCATTAATTTCCATGTTGGCATTTGGGGACTAAGGTTGGTTCCTTTCAACAACTTCATGATGAGTGTTTGAGGTGCACTCACTCCATCGCTGGTAAATTCCCCCACTCGAAACACCTGTCCTCTGTAGGTATACTCGAACGAAACCGCTAAAACTTCATCTGCATTTAATGCCTGATTTAAGGAGATATAACCCAGTTTTTCGTTCACGGAATATTCCGATTCAGATAATCTTCGGGCATTTTCAACTTTTTCGTAATCAGTTCCGCTTACAAAACCAGGAGCTAATGGGGATAATGTACTTGTAACCTGATTAATGTCTCTTATACCAGAATAAGTGGTTGTCATTTTCTGATACAAATCATTCAACTGGTTATTAGGCAGGTTACCTGTTCCTGTTTGCGAAAATTCTGAAGGATTGGAAATATTTGCACCATCTTCGCCCAAATCAACATAAGCCACAAGGTTACGAGAATCCTGAAAATTAGAGGTTTTGTTCGTCACCCAAACTTCAACTTTATTGATTGTAACTCCTGAATTAATTACAGGAAGATTTCGCAGAGATTGATCGTAATGGTCGTAAAAATATTTGGAAAGAAAGAAATGTCGGTTGGCTTCATATTTATCTACAGAAATCTCAAATTCATTTTTTTGCGCTCCGTTCTCCATCTCAACAACGCTGGTTTCCCCTTTTTGCTGAGAGAAAATAGAAGTAACAGAAAGCTTACCGAATTGCAATTGCGCCTTTACTCCAAACAAATTTTGTCCACCGGTAATCAATGTATTTGAAATGGGCATGGAAACATTACCTGCTTCAATTTTCTTAATAATCTCATCTTCATCACCGGAATACTCCAACCTCATTTGATTTTCGAAATCGAAAGTAGCCTCGGTATTGTAATTCACATCCATTTTCAACTTCTCCCCAACCGTACCAGTCACGTTCATTTGAATCTTCTCATCAAAATCGAAACTTGTTGTTTTTCTTAGATTTACAGGAAGAGTCGGATTTTCGACCTTAGTTGTATTAATACCGAAAGTTAGCTCGGCTGATCCCTGTGGTTTAATGGAAATTGTATTACTTCCAAAAATTTTATCCACAAATTGTCCACCTAATTTTAAATCCGGCACTAACTCGTCACCACCTGACATTCCATCACTCCGACTTCGTTCCATCCAATAATCACGCAGAGATTTATCTGCTTCGTATTGCTTGTACTCTTCTGCAGTCATGCTTATGGGACGGCGGTAATCGACATCACCAATTCGCGTCACCAGAATATAATTACCTGTAACAGCATCGTACTGAATAGATGTCAGAATATTTTTTGGATCCTTAAGATATAATGGAGATTGATTTTGAGAGCCAAACTCCTGATTATCGTTTGCATCATCAAATGGGTAAGGAAGTGAATTGTCTTTTGCATCAGGATTATCTTTGTGAAATGGTGATTTTAAATTGATTACGCGTCCTGATTCGTTTTTAGATCGTTTGGTAGTATCCTGCTGTTGTGTAGTTTGAATGCCAAATTCAGGATTAGAATTACGGGCACTCAGGCTGTAATTACTTCCCAAAGCACTACAGAACAACACTATTAATAAGGTCAGAGTATGTTTAATCAGTTTCTTCAATGGTTGATTACCTTAGGTTAGTAAAGCAATTACGTTCTTCAATTATAATTGTTTCAAGGCCAGCTTAATTAAATCCTCTACACTTGCATCAAGGTTCGCTGTAAATATTTTATCGATAACTTTAGTTACTGAATTCTTTGCAAAACCTAACATCACTAAAGCAGATAACGCTTCTTCTTTAGTAGTATTGTTCTGCGGTAAAGAAAAGTCAGAGATATCAATATCTTTTCCAAGTTTATCTTTTAATTCAATAATAATTCGTTGTGCAGATTTAACTCCAATACCTTTAACTCCCTGCAATGTTTTTACATTGCTGGAAATAATTGCTGATTGAATCTCGGAAGGCGTTAAAGATGAAAGCATCATGCGAGCAGTATTGGCACCAACTCCCGACACCGATATTAAATAGCGAAAAATTCCTCTTTCATTAGCATCAAAAAAACCAAAAAACAAGTGAGCATCCTCACGAACAACCTGATGCAAATACAATTGTGCCTCCTTATGTCCGGACAATTTCGAATAGGTATTCAATGAAATATTTAAAAAATAACCTATTCCGCTAGTTTCAACAACTACTGAGGTGGGGGTAAGATCAACTATAATTCCCTTTATATATTCAAACATAAAATGTGAATTGAATTTTTCTGTTTAGATCCTTAAAATATGTAAAATTATGCAATTTTTACAATCAAGACTTCCTTTTTAACAAAAAATGAAAGAGCGATTCAAATTTAACCGCTCTTTTTACTATTTTGTTAAAAATTTATTACGAATTTTTTGATGCTTCTGATGTTTGCATAGGGTTCTTACTAATTTCCTCAAAATTCTCCCGTTTTCTAAAAACATCAATAGCCATATACAATGCCTGCTGAAAAGATTTTTCAGATGCAACATTTGTTCCGGCAATAGAATATGCAGTGCCATGGGCAGGCGATGTGCGGATTTTAGATAATCCTGCTGTAAAATTTACCCCGGAATCAAATGCCAAAGCTTTAAATGGAGCCAAGCCCTGATCATGATACATTGCCAGAATGGCATCAAACTTCATGTAATCTGAAGAACCAAAAAAACCATCCGCTGGATAGGGGCCTAAAGCCATTATTCCCTTTTCACGAACCTCTTCCAAGGCAGGAATTATTACATCGATCTCTTCTGTTCCAATCAATCCTTCATCACCAGCATGTGGGTTTAGACTTAAGACTGCAATTCGTGGCTTTCTAATTCCAAAATCCTTCTGAAGAGAATTATTCAAAATAATTAGCTTACTAATAATATTTTCTTTTGAAACAACCTCAGGCACCTTGGAAATAGGCACATGACCTGCAACAACACCCACTCTTAGCTGATCGCTAATTAAAAGCATTAACGATTTACCGGAATTCAATTTACTTTCCAAATATTCAGTATGCCCCGGAAATACAAAATCCTTAGATTGAATATTCTTCTTGTTTATTGGCGCTGTAACCAACACATCAATTAATCCCTTTTCCAAATCTGCAACAGCAGCTTCTAAAGCCTTAAAAGCAGATTCACCGGCACTGCTTGTTGATTTACCTAACTCAACTTTTATATTTTCATCAACACAGTTAATAATGTTGGTTCTATTAGGGTGTGCTTCCTGAGCTTCCTTAATATTATTCAAACTAAAAGTTTCTATGTCGAGTGCTTTTCGATGATAAGCTGCAACTTTTGGAGAGCCATAAATAATTGGAGTACAAATTTCATACATCCTTTCATCCATCAAGGTTTTAATAATAACCTCGTAGCCAATTCCGTTAATATCGCCATGAGTGATTCCAACTCTTATTTTAGTGTTTTTCATCTGCTGTTTATTTTATATCAGTGGACTGATATCACTTTCAAAAAGTCCAATTTTAATCCGCTATTATTAAATAGAGTGAACTGGAAAATGATCAGTTATATCGTTACTTCTTTTACTCTCTGCCTTTATCAATACAATTAACAGAGTGATTAAGAAATACATTTGCAAGACATTGTGCCTCAATTTTAAAAAAAATCATTACAAAAATAGAAAGATTCAATAAAAGAGCATCATCTTTTCAATTATTCCTACGATCGATATTGTTTAATAAATTCAAATAATAAGCGAACACCAACACCCGTGCCTCCTTTACCTCTATAATTATCCGTTGTACTTACAAACGCCGGTCCGGCAATGTCGAGATGAATCCATGGATAATTCGTAAAATGTTCCAGAAATTTTCCTGCTGTAATTGCTCCACCATCCCGGCCCCCAATATTTTTCAAATCTGCAATATCCGATTTTATCAGTTCTCCAAACTCCTCCCAAAAAGGAAATTCCACCAATCTTTCGTAAACTTTCTCTCCCGATTCCTTTAATTGAATCATCTTATCCTTACTATCTTCGTTTCCCATTGCCACCATGCCATATTTCCCGATGGCTGCAGCCGCGGCACCTGTTAAAGTCGCCAAATCGACAACCAATTCCGGTTGATACTGATCTGCATAACTAAGAGCATCGGCCAAAAGCATTCTTCCTTCGGCATCCGTATTTAAAACCTCAACAGTTTTCCCATTATACATCTTGATAACATCGCCAGGTACATAAGCATTTCCACCAGGGCGATTGTCTGTAGCAGGAATTAATCCAATTACATGAATTGGCAGTTTAGCTTTCGAAATTGCATAAATAGCTCCGGCTACCGATGCCGCGCCCCCCATGTCCGATTTCATCAAATCCATACTATCCTTAGTTGGCTTAAGGCTCAATCCGCCGGTATCATATACAACCCCTTTTCCAACAAAAACAATTGGTTTCGAATTAACCGCCTCTTTTGATTTCCACTCCAATATAGAAAAAGAAGGCTCATCAAGACTGCCCTTATTCACAGCCAGAAGACCACCCATCTTTAAACTTTCAATCTTTTTCTTTCCAAAAACATCAACCGTAAATCCAGCCTTAGCACTTATCTCCTGAATTTCTTCACTTAATTTTTCTGCTGTAAGATAACTTAAAGGTTCGTTTACAAGTTCGCGTGCAAACTTCACCCCTTCAACAACTGCAATTAACTCATTAAGCTGTGTTGGGCTGACTGCATCACTATGGATAATTACTTCTTCCAGAGTATGCTTTTGTTTTTTTATATCGGTAAAATATTTTAGAAACTGATAATTTGTTAGGGCAACACCTTCAGTAAAAGCAAGTATTGCTTCTGCATCGTTCAAATAATCCTGCAAAACAATTTTGGTGATTTTACTTTTCTGGATCCTGACATGAAAAGAGAAGCCCAATTTTCTCATTTTCTCCAAATCGGAATTAGTATACACTTTATTATCTGCCACATGCAAATAAATTTTATGCGTATAACGATTCAACTCAATTAGCTTATCCTCATCAGCAATTTGCTCTTCGGCAAACTTCATTTCCTGCTCGGAAAGAGGAAGGTTTTTATAATTCCCGGCAGTTGCCAAAAAAAGAATGTTCTCGTTCTCGTTTGGCTTCTGAACACTTTTTACTTCTATTTTCATCGGAACTCATGTTAGTGTGAAAAACTATATCTATCAACACAGCAGTTCAGCAATACTTCGAACTTATTATTTTAAAATTCAAATAACCTGATATTTCCTGTGGATTTTTACAGCCAAGTAAAAATAGTAAAAAACTAAGCGGAAAACATTACTCCTTGATAAGGAAAAAAGAAAACCGCAGCTTGATGCTGCGGTTCTATTATAATTTATCCGGGTTTTCCTTGAAATAATTCCTTATCAGTACTTTTTTGAGTTCCCTTAAAATGATTAACTCAGTAAGCAATTCTGATTTTGGAACATCAGGAAAATCCAATTCTGTTTTAATAATCTGTTTCTCACTTACATCTATCTGATACAGCAATAGAATTAAACGATGATAATCCCGATCCAATAAATGAGTTAAATGTTCATTTAGCTGATTAAAAAGCTCTTCGTACGCATTGTGTATTTCTCCGGAAAATTTCACTTCCAATCCAAACTGATCAAAATCTTTCTCAATCTGGGCGGCAACCTGCCGAATCACCTCTTCACGATTACGATAAGGTTCAATGCTCAAATTTTTAAAATCGGGTAAATTCACGTTCTATTCCTTTTCTATAGTTGTGTAAGAATACATGATAGCTTCCAATTCCCTCAACAATTCACGCTTATCGTGGTTTGGGTAGTAAACGTACGAATCCATACACACAACTCTGTTGTTCTTTTGATCAAGAAAAGTAATATTTATAAAAGGACCTCCCATAAAATCGCCGTTCACTTTCCATAAACCTCTTGTTTCCACTGCATAGTTATCGAAAAACTCGAATTGACGGTTCGAAATTGGAAAATCCATTTCGGTACTCATATAACTACCCTCCTTAGGTCCCGGAACAAACTTATTAAGTAATAAATTCCTCTTTTTAATCACCTCATCCTTCGTAAATGAATCCTCGGAAATATAATCGTAGGTATAAATAAACATCCCTTGACTCGTTGAGGGAGTCTCCTTGCTTACCCAAAGAAAATCAGGCTCTTCTTTGTTTATGGTATATCCCGCAGGGAACGATAAAGTGAAATTATTCTTCTCCTTTAGCTTTTCGAAAATTTCCTGAACAACATTCTTTTTAAAAACCTTAATTTTCCTTTCTCGTTCACCAATATGGAAATAGGCAATAATCTTATTTTTATTTTCGCTCAGAAGCTGAATCATCTCCTTGTTACTCTTAGCTTCGATCTTCATAAACGATTGTGTTTTCGCATACAATTCATCCTTTACAGAGATCTTATTTTCCTTCACTTTCGACGAAACCCTAAGGTCTAAAATACTTCGGTGAGTTTTAAACATACTGGAAAACTCATTGTGCGAAATCTGCAGGATATCAAAAAGTGTCTCATCTTGCGGCAATCCAATTTGAGTATCATTTAATACCGCCTTTAATGTATCTCCAACACTTCCTTCATATAAAGCATCATTTATTATTACAACTATTTCTCCTGATTTACCAGTTACTGCAGGACGTAGTCCTTGTGTTGTTCTCTTGCAGGAAGAAATACTTACCACTACAAGCAAACAAACTAATGTTGTTTGAATTATTCTCTTCATAATTTTAAATTTACAGAGACAAATGTTTCTATTCGTAATGAACTATTTTTAATACCATTCCCGGCACTAATTTCTTAGAACGGGTTATACTATTTAATTCAACCAAATCGGTAGTCGATTCAAGTTGAAATCTATCTGCAATCGAGCTTAAACTATCTCCAGTTTGAACTTCATAAAGCAAAAAACTACTTTTTTTCAATAAAGGATCCCTTTGTGGCTTTTGAGCCAAGGTATCGGAAGGGTAAACCCATATTTTCAGTTTTTGACCAATAAAAATATCAGGGCTATCCATCTCATTCCATTCCTTGATATTATTTATTGTGCAGGCGTACTTCATTGCAATTTTATGAAAATACTCTCCTGCCTTAACATTATGTATTATACAGTATTTTCCCTCAGTTGTTGAAAGATCCTTTTGGAGATCAAGATATTTTTTAGGCTCATCCTTCATTCCGTAAATAACCTCTTCCAGATCAATAAATTTGCCCACTTTCCCTATTGGAAGAATCAATTTGGCAGGAAGTTCACACAACGGAATTAAATCACGTTTGTAAATTGGATTTAACTCCCGAACTGCCTCTACAGGTAAATCAAGCACTTTGGCAACATGTTGAAAAGAGACTGGCTTATTTACAGTAACGGGAGATATTCTAAAATATGGATATACATTTTTCGCAGGAACAATATTGTGTTCGGAACTATAATTCATGACATAATTAACAGCAATAAAAGCAGGCACATAGTTTCTGGTTTGTTCGGGAAGATAAGGTGATATCTCCCAAAAATCGGTCTTCCCCCCAGAACGTTGAATGGCCTCACGAACAATACCTGGTCCGCCGTTGTAAGCTGCCAATGCAAGTTTCCAATCACCAAAAATCCGATACAAATACTGAAGATATTTACAAGCCGCTTCTGTCGATTTCTCCGGATCCATTCTCTCATCAATATAAGAAGTGATTCTTAAATCGAACATCTTACTGGCATTAAACATGAACTGCCATAAGCCTATTGCTCCTGATCGTGATTTTGCTTTAGGATCCAAAGCCGATTCTATAACTGATAAATATTTCAATTCCAATGGAAGTTGGTATTTATCCAAACACTCTTCGAACAAAGGAAAATACAATTCGGAACGTTCTATGATTTTTGCAGTCTTTTCACGATGTCTAATTGCATATGCGTCAATATATCTTCTGACAATTGGTTTAAAATCCAACTGAATCGGACTTTTTGCATTGAGTTTATCCATTCTTTCCTGATATACTTCATCAGAAAAAACGGGAATATAATTAGCATCCATCACAATATTTTCCGGAAGATCTTCTTTCAATATTTCCGAGGTAAAATGAATCAACCGCTGATTGATTTCATTGATATTCTCAGGCTTTTCTTTGTTCAGAATATTGAAAAGCGACTGCGCATCTGCCTGATTAGCAAAAGCAAAGTAAATCAAAAAAAGATATATGCATTTACCCATATATGTCAGTATTTAAATACTCCTAAATTTCGTAAAATAATACGAAATGAAGATATTTCATCAACAAAATAACATAAAAAAAACACTTATTTCTAAATGTTCTGCTCAAAATGAATCTAAATAACTAAAAAATTAGTTTTCAGATCATTATTATCTAAATCCAAATCAGGAAAAAAGGGCTTGACAAAAAAGGCAGGAAGTAACTCCTGCCTTTCCTATCTTATTTATTGTTGGATTCTTTATCCTTATTTTTATCCTTATCGTCATCCATGTCTGTAGCCTTTTTAAACTCTTTCATTCCCTGACCTAATCCTTTCATTAGTTCCGGAATTTTTTTTCCACCAAAAAGAAGTACAATTACAAATACAATAATTATAATTTGCCAGGGACCAACCATTCCGGCTAAAACAAAAAGGTTCATATCTATTTATTTAATGATTTAGAATACTAAGTTACAAATTTTACTGAAATTTCTATTTCATATTAGAAATCCATTTTACAACATCATTACCATTTGCAAATATTAAAAGACCAAACAACAGCACCATTCCAGTTATCTGTGCATACTCCATAAACTTATCTCCTGGTTTTCTTCCTGTAATGATCTCATACATCAGAAACATTACATGTCCACCATCCAAAGCTGGAATTGGAAGAATATTCATGATTGCCAAAATAATTGAAAGGAATGCTGTTAGATTCCAAAAGGCCTCCCAATTCCAAACACCCGGAAAAATATTACCAATAGTTATAAAACCACCTATTGATTTATATGCTTTAGTTTCCGAAGAGAAAATCAGTTTAAACTGTTTTAAATAGGATCCAAGCTTATCAATCCCTTTATTAAAACCTGCAGGAATTGATTCAACAAAACTATATTCCAATGTTTCATACTCAAACAAACCCGATTCCATTTGAGGATAGAATCCAATTTTCCCATCATCTCCAACAGTAAGCTGAACTTGTTCGGACTTTCCATCTCGATTCAACTGAATCAAAACACTTTTACTTTTCTTCGATTGTAAAAAAGTCTGAAATTGATCGTAATAGCTGAAACCAACAGAATCGATAGAAACAATTTTATCTCCTTTTAAAATTCCGGCCTCACTTGCAGGAGATTCCTTCATCACTTTTCCAATAGAAATAGCACTGTAAGGATAACGGATATCAAACACAGGACTTAAAGAGAATCCTTTACTGCTTTTCTCCAATAATGCCGGCACAAAAGAGGAAGGAATATTAACACTTAACTGCTCACTATTTCTTATGAACTGAATCGACTTAGGACTATTTAGCAAGATGTCCGGAACGATATCATTAAACCTTTTTACTTTTTGATTATCCAAAGCAACAATTTTGTCACCATCCTGCAATCCAATACTCTCGGCCAAAGAATCACAAACAACACCATACTTCACATTTTCAGCCGGCAGGTATTGCTCGCCCCAAGTGTAAAGCACTGCAACATAAATAACAAATGCAAGAATAAAGTTCACCAAAACACCACCTACCATGATCAATAACCTTTGCCATGCCGGTTTCGATCTGAATTCATATGGCTCAGGAGGTAATTTCATCTGCTCCTTATCCATCGATTCATCAATCATTCCTGATATTTTCACATAACCACCAAGTGGCAACCATCCAATACCGTATTCTGTTTCTCCTTTTTTGAATTTAAACAATGAAAATCCAGGATCGAAAAACATATAAAACTTTTCAACTCTGGTTTTGAACAATTTTGCAAAGGTAAAATGCCCTAATTCATGCAACACAACCAAGATGGACAAACTCAACAAAAACTGTCCTATTTTAACGATTACTTCCATTCAATTTCAATTAATAATTTAAACTCTTTGCCAACTAATAAAATCAGCAAATTAGCGGATGCCTAAGATAGGTATTTTTTACAACATAGATAATGCCATTTTCCTTGCTTCCTTATCTGTTAACACATAATCTTCATAGGTCGGATTTTTGATAAATCCGGTTTTGTGCATACAGTTTTCTATAATATCGCTCATTCGTAAAAACCCAACTTCATCTCTTAAAAAGGCATCAACAACAATCTCGTTGGCTGCATTCACAATACATGGTAAATTTCCGCCTTTTTCCATCGCCTGAAAAGCCAAATCCAAATTTTTAAAATTCTTTGAATCAGCCGCTTCGAAACTTAAGTTCGGGTAATCTAAAAAATTAAAACGTGGAAAATCTGTTTTTAATCTTTTCGGATAGGTAAGGGCAAACTGAATAGGAAGTTTCATATCCGGCAATCCCATTTGTGCTTTCATCGACCCATCTTCAAACTGCACTATAGAATGCACAATTGATTGCGGATGCACAATCACATCTATTTGAGAAGCTTTTAAATCGAACAACCACTTGGCTTCAATCGCCTCAAAGCCCTTATTCATCATACTGGCAGAATCGATGGTTATTTTTGCTCCCATATCCCAATTAGGATGCTGCAAGGCTTGCCTAGAGCTTACATTTTCAAGAAATTTTTTATCCTTGCCTCGAAATGGTCCTCCTGAAGCGGTCAAATATATCTTCTCGATTGAATTATCGAACTCGCCGGACAAACATTGAAAGATTGCCGAGTGTTCTGAATCAACAGGGTAAATATTAACACCATTCTCTAAGGCTAATTTTTGAATAATTTCACCCGCAACCACAAGAGTCTCTTTGTTTGCCAGAGCAATATTCTTTTTTGCCTCAATTGCTTTTATAGTAGGCAAAAGTCCCGAATATCCAACCATTGCTGTAACCACAACATCGATTGATGACATTTGCACGACTTGTGCTATCGCATCAATTCCGGCATAAACCTTTATGGGTTCATCTTTTAAAGCTTCAGAAAGCTCAGCATATTTTTCTTCGCAGGCAATAACAACAACATCCGGATGGAATTTTTTCGCTTGCTGAATCAACAATTCAATATTATTATTCGCAGTCAGCACATCCACAATAAATTCATCAGGATTAGCCTCCACCACTTCTAAGGTCTGTGTTCCAATGGAACCGGTAGATCCCAAAATGGCAATATGTTTACTCATCAATAATTAGAGTTTTGTTTGTTGTTAGAATTTGATATAATCCTCAGGATTTAATGCCTGCCCATTGTGCCACAATTCAAAATGCAAATGAGGCCCGGATGTAAGCTCTCCCGAATTCCCCAGTAAAGCAATTGCCTCACCGGCCTTTACGTGCTCACCTGCTTTCTTTAATAGTTCGGAATTGTGCTTGTAAACCGACAACAAGTTGTTCGAATGTTGAATCTGAATAACATAGCCAGTATTTAACGTCCATTCTGAAAACACAACGGTTCCATCTAATACCGATGAAATTCTTTCATTCATTCCCCCGACAATGTCGGTACCAAAATGCTCAATTTTACTATCGTAATGATTAGAAACCATGCCGTTAATTGGCGCAAAAAAGTGGGTGTTGGACAAGCCACGGGCTTTAGGTGCACTTCCAAGAGATAAATTATATTTCTCATCTTCCTCATGCTCTTTCCGAAAAACGGAATCGTTGGAAGAGGTAGTAAAGCTTAAATCTTTGTATTTGGGATCAACTATTGAATCGTCTGCATTCTCCACAACATTATCGAAATCATTTCCTGAAATAACATTTCGAATTCCTTGAAAAAAGCGATCTCTTTTATCCAATTCTGCAATCAGGGAATCAGCTAAAATCGCATTTTCCTCAATATTTTTTCGCATTTCACCATCAGGATAACCTGGAATATATTCTCGCAACGGAGTAAATGCGATAAGCAAAGTCACCAAAGCGATAAGGATAATTGAAAACAATCCGGTTACGGTAAAAACATTTAAACGTGATAATCGAATCGATAACACCTCATCAAAAGTACCTTCATTGGAAATAGTTAACCTGTATTTGTTTTTTAATTTCTCAAGTAAAGGTTTTTTCTCTTTTAAACGACTCATAATGAACGGATCTAAAATATTTACGCAAAGGTAAGAGAATTAGCGTAAAATGTTTACTTCTGAGAAGGTAAAATTGTCTATAAAAAAAGGGCTTTGGATTTCTCCAAAGCCCTTTCGCTAGTAGCGGGAGCCAGACTCGAACTGACGACCTTTGGGTTATGAGCCCAACGAGCTACCACTGCTCCATCCCGCAATATATTTTCGAAAGATACTATCTTTTATTTCTTATTTTAGGCTACTTAATCCTAATTCTTAGTAGCGGGAGCCAGACTCGAACTGACGACCTTTGGGTTATGAGCCCAACGAGCTACCACTGCTCCATCCCGCAATATATTTTAAGAAATATCTTTCGTTTTGCGGTTGCAAAGATAGGAGGCTTTTGTTCGAAAACAAAATTATACTGATAAAATTTAAACAAATCCTTACTGGCATTGCTCTAAACACAGATATAAGCACTGTTTACCATACAGATACGACTCCAAAAAAAATATCCTACACAGTTTGCAATACAACATCTTTAACATCTAAAAATGCTTCTTCTAAAATTGTCATTTTCGAGAACATGAATTCAAAGTAACTTTTCCATTCGTCTTTGTTATAAATCGATGCCCCTTCCAAATGGTAATAAATCATACCAACATCTTTAAATCCCTCAATAAAATAGTCTTTCTCCCATTTTAAATCCGCTCCGCAAGTATCCATTATTACAGGCTTATACTTCTCGAACCGTTCATAAACAGAGTGTCGTTTCGAATCCAACTTACTATCAACCTGTAGAATAACGAATGCACCATTCTCATTCAAATCAAACTTTAACTGCACCTCCTTAATCTGAGTTCCACGTAAAACCCATGAGGTCATCTTCCTTCCTTTTTCTTTTGAATATCTTTTAAATCCATCCCAAAATTGGATTTTAACTTCTTTCGATTCTTCTTTAGTATACATTACCTCTGCTTTTTTTACAAAAATAAGGATATCTTAGTAGATATAACGATTTACAAGAATATGAATTCGTATTTAATTAAAATGGAAATTAATCTTATCTTTAAACACCCTAAATAACGCAATCAAATTAATTAATGCAGATAAAACGGGTCTACATATATTTACTCCTCATATTATTGCTTGGTTCTTTTCAGTCTCATGCATCTTTCGATCAGGATACAATTTGCAAAGACTCCTTGATTGTTGCCAGCTACATTGAAGGTCCGCACGTTAGATATATTTCTTCAACAAGAGTTGAGGCTTTTTATATAGTGCACGACAGCATAAAAAACAAAACCAGAAAAATAAGCAAAACTTTTCGATTTAAGAATGATACAGTAACCTTCCTCGGATTTGCAGGAAATGACACTCTAACTTATATTATCCCTGATAAAATCAAACCCGAGGCAGGGGAAAACCCTTCAAATAATAAGATAGTCGTTCTGGGGGATATCCATGGGGAATTTGAATCATTATTAGCTATTCTTCGCTACAACAAAATTATTGATGAAAAAAACAGATGGAATTTTGGGGATGGGCAAATAGTTTTTACCGGTGACATATTTGACAGAGGGAATAAAGTAACAGAATGCTTATGGTTCATTTTTCAATTGGAAATTCAAGCAAAAAAACAAGGTGGAATGGTTCATTACCTTCTGGGAAATCATGAAATGATGGCTTTACTTTTTGATGATAGATATGTTGTAGATAAGTATCAGCATGCTGCTCATTATATTCACTTTCATTATTCCCATTTTTTCGACAAGCATTCGGTTTTGGGAAAATGGCTGCGATCTAAAAACACAATTGTTCGTATTGGAGAACAGTTATTTGTGCATGGTGGTATTTCTCCTGATTTTTTAGCGAAAAAAATGAGTATTGATGAAGTAAATACCGGCATGAGATACCATTTAAATAATTACACAGAGTTAAAAGACACAACACTAGTTGATTTATTTTTATATTCAAATAGTCCGTTGTGGTATCGTGGCTATTTATCGCGAACACCAAAATATGACCGTATATCTTTACAGGAAGTACTAAAGACACTTGATTTTTATCATGCCAACGTTATTATTTTTGGACACACTCCTGTCGCTAAAGTATATGCATTTTATTCGTTTAAACTAATAGGAATGGATGTTCCCATAGGCGATCCCAACTATATTGATCAGGGCTTACTTATAGAGAATCAGAAATATTATCGGATATTTGCGCATAAGGAAAAAGAAAGATTACAATAAAAACGAAAACAACATGGAATTTATTAGTGATATAATAACGAACCCAAATATTCCAACATCATTTATGTACTCGAATAATATTCTTGAATTGTTACTCCGATTCGCACTTAATTTAGCGGTAACGGTTTTTGTAATCAATTACGTTTATTTCAGAGCTACAGGAAAACGATCCTACGTTTTTACCTACATCATGATTAGTACAACAGTATTCTTTCTTTGTTTTTTACTTGGAAGTATCGAATTACAACTGGGTTTTGCTCTTGGGTTATTTGCAATTTTTGGAATTATCCGGTACCGTACTGATACCATCCCAATCCGGGAAATGACCTACCTTTTTCTTGTTATTACCATATCAGTTATTAATGCATTAACCAGTGGTGAAGTTAGTTTTAGCGAAATTGCTTTTACCAACATAGCTTTTATGACAACCACCTGGATGATGGAAAGGGTATGGATGAAGCGTCATCTTGCAAGAAGAACCATAGTATACGATCGACTTGATTTAATTCATCCCAACAAGCATCAGGAATTAATTGATGACATTGAAACCCGAACAGGAATGATGGTGGCAAAATTTAGTATTGGACAAATAGATTTGGCAAAAGGCTATATAAAACTAATTGTATTCTACAAAGAGTCTGTAACTCCTAATATATTAACCGATGCCGAAATAAACGAAAGGAGTATATGACTAACAAACTATTTTAGTTATGATAGAAATATTTCGACACAAGACTTTTCTGACACTCTTCCTATTCTCACTGGGATGCACAAGACTATTTGCAATTGGTCAAGAAAAAATAGATTCTGTTTATCATGCTCCGGATTTATTTGAATCCGATTCACTTATTGAATTATCAATAACTACTGATCTGAAGTCATTGGTTAAGGATGTTGGTGATAATAACAAATATCACAAGGGGAGACTCTCCTACCAGCTTGGTGATTCAATTGTTTCTATGATTGTAGAACTTAAAACCAGAGGGAATTTCAGGAAAGACCGCAGTATTTGTGCATTTCCCCCGTTAACTGTAAAATTCAACAAAGCAGAATCAAACTATTCTCTCTTTCACGATAATAATAAGCTAAAACTGGTTTCTCATTGCCAAAATCGAAACGATAGGTATGAACAAATGCTTATCCATGAATACCTTATCTACAAAGCATATAATATTTTCACACCTGAAAGTTTTAGGGTTCGTTTGGTAAAGATATCTTACAAGGACAGTAAAGAAGAGATGCAACCTCTTGAAAAATTTGCATTCTTTATAGAAGATTTTAAAAAAATGGCCGCAAGGAATGGCAAGATAGTCCGTTACGACAAAAAGGTTCATCAAGACAGAACCAATATTGGTAAAGTAACCAAACTTGCCATCTTTCAATACATGGTTGGGAATACAGATTGGGGAGTTCCAACCCTCCATAATATCAAGCTTATTTCGAAAACACCAACTTCTCGTTTAATAACAGTACCCTATGATTTTGACTGGGCCAGTTTGGTAGATGCTCCATATGCCACCCCTAATGCAAAATTAGATATTCAGTCTATTCACGAACGGCTTTACAGAGGTTATCAACGAACCGATGAAGAACTGGAATGTATTTTCAGGGAATTTAGAATGAAAAAAGAGTTTTTATACAAGCTATACACAAATTTTCCTTATCTGGATGATAAGGAAAAAGAACGTGCCTTGAATTATTTCGATGAATTCTATGAAATAATAGACAATCCTAAAAGTGTAAAGTCTGAATTTATTGACGGCGCCCGAATTATTAAATACAAAAATTAATTTAACAGATGCAATTTGATTCCATAGAAAATTCGATCTATTTTTACAGATAAATATTGCATCTATGAATGAATTAGCCTCCTATTTACACAAAAATATGATTGAAGCCGGTTGCGACGAAGCAGGACGAGGTTGTCTTGCCGGCCCCGTATTTGCATCGGCAGTAATCTTACCTAAAAATTTCTCGAACAAAATATTAAACGATTCAAAAAAACTCTCTGAAAAAAACAGATACTTGCTTCGTGAAGTAATTCAGAAAGAAGCAATTGCCTGGGCTGTTGGAATTGTTAGCCATATAGAAATTGATCAGATTAATATTTTAAATGCATCTTTTTTAGCCATGCACCGAGCTGTTGAGCAACTCAAAATTACACCTGAACATCTGCTTATTGATGGAAACCGCTTCACTCCCTATCCTGATATCAATCATACCTGTATCATTAAGGGAGATGGAAAATACTTATCTATTGCTGCAGCTTCTGTTTTGGCAAAAACCTATCGAGACGATTACATGTTATCCGAGCATGAGAAATTTCCTTGCTACGATTGGAAAAATAACAAAGGTTATCCAACCAAAAAACATCGCATGGCCATTCAGGAACACGGAATCAATCCCATCCACCGAAAAACTTTTTCCCTGCTTTCAAATCAGCTCGAATTAAAATTTTGAGGAAAAACAGCTCATTAACAAGCAATTATCAATTCTATTTGACGAGAAAAACACAGGGTTCATCTAATTTTCAGCATCCAAAAAAAGTACAACATGCTGATTAATAGTTGATTATTTTTATATGCGCTTTTTAGCATTTTTCACAGAAAAATGTAATCGTATATTAATATTAACTTTGCTAACCAACTAAATACTTATAACAACTAATAACCATTCTGGTTTACCAAAAACCAGTTCGGTTATATTAAAAATTTAAAGTAAATAAAATGAGAAAATTTGCATCATTAATTTTGGGATTAAGCTTACTACTTAGCTTTTCCAATGCAAAAGCAGATGAAGGCATGTGGCTTTTATCTTTATTAAATAAGAATGTTGCCGAAATGAAGGCAAAAGGTTTAAAATTATCTGCCGATGATATTTACAGCATCAATAAAAGTTGTTTAAAAGATGCCGTTGTGGGTTTAGGGTTTGAAGGAAGACCATTCCGTCATTTCTGTACTGGTGAAATTATTTCTGATCAAGGTTTATTTCTCACAAATCATCACTGTGGATTCAGTGCTCTTCAATCACACTCTACAACAGAACATGATTATCTTTCAGATGGATTTTGGGCTTACGATAAAAATGAAGAGCTCACCAATCCAGGTGTTACAGCCTCTATATTAGTTCGCATGGAAGATGTATCGAAAGAAGTTCTTTCGGTAGTGAATGACGAAATGACTGAGGAAGATCGCTACAAAGCAATTGAAAAAGTTGCTGTAGAATTGGAGAAAAAAGCTGAAGAGGGAACAGACTATAAAGCTAATGTTAAAAGCATGTTTGAGGGAAATCAATATTTCCTTTTTGTATATGTAATTTATAAAGATGTTCGTTTAGTTGGAGCTCCTCCGCAATCAATGGGTAAATTTGGCGGCGATACAGACAACTGGATGTGGCCGCGTCACACTGCAGATTTCTCTATGTTCAGAATTTACACAGGACCTGATGGAAAACCTGCTGATTACTCAGATAATAACATTCCATTAAAACCAAAGCACCACCTTCCTGTTTCTGCCAAAGGTGTAGAAGAACAGGATTTTGCAATGATTATGGGATTCCCTGGAACTACTGACCGCTATCTTACCTCTTTTGGTTTGGAAGAAACAATGAAAATCACCAACCAAAACCGTTACGATATCCGTACTTTAAAATTGGATATTATGAAGGAAGATATGCTTAAAGATGCAAAAGTTCGTATTCAATATGCGGCCAAACATGCTCAGAGTGCAAACTATTGGAAATATTCAAACGAGCAAAACAAAGCTCTTGCAAAGTTGAATACAATGGGGCACAAAAAAGAAATTGAAAAGGAATATCTTGAATGGGCAAATAAAAAATCAAAACGAGAAGCTAAATATGGAAAAGCTCTTGAAATGATTGCTCAGGTTTATGCAGAACGTAAAGAAGTAATGAATGCCAGTTCCTACTTAAGAGAAGCTTTGCTAAGCGGTGCGGAAATGCCAATTTTTGCGATTCAACTAGGAGGTCTAAAATCGTTACTTGAGGCTGAAACTCCAGACACAACGGCAATTGAGAAGGCAATTACTGGTTACCGTCATGCTGCCGAAGGATTCTATAAAGATTACAATGCTCCAACTGATCAAAAACTGATGGCTGGTTTGTACAAAATGTACGAAGAGAATATTCCAGCAGAGCAACAGCCGGAGATATTCAAAACTTTTAGCGAAGAATACAACAACGACTTTGACAAATTAGCTTCTGACGTTTATTCAAACTCCATTTTTGCTACATCTGAAAGTTTCAATAAATTTCTTGATGATCCAAAACTAGAAACTCTTGAAAATGATATCGCTTTCAAAATAGGTAACTCAATTATTGCTAAATACAAAGAGATTAGAGCTGAATTATCAAAAGGATCTGATCAATTGCAAAAAGGGAAACGCCTGTTTGTTGATGGCTTAATGCAAATCAATAAAAAGAAAAACCTGGCTCCGGATGCAAATTCATCTATCCGTTTAACTTATGGAAATGTTGGTGGATACACTCCAAAGGATGGCGTTTACTATAAGCATTTCACGACTCTTAAAGGAGTAATGGAAAAAGAAGATCCTACAAATGATGAGTTTGTTGTTCCTGCTAAACTAAAAGAGCTGTACAATAAAAAAGACTTCGGTCAGTATGCCGATAAAAACGGCAACTTACCTGTTTGTTTCTTAACCAACAGTGATATTACCGGAGGTAACTCAGGTTCTCCTGTAATCAACGGAAACGGAGAATTAATTGGAACTGCTTTTGATGGTAACTCTGAGGCCATGTCTGGTGATATCGATTTTGAAGAAAATCTGCAAAGATGTATCAATCTTGACATTCGCTACACTCTTTTCATTATTGATAAGTTTGCCGGTGCTCAAAATCTGATTGACGAAATGACCATTGTGAAGTAAAAAAATAGATGTAAAATTTTGGATGCGAATCAACAAATTGATTTACATTACAATTATAAAATTATATCAAGATAAGTAAGGATGTTCGAATAATTCGGACATCCTTTTTTTAAGGATTTTAAAGGCTACAAAGGAGAAATTAAAATATCCAAATTTATAGTCTGTTCTTGCCTGCTTATCGCAATAAATTGCGAACACTACCGCAAAAATTTGCGGTAAGCAATGCAAAAAGTTGCAGTAAGCAGAGCGAAAATAGTAAGTAAGCATACACCAATTGGTTTGTCCCGGTACCTAAAATCCCTTTTCCTTATTCAAAATCATCTTATCCCATTTACAAAAGAGTTTGTGCTGTTTACAACTTGGAAAAATCAGGAACAAATTCCGTAACCTTTTTTTCTTATACATCATTTATCCTTTCTGAATCTCATTTTTTCTTACTTTTGATTTGAAAAACCCCAAATATAGAATATGTCGACTAAAATAAGCATGTATACTGATGGAGCAGCAAGTGGAAACCCCGGACCGGGCGGATACGGAGTTGTTCTGATTTCGGGTAAACATCGAAAAGATTTAAATCAGGGATTTAAGCTTACTACAAACAACAGAATGGAGCTGATGGCTGTAATTGTTGGATTGGAAGCTCTAAAAACTCCTGGTTGTGATGTTACCATTTATTCCGACTCCAAGTACGTAGTTGATTCGGTTGAGAAAAAGTGGGTTTTTGGATGGGTTCAAAAGCGCTTTAAAGGAAAAAAGAATGCCGATTTATGGATGCGATTTCTTGAAATTTACAAAAAGCACAACGTAAAATTTGTTTGGATCAAAGGTCATGCTAACATTCCGGGAAACGAACGTGCCGATCAACTGGCAGTTATCGCTTCGCAAGCTCCTAATCTACCTGATGATGTCGGGTATAATCCTGAATAAAATTCCATTACTCACCTTCCTTCACACCAAAGAAATTCTCCAGATTCTTTTTAGTTTCTCCGCTGGAGATTAAAATCAAGTAATCACCCGTTGCAATCATTGTTCCCTTTGGCGGATTCTTCATTAACCTGCCCTCCTTCACCATTCCAATTAAAATTGCGTTATGATCCAGCTTCAGTTTCATGAAAGCAGCCATATATTCCTCACCGGAAAAATCGCAATCTGCAGTAATTATATACTGCTGAATGTCCGAATCTTCATCAGCAACACTTGTAGAAATTAAATCTTCGGTATAGGTAGCTACATAAGGTTCGAACAAGTAGGATGCAACTAGTTTTGAAGCAACTTCACTCTGTGCAATTACATGAACAATACCTGCATTCACAAAAGTTTCTCTCAAACTAGGGTTTAAACAAGTAACAACTACATTTGCCTCAGGGTATCTTTTCTTTAGGTTGATCACAAAAACCAAGGTTTCCGAATCGTCATCGAAATTCACAAATATTCTTTTTGAACGCTCAACATTCACTTTATTTAAAGCTTCAACATTAGAATAATCAGCAAAAAGACTAAATGTATTTTTCGAAGAGTACAAATCAGAAATCAAATCCAAATCAGCTTTGTTGTTGGTTACAAAAGCTACTTTTTGTCCTGCCTGAATAATTTGACTGGCAACTTTTTGTCCAAATTCATTCCAGCCAATAATGATGTAATGATTATCAAAATCACTTCCCCAGAAACCACTTTTTTTCTTTTCCATATACTGATTAAATCTAACAGTTACTTCACCAATAACAAATCCCAATATTCCCAAACTTCCAATAATTACAAGTAAGCCAATAATTTTACCCGCAAATGTTACTGGATAAAAATCACCGTATCCCACCGTTGTAAGAGTAACAATGGCATACCAAAAAGCATCTCCAATTGTCTTGATATTTGAATCAGGCGATTGCCCCTCAAAATATTTAATTCCCAGTATGGCAATTACGTATATTAAAAATGCAATAAAAATGCTTAGCCTTTTCTTCATGTGATTCTGCTTATTCCGGTACACAAATCTCTACTCCATCACCGTTCCATTTAATGTCAAGCTTACCGGCATTTGCCAAACTTTGGAAATCTTCTGATTTTTTTTGATTGCAACTGCTCAATTCAACATACGACCACCCCTTATCCGGAAAAGTATGAATGGCTAAGTGTGATTCAGCCAGCAACCAAAAAGCAGTATATCCCTGAACCGGAAAATGATGATCGGTAAAATTCAAAATCACAAAGCCAACCTGCTCCAAATAATCCTGAAATACAGTCTGTAAAACTTCTGGATTACTTTCCGAAACCCAAAATCGAAGATTGTGAATTTTTGCTGCTAATATTTTTGCTCTCGTCTCCATTCGACACTAATTTTAGACGCTGATTTATGATGATGAATCGGTTCAAATGTCTTGTAGCATACTACAAGACTACACCTATTTTAATAAAGATCCCAATTGCCTTTCAGGTAATACTTATACAGCACAGGTTCATGAATTCGGTTGATAGACACACTATCCTTTTCCCAAGGATAAATATCCTTGCCAAAAGAAGTAATCAAAGCCATGGCCTCTTTATTGATCCAACGTGTTGGCACATCAAATTCCAGATTCTGCAATTGCTTTTTCACATTTGCATCCACAGGCTGTTTTACCCCTAAACTCCATCCCCATTCGCCTAAAGTGATTACCTGATTGTGCATCGGAACTGTTTCGAAACCTGCACTTTTCATTGTCTCTAAAATACACGAGAATGCCTGCGTTGCAAAATACGGACTGCCTGCCTGAGTAACAATCACTCCTCCCGGACGCATGTGTTTGTAGCACAGCTTATAGAATTCATGTGAATACAATCGCCCCAATTCTATGCTGCGAGGATCGGGCAAATCAATAATTATAATATCGTAATAGTCGTCATTTGCCATCAAATACTTGTAGCCATCATCATTCAATACCTCAACCTTTGCATTATTCAGCGAGTTTTGGTTCAATTTGGTCAAGATCGGATTCGTCTTTCCCAATTTGGTCATGGCTGGATCCAAATCAACTAAGGTGATTTTCTCAACCTTAGGATATTTTAAAATTTCCCGAACCGCACAACCATCACCACCACCTAATACCAGCACATTAACCGGATTTGGATGCAATGTCATAGCCGGATGAACCAAAGGCTCATGATACATCAATTCATCACGCGTACATAACTGTTCATTACCATTCAGATATAGCCAATAATCATTTTTCCATTTGGTTATAACAATACGCTGATATTTGGTTTGCTCCGTAAAAATCACCTTGTCGGAATACTTTTGCTGCTCACCATACTTAATGATAGGATCGGTAACAAAAACTCCCGTGGTTAGCGAAATCATGATAAATGTACCTAAGACAATCAACACTTTCCTCTCTGAGGATTTCAAAAGATCCCAAAGAAAAATCAACACCACAATCGAGACAGAGAAATTTACAAAACCTAGAATAAAAGGTGTATAAATCAATCCAAATACCGGTAATCCGATAAAGGCAAAAAATATCCCTCCAAGCAGACTTCCATAGTAATCATTTTCTAAAATATTGGAGATATTGAACCTTAATTTCTCGTAATCATCGTTGATACGTATCACCAAAGGAATTTCCATTCCGATCAACAATCCAATACAAATTGCAAGACTATATATTAAAATCCCGATAGACTGTGTATATGCCGAAGCTGTATAGACCAGTAAAGCGGCAAAGGAAACGATAAATGATAATGCGAATTCCAATATCAGAAAGCGTTTCAATAATCCGGTCTCAAAGTTTTTAGTAATTCGACTACCCAAACCCATTGAGAATAACATGAGTGAGATAATCATCACCCAATGAAAAACAGAATTGCCTAAGAAATACTGAGCTAAAGTGGACAAAATATACTCTGCCACCACACCGGAAAAACCAGTGGCAAAAATTGCCGCTTTTAATAATGTTGATTTATTCTTGAACACTTTCAGAGAATTATGAAGTACGAATTATGAGTTATGAATTTTATCAATCCAACTCATAATTGATAATTCTTAATTTATAATTATTACAGGCACCAGGTAATTAGAACCGATCCACCGACGTAAGCAAATGCTTCAATCAAAGCCGCTCCAACATTTGGGTTCTCCTGATTGATAATTTCATCGGTTAACCGCTCGCCCGGCAGTAATATCTTATCTGTGATTAAACGCATAACCGGCAATAGAACAATACCTACAACAAGCTCAAAACCTGCTTCGGCAAAGCTTGGCAACCATCCTTCAAAATCTCCGGTTAATCCAAAACGAATTAAATTTCCGATCGCAATTATGGCTCCGGCAAAACCAACACCAACTGCCACATTATCCTTTTCGATGTGCTCGTGCAAATTGTATGGAGTAATCCAATTATAAATGCGTGTAGTTACAATTAAAGCAATCTGACCAAATGCCCAAAAAACAACGGCCGTAAGAACTCCAAACAAAAGCCCTTCGCTCTCGCCCGAAACAGCTCCAAAAATAATTAAACCTGATGCTACCGAAACAGCTCCTTCAACAACTCCGGTTCCAACATTCTGATCCTCGATAATCTCCTTACGCACTGAAAATTTTCGAAGTATTAAATAATCAGATAAAAATATAGAGATATTCAAAAGTACGATGGCCAACAAACCGTAAACGGCAATATCAATCACATCATTTACCAAACCATTTGATGGTCCTACAATTGCACTTCCTATTGAAAACAATAAGCCGATATAGTATCCCACATGAGAAATGGCAAAGGCAAAGTTATCTTTCTTCACCAACTCCTCTTTCACTTTAAAAGAAGGGTGAAGCAATTGATAAATAAATTTTCCGATTAGGAAAATGACAAATGCTGCCATGATATAAACCACAGCATCATAAACGATAAACGAAATTTCTGATAATGATATCATAAGTATTTGTTTTAGTACATTAGTAATTAGTAGTTAGTAAATAGAAATATCGCATTTTGCCTAAAGACTATGGACTAATACTCGTTACGCCAAAAATTATTTTCCAAATCCACCGCTGCGGGAGCGTGTTGAACTTGTGCGGTATCTTGATGAACTTCTTGTTGTTTTGCTTGAAGATCTTGCACTGCTTGAACTTGAAGAACGACTTACTCTACTTCGAACCTTATCCTTAAATGTGGAAGGCTTACTTCCCCACTTACTGCTGCTTCCCGAACCGGAAGAGGTATAAGATTTCGTTCCATAAACCGGACTACTTCCGCGAGGGCCGTAATATCCTCTTGAACTTCCATAATAGCCACCACTACGATAATCATTCCAATAAGAACGTCGGTACGATCCCATATTGAACATGTGCGACATGAAAGCATATTGTCCGTAGAACGCCCAGAAAGAAGACCCGCCACGATTTTCCCATCGTCCGTATTTCTCATTTCCAACATAGTGATTGTATCCTGCAGGTACAGCTTGCTTCGTTACAACACCATCTTTTTTCGAGGCAATTTCCATCCCCATATTATTGATATTCTGAGTAAAGAAAGGCTCGCTCACATTTTTCCAGGCGGACTTTTGTTCTACTACCGTGTCGGGATGCTGAATAATCACCTGATATTGATGACGGTAATCGTCAGAACCTTCATTAGCATCCATATCGAATAGGATTATCGAGAAGTTCTGTTCATCATTCAACTCCTTAATCAGATTATCAACGGGAGATTTTTTCCATGTTTCAGCAACTGAAGAAGAGGAGGAAGATCCTGATCGTCCACAAGTCTTTGCTATAAAAAACACTACAATAATCCCAATGATTACTTTAGTTACTGTGTTCATAAATTGTAGTTTATAATTACGAGTTAAGAGTTATCGATGAAAGTCAGATGCTTTTCATTAATAACTCTTACTAACTTATTTAGGTAAAATATTAGATATTTCGAATTCCTTTATTGCCTTACCGGCCGAAGCTTCAAATTCTTTTTCATCCCATTGCTCAATGGTAACAATATATTCTCCGGATTCATCAACAAAATCCCATGAAATAAATTCCACCCAATCCTCTCCACGGGCTTTATCATTAAAGTAACCCGGTGATTCCTGATCAAGGAAATATTTCTTATCCTTGTAGATTAAGGTCGTTGGAGGTTTCTGATCTGATAATAAATCTGCAAGTACCTTCTCGCCCAATTCACGAACTTTAATCTTATCGCAAACCGACAGGCTTATTTCATCATCATCTTCTACAGAAAGGAAAAGTGTTTTGCTGCCATTATTAATCTTATATTCCTTTGAAAAATAATTATCGCCCCAATCATACTCATAACTCGTCTGCACTTCCCAGCTCGACAGATCATACTCAAAAACAAAACCAACATCCAGGTCGGTAACCCGGATATTGGTGCTGTCGTATTTCGGCTGTTTCCGTTTAAAAAAATCGGTCAATCCCATTTTAAATTTCGTTCAAATTTGTAAAAACAGCTGCTCTTTAATTTTTCATTTTTGCTTTTAACTCTTCCAATGCATTGGATGCTTTCACATTAGTTTCGTTTAAAGTAGAGTCAATTTCATCATCTAAGCTGCGGTTTTCAAAAGCAATGTCACCATACGCTTCGGCCATTGCCTCTTGCTGCGCCACTTTATCTTTCATTTTCTCCAACATCCCAACCGTTCCCGAACTATCAATACCGGAAAGTTGTTTGTTAATTTTTTGAGTAGCCTGACTAACGCGGGCACGAGCCTTTAAAGTCTTCAACTCATTCTCGTAACGGGTAATGGTCGATTTCAACTTCTTCACATTCGTATCCAACTGACTAATGCTGGCATCAAATTTAACAACTTCTTCCTGAGATCTTGCTACCGTAGAAATTGCATCTTCTTTTTTCGCTAAAGCTTCGGTTGCCAAACGTTCCGCTTCCGACATTTCAAGCTCACCTCTTTCGGCTTTTTGCAATAATAATATTGCTTTTTGCTCGTAGTTTTTAGCTACTGATTTTTGCTCATTTAATTCTCTTTTGCTTCGAATTGCCATTGCCTTAACCTCTGCTAAAGCCTGCAAACTCTTATCTAAATCATTTTTCAGATCTCTGATTCCCTGCTCGGTCATCTTAATCGGATCCTCTAACTTATCTATAGCGGCATGAGCTTCTGCTTTGCCCACGTTGAATAATCTACTAAAAATTCCCATTTTGTATATTGATTTATTAGGTTACAATTTTGAATATGAAATAATCTCTTCCGAGTACTCACTTAATAACATTTCCAAAGAGTTAAGTGTTGCCTCTAATTCATTCTGATCTAAATTTTCCAGCTGAAGAGTATCTCTAAAAAGAACTTTTTTTCCTGATCCATCGAGAACAAATGCACCATGTATAATTTCTCTGTTCTTTTTCAGTAAAGCTTTATAAATTTCAGGATTATCATTTGTCAGCTCAAACAATACACCTTCAACAATCAAAATCGGATCTTCACAATCAACAATCAGATTTGCAATTCCACCTTCCGGATTTTCAACCACAAACAGCTCTTCTACCTTATCTTCTTTAATAATATTGAATTCTAAATTCAACAGGTAATCTTTTACCTTGTTATAATATGTGCTCATTTTTTTTGCTTTTAAATTTCTGATTAAAATTAAAACAAATAATTAACCTAATAAAATATTTACCATCATTGACCACATTCAATAAATATCCAATCACCATGGATTATTTGCTTCGAGTTTGAAATTACTAAATATGACAGTCTCTTCCCTCATTTTATCGGGATAATCTTCATTTTATTCGATAAATGGAAGTTTTTACATGTTTTTCTGTTCTCAACTTAGTTCAGCTAATTTTCAATCACTCCTGACCCTACAAAAATTCAGAAAATAAAAAGATTCAAAACTCTTTTAAATTTACAGCAAATGTACTTTTTATTTCATGCAGATATTTATATATTTAGGTTCGTCAAAAAATTAACCATTTAAATATTAATAGTTACCGACTTGCTTACTTGTTCAAAATCAATCAAAACAATAAACACTGATCAATAGCAGGTCTTTTCCAAGCCTAACAAAAAATTAGTAAGAATGAAGATTCACGAATATCAAGCAAAGGAAATTTTACGGTCGTTTGGTGTACCTGTTCCCGAAAGCAAGATTGCTTTTTCGGTTCAGGAAGCTGAAAAGGCTGCCGCCGAAATTGGTCTGCCCGTAGTTGTAAAAGCCCAAATCCACGCAGGTGGAAGAGGAAAAGGCGGAGGTGTTAAATTTGCACCCACAGCTCAGGATGTAACTCGTTATGCAAACGACATTTTAGGGATGACATTGATTACACACCAAACCGGTCCGGAAGGAAATTTGGTAAAAAAGATTCTTATTGAAGCTGCCTCAAATATCGATCGCGAGTTGTATGCCGGAATTGTAATGGATCGTGCTGCCTCAAAAGTTACCTTTATGGTTTCTACTGAAGGTGGAATGGAAATTGAAAAGGTAGCCGAAGAAACTCCTGAAAAAATTATGAAGGTGGCTGTTGATACTGCTGTTGGCTTACAAGCTTTTCAAGCCAGACAAATGGCATTTGCTCTAAATTTAACCGGAGATGCTTTTAAAAACGGGGTTAAGTTTCTAATGGCTCTTTACAACGCATATATAGGAACTGATGCTTCCATTTTTGAAATCAACCCATTGGTTGTAACCAAAGAAGGTGATGTAATTGCCTTGGATGCCAAAGCCAATTTTGATGACAATGCATTGTATCGCCATAAAGACATTACTGCTTTGCGCGATTTGGATGAAGAAGAACCATTGGAAATTGAGGCAGGCAGATCTGGCTTAAATTACATTAAACTGGATGGAAATATTGGTTGTATGGTAAACGGAGCCGGACTGGCAATGGGAACCATGGACATCATTAAACTTACAGGTGGTGAACCAGCTAACTTTTTGGATGTTGGAGGAGCCGCTTCTGCAGAAACAGTTGAAAAAGGCTTTAAAATTATCCTTTCGGATGGCAGTGTGAAAGCAGTGCTGATTAATATTTTTGGAGGTATTGTTCGTTGCGACCGGGTTGCCAAAGGAGTTATCGAAGCCATTAAGAATATTGATACTAAAGTGCCGATTGTGGTTCGCTTACAGGGAACCAATGCTGAAGAAGGTAAAAAGCTTTTGGAAGAATCAGGAATGAATATTATTGCAGCAACAGAATTACGGGATGCTGCCGAAAAAGTAGTAGCCACCCTTAAAACAATTAAAGCATAATGAGTGTATTAGTTGATAAAAATACTAAACTGGTGGTTCAGGGAATCACTGGTTCCGAAGGGGCTTTCCATACCCAGCAAATGATAGAATATGGAACAAATGTAGTCGCTGGAGTTACTCCTGGTAAAGGTGGTCAGCTGTTCATGGATAAAATTCCTATTCACAACACCATGAGAGGTGCTGTAGCAAAAACCGGTGCAAATGCATCAGTAATATTTGTTCCGCCGCCATTTGCTGCAGATGCCATTATGGAAGCTGCAGAAGCAGGCATTGCTTTGGTTGTTTGTATAACTGAGGGCATTCCTACTTTGGATATGTTAAAAGTTCATGAGTATCTTAAAAAATACCCAAAAACAACATTGATTGGCCCCAACTGTCCGGGAGTTATTACACCGGGTGAAGCTAAAATCGGAATTATGCCGGGTTTTATTCACAAACCAGGTACAATTGGTATTATTTCCCGTTCAGGAACATTAACCTACGAGGCTGTTCATCAGTTGTGCGAAGCTGGATTAGGACAATCCACTGCAATTGGTATTGGCGGCGATCCAATTATTGGAACCAAGCACATTGATGCGGTAAAGCTTTTAAATGCAGATCCTAAAACCGAAGCCATTGTTTTAATTGGTGAAATTGGCGGATCGGATGAAGAAGATGCTGCGGCCTACATCGCTAAACATGTAGAAAAACCAGTAGTTGCTTTTATTGCAGGTCAAACTGCTCCTCCTGGCAAACGAATGGGCCATGCCGGTGCTATTATTGCCGGTGGCAAAGGAACTGCCGAAGAAAAAATGAAAGCTTTGGCTGCTGCCGGAATTCATGTGGTAAAATCACCTGCAGATATCGGTAAAAAAATGAAAGAAGTATTGGGCAAATAAAACCTTCCCAAATAAAAAAAGAGCTTGATTCACATTTGAATCAAGCTTTTTTTTATTATCGGCTCTATTACAACTCAAATAAATTTAAGTATTCCCACAAATAGAAAACTCTGTTTCTGCGGGCACCGGCATACTCTTTAAGTATGTTATGTGTTTCAAACTCTTTTACCAGTAAGTTTGCTGATTGAAAACTCAATTGCAATTTTTCCTTCACATCACTAACCGACATAAATGGGTTCGAATAAAACTCTGAAAGCAATTGTTTGGCTGATTGCTTTCGTTTTTTACCCATTTTTTCTTCGATAATCGATTCGTAATACTTCGTAAGACCTTCTACATTGCCTAAAAGATTCTTGCTATACAAAGCCGTTTCCCTAACTCCGGTAAGGACAAATTTAATCCATTGTTCAATATCATTTTTTGAACGGATTAAGTTTAAACGATGATAATATTCCAGACGGTTTTTTTCAAAGAAAACGGATAGACAGAAGATTGGACGAGCCACAAATTTTAAACTTATAGTCTCAAACAAAATTAAAATACGGGCAGTTCTTCCATTTCCATCCAAAAAAGGCAGAATATTTTCAAATTGATACAAAGAAATAGCCATTTTAATGAGCTGTGGTAATTCCAAATCGTCATTTCTCCAGAATTTTTTACCATCATTAATTAATATTTTTAATTCATGTTTATTGGGTGGCGAATAATTCGGCTCCTCTTCAAAAGGATTCTCACGAGCATGAAAAAAAGATCTTAACTTTCCTCCAAATTCTTCCTTGGCAGGAAGATCGGAACACAGGATTTTATGCGCCTCTTTTACCAAACGAACAGACAATGGAAACTTTTTCAATTCATTTACCCCCCAATGTATCGCGTTAATATGATTCGCTATCTCTTTTTGTGCATACTGACTTTTAAACGATTGAGAAACATCAGAAACGAAAGCTTGATACAAGTCACTTTTATTTCCCTCGATTAAATTCGATGCAATAACTTCCTGAGCTATAAATAAAGGAATATGATTATCAATTCCGGGGAAAAATTTAGAATAGGCATTTAGCTCCCCCAATTCAAGCATGGCAGACTCTAAAAGTATATTGATTTGTTTATCGTTCCATTCAAACGAACGATTAATTAAAGAGGGCGTAACGCTTTTGTAGCCTTCCTTAAAACTTTGATAAATGAAATCGCCTCCGGTTTTTTTATTCAGCTTAACGCTCATATAATTGAATAAGAAATTATTATTCAGGTTAAAAGTATTAATAATTTAATAAAAACTAATACAAGAAGCAAAACCATGTATCTTACTTATAAATTTAGATACATCTATACATACCAATTTCAATGGGATACAAGAGATTTACACACTCGTTGTTTTGATATTTTACTTGCAATACCTATAAATTGGATTATATTTCCCCCGAATTAATTAATCATCTACTTATGATAAGAAAAATATGTTTAGCCGTTGTGATAATTGTTATGGCTATTAATGTAAAGGCTGAAGGTTACGCTGTTAACGTTCAAGGTAATAAACAAACCGGTATGGGGCATGTTGGTACGGCATTAAATTTTGATGCAAGTAGTATGCAATGGAATCCAGGAGCTTTAGCTACACTAGATCAAAAATATAGTTTCTCCGTTGGAGGGTTTGCAACCATAATTAAAACTGAGTTCACAGGAGCTTTAAGCAAAGAGAAAACAGATAACCCAACAGGAACACCATTCTATTTATATGGATCGATGAAAGTAAATGAAAAGCTTGCAATTGGTTTGGGTGTTTATACTCCTTTTGGAAATAAGGTAGATTGGGGTAAATCATGGTCTGGAAAATATTTGATTCAAGACATTGAATTGAAAGCTATTTATATTCAGCCTACCGTATCCTATCAACTTGCTGATTGGATTAGTGTAGGAGCCGGACTAAATATTGTTTATGGTGAATTTAGTTTAAATAAAGCTTTTCCGATTAGAAATCCTGCTGATGGTTCCTATATTGCAGACGGTGCAGTAGAACTAAGTGGAAGTAAAATTAAATATGGCTACAACTTAGGTGTTTTTCTACAACCAACCGGAAAATTAAATATTGGTCTTTCGTATCGCTCGCAAGTAGATATCGACTTAGATTATGCAGATGGTGAAGCTGACTTTACAATACCTGAAGCTTTACCAGCACAAATTAAAGGAGTTTTTCCTGACGGTGGACTTGCTGCAACTTTACCATTGCCTGCTAGCTTCAATGTCGGACTTGCTTACCAAATTGACGAAAAATGGTTGGTTTCTGCCGATGTAAATTTCGTACAATGGAATAAATATAAATCGTTGGATTTTAATTTTGAAAATGATCCTGCAAGTGTATTAGACTCTAAAAGCACAAGAAATTGGAATAACAGCATGACTTATAGAATCGGTGCTCAATATTCGGCTAATGAAAAATTAGATATTCGTGCTGGTTTCTACTACGATGAAACTCCTACAAACAAAAAGTTTTACACACCGGAAACTCCAGGAGCTAATAAAATTGGTATCTCAGCAGGTTTCTCTTACATGCTGACAGATAAATTAAGCGTTGATGCTTCTTTATTGTACATCGAAGGTGAGAAAACTACCGGTACCGACCCAAGTGGGAATTTCACAGGAGCTTACAAAAACACTGGGTTTTTACCAGGAATTGGAATCACCTACAACTTGTAATTACATACATATCCCATTATATTGAAAAGCTTGATCGAAAGATCAGGCTTTTTTTCTTCTCTTCTACTTAAAGTAATCATTTAAGAGTCTACTCCTAACTCTCTATACATTCGACTTTGATTAAGATTAATAAATCTTTAGTACAAATTATCGAAACAATTTCTTTATTTTGTATAAGAATAAACCAATCTAAACTATTGATTCACGTCACTACAAACTCTTAATTATGAAGCTATTGCGTACGACTCTGATTTTTATATTGATCTGCTTTAGTTCATCTGTATATTCCGATAAACTTGTTGATACTGATCAGCAAAATGAAAATTCAGTTACACAGCAGATTCTTCAAGATCTGGATTCATCTGCTTATTTGCGTAACGTATCTTCTGAACAGAGTATATTGGTTTGCCAAAAAGCCATACTGTTGTCAGAGGAAAGTCAGGATCCCAATCTACTTTCAAAATCGTATAAAACACAAGGAATTAACTATTACTATGCCGGCACTTATGATTCAGCTTTCGTCTATTACGAAAAATCAATTCCTCAGTTCGAAGCCATCAACTCAAAGGTTGATATCGGTAAAGTACTTGGTAATATAGGCTTACTTTACAGAAAACAAGGTAAATATGACAAGGCGTTAGAGTATTATCTTAATAATCTGAAAATATATAAAGAAGCCAATTATGAAGAAGGTCTGGGTAGTGTTTTCAACAATCTTGGGAATTTATATTTTGAAACAAACGAATTTAATAAGGCTGAAACCTATTATCAATACGCCCTCCGCAATTTTAAGAAATTTAAGAAAATAAAAGAAATCGCAAATGCCTATTGCAATTTAGGTGCTATCTCTGAGACCAGGAAAGAATTCGCAATAAGTCTGGATTACTACAATAAATCTTTACACGAGAATTCTAAAACCGGAAATATTTTATTTGAATCAAAATTACTTTTTAATATCGGCTTCTTACTTCATTCACAAGCCAAGTTGGATTCTGCACTTATTTATGTGCAAAGAGCAGAAGATATTAGAATAAAAATAGGAGATAAAGACGGTGTGGTTAGTGCTAAACTAGAGCTTGCCAAAATTGCAATTGATCAGGAAAAATACGCATTAGCCGAAAAACTACTATTAAAAGCGGATGAAATTGCAAAAGCTAACAACATGCTAAAATGGAGAGAAGATATTCTTACAAGTCTTTCAACGGTTTATCAGAAAACGTGTAATTACCAAAAAGCTTTTTTACACCAGAATGAGATGATTCAAGTAAGAGATTCTTTGAATGTGATTCAATTAAATATGCGTTTCGAAGAGCTTTCTGCAACTTATGAAATCGAAAAAAATCAAAAAGAACTAGAATTATTACAGCAGAAAAGTCAAATTCAGAACCTTGAATTAGGTAAGAAAAATGCATGGATCATTATTCTAATGATCGTGATGATATTGGGTGCTGTTGCCATTATGGTCTCCCTACGAATTAACCGATTACGGGCAGATCATAAAATTATGGATTTGCGACAAAAAGTTCTGTTAACTCAAATGAATCCTCATTTTTTATTCAATTCATTAACGGCAATTCAGAGTTTTATACTCGATAAAAAGAACAAAGAAGCCAACAATTATCTTTCCCGATTAGCAAATTTAGTAAGAGGGATACTGGAAAACTCAAGAGAAGAATTTGTATCACTCAGAACAGAGCTCGAGACTTTAAAAGATTATATTGATTTGCAAAAACTACGGTTTGAAAATGAAATAAGTTATGAATTTGAGATTGATAAAAATATTGATCAGGATCAGGTTCTTGTTCCACCAATGCTTGCTCAGCCATTTGTCGAAAATGCCTTAATTCATGGTATGTTGAGAACCAATCCAAACGCTCAGATACAGGTGAAAATATCACTAAACAAGAATATGGATTTACTTCGCTTTCAAATTAAAGACAATGGAATTGGTATTGACGAAGCCAAAAAGAACAGACAAGATAAAAATCATAAATCTATCGCTACATCAATTGCCTTAGACCGAGTTAAGATTTACAATTTTAAATCATCTAAAAAAATGTATTTCGAAATCATCGATCTTAACCATCTTGATCAAAATTCTCACGGCACTCAAGTATGTTACACAATCCCTTTACACCTCTATTGCAACAGATCCTAATTCATGAAATTTACAAGGACGTAAACTTATTTTTATCTGCAATTTTAACTCTCATTGTATCATCTTCTTTTTTGACACTTGCCATGTTTAATAATATAGAAATAACACTATAATTATTGTTCTTTTTGGTGTGTCGCTATTACTTTTGCGATATGAAACATCTTATTTTATTATCCTTCATATATTGCTTACTACCAAGCAAGTTATTGTCAAGTAATTTTTCCAAATCTGACGCGACACCCAAGCTTCAATCGCAAAGTGAAATACAAGTAACCCGTGTTTTAAATAAAGCTGAGAAATTAAGAGATTCCTCCTATTGCGAAAGTATTAAGGTTGGAAAACAGGCACTTGAATTAGCTCTTAAAACAGACAATGCTAACATTTTAGCCACTACCTATAAATCTTTGGGCAAAACCTATTTATACCAAGGTGTTTTTGATTCTTCAGAATATTATTACAGGGAAGCTATAGCACAATATAAAATAGTAGGTGACACACTAAATATTGGTAAAATAACCGCAAACATAGGGATTATATACCGCAGAACAAGAAAATACAATGAAGCTTTACAACAATACTACGAAGCTTTAAACATATACAAATCTGCAGATTACAAAGAGGGAATAGGCAGTGTATACGTGAATATTGGAGGAGTGCATCAGACATTGGGAGATTTTGACAGAGCTTTGGAATACTATCAGTATGCCCAACAGATTTATGAGAAACTGGGCGACAACAAAGGACTAACAAACATCTTTATTAACATGGGTGTTCTGCATAGTGAACTCGAAAATCACGAACAGGCAATTACCTATCGATTACGGGCTTTACACTTAAATGAAGGAACAAGTAATCTACAACTAAAATCAACCATTCTCATGAATATTGGTCAATCATATCAAGCAATTGGCCAAGCTAATAAAGCATTGGATTATTACGATCTTTGTGAAAAACTGCGAATTCAACTCAACGACCAATGGGGACTAAGTAAAGTATTTTTACTCAAAGCTACCACTTACGATGAGATTGATGAAAATAAGAAAGCTGAAGAGTATTATCAAAAATCCATTCAATTAAGCAAAGAGAACAACTTGTCAGACGATTTAGTGGAAAGCTATTTCTACTACTCTCGTTTTTTAGAAAAAAGAAATCACCCGCAGGAAGCAATCAATTATCTGAAAAAATATCATTCCATTAATGATTCTTTAATTGCCGTTTTCCAAAATAAAGCTGTAAAAGAACTGACCGCAAAATATGAATCCGAACAGAAAGAAAAAGAGCTTGAACTTTTGACTCAGAAAAGTCAAATACAGAACCTTGAATTAGGAAAGAAAAACACATGGATTGTAGCTTTGTTGATTATAGTGGTATTAGGTGTTATCGCAATTTTTGTTTCATTACGAATTAACCGATTAAGAACAGCTCATAAAATTATGGATCTGCGCCAAAAAGTGCTGTTAACTCAAATGAATCCTCATTTTTTATTTAACTCGTTAACGGCCATTCAGAGTTTTATACTCGATAAAAAGAATGAAGAGGCCAATAATTACCTCTCCCGGTTAGCTAGTTTGGTAAGAGGGATACTGGAAAACTCCAGAGAGGAGTTTGTAACACTTCGAACTGAGCTCAATACATTAAAGGACTATATTGGTCTTCAGAAATTACGTTTCGAAAATGAAATAAGTTATGAATTCGAAATTGATAAAAACATCGATCAGGATCAGGTTCTCGTGCCACCAATGTTAGCTCAGCCTTTTGTCGAAAATGCTTTAGTACACGGAATGCTTAGAAATAATCCGAATGCAAAAATACAGGTTAAGGTTTCGCTCACCAAAAATATGGATTCGTTACGATTTCAAATTAAAGACAATGGGATTGGTATTGACGAGGCAAAAAAATTGAGCACAAATAAAATTCATAAATCCATTGCTACATCTATAGCTCTTGACCGCGTTAAAATTTACAATTTCAAATCCGCTAAAAAAATGAAATTTGAAATTGCTGATTTGAAAAATAACGATCCGAGTCAATCTGGAACGCAGGTAACTTATACCATTCCTTTACATATTTGTGAGAGCTAGTTTTTAAGTTGCATTAGCGTTTTAAAATGCATTTCAAACTTTAACAGAAATCTATTTTTCATTCTCATAAACTGTTACAATATCATAGCCCTTTTGCAACAAAAGATCTTTTGTGGTGGAATAATTTCTGGTAAAACCCAATAAATAACCTCCACCGCCAGATCCACATAATTTCAGCCAAAATTGTTGTGAGGTTAATCCTTCAGCCCATAAACCAAGAAAATTCTCGGGAATCATCGATTTAAAATTGGTCAATTGGAACTTTGATAATTGACATAACTCTGTAAAAAAGGAATCAGCATTTCCATTCACCAATTCCTGAATACACTGATCATTCATTGGAATTAACTCCTGCTCCATTAAGGTCAAAAACTCTTTGTTCTCACAATTCTTCAAAAATGAACGAACCAATGGCTCTGTATTTCCCGATTTCTGAGAGTTAATTAGAAAGATGGCACTGTCTTCACCAAATTTTTTCCCTGGCAAACTTACCTGTTCAATTTCATTCTGATTGTGAATTAACAAAGGTACTTTCAAATAAGAATTCAATGGGTCCAAACCAGAACTTTTACCATGAAAACCAGATTCCAATTGAGCTAAAACATTCTTCAATTGAATAATTTCACCATTTTTTAATTTCTTATTGTTCCCAATTGGATTGATTCCATATTTCTTATAAACAGAGGCACATAATGCTCCTGAACTTCCAAGGCCGTAACTCTCCGGAATACTCGATTCAAAATACAAACCATTTTTAATATCTTTTTCAAAGGCAAGCAAATCGAGCAAAGCACTATATAAATTTGAATTATTTTCGAGATAGTTTAAAAATTTGAACAATTCCCGGTTAGATCGTTTGGCAAAATTCCGATCGGTATATTTATCATCACCTATAAAACTAAGCTCTCCATTAAAATGTGTATAAGGAATACTTAAACCCATCGAGTTTAGTAAAACACTGTACTCACCAAAGAGTAATATTTTCGCATAAAATAAGTCAGGATGTATTCTCACAGCTCTTTACATTTTTATTTTTTGTGGTCCTTCCCCTTTTTCATCAACAATATACTTTCCATTTTCAAGAAACTGAGATAATTCAGAGTCGATAAAAGGAACTACTCTTTCCTTTTCTGATTTAGGATACAGCAAATGTATATTTGGTCCTGCATCCAAAGTAAATCCAACAGGAACATTACTACCTAAACGAAAAGATCTAATTCTCTCAATTAATTCAAGAGTATTTGGTTTTAACAAAGTAAACGAAGGAGTTGAATTCATCATTAATCCGTGTAAACTCAATGCCTCATTTTCCATAATTTCAATAAAATCTTCCAAATCGCCTGATCTTAGTACACCTAACATTCTTTCAAAATGTTTATTTGCCTGAGCAAAACGAGCTGTTGCATAAGGATGATTTTCCATTAATTGATGTCCTGCAGAACTGGAAACTTCTTTCTTTTTAGAACTAACCAATAAAATTGCATCCTGAAAATCCTGAAAAACCGGATGTGTGTATTTCGAAAAAGGTACGGCATACTCATCAGAAGATTTAGAAAAAGAATTGCTTTCTCCCCAAGCTGCAAAACCACCATAAACCGATCGTGAAGCGCTTCCTGAACCCAATCGGGCAATAAAACTAGCTTTCCGGTAAAACTCATCCTCAACCATTTTTACACCTGCAATTTCCTCTTCCATACTGCACAAACAAAGTGCCAGGGAACTCATAGCCGAAGCAGAACTTGCAATTCCTGTTGAATGTGGAAATGTGTTTTCAGAAGAAATGGATAATTGATAATCAGTAAGGAATTTAAAATGATCTGATAAGTTTTTGATGAATTTTGTTATCCGCTGCTCAAATGAAGATTGTTTTTTCCCTTCAAATAAAAAACTCAATGGCTCCTTACCATTTGGCTTATAAGTAAGCTTTGTGCGGGTAAGCGAGTTTTTAAGACTCATACTAATGGACGGATTACAAGGCAGTTGATTGCCTTTCTTCCCCCAATATTTAATCAGCGCAATATTTGAAGGACTTTCCCAACTGACAGATCCTGAATTTTTATTATTTTTCATCGCTTAACAGCAAATAGATTAGATTGTTCCCAGTATCATTTCTTTCCAGGAAAAAATGTTTGTTAGTCCCGCTCTATAAAAATAGGACTGAACTTCTTTTTTACTCAAATCACTTCTTACCATAACAAAGTCTCCTCCCCAGGCTCCAAGTGATTTTACAGAGCCTTCAAAATCAGGAAATAATTTTTCCTTAACACACTCCTGGCCTAATAAAGCAGCTACCAAATTCTCATGCATTGTAATGACATTGTCGAATTCCTTTGCATTTCGCACTGAAAGAATATCTTTGCTTAATTGAGTGACTTTATCCAATTCTTCCGCAGTACACTTACGTTCATTAAGAAAACTCTTAACAGAATCAGCACTCTTTTGCTTTTTACCCAAGTAAACAAAGTACAGTTGAGCTGCAAATTTTTCTGGAAAATCAACAGGATATATTAAGGGATGAGCACCATCCCTGCGAAACAAAATTGGCTTACAATAATTTGCGCATGCAATATCAAAACCAGATCCTTTTGAAACCAAGGAATGCAAATTGTATGGATTCACATCGGCCCATTGAGCAACATTATTTATTAAGGTTGAACTGCTGCCCAAACCCCAGTTTCGATCAAAATCGAATTCTGTTCGTATTTTAAGATTGCAGCTATTCAAAAAAGAAGGATTTAAACTTTTGGCTCTATTCAAAAGAAAACACACAAAATCTTTTTCTGTTTCTCCTTCAACGGTTTGATTTGTAATATCCTGATTTGAAATTGAAAATTTGAGCCATAATTTCCCTTTTTCGTAGGCCAGCCATTCCAAATCCGATTCCTCAGATTCAAAAACTTCCAAAACCTGCCCATATTTTAAGGGAATTGCAAGTGCTAAAGCTCCGTGCAATACAAGATATTCGCCTGTAAGCAAAAATTTAGCGTTCGAATAATATTTATATATAGGCTTCAAATTCTATTGCAGCTTAGTTCTCAGTGATTTAATAAATGCTTCCACTTCACTATATGAAACAGTCTTATGAGCAAAATATTCCAAAGCCTGTTTCTTTTCTTCGTAATCAGCTTTTAAAGCATTCAACAGGTTCGACAAATGCATTTTCATATGTCCTTGCTGAATCCCGGTTGTAACTAAAGATCGCAAAGCGCCAAAATTATTAGCCAATCCGGCGGCAGCCGTAATCATCATTAATTCCTTCGCCGATGGTTTCCCGAGCAATTCCAAACCAAATTTTGCCAAAGGATGTAAGCTTGTTAAACCGCCAACAGTTCCTAATGACAAAGGCATGGTTAACTGATACCGGAATCGCTTATGAGATACGCTGGCCTGAGTCAGACTTTTATATTTTCCTGTTTTAGATGCGTAAACATGTCCGTTTGCCTCGATAGCCCGGAAATCGTTACCTGTAGCTAAAGCAACAGCATCAATTCCATTAAAAATTCCTTTATTATGTGTCGTTGCGCGATATACATCCAATTCCGCTATTCTTGAAGCTTTCTGAAATTTATCCGCAAATTCTTTTCCGCTAAGCCCCGGATGAATTTCATCCAACTCATCAAGACTGCATTCCACAGAACACTCAACAAGACAATCCGGTGTATAATTGGAAAGAATTGACATGATTACTTCACATTCCCGTTCCACATCCGAAAGCCCTTCGTAATGTTTAAAGAATCGTTTCATTTGATGAGCCATTTTCTCCAAACAGGAATTAATAAAATTAGCTCCCATCGAATCTGCGGTATCAAAAGTCACATGCAGTTGATAATAATTTTCCATTTCACCAGAAAGATTCACCAGCTGAATACTTTGAATACCACCACCTCTTTGGCGCATGTTTCTGGTTAATTCTTTGGTTGCCCGATACAAATCAAATTTTAATTCAGGCAATAAATCATTCAATCTGTTCGAATCGCCCTTCCAAATAAAATGGACCTGTCCCGATTTCACAACTGAAACAACACGCGCGGAAAATCCGCCATGACTTGCCCAAAACTTAGCCGATCTTGAGGCTGCTGCTATTACAGAACTTTCCTCAATAACCATTGGAATATGATACAACTGATTATTAATCAGGAAATTTGGCGCAACACCAAAAGGAAGATAAAAATTAGAAAGCGTGTTCTCACTAATCTCATCCAACAAATCTTGCTGCTCTTTATTTTGCAGGCGAAAACTATCCAGCTGCGATTTAATTCGCTCTGCACTGCCAGTTAATTCACCCATTTTTTCCATCTTCTCCTCACGGGTCAATTTGGAAAAACCTGAAATGATTGCTTTCCGCTTCATATCTTTTCATCTTAATTCTTTCGCTGATTTTGAACCAACCAACGAAATAATAAAATACTTCGAAGTCCTAAATTACATTTTTTATGTTGCTGTCCCAAAAAACAGAAGGTTTTTTAGGTAAAACTCTTATTTTCGAACACGTAAGAAACTCTTTGACAGTTGTAATCCTTTCCTTTGTGATTCTAAATATGCTCTTAACTCTTCGTATGATTCTTTTGCATACTTCAAAAGAGAAGATGCCTGACCATAAATTGCGGGAAGTGTAGATTTCTCCATTAAATAGTAGCCATCCAGAAAGTTCTGGATTCCTCCCGAAATGATGATTTCCTTACATTTTACCTGATCATCATTGGCAACAATCTCATTCACCCAATCCATCATTTGATTAGCCGAATGTCCAATTTGAGCCAAAGGCTCGAACAATTGGATTTGAGAATCAGAATTACGCAACAACTCTACTTTCGCAAAATTGGTTCCTCCAAATGCAGCAAATTCAATTGCTTGAAGCGGGAGATGCAATAAAACCCGTAAACTTTCAGGTCCCATTCCCTGGCCAACTTCTTTCACAATAATTGGAAAGTCAACCTCATCCAGCAAGTATTCCAGACTTTCTATCGGCGATTGATTCATTCGATCACCTTCTGGCTGCAACCATTCCTGCATAGGGTTGATATGAATAATCAATCCATCAGCACGCAAACGACCAACCAGTCTTATAATCTTACTGATTTTTTTCTTTTGAATTAATTCTTCGAGCTGACAAATTCCTAGATTTGCGTACAAAGGCAAATCATCACCAATGATTGAACGCACATCAAAATCAGAAAAATACTTATCACTATCCAAAAGAGACCGACAAGAACCCAGTCCCAGTCCCATTCCAAATTCGGCACAGGCGCGCGCCAAATTTTGATTGATCTTTCCTGCCAATTCTGTTCCTCCGGTCATACTGGAAACCCATATTGGAGTTTGCAGATCCTTCCCTAGGAAAGTAAACGTAGTATCATCAGCCTTAGGATGAGAACTAAGCATAGGCTCGTAATAAAAACGTTCATCAATCAAAGCGTCCTTCATTTGAGAACGAAAAGCCAATTCAATGTGATCTTTTTTTCTGTCTGTCATAATTACAAATTAACAACCAATATGTCTTGAAATCACCAATCTAAGAATTTCTGATGTTCCTTCGCCTATTTGCAGTATTCGCTGATCGCGGTAAAAACGCTCCACTTCCGAATTCTTAACTAATCCGTGAGCACCATGAATCTGAACAGCTTCATTTGCTACTTCCTGTGCCACTTCAGAGCAAAACAATTTCGCCATGGCAGCTTCTTTTCCAAACGAATGACCATTATCCTTCAACCAGCATGCATGATACAATAAATGTCGGGCTGCTTCAATTTTCGTCGCCATATCGGCTAATTTAAATCCAATGGCTTGAAATTTCGAAATTGGTTTGCCAAATTGCTCCCTTTTTTTCGAATAAGATAAAGCCAACTCATAAGCTCCCTGAGCCAAGCCAAGTCCCATTGCTGCAATCGTTAGCCGACCAGAATCCAGAGTTTGAAGCATTATTCTAGCTCCATCTCCTAAATTTCCCAACAAATTTCTTTTCGGAACTTTACAATTCCCGAAACTCAACTGAGCTGTATCCGAGGCCCGCCACATCATTTTCCCTTTTACCGGCTCAGCCTGAAACCCTTTTGCACTTCGCTCTACTAATATAGCAGATAATTCCTTTTTTCCATTATCATTGGCTGTTACAACCTGTAAAGTTACTCCTAAAGACAAATCGGAAGATGCGTTTGAAATGAACCTCTTGCTTCCATTAATCACCCATTCCTCATCCTGTAAAATTCCAGTTGACTCTGTTCCCCGAGAATCAGAACCCGCATTGTCTTCTGTCAATCCAAAGGCCCAAACATTTTCACCACTTGTCAATTTTGGAAGATATTTCTGTTTTTGCTCCTCGGTTCCAAAATAATAAATGGGACCTATTCCTAAAGAATTATGAGCAGCCAAAGTGGATGCCTGCGAAGCATCCACCTTTGCAATTTCTTCAACAGCTATCAACAATGAAAGATAATCTTTCCCTTGTCCACCGTACTCTTTAGGCAAATATATTCCGAATAAGCCCAACTCTCCCATTCTTTTAGTAAGTTGGGGACTAAATTTTTCTTTTTCATCCAATTCGAAAGCCACAGGTTTCACCTCTTTTTGGGCAAATGCCTTTACTTTTTCACGAATTATTTTGTGTTCTAATGTCAGGTATGGATTCATACTTATGTGCTTTATAATGTATTTTAAGACCTTCAACTCTTTAATGAGAGCGCAAACCTAATTAAAAAGTTCATTTTATTGAAATTATTTAGAACCATTTTCAATAGCAACAAAAACAACAACCTATATTCCTCTTATGAAAAAACCTTAAACCTTCTGATAATACAGCACCTTTCCAATTTAACAAAACTATTTAGGTGTGAAATTGACAAACTTGGCACACTTGACACTTGTTATTAACACATTCCCATCGTAAATTTACTTTTATCTTAAAAAAATTATGGAATGGAATTAGAACTTTGGCATATTTGGTTATTACTGGCAGTAGGTCTTTTTGTAATTGAGATCTTTATATCAAATTTTGTTTCTGTATGTTATGGAATAGCCTCCCTAATGACCGGAATAGTTGCCTATTGGGGATTTCTTATCCCGGAACAATTGCTTGTATTTATTGCATGCTCAGCAATCAGTTTGCTCCTTCTTAAACCATACATTACAAAACACTCCATAAGTAAAAGATACCAACCCAATAACGACCACAAAAATTTGATTGGTAAAGAAGCCATAGTTATGGAAGAAATTAACGACCGGAAAAACACGGGGAGAATAGTTCTTTCCGGATCAACCTGGAAAGCTAAATCCCAGTTCGGAGAAATAATTGCCAAAGATTCATTTGTTAAAGTATTAAATATAGACTACTCTATTATTATAGTAAAAACTATCTAACAATCAAAAAACACCCTAAAACCAGGAAAGGTTGGATGCTAGCGTCCAGCCTTTCTTTTATTTTGCATAGTTCACAATAATGCTTAATTTATTTCGCTCAAAATAACTCATAATCAGCCAATACTTTATGGAAAAAGGATTTCTATTTAAAGATGTATATAACAATCAATTAGTCGGCAATATGGCTTCCAATATTGTCAAATCCTGGGGAGAATTCAACACCTCGTCATTCGTCAATGCCATCGTGTTTAAGCTTAAACCTCTTAGCTTATCTGAGCGTTCCCAACTTATTTGTGCCGAATTATTCAATCATCTTCCAGCATCCTACCCGAAAGCTCTCGCTATTTTAGTAAATTCAATTGGAGAAGAAAACAATACAACCGACAATAAAGAAATTGAGGGCTTCTACTACATGCCTATTGCTTCTTATGTATCTCAATTTGGATTGAAAAAAGAAGATTTTCATCTTTCGATGAAAGCTTTAAGGGAAATAACAAAAAAATTCACTTCAGAATTTGCTATACGCCCATTCATTAGAAAATATCCGGAAGAAACTTTAGAATACCTTCATCTCTGGACAGCAGATACAAATGTGCATGTTCGCAGACTCGTATCGGAAGGAACCAGGCCTAAATTACCTTGGGCATCACCCCTCAAAGAATTCCAGAAAGATCCATCACCAGTACTGGAATTATTAGAAAAATTAAAAGAAGATGATGAACTCTATGTACGACGATCTGTAGCCAATAATTTGAATGACATCGCAAAAGATCATCCTGATTTAGTTGTTAAAACCCTAAATTGCTGGAATAAAACCAACAATAAAGGCACACAATGGATTATTGGTCACGCCTCCCGAACTTTGCTTAAGCAAGGCCATCCAAAAGCATTGGAACTTTTAGGGTTCCCGCAGAACGTACAAATAGCTGTAAATAATCTAAGAGTCAACACCCCAACATGCCAATTAGGCAATGAAATTGAATTGTCTTTTGAGATACAATCCCAATCTGCTGACAAGCAAAATTTGATGATTGATTTTATTGTTCACTATATGAAAGCAAATGGCAAGACAGCTCCAAAAATTTTTAAGCTTTCGAAAAAATCAATTCCTGCCAGCGGAAATATCTCTTTCAAAAAAAGAATCTCCTTTAAACCTATAACTACCAGAAAATACTATTTGGGACAACACCACATTGAGATTCAGATTAATGGCATAAAGTATGGAAAGGTGAGTTTTGAAGTAAAATGAGAATTTTGATTTTAGATACAGATTTCACAAAATCCACTAACTATTACGCAACCAATCAAATTATTTATATCAATTAAGTATAGCAGTTATTCCTTACATTTTAATATTGCATAATTACCAATACAGGTAATCTATTGTAATATACTCATCAATAATGCCTTATTTATAAACTTAAAATACTACTTTTAGTAAAACCATTAACTAAATCTCTAACCTCATGTCCCCTATAAAATCCCCGTTTTGTTGGGCTTTGGCACTAATACTGCTAAACGCATCTTGCACTGAAAAATTTTATCCCGAAATAGATTCCGATATTTCAATTTTAGTTGTTGACGGTAGAATAACCAATGAATCCGGCCCTTATGAGGTTCGATTATTCCGAACTGTTGACCTTATAAGAATTGACACGTTAAAACCAGAGGTAAATGCTGAAATCATACTTAAAGATGGTTTAGGAAACAGTGAACTTTTTCAGGAAATTCGTCCGGGTGTATATCAAACTGTAAACAATATAATAAAAGGAACAGTTGGACAAACATATTGGATTGAAATAGAAACTGCAACAGGAGAAAAGTATGAATCAACTCCGGAAAAAATGTCCCCTTCTTTTGAAATAGAATCGATCTACGGAAAAGAAGAAGAGGTAATTGTTAATGCCTCAGAAAAACAAAACGCAGTAAAAATTTATTTTGATGCAAAAGCAAATAGCACAAATGCCAACTACATAAGATGGGAATACCGGGAAAGTTACGAATGGAGATCTCCTGAAAATTTAAATTCCGAAACATTTACTGAAAATCCAAGTAAAATCTGCTACCCTGTTACTACTTTTCCTTTGGTAAATATTTACGATGCCTCAAACCTAAGTTCAAAATTCATTTCTCAACAATCTACTTCAAGGATATATACTAATGAAGTAAAATTATTATACAACTATCTAATTGATATCACCCTATTTTCAACATCAGAAACCAATTATGAATTCTGGAAAAAATTAAAATCTGTTAACTTCTCAGAAGGTGCCCTTTATGATATCACCCCTGCAAATATTGAAGGGAATATAAGCGGATGTGATGAAAAATGTAAATCTGTTGGATATTTTGAAGTTTCTTCAGTAAGTAGAACAACAAAATTTTTTCATGAAAATGACTTCACTCTTGAATTTGCAAATTATCCTAAAGAATGTGAACCTTTCGAAATGAGAAAGGAAGACAGCTCTCCTAACCCCGCCAAATTTCAGATCCTTTCAAGCTATACTGAAGGACGAGCCACCGTTTATGTTGTTCGAAGAACTGAATGTTACGAATGCAATGTTGTTCATCCAGCAAATAAACCATCATTTTGGCCTAAACTCTAAAAACAAAAATATGTCCAGATATAAAATTGCACTTCTTTTTTACAGTTTTCTATCCGTATGTCTTTTCTCGTGCACTGAAAAATTTTATCCCGAAATAGATTCCGATATTTCAATTTTAGTTGTTGACGGAAAGATTACAAATAAACCTGGTCCGTATGAGGTAAGATTGTTTAGAACTGTTGATCTCATAAAAGTCGATACATTGAGACCGGAACAAGGAGCAATTATAATGATTAATGACGATCTCGGAAATTCTGAAATTTTATGGGAAATATCTCCCGGGGTCTATAGAACTCAAAATTCAAATTTTCAAGGTCAAATAGGTCGAAGCTATTGGATTGAAATTCAAACAAATTCCGGTGAGCAATATGAATCCAGTCCGGAAACAATTCAACCCGAGGTAATCATTAAATCAATATATGGTGAAGAAAGAAAATTATTATTAGGAGATGCAAGTACAGTAAATGCTGCCAAATTATATATTGATGCCTCTGATCCAACAAATCAAAGCAGTTATATTAAATGGGAATATCGAGAAAGCTGGGAATGGCGAAATCCTTATTTCGAACCAAAAACCGCAATTCCATCCAAAATATGCTATCCTTTTATGCGTTCAGATAATGTTTTCGTTTTTGATGGATCAGGTCAAAAAATAAAAGAATTCAAGCACCTCCCGACCTCTTACATAACAGAAAATGAAGTTAAACTAAATTATGAATATTTCATTAACCTATCACTATATTCTGTTAACTTTAATTGTTATGAATTTTGGAAACAAATTCAAGAATCAATCCAAACAAATGGAGGTTTGTATAACGTAATTCCTGCAAATGCAAAAGGTAATGTTTGCGCTTGTCATTCAAAAAATCCAGTACTCGGATATTTTGAAGCCTCAAGTGTGAACTCTATGAATGCAAGCTTTTCTTCGAAAGATTTCCAAATGAAATTTCAAGATTTTCCTTCTGATTGTGAAGATATTACGATGAAATTTAAGGATGGAAGTCCTGATCAAAGTATATTCCATATTGTAAGAGATTATTTCGAAGGCGAAGCACACATTTTTATTGTGCGACGTAATTATTGTTACGATTGCAGCGTAAAATATTCTCCCACCAAACCTTCATTTTGGCCTTAAAACTATATACTATGAAATCTAAATTACTAAACCTGCTCACACCAATGCTGCTAATTGTAGCATTTTGCCCAAACACATTTGGGCAACCCAAATTATCCACTAACAAAGAAAATATAATAAATGGAAAAATTTGGATACCTACCCACTCGGTAGCACAAGCTGAACAATTTTTCCTTAAAAAACTGGAGCTTAACGGAAGTTTTAAATTTAATGGACAGAATTTCAATAATCTGAAGTTCTTCTACGATCTCTCAAAAGAAGAAATAATAACACCAATTCAAACAGAGAACAATACGACATGCAATATTGTTATAAATCCGTTTTTCTTAGAAGAATTTACAGTTTTAGATAACCAGATGATTTATCATTTTAAAAGAGGTGATTTAATTCATAAAGAATTAAGTCCGGCCAACTACTACCAAGTTTTTACTGCTTCAAAAATAACCTACCTTATTAAACGTACTCAATTACGAGTTCTTAGTTCAAAAACAGGTTCTGAAAAATTCAACTATATAGATGATACTAATATGTATGCCATTTATAACAAAGAGTTAAGCAAGATAAAAAGCAAAGCGGATCTCATCAAATTCTTTCCATCCCAAAAGAAAGAAATCAAGCAATTCGTTCGCTTCAGCAAATTAAAGATAAACAGACACAATCCATTAGATGCAATCCCTCTTTTAATAAAATTTGACCAATAAAATTACGGAAAATGAAAAAAGCACTCCTATTACTATATAGTTTGTTCATACTTTTCCCCTGTTTGGCTATAAGCGAACAAGAAATAAGTATTGGTCACGAAGGAATGACATTTGTTGAATTCGCAAATGACCTGAATAAGAAATATCAAATAAAAGTATTTTTTGATAGAACTTGGGTTGAAAATATTCGACTTAAAAAGTTTTATTCAAATGAAAATATCACAAATATTCTCACAGACATTTTTGCTGGCACACAATTAAGATTCATTGCTAAAGACAATTTAATTGTACTAACCCAATATCAAGATCTAAAACAAGAATTTAGCCTTCAGGAAAAAGTGGATAATTCTACAAATGAAGTTGAATATATTGAGGAAGATAAAGACATTTCGAACCTGCAGGAACAGGAGTACAAAATTCATGAAATTGGAACTGCCTTAGGTAAGAAAAAAGTAAAACTATTTGGGAAAGTAAGCCATTTTGAAAGCTCTCAAGCTCTTAAGGGCGTTGAAATATATCTTCCTAATCTTACAAAAGGAGTAACATCTGATAAAGATGGATATTTTGAATTAGATCTTTCTCCAGGGTTTTACACCTTACACTTTAAATTTATGGGATTAAAATCCAGTTCCAGAAAAATTAATCTTCGTGGTGATGGTCGAATTAATGTTCAGTTAATGAGTGAAAACCAAACTCTTAAGGAAGTACGTGTCTTAGCAAAGGATGACAAAGTAAAGAGAACATCAATGGGTTTAGAACATATTCAGGCAAAAGATATTGAATCTTTACCTTCAGCCCTTGGTGAACCGGATATAATAAAAAGCACAACGATGTTACCAGGTGTGGAAAGCGCTGGAGAAGGATCAATTGGTTTCAATGTTAGAGGAGGCTCTGCCGATCAAAACCTAATACTAATAGATAATGCACCTATTTACTACCCTGCTCATTTTTTTGGATTCTTTTCAGCTTTCAATAATGATATGATACAGGATGCAAGTTTATATAAATCAAGTATTCCTGTTCAGTTTGGTGGAAGAATTTCTTCAACCTATGATATCCATTCGAACAATAAAATAAATGATAAAATAAGTGGTAAAGTTGGAATTAGTCCGGTTACAACGAAAGCATTTTTGAATTTACCTTTACTCAAAAACAAACTTTCAATAATGAATTCTTTCCGATTCACCTATTCCGACTGGATCGTAGATAAGATAGACTCAAAAGAATTAGTGGACTCAAAAGCAAACTTTTACGACTTGCATGGAAAAATAAATTATAAACCTAACTCAAACAATCAATTCGAACTTAGTTATTATAATAGTAAAGATGAGTTCCAATTGCACTCCGACACAATATATAACTTCAATAATTTTGTTAGCTCATTAAATTGGAGACATCGCTTTTCTGAAAAGCTAAAGATGAATAACAGTGGATACTTCACAAGTTTCTCTTATGACATGAGTGCATCTGAAATTGCTAACAACGCTTTTAAATTAACGCATCGGGTTAATGAAGGTGGTTTTAAGTCTTTCCTCAACTACGAGAAGGATCTATATACAAATATAGACATGGGGACAGAATTGAAATATTACAATATAAGTCCGGGAGACAGGAAACCTTATTCTGAAAGTTCTGTTGTGAGTAAAAACAATTTGCCAGAAGAAAATGGTCTTGAGTCTGCGCTATTCGTAGGTGTTAAACACGAATTCCTGGGGAGTATTACTGCAGAAGCAGGAATTAGATATTCCTTATATGGTACTATGGGTAAAAGGGACGAATTAAAATATTTGGATGGAATTACAAGTCGTTATAATATTCTAGATACAGTAACCACTTCAGCTGGTTTGAATAATATATATCATGGTCCTGAATATCGTATTTCTCTTAATTATGCATTAAACCAAAGCACATCAATAAAAGCAAGCTATAATAGGACACGTCAATACATTCATCTTTTATCAAACACAACATCTATTTCTCCAACAGATACATGGAAACTAACAGACAAATATTTGAAACCTCAAATTGGAGATCAGATTTCTTTAGGTTTTTACAAGAATATTTTCAATTCTAACTTTGAATTATCAGCTGAAACCTATTTTAAAAAGGTTCAAAATGCCAAAGATTACAAAGATGGTGCACAACTGTATTTAAATGAGCATACGGAAAATGAGGTGCTTAACGCAAAAGGCAAGAACTACGGAATAGAACTTTTCATCCGAAAAAACAAAGGCCGTTTCAACACCATGGTCAGTTATACTTATTCTCGGAGTTATTTAAAATCGAAAGATAAAACCGGCGAGTTTGCAGTAAGTGATGGGGATTGGTATAGGGCACCGTATGACAAACCACATAATATCAAAGCCTTTTTCAGCATTAAACTCTCCAGACGATTCATATTTTCAACCAATTTAGTATATCACACTGGTCGACCTGCAACCTATCCTATAGCCAAATACACGCTGCAAGGAATTCCAATTATTTACTATTCCGAACGAAATGAGTATCGTCTCCCAAACTACTTTAGAACAGATATTTCTTTGTTAGTAGAAGGAAATTTGAGAAAGCACAAAGCATATCATACATCCTGGACTTTTGGTTTGTATAATCTTACAGCACGCAATAATGCTTACTCCGTTTATTTTAGATCGGAAGATTCTTTTGTGGTTGGATATAAACTCTCAGTATTTGGAAACGCAATCCCTACCATTTCATATAACATTGAATTTTAAAGCTATGAAAAATAAAATATCTATATATATAGTTCTTATTATAATAGCCTCCCAAGCAATTAATTTTGCAAGCAAGGGCGAAAATATTAGCCATGAAAGTGAAAAAATTCATGTTCACATTCAAAAAAATATATTTCTTGCCGGAGAATCAGTCCTATTTAAATTGTATTGTATCAATTCTGTCACACAGAAACTGTCCGGTTTAAGTAAAGTTGCTTACCTGGAGTTAATAGACGAAAATGGCTATGCTGTTGCTCAGGAAAAAATAATCCTGAATCAAGGAATGGGGGCTGGTGGTTTTTTAATAACAGATCAATTATCAACCGGAAACTACGCCATTAATGCCTATACGCATTGGATGAACTCAACTTCAAAAGAGTTAACAAGTGTAACACCTATTTTTGTTTTTAACAATTACAAGCTTGCAGAAAATAGTATCGACAACCAAAAAATTACAAACGGATCAACTCAATTCTATGATTTGAAAGATAATGACCGAACTGTGTTGCGAACTAAAAGCAATACAACAGAGAAGAAACCATATACAATTACTTCTTCAGTTGAAGATCTGGATCGATACATCCGTTTTACAGTTTCATCAAACGATGCTTCATCAGTTCCTGACAAAGGACTTAAATTTCAAATCTTTTCGAATAAAGGAAATATTGTAGATCAATCATTTGAGTTAACAAATAACAATTGGGAATTTAGAATTCATAAAAAAGAATTAAACTCTCCAAGTTATGGAATCTGTGTTAAAAATCCAGATGGAGAGATTTTAACAGAAGCTGTCTTTCATTTAGCAAGTAACAACAAAGGAGTATTTTTTGAAAATCCACGTATTACTGTCTCTCCCCGAGAGAAAGTTCAGCTGAATCTTACAAGTAAGGATTTTACAAAAAAAACTGAATTATTATATCTCTCAGCAAGTATCAAATTAAAAGAACCTTTTCATACATCGGCTAATATTATTGAATTCTTCAATGTCTACTCTAATTTTGGTGCTTCAATGAGTAGCTATTTTGAACAACTCAGTAAAATACCGGAACAAGATTGGATTTCAAAAGATGGACTTAAATCCTTATACTTACATAGTAACCCCAATTATTTAGTTAATCCAAGTCAGTATCCTGAAGAGGAAGCCTATATCTTGGAAGGGCAAATAAAAAGTCACAAAACAAAAGAAGCTATTACCAATAAAAATGTTTACCTGTCAAAAATTGGTGAATATGCTGATATAAGTACATTTAGAACAAATCAAGATGGTAAATTTTTCTTTCAGCTTCCATTAAAAAAAGGATTGCATGATATTTCAATTCAACTTAACGATAATAAATTCGAAGAATGCTCTATCCAACTAAAAGAAAAATTCAACCAAAAAGGTTTTGCATCTGTACAATGGAAAAAATCTGATCTAAATAAAGACCAATTAGACTTTCTAAAAAAGCTTTATGAAAGTTATAGAATCAGAACCATCTATAATCAGAAAACTTATGCAGAATTAAAAGATACATGCTTGTATCGAGGAGAGAATAACTTCTTTGGGAAACCATATTCTTCAATGAAAATCGACAACTTTATTCGTCTTGACTCTTTGGAGGAATACTTCCATGAATTTATTTCTTCCGTTAAAATTAGTTACCAAAAAAAAGAAACCTTTTTCAATGTATATAGTCCTGACCAATTAAAAGTTATGAAGCCTGCTCCTTTAATTCTTTACGATGGATTAATTATATCCAACCCTAGAATTATTCTAAACAAAAGACCCTCTGAAATTGACAGGATTGAGGTAATGCCATATGAATATTTTTATGGAAAATCCCACTTTTACGGTATCATACACGCTATTTCCAAAGATAAAGATTGTAAGATAGACCAATTGCCAATAAACACAGAACGATATTATCTGCCTTTATTCACATCAAGTTATTCTTTAGCTAACAAACCGAATTCTTCTGATAAATTTATGCCCGATTTCAGAACGGATTTACTCTGGGAGCCAAATATAACACTGAGCAAAGAACAGGATTTTAAGTTAGAATTTACAGCAAGTGATGTGAAAGGTGAGTATGAATTAATTGTTGAAGGAATTTCTGAAAATGGTGAACCTATTGTTCTCAAACAAAGCATATTTATAAAATAGAAACCACAGCATATGAAAGAGCCTCATTTCAATTATGAATGAGGCTCCTTAAAATGTATACTTTATCGATATCTCTGAATCTTTGGATCTACCTCAACCGACCAACGATCAATACCTCCTTTTAAATTAAAAACACGGGAAAACCCATTTTTTCGCAAATAATTCATCACCTGCTTGCTACGCACTCCCATGTGACAAAACACAATCAAATCCTTGTTCTTAGGCAAATCTTCCAGTCTATTGGGAATTTGCCCCATAGGAACATGCATTGCATCTTTCAAGTGACAAATTTGTACCTCTGTGTGTTCACGCACATCAAGCATCAAAAGATCTTTCCTTTTCTCCATTTCCTGCACCAATTCCAATGGTGTATATTCCAGCTTATCCGATGAATCATTATTAAAAAAAACTCCCATTGCCACTTTGCTTATCTGTTATTAATCTTAATAAAGATAATGAAATGATTTGATAAAATCTGTAACCTATTGTTCGCATTTCTTGTCTCATACTTTGTGTAGAACAGGTAAACTATCCTGTTTATCGAAAAACGAATTGAGGAGCAAGTATTACTAAGCATAAATTGTAAATTTGGTAGATAGACAAAAATTTATTTAAACCTTATCAACTATTTATTGTCTAAGATTATTCTAGCGTATTTACTCTGAAACCAAAAAAAACAGATGCAGATCAATATTCAGGAACTAAGTAAAATTTACCCCAACGGAAAAAAAGCGCTGGACGATGTAAATCTGGAAATTGGTACCGGAATGTTTGGGCTACTGGGTCCAAATGGTGCGGGGAAATCAAGTTTAATGAGAATTTTGGTGACTTTAATGAAACCTAGTATGGGCTCTGTTTCCATTGATTCGTTTGATTTGGAAAAAAACCGAAAAGAAATTAGAAGTATATTGGGCTATCTGCCACAGGATTTTCGTTTTTTCTCAAAACTGAAAACATGGGAGTTTTTAGATTATGCAGCCTCACTTTCCGGAATAAAAAACAAAAGCATAAGAAGAGATAAAGTTGATGAATGGCTTGACAAGGTTGGTTTATTTGATGTTCGGGAACGGGATGCTAATAAACTCTCCGGAGGTATGAAACGAAGATTGGGAATTGCGCAAACCTTGATTGGGAATCCAAAAATTATCGTAGTTGATGAACCAACAACCGGTCTTGATCCGGAAGAACGAATTCGGTTTCGGAATATATTATCGGAGCTGAGCCAGCAAGATGTGATCATTATTTTATCAACCCATATTGTAGGAGATATTTCAAGTGTTTGCAACAATCTGGCCTTGCTTAACAACGGACAAGTTGCTTTTAAAGGAACACCTGAAGCTCTTATTGAAAAAGCCCGCGGACATGTTTGGCAGGTGAATACATCTGGCTATGAATACGATCTGATTAAAGATAAATACCCTGTAGTTTCAACGATTCCAACTCAAGAAGGTTGGGAAGTTCAATTAATTGGAGACGGCAGTCAATTTACCAATGCAATTGAGCTGGAACCAAATCTGGAACATGCATACGTTTATTTCATGGAAATATCTTCGGCACTAATCTAGCAATTTAAAATGATCTCTCTCAACACTATACGCACTGTAGCCAAGTACGAAACCAGAACTCTTCTTCGATCCTGGTTTTTTAGAATATTTGCCGGACTCTCTGTCCTGTTTATTGGAATTTTTAATGTTGCTGCCTTTGTAGAAAATAGCGGAGCGCCTTGGATCTACCGCGCACTCCCTGCCGCAATTCCTTATGCCAATCTGATTATTCTAAATTTGGGTCAGGCCATTGTTGCCGTATTTTTGGCCTCTGAATTTCTGAAACAAGACAGTAAAAACGATACCGTCGAAGTAATCTATGCCCGATCGATGACCAACAGTGAATATATTTTGGGAAAGACTCTCGGAATCATAAGCGTTTTCGTCATCCTCAATTTCATCATTTTATTAATGGGAATTGGTTTCTCTTTTTTAAGTAAGGATTCTTCACAAAGTGCATGGGTGGTATTTTACTATCCACTCTTAATATCAATACCTACACTTGTTTACATTCTCGGTTTGGCTTTCTTTTTAATGATTATTTTGAAAAATCAAGCCATTACTTTCATCATTCTGTTAGGATACATTGCTCTAAGTATCTTCTACTTAAATACCAAATTCTATCATTTGTTCGATTACATTGCCTACCAGGTACCAATGATGAATTCAACCATTGGTGGATTTGGAAATTTAAAAGAAGTAGCTATTCACCGGGGAATTTATTTTTTCCTGGGGATCGGCTTTATCCTCTTCACCATATCCAAATTAAATCGCTTGCCTCAATCGAAAAGATTAGTTTCACTGCCTATTTATTTGGCTTTATTCAGTTTTCTGATTGGGGGATTACTAACAAAGAAATACATTGATATTAATATCGACAATCAGGCGTTTAGAAACGAAATGATTGCTCTGAATAACAAATATGCTACATTCCCGAAACCGGAAGTTACCTCCTGCAATATAGATCTCACTCATACAGGTGAAGAAATAGCTGTGAAAGTCAGGCTTGAAATTTGCAATAACTCTGGTTCAGATTTAGACACCCTTCTTTTCAGTTTAAATCCTGATTTAAAAGTAAGTGCTGTTCTTCAGAATGGTAAGAATCTGGATTTTACAAGACAAACTCATCTGCTGAAAATTGTTCCCGGCCAACATTTGCTAAAAAATGAGAGCACAAAATTCGATATTACTTACAGTGGATCGATAGATGAAAGAACTCATTTTTTGGATTTAAATCCTGAATTAACCGAAGACAATTTTACAGCAGAAATGTTTCGAATTCGTAAGCGGTTCTCTTACCTGAAAGATAATTTTGTATGTCTCACCAGCGATGCCCTATGGTATCCAATTGCAGGAGTTGGATATGCCTCCAGTAATCCAGCTTTGCATTCGCCCGATTTCACAAACTACACCCTAAAAGTTCAAACATCGAATAATCTGATTCCCGTTTCGCAGGGAGAAGTAACAAAAGTTGAAGATGGAGTTTTTGAATTTCATCTGGAATCGGCCTTACCCAAAATTAGTTTACTGATTGGTGATTATCTAAAGCACAGCATTCAAGTCGATTCCGTTGAATATTCAATTTACAGTATTCGGGGAAATGAATTTTTCCTGAAGCATTTTGATGTGATTCAGGATAGTTTGCCTTCTTTAATCCGGGAATTAAAAAATGAGTACGAAACCCAGATAGATCTGGAATATCCGTTCAAACGATTCGCTTTAGCCGAAGTACCTATTCAATTTGCATTGGATAAACACATTTGGTCGATAAGCAGTGATGCCGTGCAGCCCGAAATCATTTTTTATCCTGAAAAGGGAGTTGTGATGGAGGAAACTGATTTTAAAATGCGAAAGAACCGATTCGAAAAAAGAATGAAGCGGGATAATGAAGAAGTCTCGGACGAAGAACTGCAGGCTCGTATTTTTAAAAGATTTGTACGCGCAAATTTTATGCCTTCTGCAACAGAATGGTATCAATTCGATAATGTTGATAGAAATACCTATTCTCCTTTCCCCAACTACTATGGCTACTCAACCCAGATGTATTCGCAGGAATTTCCGGCTTTGAATATTGCTTTGGGTGTTTATCTGAAAGAAAAAAATGCAGGTTCTCAATCACAAAACCGATGGCAATTCGATGGAATCAGTAAAGAAGAGCGCATTAATCTTGAACTAAAAAAAGCTTCATTAACAGACATCACAAAATCGGGTATTGAAGCATCCAAAGACGATGATGAACAGATCTACTTAAATGATATTTTCAGAGTAAAAGGAATTCATCTCTTCTCTATTTTTAAAGCCCGATACGGGGAAGACAAGTTTAATTCCCTGCTAAAAAGTTATGTCGAAGAAAACCTTCATCGGAAATTTAGCTTTGCCAGTTTTGATAGTCTGCTTATAGCAAACAACGGCGAATCGATTCGTGCCGATGTGAAAAACTGGTATACAACAAACAAATTACCTGGCTTTTTAATTAAAGATCTGCAAACCTACAAGGTGAAAGAAGATGATCACATTAAATACCAAATTCGATACAAAATCTCAAATCCGGAATCGGTAGATGGAATTGTTTCGGTTAGCATTGAACTAAATGATCAAAACAGAAGACGAAACCGAAGAAATCCAGAGGAAGAAAAACCTCCTTTTACAAAAACAATTTTTGTTCCGGCGAATTCAGCTCTCGAAGTAGGATTTGTATTCCCTTCGCAACCAAGCAGAATGAATGTATCAACACATATCTCAGAGAATCTTCCCAATAGTTTAGTTTATGATTTTAGTTCGTTTGATGAAACTAAAAAAAGCAATTTCTTTAATGATATAAAAGCTTGTGAAGCCTTTGACGGGATTTTAGCCGCGAATGAATTTGTAGTTGATAACGAGGATAAAGGCTTTGAATATGTACAGGTCTCAAACAAAAGTTATTTGAAACAATGGATGGATGACAAACGGGTTACTGAGCATGAATATTCGAGATTGCGCACATGGAATCCACCTAATGAATGGAAAAATGTTTTACGTTCCGGCTTTTTCGGAAAATATGTAAGATCTGCACTTTTCACGAAATCCGGACAAGGTGAACGTTCGGCAATTTGGACTGCAGAACTGAAAAACAGCGCGCAATACGATGTTTACTGTCATATCGAAAAAATTGAACAATGGGGAAGACGAAGAGGACAACAGAAAAAAACGGATTATAATTTTAAAGTATATCATGAATCAGGAGTGGAAGAAATCAATAAAAGTGATCAGGAACTGGAAAATGGCTGGAATTACCTGGGCACTTTCTTTATCACACCTGAAAATGCGAAAGTAGAACTGAACAACAAATCGGCAGGCTCTTTTCTCTTTGCAGATGCAATTAAATGGGTTGAAAACAAATAAAATATACAAACTATATAAGGCATGATCACAACTATACCACAACAAAAATTGTTACGAATATTTATCTGTGCCGGAGCAATTCTATTCAGTTCTTTATACTCGCAGGCACAGAAGAATATCACTCTGGATGAGGCGCTTCTCATAGCCTTTGAAAATAGTCCGGACATTAAGAAATCGAGAATAAACATGCAGCAAAACAAAGAACAACTGAATGCCCAGCTGGCATCTTTACGCTCTCGTTTTTCCTTTGAGGTTACTCCATTATCGTACGACAAAACAGAATCGTACAATGAATATTTTTCCACCTGGAATACTTCTGAAAATAAAAAAGCAAGTGGAACATTTACCGTTTCTCAGCCAATCAAATTAACTGATGGAAGATTGTCACTGCAAAATGAGTTTGGCTATCAGGACAATTACTCTGAAGCCAGCAGTTCAAATTATGCGGGATACAACAACTCGCTTTACTTACAATACGATCAGCCACTGTTCACCTTTAATAAAACCAAAATGGATTTGACCCGAAATGAGTTGAATCTTGAAAATGCGACTTTGGCTTACTCCATACAATTACTAAATATGGAAAGACGTGTAAATCAAGCTTTTTATTCCATTTATCAGAAACAAATGGCCTTGAAAATATCTGAAGAAGAGTTTGAAAACCAAAAAGTAAGCAAAGAAATCATCGAAAGTAAAGTTGAAGGTGGATTGTCTGCGAAAGAAGAACTTTACCAGGCCGAATTAAACTATGCAACCAGTAAATCGAGTCTCGATAATAATCGTGTAGAATTGGAAAATGCCAAGGATGAATTTAAATTTCTGTTAGGAATCTCCCTATACGATGACGTATCGGTAAGTACGGATATTGATTACGTTCCTGTAATTGTAAATCTTGAGAAAGCCATTGAAAACGGATTGACACAAAGATTGGAATTAACACAAAAAGAAATAGACTTAAACAATGCCAAATTTGATTTGATCCAAACCTCAGCAACCAACGAATTTAAAGGAAATGTGAGCCTTTCGATTGGGATTATGGGAAACAATGAAAATCTGGGAGATGTTTACGACAAACCTACCAGAAGTCCACGGGTTGGAATCACTTTTTCTGTTCCAATATTTGATTGGGGAGAAAGAAAAGCGCGTATCAGAGCGGCCCAATTGGAAATAGAAAGTCGCGAAATAGATAAAAACAGCCTGCGCGATGACATCACCATCAACATTCGGAAGATATATCGCAATCTTCAAAATTTGATTCAGCAAATCGAAATTTCCAAGCAAAACCAAAAAAATGCAGAACTAACTTATGATATTAATTTAGAGAGATACCGAAACGGTGATTTAACCAGTATTGATTTAGAACGCTTTCAAAATCAGTTATCCGAAAAGAAAATGAACCTGGCTAACTCTTTAATCAACTATAAGTTGGAGTTGTTGAATTTAAAAATACAATCGCTTTGGGATTTTGAAAATGACAGATCATTTGTCCCACAGGAATTGCAAGAAAATTTGATCCTTGAATAAATACAAACTCAATCATGATATACTATACTAAGTCCATAAATATGAAACGAATCGCATTTTTCATTCTAAGCATTGCAATATTTTCTGCTTGCAATGATAAGGAAACTGACCTAAACAAAGACATCGCTGTTCAGGTATCGGTTCAGGAAATCACATCCAAGAGTATTGAAAAATTCATTAGTACAACAGGAACCGTGAATCCGATAAAAACGGTTGCAATAAAAAGTGAAGTGTCCGGGAAATACCACTTGCAGATTAATCCTGCAACCGGTCGCCAATTTGCTTTGGGCGATTATGTGAAAGTGGGAACCAATGTAATCGTTCTGGAAGATAAAGAATACGAGAACAACATTAAAATCAAGTCTTTGGAACTTCGCTTGGAGATATCTCAGCAAGTATCCGAAAAACAACAATCCTTATATGAAAAAGGCGGCGTTACTCTTTCGGAAGTGAAAAATGCCGAAATCGACCTGATCAATGCCAAATATTCTTACGAAGATGCCATATTTCGATTGGCGAAATTAAACGTGAAGGCTCCATTTTCCGGAATCATTACCAATCTAAACTACTATACCGATAATACACGGGTTGAAGCCTCGTCGGACATGCTTAACATCATGGATTACAGCAAACTTCATATGGAGATTAATTTGGCTGAAAAAAATATGACTTCGATCAAAAAAGGACAACAGGTAAATATTATTAATTATACCATTCCTGGTGATACATTAAACGGCGTTCTGGCTCAATTATCGCCTGCTATCAATTCTGAAACCAGATCTTTTAAAGCTGTTATTAATATCGACAACTCTAAACTATTGCTGCGCCCTGGTATGTTTGCGAAAGCTGAAATTGTAGTTGCAAAAGCCGATTCGACCATTGTAATTCCGAAAGATGTGATTCTGAACAAGCAAAAAGGAAACACTGTTTTTGTTGTAAACAAAGGCTTGGCAGAAGAGCGCGTTATTGAATTTGGATTGGAAAATCCTAATGAAGTTCAGGTAATTTCCGGATTGGAGAAAAAAGATCGGTTGGTTGTAAAAGGCTTTGAAACTCTTCGGAACCGATCAAAAATAAAGGTGGTAAAATAATCTCAAGAGATCGATAGATATTAGATTGATTTACAGAACGTTTATTTTCAAATTGAGATATCCTTAAAGTAAATCATTCCAAAAATCAGTCACTTACAATACCTAAACAAACTATTGAATTTACAGATCTGTTTCAAATCATATCCAATATAACATGGCAGTCTATGTCATTCAATAATAAATTGCTTTCAAAATGAAGAAAATAACTCAATTTTCGGTCAATTATCCGGTAACTGTTTCCATGATTGTAATGGCAATATTACTTCTGGGGTACGTGTCACTCGGCAAATTAAATGTTGACCTGTTCCCGGAAATGAATGCACCCCGCATATTTGTGGAAATTAAAGCCGGCGAACGTCCTCCTGAAGAGATCGAAAAGCAATTTATTGAAAACATAGAAGCACAATCCATTCGACAAAAAGGGGTGAGTCAGGTTTCATCCATTTGTATGGTTGGCTCGGCAAGAGTAACTGTTGAGTATTCCTGGGGAAGTGATATGGATGAAGCTTTTCTGAATTTGCAAAAAGCACTAACCGCCTACAGTCAGAATGCCGATATTGATGAATTCACCATTACACAACACGATCCCAATGCATCTCCCATTCTAATTATCGGAATGCTTCATCCGGAAATTAAAGACATGGATGAATTGCGAAAAGTAGGTGAAAATTATATTCGTAACGAGTTGATTCGTTTGGAAGGAATTGCTGAAGTAGAATTGACCGGTACACAAGAGAAAGAAGTACGCATCGAAACCAGCCAATATCTTTTGGATGCCCACAAAATAACCATCGATCAAATTGTACAGAAAATTAAAAGTCTGAACCAAAATGTTTCAGGTGGAAGCATTGTGGAAATGGGAACCAAGTACATTATTAAAGGTGCTGGTTTAATCCGAAATGTTCAGGAAATCGAAAATATAATTGTCGGAACCACACAATCCTCAGCCTCATCGTCTGATCCCATAAATGCAGGAAACCAGGTTCTGGTAAAAGACAAAGTTCCAATTCTTTTAAAAGATGTTGCCAAGGTAAGTTTTGTGGCAAAAAAAGCACAAAATATTGTCCGTATCAATGGCCAAAGATGCATCGGTTTATCCATTTACAAAGAAACGGGATCGAATACTGTTCAGGCAGTTGAAGATTTTGAAAAAACAATGGGTTCCATAAAAAAAGCCTTGCCGGGATATCAATTTATCGTGGTTCAAAACCAAGGTCAGTTCATTCAAAAAGCCATTGATGAAGTAGAAGAAACCGCTTTAATTGGTGTTCTCATTGCCATTCTGGTCCTTTTTGTCTTTTTGCGAAGAATAAAAGTGACCGCAATTGTCAGTTTTGCAATTCCTGTCTCCATCATCGCCACCTTTAACCTAATGTATTTTACCGGATTAAGTTTGAACGTTATGACATTGGGCGGTTTGGCTTTAGGAGCCGGAATGTTGGTCGACAACGCCATTGTTGTAATCGAGAATATCTTTCGGAAAATGGAGCTCGGGCTCTCGGTAAAAGATGCCGCCATAGAAGGAACTTCGGAAGTAGGAGGTGCCATTGTAGCTTCCACTCTTACCACAATCGTTGTGTTTCTTCCTATTGTGTATATGCACGGAGCATCCGGTGCTCTATTTAAAGATCAGGCCTGGACGGTTGCTTTTTCGCTGATAGCCTCTCTTTTTGTAGCTATTTTAATGATTCCCATGTTGTTTCATTACGCCTACAAGGGAAAAGGCAAAAACACAAAATTTAAATCGGTTAAAATCGGTTGGTACGGAACTTTACTGTCCAATTTACTAAACAAACGAAGCCTGGTAATTGGAGCCGCAAGTTTATTAATTGTACTAACAGGACTTATTTTGCCCTATGTTGGAAATGAATATTTACCCAAAAGCGGAGTCGGCGAATTCAGTCTTGATATTCAATTGAAAGAAGGAACTCAACTGGAAAGAACATCTAAAACTGTTGAAGCCATTGAATCCATGCTGAAACAATCCATGGGAAATTATTTCGAAACTGTATACACTCAAATCGGTCCGGGAAGCAGTTCTGCTACCGACAAAGCCGTATTTCAAAATGAAAATACCGCCAGCATAAAAATTCGTTTAAAAAGCGAATACACTGCTCAATCGGAAGCAATACTCGAAAACGTAAGTCAATTGGTTGGTGATATTCCCGATGCGGAGATATCCATTATCCACGATGAAACGGCTTTGCAATCGACCATTGGAACAGAAAGTGCTCCCATTGAAGTTGAGGTGAAAGGAAAAGAAATGAAAGTTCTGGAACAGCTTTCCAAAGAAATTAAAGAACTCCTGACTCAAGTTCCCGATTTGACAAATATAAAAACCAATATTGAAGAAGGAGCCCCGGAAGTTAATGTGGTAATTGATCGCTACAAAGCCGGCCTGTTTAATCTAAGTACAGAAGGAATTGCCAGTCAGCTAAAAGACATTTTGATGGGAAAAGATGCCGGCAAATTCGAACAAGGTGGAGAAATGAATGACATTACCATTCAGATGCCCGAAACAAGTCTGTCTGAATTAAATACGCTTCTGCTAAAAAGCGGAGATCAGAAAATTCCACTCTACGAAGTAGCGCACATCGAAAAATCCTCTTCTCCGAAACAAATGCTAAGACGAAATCAGACCAGAATTGGAAAGATCAGTGCCGATATTCGTGGAGAAGTTGCTTTCGATCAGGTTGTCGATAAAATAAACACCAAACTCGCAAATATTGAATTACCACAAGGCTATCAGGTAAATCTGATTGGCGAAGAACAGAAACGCCAGGAAGCACTCTCCAATTTAAGCTTTGCTTTGATCCTTTCGATCATATTGGTATATATGGTTTTGGCTTCTCAATTTGAATCACTCATTCATCCTTTCACCATTCTACTCACAATTCCATTGGCTGGAGTTGGTGCCATTTGGGCATTTTTCCTTTTGGGTATGCCTATGAACATCATGGCCTACATCGGTATTATTATGCTGGGAGGAATCGCGGTGAACGATTCCATTATTCTGGTCGATGCCATTAACCAATTTAAGGAGCAAGGGAATTCCGTGCGCGATTCGATAATTATGGCTGGAGAAAACAGAATCCGACCAATTGTAATGACCAGTATCACAACCATTTTAGCCTTACTTCCCCTAACCATTGGGTTTGGTGAAAGTGCAGCATTACGGGCTCCAATGGCAATAGCGGTAATTGCAGGTTTAATCACCTCAACCCTGCTAACACTGGTAGTTATTCCTTGTGTGTATTATATTTTCGATAGCATGCAAAGCTATTTTTCGAAATCGGAAAATAAAACATCGAACAACACAATGGAATAAACAGATTTAAATAATAATCTGACAAAACATCAATAAACAGGAACAAGCTAACAGCTAATTAAGCTTAGATTATATGAACTTCATTATAAAAAGAAAGGTTTTAATAGCAATGCTCTTCACCGGGCTTAGCCTGTTGGGGTTTTTCTCCTACAAGCAATTGCCGGTTGAACTGATTCCAAATGCACAGCTTCCTATGTTGTTTGTAGAGGTAGGAACTACTATGGAAGTAGATCCCCGCTATATGGAAAGTGAAGCGATCATTCCTCTGGAAGGAATTGCAGGAGGAATGGAAGGCGTTGAAAAAATAGTCTCTACAGCCGGACAGCAAAGAGGAAGCATCGAAATATCTTTCGAACAGGGAACCAATCTTAAATATGCTTATTTAAAACTGGCTGAAAAGGTAGAGGAAAAGAAAAAAGATCTTCCTCAGGAATTCAGAGTTCAGGTGTTTAAATTCGATATGGAACAACTCAACAACATGTTCATGAATATTCAGGTTCGTGGAAGTGGAGGTGTTGACCGGGTTCGGCAAATTACGGAGAATGAAATAGTCGATAAAATTAAAAATATCGATGGCATTGCCAATGTGGCTCTTTTTGGCGGGCGCGAAAAATCCATTGATATTCTGCTTAGCGATGATGTTTGCAAAAGTTATGGCATAAGTCCGTCGGATGTTCGTTCCGTTCTAAGCAAGAACAGCAACATGCGAAGTTTTGCCGGGAAAGTGATTGAAAATGACAAAATGCACTTTGTGAATGTCATCTCAGAATTTACTGATATCTCAGAATTAAACGAGCTTGTTGTTAAAGAAGCAGGCAATATAAAACTGAAAGATATCGCAGGCATTCGTTTTGGAGTAAAGGAAGAAACCTCATATAGCCGAGTAAACGGAAAAGAAGCAGTAACCCTTCAGCTAACCCGCGATTCTCAATCCAACATCATCGAATTGGCCGACAATGTAATTGCGAAAATTGAAGAAATCAATCAGGAACTGGCAATCAAAGATATTACTGTGGTGGTGCAAACCAACACTGCCGAAACCATGAAAACCAATATCGATTTAATTATTGAACTGGCATTAATTGGAGGACTGCTGGCAATTTTCGTTCTCTGGATATTCCTTAAAAATCTTCGCTTGGTAATCGCAATTGCGCTGGCAATCCCCATTTCGGTTTACACAGCATTCAATTTTTTCTATGCTTACGATATTAGCATCAACACACTCACCCTTTTGGGAATGGCGCTGGCCATTGGTATGCTGCTCGACAACAGCATTGTGGTTCTCGAGAACATTTACCGTCTGGCAGCCCAAAAGAAAGATCCGGACACAGCAGTAATTCAGGGAACCAAAGAAGTATGGCGGTCCATTTTTGCCGCCACACTAACTACAATCACTGTCTTCCTGCCTTTTCTGTTTACATCCAATTTTTTCATCGGATTATTGGGTAAACACATCGGTGTTTCCATCATCTCCACTTTGCTGGTATCGCTGGTTGTTGCACTGCTTTTAATTCCCATGATTACCCACACTTTTCTGAAACGAAAAAACGCTGCGCGTGCCGTTAATTTCCAGAATATTTCCCTCCATAACCGATTGGTACAAATTTATCTGGTAACACTGAAATCGTGTATGCGGTATCCGGGAAGAACTATTCTTGGCGCCTTGGGACTGTTTTTCGTCACCTTACTGATTAGTTTGGGTCTGAGCATGATTTCGACAGAAGAAACCGAAACGAAAGATTTGAATCTTTATGTGACACTTCCCGGCGGAACCACTCTCGAAAACACCGATTTATTCATTCGGGAAGTAGAGCAAAAACTTGATTCTGTTCAGGAGAAAAAAGACATCACCAGTCAGGTTTATGAAGAAGAAGCTGTTTTAACAATCACACTACTTGATGATTATCGCGAGAAGCAAAACCTTTCCATTCCTGGAATTAAGAAAAACATTCTGGAACGTTTGGATGATTTGCCCCGGGCATCCTTCAGCTGGGATCCTCCGGCTACAGGTCGTCGATTTGGCGGTGGCGGAGGTTTTGGCGGCGACAATCCATTTATGGAAATGTTGGGAATGGGCAGTCAAAAAGAAAAACTGATTATTAAAGGTCAGGATTTTAATAAGATGCTCGACGTATCCGAAGATTTGGAATACTATTTAAATCAATTGACTTCCATTAAAAATGTATCGGTTCGAATTCCTGCCAAACGCCCCGAAATGGTCATGGAATTAGACAAACAAATCATGGCGATATACGATATTCCTGTTACATCGGTATTATCGGAATTAAATTCATTTCAAAAAGAATTTTCGAGTGGTGTAAAGTTCAAACAAGGCACCGAAGAGTACGATATAATTATTAAAACACTTGGCGACAATACCGAGCAGGAAACAAGAGATGCAAAAGATCTGCGTAAGCTTACCGTAAGAGGTACTCAAGGCGCTGAATTCGAATTACAGAACATCAGTAATCTGAATTTCACCGACGGATTGTCGACAATTAAGAGGACAAATCAGGAAAAACAACTCGAAGTTGAATATCAGTTTATCGATGAAGTGAACGATGAGAAAGACCTCTTAACTGCATCGAGAGTAGAAGTTGATGAACTGGTTGAACGAATGAATATTCCATCGGGTATTGCGCTGGAAATTATTCATGAGGAAGACAATCTGGCTGAATTTGGCTTTCTGTTTCTGATGGCCATTATTTTGATATTTATGATTCTGGCTTCGGTCTTTGAATCGTTCACCATGCCTATTGTAATGATGTTTTCCATTCCTATGGCTGCAATCGGATCACTAATTGCCTTAATCCTTACCGGAACCTCTCTGATGAACGCCAATGTATTTACCGGACTAATTATTCTGCTGGGGATTGTTGTGAACAACGGAATTATCATGATTGATTATTCAAACGTCCTGCAGAAACGTGGCTACCGGGAATCCAGAGCTCTTATTATGGCCGGACTGGCACGTATACGCCCTATCCTGATTACCGCCATCACCACCATTATTGCTCTAATGCCACTTGCACTTGGCCGTGCCGAATATGTAACAACAATAGGAGTTCCCTTTGCCATAACCGTAATTGGCGGGCTAAGCCTAAGTACAATTCTCACCTTGGTTTTTATTCCAACACTATATGCAGGATTGCGAACCAGTTTAAACTGGATACAAAGCCAGCCCGTGTGGGTAAAAGCTCTTCAAATTACCATTTGGATGATAGGAACCTACTTCATTTACGTGGAAGTAGACAGCAAAATTTGGCAGATCATCACATTCCTGATTTTGCTGTTATCGGTACCCGCATGCATCTATTTTATTCAGGCCAGTTTAAGAAAAGCCAACGAAACGTTAATAGCTCCTGATGATGCTTTGCACATCGAAATTAGAAATTTGGTAAAAATATACGAATGGGATGGTCGGTTTATCAGGGAATGGAAATCAGGACTTAAAATAAGAGAGCGATTGGGTTTAAAGGAATCCTATTCATCTATCCGAGATTTTGTGACCTTAATCTGGCAATTGCCTTTGCTTGCTTTCCTGTTCTTTTTTATTTACTACCATCTCGAAAACAAATACTGGTTGCTTGGCTTGTCCATACTATTCCAAATTCTGATTTTGAATTTTATGGCTCCCGTTATGGAATACCATAATCATCTAAAAAAAGAAAGCAGTAAGAAATGGATGCCCCGATTTATTTACGCACTGCATAAAATCATGTACTGGTTATTCCCGGTACCTGTGTTCGTTTATTTTTATCAGCAATACGAACTAATCGGACTCATTGCTCCCTTGGCCTTTTTCTGGTATCTGGCTTTACTGATCAAAGTATCTTCTGATAAAATTTATCATGAAAAAATAAACATCAACCGAGTGAAAGGCCGATTTAGCGGCATCCGCAAATTCTTCTACCGATTTGTTTTAATCATCCCTGTAATCGGGAAAAAGAAAGTTCCGTTTAAAGCCGTTAAAGGCGTTTCCTTTGATATTAAAAACGGAATGTTCGGATTACTGGGACCCAATGGTGCCGGTAAATCAACCCTGATGAGAATTATTTGTGGTATTCTGGAACAGAGTTACGGGCAAATCACCATTAACGGAATTGATGTACGCGAAAAACGTGAAGAGCTGCAAGGTTTAATTGGTTACCTGCCACAGGAATTCGGCATGTACGAAAACATGAGCGCATGGGATTTCCTAAACTACATGGGAATTCTGAAAAAATTGAGTAACAATACCGAACGAATGAAACGTGTGGAATATGTACTTAAAGCCGTTCACATGCTCGATCAAAAAGACAATAAGATCGGTTCCTTTTCCGGAGGAATGAAACAAAGAATCGGGATTGCACAGATTCTTCTTCACTTACCAAGAATTTTGGTGGTTGATGAGCCAACCGCCGGCCTTGATCCGCGCGAGCGAATTCGATTCAGAAACTTATTGGTAGAACTAAGTCAGGACAGAATTGTGATTTTCTCCACCCACATTATTGAAGATGTTGCCAGTTCGTGTAACCGGGTTGCAGTGATGAAAAAAGGAGAACTAAAATACCTAGGCGAACCGATTCACATGGCAGGCATAGCCGACAAAAAAGTGTGGATGCTGACGGTATCAACCGAAGAGTTTGAAGATTTAAAAACCAAACATGTTATTATTCATCATATGCGCGACAAAGATCAGATTCGGATTCGCTGTTTGGCAGATGAAAATCCGGGTTACGGAGCTGTAAATACAAAAGCAAATTTAGAAGATGCTTATTTGTGTTTGCTGAATGAGGAAGAAAAGGGTTAACCACGAAAACAAAAAAATAATTTAACCACGAAGGTAAAGGAAGTTATTCACGAAAATCACTAAGGAAAATGGAAGGTGCACTTTACGGTAAAAAACAATAATCATATGAAACATCCATGCCAAAGCAATTTTGACACACAAGGGGATGATTATTCCAGCATGGTAAGTTCCATGTAGCAATAAAAAACAAATTTAGACACATGAAAGAAAAACTGATACTCACAACCGATTTTATACGCTACAACATCAAGATTATATTTGCGAATAAATTCATCTATTTTCTGATTGCAGCTTTCGCCTTTTTCCTGATGGTAACCGGTATCATGTTGTTCTCGGATTCGAGTCCCGATGAAGCAGATATTTATAAAAGCTTAATATTTCCGGGGGTTCTGATTTTATTCTACCCTGTTATCTACAACATACAAAGCGATAAAGATACCCGAATGCTCGAAATTCTGTTTGGAATCCCCAATTACAGATATAAAGTGTATTTGGTGCGCTTTGCTCTAAGCGTATTACTTTTGCTATTAACCATGTGCCTGATGTCGTGGATAACAGTGTTTACAATTATCCGCATATCCGTTTTTCATATGGTTTACCAACTGATGTATTGTCTGCTGTTTTTAGCCAGTCTTGCATTCCTTTTGGCCACTCTAATCAAGAATGCGAGTGGAGCCGCGGTAGTTATGGTAATTATTGGTCTGGCATTTTTAATCCTTGCAGAACCGCTTCAATCCAGTAAATGGAACATATTCCTAAACCCCTTCAATGTTCCGGGTGATATGAGTTACAGTATTTGGCAAAACGTGCTTTCTCAAAACCGAATGATGCTGGTTGTGGGTTCAGTCATATCAATTTTATGGAGTTTAATCAACATGCAAAAGCGGGAACGATTTGTATAGGATACCAATCCACTATGAACACAAAGAAAAAAAGCTCAATAATCTAAATTATTGAGCCTTTTTTCTTTTATATCTGCAAGTTATTCAACCTCACTAAGTTGACTGGCTTTCTGTTTCAACTCCTTATTCCAACTGTTCAGTCCGCCTTTTAGATGCGCGGCTCTGTGATAACCCAATTTATGCAGGTAGTTTCTTACTTGCTTGCTTCTAAATCCTACATGACAGAAAATCACCATGTCTTTGTCCTTTGGTAAAAGAGGAAGCTTATCCGGTATCTGATTTACAGGAATATGCATGGCATTTTTGATACCCTCTTTCGCCAATTCATGAGGCTCGCGAACATCAATCAGCAAAATATCATTTCGCTTCTCCATCTCGTTCATCAACTCAAGAGCGGTGTAACTTGTTTTAGGGCCGTTATCGTTATTTTTAAAAAAGAACATATGCTTAAATTTTAAATTAAATATTTATCGTGTCGATGAAATATCAATTCAGATATTATCAACATTAGGTATAACAAATATAAAAAAATAAGCCGCTATCAATCATTTTAAAATAAAAATATGATCGGGCAGAGACTTAAAGTTTGTTAAAAATAAGATTTATGTTCCAGTTATCGATATAATGGCAATTAGCACATACTCCCAAAAGTTCATTTATGAAATGATGCATTAAGGACAAAAATCAATGTTTAATGCAACACAATTAAAGAACTACATAAAATGTACCATGCAATAATTGAGAGTATGCTCATTGATGGCAAAAGCTACAATTATATTCAGAATATGCTTGGCTGTTCCCGACATACCATTTCAAAGGTTGTAAAAAAAGTAGGCGCAATTGATAACAGTAAAGAGAATCAGAAAAGAGTATGTTGAAAATTGACGGTTGTTTCTCCTCCCAATAGCACTATCTAGATGTATTCTATATTGCGCCAGAGTAATAATTATTTTATGATTCATTAATTAGCTTATGTAACTTTCATAGTATAATATACATTATAACATGTTATGCCACATATAAGAAGAACCTATAAAAATTAACACTATGGATAATAAAACTTATAGACTTGATGAAGCAAATGAATTATTAGAGGAACAATTCATAAAAATTATAAAAGATAATAATATAGAATTGCAGAATAAAGATGAAGCGATGAGTCTATTCAAGGAAGACAGCTTTGACATTTATTTTGAGAATGCAAAAAATAAATGTTCTACAAATATAACAAAAGACGAAAATGGGAAAATTCATGTAAAAAGAGTTGCAAATCGATTGGTAAGAAAATACAACTGGGTTATACATGATGATGACTTAAAGTTTATAGATAAAAGTCTTTCTCTTCTACCATTTGTCTCTATGATTTTTATTCAGCAATGGGCAATCCCTACACAAATCATAGGTGTCTCAATATTACTGATAAATTTCTTTTTAAATGCGAAGAAAAAGGGAGCAATATTAGGAGATGATGAATTCTTAACATTATTAATACTAAGATTATTAGAAAAGAATCAAAAACTTAAAAAAGTATCTGACGAGAAAATACTCGAAAATATAAATAAGAAAATTTCTGAAGAATCTAAAAAAAGCAATAAAAATATTCAGGAGATAAAGCAGTGGTCTTCTAAAGAATTAATCGAAAAATTAAAGAAACTCCAAAAGGTAAAGCACAAAGATGGTAAAATCACATCTTTTGTAGATACAGATAATAAAGGGTTTTGGTGGAGTGTTGATGTATAAAATTAAATACGACGGCACAACATTTTGTGCAATTAATGGCAGAATGGCACATATTGAGGTTTGTTTCTCGCTAAAACTTCATCATTGGTTGATAGGAAATTGCCATGCAATCTGCCACTACTCAATCAATTTGACTTTAGCAAAAATATTCCATGAATGTTGGTTTAACAAAAATAACTAATACCAATTTAAAATATTGGTTTTAATAAGAGGACTTCTGGTTTTGAGAATAACATTAATCAGTTACAGGTTTAAACATCTCTTCAAAATGCAATAGGATTAGAGAACTTACAAATAGCGCAAGATAAGGACCTATAAATATTCAATTTATAGGTCTTTAAGAAGAATCAAGATTCTTAATTCAATTCTTGAGTACATATGTTAAAAATGAAAGACTCTGTTATGTGAGTAAAATAAGGATTTTCTTGGGATCCGTCAGTTGTCTTATTTAAAACAGAAACAATAATTGATATTTTACCATTAGAAACTGTTGCATTTTTTGATGTAATAGTATTGGTCATAATTGAGCCAGAACCAGAAGCTGTGACAGTAAAATTTGAAACAGTATTGTTACTGTAATCCAACGCAATAGTTAAATATCCTTGGTAAGTAAATCTTAAATACCCAGACGTACAATCACCAGCCTTATCAATTGAGGTAAAATTTCCTGATCCTGTGCTGCCTCCGCCTTGGTCTCCTGGAACATATTTCCCAGTCTGCTGTGAGAAAGCCGAAATACTAATAAAAAAAACAAATACTAATCCTAATAATTTTTTCATTTTATTTGATTTAATTAAAATAATAATGTATTATGCATTCCAATTTAATAAATATATTTAATATATCATATTAATATTTAAGCATTTAAGAGAAAAAGCTGATTTTTTACTTTAGAATACCTCAAACCCGTTTAGACCCGTCTTAAACCGGTTTTCTGTAGTATGCACTTAATCGCTGAACATCCCTATTTATAAGGCAAAAGCGAAGTTCTTTTCCAGATATCTAAGTTTATTTCTGACTTAGAATACCAGAAACCCGTTTAAACCCGTTTAAACCCGTTTAAAATGGCTTTCTGTTATGCACTTATTCACTGAACGTCCCTATTTATAGGGCAAAAGCGAAGTTGTTTTCCAGATATCTAAGCTTATTTCTGACTTAGAATACAGGAAACCGGTTTAAGCCGGAACGAGCCTTCACTAACAGAGACTACTAATTTATTCGTTTAAACGTTTATTAGCCGTCTTAGAAGGAGTCTACTATCGGGTAATATTATCTAAAAAGCCCCTATTGTAAGGGCATAAGAGCCTTTTTGCTAATAGATACTACTTCTTTATCCGTATAGCCGTTTATTAACCGTCTTGTAAGTAGCTTAAAGTCGCGTGTTATTATCGGCGAAACCCCTGTTTTAAGGGCATACAAGCTTTTTTATCAATGGAAACTACCTATTTACTCGTCTAGCCGTCTATTACCCGTTTTAATAAGTAGCTTAAGGTCAAGTATAATTATCCGGAAAATCCCTGTTTTAAGGACACGCAAGCCTTTTTGTCAATAGAAATTACCTATTTATCCATCTAAACGTTTAATAAGTAGCTCACAGCAGAGTATTACCATCTGTAAGTTTTGTTTTATCAGGCAAAATGTAACTCTTCAACGGAGGGATTTCCCAATTTTTTAAATAACTGTCTTATTCATCCTATTAGACGACTAATTAGCAGTATAAATATCATCTCAATATTGAAGTTTAATTTTCTTTTTAGGTGTGTTTCGATAGCTTGTCTAGTTATCAGGAAGCTATGATTTTCAAAATGAAATCTATTAACATTTACAACTTGGCAGACTTGACAGTACGAATCTTAAATAAAAATTGATAGCTTTATTTAATTTTCATATATCTAAAGATTTCAAAGTAAATATATGCATCTAGTTTTGACTTATACATTCACTTTTCAGAAATATTCTGAATGTTGTAAACTATTGTGTATACAATATTAAAAGACCAGATTAAACAGAGATAACTTAATTAGAAATTACGTTAATTTAAAAAGAACTAAATATGTGGGCTGATAATGTAACCGATAAAGATTTTCTAGGATTTGATGTTCATGCAGACCTTATAAAAGAGTTATTATGCGATGAATCCTTATTACCAATAACTATTGGTTTATTTGGTGATTGGGGAAGTGGAAAATCTAGTATATTAGAAACACTAAAAAATAAAATAGATGACCCTGACAATGGAACTGTTTGCTTGTATTTTAATGGGTGGATATTTGAGGGCTACGATGATGCAAAAGCGGCATTATTAGAATCGATTATTAAAGAATTTGAAGATTCTAAGAAATTTGGAGAAGGTCTCAAAGAAAATATTGGTAAGCTTATTAATTCTGTTGATTGGATGAGAGCCGTTGGTTATGGCTTTAAGAATATTGCAGTCCCTGTTGTTTCTGCATATTTAACAGGGGGAGCAAGTCTTATTCCTCAATTAGCACAAGGCTTGACAAGTGCCGCAGAAAAACCAGAAGAACTGCTTGGCAAAATAAAAAATGGTGAGGCAGAATCCTTTATCAAACAATTTATTAAAACACCTGAGAAAGAGAAAGAAATCTCATCAATAAGGGAATTTAGAAATGATTTTGAGGAACTAGTAGAGAATTCAAAAATAAACAAGCTGGTCATATTAGTTGATGATTTAGACAGATGCACGCCCGATAGAATCGTCGATAATCTAGAGGCAATAAAATTATTTTTAAATGTTAAAAACACTGCATTTGTAATTGGAGCAGACCCCAGAATAGTTAGACATGCCATAGAATATCGTTATAATAATCAATCTTTTAATTCTCCTGACGAAAACAAAAATGACCGTATCGTAAATGATTATCTCGAAAAGTTAATTCAGATACCATATAACTTACCAAAGTTATCAGATTCTGAAGTTGAAACATATATTACGCTTCTTTTCTGTGAACGAGATTTGGATTCAAATGCCTTTCAAAAAGTAATTAACGCTTTTAAACTTTTTAAGATTAAAGATAGATATAGTGTATTTGATTACTCTAATATCCAGATAGTTCTTGATGAATCAGAACTTCAACAATTAAGTAAGAGCGTATCATTAATATCAAAGTTATCCCCAATAATAACAGAGAGCTTATATGGTAATCCTAGGCAAATAAAGAGATTTCTAAACACTTTTATGCTTCGAAAGAAACTTGCAAAAGTTGCAAATATTGATGACTTCAAAGATGATATTCTTGCAAAATTAATGGTTCTAGAATATGCTGAATTAAAACTGTTTGAACAACTTTATAAATGGCAAATATCCCAAAAAGGCAAACCGAAAGAATTAATTGAGATTGAGAATATTTGCGAAGATAAAGCTAAAGCAACTTCAGCGTTGAATGAGAATTATAAATTATGGAATAATTATAAAGTCATTAATTGGGTAAAAGTAGCCCCCAAATTATCTGATTTTGATTTACGCGATTATTTTTGGCTGTCAAGGGATAAACTTTCCGCAATACAAAGCAATACACTGGTTCCTCCTTTCATTAAATCATTATTATTGAAACTTGAAGAAGAATTGCCTGGAAAACTAACAAAAAATATAATTACTGAAGAGCTTATTCCATTGAGTAGTACTGAAAAGGAGTTGTTTTTTACGTTATTAAGTCAACAAATTATTTCAGAACCTGAAAAAAAGCGATTGTATGATATTTTCAACTATTCAATGGATGAAAACATTAATGAATGCATCGATATATATATTAATACAATTTCAAAAATAGGAAGACTTGTTCCTCCTTCGATTGTAGAATCACTAAAAAGATTTGATAATATTCCTGCAATAAATAAAATATTAACCAAGTTTAACCCCTCAAAAAAGAAATAATATGGGAACTTCTCAAGCATATTCTGGATTTTCTAAAAACCCCAATTGGGGGCCACTAAGTGATAGTATAACAAGAGCATGTGATGATGGTAAAATTTCAACTGAAAAATTAGCTAAAATTACTAGTCGTTTTGTTAATTTATTAGGTGGTTCCAATATTGCAGGGAGAGGCGGTTCAAAAATTGGAGGTAAATCAGGTATTCGAACCGCACAAAAAATAGGTGGATTTTTTGGAGATATAAGTACCGTTGGCTTTTCTCAGGCGTTGGTTAATTCAGGCTTTGATTATGACGGATCTCAATCTCCCAATGATTTAATAAATCATCTACTTGAGTATTGCGCTGGTGTTGCTGCAACAATAGATGACACTGCCGCTAAGGAAGCAGAAAGACAGTTATTATGTGAAATCTTAGCTGAAGCAAAAGATTTTCAAGAACTAGAAAGGAATTTCCAAGAAAAAATTGAGGAGTACGGTATTGAAGAATTGATGGTTAAATACTATGCTTTATATATATACGAACATCTTTCAATCGATTTTTATGAAAAACTTATAAAGGATAAAGGAAAGTCTAAGTGTGGCAATCTTTATCGACAATTAAAAGACTTCCTTTTTGAAAAAGTTAAAAATATTTCAAGAAATAGCGATTTGAGTAAAATCCAATGGAATGGCGAAGAAGGTGATAGAATGGTTAAAAATATTTTTGAAGATACATTAAAAGCATTTGAAGGTTATGAAAATTAATTTTGATTACCAAGAACCTACAAAAGGTAAGTTTTCTAGTATGAAACTAAGTTTTGAACCCGAAAACGAAAACAAACAAGAATGTAACTTAAAGGTTAGTTACTCTGAAGTTTACCAAAGAGTTGGATTGCCAAATAATTATGCTTTTGATTTATTATTAATGGGAATCATTACTTATGGTATAGATAATGCAATAAGTAGAGATAAATACTCTATAAATGGTTGGTCGAGGGAATTTGAAGTTTCATTTCCAGTATCAGACCCTCTAAAATGGAATTTAGAAAAAGAAAATTTAGAAAATGCTCTTAACTTTTTGACTGGTGATCTGTGGAATATCTCTTTTGAAGGTCACAAAATAAAATCATATTATTTTCCGACCAAAAAAGATTTAAAAATTTACCATGATAATAGGACTAATCTAAAAGAGTATTCAGTAGTGAGTTTATTCTCAGGTGGGCTTGACTCATTTATTGGCATAATAGATCAATCCGAAGATATGAGAAATAGTAAAATATTACTTGCATCTCATTCTGATGGAAATTTTAAAGGAGTCATGCAAGATCAAGATGATAGCTACAAATCTCTGAAACAAATGTATGACGAAAAGTTGTCGTGGTCGAGGATAAAAGTCTCATTAAGCAATATTACGAATGGTGATAATTATAAAAATGAAATCACAACAAGAAGTCGCTCTCTTTTATTTTTAAGTATAGGAATTCTATATGCAAATTCAATATCAAATGACATTGATGTGTTGATTCCTGAAAATGGTACAATTGCAATAAATCATCCGCTCACTGCTTCTCGTCGAAGTAGTTGTAGTACTAGGACTGCTCATCCTCATTTTTTAACATCATTGCAGAACGTACTTAATCACGTTGGAATATCAAATAAAATTAAGAATCCATACGAACTAAAAACCAAAGGGGAAATGGTCGAAGAGTGCATAAATCAAAATATTTTAGTTAATTCAATGAAACTAACTTGTTCATGCGCAAAAAGAGGACATAATTATCATTGGGATAATAGAACAGGAACAGAACATTGTGGTCGCTGTATGCCTTGCTTATATCGTCGTGTAGCTTTAAATAAGACGAATTCAGATAATGAATTATATGGGATTGATATTTTTAATACTAGCGACGAAAAATTAGAACAGCAAGACCTTCTTGCTTTCTTTGATTATTTAAACAAAGATATTAGCATAGAAGATATTGAAAAAAACATATTGGTAAATGGAGCATTTCCACTAAAAAAAGTTAGAGATTATGCTCTAGTTATTGAAAGAACCCGCACTGAAATAAAAAACTGGATATCACAAAAAGGTAATCAGAAAATTAAAAACAAAATTGGTTTATGATTATAGACACTCATTGTCATTTTGATATGTTTGATATTCCACTACAAATTGTTCAGGAATGTGAGAAACAAAAAATTATAACAATTGGTATGACTAATCTCCCAAGTCATTTTGAAATGGGGTTCCGTCATGTAAGAAAATTTAAATATATACGATTGGCTCTAGGTTTGCATCCATTAATGGCAAAAAGCCATGCTTCTGAATTAATTAATTTTAAAAATAACGTAGATAAAACCTCATACATTGGGGAAGTCGGTCTTGATTTTTCAAAAGAGGGAATTGCTACGAAGCAAATACAATTGAAGAGTTTTGAATATGTATTAAATACAATTAAAGATCAAAAGAAAATTTTGAGTATTCATTCTAGAAATGCAGAAAAAGAGGTGCTTGATTTATTAGTCGCGCATAAAGTGAAAAATGCAATTTTCCATTGGTATTCTGGCAATCTTGATGTATTACAACGTATATTAAAGAATGGCTTTTATTTTTCAGTAAATCCATCTATGATTAAAAGTAAATCTGGTGAAAAAATCATTTCTGATATCCCCTTAGACCGAATTTTAACAGAAACAGATTCTCCATTTACGTCACATAATGGCAGAAAGACAAAACCAATCGATGTAAAATTGGTAATAAGCTATTTATCCAATCATTATAAGCTTTCAGAGAACATGATTGAAAATCAGATTTATACTAATTTCAAAACAATACTTAATAAAATTCGGTAAGATTTTTTCATTCTACAGAGAATAAGCAAAATTGCGATTCATACGAAACAACACGTTTATAAATATTAAAAGATAAATAACAATAAAATAGAGGTCATGAACAAGCTTGATAAATTAAACATGAAACCATTTGCGTTCTTATTTAATGCTGACCACGAAAGCTTAGGTAATTTCTATGGTCAGCCATGCACAACTAGGGTTTTACGAGCTTTGGAGAATAGCAATATAAATTGTTGCTCACAAATTTTACGTGGTGATCTTTTGCCTCACCTTTTTTGCAATAAAACGACCTCTGTCTCTGTCAATAATAATGGTTTAATTAAGGGAAGGACAATATCCTGCAGCAAATCACCTGACATGAATTTGTATAAGATGATAATATGTGACTTTGCTGACTCCTTGACTGAAAAATGGAGTACTATTAATACTATTAAATTTCCTTTTTATTTAGCAAGTAAAAATATATGGACTATAGTATTGCCTACTATTTCTCAAGAGCTAGCAGAGCAAATTGATAACCAATTAAAATCATTTGTCCCTTACTTGGGTGCGTTACATATTGATTCTGGAAATCCTATTCATATAAATCAATTTTCTTTAATTGATAGTGTGTTTTTTGAAAATGGAACTTTATTCTTTAGCCAAAATATGTTCGATGAACCCGAGGAGGATTTTTTTAATGCTCAGTCATATGGCTCTATCAAGGATCCAGTACCACTAGACGGAAATGATTATGTTTTACGCGTTCCTCCCTCATTAACAATGACAACCCTAAGTGCTCGTGGTCATCAATCAGCCTTAAGAATTAAGAATAAATCAGTGTTATCACATCGGGAGAAAGTGGCCTATGCTTTACTTGAGCATTTGCACAAACATCCAGAAATCGAAGAGCTTCATTTTTCTACAGAAATAATAAATGAGCAAGAAGAATTTGTATGTGAGGAAAATAAAGTGAGGAATTACCTTCTTAACATAGGACACCCTGATGGAAAATCAAAAGCCAAATTCTTTATTGAGAATTTGGGTATTGAAAGAAATGATTGGAAATACCTTTCCGATCAAATTGAAGGAGGTATGAAAACTGCTTTACTTTATAGAATTAAAAACAGCAAATATGGTATAAATCATGGTGCAATAATGGAGATAATTGGTCGTAATGGACGAACTGCCATTATTGAAACAGGATGGATGATAAAAAACAATGAAAGCGCTTATTTAGTTACAGCATATCCCCATTCAGATGTTATTTGCGAAAATTTCCGACAACCATTAGAAAACATATCTCCGCTAAATTTGATAGATGATGAAAAATGGAAAGATGTATACAAACGAGCAAATTTAGCTGGTATAACTGCCGCGAACAATTCTATTCCTACGCCTATGACACTCGTTGATATTGCGCCAATTCATGCTGGGGGGTGCGGTTTTGCTTGGGTGACTGTACCTGATGCCAGAAGAGGTATGGCGAAGTGGTTAAAAAAGAATAATATTGGTCACAAAAATCATAGAAGTGGTTGGGATGTGCCAGCTAATCCTGTATCTCCAGATGGTTCATTATGGGATCTTCAATCTCTAGAGCCCAAGGTGGATATTCCGGATCATGTTGCCCCCCTGAAATCGGGATCGGAAAACAAGGTTTTTCCTGCGTAGGGAGAAGTCAAA
>NZ_JAUCMW010000016.1:102349-111470 GCF_030372765.1 Labilibaculum sp. K2S | reverse complement strand
AATTTTATCTTTATCAAAAAGCATAGAGTTTACTTTTAATTAGTTGTTTGTCAGACATTTAATTTAGTAAATTCTATTGCTTTTTCAAAGAAATAACAATGATTTGTTTAACCTATTTACCTATAAAACAACACTTTAATAATCGAACTCAGGTTAATTGGTATTGATCAATATTTGATTGCTCTAAATGAAGCGGTAGATCAACTAATAGAATTGTATCGAAAGAGAAATGCGGAATTGGTTGTAAGGCAAGAAAGGGTGCAAACTACTGCGCAAGCTCATAAGCTGCACCGAATGTTGAACAATGATATATTTCCATTCTTATTTACTTTACGACAAATCGATCCTGATAATTATGGCCCCTTAGCCAGGCTGGCCGAAATCGAGTTGGCGGATATAAACCAGATAATAAGAGCACGCAGAACCAGATGGGCAAATAAGAAGGAAGAGGATGAAAGAATTTGAATTCTCTTTCATTGTACCGTTATCGAGCGATAAAGACTTTTATGCAATGATGATTTTTAAATGGGAATAAAAATCCCCATCAGACTTTCGTTTGATGGGGATTTTGTACGCTGTATTTCAAATTTTATTTTGCTTCTTTCACATACTTGTCAAGCCAGTTGGCGAAAGTGCGCTGCCATAAAATTCCGTTTTGAACGCCCAAAACCCAATGGTTTTCTTCAGGTAAATGAAGAAACTGAGCAGGGATTCCGCGCAGGCGTGCTGCATTAAATGCCTGCATTCCCTGCGATTCAACAATTCGGTAATCTTTTCCACCATGTATCACTAAAATTGGAGTATCCCAGTTTTGAACAAATTTATGTGGGGAATTCGCGTAAGAACGCTGAGCTATTTTGTTGTCTTTTTCCCAGAAAGGGCCGCCTAAATCCCAGTTTGCAAACCACATTTCCTCGGTTTCTAAATACTGGGCTTCTAAATTGAACATGCCGTCGTGAGCAATAAATGCTTTGAAACGTTTCTCGTGGTGTCCGGCCAGCCAGTAAGCTGAGAATCCACCATAAGATGCACCTACGCAACCCAAACGGTTTTCGTCAACAAAAGGTTCTTGTTTAACAGCATCAATCGCGCTTAGGTAATCCTTCATGTTTTGTCCGCCATAATCGCCCGAAATTTGTTCGTTCCATTCCTGTCCAAAGCCAGGTAAACCTCTTCGGTTAGGCGCAACAACAATATAACCATTAGCAGCCATCATCTGGAAATTCCAACGGTAACTCCAAAATTGTGAAACGGTTCCTTGCGGACCGCCTTGGCAATAAAGTAAAGCAGGATATTTTTTATTGGCATCGAAATGAGGAGGGTAAATGACCCAAACCAGCATTTGTTTGTTGTCGGTAGTGGTTATCCATCGTTCTTCGATTTTACCCATTTCCAGTTGATCAAGAATGTTCTTGTTCACGAAAGAAATTTCTTTTTCTTCTCCCGTTGCTGGATTTACGTTGTAAATTTCAGCAGGTTTCGACATGGATACCTTGGTTGCAATAAGAGCATCGCCGGCAATGTGTACTGTGTGGTAATCGTGAATACCTTTAGTTACCTGATTTATTTTGCCATCGGCTAAATTTAGCTTGTAGATTTCCTGTACTGCATGCCATCCAGATATAAAATAAATACTTTTGCTGTCGGCATTCCAGGTTAATGATTGAGCATTCTGATCGAAATCTTTTGTGTAAAAGGTTTTTTCGCCTGTAGCTAAATCCATAACGAACAAACGATTTTTATCAGCTTCGTAACCATCTCTTTCCATGCTTTCCCAAGCCATCTTGCTGCCGTCAGGAGAGAATACAGGATTCATATCGTAGCCCATCATGCCTTGGGTCATGTTTTTGGTTTCGCCGGTAGCGATATCGAAAAAGTAGATGTCCGAATTCGTTGATTTTGCATATTCCACACCCTGTAATTTGCGCGATACATAAGCTAAGGTTTTCGAATCGGGTGACCATGCAATTTGTTCGGTGCCACCAAAAGGTTTTACCGGAGCCGACCATTTTTCGCCAGGCATAATATCTTTTCCTGATGTTATTTTTTCACTGTAATCAGCAATAAAAATATGAGTGTATGTATCTACCCAGCTGTCCCAGTGACGGTAGTTCATGTCGTTAATTACACGGGCATTTGCTTTCGGAAGATCAGGATATAAATCTTTTACTGCTTTTTCCAATTGTACTTCTTTCAGGTAGAAAATCTTACTCATGTCTGGCGAGTATTTGAATGCATCTATGCCTCCTTCAATATCCGAAATTTGAACAGGCTTGCTTCCGTCAGGATTCATTTCCCACATTTGTGCAGTGCCGCTGGCAGTGCTTATGTATGCTATTTTTTTGCCGTCAGGTCTCCAAATTTCGTTGAATTCTTTTTTCTCTGTGTTTGTTAATTGAACAGGCTTACCACCTTCAACAGCAAGAGTATATAGATCGCGGTACGAGCGGTTTTCTTCTTTGTTGAAATAGCTTACTCCGTATAAAATTGTTTTTTCATCAGGAGAAATATTTTCTCCGCCAAGGCGTCCGAATGACCATAAAACTTCTGGAGTCATTACATCCGACTCAAGTTTGGTGTCCGGTGTTTTGTACGATGAATCGTCTTTTGATTCCTCAGCTTTTTGTTGGCAGGATGATAATCCTGTAACAATTGCCAAGCCTAACAAAAGTTGTTTGTTTGTCATGATTGTATAGGTTTGTTGCGTTAATTTATTTTAGCACTGTAAATGTATGAAATACGAAGAACATTTAATAATTGATTTTAGTATTGTAAAGGCGCGATATATCATATGTTTAGATAGAAGGTGTTTTTTTATAAAAAAAGACTCTCAATTTTATTGAGAGTCTTTCTAAATCTTTTTTTGAAGAAAAAATTATACTGCAGCTACAGGATTATTGATTGCTTCAATAATTTTAGCTTCTAATTCTTCAGCCAATTCAACGTTATCAATAAGAAGTTTTCTTACCCCTTCTCGGCCTTGTCCTAATTTAGTTTCGCCATAAGAAAACCATGAACCACTCTTTTTAATTACATTATAAGTAACTCCAAGATCAATAATTTCACCGGTTTTCGAAATTCCTTCGCCGTAAATAATGTCGAACTCAGCTTTTCGGAATGGAGGCGCAACCTTATTCTTAACCACCTTAACACGAGTGTGATTGCCGTTAATTTCATCGCCATCTTTAATTTGTCCGATTCTTCTAATATCCAAGCGAACAGAAGCGTAAAATTTAAGAGCATTACCACCGGTTGTAGTTTCGGGGTTGCCAAACATCACACCAATTTTTTCACGCAATTGATTGATAAATATACAAGTTGTGTTGGTTCTGTTGATGTTTGCTGTTAGTTTACGTAAAGCCTGAGACATCAAACGGGCTTGCAGTCCCATTTTTGAATCTCCCATTTCCCCTTCAATCTCAGCTTTTGGAGTTAAAGCTGCAACCGAGTCAATTACAATGATATCAATTGCCGATGAGCGAATCAATTGGTCAGCAATTTCCAGGGCTTGTTCTCCGTTATCAGGCTGAGAAATCAATAGATTTTCAGTGTCAACACCTAACTTTTCAGCATATGCACGATCGAAGGCGTGTTCTGCATCGATAATTGCTGCAATACCACCAGCTTTTTGTGCTTCAGCAATTGCATGAATAGCCAGAGTTGTTTTACCTGATGATTCAGGTCCGTAAATCTCAATGACTCTTCCTCGCGGCAGTCCACCCACACCTAATGCCATATCCAAGGATAAAGATCCTGTTGAGATGGTTGCGATATCTTCAATGGCATTGTCTCCCATTTTCATGATAGCACCTTTACCGTAGGTTTTATCAATTTTCTCCATAGTTAACTGGAGTGCTTTTAGCTTTTCTTTGTTGATTTCTACAACTTCTTTTGCGCTCATAATATATTTTCAATTATTTATTTTCTACATTAAATCCATTTCAGATAGAATCTGATTGGTATGATCTTTTGTTTGTACTTTGGTAAATATTTTCTCAATAATTCCTTCTTCCGAAATTACAAAAGTTGTTCTCAAAACGCCCATATAGGTTTTTCCGTATAACTTTTTTTCTCCCCAGGCATCATATGCTTCTAAAATTTCTTTTTCTGTGTCGGCAATTAAATTAAATGCTAAATTATATTTTGCAATAAATTTTTGGTGTGATGATATTTTGTCCGGACTTACGCCAATTACTTCAAATCCTTTTTTTATTAGATTATTGTAGTTTTCGTTTAAATTACACGATTCAGCAGTGCATCCGGGAGTATTGTCTTTCGGATAAAAGTATAGAATGACTTTTTTACCTTTGAAATCAGAAAGTTTTATTTCTTTCTCATCTTGATTTAAACCAGTGAATTCCGGTGCGTTATCTCCTTCTTTTAAGTTTGTCATCGATTCTGAATTTGAGTTGCAAATATACCTTTATATGCATAGAGGTACGAATTTTCATCGTTAAAATTATCAACCATTGAAGTTAAAAAAAAATGTTTCTAAAACATGATGGATGAATTTCTTTTTTATTTTTCCAGCTCATTATTTTGTTAATCGTAATCTATGTTTTGTAATTTCGTACTTACACATTATATATTATCTTTGTTATAAAATAATTACTATCTTAACTTTTTGTTAGATCCTGCAGATTACAAGAGGTTTTTGTTGATGTAAATGATAAGATTGCAGGGAGTTTATTGTTTTTTGGTTGTTAATTGGAGGGAAGCATTCTTTGTTTTCCCAATTTCCATTTTCAAGAAATTGATTCTATGAATAATAAAATGAGATTACACTACGGTTTATTTTTTCTTTCTTTTTTCTTCTTTCAGTTTTCAGTTGCACAAAGTTTTAGTGGAGGGAAAACAGAACAGCAAATAGAGCAGGAGGCTTTTACATTCTTCGACGGGGAGAACTTTACTAATGCATTGCCATTGTACCAGGAATTAATAAATGTGTATCCACAAGATCCGGAATACAATTATTATCTGGGGGTTTGCCAGGTTGAAGTGAATGAAAATGTTAAGGAGGCTATTCAGCATCTTAAGATTGCATCAACGAAAAATGTAAATGCATCAGTTCCTTATTATTTGGGACGGGCTTTTCATATGAATTATGAGTTTAATTCTGCAATACGGTATTATCGGAAGTTTAGTGAATATTATAAGAAAAAATCGATTGGTATAGATCGGTTAATAGAGATGTGTCAGAATGGTTTACCTCTGGTAAATTCTTATTATGTGGTTGATGTAAAAAACAAAAAGGTAGTAAACAGGAATGAGTTTTTCAGATACTATGATATTGAAGGTTTTGAGGATAGGTTGTCAAAGAAAGATAAATCCCTTACATCCAGATATGATGGTGAAGGAGATAAAGAGGTGGCTTGTCTCGCAAACAAAGGGCAGTATATTTACTTTTCAAGTTTTGGGAAAAATAAAAAGACAGGGCGGGATTTGTATCGTGCCAAACGCTTAAGAAATGGTGGCTGGGGAGAATGGGAAGCACTAAGCTCACTAAATACTGTTTACGATGAAGTATACCCGTTTATGTCGAATGACGGAAGAACCCTTTATTTCTGTTCTCAAGGTCACACAAGTATGGGAGGATTTGATATTTTCAGATCAGTATACAATGAAATATCAGACACTTGGAGTGAACCTCAAAATATGGGATTTCCGATTAACTCGACATCTAACGATTTATTTTTTGCAACTGATTTAAACGATGAGTACGCAAGTTTTACTTCAAGCAGGGAGAATGGAAAGGATGAAGTAACTATCTACAAAATAAAATTATCTGATTATTCAGAACAAAAAGTGGTGATGAATCCTGATCTGTTATCCAATATTGCAATATTAAATGTGGGCAACAGTAATGTCGATGGAAATTTATTTGAGCAAGGTGTGGAAGAGCCTTCCTATTCGATGAAATACAACAAAGAGGATTTTCCATACTTTAATTTTCCGGTTAGCAGTGAATTGACTTATCATTATTTGAATGAATTTAAATCGAATGAGGCTAGAGAGATTTTTATTGAAGCTAAAAATGACCAATTTAATTCAGATAGTTTAATTGAGGGTACAGAAGATTTAAGAAGTCAATTGAATGGTTTGGAAGGAATGCCTCGTAATGTTCTGGCTAATAAGATATCTAAACTGGAACAGAAATCATTTGAATTGAGTAAGCAGGCCGAAAATAAATTATTGAAGGCTCAATCTCAGGAATCAGATTATTTGAATAAAAATATTATTGGAACTGTCACCGCTGATGTACATTCTCCTTCCAAGAAAGGACAATTGGTAATGAGTTCGGAAATAATTCCTTCTGCAAATTCCAGTTCTGATGCCAAAATTGCCAATAAAACTCAGGATGGATATGTTTATCATTTGCAGGTTGGAGTGTTCTCTAATAGGGCAGAATCAAGCTTCTTTTCAGGTTTAGGAGAAGTGAAGGAGGAAATTGTTGGGAATGGAAAATTGTATAAGTACATGGTAGGAACTTACTCTACATTTGCTGCTGCGAAGAAGGAAGTTCCTGAAGTTCGTCAATTGTTTCCCAATACTTTTGTTGTAGCTTATAAGGATGGTATTAAAACCAGTTTAAGTGCAGCAATTAAAGTAACCGATCAGGATTATAAGCCTGAGCCTCGGTCTGCAGTTGTTATTAGTGAAGCAAAGACAACAACAGCAGTTGCAGATGAGCAGATCAATTTTAGAGTTCAGGTGGGAGCATATTCCGGTGAAGTTCCTGTGGACGTTAAGTTAAAGTTGGAAAAATTTTCAAAGTACCCAATAACCTATTCTAAAGATTACAGAGGGTATACGATTTGTACAGTTGGTAATTTTGATTCTTACAGCAAAGTGAGTAAATTGAAAATGGAACTTCGCGAAGCAGGTTTAGGGGATGCTTTTACTGTGGCATTTTCAGGAAATGATAAAATTACCATTCAGCAGGCACTCGAAATACTAAGACAATAATAGGGGAGATCGTTTATGTTGGGAATTGATAATACACAAACAGATAAAGAAGAGAGCGATGTAATTAGCGATCTTTTAAACCGCAATACACTGATGCTGGTTAATGATGATTTTCACACTTTTGATTTTGTTGTGGATGCATTGGTTGATGTGTGCAGACATGATCCTGATCAGGCAGAGCAATGCGCTTATATTACTCACTACAAGGGGAAATGTGATGTGAAAAAGGGAGCGATGAGTACTATTAAACCTATGCGGGATAGATTAGCAGAGAAAGGATTGAAAGTAAATATTGTTTAGTTTCAAATAAATCAGATTTGCAGCAAATGACAGCATTAATTATTGTACTTCTTATCGTATTTGGTATTGTTCTTTTACTATTGGAGTTTTTGGTAATTCCAGGAATTACTGTTGCGGCCATTGGCGGCATTCTAATGATAGTCGGAGGTATTTATATGTCTTATCATCATTATGGAAATTCAGTAGGACACCTTACTGTTTTATCTGCTGTAATTCTTAGTGGGATATTCTTGGTTTTAGCTTTAAAGTCGCAAACATGGAATAAAATCATGCTAAATACCAAAGTCGATTCTAAAGTTCAAAAACTGGATGATGAAAATATTACTATTGGTGATCAAGGGATGTGTGTTTCACGTCTTGCACCAATGGGACAAGTGAAGTTGAATCAGAAAATTGTTGAAGCAAGATCTACGGGGGCTTATGTTGATAAAAAAACAAAGGTCGTAGTCGTTGGTATCGTTGATAAGATTGTAATTGTAAAACCTATTTAAAATAAATCAAATGGAAATTGGTGCATTAATAATGTTAATTGTCGCCGTTGGGGTTGGAATATATATATTATTCTATTTCGTCCCAGTTGGTCTTTGGTTTTCAGCTCTATTATCAGGAGTTAAAATTTCTTTACTTCAGCTCGTGTTTATGAGATGGAGAAAAGTTCCGCCAAAAGTGATTGTAAGTGCCTTAATTGAAGGTACAAAAGCAGGTTTGATTTTGAATCGGGATGAACTGGAAGCTCATTATTTGGCTGGAGGTCGTGTCGCTCAGGTAACGCATGCTCTGGTGTCAGCATCAAAAGCTAACATCGATTTGACATTTAAAATGGCTACAGCAATCGATTTGGCGGGTAGAGATGTGTACGAAGCCGTTCAGATGAGCGTTATTCCGAAAGTCATTAATACACCTCCTGTAACTGCTGTTTCTAAAGATGGTATTCAGTTAATCGCTAAGGCCAGAGTTACTTTACGTGCTAATATCCGGCAATTGGTTGGAGGAGCAGGAGAAGAAACTGTGTTGGCAAGGGTAGGAGAAGGAATCGTATCTTCGATCGGTTCGAGTGAGTCTCATAAAACGGTTCTTGAAAATCCTGATTTCATTTCACGTGTAGTATTGGAGAAAGGTTTGGATGCTGGTACTGCTTTTGAAATTTTATCCATTGATATTGCTGATATCGACATAGGTAAAAATATTGGCGCAGTACTGCAAACAGATCAGGCTGAAGCCGATTTGAAAATTGCACAGGCAAAAGCAGAAGAGAGAAGAGCCATGGCTGTTGCTCTTGAGCAGGAAAATAAGGCATTAGCACAGCAAATGCGGGCAAAGGTGATTGAAGCAGAGGCAGAAGTTCCTCGGGCGATGGCTGAAGCTTTTCGAAATGGTCAGCTAGGGATTATGGATTATTATCGAATGAAGAATATCGAAGCAGATACCAACATGAGGGATAATATTGCAAATCCATCTGACAAAGGGAAAAAGAAATAGATGAATTGATATAATTTCAATTGTAACCGGGGAGTATTCGTATACTTTCCGGTTTTATTTTGGGTAATTTGAAAAAAAAATGAAATGAATCTCATTGATTTATAATTTACTATAATCCAAAGCGCCGAAATCTTCTGTTAATGGGGTGTAAATATTTTGCACATCTGAATTTTTTACATACTTTTGCTACCGCAAGATCAGGAGAGGTGGGTGAGTGGCTGAAACCACCAGTTTGCTAAACTGACGTACGGGAAACTGTACCGGGGGTTCGAATCCCCCTCTCTCCGCAATTTTTTCTGTGAAGATAGAAAAATGGAGTTGGTGAAATTTATTCCCCCCCTCCGCAAATTTTCGGGGTGTAGCGTAGCCCGGTTAT
>NZ_JAUCMW010000016.1:0-102251 GCF_030372765.1 Labilibaculum sp. K2S | reverse complement strand
ATCGCGCCTGCTTTGGGAGCAGGAGGTCGCAGGTTCGAATCCTGCCACCCCGACAATATTTTAGAAAAGTTTTAAAGCTTTTCTTTATCAAATAGAATACCGGAATTAAGTTTCGGGGTGTAGCGTAGCCCGGTTATCGCGCCTGCTTTGGGAGCAGGAGGTCGCAGGTTCGAATCCTGCCACCCCGACAAAAGAGAGAAATCATTTGGTTTCTCTTTTTTTGTGCAATATATTTTCAAATCGCATATTGAAAATATATTGACTTTCTTACATTTGCACCAAACTTACACAACAACAACAACAAAACGTTATAATGGAATCAATAAAAGAACTTTATCGCATTGGGTATGGGCCTTCGAGTAGTCATACAATGGGACCTCGGAAAGCTGCAGAACAGTTTTTGCTGCGCCATCCTAAAGCAGATAAATATGAGGTAACTCTGTTTGGAAGCTTGGCCGCGACGGGTAAAGGACATTTGACGGGTGTTGCAATAGAAAAGGTATTTGAGGAGAAAGATTTAAATTTGATTTGGAAGCCTGAAGAGTTTTTAAAAAGGCATCCCAATGCATTACGTTTCAAAGCTTTTTTTGCATCAGGTGAGTTGATTGAAGAATGGACTGCCTACAGTATTGGCGGTGGAGCAATAATAGATGACAATACCGAGTTGTCTGCCCAAAAAATATATGGGTTGACTACTATGGATGAAATATTAGAGTGGTGCAAAAGCAATAAAAAGCAACTTTGGGAGTACGTGGAATTGATGGAGGGAGAATGTATTTGGGATTATCTGGATGAGGTTTGGACTGCAATGAAAAAGGCCATTAAAAGAGGGATGAATAAAGAGGGAGAACTTCCGGGAGGTTTAGAGCTGGAGCGTAAGTCTCATTCGTATCAATTAAAAGCGAAAACGTTAAGCGGACCGATGAGGAAACGGTCCATGTTGTATTCATTTGCCTTAGCTGTTTCTGAAGAAAATTCGAGTGGAGGTGTAATTGTAACTGCTCCAACATGTGGAGCCTGTGGTGTTTTGCCTGCTGTTCTATATTATCATAAGAAATTCTATAAATTTGAAAAAAAGGACGTCTTGAAAGCTTTAGCGACTGCTGGCTTAATTGGAAATTTGGTTAAGACCAATGCTTCAATTTCCGGAGCAGAAGTTGGTTGTCAGGGAGAAGTGGGTACTGCTTGTGCCATGGCTTCCGGAGCAGCCACTCAGTTGCATGGAGGGACTGTATACCAGGTTGAATATTCTGCCGAAATGGGTTTGGAACATCATCTGGGGCTTACTTGTGATCCTGTTCTTGGTTTGGTTCAAATACCATGCATTGAACGCAATGTTTTTGCAGCCGCACGTGCTTTAAACCACAATACTTATGCTTTGCTTTCAGATGGCCGTCACAGAATTAGTTTTGATCAGGTGACTGAAACAATGATGAAGACCGGACTTGATTTACCTTACACTTATAAAGAAACATCCCTGGGAGGATTGGCTTCATTAAAAGTCTTTAATTATAAATAATACATAAAAGAAATGAGCTTGATTCATAATCGAATCAAGCTCATTTCTTTTAAATATGCCTAAATTTATTCGAGATCTTTTTCTCTTCTCGCTTTAAATTCTGATCCGTCTTTCCATTTTGGAAATTCATCTTGATTGGCTAATTCCCAACCAATACGGAAAAGTAATCGGGCATCTTCTGCAACACCATCTAAATTCCACCACTCTTCGTATTCATCAAAAGGTTTGTGATAATAATTAGCCAGCCAGTCTTTCTCTTTGCCAGACATGTAATCAATGCCTTTTTCTCTGCTATCGTTGTTGCCACGAGCAAATAGTGCCGGAACACCTGCACGGGCAAAACTGAAATGATCTGATCGGTAATACATTCCCGATTGAGGGTTCGGATCAGGAAGGATGTATCGATCCTGTATTTTGGCTGCCTTTCTAACATACTCGTCCAGATCTGATTGTCCATATCCCGTAATCATTACGTCTTTCATGCGCCCATAAGGCAACATCAGATCATTGTTAATATTTGCAACTGTTTTGTTTAGCGGAAAAATTGGATTGTCAACATAAAAGCCAGAACCATTTAGTCCTGATTCTTCTGCGGAAGGCGCTAAAAAAATAATAGATCGGCGAGGCTGATGAGGCATGGCTTTAAAAGCTCTGGCAATTTCAAACATCCATGCAAGCGAGGTTCCATTGTCAACAGCACCGTTGTAAATTGAATCGCCATTCATTTTTGGACCAATTCCAAGGTGATCCCAATGTGCAGAATAGAAAATATATTCATCTGCCAGATCTGTTCCTTTTATTATTCCGAGTACATTGTGTGTAACATCAAAATGAGCTGAATTTTTAAAGGCAACGCTTAATTTCGTACTTAAATTAAAACCTGTAAATTCTTTTTGTTTGGCTGCTTGAATTTCAGTGTCTAGATCCTTACCTGCATCCGCAAATAATTGTTTGGTGGCAGTTAAAGTCAACCAGCCTTCGACTAAACATCTCGATTGATAATTATCCTTAGCTCTCTGATATAATTTAGGAACTGATGCCGAGTTCAAGACAACTGACCATGGATATCCTGCAGGTTTGTCTTGATGAATAATCAGTATTCCTTCAGCTCCCTGACGGGCTGCTTCCTCGTATTTATAGGTCCATCGACCATAATATGTCATTTCATTGGCCTTAAAAAAACTCTTATCTGTTGAGCCAAAACCAGGGTCGTTCACCAAAACAACTACGGTTTTTCCTTTAACATCCAAGTCTCTGTAGTCGTTCCAGTCGTATTCCGGAGCTACAATCCCGTAGCCTGCAAATACTAAGTCAGATTCTGTTAATACGATTTCATCCTGAATGCGTCGGGAGAAGGTGACAAAATCCTCCCCGTAGGTTAGTTTTTCCACCTTGTCAGATGATTTTAAACTAAGAAATTCGGGAGCTGTAAGTGATATTTCTACTAAGGGAACTTCCTGAAAGTAGGAATTCATGTTGATAGGATCAAGCCCTATTTCTTTATACTGTTGCGCGATGTAATTAATGGTTTTTACTTCACCTTCAGAAAATGGTTTTCGTCCTTGGTATTCATCGGATCCCAATTCTTTGATGTAATTTATCATTTTCTCTGTAGAGATGACCGATTCTGCTTTTTTTAAACTTTTATCGGTGGAACTGCACGCCATTGTTAGTGTGGTGATAGCTAGTGTTAATAGTATTTTTATTTGCATGATGTTTGTTTTGCTTAAAAGTAGAAAACAAAGTTTAAATGCTTGTAGTGCATACATATATTGTTTTTAATTTAAACTCTGTATTAATAAATTTCATTAATGTTTTTTTAATGAAATCCAGCTCACAATTTATGATGAGGGTTCAGGCTATCTTGCATTTTAATAGGAAACTTAGAATACGTCCTGCTATTTTTGTAGATTTAAAAAAAGAAAAATTATTATGAAGTCGAAACGAAAATATCGAACTATTGAAATGTTGCTAAGAATAGTAACGGCTATTATATTGATTCAAACATTACATTTTAAATTTACAGGTCATCCTGAGGCCGTTCATATCTTTTCTGCAATTGGGATGGAACCTTGGGGACGGTTTGGTATTGGTGCAATTGAATTGATAGCGGGTGTTTTGCTTTTTCTGCCTAATTTATGGAAAATAGCAGCTGTAATTACTTCTGGATTGATGTTTGGAGCAATTGGTTTTCATTTATTTACCTCGGTTGGCGTTGTTGTTGAATATGATGGCACTTCTGATGGAGGTCAGTTGTTTGCGATGGCGGTTGTTGCATTTCTTTTTAGTTGTACATTAATGTATAGGGCCAATTTACCTGAGATGTATAGGAGCTATTTTCCCAAACGAGATTAGATTTAGTGTTGGAAAAGCTTTCACATAAGGAGAAATGTACTTGTTTTCGTAGTCGTTTTTGTACTTAATGTGGAGCATCAGTAATATTTTACTGTTCACGAAAAAGAATATCTGTTAAAGATTATCGTGAATGATAATTTATCTGGTTATATGTTAGTTCTGTTTTGGTTGTATAAAGTTTTATTGCAGGAATAATTGATGCGGTACTTTTTCCAAGGATTATTGTTTAAGCCATTTTTCATGGAGTTGTCGATTATAAAGTTCTTACTCCACCAATTCCATTTCTGCTTGCTAATTTTTCTGTGAAGCTAATATACATTGCAAGCAATTTAAAAGGCAGAGTAAAGTGCAGTGATATATTTATTTCGGCTTTGCCGTATGCTGATCCTGCCTATCTTCTGAAAAAGTTCCTGATTAATGATAAATTACTGTCGAAAGCTGTAGTTCTATATTTGAAAGAGAAAAAATGCAGGCAAAAGATTATTTTTTAAGTCTGATTATTGAAAGGAACAATTAATCGATTAGATAACTTATTTAATAATACTTACTATAATACTCCCTTCACTCCAATTTTTATAATTTTCTTTATTTATATCTAAAGAATAAGTATTTACGTGCTGTGAATTTATTTTATAGTAAATAAAGAGTGGAATTTATCCCCACATAATTGTGTAGTCTACAATTTTAAGACGAGGTGTTTATTAGTGCTTGTATTCATTTGAGTCTTTTTAGTTGTCACATATAAAGCACTTTATGTAATTTTCTGTTGTAGTGTGTCATTTCTGGCATAGATATTTCATAAGAGATCATGTTATTATATTTTAATATTCATATAAAAATTGATTAGTTATGAAAAGAGTTTTGATTGTATCAGCAGTAGCATTAATGTGTAGTTTAAGTATTCCAACATCAGTTTCAGCTGGGAATTTAGTTTCAGAGACAAGCCTTGTGCAGGAAGACGTGAAATATGAAGAATTAAAATCCGAAGAACTTCCTAAAATGGTTCAGACAGCAATTACGGAATCATATTCGGAATATGCAATTCTTAAATCATTTATCGGAAATGATGGATCGTACAAGATTATCTTGTCAAAACCAGAGGGAAACATTGCTGTTTATTTCAACACGAAGGGAGAATTCGTAAAACAGGAAGAATTAGCGTCTTAAATAATAAACCCATTTAAGCAGTTTACCCAAATTTGTAATGTTTAAACCTCTATCGATATGTAAATACAATATCGATAGAGGTTATTCTGATGGATATTAAATAGCAGAGGAATTAAATTTCACACAACAAAATTGATCAGTAGTATGAATAGTATTCTTATTGTGGATGATGATGCAACATTTTGTTTAATGTTGAAGAATTTTTTTGAACGAAAAGATTTTATTGTCACTACGAGTTTTTCATCAGTTGAGGCAAAAAGAAAGATTCAGTTGAAATTTTATGATATCGTACTTACTGATTTAAGAATGCCCGAGGTTTGTGGGATGGAAATCATAAGCTTTGTGAAGAAAATTGCTCCAAAGACTGCAGTGGTAATGATGACAAGTTATGCAGATATCTCATCTGCAATAAAATCGATTAAATTAGGAGCTTATGATTTTATTTCAAAACCATTCGGTCCCGATGAGGTTTTAAATATTGTTAACAAGGCTCTTTCGTGTCAAAATCCTATTGTAAAATCGAAATCACAGGTATCTTCAGGTATTCAGAATTATTATCAAGGCAAAGGAAAATTATCGCAACAATTACTAAAGCATATTGATTTAATTGCTCCTACTCTGATGTCAGTTTTAATTGTGGGTGAGAGTGGTACTGGAAAGGAAATTATAGCGAAAATGATTCATGAAAAAAGTGATAGGTCTCAAAAACCATTTGTTGCCGTCGATTGTGGATCTATTTCAAAGACGCTGGCTTTAAGTGAATTTTTCGGACATGAAAAAGGTGCATTTACAGGTGCTGTTACTGATAAAATCGGACATTTTGAGGCTGCGAATGGAGGTGTTCTGTTTTTGGATGAGGTAGGAAACCTTAATCATTCAACGCAAGTTCAATTATTGCGTGCTTTACAAGAAAGAAAAGTGAAGCATGTAGGTAGTAATATAGAGGTTTCGGTTGATGTTAGGATTCTTGCTGCAACAAATGATGATTTAAAGGAGTCGAAGCAGATTGGTGCTTTTCGGGAGGATTTATATCATCGCCTAAATGAATTTCAGATTAATGTTCCTCCTTTAAGAGAAAGAAAGTCTGATATTATGCATTTTGCGAATTTTTTTCTAAACATGGCAAATTGCAGCCTTGGGAAATCGGTAGTTGGTTTTGATAAAAGTGTGGAATATGTCTTTACTAATTATGCTTGGCCAGGTAATTTAAGAGAAATGAAGAATACCGTTCAGCGTGCAACTCTTCTTACAAAAAGTGAGTTAATTACTTTAAATGAACTACCGTGTTCTTTTTATGAAAATACTCAGGAATATTTAAATCCACTATTCGAATCTGAAGGTGAGAGGATTAAAAGAGTTTTAAATATTTCGGATTATAATAAGAGTAAGGCTGCTCGCTTGTTAAATATGGATAGAAAAACCCTTTACAGAAAAATTAAGATCTATAAATTATGAAGTAGATGGCAAAGCTTATTTGAATTTTATCTTTATTTGTTTAGGTTTGGAGGTATAATTTTTAAAAAATCCATAAGGAGAAATGAATAAGGTAATTATAATAATTGGTTTAGTTATGGGATTAGTTTTTTCAGGAATGGCGCAAACTCAAGATTCCAGAGGGTATATCGTGAAGGTAGGAGATATGGCACCCGATTTCGAAATGAATCTAACCGATGGGAGTACATTGAAGCTGTCAGATTTAAAAGGAAAAGTTGTGATGCTGCAGTTTACGGCTAGTTGGTGTGGGGTTTGCCGCAAAGAAATGCCGTTTATCGAGAAGGAAATATGGCAGGACCACAAAGAGAAGGAATTTGCCTTATATGCCTTGGATTTGGATGAGCCACTAGAAAAGGCTGAGAAATTAATAGCAGCAACAGGAATAACTTATCCGGTTGCATTGGATAAAGGGGCAGGAATATTTACTAAGTATGCACACAAGGAAAGTGGCGTAACCCGTAATGTAATTGTTAATAAGGAAGGCAAAATTATTTATCTCACCAGATTGTTTAATCATGAGGAGTTTGATGGAATGAAAATGGTGATTGAAGCGGAATTGAAAAAATAATTTGTTGCCGAAAGAAAATGCAATAGCTAAAAAGAAAAAGGGCGGTGACTAGCCGCCCTAAACTACTACTTAAATTTACTTATGAATTAGTACAATCAATCACCTAAGTGTTTAACAGACTTTCTTCACTGACAAAGGTAATGTATGATGTTAATTTTTATTGTTAAAATGCATCCTTTTTTATGAACTAATGATTTTGATAAATGAATCGCCAATTATTGATGAATAGTCATTTCGCTTTTTTTCGAAAAGACCTCCAAATTTCTTCATTTACATTATTACGATCCATTTCTGATCTTGATAGAATAAAAAATAGATCCGAAAGCCTGTTGATATAAGATGTAATACATTCTTCAATAGGTTCTTCATTAATTACGCTAACAAGTCTTCTTTCAGCTCTTCTTATCTGTGTTCTCGCGATGTGGCACAGCGCAGAAACCTCATTTCCTCCAGGCAATAGAAAAAAATCGGAAGGACTTTTTATTTTCATTTCTAATTCATTCATCCACGCCTCTTGCGAATTGGCTCCAAATTTAACTTCTTCCGAAGGATTTATCTCTATAGAATAATCTGCGCGGGCAATAAACCCCATAATTTCCATCAGGTCTTTCTGTATTTGATGCAGTTGAGCTTGCCACTCATGGCCGCTTCCTAATTTTACACGAAGTAAACCAATTGTAGAGTTGGCTTCGTCAATGCTGCCATTGCATTCAATTTTTACAGAATCTTTAGAGACTCTAATTCCTCCTGACAAACCAGTTTGTCCTCTATCGCCTTTGCGTGTATATATTTTTCTCATTCGTTTAACTTTTTTATCAAAGATATTTAAATCACTAAAATATTCATTTGTTTTACTTTCGCAATTGAAAAATGCCTAATTTTATGCCTATCTTGAGGAGATCAAAAAGATTTCGATTTAGTTTATTTTATTTAGCTGTAATGGTTTATGGACAAGGATTTTATTCATATTATAGAGAAGGTAAGGGCTTATTTGTTCAAAAATGGTTTAAGTGGCTTTTCTTTTGATAAGGTTAAAGATTTTGGAGTGTCGCCATCTGATGTATCCAAATTTGTTGATTCGGTAGAGGAGTTGGTTGAAAAAATTCTTGAATACGAACGAAAATCGTTTGAGTCCATTTTTACTCAATACAATTTTGAAGGTCAGAATGCAATTGATATATTATTTATTGTAAGTCAGGAGATGAATGACCGTTTCGAAAACTTAACTCCATCCGTTACAATGGAATTTGAGAGTCGTTTTCCGAGAGTGTATAAAAAGCATATGGATGAGCGGATGGAATTTATTTTTGATAAAATTAAAATAAATGTAGAAAAAGGAATAGCACAAGGTATGTATCGCGATGATCTTAGCAGCGAGATTGTTGGACGGATGTATCTGGCGAGACTTGAAGATATGCATAATCCTGAACTATATCCTCCGGAGAGATTTAAGTTTGGTACAATCTACGATACAATGATTGATCAATTTGTAAAAAGTATTGGTACCGAGGATGGAATTAATTATTATCGTCAGCGTAAACAATTACTGGGTGTTTTAAGTTTTGGACGATAAAATGATATTTGCAGGAATAAGTTCTCCTGTATTTTGGACTATTTATTCAGGCGATTGCCTTCCAAAAGCATTTGGGAGGGACAAACAAGAAATTATAATCACATGAAAATTTCATTAGCACCTCTTCAGGGATATACTGATTGGGTGTTCCGACAAGCATATGAAAAATGCATTGGGGGCGTAGATGAATTCTATACCCCTTTTCTTGTTCTTCAAAATTCAGGAGAATTAAGAACCTCGCACAAAAGAGAAGTAGAGCCATTTTTGGAAAGAAATAATCGATTGGTGCCTCAGTTTTTAAGCGGATCGGTTAAGGAGTTTCAATTTTTTGAGACGTATCTTTCAGGTTTAGGGTATGAAAAAATGAATTGGAATTTAGGGTGTCCTTTTCCACTGGTTACCCGGAAAAAGAAAGGATCTGGTTTGTTACCATATCCTGAAAAGATACAGGATATTCTGGAAAATGGATATTCCGGAAAAATTGACCTGTCGATTAAAATGCGGTTGGGTTTGGAAGATAAATCGGAAATACTTTCGGTTTTAGATGTGATGAAGAACTTTACTATTGATGAAATTATCATTCATCCACGCATTGGGAAGCAAATGTATAAGGAAAGTGCCGATCGGGATTATTTCCAGGAAATTCAGGAAGGTTTTGATAAAATTATTGGATTCAATGGTGATATTGAGACACTTGATGATTTTGAAAGTTTGAGTGCTCAATTCCCAAACCTAAATCATGTAATGATAGGGAGAGGTGTTTTGAGAGATTATTGGTTGCCGGCAAAAATAAAAGGAATAGAAATTTTATCTGCAGATATTCGTAAAAAAGCATTGCGTAAAATGCACGATGAAATTTTTTCTACTTATACTTCATTTTTAAGTGGAGATACGCAAATCTTGCAAAAAGTGAAGCCTTTTTGGGAGTATTTCTCCAGCCATTTTGAGAATGAGAGAAAAGTTTACAAAGGAATCAAGAAATCGGGTGGCTTAAAAAAATATCACGAGGCCGTTTCGTTTGCATTCCAACAAAATGTAAAGGAGTAGAAGAATGAAATTTTCAATCGAATTAACGGATCAATTCCTTCATGTTGAGTTTCAGAATCCTGTTAGGATGGTAAGTTCTGCGATTTTAAATGGTGGCTGCCAAAATGCCAGTCATTTTTTGAATATAAAAGTTGATGCTAATTTTAATGGCGAAAGAACTGATTTTGAATCCCCGGATATTACCCTTAAAGGAATCGTTGACTCCAAAAATTGGGAAGGGAATTGTGTGGGAATGATGACTGCGGCTTTAATGAGTTCGTTCCGAAGAATTCGAGTTGAAAAGCAAGGGGTTTGGATAGAGGTTTTTGTTACATCAGGAGTGTCAAATGCCCGTAGGGCAGGAGATGAGGCTGATTATCAATTCGTGAATGAGGAGTGTCAAAAAATCGGGACTATTAATATTCTGGTTACCACTAATGCTAATCTTTCTGACGCTGGTATGGTCGAATGCATTATGATGGTGGCGGAAGCAAAAGCTGCTTGTCTGCAGGATTTAAAAGTTCAGAGCCCGGTTAGTGGATTGATGGCTACAGGAACAGGAACTGATTCCACAGCAATCGCATGTGGTACGGGGCCTATGGTTCAGTATTGTGGCAAACATGTTTTGTTTGGGGAAATGTTGGCAAAAACAACTTATAAAGCTATTTATGAATCATTATCGCCAGCCAAATAATTGATAATAAATAGGGCTCTTTCTGCTACTGAATTTTTAGGAAGTTCAACAACAGTAAAACCCAATTCCTTATAGGTGTTTTTTATGAAAACTGATATTTCCATCGCATCTTCAAATGATTCCGGTCTTTCTGCATCGTTAATAAAAATCTCTTTCCAAGGTGGAGCAAGAAATACGGTTTTGTTGTATTGGTCTGATTTTTTAAAATATTTTAATGGAACAGCCAAGTCTCCTCGTCTTACGTAGGCGATAATATCAGGCAAACCACGGTCAAAAAAACACTTTCTCTCTGGTGTACATTCAGTAAGCTGAGAATTCATACGCTCAAAACAAATTTCTGCAAATTCGGATAGATTCTGCCAAGGAACTTTATCTCCGCCAATTTGATGTTGCTCCTGAATAACAATTCTTGATATTTCTTCAAAACACTGATAGCCTTGTTCTGATAATTTATTTAAAAGAGTAGATTTTCCTGATCCCGGGCCACCAGTAATTATGTATCGATTATGGTACTTGTTCATGTTCAGTTAATTTTCTTTTAAATGAGCGTAAAACAGATCCATATCTATGTTTTCTCTTATTAAATCGGCCAGTTTGTTGTATTGGTTTTCTTTAAATTCCTGATAATTAAAATCACTTTCTTGTTCCAGATTGAATCCGGATAACAGGTGTTGAATCACAATTTTGTTGTCAAGAATACCATGAATATAACTTCCCCAACAGTTCTGGTTTAGAAAATAGCCATCAGTTTTTCCATTTGATAAAATGCATAGTGGTATGTTATTTTGGACGGCAATAGTTTCTCCCATATGAATTTCATATCCAAAGCACTCTTGATTTGAATCTCTGAATTTGAAAGTGCATTGTTCTGTGAGTTTTTCATTGGTGATCGCTGTTTCTACAGGAAGAATCCCCAGACCGGGTATGCTTTCAATGTTGCCTTCAATTTGAAGAGGATCGCTAATTTTTTCACCCATCATCTGGTAACCACCGCAAATACCTATTACTTTTTTTCCGTTTTTATAGGCTTTTATAATAGACAAGGCAACACCGTTTTGTTTTAGTTCCTGAAGATCAGAAATAGTGTTTTTGCTTCCAGGAAGGATTATGATGTCGGCAGTTTCTATTTCTAAAGGATTGTTTGTGTAAAAAAGATGAACTCTTGGATCATGTTCAAGAACGTCAAAATCAGTAAAGTTGGCCATGCGCGGTAAAATAACAACAGCACAGTTAATCTTTTCTTTACTGGATGTTTTTGATTTTTTCCCGAGACTAACAGAATCTTCCTCTTCAATATGGATATCTTTAAAATAGGGGAGGATTCCGATAACAGGTTTGCCGGTAAGATCTTCAATAATCTTTTTCCCGTCTTCGAACAGTTTTAGATCTCCTCTAAATTTATTGATGATAATTCCCTTGATTTGCTTGCGTTCGTTTTCATCGAGTAACTGAATACTTCCATAAACACTCGCGAAAACACCACCTTTATCTATATCAGCAATTAAATAGGTGACCGCATTGGCTTCAATAGCCATTCGCATGTTGGTGATGTCTCTGGTTTTTAAATTAAGTTCGGATATACTGCCAGCTCCTTCCAATACAACAGGATTGTATTTTTCGTTTAAACGATGAAATGCAGATTTTGCTTCTTCAAATAATGCAAGCTTATTATTCCCCATAAAATATTCGACCGTGGTTTGCGTGCCAATAGGTTTTCCATTCAAAACAACTTGTGAGCTTTTATCATTTGTAGGCTTTAGTAATACAGGATTCATATCGGTATGACAAGCTAATCCGCAGGCTTCTGCTTGAACGGCCTGTGCCCGGCCAATTTCAAATCCTTCTGGTGTTGCGAAAGAGTTTAGCGACATATTTTGAGCTTTGAATGGAGCCGGTTGATAGCCATCCTGCTTAAGAATTCTGCAAAACCCTGTGTTGATAATACTTTTTCCAACATCCGATCCTGTGCCGACAAACATTAATGGTCTTAATTTAATCATAAAGTGTTTATTTTCATTTCAACTAATGGAGATCGTTGATATTTAAAAAGAGCAATTTTAATTGGCTTTCAAAATTAGTCTTTTTTTATCGAGTTGTTTTTGTTGTAAAACAGTATTTTTGGGAAATTTAGTGAGGTTTAACTGAATAAAACGTAAGCTTGAATGCCTGTGTGAATTGGTTCTAAATATTGTGAATCTGTAGTTTCATATTTCATTTACTTATGAATTAGTAATAATTTTGCTAATATTGTAATGAATTGTAACAAGTGGTCTCTTTGTAATAGTAAATTAGCTGCATGATAATGTGGCTCATGTGGTATTTTTACTATATCAATTTGGAATGTTTAAATTTCCGCAACCATCCACTAACTATTTAAATCTAAATCATAAATACTAATGAAAGTTCAAATTGATGCTGTAGATCAGAAGATTCTATCTTACTTGATAAAAAATGCAAGGATTCCATTTTTGGAAATAGCCAGAGAGTGTGGGATTTCTGGTGCTGCAATTCATCAAAGAGTTAAAAAACTGGAAGATGCAGGGATTATTGATGGGTCTAGATTTATTGTTAAGCCAAGAGCTTTAGGATATGAGGTGTGTGCCTTTGTTGGTATTTCTCTTGATCATGCACATCAATATAAAATGGTTGTAGATAAAATTGACGCTATTCCTGAAATTGTAGAATGTCATTTTACTACTGGCAACTTTACATTTTTGGTAAAGATGCTTTGCAGGGATAATCAGCATTTGATGGATATCTTAATTAATACACTGCAGAATATTCCTGGGATATCAAAAACGGAAACATTTATTTCCTTGGATCAAACAGTGGATCGGGAAATTAAACTATAACAATAATTTATTGAATTATGAGGCTTTCATTATCGGAAGCCTTTTTTTTGTATCTATAAATAGTCGTTATAGTTATACCAAATAACTCTCTTTTTTGTATCTTTCGAATTCATTTTACAAAACACTTAAAATACAAAGCAACATGTTTCCAAAAGAAGTATATATTAAAAGACGTAATCAATTACGTGAAATAATGAAAGACGGAATTGCATTGGTATTGGGTAATCCTGAAGCACCAATGAATTACGCAGATAATGTTTATCATTATCGTCAGGATAGTACATTTTTGTATTTTTTTGGTATCGATCATCCGGGTTTTGCCGGTGTTTTTGATATCGATAATAATAAAGATTATATTTTTGGTGATGATGTTGATATTGATGATATAATTTGGATGGGACCACAGCCAAGAGTTGCAGATCAAGCTGCATGTTTTGGCGTTGAAAACACAGCTCCGTTTAATGATTTGAAATCTCTTGTTGCTGAAGCAATAAAAGAAGGTCGAAAAATCCATTTTCTACCAGTTTATCGTGCCGAAAATAAAATTTTGATTCATGAAATTGTGGGCACACCATTAAATGCAATTAAGGAGAATGCATCAGAAGAATTTGTTAAAGCAGTTATTTCGCTTCGTGAAATAAAAGATGAGTACGAAATTAAGGAATTAGAGCGTGCTGCTGCAATTGGGTATGAGATTCATACAACAGCAATGAAAATGGCCAAAGATGGTGTTTACGAAAGAGAAATTGCTGGGGAATGCGAAGCTATAGCATTAAGAGCGGGAGGACTGCTCTCATTCCCGGCTATTGTTTCAAGAAGAGGAGAAACTTTGCACAATCATGAGCATGGTAATCTGCTTAAAGCAGGAGATTTATTGCTTGTGGATAGTGGTGCTGAAACGGATTCTCATTATGCTTCTGATAATACCCGAACAATTCCTGTAGGAGGAAAATTTAGTCAAAAGCAAAAAGAAATATATGAAATTGTGTTGGCTGGAATCAACAAAGGCAATGAGTTGATTCGTCCGGGGGTTACTTATCAGAGTATTCACTTGGAGGTTTGTAAAGTTCTTGCCACCGGCTTAAAGGAAGTTGGTTTAATGAAAGGTGATGTTGATGAGGCTGTGAAGGCTGGTGCTCATGCCTTATTTATGCCGCATGGTCTTGGGCATATGATGGGATTGGATGTGCACGACATGGAAGATTTCGGTGAGAATCTGGTTGGATACGATGAAAAGGTACAGCGAATTGATCAGTTTGGAACTGCTTATTTACGTCTTGGAAAAGAACTAAAACCAGGTTTTGTAATCACTAATGAGCCGGGGATTTATTTTATTCCGGCATTAATGGATAAATGGAAGCTGGAAGGATTGCATTTGGACTATATCAATTATGATAAAGTCTATGAATATCGTACTTTTGGGGGCATTCGTTTGGAAGACGATGTATTGGTAACTGAACACGGAAATCGTTTGATTGGAAAGAGAATTCCGATTGGTATAGAGGAAGTTGAGAATATAATGAGTTAAATATTAACAGTAAGTATACTTAAAAGGCAGCGTTTCTGGGGAATGCTGCCTTTTTTATTATCGTTAATTCGTTTAATTTTACTTAAATTTGCTTTTTTATAGTAAACATGTAACAAAAATCATCTTTTATCAGTTTAAACAGATACTTTGCGGAGTTTTTTTAAACCTACAAGGAAATGATATATTGATTTAATGAATTGTTTTGTTTAAATCTATTTAAACTATCTGTTTAGATGTTTTGTGAATTGCTTTGATTGGTTAATCTCATGTTGTTTTGTCAATATGAAATGTCTTTCATTGCAAATTAATTTCGTTTTAACTTTGAATCTTAATGACATGAGGAATGGTAAAATTTCTACCCAATTAATGAAAGTATTTAAGTTAGTCTTTATTGGCTTATTGTTTATTTTGCCACTCAGCGGAATGGCTCAGTACGACTATGAACATTATGTGCCGCCGTTTTATTGTTCTGCTCAGGTGGGAAAACAAGAACTTTTCTTGTCAACCAATTCTGAAAAAGACCTTAAGGTTTTTATTGAAGATGGACAAGGCAATACAGTAGCAGGCCCGTTTACAATTAATCGTAATCAAAGCAAAACTTATGTTTTTAAAACTCCGGGAGGAGATACGTATAGTTCGCATAATTCGAGTACTTATCCTGATGGGTGCAGTTATTCGTATGGAATTATAGGACCAAAAGAATTAAACAAACCTTTAAATGGGCAGGGGTTAAGAATTTACTCGTATGATGGTCCTTTCTTTGCAAATATAAGGCATGGCTTTAGTAATGGTGGGGAATATGGAGCATTAACGCATGGAGGTTCTCTTTCGGCAAAAGGAGCGTATGCCAAAGGAAAAGATTTTTATTCCGGGCATTTGTATAGCCACACAATTAATTATTCAGATCCTTCGTATAGTGGAGGTTATCCTATTCGAAGCCACTTTATTTCAGTGATGGCTGTTGAAGATGGGCAGACAACCGTTAATTTTTCTGGAATTAAATGTAAGTACATTACAAAATACGATGGTGCAAATGTAGTTTTAGAATCAATAGATCCTTCTGATGTTATAACAGGAACACTAAGCAAAGGGCAGAGTTATGTTATTGGGGTAAATTTGCATGCTAGTCAATTTAGTGGCGAAACTGCCATGGTGCGAAATGGAATGAATGGGACGCATATTACATCAACTCAAAAAATTGTTGTGAATTGTGGTTCATGGACAGCAGGGGCGAAGCCATCTCAGGATATTGGTTTCGACCAGATTGTTCCGGTGGATCAGGTGCGAGACAAATACATCGTAATGAAAGGAGAAGGAAAGGCTGAGCCAGATCCTACTGCTTATTATGCCGGGCAGGAAAGAACTATTGTTGTGGCAACCCAGGCAAATACCGAAGTATGGGTAAATGGAAATAATAAAGGTACACTGGCTAATGCTGGCGATTTTATCATTTTGGATGACATTGTTAATCCTAAAGCACTTCCAACACTTTACATTGATACAAAAGGTAAAGATGTATATGTTTACCAAACCATGTGTGGTACAAATCAGGACTGGACAAATATTGGACTTAATTTTATTCCTCCTCTTACAGGATTGGGAATTAAGGAGGTTGTGATTCCTCAAGCTAATTACATTACTACCGGTGCCGGAGGTCTTATAAATCCAACGGTTACGGTTTTGGCGCAAAAAAATGTAGATGTACAACGTAATGGAACATCTTTAAGCAATCCTCAGAATGTGCCTGGAACAACAGAATGGGTATATTATAAAGTACCTAATATAAGCGGTGATTGTCGTTTTACAGGGAGTAAAGCTATAAATGTTGCCTGGACAGCAAGTTCGAATACTCTTGGTGCTGCAGGATACTATTCTGGCTTTACAAAGGCAGTATCTCCAATTCATCCTGTGTTAAATATAGATAAAGAATTAAGTCTGGTTTGTGAAAGTTATGATGAGAATATAAGTGTTGCTCTTGTAGAACCATTCCCAGACTTTTATGAATGGTATGTAAATGATTTTACAGGGAACCCAATTATTGAGAATGGACCTCTGGTTGTGCCAGCTCCGGATGTAGAAACGATCTATTATGTTTTGGGATATTACAGAGATCCAAGTTTGGATATTTTATTTAACGGTGATTTTTCAGATGGTTTTAATGGGTTTGAGTCTGATTACGATATAGTTACCAGTAATCTTGTTGATCCTGGAAATTTCGCACTGGCATCCACCCCTGTAGCAGAAAATCCTGTTTTAGCTGACTTTGGAGCAATGGACGGAGGAAGAATGTTCTTAGGATATTCTGATAGACAAGGAGAGGTGGTTTATCAGGTGAACGAATTGCCTGTAGAAGAAAATTTCAGTTATATTTTTAAGTTGCACGGGCGTTTGGCAAAAAATAATTCGACTTATAATCAATCTCTTAAGGTGCTTATTAACGATGAGACAATTATTGAAGATTTTAAAATAGATAAGTCTACAGAGTGGCAATCGGTTTCAGCTCTTTGGAAACCGGGAACAGTAAGGAAGGCAACAATTAAAATACTTAATCATAACCTTGATAATCAGGATACTTTTTTTGCTCTGGATAGTATATCATTCGTTCAGGCAGTTCAGGATACTGCAAAATTTACCGCGAAGGTTGTTCCAAATTTTAGTTATGGAAGTGATGGCGATATTGTTCATTTTTGTAAAGGTGTATCGAATTCGTTGGATGTTTCAAATGGAGATATTAGCTGGTACGACTATTCATGGTCTAAAGGTGGTGTCGATTTAATCGATGGAGCAGAATTTAGTGGAGTTAAGTCTCCTGAATTAATTTTTGCTAGTCCTCAGGAATCACAAGAAGGAGAGTATATATGTACTATCGGATTTAAACCGGAATATCAAGACTGTGGAACTTCAGGAGCTACAGTGGATGTTACATTAAATGTATTGGTTGATGAAGAAGCAACAGTAAGTATTGATACAGACAAAACTAGTTTTTGTTCGGGATCAAGTACGACATTAAACGCGTTGGTAACTGGAGATGCTGGAGATGTAAAATGGTATGTTGATGGAGGAACTTCTCCTGTATCACTGGAAAATCCATACACATTTAATTATTCAACCGGAACCTATACAGTTCGTTGCGAGGTTGAGAATGGTTGTGGGGTTGCAGCTGATCAGGTTGTTATTAATGTGTTATCAACACCAGTATTAAATAGTATAACTTCAAATGATGATTTGTGTGTGGGGCAGGATATTATTTTAACTGCTCTGGCAACAGGTGATGGTGTTTTAACTTATGATTGGAAAAGAGGATCTCAAACACTATCAGAGACAGGAAGTGTATTGAATTATACCGCTTCAATGTTAGATAGAGATGCTACTTTTAAAGTTAAAGTGACTAGTGTTTATACCATTGCCGGTGAAACAGTAGAGTGTCCAAATAGTTTGGGGATGGCTGTATTTGATTTGGATATTTATCCATTGGTAGAGTTTGATAAACTACTGCAGGATGCAACGGTTTGTGAAGGGAATAATCATTCATTTAGTGTGGATATGAAATATCCTGGTGATTTTTATACCTATAGTTGGAATAAAGACGGAGTTGATTTATTAAATAATCTATCTTCTCTTAATTTGTCAAGTGTGAAGAATGCAGATGCAGGAAATTATAGGGTAGATGTTACAAATCGATGTAATTCTGGATTTTCGGCCGCAGATTTAATTGTAACTCCAAAAATTAAAGTGAATGGTTTTAGTTTGGATAAAACAGGACCATTTTGTAGTGCTTCAAATGTAACCGCATCTTTCAATGTTGATAATAATGGAGCCGTCTATATCTATCAGGTAAAAGAGCCTGATGGAACAATTAAAAATATAACTAATCCATATACCTTTACGGTTGATGCAAGTCATCAGGGGATCTGGGAATTTTTTGTTAGTAGTTCTTGTGATGCTCCGGTTTCTTTTCAGCGTACATTAAATATGTTTTCTGATTTTGGTACTCTTTCAGTTGCTGATGTCGGAACTTGTATTGGTGAGAATGTAACCTTTGAAGCTAAAGTATCTACAATACCTACCGCTACTGTTCTTCATTATGCATGGACGGATAATGATGGAAATCCAATTGGAACAGATTCTGATAAATTGGAATTGTTGAATGTTCAGGATGCTGCCTTTGGAAATTATTCTGTTCTTGTTACAGATCAGTGTGGGAACACGAAAACTGCAAATGCGAACTTAACGAAAGAAGCTGTTACTTCTCCGGCAACAGCAACATCGACTGTTTGTGTCGGCGATAATTTTTCAACGACAGTAACTTATTTGGGATCTCCAATTTCTTTCGAGTGGAGATTTGGAGATAAGGATTCTGGCCCAATTGTTGGAACTACAGAAACTTTGAGCTTAACAAATGTTACTTTGGCGCAAGCAGGAGTTTATTATTGTAAGGTTGCTTTGAGCTGTGGAACTGCGGTTATTCAAAGAGAATTGATAGTTAATACACATGTTTCCCTTGTTGATTCTACTGATAAAATAATTAATATTTGTGAGGGTGCAAAACCATTGCTTAGTTTACTTACTACTGAGATTAATGGTAATCCTGCTGATTATTCAATTGTTTGGAAAAATTTTACCGGTACAAATATAGGAACAGGAACTTCTATTCAATTGGATGCTCATAATATTGTTGGCTCATTTATATATACCGCAACTGTTGTTGGAAAGTGTGAAACTCCGATAAAGACTTATCGCGTAATTGTACATGCTAAACCACTAATAAGTTCATTAGCCAATACTCTGGCAGAGTGTTCCGGATCAGTCAGTTTAGATGTTTCGGCATCAGGAGAACATAACGGGATTGTTTGGTGGAAAGATGGTTCTGTTATTACTGATGGTAATGCCGATCCAACTAATTTTGTTCTTAATCCAGCAACAAGTCCTTCCGATGATGGAGCTTATGTTGCCAAAGTTGAGTCCGATTATTGTGGTGATGCTCAAGTAACAATTAATCTTGATATTAGAAATACAATTGTAGTAACTGCTCAATCACCTGCCATTACTGTGGTTTGTGAAAATGATGCAACCAATTTATTTGTTACTGCGACTGGTGACAATATCGTGTACAATTGGTATAAATCAGCAGACCTTACTAAGACTACCATATCTGATAAATCTAATTTAGATTTAGGAAATATTACTTTGGCCAAGGCTGGAGAATATACATGTGAATTAACTAATGATCTAAATTGTGGAAATCAAACGCTGACCTTTGATGTTCAGGTTCAGGAAAATGCTACGGTAACAAATCCTACAAATGTAGTGATGTGTGAAGATGATGGGAATCCTGAATTCTCAGTTGTTGGAACAGGAGAAGCTCCAGTGACTTATCAGTGGTATGATAAAAATAATGCTGCAGTAGCTGGAGCAACCAGTAATTCATTAACAGTAACTACACCAGTAAACGGACAAAGTTACTATTGTGTTGTTTCGGGTAGTGCTTGTGGTACAGCGACTTCAAATAAAGCAAGCTTAACCATTATTAAAAATGTAGCTGTTACAAACCCTCTGGATCGAACAATTTCAGATGGAGCAAATGTTAGCTTTAGTGTTGTAGCTTCAGGTGAACCATCTTATACCTACAAGTGGTATGAGAATTCAGGTTCAGGATGGATTCTTCTTTCAAATGGAGGGAAATATTCTGGAGTAAATCTGCCTACATTACAAATAACAGGTGCAGATAAAGCAACTTTTGACGGAAATCAATATCGTTGTGAGGTTATAAGTTCAGGTGCAATATGTGCTTCATCAGCAACAAGTAATCCTGCAACACTAACAGTTACAGAGGTAACAAAAATTGCTGTACAAGCTGTAAGTACAACGGTTTGTTTTAATGATAATGCTACCTTAAGCGTTGAAGGTGCTTCAACAGGATTAACTTACACTTGGTACTACAAAAAAGGAGCAGGCGCATACGAAACAGCATATGGAAAAGATGGAATAACGATATCCGAAGTTGGGCAGGTATCGACATTAACAATTCTTGCGGATGATCTGGATATCAACAATTGGACGTTTAAGTGTTTGGTTAGTGATGGTGTTAGTACCGATCAATATTCAAATGAAGTTGTTGTAACTGTTTTAGAGGATATTGCTGTTACAACAGCTGATGCAAGCTATAATCCTTGCGTTGGTCAGGCATTTTCGATGTCGGTTAGTGCTACAGGTGATGGTATTAAATACAAATGGTATAAAGTAGGAGCCGAGTCAACAATATTATCGACAAGTGCTTCTTATAATATGGGTACCATTTCATTGGCTAAGGCAGGAACTTATAAGTGTGAAGTTTATAATGACCTAGCTTGTAATGATGATGAGAGAAGCTTTGTTGTCAATGTAAAAGCACTTCCAACGACAACAAATCCTGCTGATGTTACCATGTGTGTAACAGATGCAGATCCAGATTTCAAAGTTGTGCCTGGTGGTGATGGACCATTTACTTATCAGTGGTATGATAATTCGGGAGTGATTGGAGGAGCAATAAACGATAGCTATACAGAGACTTCTCCTGTAAATGGAAAATATTACTATTGTGAGGTTACGAATTCATGCAAAACGGTAGCATCAGGTAAAGCAAACCTTATTGTTGTAGAAGAATTGACAGTAACTAATCCTTCTAATTTGACAATTGCAGATGGGGCAAATGCTGAATTTAGCGTAATTGCTTCTGGTGAGCCAACTTATTCATATGCATGGGAAGAGTATAATGGTAGCACTTGGAATAGTTTATCTAATGCTGGTAAATATTCTGGTACAGATACTTATAAGTTAAAAATTACTGGTGCAGATCAAGCAAGTTTTGACGGGAACAAATACAGATGTATTGTTAATACTAGTGGAACTGTATGTATTCCATCAGTAACAAGTGGTGAGGCAATATTAACTGTAAATCTTGTTGATAAAATTTTCATTCAACCGAATAATGACAGAGTCTGTTTAAATGATTTTGCGAATGTAAATATTGAAGGAAAAATAGCAGGATTAACATATGATTGGGAATTTTATAATGGTTCAGTATGGGCAGATGTTGCAACGAATTCGGATTTTGTTGTTGTGACTGATTCTCCAAATAAAGTGTCAACTCTTACAATTCATGCAACTAATTTAGTTATGAGTACGTGGATATTTAGATGTAGTGTAAATACTTCTCCAGCAACTACTGTTCAAGTATCTAGTCCTGCGACTATTGAAGTGCTTGATAATATAGTTGTTACTCCTGGACTACTGAACTTTAGTTTGTGCGAAAAAGAGGCTCTTTCGATGAGTGTTAGTGCAACAGGAGGTGATATCAAATACAAATGGTATAAAGATACTGACGCAACAACAACATTATCTGTAGCTTCTAGTTTTAGCATATCTGAAGTTCTTTCTACTGATGCAGGAGCTTATACTTGTGAGGTTTATAATGATATAAATTGTAACAATCAAGTTGTGAACTTTAATGTAGGAGTAAACTTACATTCTACAATAACCGATCCTGTAGATAAAGAGGTTTGTGCTAGTGAAACTAATATAGAATTTGAAGTGACTGCGACAGGTGATGGACCACTTACTTATCAATGGTATGATAGTTCGAATAATCCTGTGGCCGAAGCGACAGCAACTAGCGATAAATTAGTTGTTGGGACACCAGTTGATGGTCAATCTTACTATTGTGTAGTTACTAATTCGTGTAATACTGCAACATCAGCAGTAGCGACTTTAACAGTTTACGAAGAGGTTTCGATTGTTAATGATCCTTTAGATGTAACAATTCCTGATGGTGGTAATGCAACATTTACTGTAAAAGTTGCAGGGGAACCTGATTACACTTACCAGTGGCAAGTTTGGAACGGAGCTACTTGGGATGATTTATCTGATGGTGTGCATTATGCAGGAACTCAATCCAAAACACTACAGGTTAATAATGCAGATCAGCTTACTTTTAATGGAAAGCAATATCATTGTGTTGCAGGAAATACAAAATGTTCTGCAGATGCAACAAGTAATTTAGCAACATTAACAATAACTTCTGTAGCAAAAATATTCGGTCAACCGGATAATCAGGAAATTTGTTTAAGTGGAGCTGTCGATTTTGAAATTACTGGAAAAACTCTTGGATTGAATTACGATTGGGAGTACAGTACAGATGGTGTTGTTTATACTACTGTAACTGGAGTTTCGGAACTAAATGTTGTGACAGATGCTAGTGGTTCAAAATTGGAAATCGCTACAACAACTCTTGCAATGAACAGTTGGACTTTCCGATGCATTGTTCGTGATGGTGTGAGTGCTGATGAAACATCTGGTGTTGCTTCGTTAAATGTTGTTGAACCGGTTAATTTTGATGCTATTGCTGATGAAAATTTATGCTTTGGTGCTGAGAAACAAATCAGTTTGGCTAATCTTTCGGGAACGGAGCCAATTTCATTTTCATGGATGAAAGGTGCTGCTGAAGTTTCTACAACATCAACAGTAAGTATTGGTGCTTCAGATAATGGAAATTATCAGGTAACTGCTGGTAATGGTGGTGTTTGTCCTGATAAAATAGCTGATTTTGATGTATTGCATTATTCTGCTTTAAGTCTTAATGCATGGGGTAATACTGATGAGATTTGTATTGGACAAACAGAAGTTTTAACAGTTGGTGTTGCTTCAAAAGATGCTTTATTACCTGTTGAAACATATCAGTGGTATAAAGATGGTAGTCCTGTTGTAACAAGCTCAGGTTTAACTTTAGTTGCTACTGACAAAAATCAAACAGGTCAATATAAGGTTGAAGTATCAGATGCATGTTCTACAGAAACTGTTTTTGGTTATGTGAATGTTTATGAACCAATTTCAGCAAGTAATTCATGGAATGCAGAAACAACCTTGTGTATTGGTTCCGAATTAAAATTAGACACTAAGGTTACAGGCGATGTTACATCATATGTATGGACTAAAGATGGGGTTGGTTTTTCAGCAAATTCGACTTACGTAAAACCTTCTGTTGATGCTGCTGATGCCGGTACATATGTTTGTACCGTTTCGGGAAATTGTGGTGTTGATATTACTTATACAATTGATGTAACTGTTTTGGAAGCGCCAGTTATCACAAAAGGTTTAGATGCAATTGCAGAAGTTTGTGAAGGAGAGTCTTTAGTACTCGGACCAATTGTTGTAAGCGGAACTTATAATGATCCTGTTTGGACACTGAATGATAATGTTACTCAAGTAACGACTACTATTGATCAATTGAATTTAGGAACGGCAGAATTATCTGAAGCGGGAAATTATTTAGTTACTGTTAATAATTTATGTGGTTCGGATGCTTCTTTGGGCAATCAGGTGATCAATCCAATTTTAACTCTTGATCCAATTGCACCGCAAACTGTTTGTGCAGGAAACGACGTTGTGTTTAGAGCAAATGCAACTGGAACAAGTCTGAATTACCAGTGGTTGGTTGACGGCGTGGATCAATCAGTGAATTCTTCGGAATTAATAATTGATGCGTCAGATGTTCAGCCTTTTGATTTAAATACATCCAAAACTTATAATGTTGAATGTAAGATTACCAGTACAACAGGTTGTGGTGACGATTCTCAATCAACAACATTAACTGTTAAACCAAACACTCTACTTCATGCAACACTTAAAAATGTTCCTAAATATGTAGGTGAAAGCTATACAATGACAGTAGACGTGACTGGTGTTGATTTAGTTTTTGAGTGGACTCATGAGTTAACAGATGGAACAAAAGTACCTTTGGCTGAAACAGGACCTTCTATAACTCTTACTAATATTACGATGGCTGATGCCGGTTATTATACTTGTAAAATTATTGGAACTTGTGGCCAAAGACTGGCGTCAGGTAAATTGACTGTAAAGGAACCTGTCACTATTGTTTCCGGGTTGAATACTTTAGAGGAAAAGTGTGTTGGCGATCCTTTAAGTTTGTCAATATCTGCAACAGGTCAAATCTCATCTGTTAAGTGGTTTAAAAATGATATTCTGATTCCTTCTGAAACAAGTCTGAATTTATACTTTGCAGCTCTTGGTTTGGCAGATGCTGCAGTTTATAAATGTGAGATTGAAGGAGAAGGAATTTCTGTAATAACTGAGACAACAACAGTACGGGTTTATTCTCAAACAGTTTTAAATACTTCCTTAAGTGATACGACTCTTTGCGAAGGAAGTGTTTTGGATTGGGTTCCTGATATTGATGGAACATCAAGCATGACATTTGAGTGGACAATGGATGGAGTTAACGTATCTGATCAGAAAATACTTCATTCCGATGCACTTGCTTTAAGTGACGAAGGCAATTACGAAATTCAGATAACAAGTATGTGTGGTGATGTTTCTTCCAATGCGAATTTGGAAATCATTCAATTGCCGGTATATGTCTCTTCAACAGTTGGAAAAGATGTTTGTGAAAATGAACCATTGGTTGAATTTACGGTTGAATATACCGGAGAAAGATTAAAATATCAGTGGAGAAAAGGTGGTATTGATCTTCCTGGAAAAATAAGTGAAACTTTAAGTCTTACAAATATTCAGCTTTCGGATGACGGAGACTATAATTGCAGAGTATATTCTACTTGTGGAGAAGAATTTAGTCCGGTGGCTACCTTGAATGTAACACCTCAGTTAAAAGTCTTGTCAGATCAGGTTGATATGGAGGTTTGTGCTGGTGAAGATGTATTGTTTACAGCAGATGCTGTGGGGAATAACGTAAATTACCAGTGGAAAGTTGATGGAGTTGATGTTGTTGATGTTCCAGGAGTTATTAATGGAGCAAATACATCATCATTATCGATTGTTTCGGCTCAGGTTTCCCATAGTGGTTATTATACTTGCATTTTATCTGATGATTGTACAGATTACCGATCAACGAAACCAACAGAATTAGTTGTTCATGCTCTTCCAAATACTGCGATTTATGGTAGAATGGTACTTTGTGCTAAAGAGGATCGTGTAACTTATGTGCTCAATCAGGTAAATGCTGATGTTTACAGTTGGAATGTTGACGGTGGTATATTTGCTGGCCCCGAAGAAGGAGCCAAAACAAGAGTTACATGGGAGGAACTTTCTCCGGGCAGTCTTTCAGTTTCGATTATGGATTTGGCAACAGGTTGTCAATCTAGAGTTGATTCTGCAGTTGTATTAAATTCACTTCCAAATGTGAACTTAACAAGCTTAGGCTCGAAAGGAGTTTGTGAAAAAGAATTCGTGTTAAGCGGAGGTTTCCCTGAAGGTGGAATCTATTGGATTAATGGAATCTCACAAACAGAATTTAATCCTTCTGATCGTGGTGCCGGAACCTATGCGGTACACTATTCTTATACAGATGGAAACGGATGTTCGAATGTGACACCAGTTACTAATTTAACGGTAGATGTTTTACCAGTAGTTGATATTACTGATGATATTACTGTAGGTAGTTGTATTCCAACACCGCTTAGTGCTAAAACAGACGAAGATAATATTCAGTGGTTTAAAATACAGGATAACAATAGGGTTTTACCGGATAATTTAGATAATCCTAATTCAATGAATCCTACATTTACTCCTGGAAAATCACAGGTATTATTGGCAATGGTTAAGGATGAACATGGTTGTGAAGGAATTGATTTATTAAACCTTTCAGTTGCTCCTCTTCCTGTTGTAACAACTATTAATGATACAACAGTTAGTCAATGTAATCAGTTGGTTTTACAAACTGATATCGTTGGAGATCAAGATGTAATTAGTTGGACAAATCCAGATCATTTGGATCATTCGGATGTAAGAAGTCCAAAGATTATTGATGCACCTGCAGGAACTCATACTTATACTATCAATGTAACCGATTTATACGGTTGCGATGCTGCAGGGGAAGTAACTGTTACCATGCTTGCTGATCCAACATTAGGAGAGGATAAATTTGGTTGTGAAGGTGATAAGTACGAGATAGACATTACGGGGATGGAAAATCCTGTTTGGAATGATGATGATAGTTCACCGGTAAGAACGATTGACAAGCCAGGAGAATATAGATTGGAAGTTTCCAATGAGTATGGTTGTGGTGATGAACAATTGTTCGTGATTAATCCAAAACCAAATTTAGGTTTGAAAGATACTTTGATTTTTGAAGGACAAACAGTGACTTTCAGTCCAAATCTACCGTCATACTATGCGCCTTACTTTTTTGAATGGCAGGATGGAAGTATCTTCCAAAGATTTGAAGTATCAGAGACCGGAACCTATAAGCTTAAGGTGGAAGATAATTTAGGTTGTGTGGCTATTGATTCCGCCTATGTTGAAGTGAAACCTGTTGGAATAGAGTCATCAAATGCATTTCTACCTTTAGCCGGTGATGGAACTAATGATAGATTCTTTGTTGGTGATAATGAGAATATGGGAGGAAATGCCGATGAAAGATTCTCAATTATTGAAGAGTTTGAGATGTATGTTTACGATCGTTGGGGAGAATTACTATATAAGACTAACGAGCAAGGGTATAAAGGCGGATGGAATGGACAATACAAAGGGAAACTTTGTCCGGCCGGAGCATATGTCTGGGTCGTATTTATAAATGGGGAACTTACCAATAAAGGAACCTTTATGTTGATAAGATAATTTGAAGAAAATTTTATTTTACGTGTGTTTGAGTTTCTGTTAACAGAAACTCAAACTGCGTGAAATAGCATTCATTACTAATAACGATTTGAGGAATTGGAAATTTGGTTTTGTAATGGAAAATAAAATAATGCCGGATTTTGTTAACAAAATAAATTTTGGCGCGTATAGTTTGAATTAACCACTAAATGAAAATTCTCCTTCGGGGAGAACTTTAATTATAAAATTTATGAAAAAGGCACTATTCGCTTTTTGTATATTGATTGCAGGAATTGTTTCTACGGGTAAAGCTCAGGATATTCGGTTTTCTCAATTTTATGCCAATAAACTCTATTTAAATCCAGCTCTCGCTGGTTCTACTAATTATTCCAATGTAAGTTTAAATTATAGGAATCAATGGCCAAATTTAGATTTACCCTACGTAACCTATAGTGTTTCATTTGATAATTTTTATGAAGCTGTAAACGGGGGAATTGGAATCATGGTTATTCAGGATGATCAGGGAGACGGAGCACTTAAAACAACAAATTTTGCAGGAATGTATTCTTTTTACCTGCGGATTAATGATGATTTAATTGTGAGACCAGCCATTCAAGCGTCTTTTTTGCAAAAAAGAGTAGATTGGACAAATTTAGTGTTCCCGGATCAGGTGTCACCAATTCATGGTAAGATATTTGAGCATAACAATAATAATGATCCTGCGAACAGGAAAAAAGATGGATGGGATTTCTCGTTGGGAGCGATTGCCTATTATAAAGATTTTTATTTTGGTATTGCTGCTCATCACCTGGCAAAACCAGATCTTAGTTTTGACGATGAACATGAAGATAAATTGGAAACCAAATATACCTTTCATGCAGGAGCTGAATTTGTATTAGGTGGAAGAAGTCGCAGTTATGTTGATAAATGGATTCTGGCTCCGGCACTGCTATTTCAAAAACAAGGTGATTTTTCTCAGATGAATTACGGTTTGTATGCCAGTAAAAGTTCAATGGTTTTTGGATTGTGGTTTAATCAGAATTTTGAACTGAATTACGATTCATTTATTGCTATGGTTGGTTTTGTTACCGAAAGGTTTAAAGTCGCTTATAGTTACGACTACGCAATTACAAAATTGATCCATACCAATACAGGGGCACACGAGGTTTCGTTCTCATTTCCCCTGGCATTTGATACCAGTAAAAGGAAAAGAAAGATTAAAGCTGTTCGTTCTCCGGTATTTTAACCGCATTGTAAACAAAAAGAAAATAAATAAAACTCATAAAGAAAGGGCTGTCGTTATCGACAGCCCTTTCCTATTTGATTCAAATTTAATTATTTAATTCGTTCAATAAATTTGGCTCTAATCTTTTTCAGTAATTCAAGGTCAAGATTTTCAGCATAAATACGGATCATGTCTACAGCTTTAAAATTATCGTAAATAAAGCCCAGAGAGGCATCAAAATGGAACATCTCCATATTGTATTTCACTTGCTGCATTAAGTGCTCAAATTGCTTCCAGCTTAGCTTCTGTGGAATGGTAAAATACCCATGGTTTGGCTCAACATGATCGCAGAAATATCCTGCGTCAAGTTCTTCCATAGCAAAGAATTTATCAAGCTGTATCATTGCTTTGGAGTTGTGAGGTATCGATGCATTCGATTTTAAATTGATCCCTTCTTCTATGTAGCACGATTGTAAATCTTTTATTTGATCATACTTGCTTAATCTTCTAATTCTAATTGCATGATAAACATCGTTATAAATTGTAATGGTACCCATTGCGGCATGAAAATCTACTTCAAAATAGGACATAATTTTTTGAGTAGCTCTTGTAAACTCTTCTAAATCACATTTTTTATCAGTCACCAAATAAATGTAATGAGGTTTTACATCTTTTTGAATTCCTTCGTAATATTCGTAGTAGCCGGGAAATGGATTGGTTGCCTCTAAAACAATTGTATCAGGCAATATTTTACTATCAATAACTTCAAGGGTTTCCTCTTTAAGCAGGCTTCCGAATTTAACTAGAATGTTTTTATCAGTCATAAGAGAAAGATTTTCAGGTTACTATTGTGATTGTTTTATTTAAACTTAGTAAAAATTGCGAGTAAAAACAAGGCCTTAAAAGCGTTTAAATAAGGTAATTTTTCTTTAATGATCTCTTGTGAAAACAGGTTCGTTTTCTTTAGAAAGCATTGGATTGTACATGTATCCATCCAAATCAAAAGCTTTTAATTCTTCGGGATCGGTAATTTTATTTTGAATAATGAAGCGGGTCATTAATCCTCTTGCCTTCTTTGCAAAGAAGCTAATCATTTTGTATTTCCCATTTTTAAAATCTTTAAAAACAGGAGTGATTATTTCTGCTTCAATCTTTTTTTTATTGATGGATTTAAAATATTCGTTCGAGGCTAGATTTATTAAATGATCATGATTGTTTTCTTTTAAACTTTGATTAATTGATTTTGTAATTGATTCGCCCCAGAATTGATACAAATTGTCTCCTCTGTCCGTTTTTATTTTTTTGCCCATTTCAAGACGATAGGCCTGAATCAAATCCATTGGTTTAAGAACGCCATACAGACCTGAAAGGATTCGAAGATCGGATTGTGATCTTATAAAATCCTCTTCTGAAAAGGTGGTGGCATTAATACCCGTATAAACATCGCCTTTAAAGGCCAATAAAGCTTGCTTGGAATTCTCCGGAGTAAAGGGAGTATTCCATTCGTAGAATCGTTCAAAATTCAGTTGTGCCAGTTTCGGACTTATTCCCATCAGGTCTGCGATGTCATCGACTTTAAGTTTGCGAAGCTCTTTGATTAAAAGTTTGGATTCTTTTAAGAAAGAAGCATCAGAATATAGGTTTGAGAGTGCCGGACTTTCAAAATCCAGTGTTTTTGCGGGCGATATAACAATTAGCATAGAGTACATTTTTACGATTGAATTTAAAATTACTTATAATTGCCTGAAGCATCAATAGCCTTTATCATTATTGATAATGACTTAGTTTTTGTCTATGAACTGATCCTGAAAAACGAAAGGGTGCTCTGCTTAAGAACACCCTCTGATTTAACCGCTTCAAATAGTTATAAATTCTTATCCGGATATAAATCCTCCCACCATTGTGGCTGGTCTTTTAAGTGTTTTGCGAAATAGGCAAATATGGTGTTGTTCCATAGTATGCGTTGGGTGTAATTCTTAATGTGATGATCCTGATTCTTTACCTGAACAAAATCTACATCTTTTCCCAGTAATTTTAATGCCTGGTACATTTGAATACTTTCACCAAGAGGCACATTTGTGTCAACACTTCCGTGGATGAGTAACATAGGTGTTACAATTTTATTGGCATTGAATAAGGGACTTTGATCGATATACAATTTTCGGTTGTTCCAGGGAAATGATTTACCGGAAGCATTCACACTATAGGAATATCCCCAATAACCTTCGCCCCAGTAACTGGTAATGTCGCTAATGCCGGCATGCGAAATGGCTGCAACAAAAATATCGGTTCTGGTTTGCAGCAACATGGTCATAAATCCACCGTAGGATGCTCCAATACAACCAACACGATCTGCATCAGCAAAAGAATGGGCTTTCAGGAACTTTTTAGTTCCTTCAATAATTTCATCGGCAGTGGTAATTCCCCAGTTGTTTTGGTGCTCAGCTGAAAATTCCTGTCCAAAACCAACAGCTCCGCTTGGCTGAAGCAGATAAACAACATATCCCATGGCTGCATAAAGATTCAAAGGATATCTGCCGCCGTAACTTCTTTCAACGGGTGATGTGCCTGCATAATAGTTTACAATTACAGGATATTTTTTATTGGAATCGAAATTTGGAGGATAGTAAACTCTTCCAATAATGGTTTTGCCATCTTCTTTCGTGAAATTCCAGTCTTCTGTTTTGCCAAATTCCACGTTTTTCAGATTCTTTTTTTGCGGATCAGCGATTAGCCGACTTGTATTCGAAGCCAATTCATATACAAAAGCCTTGTAAGGTGATGATATGCTGCATGCTGTGCAGGCAATGCTTTTTCCATCAGCCGAAAGGCTAAAGCTCCCAACAACATCTGAATTTATTTGTAAAGTGTTGAATTTATTACTTATTAGTTGGTAACGATACAGCCGGATGTAATCCTGATCATTTGCTTTTAAATAGATATTATTGTCCCTTTTGTTCCAAACAGCTTGGCTAACCGATGGGTCGAAATGAATTGTGATTGGCTCTGCTTTTTTACTTTTCAGATCGAAAATGTACAATTGGCCGTCGTAATTATTAGCCAATGGCTGTTTGCCAATGTTTTCGCCAAGTTTGCCAAAACAGGAAGGACCTGCCTGAACTAAAAGTTGAGAGCCGTCGGGAGAATATTGTGCCGAACCACCAAATAGTTTGTCTTTCCAGACGGTATCAATCTCGAAAGTTTCGAGGTTCATCTGATAAAGATTTTGTTTTTCGTATGGATATTCCGTGTAATCGGGACGTGATTGAGAAAAAAGAATGTACTTGCTGTTGGGACTAATATCCTGCAAGCCGGTTGTTATGGTTCCATAGGTTAATCGTTGTCTTACGCCGCTGGCCACATCCAGTTTGTATAAGAAACTTCGGGTTCGAAACCAAGGCAAACGATCTTCCATACCTTGAATTTTTCTGATCTTCCAATCTTCCGAATTATCTTTCGTTACAGAATAGATGATTTGTTTTCCATCGGGAGTCCAGTTGTAATCCGAAAAATCAGCAATGTTACTGGCTATTTCCGTTTCTCTTCCGTTTTCAAAATCAAAAACAAAAAGGCTTGTTTTTTCGTTGTATTTTTTGGTGTAAGAAATCTGATTTGCGGCAGGCAACCACTGAATATTTGCCAGTTGACTTCCCCGGAATGAGTGCAGGATTTTTCCGCTCTCAATTTCCTGAATCTCTTTCCAGTCCTCACTATTGTCGGATGGAGGAAGTGTTCTGCTGTAACTAAGTAAGGCTAATTTGCCATCAGAAGATAATTCGATGTTTTGTACATTTTCACCATCCAATACTTTGTGAATGGTAATGCTTCGCTGTGGCGATAAGGACAACTCAATATTATTCTCAGTCCAATTCTTGTTGGGGGAAATACGAAGTTTAAAGTCGTTCTTTTTCCCGCTTACAACTTTTACAAGAATAGAGTGTTTTCCGGGTTCAATCGTAAGTTCTTCCGAAAGCTCCTTGGCATCATCCGTTTCTGCTTCGTAGTGTGAAATCTTTTTTTCTCCATCAATATATACCTCAAGCAAAGGATATGCTTCTACAATCAATTTTGCTTGTAACCATTCATCTGCAGAGAAATAAGACGCATAAAACAAAAGACTGTTTTCTGCAGACTTTGTGCCAACAAAACCCTTTGCATTAGCCGAAACTTTATTCCATTGTAAGTTTTCACCATTCCACTTTAAATTGTCCTTTTCAGCAGGTTGAAGTTCATTTATTTCGAGCTGATTGTCCTGCAAAAGGTTTTGTAATTCGAAGGTTTTTCCTTCCATGTTTTTTGTAGAATGGAAAGCAGGCAGTTGTAAACTTACAGGATCGGTTTGAAGCCAGTTTTCAATTGCAATACTTTTGTTGTTTTCTTTTTGTGCGAAGCTGCATGTGGTTGCAGTTAGCAGTACCATCATTGTAGGTACAAAATATCTTTTCATGTGTTTATAATTTGATTTTTATTTATCACATGGAACACCCAAATTGCAAGCATCTTCCTGTGTGTAGAAAGCTTTATATATGGACGTTTCATCTGTTTATAATTTTAAGTGTCAGATGGAACTTACCATATAATCATCTCTCTCTCTGTGTAGGAAGCTTTATACATGGACGTTTCATGCTTATGTATTTAAGGATTGATCAATTTAAACACCAATACTATGGATTTTTAGCTTGATAAAAAAGAACATTTGTTAGGAAACTTTTCGTTTTTAGGTAAGAGTAATGTTTTGTACAATAAGCTTTTATTTATATGTTGAATCTTGATTTTTCGATAAGATCAAAAAAATAAAGGTCAAGTTTACAGTGTATTGGTGAAAATAATTTATATTTGTAACACTCAAAAAACGGAGGAAAGCTATGAATACAATTGTCACATTATCACCTTGCACTTATAAGAGCTAAATCAGCGTAAGCTTTCCGTATTCACATTAATTTTTATTTTTTTATTGTAACGGGGGCGAAAGCCACTCGATACGTTATATCCACACACCTAAAATTTTGGAGGGTAAATTATGAGCACATTAATGTATTGCTATGAGCAAGCCACGGTGAAAGATCCGGTTGGCAATAAAACAAATTGTTTTAGAATAAGAGAAAGAGTAAACGAGTTTATTGAACATCAAAAACGAAAACAGAATGCACCATAATATAAAAGTAAGAGAAGGTATTTTAGGTCAATTAAATAAGCTGGGGAGGTTGTGGAATTATTTTCTGGAGGCACTCTCGGGAAGTGAAAAAGTATATACCAACGGGAAGATTAGCAAAGCGCTTTTTATGTTGGCGATTCCTATGGTATTGGAAATGATTTTTGAGTCGGTATTTGCTGTTGCCGATATATTTTTCGTTTCCAAATTAGGTGACGACGCTGTGGCTACAGTAGGAATTACCGAGTCGGTGATCACCATTGTGTATGCAATTGGTTTTGGATTATCGATGGCAACAACTGCTTTGGTTGCCCGGCGCATAGGCGAGAACAAACCTGAAGAAGCATCAAGGGTTTCATTTCAGGCCATTGTAACAGGTGTGTTTGTATCTGTATTTATTGCGTTTGCCGGGATTTTTTATTCGAAGGATTTATTGGCTTTAATGGGAGCTAATTCAACTATTGTGAATGAAATGTCGGGATATGCGACCATTATTTTGGGAAGTAACGTGATTATCATGCTTCTTTTTATCAATAATGCCATATTTCGTTCGGCGGGTGATGCTGCTTTATCGATGAGGGTATTAATTGTTGCGAATTGTTTGAATCTTGTTTTGGATCCATTGTTGATTTTTGGTTGGGGACCAATCCCAGCCATGGGAGTAGAAGGAGCCGCTATTGCTACAAGCTTGGGACGAGGCTTGGCTGTAGTTTACCAATTTGTTATGCTGGGCAAGGGAAAAGGGAAGATTCATTTAAAATGGAAACATATTCAACTAAAATGGGCGACAATTAAACAATTGGTCAGCTTATCGGTTGGAGGAATAGGGCAAAGTATCATTGCAACATCGAGTTGGATTGGTTTGATGAGGATCATGGCAGAATTTGGAAGTGCAGCCATAGCCGGTTACACCATTGCCATTCGGCTGCTGATATTCATCCTTCTGCCATCTTGGGGATTGAGCAACGCTGCAGCGACATTGGTTGGTCAGAACTTGGGAGCAAATCAGCCGGAAAGGGCTGAGAAATCGGTTTGGGCCGCAGGAAAAATTAATGTCGTATTTTTGGGCTTAATGGGAATTGTTTTTTACCTGTTTCCACGTTTTTTTATCGAATTGTTTACGCCCGATCAATTCATTGTTGCTAATGGAATTCAGGCTTTGCAGGTAATCAGCATGGGTTTTGTTTTTTATGGTTTGGGAATGGTGTTGCTAAACGCAATAAACGGAGCCGGTGATACCCGAACACCAACCTATTTCAATCTGATTAGTTTCTGGATTATTGAAATTCCACTTGCTTATTTCCTGGCCATTCAATTGGGTTGGAATCAAAAGGGAGTATTTTATTCGATAATAATAGCAGAAATGACGCTTACATTAATTGCCCTTTTTTGGTTTAAACAAGGGAAGTGGAAGTTGATGAAAGTATAATGAAAATAAAGCCTGAAGAACAACGAATGTTTCTTCAGGCTTTTTTACAATTAATAGCCGGATTTTGCTTAGCAAGCAGGGAAATTTTATTTTATAACGAAGGAGAGAACGCTGCATAAGGAGGCAGCGTTTGAAAGATGCTTACCGCAAAAAGTTGCGATGCTGTTCGCAAAAAGTTGCGGTAACGTTCGCAACTTTTTGCGGTAAGCATAAAATGTGAAGGCTATGGTTTATGATCGTTTTTTTCAAGATAACTGTTCAATTAACGGCCATTGCATATTTAAATGTTGTGTTGGAAATTAATTCTAAATAGAAAGAGGGTGTCCAAAAAGTATTGTTCTATTGTCATTCTGAGCCTGTCGAAGAATCTTTCACTTTGAAAAACAGATGTTTCGACTTCGCTCAACATGACAATTCAATACAAAATATTCCTTTTTGGACACCCTCTTTTCTGTTTGTTTTGAATGATTACCTTCTCTCCAACTGCACAATATTCTCCACATGATGTGTGTGCGGGAACATATCAACAGCCTGTACTCTGGTTACTTTGTAGGCTTCGTCCATCATGGCTAAATCGCGTGCCTGAGTCGCCGAATTGCAGCTTACGTAAACAATGCGTTTTGGAGCCGCGTGCAGAATTGTTTCTACTACATCGACGTGCATCCCCGCTCTTGGCGGATCAACAATAATGGTATCCGGCTGACCGTGAAGTTCTATAAATTCTTTGGTGAGAACATTCTTCATATCGCCGGCGAAAAATTCCGTATTGCTGATTCCGTTAATTTCAGAATTCACTTTCGCATCGGCAATGGCTTCGGGAACATATTCAATACCAATTACTTTTTTTGCTTGCTTGGCAATAAAATTAGCAATGGTTCCGGTTCCGGTATACAAATCGTAAACCACTTCGTCACCTGTTAATTCGGCAAACTCACGTGTTTTGCAATACAGGTTGTAGGCTTGCTCCGAATTGGTTTGGTAGAACGATTTGGGACCAATTTTAAAACGCAGATCTTCCATTTGCTCAAAAATATGGTCTTCTCCTTTGTACAGGATGGCTTCCTGATCGGTAATTGAATCGTTGGCCTTTTCGTTAATCACGTACATTAATGAGGTGATTTCAGGAAATTTATCAGCCAGGTGCTTTAGTAATCCTTCCCGCTTTTCAACATCTTCATGGTAGAATACTACAATAATCATGTTGTCGCCGGTTGAAGAGGTTCTAATCACCAGTGTTCTTAGGAAACCTTCCTGGTTTCTGATATCGAAAAAGGATAAATCGTTGGCAAAAGCATATTCTTTAATGGCCAAACGAACTGCATTCGATGGTTCCGGCTGCAGATGACATTTGTTAATATCAACCACCTTGTCGAATAATTTAGGAACGTGAAAACCAAGCGCAGGAGTTCTTTTTATATCATCGCTAAGGGCAATTTCCTCGTTGGTAAGGTAACGCTTGTTCGAAAACGTATATTCCAGCTTATTGCGGTAAAATTCAGTTTTTTCTGATGCCAGAATATCATTTATACCATTCAGTTCTACTTTGCCAATCCGTTCCAAATTGTCAATAACTTCCTGTTGTTTAAATTTTAGTTGTTCATCGTAGGGTAGATTTTGCCATTTGCAGCCACCACAAACTCCAAAATGCTCACAAAATGCATCTATTTTCATTGGAGAATGTTGGTGAAAAGCAACAGGATAGCCTTCCATAAAACTTTTACGCTTCTTGTTGACCTGCACATCAACAATATCGCCAGGTATTACACCGGTAACAAATACAATTTTGTCATCAACTTTACCAATTGCCTTGCCTTCGGCGGCTAACTTCTCTATTACTACTTTTTCCAGAAGTGGTTTTTGTTTTCTATTTCTTCCCACGATTCAATTGTTTTTAAATATGGGCACAAAGATAGATAAAAGTAGAAAGGTCGAAAGGTTGAAAGATCAAAAAGTCGAATGACATTTTCATTATTATCTGAAATCCGCTAAACTAAAGGCTAACAGTTAAAAGGCAATCGCTGTTTCTACTTAATTTTATATCTTTACTTCGTATTCCAAAGCCACATTTCAATTTTTATAAAAGTACTATGAACAAGTTACTTGCTATTTTTGCATTGTTTGTGTTGATTTCGTGTGGAACGAAACCAACAACAAAAGTTCCATGTTTTGCATGGGTAGGTGGTCCTGGTGAGGCCACAGATATTGAGTTAAAAGCGAATTTTACTGATTTAAAGGAAAAAGGAATTGATGGTTTGATGTACAATGGAGGTCATGATCCTTCGGTTTATCAACGGGTAGGTAAAATTGCAAAAGAGGCAGGTCTCGAATTTCATACCTGGATACCAACTATGGTACAAGGACGCAATGAAAATATCCCTGCAGAATTGTATGCCGTTAATGGAAATGGGGAATCGGCCTACGATAAACCTGCTTATGTAGATCATTACACATTTTTGTGTCCGAACAGGGAAGAGGTTTATCAATATTTGTCTGCATTATATACCAAAATAGCTGCCTTGCCGGAAGTTGATGGAATTCATTTGGACTATATCCGTTTTCCGGATGTAATATTGGCAAAAGGTCTTTGGAAGAAATACGGTTTGGTAATGGATAAGGAGTATCCTGAGTTTGACTATTGTTACTGCGACAAGTGTAAAGCCGATTTCAAAGCTAAAACGGGTATTGAAATTGTCAATCAGACGGAAGCAAGAGATATTCAGGAGTGGAAACAATTCCGTCAGGATTTGATCACGAAATTAGTAAACCGTTTGACTGAGGATGTACATGCGCAAGGAAAAGAAATTACAGCAGCCGTATTTCCGGGTCCGCATTCTCATGCAGTGAAAATGGTTCGTCAGGAGTGGGATAAATGGAATTTAGATGCTTTTTACCCAATGAATTATAACGATTTTTATTTGGAGGGCACAGAATGGGTTGGCAAGATGTGTAAAGAATCTACGGAAAGTGTAAAGGGAGAAAAATCGGTTTACAGCGGTTTATTCATTTGTCCAAAGCCTGATTCTAAATCGAAAGAAGCAGATCCTGAAAATCACGGTTTATTGCCTGAAGAATTAGGGGAAGCAATACGCGAGTCGATGGTTAACGGAGCAAAAGGAATCTGTTTATTTACGCCTGATAGAATGACCGAAGCGCATTGGGTGGAATTCAAAAAAGCGATTTATAAAGATTATTCTAAAAAGTAATCTTAAATCTGGAAACAGAAAGGGAGCTCCAATGGAACTCCCTTTTTTATTTTAACACAATTGTGTTTTTAAAGTCTTCAAGCATCGATTTTATTTTGTCAATACTAACATCTGAATGCAGCCAGTTAACTGATGACTCAATAGAACTAAATACTCTTATTGGTATATCGAATACTTCTTTTAAGCCATCGATAAAAAGTATGGTGTTTACAACCTGACTTGGTGTGTGTGTAACAACAGCAATACGGTCAATTTTTAAAGTTAATTTTGATTTTGAATAGAATTCGATAAAAGCATCATTCATTTTATGAAAAGGCTTATCGGTATTCTCTTGAATATCAACCAAAACGCTAAATTTAGGCACTTGGTCTAAACAAGATTCAATTTCACTTTTTAATTCAAATACATCTTCAATCTTCGTCTCTCCGCAAAAGCATTCTACAAGAAGCTTGTGTTCCTCTACATAGTTGTAATAAGAATTCCCCACTCTATTTTTTATTTTGTTAATTAATTGATTTGCATATTCATAGATTGGTTTTTTTTAGGGTTTGCAAATGTAATTCTTTTTCTAAAACTACCAAATGATTTTTTCCGGATTGAAGATTAAATGGTAGGTTTGCAAAATATTTAAACACAAACATATAAGCTAAGCATGAATCATTTATTTGTTCCCAATATGGGACGGGTCGATTTTGAGGATATTGTTTTTGATAAGGAGTTGTCAGTTCAAGTGGAACAGTTTCTGCGAGAGTACGAACATCTTGAAATATTAAACAAATTTGGCTTGCCGGTTGTAAATAAACTCTTGCTTTTTGGAAAATCAGGATGTGGAAAGACTATGACTGCCAGGGCAATATCACATAAACTGGGCAAGAAGTTGAAAACGATTAATTTGGGTAATATTGTCTCGTCCAAATTAGGAGAAACCTCAAGAAATATAGCTGCAGCATTTAAAATGGCAGAAACTCAGGAAGCTGTTTTGTTTTTCGATGAGTTCGATTCTTTGGGCAAAGAAAGAAACTATGACAATACCGATAGCAGTGAGATGAAACGAGTGGTGAATAGTATGATTCAACAGATTGATTCTTTACCAAAAAACTCGATTCTAATTGCGGCGACCAACCAAATTGACTTAATTGATGAAGCCTTGGTTCGACGCTTTGAGTTGAAGTTGGAATTTCACAATCCTTCGAAAAGTAATTTGGATCAATTGTACGATCAGTTGATTTCAAAATATCCGAAGGAATATCAGAAAGTAAACCGGATTTATGATATCTCTTTTGCCGAGGCTGAAACCATTGTTATGCTCGAAGTGAAAGAAAATATCATACAATCAGAATTAATAAAAAAAGCACAAATTTTACAGGAAGATAAGCTGGCCGTGATTTGTGATAATTAGGATGTTTGTATTTACTGATCAATGATTACGGATAACTGAGAACTGTTGTTATCTTTGTCGCTTTAACAGAAAAACATGAATTAGTATGATCTCTATTAACAATCTTACGGTTGAATTTGGTGGCTTTACCCTTTTTAAGCAAGTTAGTTTTATTGTAAATACTCGTGACCGAATCGGATTGGTTGGGAAGAATGGTGCAGGAAAATCAACTTTGCTGAAAATATTTGCCGGTTATCAGGCGCCTACAACAGGAACTGTATCATTACCAAATGAGATTAAAATAGGATACCTACCTCAGCAGGTAAATCATATCGACGGTAATACCGTGATGGAGGAAGCTTTATCAGCTTTTGAAGAGGTTTTGGGTCTGGAAAAGGAAATTGCTGAAATTAATTTAGAGATTGCTGAGCGAACCGATTACGAATCGGAAGAGTACATGAAGCTGATAGAGCGGCTTACTGATAAAAACGATCGCTATCATATGATGGGTGGCGAAAATATCGAAGCCGAAGCTGAGCGTACTTTACTTGGATTGGGATTTTTAAGAAGTGATTTTATTCGACAGACTACGGAATTTAGCGGAGGATGGAGAATGCGGGTAGAATTGGCCAAAATTCTGTTGCGGCGCCCACATGTTTTCCTTCTCGATGAGCCTACGAATCATTTGGATATTGAATCGATTCAGTGGCTGGAGGATTTTCTGAAAACTTACCCGGGAGCCGTAGTATTGGTATCTCATGACCGGGCATTTTTGGATAATATAACCAATAGAACCGTTGAAATTTCTGTTGGCAAAATATACGATTATAAGGTTCCCTATTCACAATATGTTGTTCTGCACGCTGAACGTCGCGAACAGCAAATGAAAGCCTACATTAATCAGCAAAAACAAATAAAAGATACTGAAGATTTTATTGAGCGTTTTCGTTATAAGGCAACAAAATCGGTTCAGGTTCAGTCTCGTATCAAGCAATTGGATAAAATTGATCGTATTGAGATTGATGAGGAGGATAGTTCGAAACTAAGCCTGAAATTTCCACCGGCACCCCGATCGGGTGATTTGGTTTGTGAAGTTAAAAATTTGAGTAAAGCATATGGTGATCATCTGGTTTTAAATGAGCTTGAATTTGTAATTGAGAGAGGTGAGAAACTTGCTTTTGTGGGTAAGAATGGGGAAGGGAAATCAACACTGGTAAAAGTTTTGATGGGCGAACTCGAACACACGGGCACTTGTAAACTTGGACACAATGTAAAGATTGGCTATTTTGCTCAAAATCAGGCTCAAATGCTGAATGAAAACAAGTCGGTATTTGAAACGATTGATGATGTTGCGGTTGGAGATGTAAGAACTAAGATTCGTGATATTTTAGGCGCATTTATGTTTCGGGGCGAGGATATTGATAAAAAAGTGAAGGTTTTATCCGGAGGAGAGCGTTCGCGTTTGGCTATGATTCGTTTGCTTTTGGAACCAGTGAATCTTCTGGTACTCGATGAGCCTACAAACCATTTGGATATGAGATCGAAAGATGTTTTGAAAGAAGCATTGAATCAATTTGATGGTACGGTTATCGTAGTTTCTCACGATCGTGAATTTTTAAATGGTTTGTCATCAAAAGTGTATGAGTTTACCAACAAAAAGATAAAAGAACATCTGGGTGGAATTTATGATTTTCTTCAAACCAAGAAGATGGATTCACTAAAGGAATTGGAAGTGAAGAAAACGGTTTCTGCTGTTCAGGTTGATGTTGCACCTTCCGATAATAAATTGAATTATTTGGAGCGGAAAGAGATGAATAAGAAAATCTCTAAAATGGAAAGAGCTGTTTCAAATTCAGAAAAGAATATTGCACGCTTCGAAGAGCAAATAATAGCAATGGAGGAAATGCTTGCAAATCCTGAAAAAATGCAGGATCAGTCTCTGTTTGCGAAATATGAGAAAACCAAAAAAGATCTTGAAAAAGAAATGTCGGATTGGGAAAACTTAAATGAGGAGTTAGAGCTGCTAATCGCAGAAAAAGGGGAGTAGTAAGTTTTATCAGTTCAATTATTTTGGCAGTTTGTTTACTTCCTTAGATTATATTGGTTTGATTCTTTTGGTTTATCAAATGAAAATTTTGCATTTTTTCACAAAAGCGTTAGAAGCAGTTGGTCGAATGGCTTTTACGAACTACCTTTGTCAATCCATAATTTGTTCCATTATTTTTTATAGTTATGGCTTTGGAATGTTTGCTCGCTACTCAAGAACAGAATTACTGGTTTGGGTTTTGTTAATTTGGACATTTCAATTGATTTCTTCCTCTATCTGGCTGAAATATTATAAAATGGGACCATTTGAATGGTTGTGGCGATATATAACTTATAAGGAAAAGCCACAATTATTAATGAATGTAAAACACCAATAAGCAAATTAATCGATGGCTAAACAGAAACAGGAGATGTTGTTCGGAATCAGAGCAACAATGGAAGCAATAAAAAGTGAAAAGGAAATCGAAAAAGTATTGATCAAAACAGGATTAGCAGGTCCTTTGTTTCAAGAATTATTCGATTTAATTCGCGAAAAGGGAGTTGAATATCAGTTTGTTCCTGTTGAGAAGTTGAATTCTTTGGATCAGCATAATAATCAGGGAGTTGTTGCTTTAATTGTTCCAATTCCTTATCAGGAAATAGAAGAAATTGTACCTGAACTATTTGCTCAAGGTAAAACACCTCTGCTGTTGCTTTTAGATGAAATTACAGATGTTCGTAACTTTGGTGCTATTGCTCGTTCTGCTGAATGTGCTGGTGTACATGCCATTGTAATTCCTTTTAAGAATTCAGCGAAGATTACTCCTGATTCTATTAAAACATCTGCCGGAGCTTTGTATAACATACCTGTTTGCAGGGTTCAAAATTTAAAGACTCTTGCCCGTTATTTGAAGAAAGAAGGAATTCGAATTATTGCAGCAACTGAAAAGGCTGAAAAAGTTTATACTGAAGGTGATTTTACATTAGCAACAGCTATTGTTATGGGATCGGAAGATGTTGGGATTGAAGATGCTTTGCTGCGCTTGGCTGACGAGCAGGTTAAAATTCCAATTACCGGTTCAATTCAATCATTGAATGTATCTGTTGCAGCATCCTTAATGGTATACGAGGCAGTGAGACAAAGAAGTTAGTCTTCTAAAAAAACATAGATTTGAACGCAGGAATTTAATTTCTGCGTTTTTTTATTGATATTAATCTACCCTAAACTGATTTTTGGATGTCTAAAGGTCTATTGAGGAAAATAAATTCTGACTTCGAAAAATCAGTTTAATATAAAAAAGAATTACCCGAATCAAATGAATTTGATCGGGTAATTATCTATAGTAATCTTAGGGTTAGAATGCAGTTTGATTCTGACTTCTGAATATTGTCTATCTCCTCTATCTTCTAATCTCCCTGTGTATTTCAGATTCAGCTCGGCTAATTTGCTAAAATTAATTTTGGATTACAAACCTTTTTGAAATTTTTTTTGAAAAAGATCTAAAAAAAGAGTTTTTATCGTTTTAGCCATTCATTAAACCTGATAAACAAAAGCATTAATGTTCATTCCAGCACCAACCGATGCAAAAACAACGTAATCACCTTCATTTAATTTATGATCGTCTAATCTATCTTTGGCAATCTGATCGTAAAGAATTGGTATAGTTGCTACTGAATTATTTCCCATCTCTTTAATAATCATAGGCATGATTTTCTCTGGGACGTGTTTTTCTTGATACAAACGAAAGAGTCGCTTGGCAATGGCTTCATCCATTTTTTCGTTTGCCTGATGAATAAGGATTTTTTTAATGTCCTTAATATCCAATCCCGCTTTATCGATACTTTCTTTTACAACACCGGGAACATTTGTGATGGCATATTCGTAAATTTTACGGCCATACATCTTTATGAAAAGACTATTGCTGTTGCCTTCAAAATCGGCATTGTCTGAAATATCAGCGCGTAAAAAGAAAGCTTCATTGATGGTATCGGTTCGCACGGCATGAGCCAATATTCCTGATGCTTCTTCAGCTTCGCATGCTTCCAGTATTGTAGCTCCTGCACCATCAGAGTAAATCATGCTATCTCTGTCGTACGGATCACAAACTCTTGATAAGGTTTCTGATCCAATAACCATTACTCGTTGTGCATCGCCTGATTTGATATAGTAGTTAGCTTGAATCATACCTTGAATCCAACCCGGACATCCAAATAGAACATCATAAGCTATTGTTTTAGGATTTTCAATTTGAAGAAGATTCTTCACTTTTGCAGCCAAACAAGGCAACTGACTTGTCAGCGTAGAGTTTGGTTTAACATCTCCGAAATTGTGAGCGACTATAATATAGTCTAAACTCTCTTTATCTATTTTAGATGATTCCAAAGCATTTTTTGCTGCTAAATAGGCAAGATCAGAGTTTTGTTGATTAGGAGAGGCATATTTTCGTTCTACAATCCCAGTAATGTCTTTAAATTTCTCTATAATTTCAATTGTGGGAGTTTCAATTTTCTGGCCATTTGGTTCGAAAAATTCATGATTCAAAAAATGCTCATTTTTTACTTGAACGGTTGGGATGTAACTACCAGACCCAACAATTTTCGAAAATCTTTTGGTACTCATTGTTATTGTTTTTGTTTCAAATAATAAATGTGCACTTATTTTTATGTGCACAAAATTTTCTTAAGAGACAATTTTTTCCGTGTCCGAAAGATTTATGTTTATTGGTGAGTTGAAAGATCAACTTACTTTTAGGTGTGCGTGGCTAAGGTAAATATTTATTTTAAAATTGGTGTTTTTTTAATGAATTTTAGGTGCTCAGTTTAAATTTTTGTAAGCATAAAATAGATTGGCAAAACCTAAATAAAACAGTTAGAATATGTGTAATGTAAAGCGCTTGATTAGTTTATCAATTTCTCTTTTAGGTTTTTATCTGCTGGTTTGTTACAAAGCCATATGCCAAATAGGGCTTGTTTGAATGACAATCCGCGAATAGATTGTTTTAATTCGCCATTTTTATAAACTAAAGTTCCGTCAGCAGGCGAGTATATAAATTCAAAAGCGTCTTTTTTCTCAATACCACCCAGAAAAACAGAGATAAAATCATCAATCTCCTGTTTTATATTTTCCATTTCACCATTTGTGGCATTCATAAAGCCAGCTCTGGTAGCTTTTTCCATTTTTTCGGAGGTAATTAATCCGGATATAATTTCTAAGCGGATTCCCATACTCTCATCTGCGGAGATGATTTTTTCAGCGTCATTCATATCCTTTGAAAGATACAGTCCCATTGCGTACATGTCCATCCATAGTTTAACACGGGTTCCTGCACCTTTTAATTGCAGCTGATGCTCCTTAATAATTAATTCGTTTGGTAGTTCAACCCCTCCAACTCTTGTCTGAGAAAAACCGTAAAAGCCTGATAGTAAAAGAAAAAGAGTAAGTGTTTTTTTCATCTTTATGTGATTAGGTTGATGCAATTTTTTTAACTGAAAATCAGTTTCGCGTAACACAGGTAAAAGGTAGCAAATATATTTACTAAATAATTAAGCCACAGGGGGTATTGACGTTTGTTGGATTTTAAATCTCCGTTTACAATATAAATAAAAGTAAAGAACACTCCAAAAGCCCACATGAGTAAAAATGGCCAGTTAAAACTTGCAACATCATGTGTTTTGTAGGTTTGTACTACCTGAGGTATCACTCCAATGCTTAAAATAATATTCCCAAACCAACCTAATGATTCAAAGAAATTCAATTTTAGTAATGCTGTTTTCATTCTCGGTTTGCTAGTTTTTGAAAATCGTCTCCGGTTGGATTCTGAAATACTCTTAAATTAAATTCCGGAACAATTGCTAATATATGATCAAAGATATCAGCTTGAATGGCCTCGTAATTTGCCCATTCCTGATCGTTTGAGAATACATATATTTCTAAGGGCAACCCTTTTTCTGATACTTGTAACTGACGAACAAGAAAGGTCATTTCGTTATGAATCTTTGGGTGTTCCTGAAGATAAGCTTCAACATATTTTCGGAATGTACCAACATTGGTTAATCTTCTTTGATTTACAGGAATTTCGCCTTCTGGATTGTTTGCCCGGATTTCATTCTTTTTTTCAATCAGATAATCCTTTAGTAAATTAATTTTTTCAAATTTTTCGATTTCTTCTTCACTTAAAAAATGAATCGATTTTACATCCAGATTTAGATGGCGTTTTATTCTTCGTCCACCTGATTCTTCCATTCCTTTCCAATTGTTGAACGATTCAGAAACCAAAGTGTAAGTTGGAATTGTACTAATGGTCTTGTCCCAGTTTTGAACTTTAACGGTGTTTAAACTGATATCAATAACAGTTCCGTCGGCTCCTTTTGATGGCATTGAAATCCAATCGCCAATATTTACCATCTTATTTGCTGAAAGCTGAATTGAAGCAACAAAACCAAGAATTGTATCTTTAAAAATTAATAAGATAACGGCAGCAAAAGCTCCCATTCCAGCAAGTATTGTTAATGGGTCTTTATGAATGAATAAAGCCACAATGGAAATAATTCCCATTGCGTAAAAGAAGATTTTCACAATCTGCAGGAAACCTTTAATTGGTCTGGATTTACTAATGGGGAGTGTATTGTAAATATCATTTCCAGCATTCAAAAATGTGTCAATCAGCATGATTGCCAATATCACCATATACACATATGAACTATTTTGGATGAAATTATTTAAGCCTTGATGATCAAGCATTCCTGCGCTAAAATAGATGATTGCTGCGGGAGCAAAATGTGCTATTTTATTGAATACTTTTCGTTCCAAAAGAATATCATCCCAATTTGTTTTTGTTTTTCGAACTAATTTGGTGATGATTGAGATCAAAACTTTTTTTGCAATAACATCGCATATCCAAGCAATGAAAATAACAATAATGATTGCGATGAATGATTGTAGTATGATTGCCCAATATTCGGCTATTCCTTCGTTGATCAACCAATTTTTTAATTGAACGCCCAAGAGTTCTTTCATGAAGTAATAAGTTATTAATTAAAAATCTAAGATATTGATTCCTATCTGGAAAAGAAAAGTGAAATTCATAATAATTTGTAAATTTAAAGTCTAAATACAAAATCTACTAATATGACTAAAAAATCTTTACTTGCATTTGTCCTGATTGCATTTTATTCTGCGTGCTATGGACAAAGTAATTTTGATAAATATTTTGAAAATAAGACTCTGAGGATTGATTATATGATGGGCGGTGATGCCGATTCTCAAACTATCTTTCTAAAAGAATTGAAAGAAGAGCCTCAATGGGGAGGGAGTAAAATCAATTTGATTGATCAGTTTGGGTACGGAACATTCCGTTTTAAACTTTTTGATGTGGAGTCCGGAGAATTAATTTATTCAAAGGGGTTTAACTCTTTGCTTCAGGAATGGCAATCAACAGCCGAAGCAAAAGAATTAAAAAGAGCATTTTATCAGGTAAACGTAATGCCTTATCCTAAAAAAACAGCACGATTTGTATTGGAATCCAGAAACTGGGATGGCAGAATGGAGGAAATATGGGAATATAAGATTGACCCAACTAATTATTTTATTGGTAAAGAAAAGCCCAGGAGTGTTTCATTTACAAAGATTATGGGAGATGGTGATCCTGCGGAAAGTGTTGATATTGCTTTTATAGCAGAAGGGTATACTGCTGATGAAATGGAAAAATTTAGAGCGGATACCAAACGTGTAGCTGGTTATTTGCTTGATGTGCCTCCATTTAACAGGTATTCAGATCGATTTAACATATACGCTTTAGAAGCCGTTTCCGAAGATTCAGGAACTGATATTCCGGGTGAAAATATCTATAAAAACACTGCTGTAAATACTACTTTTTATACGTTCGATGTTGATCGTTACCTAACAACTTTTGATATTAAATCGATACATGATATTTCTGCAAATGTTCCTTACGATCAGATATTTGTGCTGATTAATACCGATAAATACGGTGGAGGTGGATTCTACAACTATTATTCGAGTTGTTCGGCTGATAATGTATTGTCCTACGAGGTGTCGAGTCATGAATTTGGTCATGGGTTTGCCGGTTTGGGAGATGAGTATTATTCATCGGAAGTGGCATACGAAGATTTTTATAATCTGGAAATTGAACCTTGGGAGCCAAATATTACCACTCTTGTTGATTTTGATTGTAAATGGAAAAGTATGTTGGATGATTCGATTCCTATTCCTACGCCAAGAACTCCCGAGTTCGTTGATAGTTTAGGTGTATTTGAAGGCGGTGGTTATATGGCTAAGGGAATTTATTCGCCGATGCAGGATTGCAAAATGAAATCGAATAAAATGAAACATTTCTGCCCGGTGTGTGAGAAAGCTGTAGAACAGGTGATTCTATTTCATATCGGAAAATAATTGCTATTAAGATCTATAATGAGAAAATAAAAAAATGCGTTCCAGTTTGGAACGCATTTTTTGTAGAAGGCTTGGTTTATTTCTCAGCCTCTTGTTTTTTCGCTAATCCGTAGAATACTAATAGTGCAAGTCCACCAAATAAAAAGATCATTGAAAAGTAAGACACTTCTTCATTTAAACCTGTGTAAGCATCTAAAATGTTTCCTATTAGAATTCCAATTGCGAGACCAATTAAAAGAACACCGTATTTTAAACTTTCTAAAGTACTGCACTTTTTGTCTCCAACTAAAAGGCTCATATCCATACCTTTTTCAATTAACGCCTTTCTTTCTTTGTGACGATGAACTAAAAATATGATCAAAGGAATGATTCCGAATGATGAAATGATTGCTACTACTCCTGTTATATCCATGATTTAAGTTTTAAGATTAAACTGTTATTATTTTATTGATTGTGAACGAAAACCAAAGCTTGATTTTTGCATTCAACTTTATGACGCCACCTCTTTCAAACAGGTTACAAATATTTTAAGATTTTTTTAACGCTCACAATTATTTCAATAAAAATCATTGTCTTAACTTGCTATTAATGAATTGAAAAAAAAAGATTGAAATTATGGAATAAGCTGTAACCGATTTTAGATTTTCTGCGTCTAAGTTGTAGATGATTCAATTAAAAGGGAAAAAGAAGTGAATCAACGCAACAATGTCTTTTTAGTTGATGACTTTGTTTTTCTAAATTGAAAGCACAATTTGTATATGAAGTTTCAAAAGGATAGTTATTATATAGCCAGGATTAAAGATGGAGATCCCGGGGCATATGCTTTTCTTGTAGATAAATACAAGAGGATGACATTTAATGTAGCCTTACAATTAATGGGAAATCGTGAAGATGCCGAAGAAATTGCTCAAGATGCATTTTTGAAAGCATATCAGGCCTTGGATAGCTATAAGGGAGATGCAAAATTTTCAACCTGGATATATCGAATCATTTACAATACAGCAATATCGCGTTTAAGAAAGAAAAAATTGGATGTAAGTTCTATTGATGATGATTTTACAAGTTCGGTAAATGTAAAATCCACCCAATCAGCCTTGCAGGAAGTAAGAAACGTAGAAAGGAAAAAATACCTTTCCGAAGCATTAAACAGGTTACCTGCTGATGAAAGGTGTCTGATTACTCTGTTTTACCTGGAAGAAAATTCGGTAGATGAGGTTTGCTCTATTACTGGTTTAAGCGCTTCCAATGTTAAGGTGAAATTGCATCGTGCAAGAAAAAAGCTTTATACTCAGTTGGAGTTGGCTTTGCATGGTGAATTAAAAACGATATTATAGGTATTCGAAAGAATATAAAATTAGACTACGATGAGCAAAAAAGAAGATATCTATAAAGATGATTTTATCAAAGAACTGATGAAGAATGTTGAGTTGGAGGAGACTTCAGATCAATTTACGAATAAGGTTATGGATAGGGTAATGCAGGATTGGCTTGCAAAACCAATTGAAATGAAGAAGCCGATTTCGAGGAATCAATGGATTTGGATAAGCGGACTTATTTTATTTGTTGTACTTATTCTTTTGGGGACTGATGTGAGAACTTTAATTAGTTCTGCTGAGAATCCATTTTTACATCAGCTTGATGCTGTATTATTACAACCAATTAATCAGGTTTTAACGAAAGTATTTGATAGTTTAATAAAACTTCCGGTAATGGTTTACATTGTTGCTGTTTCTTTTGGAGGATTAATGGTTTTCGATAGAATTGTTAATAAATTATTGCATCATTAATATGAGAGCAAACACAGTCGGTATTGACCGACACTTCAGTAATATTTGATTTTTTTAATTGAAAAAACCGCACTGAAAAGTGCGGTTTTTGTATTTTTTAAAAAGGAAGATCATCTTCTTCTGGTGCAGGAGGAACATCCTCTGCTCTAAATTCAGGCATTTCAGGAACAGGAGAACCACCAGCTTGTACTTTTTCAATTCTCCAAGCTTCAAGATTCGAAAAGTAGTTTACTTTTCCATCTTTTTCCCACTTACGACCACGAACATTAAAAGAAACTTTAATTTCTTCGTACAAAGAAATTGTTTCCAATAAATCGCAACGATCCTGTGTTAGTTGAAATTTAATAAAATCATTCCATTCAGAATTTCTTTCATTTTCAACTTCAATAACAAATTCTCTTTTTTTGAAACGATCGCTGATTGATTGAGTTTCCTCTTTCACGATCATTTTACCATTAATTTCAAAATTCATAATGTTCTGTATATTTTGTATTATTCTTTTACGATAACAATTTTATCAATACTATCACCTGCACGAATTGCATCAATAACTTCTAATCCCTCAACCACTTTGCCGAAACAAGTATGCTGGCGATCTAAATGGGAAGTATTTTCGCGGCCGTGGCAAATGAAAAATTGCGATCCACCAGTATTTCTTCCGGCATGAGCCATCGATAAAACACCTCTGTCGTGATATTGATTTTCGCCATTCAATTCACAATTGATTGAGTAACCAGGCCCGCCGGCACCTGTGCCATCGGGACAACCACCTTGAATCACAAAATTTGGAATAACCCGGTGAAAAGTCAGGCCATCGTAAAATCCAGATTCTGATAGGTTAACAAAATTTTCAACAGTTTTTGGAGCATCATTCTCAAAGAATTCCACTTTCATAACTCCTTTTTCGGTATGAATCTCTGCGTGTGTCATTTTTATTTGTTTTAAATTATTTCAATTTTAGTATCAAAAGGAAAATTCTGACTCATTAATTCTCTTACTCGAGAACATTGAGAAGTAATTGTTTCCATTTGTAAAAGTCTTATTTTTATAAAATAGAAGGATGATTTTTGTTAAGACACTCGTTGTGAGTGTAGTTAGATGTAATTAATCCATTCTTCTAAAAACAAGATTTTAAATTTACAACAATGCAGTTGCAGTTGCAAAAGAATGCAAATCTAAAAAAAGATTCTTTGTCAAAAAAGAAAAAATAACCCCTTCTGGAAAACTCCAAAAGGGGTAATTGTTTTTAATAAGTTGTACTAATTAATATGATTAATTAGTTCTTTTTTTCGTCTTTTATAATATCCAACAATTCAACTTCGAAAATTAAAGTTTCGTTTGCTTTGATATCAGCTCCCATTGCACGTGGACCGTATGCAAGGTTCGAAGGAATAAATAATTCCCATTTAGAACCCACAGGCATTAACTGTAAAGCTTCAGTCCATCCTTTAATTACACGGTTAGCAGCAAATGTAGCTGGTTCGTTTCTTTTATAAGAAGAGTCAAATTCTTTACCGTCAATAGTTGTTCCTTTGTAGTGAACTGAAACTTTATCAGTAGCGAGAGGTTTAGCACCATCTCCTTCGTTGATAATACGGTATTGCAGACCACTTTCAGTAACAACGACACCTTCTTTTGATTTGTTTTCCTCTAAGAATTTTTGACCTTTAACTAAGTTTTCAGCACCAATTTTTTCCTGAAGACCTTTGATGTAATTGTTGATAACAGCATTTCCTTTTTGAGGATCAATTACCAATGAATCTTTGTCAAGAGAAGCGTACAATGCAGCTAAAAGAACTTCTTCGTTCAAATTAGTAAGTCCGTTACGCTCAAGGTTAGTACCAAAACTAGCACCTAAACTATAACTAACAGAGTCAAGTTCGTTGTTTAGAGCAACACTTTTATTTCTTTTTTGATTACAAGAAGCCAATGTAATTAGTCCAAGACCCAGTGCAATAGATAATACTTTTAGTTTCATTTTTTTTGGATTGTTATGGTTATTAATATAATTATACGATTTCAAGTAATTCAACTTCGAAAATTAAAGTTGTGTGTGGGCCAATAAGGTTTCCTGCACCCTGTGCACCATAAGCTAAGTCCGAAGGAACATATAGTTTCCATTTCGAACCTAAAGGCATTAGTTGAAGAGCTTCAACCCAACCTCTAATAACTCCATTTACCGGAAATACAGCAGGTTCACCTCTCTTAACAGAACTATCGAAAACTGTTCCGTCAATTAAAGTTCCATGGTAGTGACATTTAACACTATCAGTTCCTTTTGGTGTGTCTCCATTTCCTTCTGTGATGATTTCGTATTGCAGTCCGCTTTCAAGACTTACAACACCTTCTTTTTTAGAGTTCTCTTCTAAAAATTTTGTTCCTGCTTCAACTGCTTTTCCAGCTTGTTCTTCTTGCAGTTTTCCAAAAAACTCCTGAAGAATACCATTGGCCTCTTCCGGAGATAGTTCCGGCATTTTTCCATTAAAAGCAGCATTCAAAGCTTCCATAAATGGATCAACACTAATTGTTTTAACTCCTGAAGTTATTAAATTGCTTGCGATGCTTAATCCAAGGCAATAGCTTACCTTATCTTGTTCTTCTGTGTACTTCATTCGGGTATTGTATATTTAATTATAATAATTCAATTTTATTTATGATCAGCAAGATCATAAGAATCGTCTAAGGTAAAACTTTTCTCTCAGAATATCGAAAATCAACTTGTAATTAACCTTTTTTTGCATTTAACGTCCTTCAAAAAAAAAAGATCTTCATTCAATTGTCTGTTTTGTATTGATGCATGTTTTCCGTGCCCGTAACATCTGTCTTTTCCCGGGTGGGCCAGGCAGACGTTTTACCTCAAATCCTGCACCTCTAAGAGCTTGTTTTATGATTCCTTTTGTAGAGTAGGTTGTTAAAACGGCATCTTCTTTTAGGTGATTGTTCAGCTTTTCAAAAATATCCTGAGTCCATAAATCGGGCTGAATATCAGGTGCAAATGCATCAAAATAAATAAGGTCATAAATGGCAGGAAAAATAAATTTCCTGAGATCGCCCTGCAGTTTATTTAGGGTGAATGTTTTCGTGATTTCAACGTCTTGATTCCACGCTGCCTGATGCAATTTGAAAAAAAGATCTTTGTCGGAACCTTCTATTTGATCGGTGTAATTCAAGTTTTGAATGTGTTCTTCTTTTACCGGATACAATTCTATTGAATGATAAATAACGGTTCTGTTTTGTTTTTCAGCTTCAATGAGGGTGAGGAAGCAGTTTAGTCCTGTTCCAAAACCAATTTCTAAAATGTGAATTGGATCTTGCTTACAAAAATTGAATCCTGCATTTAAATACACATGCATCGCTTCCTGAATGGCACCATGAGTAGAATGGTAATGCTCATTTAATTCAGGAACAAAGAGGGTATGAGAACCATCTTCAGTTATTTTAAGCTCTCTTTTTAAATTCTTCATTCTTTATTGGATTATTGATTGTAGAGGATTGGCGTAATCTGTTTGGGATTATTCTAATCCATAAACGTTTTAAAGGAATTGGAGACAAGTTTTCGGGATGTCTGTTCAGCAAGAATAGGAACCACAAAAATAAAATACTTCCTTTCAATATGCTGCTAATGGTTAATCCCCACCAAACACCTGTTGCCGAAACTGCTTCAGAAGATATCCAGTTCTGAAATTCAGGTAAGTAATCAACTAAAGTGTAGCTCAATAAATAGGCAAAAGGAATTCGCATCAAGTTTCCAATAATTCCAACTATTGCAGGAGGAACTGCCCGTCCAATTCCGTTAAAGGCTCCTGTTGCTGTAATTTCAACACACATAAATACTTGTGAAATACCAAGAATAAATAGGTAAACCATGCCCATTTTCACCACATTATTCTCACTGTTGTTAATAAACAATCCGAAAATATGATCGCCTGCAAAAAGGAAGAGCAAGGTACTAATGAATCCTATAAAACCTGCGATGCCTAAGGTAATGAAGAAACCTTTTTGAATTCGTCTCCATTTATTTGCTCCATAATTCTGGCCTGTGAATGTGCCCAATGCAGTAGAGAAGCCCGAGGCGGTCATCCACGAAAGGGCTTCTATTTGTGATCCAATGGATTGAACTGAAAAAGGAATGGGATTTCCGTGAGAAATATTGTTAATCACCCTTGCTAAAATCATCGCGATAAAGGCAAACCAAGCTGATTGGAGGGCAACAGGACCTCCAATCTTTAGGATTGGGAGAAAGAATTCTTTTTGAATTTTCCCTAAATAGTTTTTGATTTGTAAAGGATTCTGCTTGATATACAGGTAGTAAATAAATAGTAGAAATACACTTACCTGAGAAATTACAGTAGCGATTCCTGCTCCTTCTGCACCCATACCTGGAATACTTCCCCAACCAAAAATAAGAATTGGATCCAGTATCATATTTATAATCAATCCGGTGGCATTGATCCAAAATGAGGTTTTTGTATTGCCAACTCCGTTATAAATTCCAGCCATGGTGATGTTGGAATAGGTAAATGGCATTCCAACGGCAATTATCCGAAGGTATTTTAAGGCCGTTCCGTTTACAAATTCACTTTTAATATTAAAAAGGTCTACAATTGGGTCAGCAAATATCCATACGCTTAAGGCAAATGCAATGGAGATAATAAAAGATAAACTGAACGCGTTTTTTGCAAATGATTGAGCCCGTTCAATATTTTTACTTCCAATTGCTTGTGAAATTCCTACTTCAGCACCAATTTTGGTTATAAAGAGGAGCGATGAACCAAACCAAACCAGATAAAGTGCCATTCCAACAGCACTTACTGTTTCGCTTCCAACTTGTCCCAACCACGCCATATCCGTCATATTGTATGCCATTTGCACAAATGAGGTGGCAATTATTGGAATAGCCAGTTTTATAATTTGAGGAAAAATTTTTCCTCTGGTAAGATCTTTAATTTGGTTCACTTTACTTATTTTGGTTCTTACGAGAACAGGTTTGGTTGTATTTATTCCCTATTTTCGCAATGTGTTGAATAAGGAATAGGAATTTTTCGCTTTTTTAAGGCGTGTAAAATTACAAAAATTGAAGTGATAATTTTTTAAATTGTTTCTGGATATTTGAATGGAAAATGGGAGAGGAAAATCGCAAAATAATTCACGTTGATATGGATGCTTTTTTTGCTTCGGTAGAGCAGAAAGATAATCCCGAGCTTCGAAACAAACCAATTGCGGTTGGGGGATCCGGAGAAAGAGGAGTTGTTGCTGCAGCAAGTTACGAAGCGAGAAAATTTGGTGTGCGTTCTGCAATGCCTTCTTCTATTGCGAAAAGGAGATGCCCTAATTTAATTTTTGTGAAGGGAAGGCATGACCGATACAAAGAAATTTCGAAGCAAATCATGAGTGTTTTTTATGAATTTACCGATTTGGTAGAGCCTCTTTCCATTGACGAAGCTTTTTTAGATGTTACCCATAATAAGAAAAATTTGCCTTCTGCGAGTTTGATTGCCAAAGAGATTAAAGAAAGGATTAAGGAGGTGACTGGTTTAACGGCTTCGGCAGGAATATCAGTAAATAAGTTTTTGGCTAAAATTGCTTCTGATTATCAAAAACCTGATGGTTTATTTGTTATTCCTCCCAAAGATGTTGAGCAGTTTATTGAGCAGTTATCAATTGATAAATTTTTTGGAGTTGGAAAGGTTACGGCAGATAAAATGCATCAGTTGGGAATATTCAGGGGGAAAGATTTGAAGGAGAGAAGTCTTGCTGAATTGACCCGTGTGTTTGGGAAAGCCGGAGTTTACTACTTTCAAATAGCACAAGGGATTGATAACCGTCCGGTGAATCCCAACCGGGTTCGTAAATCGGTAAGTACTGAGCATACATTTTATACGGATTTATCGAATAAAGATTTGATCAGAAAAGACATGATTGCAACTGCAGAAGATCTGCTGCGACGATTAAAGAAGAGTGGTTTTAGAGGAAGGACTTTAAGTTTAAAAGTGAAATACAGCAACTTTGAACAGGTAACAAGAAGTAAAACCATTCTGCAGGAATTGAATCGGGTGGATCAAATTCTTAATCTGGCAAACGAATTGTTAAACCAAATTGAATTGAAGGAAAGCATTCGGTTGCTGGGTTTAACTGTTTCCAATCAAATCAATTTTTCTGAACCTCAGCAATTAACCTTAGATTTTTGAATAATTCAGATTTCTATAATATAGAAATCAAGGTATTTTTATAGTTTTACATTCGCTTAAAAAATGGCAAGGGTGTATTTTATTGAACGCATATGAAATTACAACTATTTAAATCATTGAGAATATTGCTCTTACTGCTGGCTGTTGCAGCCTGTTCGGTGACTAATAAAATCAATAGACCGGCTAATCAATCTAATTACAGGATTGATTCAGTTATGGATTCTGATTCGCAAAAGGATACTGCTTTTGTGCATGTTATCGAAAGCTATAAATCTCAGCTCGACGGGGAAATGAATGCGATTATTTCTGTTTCTGATGAAGAAATGATTGTCGGCAAGCCGGAGAGTAAATTGTCTGATTATATTGCTGATGCAATGCTTGCTATTGGGAAAGAATTTTGTGTGGAAAATCAATTATCTCACTCTGTTGATTTGGCAATAATGAATCAAGGGGGAATTCGCACAGGCATGCCAAAAGGCGAAATAACAACGGGTAGAATGTTTGAAATGCTGCCTTTTAAAAATAAATTGGTGATTGTTGGAATGAAAGGGTACGATTTAATGAAACTCTTGCATCAGGTTGCCGGGTTTAATGGTGAAGGTATTAGCGGTGTGAAAATGGGAATTAAGGATAAGCAAGCGGTTGATGTTCTTGTTAATGGAACGTCAGTTGATTTGGGAAAAACATATCACATTATATCAATAGATTATTTGGTGAATGGTGGTGGCGGTTTGTCTGCTTTTGAAAGTAGGGAAACGTTCAGACATTTGCATAAAAAATTACGATCCGAAATGATCAAATACATTAGTCGTGATTACAAAAACGGGAAACATATTTCGGCAGAATTAGACGGGAGGATTTACCATGTGGAATAGACGGGATTTTTTGAAAAATATCGGTGTAGCGGGTTTGTTTTTAGGAACAGGTATTCTTCCAAAAAGTGCTTCAGCGGCTAAAAAAGAATTGCGGAAAATTACGGTGCTTCATACCAACGATTTGCACAGCCGTATTGAACCCTTTCCAAAGGGAGATCCTGAATTTGGTGGTTTGGGAGGTTTTGCAAGAATTCATGCCTTGGTTCAAAAAATCAGAAAAGAAGAAGAATTGGTTTTGTTGCTGGATGCAGGAGATGTGTTTCAAGGCACACCTTATTTTAATTTCTTTAAGGGGGAAGCTGAATTTAAATTAATGTCGAAAATGGGTTATGATGCCGGAACTATTGGGAACCATGAGTTTGATAATGGCATTGAAGGACTTGCAAGTCAGTTGAAATATCTTAATTTCCCATTGCTAAATGCGAACTATGAATTTTCTGAAACTGAATTGGATGGTAAAATCCCAGCTTATAAAATATTTGATAAAGGAGATTTGAGGATTGGTGTTTTTGGGCTGGGTGTTAATTTAGACGGTTTTGTGGAGCCCAAAAACAGAGGTTCTATTTCCTACGCCGATCCTGTTGATGTTACCGAGAAAATGGTTCGTATTTTAAAGGATGAAAATGCATGTGATTTGGTTATCTGTCTTTCACATTTGGGATTAAGGAATGATTTAGGTTTTGATTGTGATGTTAATTTAGCCAAAAAAACCAGAGGTGTTGATTTAATCGTAGGAGGACATACACATACCTTATTGGAAACTCCGGAACGGATTCTGAATTTGGAGGGTGAAGAGGTTCTTGTCAATCAAGTTGGATGGGCAGGAATTGCAGTGGGAAGAATTGATTTTTACATCGATAAGAAAAATAAAACGAAGTTGGCTTCTTCAAAACTACTCTCGGTTGATGAAAAATTAGTTTAATATGATACAATAATAGCATTGACTCATAGTTTATATGTCGCAATTAAAGATTATTACAAATTGAAAAATTCCAAGTTTAAATTAGATAAATCGAATTGGGCCTCAGTAGAAGGCTGGCTTTCTATAATAGGGAATATATTGCTTTTCGGGTTAAAATACTGGGCTGGTTTGGCTACAGGTTCCATAGCTATTATTGCTGATGCCTGGCATACTCTGTCCGATAGTTTAAGTTCTGTAATTGTGATTGTTGGCGCTAAGATATCAAAGAAACCTGCCGATGAGGATCATCCCTTTGGTCACGGGCGAGCTGATTTAATTAGTGCTTTTATTATTGGAATACTGCTGTTATTAGTTGCCTTTGATTTTATCATTGAATCCTATAATACGTTGCAAAGCCGGGAGTCATCACAATTTGGGAGCATTGCTATTGTAGTTATGATAGTGTCAATTGCAGCAAAGGAATTGTTGGCTCAATTTGCTTATTACGGAGCAAAAAAAACCAATTCAAAAGTGTTAAAAGCTGATGCCTGGCATCACCGCAGCGATGCAATATCTTCTTTGGTTATTTTGGTTGGGATATTCTTGGGTCCTTATTTTTGGTGGGTCGATGGAGCTTTGGGAATGATAGTTGCTATACTAATTGGACATGCAGCTTATGAAATTATCAGCGATTCTATTCATTCCTTATTGGGAGAGAGTCCTTCCGATACAATCATTCAGGAATTAAAAATGACCATTGAAGAAGTTAGTCCGGGTAATTTGGAACCTCACCATTTTCACCTCCATGTTTATGGGGATCATACAGAATTAACCTTTCATATTTTGCTTCCGCAAGATATGGCTATAAAAACGGCTCACGATATTGCAACAGTACTGGAAGAAGCCATTCTCGAAAAATATGGTTACGTATCAACAATTCACATTGAACCGCATACAGACTAATTGAATCGGGGTATTTGTGTCATGCCATTTTGAATAATGAGTGAGCCATGGCGGGCGAAAAAAAGCAGTCTAATGCCGATATCTAATTTGTCAGCTGTAAGAAGTGAAGCGCAAAATGGCTCCTGCAAATTAAAAACCGATATTACGCCCCGAAAGGAGCGTTTAAACAACAATTACCTGCCCCTCAGGCCAATCACTTCCTTTAGTAAATCACGTTCTTTTTTTAAATCTTCAATCTCCTTTTTCAAGTTTTCAATTTCAGCGTCGCGCAATGTAATGCCCGAATCAACGGGGTTTTCGATTCCAATTTCGTTGGCTAAATAGCGGAATACATTAAAATCGATAGCCTCGCAAATAGTCCATAAGCGTCGAATTTGCATGCCTGGATTTTTGAGCATAAAGAGCACCGACGAGTGATGCATTTGCAACAGGCGGGCCAACTCTGTATTGCTAATGTATTTCTCTTTCATTCGATTAACGATTATATCGTTAAGGTTCACGGGCATTTCATATTTCTTTTTAGTCATCTTGTTTTATGCTGTTTTTGGTGGCAATACCAAGGGGTATTGATGCAGTTAGATTTACAAAAGAAGAAAGTTACAATAAGAAATACAGAATGTCAATCTATTAATGGAATTAAACTGTATATTTTGTTGGTATTTACTACTAATTACGGAGTAAAAATTTGATTGTAAATTATTATCCTCTTACATATTTTTGAAAATTAAATGTTCTAATAGTTATTTTCGGTATTTCAGGTGTTAATTTATTTATAGCAGTAGCTCTTTAAGTAAATACCAGTGGTAAAATCAGAAAATCGGATTGTAAATTAAGTATGTATCTGGCTAAATACTATATGTATCGTTAGAAAATTAGTATGTATAATGAGTAAATAATAATGTACGAAAAGAAATACAGGATTACACGAGGTTAAATCATAAATACAAGAGAGAAACTATGCATTAGGTTAGTTTAGCTCTAATCTGGGTTCTTATTTCTGATTATTAATTGGCAGATTGCTTTAACTCAGAGCTTTTTTTATTTTTCCTCGATAAGAAAACTGCTGCAATTGCACCACCAGTTGCAAACACAGCTCTATGCTTTGCATGCTGTCTGTTTTATTCATTTGAGAGCGAGTTGATCTCCACCAGCAAATAACTGAATGTTTTCCGTCGAAATACATTGCTTGCTTTCTTGTCATTATTTCAATAAGATTTCAATAAAATTTAATTTCATTTTAAATTAACCTTTACTTGTTCTTCATACCCATGGTTTTCATCGGAAAACCATGATGTATTACTTCCTTCTGAAAATAATTGTAGAAGTTAATGTTTTGATTGTAAGATGCTTGTGCCCTACGTCTCCTGGTGGTTTCATGCGGAATAGACTTTTCACTTCCCTTCTGTTTTTCATATAGATACATTTCAATATTTAAAATAAAGTTTACTCTAAACTTATCATTAGGTGATATGTGTTCGTGTACTTTGAGTCAGATAAAAAGCTTGAATATTCACAAATACATATGACGATATGGAAATTAGAACCACCTTAATTTTAGCCTTAGTGTTAGTTGTGTCAGGATTACGTGCACAAGAAGTTGCCAGTTTAAATTCTGATGATGGAACGGTATGGCCGGCATCAAATAAACACGGGAATGATTTTTCAGAAACAACCCCCGACGAACGATTTACTTTTACTTATTACAGTCCTGATGAGGAGAAACTTTCCTTGCCGGTAAGGGCGTCTGTGGAGAGTACATGGGGAACAGAAATTGCTCAGTATTATGCACTGTTCGAGAGTGTTTATATGTATGAGGAACAGCCGGTAGCTGGAGATCCTAATGTGGTTTTGAGGATAAGAAAACCCCGAATTTATAAAAGTATAAAGGGAATTGAAAATTACCTGAGAAAAGAATTAAAAAAGGAGACTTGCTCTATGTCGGGTGCAAGTCAGCAAATAAAGCAGATACTAAAAATTGGAATTGCTGCTATAAGTGAAGATAGTGAATGGCTTGAAAAACAACTAAAGGAAAAGAAAAGCAAAAAAGAAGAGATTGCTCTTTATAATAAAATTGTATTAATCAATATCTAATTTGACATTTAATCGAAATGAAAAAAATTACTTTACTACTTCTGATTTTTACGAATGTACTGATCGTAAATGCTCAGATAAAATTGTCGGGTCGGGTTAACGATCAGCAGGGAAATTCTCTGCCAGGAGTTAATGTTGTGCTGAAAGGGACAGTAAAGGGAACGGTTACTTCTCTTGATGGTGAATACAGCATCGAAGCAAAATCGGATGATGTTCTGGTATTTTCGTTTATGGGATTTGCTTCGAAAGAAGAGCCTGTTAACGGACGTACGCTGATTAATGTAGTGCTTGGCGAAGATGTGCAGCAATTGAATGAGGTTGTAGCTACAGCAATAGGTATTAAACAGCAAAAGAAAAAAATCGGATATGCTACAGAAAAAATTGTTGATGACGTAATTGTTCAGGCGAAAAGTTTGAATTTAGGAGGTGCTTTAACCGGGCAGGTTGCAGGATTAACGGTAACCAATCCAACAGGTGTTTTTCAATCTCCTGATTTTCAGCTTCGGGGTAAAAAACCTCTGATTGTATTGGATGGAATTCCGGTTGAGACCGATTTTTTTGATATCCCCACTGAAAATATTGAAAGTATAAATGTATTGAAAGGAACTTCGGCTTCTGCTCTTTATGGGAGTAGAGGTAAGAATGGAGCTATTTTGTTGACTTCAAAAAAGGGGACATCAAAAGAATTGCAAGCAACAGTTTCAACAACTTTGATGGTGTCAGCCGGATATGCTGCTTTTCCTGATCCGCAGCATGAGTACGGCAGTGGCTCTAACGGACAATATGAATTTTGGGATGGAGCTGATGGTGGTATCTCTGATGGAGATATGACCTGGGGACCTAAATTTGAATCGGGAAAAATGATTGCTCAATGGAACAGTCCGATACGCGATAAAGTTACCGGAGAAACAATTGAATGGTATGGCGGGGTTAAAAACACCAAATACGATGATCGGTCACGTTATGAGAGAGTACCAACTCCATGGATTCAGCATAACAATTTAAAGAACTTTTTGAGTACCGGAATTATTTCGAATACCGATATGTCGATCAGTATGAAAACAGACCGCGGGCAATTTATGATGACCGGTAAGTATGCTTATCAGAAAGGTCAGGTTCCCAGTTCCCGTGTTAACAGCGGTGGTTTAAATTTTAATGGAAGTTATAAATTGACAGAAGATCTTACACTGGAAGGTGGTTTGTCTTATTCTAAGGTATATTCTCCAAATTATCCACGATACGGATACGGACCTAAAAATCACATGTACACAGTTTTAGTCTGGATGAGTGACGATGTGGATGGAGAGGCTTTAAAAAACCATTTTTGGATACCGGGACAAGAAGGATATCAGCAGGCAAATTACAATTATGCGTGGTACAATAATCCATATTTTGCTTCCAGCGAATTAAAGCAGGCTCACGATAGAAATGTGATAGCGAGTCAGGTGAAACTGCGTTGGGATATTCTTCCAAATCTTTCAATACAAGGGCGGGGCGCTGTTCGAATTAAGGATTTGTTTGAGAACATGCAAAGTCCTAAATCGTATATGAATTACGGCGATTCCCGTGAGGGTGATTACAAGACCTGGAATAGCGAGCAGACTAATTTCGATACCGATGTATTGCTTACTTATACCGCCAATATCTCCGATGATCTTAACTTAACAGTGAATGGAGGAGCTTCTTATTTTTACAGAAAATATCAGCAGGAATATGCGGCTACGGATGGATTAATTGTACCGGGAATTTACAATATGGGGAATTCTCAGGGACCTGTAACGGCTACAAATAATTTAGAAGAAAAAGCGACATCGAGTGTATATGCCACTGCAACTTTGGATCTTTTTAAATCGTGGTTTTTAACATTAACAGGTCGTAACGACAAGTCGTCTACCATGCCTACTCAAAACAACTCTTATTTTTATCCATCAGTTGCTTTGAGTACTATGGTTTCCGATTATATTTCAATGCCAAAACAGGTAGATTATCTTAAAGTATATGGTTCATGGGCACAGGTATCCAGTGATTTGGATCCTTATCAGATAGAGTCAACCTATTCCAATAACGGGACGTTTGGGACGAATCCTAAAATTAGCTATCCGGCAGGAATTGTGAATTCCAATATTAAACCGGAGAAATCGACCTCAACAGAGTTTGGTTTGTCAACTTCATTTTTCAAAAATCGTTTGGGACTTGAAGGAACTTATTATAAAGTTGTTGATGAAAATCAGATTATAAAACTTCCTTTATCCAAGGCTTCCGGATTTTCCAGTCGTTATGTAAATGGCAATGAGTATGAGACTAAAGGTTTGGAGCTTGCGCTTTCTGCTAAATTAATTAACAAGGCTTTTAAATGGAATGTAAGAACCAATTGGAGCTTTAATAAAAAAACACTTACAAAAATTTACGGAGGAGAAGAGAAATTTAACAATCTGCGTGTTGGTGACAGAGCCGATGATATGTGGGGAACGCAATGGCAAAAAACCGATGACGGGCGATTGATTATTGATCCCAACACCGGATTGACTATAAAAGACAGTGAAAAAGGATATTTGGGGCATACAGATCCTAATGCCCGTTTCGGATTTCAGAATACATTTAACTACAAAAAATTTACTCTTAATGTCGATTTTGATGGAGTAATTGGTGGTGTAATGGCATCCAAAACCATTCAGAAATTATGGTGGGGAGGACGTCATCCTGAATCTACAACAGGCAGAGATGCTGAGTATGCAGCCGGGAAAGCCGTGTATGTTCCTAAAGGTGTTAACGTTCTTGCTAATGGAGATATCGTAGAAAACACAACTGCTGTCAGCTGGCAAACCTGGTGCCAAAACTATCCATACCGTGCAAATGTAACTGAGGATGAAAACAAGAAATTTGCCAATGTTTTTGATCGTTCCTATGTGAAACTTCGTAAGGTTGCTCTTACTTATAATTTTGATAATAACAATAAGGTGAGGCTGTTGAATGGGGCTACTATTACTTTGTTTGCAAACAATGTGGCAATCCTTAAAAATATTCCGCTTGTCGATCCTGATTTCACAACTGGGAACGACGACGATTTACAGGATCCATCAGCACGTTACATTGGTGTAACAACAAAATTCACTTTTTAATAAACATCCAAAGTGTCCAAAAAGATAATAAAAATGAAAATGATTGTTAGAATATGTACTTGTATATTATTAGCTGCAGCAGCTATTTCATGTACTGATTTTGAGGAGCTTAATAAGGATCCGAATAAACCAACCGAAACTTCACCTCAGCTTTTGCTAACTACTGCATGTTGGGATGTATTTAGCGAATTTGATAATTATCAATACGAATCGCGAATGCTTGTAGCTACTGATGGAGAAAGCTCTGAACAGTTTTACAACTGGACAAGAGGGGACTTTAACTCTTATGATAATTTAAGGAACATACAGAAACTGGAAGAAGAATCTGTACGTGTAAACTCGGATGCTTATTTGGCATTTGCAAAATTTTTTAAGGCATGGTATTTCTATAATTTAACCATTAAGTATGGAGATATCCCTTTTTCTGAGTCTTTGCAAGGGGAGACCAACGAAATATATACCGCAAAATACGATACACAGGAGGATGTTTTTGTTGGAATTTTAAATCTATTGAAAGAAGCTGATACTTTGTTGGAAGGAAATAGTGAGATTATTACCGGAGATATTTTGAATGATGGTTCGTTGCCAAAATGGCAAAAATTAGTAAATGCCTTTCGCTTAAAAGTTTTGATGACCTTATCTCACAAACCGACTATTGGAGGAAAAACTGTTGCATCACGTTTTGCAGACATTTATACTGGTAAAGCTATAATGAATGATATAAGTGAAAGTACACGGATAAATTTTTTAGATCAATCGGGAAGCAGATACCTGAATTTTAATTCAAGTAGTTTTGGATCTGGATTGTATATGGATTCAACCTTTGTTCAAAAATTAATTGACCGGGAAGATCCCCGTTTGTTTGTGTATTGCACTCAAACACCAAATGCTCTTAAAGCAGGTAAAGCTGTTACTGATTTTACATCCTACGAAGGAGGAAATCCAACAGTACAATATAGTCTTGTAAACGCAAAAGCAGTGGCAGGAAATATCTCCAAACCTAATTCACGTTATTACGACGATCCGGTATGCGAATCAATGATGTTATTAGGATATCCTGAACAACAGTTTATTATTGCTGAAGCAATTTTGAGAGGTTGGATTAGCGGAGATGCTGTGGCAGAATACAACAAAGGAATTAAAGCATCTTTTTCATTTTTTGCGGGTCAGGCATCAACAAAAAGCTATAGTTCGTATTTAAGTTCCGAAGTATGTGATCAATATCTGTTGAATTCTTTAGTTGATTTGGATCAGGCTCCATCGGTAGATATGAAGATATCGTATGTTATCACACAAAAGTATCTTCAGACTTATTTTCAGGCTGGTAAAACTCCGTTTTTTGAGCAACGCCGAACAGGTTATCCAAATTTTGAAACAGCTCCGGGGGTAACAATACCTAACCGTTGGATGTATCCTCAAACAGAGTATGATTACAACAAAACAAATGTAACTGAAGCGGTAACCCGCCAGTTTGCTGGCAAGGACGATATCCGCGAAATTCCCTGGTATTTGAAATAAGGCAATTAAGTTATTTTGTAAGTAATTTATTTTCCTCACCTCTTGTTTGCAGGGATAAGGGGTGGGGAATTACTTTTATTAAGTTTAAATATATAGTAAGTAATGAAAAAAATAAGCATATTATTGTTCAGTTTTTTGATCACACAGATGTCTTTCTCTCAATCTGTTGAGTTTAAGTTTAACAGGAATGGGGAATTTAAAATATTACAACTTACCGACACACATGTTGTGGCTGGTAAAAATAACCAGCAGCATGTTATGGATTTGCTCGCGACTTTGGTTCAGGAAGAAAATCCGGATTTAGTCGTGTTTACCGGCGATGTAGTAACAAATAGTGACAATCCTAAACCTTGTTATGAAATATTCGGGGAATTCTTTAAAAGGCACAAGCTACATTGGGCTGTAACGCTTGGAAATCATGATTCTGAGAATAAAATGCCTAGAAATAATGTTGCATCTATTTTGGATGGTCTTGATTTTTGCATTAACCAATCCACAGATAATTTAAAGGGTACAAATTTTTTGTGCGAAGTAAAAAGCAATACCAACTCTGATAGTAAGGCGATACTTTATTTTTTAGATTCACAGGATTACAGTACTATAAAACCAAGAGTAGATGGGTATGGTTGGTTTTCAACCGAGCAGGTGGTTTGGTACAAAGAGCAAAGTCAGAAGTTTATTGATGAAAATAAGGATACGATTCCTGCCTTAGCATTCTTTCATATACCCTTGCCGGAGTATACTGATGCCTGGTGTAATGGTAAAGCATTTGGAACAAGAAAAGAGGTAGAGTGCTGCTCGAAAATTAATAGTGGAATGTTTGGTGCAATGGTAGAGCAAGGCGATGTTATGGGAACTTTTGTTGGGCACGATCACGTGAACGATTATGTCGCGTCATATTATAATATGGCTCTTGCATATGGCCGGGCTTCAGGTGCGGGAAATTCCTATGGTGACTTAAAGCAGGGGGGCCGGGTTATTGTATTGAAAGAAGGTAAACGAACATTTGATACATGGATTCGTGAAAAAGATGGAGAAATAAAGCAGGTTTGTAATTTTCCTGATTCATTCCAATAATATCCTGTTAAAATCTATATCGGGCTTTCAGGGATTTGGGGTAGTTCAAATACTAAACGCGATAAGACATGATTGAATACATCGTTTTTAGCAATTGGTATTTTGTTGAAAACGATGTATTTGCTTATCTGTTAAATTTTGTTTTTCCTTGAGAAAAGAACTGCTGTAATTGCGCCGCCAATCACTAATACAGCACCAAGCATTGAGTAAATACTTAAACTGTCTGTTTTTATCCATTGTACATTCATAGAGGACAAAACAGCCATGCTAAGCAGTGTGATAATTGGGTTTACGGTTACAATTATACTTACTTTATAGGCTTCGGTATATTTAAATGCCAATGCCAGACAACCATAGGCCACAAGAGTATTCATGCCCAGAAAAATCACGATCATCCAAGAGGAAAAATCAAGATTCGAGAATGCTGTAAAATTAACAAAAGGAGCGTAGAGAATAGCCGGTATTCCGTAAAGCACCATATTTAACAGTTGCGCCGGGTGTTTTTGTACGAGCTTTTTTTGCAAAGAAGCATACAAAACCCACATTACCGCTCCTAATTCAATCCAGAAAAATCCGGTGTTGAATGCTTCGGTATCTTGTATAAAGGCTTGCAGCTGATTTCTGTAAAAGAGAAATAAACCCAATCCTGCAATTCCAAATCCAAGCAATTGTTTGCTGTTTACTTTCTCTTTAAAAAAGAAAATACCAACCAAGGCCAATAAAATAGGACCGGTTTGCATTGTAATTTGTGCGTTACTCGGACTGGTGTAATTAATTCCCTGCATAAATCCCATGTAATTTACGCCTAAAGCAAGTGCGGCAATTACCAGGAAAAGCGGTGGCCGTTTAATAATTTTCAGTTGCTTTTTATCCGTTAGTAAAAAGTAGAGAAACAGAATAGAAAAGGCAAAAGTAAAACGAAACCATACTATGGAAATCGGATCCAAATCTTTCAGGCTGACTTTTAAGAAAATTGGGAGGAAACCCCATAAAAGTGCAGTGATCATGGCGTACAAAATACCTTTATAATTGATTGAAATCTCCTTTAGACTCATTGTTCTTGTTGAATTAAACTAATTTATTTAGAATGATTTTACGGAGCTAAAAGTAGAAAAAAAATGGATGAAGCAATTCGTTATCAGGAATTATATCTGATGATTATTGTTTTGTCTTACTTGTTATTCGTTTCTGGCGCAGTTGGCAAATTAAAACTCACAAATCCTAAAGATTTCCATACCTCCAATACTTGATTTAGACTTACTTCAAAAGATAAATATTCCGGGTTGTCAGAATTAAGCAGGAATTGATTGTTTTGAAAATCTTTTTTCACTCTTTTATATACTATTCCATCGTCGGTAGTCAATACAATGCAGCTGCTGTTGTCTTTTATCAGTTCCCAATCCTGAACGTATTCACAAATTATGTATGCACCCGAAGGAATTGGCAGCATGCTGTTTCCTTCAATCTGAAAAGCACGATAGGTTTTATTTTCCGATAGCTCGGCAAATGGCATTCTGAAATTGGGCAATTCGCTGATAAATTCAGCATCGGAATATCCGTTAAGGTAACCTGCCGCCGCTTTTACAGGAACCAAACTGATCATTTCTTCATTTTGTGCATCTACTAAAATGGGCAAAACTCTTAGTTTGTTTCCTTTGGTATCCTGCGTTTTCTCCTGATCCAATTTGCTGATATCCCCATTCACCAATTCGTCTAAATTACGTTTGAAGAATTTTGAGTATTTCATCAATGTGGTAATTTTGGGGATGCTTCGTTTTTTCTCATACGCACTGATTGATGAGGCTCCAATACCAATTCGGTTCGATAATCTGCCTTGAGACAATCTTTTGCGTAAGCGTAAATGTTTAAGATTTTTATTTAAGTTTTCCATGATGAGGCTTTGTTCCGGTGAAAATTTTCGAGTTGCAAATGTACATGTTTGTTGTCTTCTTTTTAAGTATCGGTAAAAACAATTTAAAAGCTTTTCCGTCTGTTTTAATTAGTCCTTAATTAGTTGATTGGATATTAGGAAATTGTATTGTGCTCATTTCGTTATCGAGAAAAACATAAGGTTTTGAATGAGGAACTTTATGTGAAAATCTGTACTTTGTAGAATCAAAATAAATAAGCTGATACAATGAACACTATAAAAGTAAATTCCCCGTTCGACGGCCGTTTAATTCAGGAAATTCCTTTGCTCGATGAGCATCAGGTGGAAGAAAAACTGGCCAAAGCCCATGCCTTGTTTCAGGACCGGTCCCGCTGGCTGAAACCCTACGAGCGCATTGCCATACTCGAAAAAACAAAAGCCATTATGCAGTCGCGGGTCGAAGAACTGACCAAAATTGCTGCTTCCGAAGGCGGAAAACCCTATCAGGACAGTAAGGTGGAAGTGCTTCGTGCAATTAACGGCGTGCAGTTGGCCATCGAGCACATCGGTCAGTTAAAAGGAGAGCAGATTCCCATGGGAACCACAGCCGCTTCCGTAAACCGATGGGCATTTACCCTGCGCGAGCCAATTGGCGTGGTTCTCAGCATAAGCGCTTTTAATCATCCGCTAAATCTGGCGGTGCATCAAATAATTCCGGCCTTTGCCGTTGGCACACCTGTTATCATCAAGCCGGCAACATCAACGCCGCTGTCGGCAATCGAGTTGATAAAAATTATGAAAGAAGCCGGATTGCCCGAAGATTGGGCTGAGGTGGTTGTTTGCAATCGCCAAAATGCTGAAAATATGCTGAAAGATTCACGGATCAACTACCTTTCATTTATCGGTTCGGCCGAGGTGGGATGGAGTATGCGGTCCAAGCTGTCGCCGGGCACCCGATGTGCACTGGAGCATGGCGGTTCGGCACCCGTAATTGTTGAGGCCGATGCCGATCTGTCGCAAACCGTGCCTGCACTGGCGAAAGGGGGATTCTATCATGCCGGTCAGGTCTGTGTATCCGTTCAGCGGGTATACGTTCACGAAAATATCATCGAAGAATTTACCGCTCAACTGGTCGAAAAAGCCAATGCTTTGCTTGTTGGAGATCCTATGGATCCGAAAACGGAAGTTGGCCCGCTGATTCAGACTTACGAGGTCGATCGAGTAGAGCAATGGGTAAACGAAGCGGTTGCCCAAGGCGCGAAAATAATGTGCGGGGGCAAACGGATTTCCAATACCTGTTATCAGCCAACGGTTCTGCTGAATCCTGATTCCGAATCGAAAGTCTCACAGCACGAGGTGTTTGGTCCGGTGGTTTGTGTCTATGCTTATTCCCAGTTGCAGGAGGCCATTAATCGCGCAAATTCACTGCCTTTGGCCTTTCAGTCAGCCATCTTCACCTCTAATTTAGATGTGGCTATGGATGCTGTGAATCAATTGAATGCATCGGCCGTAATGGTCAACGATCATACCGCTTTCAGGGTCGATTGGATGCCTTTTGGCGGGCGCGATGCTTCCGGAATTGGCATGGGGGGAATTCCGTATTCCATGCACGAAATGACCCGTGAAAAACTCATGGTGATTAAATCGAAAGTATTGTAACAAAAGTCAGGGCGGAATTCATTTTCCGCCTTTTTTAGGTTTTGGGCGTGCCCCTTTGGGTCAGGCTTTCCGTTACTACTCCTCGCTCATTCTTCGCTGTGGGGTGAACACTCCAATCCTTCACGCAGGCCGATATTAGCTTTGGTTCAATAAACTCGTAAATTACAGAGAGTTCGATATAAATTCGTTGTTTTATAACAGATTAGTGGGTTTTATGTATAAGCCATTGACACGTATGCCTTAATTTTTGAATATTTTTGGAGGAAAAGGCTTTAAGCTAATGGCTAACAGCTTGTTCGAGCAATAGCAAATACCTCAAATTACCCGAGTATTGGTTTGTGTTGCCTTTTACCGAACTAAAGTTAAATAGTACAAACCAAACGCAGTTCTGTCCATTTACCAACAAGCACCTCTGTATTAACTTTGTAGTAAAGATTTATAACAGGAGGTAAATATGGATAAGGTATTTCACGAAGCAGGAACAAGAGGAAGTAGTCAATTGGATTGGTTGGATAGCAAGCACAGTTTTAGTTTTGCTGATTACTACTGTCCGGAGCGAATCCATTTTGGAGCGTTAAGAGTGCTTAATGATGATGTTATTAAAGCAGGAATGGGTTTTGGAACTCACTCGCATCAAAATATGGAAATCATTTCAATTCCATTAAAAGGGGCATTGAAGCATAAAGATAGTGAAGGACATTCTGAATTAATTAATGTGAATGATGTTCAGGTAATGACTGCAGGACGAGGAATAATGCATTCTGAATACAATGCTTCAGAAACGGAAGATGCACATTTTCTTCAGGTTTGGATCATTCCTGAAAAAGAAGGACTGGAGCCTGGTTACGATCAACGATCATTTCCGGATGTAAATGAGAATGGTGAATTACAACTGCTTGTTGCTCCAAAATCATCACAACATAATGCTTTAAAAATTAATCAGAATGCATATGTGTTCCGGGCAAAAATAACTAGTGGAAATACACTCGAATATACAATAATCGGTAACGCAAACGGAGTTTATGTTTTTGTTCTTAACGGAGAGCTGACAGTTGATGGAGAAATTCTTCGGCCACGGGATGGCATAGGTGTGAATGGCTTTAATTCATTGGAGATTATGGGTATTGTTAATTCAGAATTTTTGATTTTTGAAGTGCCAATGCATTAATTAAATGTTAAGAATGGCTTAAGCTGGCCCGTGATGTTGAAAATGGGTGTAATCCACCACTAAAAAGTAGATTTCACAGGATGGAAGCTGTCTAAATTATATTATCTTTGTTTCTTGTCGGGAAAAGTGATATAAATCAGTATTTTTATTACAATTTCAGATAATCGAATGTAAGATTCAAAAAATTATTACTATGGCAAACAGACCTGTAACCATTAAAGACATAGCTGAAAAACTAAGTATTTCAGTTTCTACTGTCTCACGTGCTCTTAAAAACAATCCCGAAATTAGCTTAACAACCAGAGAAGCAGTTCAGAAATTGGCAAAGGAATTGAAGTACCAGCCAAATCCATTGGCCGTTGCTTTAAAAACACAAAAGTCGAATACAATTGGTGTTGTTGTTCCGCAAATTGTTAGTTCTTTTTATGCTACTGTTGTAAAAGGAATTGAGCAGATTGCTGATGAGCACAACTATCAGGTGTTTGTTAGTTCTTCAAATGAAAGAATTGAAAAGGAAGAGAAAAATGTAAATGGGTTTCTGAACATGAGAATGGATGGAATTATACTATCACTTACTCGTGCAACAACTACTTACGATCATATTCATAAAATACAGGATATGGGAGTGCCAATGGTTCTTTTCGATAGAACATCTAAGGAATTAGAGGTTTCCAAAGTTGTGGCTGATGATGCTGCCGCTGCTCATACGGCAGTAACTCACTTGATTAATGGTGGTGCCAAAAGAGTTGCGTTCATGACCGGACCTGAGTTTATGCTATTCGGAACAAACAGACTAAGAGGCTATAAAAAAGCCCTGGAAGACAAAAATATCCCTCTTGATGAAACATTAATTTCCCGATGTGATTTTACTGTGGAAGATGCGAAAAGCCTGGCATTGGATTTATTGGCAAGAGTCAATCGTCCGGATGCTATTTTTGCCATTAATGATGATATGGCGATTGGAGCAATTGCAGCAGCAAAAGAGTTAGGCCTTAAAATTCCTGAAGATCTTGCTGTAGTAGGATTCTCAAATAGTCGTAGATCCCGTTATATGGAACCTTCAGTTTCTACAATGGATCAAAATCCAAAAGAGGTTGGTCGGGAAGCGGCAAGATTACTGTTCGAACAAATGGAAAAAACTCCTGATGCCAAAGCGATAAAAGAGGTTGTTGTTCATGCCGATTTGATTGTTAGAACATCAAGTGACAGATAAAAATATAGATAAAAAAAATCCTGCTTAATTTAAGCAGGATTTTTTTTTAGAAATCTTCTTCTTGTCTTTTTACCAGTTCTTTTGTAGAAAGCAAACCGCAGGCCGCAAAAATATCAAGCCCTCTCGATCTTCTGATCGTTGTGGTAATTCCTTTTTTCGTTAGTTGCTCTTTAAAATCTTCCATCGTTGCCTCATCAGATCCGTCAAGTGGAGTATCTGGAATTGGGTGAAAACGAATCAAATTAATTCTGCATTTAATCCCATCCAAAATTCTGCAAAGCTCTTTTACATGACGGGGCGTATCGTTAATTCCTTTAAACATGATGTATTCGAAAGAAATTCTGCGCTGAAGACCAAAATCAAAATCACGAATTATTTTCAATACATCTTTTATTGGATATACATTTTGAACTGGCATCAATCTTTTTCTTTCATCTTCGAAAGGAGTATGCAGACTAACAGCCAAATGACATTCGCTATGGTTAAGAAATTCAATCATCCCTGGAATTATCCCAATTGTAGACACGGTGATCCTTCTTGGGCTCATAGCCATTCCATAATCCGAGGTTAGAATCTCCAGAGATTTCATGAGTTCAGGAACATTATCCAAAGGTTCTCCCATTCCCATGTAAACAATATTGCTTAAATTTTCTCTTTCAGGCAAACTCCTTATTTGATTGATAATTTCGCCACTTGATAATTGTCCCTGAAAACCTTGTTTACCGGTCATGCAAAACAAACAACCCATTTTACAGCCAACCTGAGAAGAAACACAAAGTGTATTTCGTTTCTGATCCGGTATGTAAGCGGTTTCTATAAATTTGTGAGCATGAGCAGTTGGGTAAAGGTATTTTCTTGTTCCATCAACCGAAACCTGTACTTTGGTTGATGCAGTAATACCAAGATCGTAATTCTCCAGTAAAGCAGTTCTTGCCTTCAACGAAAGGTTAGACATTTCTTCAATACTGGTAATGTCTTTTTTGTACAACCAGTCGGCAATTTGCTTAGCTGTAAATTTGGGAAGCTTTAATTCAGTAACAATTTGAATCAGTTCTTCAAGTGTTTTTCCTAAAAGGGTATCTTTGGCCATTATTCTATTTTATAATTACACAAAAGCAGCGATTTTTATCGAGTCTGCTTTCATGTAAATTAATTGCATTAAAAGTAAATTTCAGCTACAATTCTTTCGTATTCAACTCCACGTTTAATCAAAAGGTCACGAACTTCAACTACCATTTCAGGACTGCCACATAAAAAGAAGCGGCAATTTTCCGGTAGTTCCTTTACATCCTGCAAATATCGTGTTAATCTTCCATGATACAAACCCTCAGCTTTATCTTGTGAGCAGCAACGAATGTAATTATCTTTTAAAACAGGAATAAATTCTTTTTCAAAATAGAAAGAATGATTATATCTTCCTCCATGAATAAGGGTTTTGTTCTTGAGCAAACCTGAGCGAAACATGGCGGCATAAGGTGCAATCCCTGTTCCCGATGCAATCCACCACGCCGGCGATTCATCATCAATAAAATCTCCGTCAGGATTTGTCACATAAAGTTCTGATCCAGGTTTAATTTCACTAAGTCTGGGGGTTAACCAGCCATCATCCTTCAAATTGTATAACACCTGAACTTCAGCGTCGTTTTCACCACTGGCTATGGTGTACAATCGTGGTGTTACGCTTAAATCTGTGGTTAATCCAATGTACTGTCCGGCAGTAAAACTCTTTACTTTTTTATATTTTAAAACAAACACTCCGGGAGCGATTGCTTTATTCTCAATTACTATGGTGGTTGAAAGTTTGTTTTTTTGTTCTGTTGTTGATTCCATATATTATTTGATTTTAATGGCGCAAAGATAATAAATTATTTATAAAGATTCTAAATTGTAATCAAATCAAATTTCTTTCCTTTTTGTAACTTTTATCGCAGGTTGAGCGTCTCATAATACATGAGGAATGGATTGAGAATCTGTTCTTGATTATTAATTTACCAATTCAATTTTTAAAACCCGTATAAAATGAAAACTCAAAATTTAATTAAAAGAAATTTTTTACTTCTGGTCTTGTTTCTATTTTCTCTTAATTCCTTCTCTCAAACGGTCTTTGCCGACGAAAAGGCAAATTATGATGGAGTGAAAAAAATAGTTGTAGAAGGAAGATTTTGTGATGTTACCCTGTTGGGTGAAAATCGTGAGGATGTGAAATTTGAGGGGATTATTAAAGGTATATCCAGAAATGGGAGTTCTTATAAAATCAATCACAGGTTGGAAGGGAGCACTTTGAGAGTATGGGTAGAATCACCAAGAACATCTTGGGGGAATATTGATGCATCATTAAAATTTTTAGTCCCAACACAAATGGAGATTGACGTGAAAAATTCTTCGGGAGATGTTTATTGTGAGAATATTTCTTCGGATTACACCAAAATACACGCTTCTTCGGGCGATGTGAATATGAAAAATATAATCTCTGATCTTGAGGTGATAACAAGTTCAGGAGAGATTAGTTTGTACGAAATCAAAGGGGATCTAAACTCACAATCAAGTTCGGGGAATCATGAATATAATAAAGTGGCCGGAAACGTAAAATGTAATGCAACCTCAGGCGATATAGAAATGGTAAATGTGATTGGAGATATTTCTTCCCGAACTTCGTCCGGAAATCAGGAGTTTGATAAAGTGGAAGGGCAAATTAAAAGTATTTCTTCTTCGGGAAATGTCGGGATTCTTAATTCAAAAACAATTTTAAATTTAACCAGTAGTTCTGGTAATTTGAGAGGACAAGGCTTGGTTTTGTTAGGAGAGTCTTATTTTAAAGCCACCTCGGGAGATGTTAGTATGACCTTGTTAAATGATTTTGAGCAATTGAGTTTTGATCTTTCAGCATCCTCAGGATCGCTTAGGGCGGGTAACCGTAAAGGAGATGATAACCTGTATCTCAAAAGTGGCGAAATATGGGTTCATGGAAAAACCAGCTCTGGAAATCAAACTTTTAAATAGGTAGTTGTTGGGTCTGTTCGAAAACGTACAACGTGTGTGATGTATACGTACACTTTTGAAAATGTAAACATTTTGTTGGCGAGTGTAATTGTATGAAAAAGAGTATTTTATGTGTTTTGGCCTGTGGATTGTAATTGTATGTTCGAAATCATTTGTTAAATGATTTCCCAAATATTGGGAGTGGTGTCCCGGGATTTTGGTTTTAATAGCATAATTAATTGGTTTTCTTTAATATGCCGTAACATTCAATTAGTTACGGCATATTATTTACTCTTAAGACTTCAATTAGGTTGCAAAACCATTATGTTGCGTATTTGTTGTTTCGTAACATTTTAGAAAATGGGAAAAAATTAAATTTAACTTTTGATTAAATATAGCTTTTCCAGATAATAAACAGTTGGCGTGCTTGTAATCGGTTCAAGATTTTATTGTTAGGCAATGATACCAATAATTGTCTAACAGAAGTTCGGGAATATCTATAGGGGAAACTCCCGGACATTTTTAGTTGGTAATTGTTGGATGCAATGTGGTAATTCTAGACAACAATTCTAAAGGCTCCAAAATATAAGGGGTAACAGAGGATGTTCAAATTTGGGCATCCTTTCTTTACTTGGAAAAGTTGCGTACTCATTATAAATCACAAAATGGTAAAGGTGTATGTGACCTCAATAAAAACCAACGAGGGGTTAGAGTGTTGTACCAGCAGAACCCTGTTTTAAGTTTTCAAACCGCTAATACCCTTATTTGTCACTCGTGTAAACCATACGAAAATCACATTACAAAAAAGTCGTTATCATGATTATTGGATTAGCCTACCCCGATTAAATAGATGATCGCCTAAGAGGATACTAAAAAAGCCGTCAAAGGACGGCTTTTAATATATAAGTGGTTTATAAAATCACCAGTTTAGCTGGGTAATTCCAAACCATAGTTTTGTTTTCTGTCAGCCTTTTTCAGTAAGAATGATAAGAAAATGGAAATTACACCACAGCCTACCAATACCAAAATCGGGATTGTATAATCTTTAGGTTGTCCTTCAGGTATGCCTTGATTCACAAAATCAAGTAAGGCTCCAATTCCCCAGAAGAATAAGAATAATCCCCAGTTTTGCAGCGTAAACATGGTCGCATATGCGGTACCTAATCTGTTTTCAGCAACAATTTTAGCAACCGAAGGCCACATGGCAGCAGGTACTAAAGAGAATGCAACTCCCAGACTTAATAATCCAAAATAAGCTATGTATACATTATCTAATATGGATAAAGAGATATGAGCAAAAATCAGAAGTAATGATCCAAGAATCATTAAGGATGCTGCTTTTCCCTTTTTATCAACATAATTACCAAAAATAGGTGTAAATATAATTGTTCCAAGAGGGATTAAACTCGCTGTTTTAGCACCATTTCCTAACCAAATTGCTAAAATATCTTTCATCACAAACAGATAGAGACAGAAAGCAATCAACGCTCCGGTTTTAAACAAGAATCTGGTTTGTTTGTTTTCAAAGTTATTAGGTACAACAGCAAAAAGAATTGCAAACAAAAAGAAAACAAGATAAATACTTGAGGCCCCAATTGCTTTGCTTCCCCATAAAATAACTTCTCCTGCCTGAGGAAGGGACTGAGTGAATCCAAATTTATTAATCAACAAATCGGGAGCATATTGCATGAATGGAAAAATGGCAGCATAAAAAGTTACACAAAGAAGAGCAATGTATAAAAATGATTTGTTCTTGATTAGTGCAATTAAATCAGAGAATTTAAAGTCTTCTTCAGGATCACAAACTTCACCGCTTTTATCACTTATCGCTTTTTCTTGTTTATCCAACTTGATATCAAATACGGTATAAATCAGGAACATGATAAGAGCTAAGCCAATAAGTGAGGCCGCAAAAGTAACAGCAGGAGAAACATGTCCACCTCCAATATCCAACGAAAGTGCAGTACCCATTGCACTACCCAATCGGCCAAATCCCATATTGATTGCCATGGCAAGCGCAAGATCGTATCCTTTAAACCATTTTACTATGGTTCTTGTGGCTACAACACATACAACTTCAAGTCCAGAACCAAATAGAACCCGACCTGCGATAATCATGTTTAGCATGGTGCCATGTTCATTTCCAAAAAAACCGGAAGCAGCTAAAGCTGAGATTGCTCCTCCAAGAACAGCAAGACCTCCAAATACAATACCTGCAACTCGAATTCCCCATTTGTCGAGCATGATACCTCCAATGATAATCATACCAAACATATTGGCAATGGTGGTTAGAGCAAGAATCCGACCAAATTCTTCACTGGAAAATCCCATTTCCGATTCCATCAGCCCTTTTAAGCCGGAAAAGAAATCCTGAAACCAGTAGGTACTAAAAGTAAGTCCCGAAAGGAGGATTAACATTGCCCAACGCATTGCAGACGAGTCGCGCAACGTCCTTTTTAATGTTTCTGTCATTTTCGTTGTATTTTTAAATTAAACTCAGGTTTAAGAGGTTACTAAATTAAGATAAATGAATAAAAAAACAAATCAGAAACTATATTGGGACTTATATGAAAAAAGCCGTCCCGAAGGACAGCTTTTTATATGATATTTACTATTTAGGCTATTTTTGAATATTCGGTAATTCTAAGCCATAACCTTTTTTCTTATCTTCCATTTTTAATAACAGACCAACTATGATGGCCAGAAAACCTAATCCTGCAAAAATAAGCATTGGGTTTGTATAATCATACAATGGGACTGTTGTGCCGTTAGCTTTTGCTAATGCAACTTCGGGATTGGATTGATCCAATACATATCCAATTAACAATGGAATTCCCATTAATCCCCAGTTTTGAATCCAGAAGATCAATGAAAAAGCAGTTCCCAATTGATTTTCAGGAATTATTTTTGGAACTGAAGGCCACATCGCAGAAGGAACTAAAGACAATGCAATTCCTAAAATAATTACCAAAACAACTGCTACAAACCAGTAATTTAATATTGGTAAGGAGAATACAGAATGTACTAATAATATTAAGACGGCTCCAATGATCATCATGGTAGCTCCTTTGCCTTTTTTATCGTAAACACCACCAAATAGAGGTGTTAGGAATAGTGTTCCCAATGGTAGTAAACTTGGTATAATACCTGCAAGATTTTGGTCTAAACCATACTTGTTCACCATTAAATCGGATGCATATTTAATGAATGGAAAAACGGAAGAGTAGAACAATACACACAATACAGCAATTAACCAAAAGCCTTTGTTGGTTACAATACGTCCTATATCACTAAATTTAAATGGCTCTTCGTTATCAGTTCCGTTCGATTCAGCAAGTGACGCATCCAGTTTTTTATCCATCGACACATAAATAAAGAAAGTGATGAATCCAATAACCAGCAATACAAATGCAAAAGCAATAGGTGCGGAAACGCTTGGTCCCATTTTCTCAACTAGTTCACCGTTTACAACTTGGGTGTGTACACTTGAAAAATACGTAGCCAATGGAACTGGAGCTGCAATTGCCAGCATGGTTCCCAATCGGGCAACAGCCATTTGCATCCCCATAGCAAGCGCCATTTCTTTACCTTTAAACCATTTGACGATAATTTTAGAGACTGTGATTCCAGCAATTTCTACTCCAACACCGAAAATGGCAAATCCTACAGCAGCCATAAACACATGAGTATGGATACCAAAAGTAGTGTCAGTAACCAGTGTTGGGTTCGTGATAGCCCAATATTTAATCCCGGCTCCTAAAACCATAATTCCAGATGACATAATTCCGGTAAATCGAACGCCCATTTTATCAAGGATAATCCCCCCGAAAATAAGCATTCCTAAAAATACATTTAACCAACCATATGCACTGGTGAATATTCCATAGTTCGTACTCGACCATGCAAACTCAGATTCTAGCATTGGTTTTAAAGGAGACATTACATCGGTTAAAAAATAACCTGCAAACATCGTGATAGAAATTATCCCCAATGCTCCCCATCGTGCTGCTTTCGAATCTCGAAGAGTCAGTCTTAGTGCTTCAGTCATATCTTTTATTTTTCTGTTAACGTTGAGTAATTGTTTAAGGCTGGCTAAAGTAAGATTAATCCAGATAGAAACAAAAAGCATAAATCATGTTTTATCTAAACATATCGATTCCACATTTCTGGGCATAATAGCAGATAATCCCTATCTTTAACAAGATTTTATTTAATTCAATCGAATGAACACATTAACAGAAAACTCCGGGTTATATACCGATTATTATGAGCTAAGCATGGCTCAGGGATATTTTTTAAGTGGTAAAAAAGAGGAACAAACCGTCTTTGATTACTATTACAGAACTAATCCTTACGAAGGTGGTTACCTTGTTTTTGCAGGATTACAAGACCTGCTCAAAATATTAAAAACCTTTAGTTACAGTAAAGAAAATATTGAATTTCTGAAGAAAACAGGATTGAAAGATGAGTTTTTGGAGTATTTAAGGGATTTTAAATTTACGGCTACTGTTTATAGTATGAAAGAGGGCGAAATTGTATTTCCAAACGAACCATTGGTAAGGGTTGAAGGAAATATAATAGAAGCTCAATTAATTGAAACATTACTTCTGAATTATTTGAATTTTCAGTCGCTGATTGCCACAAAGGCTTGCCGGATAAGAAATGTAATAGGTAATAATGATTTTGCTGATTTTGGATTACGCAGGGCGCAAGGCTTGGGCGGAATACATGCCAGCCGTGCAGCTGTAATAGGTGGAGCAAATACGACATCGAACGTTTACAGTGCATTTAATTACGACATTCCGGTTACAGGAACTCTGGCTCATTCATGGATTCAGAGTTTTGATTATGAGCTGGAAGCATTTCGTCGTTACGCGGCTATTAATCCCGATTCAACAGTATTGTTGGTTGACACCTACAACACACTTAAATCGGGTATTCCTAATGCAATAATTGTAGCAAAGGAATTGGAAGCCAAAGGACATAGAATGATTGGTATTCGTCTGGATAGCGGCGATTTAGCCTATTTAAGTAGAAAGGCAAGAAAGATGCTTGATGACGCAGGTTTGGATTATGTGAAAATTATAGCATCAAATCAGTTGAATGAGTACGTAATTAAAAGTTTGAACGATCAGGGAGCACAGATTGATGGTTATGGAATTGGTACGGAATTAGTAACGGGAAAAGATGCCGGCGCTTTAGATGGTGTTTATAAATTAGTTCAGATTAATGGGATTCCAAAATTAAAAATATCGGAGAACATTGAAAAAATAACTATGCCGGGAAAGAAAAAGGTAATGCGTTATTTCGACGAGGACGGAATGTTTTTTAGGGATGGTATTCTTTTAGAGAATGAAGAATCGACCAATCGTTTGTTTCATCCTTTTCATAGTCATAAACACACTTATGTAACCGATTATAAGTGTGAAGAATTGATGAGTAAGGTGATGGAAAATGGAGAGATATTAATTGAAAACCAATCTCCTGTTGAAATAAATGCCTATGTAAGGAAACGCTTTGCACAGTTACCGGATGGACACAAACGATTTATTAGCCCACACATTTACAAGGTTGGATTCTCTGAAAATATTTTGAGTGTGAGAGATCATATTTTAATGGATATTCGATCAAAAATAGGATAAAATACAGATTATGGATTGATTGAATATTTCAAATTAATTTCGATGCAAAATTTAGATTCTAAAATAATTCGTCCTACTCTTTTGCTTGACAAAGCAAAATGCATTGCCAATATTGAAACGATGCTGGCTAAGGCAAAGTGTTCCAATACGCGTTTGCGTCCTCATTTTAAAACACATCAATCGGCTGAGATTGGTGAGTGGTTCAAAGAAAGAGGAGTGGAGGCCATTGCTGTTTCATCCATGGAAATGGCGGAATATTTTGCCAATAACGGATGGAAAGACATTACAGTTGCTATTCCAATAAATGTGCGCGAAATTGATTTGATTAATGAGTTGGCATCAAAAATTCAACTGAATTTAGTTGTTGAGTCGCAGGAAACAATTGCGTTTTTACAATCAGAATTAAAACATACTGTTGGTGTATTTATTAAAGTTGATACAGGTTATCGGCGTTCTGGTATGCCTGCTGAAGCAACAGGCTCTATTCGTTTGTTAGTGAATTTGATGAATGAATATGACAAGTTAAATTGCAGGGGTTTTTTGGCTCATACAGGACAAAATTATCAAGCTAAAAACCAAGAGGAGATACATAAGAATCATAGCAGAACACTACTGGCTTTAAATGAATTAAAGGATGTTTTTCGCAAAGATATTCATGGAATTGAAGTGTCATTAGGTGATACTCCGGCTTGTAGTATTAGCGATGAATTTTATGGGATTGATGAAATTCGTCCGGGGAACTTTGTTTTTTATGACATTATGCAATACGTATTGGGTTCGTGCGATGAGGATCAAATTGCTGTGGCGATGGCCTGTCCGGTAATTGCCAGAAATATTGATCGTAATGAATTGGTAATTCATGGTGGCGGAGTGCATTTTTCTAAAGAATATTTGGAAGCAGACACAGAAGGAACAAAACTATTCGGAAGTATTGTTCGCATTACCGAAAATGGTTGGAGTGGTATTATAGGTGGAGGGTATTTAGCAAGCCTGTCTCAGGAACATGGAATTATCCGTTGCAGCGATGAGTTATTCGATGAATTCGTAATTGGAGATTTAATCGGAGTTTTGCCGGTTCATTCGTGTATGACTGCTAATTTAATGAGACACTTCATGACTACCGATGGAGAATTGATTGAAACTATGAACAGTGTGCAGTAATCAGAGAATAGTTATCGGGGAGCAGAAAATTGTGAAAAATTATCTGTGTGATTTGTTTGCTGATGAAAGATAAAGATGCTGAATTATTAGACGGTTATGAAAGGATTTCAAATTGGCAAAATTAAAAGAGCAATTGTTGCTGAAATTACTTGTGTCGATAATTCAAACTTTGTTATTGTGATGTCTCTTGCATTGGGTGTATTTCTTGCATTTATTTCTTGCTGTTTCTTTGGCCTTGTTCCTGAAACTAAATAAAGTTCTGTCTTTGATAACCGTGAATATCAGTAGTATACCTCTATTGATTCCTTTAATTAATTGGGTTAGGGATTGGAGTGGAAACCCCGCAGTGAGGTACGAATGAGGAGTTGAAGCAAAAGCCCGGCCTGTAAGGAACCCCATAAAAAAAGGAACGCACAACCGTACGTTCCTTACAAATCAGTATTTGATTGTATTATTTAACTGGAATATTTTTCAAAGTTTCAACTAAGAAATCCCAGAATTTAACAACGGTATCAGTTTTTACTTTCTCATCCGGAGAGTGAGGGAAACGGATAGTTGGTCCGAAAGAAATCATATCCCAATGTGGGTAAACAGCTCCTAATAATCCGCACTCTAGGCCTGCATGAATTGCTTTGATTTCAGGAATTTTTCCATATTTGTTGTTGTACACTTCCTGCATGGTTTTCAAGATAGGAGAGTCCATATTTGGTTTCCATCCTGGATATTCACCTTCTAATTTTACTTTGCCACCAGCTAAAACAAAAGTTGAAACAAACATTTGTCCCAAATCATCTTTTGCCGAGTTTACTGATGAACGCAATAAAGCTTGAATGGTAACAACACCATCTTCACTTACCACACGTGCAAGGTTGGTTGATGTTTCAACCAGTCCCGGCATAGCATCGCTCATTCGGATTATACCGTTTGGACAAGCGTAAATAGCGTTGATTAAGTTTTTCTGGCTCTTGTTTTTGAATACGTGCTTTGGAGCATCAGTTGGTTCAGCAAAAAATGCTAAAACTGGTTCTACAGCTGATAATTCCGATTTGTAAATAGCTTCGTATTCTGCAACTCCGGCAAGGAATTTCTCAGTATATCTTTCCGGAACAGCAACAATTGCAAATGATTCACGGGGAATAGCATTCCGCAATGAGCCTCCGTCGACAGAAGACATTCTTAATTTGTATTTTTTAGTTGCCAATTTTAAGAAGCGGAACAATAATTTGTTTGAGTTTCCACGGCCTAAAATGATCTCCATTCCTGAATGACCGCCTTTTAAGCCTTTCATGTATAGCTTGTAGCCAACATATCCTTTTTCAAGTTTGTCTTCTTTGTATTTGAAAGTAATATTGGCATCCATTCCACCAGCACATCCAACATACAATTCGCCTTCATCTTCCGAATCCATGTTTAGAAGGATATCACCATCTAAAACATCATTTTTAAGACCGAAAGCACCAGTCATACCGGTTTCTTCGTCAGCAGTAAATAAAGCCTCTATAGGACCATGTTCAATATCTGAAGCCTGAAGAACAGCCATTGCTGCAGCAACTCCCATTCCATTGTCAGCCCCAAGTGTGGTTCCTTTTGCAGTTACCCAATCGCCATCAATAAATGTTTCGATAGGATCTTTTGTGAAATCGTGAACGGTGTCAGCATTTTTCTGAGGCACCATATCCAGGTGTCCTTGCAATACAACTCCTTTACGATTTTCGAAACCCGGGGTTGCCGGTTTTTTAATGATGATGTTTCCAACAGCATCTTTAATGGTTTCCAGTCCCAAATCCTGTCCGAATTTCATCATGAAATCCTGAATTGCATCTTCGTGCTTCGATGGGCGTGGTATTTGTGTTAATGAATAAAAGTTTTCCCAAATAGCCTTAGGTTCGAGGCTTAAAATTTCTTTGCTCATTAGTATATTCCTCCGTTAAATTTTAGTGTAATATTATTCAAGAGCACTAAAGGTAGTATTTTTTAATAAAGCCGAAAAGAGAATTGGGAAAAGTGATTGTGAATTAAGGATTTTTAAGAATACAGTAAAATTAATGCCGGGATATAATGGTTCTTTATAAGGAGATAATTTTTTTTTTGTCCGCTTGGGAGTTAATAGGCCTTAGTAATTACGGGAGTTTTATTGAAATTTATATTTTAAACCATCATCATCTTTTAAAAAATATTTTAAAAGATGATGGTTCTTTGTAAAAACTATATATATTTATCCTTTGAAAAAAATGATTTAAAGCGAGATTAAATTGGAATTAGAATTTCTATACGAAAAGACACTTGAAGGTACTGTTAATGCTAAAAAGAGGAAGCAGAACCAGTATCGTAAAATAATATCCCATTTGTATTACAATGGAGTCGCTTCTATTGCAGAGATCGTGAAAACGGCAAAAATGAGTCAGCCTCTGGTTGCTTCCCTTGTTGAAGATCTTTTGGGGTTTGGAGTAATTCTTGAAAATGGAATTGGAGAATCAATTGGAGGAAGACGTCCAAATTTGTATTGTGTGAATCCTGAATATCAATATGTAGTAGGTGTTGATATTAATCTGCATACACTCAATTTAGCTGTTTTCGACTTGAATAATCAGTTGGTATACCGCGAAGAGTTTAAAGAATTTGAGTTGGAAAATAGCAGTGAGTATTGTTATGCATTGGTTGAAAAAGTCAATATAGCACTTGATACTATAAATATTGGGAGGGAAAAGGTGTTGGCTGTAGGAATTTCAATTCCTGGTTTGGTTGATGCTGAAAATGGATTGACCCATACGCATTTGTCGTTTGCAGAAGATGGTTTAAGGGCTTACCTGAACCGGAAACTGGGATTTCCAATTTTGCTCGACAATGATGCCCGTACCATGGCATTAGGAGAGAAGGCTTTTGGAAAAGCCAGAGATAAAAAGAATGTGTTGTGCTTGAATTTAAGTAATGGTATTGGTTTAGGAATGATCTTAAATGGTGAATTGCATAGTGGTAAAAATGGATTTGCCGGTGAGTTTGGCCACATCTTGATTGATCCGGAGGGGACACTTTGTAATTGCGGGAAAATTGGTTGTCTGGAAACGCTGACATCAGGGAAGATTTTGGTGCGGCAGATAAAAGAAGGAATTGAGAAAGGCCAGGAAAGTTTTTTAGCCAAATATAAGGATGAGGGGAAAAAGATTGATTTGAGAGCTGTTGTGGATGCAATTTTAGCTGGTGATCAGTTTGCTATTGACCAATTGAACAAGATGTGTGAATATCTGGGGAAAGGTTTGGTGACTTTGATTCATTTACTGAATCCTGAAATGATAATTATTGGTGGAAGATTGGCTCAGGCAGGAAAGTATATAATCAGTCCGGTAAGTATGTGGATGAATAAATATGCTATGGATAAAATTAGTTCGGAAACTGAGCTGGTAAATTCTGATTTGCTGGATGATGCTGCTCTTATGGGAACCATGGCAAACGTTATGAAGAAAATATTTAAGTAATAGTTAGTGATTAGTTAAGAAAAAAATTGTCTCCCTGTTGTTTTCAACTTACGTTGAAGATTTGTGTAGAAGTAGTGTTCTTACAGGGAGCAATTTTTATGAAGTATTGCAGCCATCTGCCTTTTCTAAAAAACCATTGGAACATTGTAGTAGTAGTGATGCACGGCAGGTGGTTGCTTTTTTTTAAGAAAATCTTTACTGGGATGTATTGGTAAAGAGGAAATTGCAGAGTTAAAATTGATTTAGAATTAAATAAGATATGAAACGACTATGTGAAAATCCTTGCACACAGAGGATGAGTGTAATTTGGGAGTTCCATATGGCAAAAGCTTAAAAGTATAAACATATGCAACCTACGTTATTGGTATTAGCCGCAGGGATGGGAAGTCGGTATGGGGGATTAAAGCAGATCGATCCGATTGGGCCAACGAATGAAACTATTATTGATTATTCGATACATGATGCAATTGAGGCCGGTTTTGGTAAGATTGTTTTTGTGATTAGAGAGAGTTTTGAGGAAGAGTTTAAAAAACTTTTTAATGCAAAACTAGCAGGGAAGATTGAAGTTGATTACGTAAATCAGGAAATAGGAAAGGTTCCTGAGGGATCAGTATATAATTTGGAGCGTGAAAAACCTTGGGGAACAGGTCATGCAATTTTAATGGCTAAAAACTGTATTAATGAACCTTTTGCAGTAATTAATGCAGACGATTACTATGGTGTTGAGGCTTTTGCAACTATTGCAGAGTATTTAAGCAACTCTATTACTGATGAAGAAAACTGCATGGTTGGCTACCAGTTAGGCAATACCATTTCAGAAAACGGTTCGGTATCAAGAGGCGTTTGCGGAACAAATGAGAATGATCATCTGACTACTGTTGTGGAGCGGACTCATATTGAGAAGTTGGAAAATGGAATTGCATACAAGGAGAATGAAGAGTGGGTTCAGCTAGTTCCGCAAACGACTGTGTCGATGAATTTTTGGGGTTTTACTCCTAAACTATTCGATTATTTGGAAACTCAGTTTACCTTTTTTCTGAAAGAAGAAGGGGATCAGTTGAAATCTGAATTTTTTATTCCTTCTGTAGTTGCCAATATCATTAAAGATGGAAAAACACGGGTTAAAGTATTGAAGTCGGATGCTCAGTGGTTTGGAGTTACTTATCGGGAAGATAAAGAAAAAGCGGTTAAAGCGATTGGTAAATTGATAGAGAAGGGAACATATCCTTCAAAGTTGTGGGCATAATTTTATAGGAGAGTAAAATGACTTTAATAAAATCAATATCAGGTATTAGAGGTACTATTGGAGGAAGACCAGGGCAATGCTTAACACCAATGGATATTGTCAGCATATCAGGAGCTTTTGGCATGTGGCTCCGAAACAGCGGTGCCGGTAAAAAAGTAATTGTTGGTCGTGACGCCAGAATCAGTGGAGAGATGGTAAACCAACTGGTGGTTGGGGCATTGCTTTCAGTTGGTATCGAAGTGGTTGACCTTGGATTGGCAACGACTCCATCAGTGGAAATGGCTGTTACCGATTTAAAAGCCGGTGGAGGTATCATTATTACAGCAAGTCACAATCCTAAAAATTGGAATGCGCTAAAACTATTGAATGCAAAAGGCGAATTTATTTCTGATCAGGATGGAAAGAGTTTACTGCATCTTGTTGAGAAACAGGATTTTAATTACAATGATGTTGATGATTTAGGAAAGTACTCTAAGAAAGATGATTACTTAGAAACTCATATTCAGCATATTCTTGATTTGCCTTTGGTGGATAAAAAACTGATTGAAGAAGCTGATTTTTCGATTGCTGTTGATGCGGTGAATTCGGTGGGAGGAGTTGCGATTCCTCAATTACTGAAAGCTTTAGGTGTGAAAAAGGTGACGGAAATCAATTGCAGTCCTGATGGTAATTTTGCCCATAATCCGGAACCTCTCCCTGAAAATATTGTGGAGATATCGGAATGTGTTAAGAATGAAAAGTTAGACCTTGGTATTGTTGTAGATCCGGATGTTGATCGTTTGGCTTTGGTTTGTGAAAACGGGCAGGCATTTGGGGAAGAATACACTTTGGTGTCGGTGGCTGATTATGTACTTCAAAATACAAAAGGCAGTTTAGTTGCCAATTTATCATCAACCATGGCACTTCGCGAAATTGCCAAAAAGCATGGCGTTGAGTTTTATGAATCAGCAGTAGGCGAGGTGAATGTGGTGCGGGAAATGAAGAATCATTCGGCAGTAATAGGAGGTGAGGGCAACGGAGGTGTGATTTATCCTGAATTGCACAATGGAAGAGATGCGCTTGTTGGAGTGGCATTGTTTCTTACCTATTTGGCGAAATCAAAATTAACTTGTTCAGAACTACGGGCAGGTTATCCTGATTATAAAATTGTAAAACAAAAAATTGAACTGGAGGGTGTTTCCAATTTGGATGCCATAATGGATCAGGTTCGCAGAAAATTTATTGATTATCCCTGCAATACGATTGACGGATTGAAGATTAGTTTTCCGGAGGGATGGGTACACCTCAGAAAATCAAATACGGAGCTCATTATTCGAATTTACTCCGAAGCAACTACAGAAGAGTATGCCTGTAATTTAATGGATTGTGTAAAGCAGTTGGTGAAAAACGCAATTTGAGGGAGTGATTATTTTAGACTTTAGAATATAATATAGAAATAGTAATCTTATAAATTTTAAATTATGGTAAGCGCAAAAGTAGTGGATACTAAAGTAAATAGGTACGTAGTTCCTCTTATTATAGTTGGAGTAATGTTTTTTGCAATCGGATTTGCACTGGGGATAAACAGTTATATTATTCCGCTTTTAAATAAAGCTTTGGATATTTCTTCTGCCGAATCATACTTAGTGATTGCAGCTACTTTCTCAGCCTTTCTGATTTTTGGATATCCAGCATCATTGGTAATTGGTAAAATTGGCTATAAAAAAACAATGGCATTGTCTTTTATCATGTTTGCAGTTGGTTTTTATTTATTTATTCCTTCTGCAAGAATGGAAAGTCTGCCTCTGTTTTTGCTGGCTTCCTTCATTAGTGGTATGGGAAATACTTTTCTTCAGGCCTCTGTGAATCCGTATATTACCATATTAGGACCTATTGAAAGCGCCGCAAAGCGGATGAGTTATATGGGAATAGCCAATAAATTGGCCTGGCCGATTGCGCCGTTATTTTTGGCTTTGATTATTGGAAAAGAAGTGGACAGTGTATCACTAACCGATATAAACATCCCTTTTTACATTATTATTGGTGTTTTTGTTCTTCTGGGAGTATTGGCACTATTGGCTAAACTGCCTGAAGTAAAAGCAGTAGGAGAAGATGAAGATTCAGCACACGATTGTCCTTATGCAGCAAATAAAACATCCATTTGGCAGTTTCCACACCTTTTGTTAGGCGTGCTTGCCCTTTTCCTATATGTTGGAGTTGAAACCGTTTCGTTAGGAACCTTGGTTGATTATGCAACTGCTCTGGGCTTAGCTAATGCGGAATATTATGCATGGATTGCGCCGATAGGTATGGTTATTGGATACATCTGTGGTGCCGCTTTAATTCCTAAATATCTTAATCAGGCTACAGCCCTTCGAATTTGCGCGGTAACAGCCTTGTTTGGATCATTAATGGTTGTGTTTTCACCTGAAGATTTATCGATTTACTTTATCTCATTTATGGCCTTGGGATGTTCCTTAATGTGGCCTGCTTTGTGGCCGCTTGCAATGACTGATTTGGGAAAATTCACTAAAGCAGGCTCATCCTTAATGGTTATCGCTATTGTTGGCGGTGCTTTAATTCCAACAATCTACGGTTTTATGAAGGATTTTGCCGGAGCACAAAATGCCTACTGGGTTTGTGTTCCTTGTTTTCTTTATATTCTTTATTACGGTTTAAAAGGACATAAAATAAGAACAAAATAATGAATCCAATTTGGGCATGAGTAATCATTTCCTGTGCCCTCATTCAAAGATGAAATATGACAAATAATTTAAAAGAAATAGCTTCAAAATTCTCTGTTGAAGGGGAAATAGCGGAAATTAAACCTCTTGGAGAAGGGTTTATTAACGATACATTTATTGTAACAACCCTTGCTGAAGAAGACCCAAGCTATTTATTTCAACGCAAGAATAAGAACATTTTTAAGGATGTGCCCGGAATGATGGGGAATATCTTAAAAGTGACAACTCACCTTAAGCAGAAAATAGCTGCTGCAGGTGGTGATATCATGCGCGAAGCAATGACAATTACACCCGCAAAGAATGGTGATTTGTTTTACAAAGATGAAGTGGGCGACTTTTGGGCAATGTGTCTTTTTATTAAAGACAACTTGACCTATGAAGCTGCGGACAGTCCGGAATTGGCTTATGCAGGAGGAAAGGGGATCGGGAAGTTTCAATCGATGTTATCGGATATGAAAGAGCCATTGGTAGATATTCTTCCAGGCTTTCATAACATCAGATTCCGTTTTAAGCAATGGGATGAAGTATTGAGCAAAGATCCTGCAGGCCGTAAGGCTGGATTGACTGAAGAGATTGCCTGGGTTGAGGATCGCCGTGAGGAAATGCTTGAATTCTGGATTTTGGTTGAGAACGGAACCATTCCCACACGGGTAACTCATAACGACACTAAAATTAACAACATTCTTTTTGATAAAGAGGGAAATGATTTGTGTGTGATCGATTTGGATACCGTATTGAACAGCACGGTGCTGAATGATTATGGTGATGCTATGAGATCATACACCAATACCGGCTTAGAGGATGATGAGAATTTGGATCATGTGAGCATGGATATGGATATATTCGAAGCATATACCAGAGGATACCTGGAAGAAACAGTTTCGTTTTTAACAGCTCCGGAACTGGAATATCTTGCTTTTTCGGCCAGATATATCACTTTCGAACAAGTTCTTCGGTTTTTAATGGACTACATCGACGGAGATCAGTATTATAAAATTAAATCACCGCAGCACAATTTGATCAGAACTCATGCTCAATACAAATTATTAACAAGCATGGAAGAGCAATATGAGCAAATGAAGCAAGTGGTGTCAAAATACAGCAAAGAATTATCAGTGCAATAAAAGGAGTTTTATTTCTGATACCAAACCCGGTATTTAATCGTGTGGTAGCGTAATTTAAAGCAAACAGTCATTTTCTCACGAAAGTGAAATGTTTTAAACGAGTAAGGTTAAGAGATTATAGAAATAAAAAGAAAATGAAAACATTATTTACATCAAAAGTAGAGCAGGCATTCCATGAATTATCAGGAGTGCAGGAAATTACAGCCAAAATACCTTATGTAACGGTTGATAATTTTCCAAAATTAGGTTTGATGACTTCACTTCGTTTTTTGGAGTGGGCAGAACAAAATCCTCAGGGAGTAATTAGTTTGCCAACAGGTAAAACTCCGGAGTATTTTATCAAGTATACTCAGTTTCTTCTTGAGAATTGGAACAAGGCGAAAGGAATGGAAATCCGAAGTCAATATGGACTTGGAGACATGACTAAACCAGATTTGAGTGGTTTGCAGTTTGTTCAGATTGATGAGTTTTATCCAATTGATCCGCGCCAGCACAATAGTTTTTACAACTATGTGATGAAATACTATATTGATGGTTTTGGACTGGAGAAATCCAATTCATTACTAATTAATTCAGAGGAAATTCCATTGGTAGATAATAAACATTTTCTGGAAGTTTTTCCTGATTACAATATTGATTTGTCGCTTCGTTACCGTGAGGCAACAAGTGTTGTGGAAGAGATGCAGCAGAAATCAATTTTCATGATTGATAACTGGTGTACTTCTTATGAGCAAAAAATCCGCGATAAAGGCGGCATCGGGTTTTTCCTGGGCGGAATTGGTCCTGATGGTCATATTGCCTTTAACACCCGTGGATCGGATCATTTTTCGACTACGCGATTAACAAAAACAAATTTCGAGACACAAGCAGTTGCAGCAGGCGATTTGGGCGGTATTGAAGTATCCAGAAACCGTTTGGTTATCACAATTGGTTTGGATACAATTACCCATAATCGAGATGCAGTTTCAATTATTTTTGCTGCAGGTGAAGCTAAAGCTGATATTGTAAAAGGATCACTGGAAAGCGAGCCTGATGCTATTTATCCAGCCTCAGTGCTTCAGCGTCAGAAAAACAGTCGTTTTTATTTAACAACAGGAGCGGCCTGTAAACTGACGGATAGTGTGAACCAATTTTACAAAACAGGAGATTGGACAAATGCGAAAAGTGAAAGAGCTGTTATCGATCTGTGTCAGAAAATCAATAAGTATGGTCATCATTTGACTTTGGAAGATTTAAAGGCCGATCCTTATACCAGTCAAATTCCTGATTTGAATACAGGAACAGTTCAGACTGTTATTGATTCCATCAAAAAGAAGTTGGAAAAAGGGATGAAGCCTGATACCAGCGAGGTAATTTATCATACCGGTCCTCATCATGATGATATCATGCTGGGAATTATGCCATACACCAACCGTCAGATGCGTTCTGCAAGCAATGAAGTTCATTTTTCTGTTCTTACATCTGGTTTTACAGCAGTAACGAATGGTTTTGTGATTGGTGTATTAAAGGAGTGTCAGGAATTTATCGCCAAAGGTGAGATCCAAATGCTGGAATATCCTGATTTCTTCGAGGTAGGATTTAGTAAGAAATGGGATAAAGATGTTTATCATTTCCTGAATTCGGTTGCCGCCCGAAATCAAAACGGAAAGCGAAGAGGTTTGTGTCATCGTGTAATCCGTGCCATTGTTGAAACCTGGAAAGTAAACAGCAAGGAACATCTGAATGAGACAATTGCTTTTATTATTTCAGATTTGGAAAGCAGTTACGATGGAGGTAAAAATTCTCCTGAAGTTCAGAAAATGAAAGGGATGATTCGTGAGTTTGAAGAGGAGTTGGTTTGGGCTCATTTTGGAACTCCTGTAAAAAATGTTCACCACCTGCGTTTGGGTTTCTATAAGGGTGATGTGTTCACCGAAACACCTGAAAAAAACAGGGACATGCTTCCGGTTTTGGAGGAATTCAGAAAATACAAACCAACAATTATTAGTTTGGCTATGGATCCGGAAGGTAGTGGACCGGATACACATTATAAAGTATTGCAAGCCATTGCAGGAGCAGTTAAGGAGTGGAAAGAGGAAGAGGATTTATCGAAACTTCGAATTGTTGGTTACCGAAATGTTTGGTTTAAATACCATCCTTCCGAAGCCGATTCGATTGTTCCGGTTTCTCTGAATGCTCTTGATGTTATGGAAAACTCATTTACCGAAAGTTATTTAAGTCAGGTGAATGCATCTTTTCCAAGCTACGAGTACGATGGCAAATTCAACGAGTTGACACAAAAGGTTTGGGTGCAGCAGTTGAAACAAATTCAGTTGCTTTTGGGCAAGAACTTCTTTTACGAAAATAATCATCCGTTGGTAAGAGCTACTCATGGTCTGGTTTATATAAAGGAGATGAATGCTGAAGAGTTTGTTGCCATGGCACAAGATCTTGAAAAAGCAGTTGAAGAAAATCCGTTTTAAGTACCACACATAAATACCCCGGATCGGGAGACAATTGTCTCTCGGTCCACTTTTTTTTTAAGGAATATGACCGAATATATCGTAAAACGAATAAAACAGGGCCTTTTAACAATTACCGGACAAGAAATGCATCCCGTATGGGAAATGGCTGATGTGAACTCTGATTTTACTTTCCCATGGGAAAATGAAAAAGCGCCCAAAACCAATTTCAGAGCTTTGCACGATGAGCAGTACTTTTATTTCCGTTTCGACGTAGAAGATGATAATGTATTGACTTACGTTGATGAAGATCACAAAATGGAAGTGGTGCATAGTGATCGGGTTGAAATCTTTTTCAGACAAGACGAAAAATTAAATCCGTATTACTGTTTGGAAATGGATGCTCGAGGACGTGTATTGGATTACATGACGCACTACTATCGTGATTTTGATTATGAATGGTCGTGGCCCGAATCTCAAGATCTGGAGGTAAAAGCTTCGACAAATACCAAAGGTTATGTAGTGGAAGGAGCTATAAAACTATCTTCATTAGAAGGATTGGGATTATTAAAAAATCGCACATTAGAAGCTGGTTTGTATCGTGGATACTGTATGAAATTACCTGAAGAAGGGCTGGACGCAGATTTAAGATGGATTTCCTGGGTGAAACCGGATTCTAAAGACCCTGATTTTCATATTCCATCATCATTTGGAAAGTTGAAACTAGAGGTTTAAAAAAAAGAAAGAACTAGCTTTGCTAAGTAGTTTGTGTGTAAGTCTTACTTTTCACAACCAAAACAGGAGCAGTACTAGTCCAACAATCGGAGTAGTACTAGTCCGACAACCGGAGTAGTACTAGTCTGACAACCGGAGTAGTACTAGTCTGACAACTGGAGTAGTACTAGTCCGACAACCGGAGTAGTATCAGGACTATTTTTATTGGAAAGAAAATTAGAATAAATTGGAATGACAGATATAGCAATAGGTATAGACATAGGAGGAACCAATACGGTTTTTTCATGCATTGATGCAAACGGAAAATCATGGGGAAATGGAACCATTCCAACTCAGGAGCAGGAACGGTTTGAGGATTTTTTGAATGACTTATGTAATTTAATTGATAAGACGATTGAAGATTCAAGCGAAGATCTTAAATTAATTGGCATAGGTATTGGAGCCCCCAATGGAAATTATCATACCGGTACAATCGAAAATGCTGCCAATTTACGGTGGAAAGGATTGTTGGAAATTTCCCGTTTGGTGAAGGAACGCATGAATGTACCTGTAAAACTGACCAATGATGCCAATGCTGCTGCTTTGGGCGAACGTATATTTGGAGGTGCCAAAAATATGGATGATTTCATGGTGATTACTCTGGGTACCGGTTTGGGAAGCGGCATTGTTGTAAACGGCGATTTGCTTTACGGACATGATGGATTTGCCGGAGAAGTCGGACACATTATTATGCGCCCGGAAGGACGGGAATGCGGTTGCGGACGAAGAGGTTGCCTGGAGACTTATGTATCGGCTACGGGAGTAAAACGAACTGCGTATAAGATGTTGGCAAAACATTTGGGGGAAAGTTCTTTGCGGGCGATTTCGTTTAATGAATTGGATGCAAAGATGGTTGCAGATGCGGCCAATGACGGAGATCTGCTGGCGATGGAAGTGTTTGCCTATACCGGAAAAATGTTAGGGGAAGCTTTGGCAAATGTTGCTTCGGTAACCAGTCCTAAAGCTATTTTCTTTTTTGGAGGACTGGCAAAAGCAGGCGAGCTTCTTTTTGAACCTGTTCGTGAGGCAATGGAAAAGAATTTACTGTTCCTGTATAAAAATAAAATTAGCCTGTTGCCTTCGGAATTAGGTGATGATGCGGCAGTTTTAGGTGCAGCCGCTTTAATATGGAACGATCAGGCTTAATGATTCCAATAAAATACTGATTGATAAGGCCGTTTCACAATGTGGTGAAATGGCTTTTTACTTCGGACTACTTCCTGGTTTGGGTATTTCTTTTGAAACAGCAACAGGCCCAATCACATAAATTTTTGGTCCCAAATACAAATCAGAATTCATTATTTCTTCCCAACTTACTTCTTTTCCGGTATAAGCTGATATTCTTCCTATGATACCTGTGAGCGTTGATTCTGCAATTTGGAAAGCCTCATTTATTGGTTTTCCGGTTCGAATGGCTGTAAGCAAATCGATATGTTCCTGGTCGTAAGGGTTTGTTGTAAGTCGACTTAGGTTGGAACCATCTCCTTTTCGGGGATAATCAAAAGTCCATTTTACAGAGCCATCTGGATTGTAAATCGTGTTTTCACAATTTGTACTTCCTTTACTTCCTTGAATACGATCAGAAATTGAATTACTGCAATCATTAATTTGACGGCACATGCTGTGATAATGAACATCTTTATCGTACACAAAATCGACACTAAATTGGTCGTATTGATCGCCGGTAATTCTCTGATGCCGGGCACCAAACCCAAGAGCTTTTTCGGGATGTTTGCCTACAAACCAATTCACGGTATCTAAATTGTGGACATTTTGTTCTACAATATGATCGCCCGAAAGCCAGCACCAGTTGACCCAGTTTCGAATCATGTTTTCCAGTTCAGACCAATCTGCACGTGGGTTTCTGTGCCAAAGCTTTCCAACGTTGTAATAGCTGTTGGCTGATACAATTTCTCCAATTTCTCCCTTGGTTACCTGTTTAAACGTTTCAATGTAATCCTGCTGATGACGTTTTATGGTTCCGGTTACCACCGATAAACCAAGCATTTTCGCCTTTTCGGCAGATACCATTACCGAACGAACACCAACCGGATCGACAGCCACAGGTTTTTCCATAAAGACATGCTTTTTGGCTTTTACGCAAGCTTCGAAATGTTGTGGTCTGAAGTGCGGCGGAGTTGCAAGAATCACAATGTCTATGTCGCAGTTCATCAGTTTTTCGAAGGAATTGATGCCTGAGAAGCACTTGTCGGGAGAAATTTCAAGTCCCTTTTGTTCTTTTATTTTCAAACGACAAGCATCAATACGGTCTTGAAAAATATCCGCCAAGGCCACAATTTCAACATTTGATCCGGCGTTTAAAAAGTTTAATGCCGCACCCGTTCCCCGATAACCGCAACCAACAATACCAGCTTTTAACAGCGAACCATCCGGCGCTCTGTTCAACATGGGAGGAAAAGTATATTCTCTCTTTTTGCCCGATTGACAAGAGGTTAGAAAGGGATTAATTCCAATGGCACCTATGATTCCTGCAGTGGCAGCATTGCGCAGAAAATTTCTTCGGCTGTTGTTGTAATCATTGCTATTCATATTGTCGGAGAGTAAAAATGAAGATTATTTGATTCTGTTGTTCTGATTTTCCTGAGGCCATTCGCAAACTACACGGAAACCAACATCATTGCAATCGGAATACCACCAGATGCTTTTTGGAATCTGAGGATCGGTCATCATCCATTTGTCATGTTGGGTATGATCTTTGAAATTTAAAAGCAGTTCGTGCACAGAGCTTTTAAATGATCCTCCTTTGATTAGATATTCGGTTTTCTGATCTGCTTTTATCGTATCAAGGCAAAATTCACGAACATTGCCCAGCAGGTTTAAAATTCCATATCTGTTTGGCAAAACCTCTTCCGGCAAACCCGTTTTACCGGTGCTGTTTTCTTTCCAAATCACGTAATTATTGATTTTACCGCTCGGTTTTTGAAATAGATTCAGAACAATGTTTTTTGCTGTGTAGTCTGACGTTTTACCACCAAAAAAGAATTCTTCATTTTTATTTGTTCCGGTAGCGTATTCCCACTCTGCTGCGGTTGGCAAACGGTAAGTTTTCCCTGTTTTTTGAGAAAGCCATTTGCAATAAGTATCTGCAGCATGCCAGGTCATAGTAATTGCGGGTCGGTTTCCCATTCCCCATCCTTGCGAAGGATCTCCAAAGGGTGGGGTTGCTCCTGAAATTGCATCAACATCAGTATTGGTTTCGGTACGACCTTCTGATTCTGTTTCACTAAGAAAGCTTTGGTATTCGTTCCACGAGACTTCTGTTTTAGCCATGAAAAAAGACTTTTCCATTTCGACTGTGGCTGGTACTGCTATCATTTCAAAAGCAATTGATGTTCCCGGTATTTTTTCTGTGAAATTGATAAAATGCTTCACCTCTGCAGCTTGGTGGTATTTTATTTCAGTTTGTGAGGATTTTAAAAAGTTGGAATTTTCATGGAGTGATTCCTTTTCACCATGTCCAACACCTAAATGACAATTGATGCAATCTAAATTAACTGAATTGTTTTTATAGTAAAAGTGTGCTTCATCTCCTTTCTTTGATAAGTGCAAGGGAAATAAATTTTGGTGACAGCTGATGCAGGACCCTGTGAATGTATGATGCTTTGCTTTTTCCAGAGTGGATTTTTCGTCCCAATTAATTTTATCCATATCCTTACACCAATAGGAGTAAAGGTCTCTTGAGCCTGCTTTTATTTTTTCAGGCCAATAAGCCATATGTTCTTTGGGTGGTAAATGGCAATCAACACAGTGAACGATAACACCACTTTTATTGTTGTGATGAGATGATATTCTCCATTCATTATCAGCATGAGAATGCACATGACAAGACATGCAGTATTCGTCAGAGGAACTCAAATGATCAATTTTCTTCACGCTTGTAATAAATACAAGGGCAAAAAGGAAAGACGAAAGTATGAACAGAAGAAATTTGTATTTATGGAGGGATTTATTCATCAGAAAATTAATTAATCTATATCCGGGCTTAAATTATCTGAAGAACTCACCGATTCATATTCCAGTTTGTATTGTTTAGGTGTTTTTTTATATTCTTTTTTAAAGCATTTGGAAAAATATTTAGGATCATTAAAACCTACTTTAAAAGCAATTTCCGAGATGGTTAAATTGTGATTAATGAGTATAGGAACGGCTTTTCGCAATCTGAATGTGCGGACAAAATCGACTAGTGTTTTACCTGTTAAAGACAGAAATCTTCGGTAAATGTTGGAATAGCTCATGTTTAAACTCACGGCTAGTTCTTCCAATCTAAATTCCGGATCTTCAAAATTATTCTCTATTTCCAGAAGAACCGATTCTATGAACTTTTCATCCGGAGATTCTATTTCAAGTTCTTTGCAATTTGTAAGAATCTCAGCACGATATTGTTCGATTACTCTTCTTTGAGCATCTAAAATGTTGTTTACTTTTAATAGGAGCTCTTTTACATTAAATGGTTTGTTAATGTATTCAATCGCACCAAATTTCAGCCCTTCCAGTTTCGAACTTGTTGTATTTTTTGTTGTCAGTAATATAATTGGAATGTGACGGGTGCATTTTTTCTCTTTTAAATTTTTGCAGAGTGTAATTCCGTCCATAATTGGCATCATTACATCACTTAAAATAATATCAGCCTTGTAATCAGACAGACAGGTAAGAGCCTCCTGTCCATTTTGAGTAACTTTTACATTGTAGAAAATTTTAAAGCTATCTTCCAAAAACAGCAGCATTTCATAATTGTCTTCAACAATCAAGATGTTTTTTTTGTTTTCATCATGAATTAATTCTCTTAATTCATGAGTGATATTTGAAGGTAGAATCGGAGTTTCATTTATTTCTTCCCTGCTGGATTCATGATAAGCAAATTCGTCCTGTCTGAAATGCTGATTACCAGTTGGTATTGAAATGGTAAATATTGTTCCTTTATGGAGTTCAGATTCAACAGAGATTTCCCCTTTGTGCAGGAGAATCAATTCTTTACTTAAGGCCAGTCCTATTCCTGTTCCTCCAATTGCTTTTCCATCTTTCGATTGATAAAACAGATTAAAGATATTTGTGAGTTCATTGCCTGGAATACCAATGCCGGTATCGGTTATTTTAATCTCTACTTTTCTTTCTTCAATATTCTCAGTAACGGCTATTATTATTTTTCCTTCCTTGGGAGTGAATTTGAAGGCATTGGCCAAAAGATTGTAAATTACATGCTCCAGTTTTTGCTGATCGTACCAAAGCATAATTTCTTCTTCTTCAACTCCTTCCACGCTAAAATCAATTTGTTTGAATCTGGCTTGCTCCATAAAAGAAAGAGCTGTTTTATTAATATCTTTAATAATGTTATTTTCGCTGACGCTGATTTTTAATTTTCCCAATTCTTTATTTCGTATTGTCATTAATTCCATCGCTATCCGCGATAACCGATTCGCATTGTTCTTAATAACCTGTAGGCGTTGTCTAAGCAATAAATTCCCCTCTGCGCGTTCAATCATGTTTTCGATGGGCGATAAAATTAAGGTTAGCGGCGTTTGAATTTCATGCGACATTTTTGCGAAGAAATTCATCTTTAATTCATATAATTCTTTGTCCTTTTCATTTTGAAGTTCTTTTAAATACAGTTTTTTCTTTAATCGTGCCCACATAATGGAATAACGAATAATAAAAAAACTGATGATTAAAATTAGGAATGTATAAATCAAATAAGCCCACCATCTTAGCCAAAATGGAGGAAGAATTTTAACCTCGATTGTTTGAGTCTGAATATCCCAAACGTTTCTTTTGGTTCCTGCCTTTACTTCAAACGTATAATTGCCATAAGGGATATTGGTATAGGTGGCCACCCGAATGTTTTCGGTTGTGATCCAATCATTATCAAATTCTTTTAGCCGGTAGGCATAAAAATAGTTTGGATCCAGATGATCGTTTATTACTGAGAATTGAAAAGAAAAAGAGGTTTGCTCATGATTGAGCTTTAAAGTTTTGATTTGCTCGATACCTGCTTTCAGTTGTTCCGGAATTAATTCTTCTGCATCCCGGTTCACAATTTTAAGCTGATTAACTCGAAGGCGTAACTCTTTCTTTGTTTTTTTTATTCGGGAGGGATCAAAATGATTTAATCCGCCCACACCTCCAAAATAGAGAATACCATCTTTATCTTTGGCAGCACTTCCCGAAAGAAAACGATCTTTTAAAGTGCCGTTTTTCCACGAATAAAAATAACTGCGGCCTGCAGCAAGATCCAGATGAGAAATACCGTTTATCCGTGAAACCCATAAATTTGAGCTGTCTGCAGCAATTACAGCCATAACTCCGTGAATTTCTTCATTATTAAATCCGGTAATAGGTACTGTCTTTTTCTCTTTAGTACTGAATTTAAGTAGTTTGGAATAAGAATTTACAAAATAGAGGTTTCCGTGATCATCTGAAGTACCGTGACTGATACTATTCTCAACCTTATTTTTAGTATTTACTAATTGAAACGGGATGAAAAAGGAATCTTCCAATGTTTTTTCCTCTTGAAATAAGAACAATCCACCGTCAATCATTCCTATCCAAATCTGATTGTTTTTATCTTTTAAAAAGACCTCTGCGATACTTCCTTTAAGGCCATTTTTATTGTGCGGATAAAAGGCGGTTTGTTTGCCGGATAGTGAGTAGACTGATATCCCCACGTTACTGCCAACCCAAATTCTATTTTTATTGTCGATGAATAAAGACCTGATATCTGTAGCCATCTGTCCGACCTTATTTACTGCTTTTATCGATGAGAATTTATTTGTCTTTGTATTGTAATGGAGTAATCCGTTAAGGTAAGTTCCAATCCATTTGTTTTGGTTTTCATCCTCAACCATGGCTTGAATGTAATTTCCTGTCAGTCCATTGGCTGTGTTGGTTTTTGCAACAAATTGTTGAATCGCCTTTCCTGTTTTATCAATTATGGTGATTCCTTCCCCATCGGTACCAATCCATAGATTTCCATTCTCACATTTTAAAATGGATAGAACTCTTGCTGGAGAACCCGAAAGACTGCCGCTATAATATCCAAAAGTTGATGACTCACTGGGTAATATATTGATATTGCCATAATTTGTGAAGATCCAGATATCGTTGTTGTTTGTTTCTCCCAGTCCAATAATTGTATTGCTCTGTAATGAAAATTTATTGGTTTTCGAATGAGTGTATCTTCTCACTTCTTTCGTTTCCGGATTCACTTGATACAGTCCGCCTCCGTCAGTGCCCGCCCAAATGATTCCTTTGCTGTCGCGGAAAATGCGGATGATCATATTGGTTGGAACAAAATGTGAAGTTTTGGCTTTGTTGTGAAATTGATCGTAGGTTTCTGTTTCCGGATTGTAAGAAAATAATCCGTAAAGTTCTGTTCCAATCCAAAGATTTCCATTTTTATCAGTTGTTAAGATAGTGGTATTGAATGGATTATTGAAAGGTCCTTTTAGCTCGGTAAGTTCCCGGGTCGATGTATTTGCTTTAAAGATTCGGCCTTTGTTGGTGCTGAACCATACGATATCGTTTTTTCCTTCTGTAATGGATGTAATGGTTTCATTGGATGAGTAAATGTCAAATCTAATAATTGTTGAATCTGCAAGAGATTGACCGATTACAGTTCCAAAATTACTGCCTAACCAAATTCTCGACGAACCAATGTTAACAGATTCCAGTGTTTGATGTTCCGCTAACATGGTGATGTTGGAATATTGCGGCGAAAATTTTTCTGATGGCATCAGTTTGGAAATCGAGCCTTTTTTAGATACGCACCATATGTTTCCCTGAGAATCTTTTAATAAGCTAAGAATTGAGGCAGTAGATGCTTCCTTCCCAAATATTTCGCTGTTTGAATATTGGCGGTAATCATATCCGTCAAAGCGCAGAATACCTGTGTGTGAATTAAGCCACAGATAACCAAGTGAATCTTCTACTACACTTGTGGCAATGGTTTGCTGTCTTCCTACTTCTGCTCTTACATGAATGAAATTTGTTGATTCATCTGCGTATGAAAAGAGATAAGTAGTACAAGCCAATAATAGTA
>NZ_JAUCMW010000015.1 GCF_030372765.1 Labilibaculum sp. K2S | reverse complement strand
TGAACCTCAATTCTGTGAGGGGTCAGTATCACCCGGACAAGGGGTCAGCATCACCGGAATATGCACAAGGTAGCTTACGCTAATGCCTTTGCAACAGTACTCAGAAAGAATGGAGTTGCTTGTAATGTAGAAAGCAGGTATGACTAAACCCAGTATTATTAAAATCACATTAAAACGGCAACAAAACCGGCAACACCTAAAAACAACAAAGCCCCAACTCGTTAAGAATTGGGGCTTTGTGAATTTACTTAGAGGTCTCTGGCGGATTCGAACCGCCGTAGACGGTTTTGCAGACCGGTGCCTAGCCACTCGGCCAAGAGACCCTATCTTCCGTAAAGGCGTTGCAAAGATATAAATTTCTGATTTACTCGTGCAAACTTTTTTCAGCTTTTGTAACAAAAACTTCAAGGTATTTCTGCAAAACAAGCTTAATCAAAGAATTAGCGACTTAAAGTCAAGCTCACTTTTTCTATTTGTCCACCCATTGGAGGGTTCATTTTAGATACTTTTACCGTTGCATGCTCCAATTCCGGGAAATTTTCATACAAAACATCTAAAATTCTCTCGCCAACATGTTCCAGCAAATGAGATTTTATTTGCAGTTGTTCCTTTATCATTTCGTAAGCACGCTGATAATTCAGAGCATCGCCTATAGAATCAGATTTTACTGCCTTTTCGGCATCATATTCCATGCGAACATAAATGGTAAATTTATTCCCGACAATTTGCTCTTCCTTAAAGCAACCATGATAGGCATAAAATTCCATGCCTTCTAATTCAATAATTCCCATCTTTTTTTGATATGATATTCATTGGCGAAAATAAGAGATAAATTTAGAAATTACGAATTCCAAATGATGAATTGCAATTTATTAACCTGTATTGACCAATTTAGTAATTCGTAATTCCAAATTCGTAATTGATTTTGCTGGAATTTCCATACTTTTGTTTTTCGTTTCATAATGTAACTGATCAATCAAATTATTGTACATTTAATAGATCGCATTTCGATTCGAAAAGCAAGGCAGGATTCGGTTCCGAATCTCAGGCAAATACATGTATCATTTTAAATTGAGTAGTATGGATAACAAAAATGTAAAAGAAGAGAATGTTAACGAAAGTAAATCTCTTAATTTTATCCAGCAGATTATTGAAGAAGATCTGAAAAACAATGTGAATGATGGTAGAGTACACACACGATTCCCTCCGGAACCAAACGGGTACTTACACATCGGACACGCTAAGTCGATATGCCTAAACTTTAGCCTTGCCCAACAATATCAGGGAAAATGTAACTTACGTTTCGACGATACCAATCCTGTAAAGGAAGACACAGAGTATGTAAATTCCATTATGGATGACATCAAATGGTTAGGATTTCAGTGGGATGGTGAACCAATGTACACTTCTGATTATTTCCAGCAATTGTATGATTGGGCAGTGAAGTTGATTACTGATGGCAAAGCCTATGTGGATGATCAGACAGCAGCGCAAATTGCTGAGCAGAAAAAATCACCAACCGAGCCAGGTATCGAAAGTCCGTATCGCAACCGAAGCGTAGAGGAAAATCTGGATTTATTCGAAAGAATGAAGAATGGTGAATTTAAGGATGGAGAAAAAGTTCTTCGTGCAAAAATTGACATGACTTCATCAAATATGCACATGCGCGATCCATTGATGTACCGTATCATGCATGCACATCATCACCGTACCGGCGACCAGTGGTGTATTTACCCAATGTATGATTATGCTCACGGTGAGTCGGATTATATTGAAGGCATTACACACTCCATTTGTACCTTGGAATTTGAAGTTCACCGTCCGTTATACGAGTGGTTTGTAAGCAATTTAACTGATACAGACTACAGGCCAAAACAGCGCGAATTTGCTCGTTTAAACTTAAGCTACACGGTAATGAGTAAGCGTAAGTTATTGGAATTGGTAAAAGATAACCATGTAAATGGATGGGATGATCCTCGTATGCCTACTGTTTCGGGATTGCGAAGAAGAGGATTTACTCCTGCGTCAATTCGTAATTTTGCTGATATTATTGGGGTTGCCAAACGAAACAATGTAATTGATGTTTCCCTTTTAGAACATTGTGTTCGTGAGGATTTGAACAAAACTGCTCCACGTGTAATGGCTGTTTTAAATCCTGTGAAATTGATTATCACCAATTATCCTGAAAATAAGGAAGAATTTTTGAGTATCGAAAACAATCCTGAAGATCCGGAAAGTGGAAATCGTGATATTCCTTTTTCCCGCGAATTGTACATCGAGAGAGAAGATTTTATGGAAGATGCTCCAAAGAAATTCTTTAGAATGACTCCGGGACAGGAAGTGCGATTAAAAGCAGCTTACATTGTAATGTGCGAAAAAGCAGTTAAAGATGCTGATGGAAACATTACTGAAATTCACTGTACTTACGATGCAAAATCTAAGAGTGGCAGCGGATCGGAGGAAAGCAAGCGCAAGGTAAAAGGAACACTTCACTGGGTTTCCGCTAAGCATGCTGCTAAAGCCGAAGTTCGTATCTACGATCGTTTGTTCAACCACGAAGCTCCTGATGCTCAAAAAGAAACAGACTTTAAGGAATTTATTAATCCTGATTCTCTGCAAATTTTAAGCGAGTGTTACGTTGAACCGAGCTTAAAAAATACTAAAGCTGAAGATCATTTTCAGTTTACCCGATTGGGCTATTTCTCAGTAGATAAAGATTCTGCTGCAGAAAAATTAGTTTTCAACCGTACGGTTTCTTTAAAAGACTCCTGGACTAAAACCCAAAAGAAGTAACAACTAAACCACTGAAGGGCTTGCTTTAAGTGAAACTTTCAGTTTTAGAATATAATTAAACCTGATAGGACAAAATCCTATCAGGTTTTTTTATTTTCAACAATACAAATAATTACTAAATCACTGAGAGCCTCACTTAAAGTGAAACCCTCGGTTTAAGACTCCGACTGTTTGACCATTTAACTAACCCTTCAAGACCTTTCTTGGCTTTCTTTAAACAAAAAACCACTCCCCGAAGGAAGTGGTTCATCTCAATGAGAAAAAATCTCAATTATATTTTGATATTCTCCATTGCATAATCCAAACGGGCAATGGTTTCCTTTTTTCCAAGTATTTCGATGATATCGAACATGTGAGGGCCTTTACCGGCACCTACCATAGCCAAACGGAAAGGATTCATCACTTTTCCAAAACCAATTTCCTTGGCAGTGATCCATTCTTTTACAATCTCTTCAGAATTAGCTGACGAAAAATCTTCAATTCCTTCCAAAATACCTTTTAATTCCTCAACCAAGGCAGGTGTATCCTCTTTCCAACCCTTTTTAACGGTCTTGGCATCAAATTCAACAGGTGCTTCAAAAAAGTAATTTACATGCTCCCAAAGTTCCGAAACAAAATCTACACGATCTTTCACCATACCACACACCCGGTTCACAGTTTCCTGATCAACATCAATTCCTTTTGCTTTTAAAATTTGTTCAGTAAATAAGATTCCAATCTCCTCATCCGATTTAGTCATCAGATACTGACGATTGAACCATTTGGTTTTCTCAGGATCGAACTTAGAACCCGATTTACCAACACGTTCCAAAGAGAATACCTGAGAAAGCTCTTCCATCGAGAAGATCTCCTGCTCTGTTCCAGGGTTCCAGCCTAAAAAAGCCAGCATATTTATGAAAGCTTCAGGAAAATATCCTCCTTCACGGTATCCTGATGAAATTTCATCAGTTTTAGGATCAGTCCATTCCAATGGAAATACCGGAAATCCTAATTTATCCCCATCCCGCTTGCTTAATTTTCCTTTTCCAACCGGTTTCAAAATTAATGGAAGATGAGCAAATTTAGGCATATCATCTTTCCACCCAAACGATCTGTATAACAACACATGCAATGGCATCGACGGCAACCATTCTTCACCGCGAATTACATGAGTTATCTTCATTAAATAATCATCTACCACATTCGCCAAATGATAAGTTGGCATTCCGTCTGATTTGAACAAAACTTTATCGTCCAAAGCGGATGTATTAAATACTACGTGACCACGAATTTCATCATCCAAATGCAATTCTTCACCAACAGGCATTTTAAATCGTACGACATAAGCTTCGCCGGCCTCAATTTTATTTTGAACCTCCTCTGCCGATAAAGCCAAAGAGTTATTTAAATTTTCGCGGGTTGCGTAATTGTAAGTAAAAGTCTTTTTCTCTTCTTCATGCTGATTGCGAATAGCATCCAGCTCTTCAGGAGTATCGAAAGCATAATATGCATTCCCGGAAGCGATCAGCTGATCGGCATACTCACGATACATTGGCTTGCGCTCCGACTGGCGGTAAGGCCCGTATTCACCTCCAACTGTTACTCCTTCATCAATTTGAATTCCACACCATTTTAACGATTCTGCAATATAATCTTCCGCACCGGGAACATATCTTGTCTGATCGGTATCTTCAATACGCAATAGAAAATCACCATTGTGTTTTCTGGCAAATAAATAGTTGAAAAGGGCTGTTCTAACACCTCCCATATGAAGAGGTCCTGTAGGACTAGGAGCAAATCGAACCCGTACTTTCTTATCGTTCATTGTTATATCCGTTAATTTGGCAACAAAGATAAGAAATAAGAGGAAAAGTAAAGGGGAGAAAAAACCAGAAAATCAACTTAAAATAGAAATCGGTCAATCATATCTTTTAAACCACCGATATCAATTGGTTTGGATACAAAATCATCGCAGCCAGCGGCCATTATTTCCTCATAAGCTTCACCGTAATGATATGCCGTTTGAGCAATTATAGGCATATTTTTATTTATCTTTTTGATATTTCTAGTTGCATCATAGCCATTCATAACAGGCATTTGCATATCCATTAGTACCAAATCTATCTCTGGAACCGACTTAATGAAATCAAGCGCTTCCTGCCCATCTCTGGCACGAATAATCCTGGCTTTGGTATCCATGAGTATTTCCTCCAAAAATATGAAATTAAAATCCTCATCTTCCGCAACCAGTAATACTTTGCCTTCCCAATTATAGTTTGTGGAAAAATTCATAACTGACTAATGTATTCGTCTAACTGTTCTCTAACTCTAAGTTAATTCAATTATCAGTAACACAAAAATGAAATTCCAAAGATCTGACCACTTTGTTCAAAAGATGAGTAACCGCGTAGCTTTAACCTGCAACTATGTAATTTACAACACTATGTTACAATTTTAAAAAAAGGGAAACTTCAGTTGAAGTTTCCCTGGTTTGGTAGTTGTTATAATAGATAGGTTATCCGCATTTTGAAGTACCGCACGATTGACAAATCAGACATCCTTCCTGATAGATGATGTGCTCTGACCCACAACTGGCGCATATTCCTCCCTTAACTTTAGTTCCATTTGGAATGTATTTTTTAAGAGCACGTTCAACACCATTTTTCCATGTGTTAATGTTCTCACTATCCAACTGTAAACCTGCAACTAAATTTACGACACCTTCAATTGGCATTCCGTGACGAAGTACGCCAGAAATTAACTTGGCATAGTTCCAAAACTCTTTATCAAATTTGTAGGATAATCCTTCGAAAGTTGTTTTAAAACCACGTTTATTGCAAAACTGAAAGTCATAACGAGAACTTCCGTCCTCCTCTCTTCTTTTGATAATTACTCCCTTGTTTACTGATTTAGGCAATAAAATACCTTCCTCATCGTCAACAATACCCGTAAATACTTCATATGGTTGTCCGTTATACAATCCAATAAAAGCAATCCATTTTTCCTTGTTGTTTTGAAAACGAACAACTTCAGCTTCCAGTTCTTCAGGACGTTTTTCCGGCATCCCTGTATCTTCCTCCTTCGTGTCATTGGAAAGCAAAACACCCGAACGGGAACCATCACGGTAAACCGTACAACCTTTACATCCACTTTTCCACGCTTCAATATACAATTCACCTACAAGAGATTCAGGTACATCATTTGGAAGATTAACGGTTACACTAATTGAGTGATCAACCCACTTTTGTACTTTCCCTTGCATGCGGACTTTTTGCAGCCAATCCACATCATTAGAAGTGGCTTTGTAGTAAGGAGACTGTTTCACCAATTCTTCAATCTCTTCATTTGTAAAATGCTGCGCGGCATTGATACCATTGGCCTCCATCCAGGTTACAAATTTATGATGAAACACCACAAACTCTTCCCAGCTATCGCCAATCTCATCAACGAAATCGATACGAACATTTTTATCATTAGGGTTTACTTTTCTTCTTCGTTTGTAAACAGGCATAAACACAGGCTCGATACCGGAAGTCGTCTGAGTCATCAAACTGGTTGTTCCCGTAGGTGCGATCGTTAAACAAGCAATGTTACGTCGACCGTATTTAACCATTTCTTTATAAAGGCTTTCATCTGCTTCCTTTAAGCGCAAAATAAATGGATTTTTGCTTTCACGCTCTTTGTCGTAGATTTTGAATGCTCCTCGGTCTTTAGCCATATGTACTGAAGAACGATAAGCTTCAACAGCAATTGTTTTGTGAACTTCTACCGAAAAATCAATTGCTTCATCAGTTCCGTAACGCAGGTTTAAACCGGCAAGCATATCTCCTTCAGCAGTAATTCCCACTCCGGTTCGTCTTCCTTCTTCTGCTTTCTCGCGTATATTTTTCCAAAGATTACGCTCTACTCTCTTAATCTCGCTACCTTCAGGATCTTCTTCAATCTTGTCAATTATTGCATCAATTTTCTCCAACTCCAAATCAATGATGTCATCCATCATTCTTTGCGCCATTGCAACATGCTTACGAAACAGTCCGAAATTAAATTCAGCCTTCTCTGTAAATGGATTTTCAACGTAACTGTACAAGTTGATAGCCAGCAAACGACAACTATCGTATGGGCACAATGGAATTTCGCCGCAAGGATTCGTTGAAACCGTTTTGTATCCTAAATCGGCATAACAATCAGGAACCGACTCTCTTTCGATAGTATCCCAAAATAAAATTCCCGGTTCTGCTGATTTCCATGCATTGTGAACAATTTTATTCCAAAGCTTACCGGCATCAATACTTTTACTGTAGGTAGGATTCTTTGAATTGATTGGATATTGCTGGGTAAATTCGGTTCCATCAACAACAGCCTGCATAAACTCATCGTGCATTTTTACAGAAACATTAGCTCCTGTAACTTTGCCTTGTTCCATTTTCGCATCAATAAAATCTTCCGAATCGGGATGACGAACAGAAACACTTAACATTAGAGCGCCACGACGACCATCTTGAGCAACCTCACGGGTTGAATTGGAGTAACGCTCCATAAAAGGAACTATTCCTGTGGAAGTTAAAGCAGAATTCTTAACAGGTGAACCTTTAGGACGAATGTGGGAAAGATCGTGTCCTACACCTCCTCTTCGTTTCATCAGCTGTACTTGTTCCTGATCGATCTTCATAATTCCACCATAGGAATCAGAATCTCCATCATTTCCAATCACAAAGCAGTTCGACAAGGATGCAATCTGGTATCGGTTTCCAATTCCCGACATAGGACTCCCTTGAGGTACGATGTATTTAAAATCTTTTAGCACCGCGAAAATTTCTTCTTCGCTTAGTGGGTTTGGATAGTTTTTTTCAACTCTTGCAATTTCTGATGCAATTCGTCGATGCATATCATCCGGAGTCTTTTCATAAATATTTCCATAAGAGTCCTTCAACGCGTACTTGTTTAACCAAACACGTGCTGCCAGTTCATCTCCATTGAAATATTGAAATGTTGCCTGAAAAGCTTCTTCGGGATTGAAAGTTTCATTCATTTCTGTTGCCTGTTTCTTCTGCTCTTGTACTTCCATTAAGATCGTAAAAAAGTGGGGTTATTTATATAAGTTTCTTTGTTTATTATCAACAATTTGCCCTTTTCGAACAGGGTAAATTTTGTAGTATGCAAGGTACACAACTTGATAACACCGAGCAATATTATTACACAACTTTAAAATAAAGTTATCCACAACTACATGTTAATAGATTCATCTACAGGTAGATAATTTTAATAAAAAAGTGAAAAGTTTTCAAAAAAGAAAATACCTGATAAAATTTACTTAAAAAAGCAATTGGCATTCACAAGCATTTTAGTCACCAAAAAAGCACTTTTAATAAAAACAAGTTTGCAAAACGCGGCACCCTCAACAAACATTGAGTTTTTAAAATTCAAACTAATAATTCGGTTCAGTTAGGATTAAATTACGGAAAGAATTTGAGCGCTTGCTCCTCTTTTTGAGTCGACGTATTTTTTCGATTTATCACCGGAAAACAGCCGCTCTTTTTCATTTTCGAAGTAGTTATCCAATAGAATCTGTAAATCATCATATTTTTCATAAGAATATGAAGCACCCAATTCAATCAGATCTTTTGCTTCTTGAAATTTGTGGTAATTAGGCCCAAAAATAATAGGCAAACCAAAGGTAGCCGCCTCTAAAGTATTGTGAATTCCACGACCGAAACCACCACCAATATATGAAACATCACCATATCTGTACAAAGATGAAAGAACTCCAATACAATCAATCACCAAAACTTCGGCAGCCTGAATTTCATCTTTCGAGGCATTGGTGTAACGCACCCAAGGCTTCTCAATCTGAGCAACAATATTCTTTATATGGTTCTCGTCTACCTCGTGAGCAGCAATAATGTATTTGTAGTTATTTTTAGAGGTATTGATATACTTAATCAGAAACTCCTCATCTTTTGGCCAGGTACTGCCTGCAATCAAAACCAGTCTCCCTTGACTAAAACCTTCCACTTTGGGTAATGTTTTCGATCCGGTTGCTATTGAATACACTCTATCGAATCGAGTATCACCCGCTATCGACACATTTTTGAATTCAATGCCTTTCAATAAATTTTCCGACTCCTGATTTTGTACAAAGAAATGAGTAAAAGCTGAGAGCATACTTCTGTAAAATCCGCCCCAAGGCTTAAAAAACAGTTGGTTGGGTCTGAAAATAGTAGAGAATATATAGGTTGGAATATTTCTTTTTTTCAATTCCTTCAAGTAATGATGCCAGAATTCATATTTAATGAAGAAAGCCATTTTGGGGTTCACTAAATCGACAAACTGTCTTGCGTAAGAAGGAAAATCAGGTGGCAGGTAGAAAATAAAATCCGCGCCGGCGTAATTCTTACGAACCTCGTAACCCGAGGGAGAAAAGAAGGTGAGTACAACTTTATATTCAGGATGCTCCTTTTTGAACTTTTCGATGACCGGTCGGCCTTGCTCAAATTCACCCAAAGATGCAGAATGAAACCAAACCAAATTCTCTTCCCCTTTAACCGCCTCTGCAATTTTAGGCAATAAGTTTTTTCTACCATCAACCCATTGCTTTGCTTTTGGATTAAAAAAAGCTGCAATTCGCACCATTAAAACATAGAATCGTATCGAAAGGTTGTAAAAGAGAACCATAATTGAAATTTGTTACTGTTAACCGGAATAGCTTCCTTATATTTATTCACTGCAAAACTAATAATTTTAGGTGGAGGATTTCGTTTTAACACCAAGCGATTTTATTTTACAGGCCAGAAACAATTACTAAAAAGACAAACTCATTTGAGATTCCCAATCCTTTTCATATTGCTGATTTTATCTGGTTTTAAAATGCTTGGTCAAACTCAAAGCAATTTAAGAAGCCAAATTGCACATCTGAACCAGGATACGATTCAACTGGATTCGATGTTAATATTGCCGGGAACGGTTAAAGTGTATCAGCAAAATAAACTGGTAAACAAAGATTGGTATCAGATTAATATTGGCAAAGGAACTTTTATTCCTTCGCAGGAACTGAAACAAAAAAGCGAATTGGTAAAAATAGAATACCGCGTATTCGATTACAACATAACAAAACCAAGATACAACCGGGATTTATCGCAACTAAAGCTATCGGGAAATAACCGCTCCAAACCTTTTGCTATTGATCCATCCTATACAAGGAGAGAAGCCTTTTCGGGCGGACAACTGGAGAAACAAGGGAATTACACCCGCGGGATCTCCTACGGCAACAATCAGGATGTGGTGGTGAACTCGAACCTGAATCTGCAGCTATCGGGCAAACTAACCAATGATGTAAGTATTTTAGCGGCCATCTCCGACAATAACATTCCCATACAACCCGACGGGAACACGCAAACCATTAATGATTTTGACCGAATCTACATTCAATTGTACGACGACACCAAAGAACTCACTTTGGGCGATTACGAAGTACAGTCTCCAACAGGGAAATTCATGCGTTTTCACAAAAAAGTGCAGGGAGGAAAATTCTCGGGTCTGCTGGCAAAAGGAAAAAAGAGTAAGGCTGAATTCAGATCGACCATTAGTGCCTCTATTGCCAAAGGAAAATTCAACAGAATGGAACTGCAGGGTTCGGAAGGAATTCAAGGGCCTTACCGGATGATTGGCGCCAACAACGAAAGCTATATTATTGTTTTGGCGGGTACCGAAAAAGTTTTTGTGGATGGAAAGCTCCTGAACAGAGGAGAACAAAACGATTACGTAATTAATTACAATACTGCGGAACTTACATTTACCACAAAACAGCCAATCACCCGAAACTCCCGAATCATTATCGAATTTGAATACTCAGAAGAAAATTATTCGAGGTATTTGCTTTTTAACAGCAATGAACTGAAAACCAGAACCGGAAAATTCTGGTTCAATTTCTATCACGAACAGGACAGCAAAAGTCAGTCTATCGATCAGTCGTTAAGCGATGAAAACAAACTGCTGCTTAGTACTGTTGGAGACAATCTGGAATTAGCCAAGGTGCCCAATGTTGAAGAAGTTGACTACTCGAACGATTTTGTTTTGTACAAAAAAATCAAGCGAAGCATTGAGAACATTGAATACGACATTTACCAATACTCCACCAATGCCGACAGTGCCATTTACCGGGCCAACTTTTCTTTTACCGGAGCAAATAACGGAAACTACCAGCAGGTAAACGGTGCTGCCAACGGGCGGGTGTACCAATGGATTGATCCGGTAAACGGAGTTCCGCAAGGAGAATTTGAGCCGGTAGTGCAATTGGTCGCTCCTCAAAAACAACAATTATTTTCCTTTGGCGGAGATGTGAACCTGACTGAAAAGCTAAATTCGAAATTCGAATTGGCGCTGAGCAATCGTGATCTGAACACCTTTTCGTCCCTTGACGATGGCGACAATCAAGGCATTGCTGTGGATTTTTCGCTGGAGAAGAGTTCCAATTTTGCGGATACACTTAAACTTCTGAAAACGAAACTGAGTTTTCACCATATCAACCAAAACTTTTCGGAGATAGAGCCATTTCAATCGGCAGAATATAAACGGAACTGGAATTTACAGGATGACTTTACGGATTCGAATGAGAATTTTTATTCGCTCAGCAACGTTTTTTCGAACCAAAACTGGGGACAGGCCGGATACGAATTCTCTGTTTTGAAAAAGGACAGCGATTATCAGGGAAACAAACATTCTTTGGGTTTACAGTTCTCGAAAAAGAATCTGACAATTGACTTTACAGGAAATGCTTTGGCCACCGATCAGGAAAGCCTTGAAACAAAATTCTACCGTCACCAGCTGAATACATCTTATGCACTTGGCTTTGCCAAAATTGGTGTGCAAACCGAAAGCGAAAACAATCAGTGGGAAAATAAAACCAGTCATGATCTGTTGGCAAACAGCTCTTCTTTTCATTCCTATAAAGTATATATTACCAACCGTGACTCATCCGAAAATCAATTTCAGGTCTACTATCAGAAAAGAAAAGATTATCTGCCCAAGGGAAATGACCTGAAAGCACAAAGCGAATCGCAGGATTTTGGGGCACAAATCTGGCTGAAGAAGAACCGGAACAATCAACTGAAAATAGAAACGATTTACCGGAAACTATCCATTTTGGACAACAGCTACAGCGACGAGAAGCCCGAAAATACTTTTTTAGGAAAATTGGAACATCAGGCACGAATTAAAAAAGGATTGCTGCAAACATCTACCTACTATGAACTGGGATCGGGCCTGGAGAGCGAAAAAGAATTTTCGTTTGTGGAGGTAAACGAAGGACAGGGAATTTATCGCTGGACGGATTACAACGGAAATGAAGTGAAAGAGATTAATGAATTTGAGATTGCCAGTTTTAAAGACGAGGCCAATTACATTCGTGTTGGCACCAATACCAACAATTATCAAAAGGTGTTTACCAGCGAATTCCGACAGACATTCAATTTGAGATTGAGTCGACTTAAATCAGAACAGAAATTTGTCTCTTTTTTGAAACGATTCAACAACCGCTTTGCCTACCGCATTTCGAAAAAGAGTTTGGCAAATGATTTTAATCTGTATGCGAATCCCTTCCTGGCTCATGCTTCCAACGAAAACCTCATCACCATCAATTCGAGTTTTCAGAATACCTTTTCGTACCATAAACCCAAATCGAAAACCAATTGGGACCTTATTCATTTAAGCAGTAACGGCAAACAACTGCTTACCCAGGGTTTCGAACGCCGAAAATACATGCAGAACGGATTTCGCTTTCAATGGAAAATTGGAGACTCGAACCAGCTGAGCAACCGAACCGATTTTGGCGAGAAGAACTTAAACAATGAATCGTTCGCCGATAAAAATTATTCTTTGCAGGAAATTAAAAACGAATTAAAGCTTCAGTTTCAGCCAACATTGGCCTTTCAGTTCGGATTGAACTACACCTACAACAGCAAGGAAAATGACTTGGCCACCGAAAAATCGAACACGCACAACATAGGCGCCGACTGCCAGTATTCCTTGGCCAAAACCGGCCAATTAATGGCCACGCTTAACTATTTACTGGTTGATTTTAATGCCGAATCGAACAGCTCGATAGCCTACGAAATGCTCGAAGGCTTTTTACCGGGCAACAACACAACCTGGAGCCTGGGCTACAACCAACAACTAAGCAAACTATTTCAATTGAGCGTTTCGTACAATGGCCGCAACAGCGAGGGCGGCAAAACCATTCATGTGGGCAGTATGGAGGTGAAGGCTTATTTTTAGGGCTTTGCTGTTTTTAAAGAGAATTTCCTTTAACCTACCCCTAAATGGACTTCATCGATTTCCGCTTCGCTTCAATTCCCTAAAGGGGACTTTTCCAAACCGCACCAGTAAGCCCCTTTAGGGGTTTGGGGTAAGCGTATGGAAATACAACTGACAATAATTGTTATCCCAAAAGTGTAATTTGATTGGAAATACAGAAAAGTATGCGCTGCACACTTGTCTGAAAATTTAAAGAATGATTTGAATTTTAAGCCTGTATCTCGATTATGAATGTTTTCCATTGGTAGCACAAGGCGAAGAATTGCGGGAAGTGAGGGAATGACAAGGGATTACAAATCCTAGAACTCGAAACCTGTAGGTAAGATATCTGCAGGGACTTGTATTTTACTTCTTAATTTTAACTGCTTGTGCAGAATAGGAGCTACAAGGTCGCACTAGCGAGGTTCATTTATTTTTCTTTTCCGGGATCAGTATTAGAGGAATAAAAGTTTTCCTTCTTATGTATTTGTACTGGTATGTTATAATACTTAGAAAAAAATATTGCTAACTTATTAACTTTACTAAAATTAGCAGACCTAAAAATTACAATTGGATCCTCATATTTATTTTTAAGAAACAAATCATTAGATATATTAGTTATCTCTCGTCCTGTCTGCCCCCTTGCTCCTAAACTTTGAATTATTGTAGAACTTATATTGCTAATAAGAATAATTTCTTGAACTTCACCTATCTCTATTTCTTTATTGGCAAGTCGAAAAAATAATATTCGCGTATGAAATTCACATCTATTATGACTAACCACCAATTGTTTATAAGAAAAAAGGAATACAGTGCTTATAATAAATATAATTAAACTAAAATAATTAAAAGCACCTACTTTCGTCCAATATAACACAGTAAGTATTATAATAGATAATGCTAAAACGACCATCGGTAAAGGATGATAAAATCTGTAAATATTTTTAATCATTGCTTTGATCATCATTTGATTTAAATTGTTTAATTAATTCTTCCCATCCCCTGCTAGCGCGATCTTGTAGTTCGTGTTCTGCGAAATAAATAATACGCTACAATATTTCAACCGAAATCTGTCCTACTTCTACTGCATCATTTTTTGCACTACTATATTTGTAATAATGCGACTCAAAACTACTTTGTAAGTAAGAGAAGTGAATGTAATAAGAATTTGTGTAATTGAGATTATTATGTCTCGCTAATTGCCAGAGGTTGCAGAATTGCGGGAGGTGAGACCTTGCTTGTAAGCACTCCTTTTATCCTTGTTTCTTCCCACTTTTTCTCTTGTTATGCCCGGTTTATCCGTTTTCGACATCAGTTTTGGAATTACCGGTGGCGCACAATTGCAAACTTACGCCGGAACACTTCAGACTTATGCCGGAAAGCCTTAGACTTGTGCCGGAACACTTCAGACTTATCGCGGAAAGCCTTAGACTTATGGCGGAACACTTCAGACTTGTACCTACAAAACATAGGCTTGTTTGGGAACAATTCAAATTTACAAACAGATTATAGAATACTGAATTTTCATCTTGATAAGCACTACAATTCCCTACTAACGCGAGCTTGCAGCTCGTATTCTGCTAAAGCAGTCAAAAAAACTATCATATTTCAACCGAAATCTGTCCTACTTCTCCTGCATCATTTTTTGCACTACTACATTTGTAATAATGCAATTCAAAACTACTTTACAAGTAAGAAAACCGAATGTGATAAGAATTTGTGTAATTGAGATTATTATGTCTCGCTAATTGCCACAGGTTGCAGACTTGCGGGAGGTGGGAGAGAACTCAAAAAAACGACTATCCATAAGCCCCTTTAGGGGTTTGGGGTAAGCGTATGGAATTACAACTGACAATAATTGTTCTCCCGAAAGTGTAATTTGATTGGAAATACAGAAGATCAAGAAAATGCATTTTCCCTATATAAGCATCATCTCCTATAGAATTGTCATTCTAAATCGGTAAATTGAGAATTCTTCCAAAACTCTCTTTTATGACTCCAAAAATAAAAATCGTAGTTACTGATTTAGATGGCACTTTGCTTCCTTCGCTGGGTAGTATCAGCAAAAAGAATTACGACACTCTGTACAAACTAAAAGAACAAGAAATTATTAGAGTGATTGCCACGGGAAGAACCCTTTACTCAGCTTTGGCGGTATTGCCGGAAGATTTTCCGATTGATTACCTTATTTTTTCATCGGGAGCAGGCATTATGCAATGGAATACGAAAGAATTAATCTACTCTCAGCAAATTGAGGCTGAAGAAGTTTTGGAGGTATCGAAAATTTTAATCGATCATGAGATTGATTTTATGATTCTCGATCCCATTCCATTGAATCATCAGTTCTGGTACTATCAAAGTGGAAATAAAAATTTAGATTTTGAGCGAAGACTGGCGCTTTACAAGCAATTTGCGACGCCTGTGGGTAAACTGGAGGATACCAAACGGGATGCCTGCCAGATTTTGGCCATACTGCCCAATAAGGTAGATTGGTTTGAGGAATTAAAGACAAAATTTACGGATATTAAAATCATTCGGGCAACATCGCCACTCGATCATGAATCGATTTGGATGGAGATTTTCCCCGAGCACATTTCGAAAGGGCGTGGATGCCAATGGCTTTGCAGCAAATTACAAATTAAAGCAAGCGAATCGATTGCAATAGGGAATGACTACAATGATTTTGATCTGCTCGATTGGGGTGAACACAGTTTTGTGGTAGCCAATGCTCCCAAAGAATTGCGGTTAAAATATCAGGTGACTGATAGTGTTACTGATGATGGTTTTTCCAAAGCTGTAGAATGTACACTCGAGAAACAAACTACATCGCAGCAAGCAGCAAATCGATGTCTTTAGCTAAAATGCCAAACGAATCGCCCAAGCGACGATTGGTTAAAATTCCTCTGTAGATATACGTTCCATGCCGCAAGCCAATATCATGTTTAATAAACTGATGAACGCCTCCGTTGTTTCCAATTTGCAATAACAACGGCGAACAGATGTTGCTTAAGGCAAGAGAGGCCGTTCTGGCTACATGAGAAGGCACGTTGGGAACACAATAATGCAAAACACCAAACTTTTTAAATACCGGATCTTTATGCGTGGTCATCATTGAGGTTTCGAAACACCCCCCCTGATCGATACTCAGATCGATAATGATAGAACCCGGCTTCATTTTTGAAACCATATCTTCGGTAACAATAAAACCACTTACATTTTTTTCGTAACGCAATGCACCAATTACTACATCGGCCGAGGCCAAGGCTTTTTCCAAAACATGAGGATGAAAAATTGATGTGAATACACGATGTCCCAAATGATCTTCCAATCTGCGCAGGCGATAAATTGAATCGTCGAACACTTTAACCATAGCACCTAATCCTGTGGCAGATCTTGTTGCATATTCAGCAGCTGTTCCTGCACCCAAAACAATCACTTCGGTTGGTGTTATTCCGGTAATTCCACCCAGCATAACCCCTTTTCCTCCATGAGCCTTGCTTAAATATTCACCGGCAATCATTACTGCAGAAATCCCAGCAATCTCGGACATAGAACGAACAACCGGAAAAAAATCATTCTCATCCTTCACCAATTCCAGCGCAATAGCCGTCACCTTTTTTTGCATTAATTTGCGAATGTTCTCACCACACTGACTTTTAATTTGAAGAGCGGAAAACAGAATTTGATTTCCCCGAAGCATATCAATCTCTGAAGACGACAAGGGTGAAACCTGAATGATCACATCACATTGATAAATCTCACTCTTACTATTGACTATCTGCGCACCGTTTTCGCTGTATTCCTTATCGGTATAATTGGATGCCAGTCCTGCACCACGTTCAATCTTAACATCGTGACCATTGTTTACCAAAACATCTACAGACTGAGGAGTCAAACAAATACGGTTTTCACCTTTACCTTCTTCTCTTGGGATACCAATGGCTAATTGTTTACGTTGGCGTTCAACTTCCAACATTTCTTCTTTAGGCTGGTAAAATTTCTGCCCAATCGGAAAATTCCTCGATCTTTCACTTAGTGGCGCCATATGTAAATTGTAATATTAAAGAAGATTATAACAAGTATAATGAATCTACAATTTAAACAATTTTTTACGATTATGCATATTCCTAATTACTGAATGGTAATCGAGCGACTGCCATCCATTTCTTCCTTAAAAAAGACTTCTACGGTATCGTTAGGTAAAATAGATTCAATTTTTTCGGGCCACTCGATAAAACACATTGCGTTGCTGTAAAAATAATCCTCGTAACCAAAATCATAAGCCTCTTTTACATCCTCAATCCGATAGAAATCGAAATGATAAATAATGTCCTCTTTCGGTGTATGATATTCGTTCACAATAGAAAACGTAGGACTATTGATGGTATCCTCAACGCCCATTTCATCACAAATTGCTTTTACAAAGGTGGTTTTCCCAACACCCATTGCTCCATAAAGAGCAAATACACGCTTTTTTCCCACTAAGGAAAGAAATTCTTTTGCTGCTGCATTAATCTCTTTCAGCGAGTTAATTTTTAATACACTCATTTTCGAAAACAATTGAAATCTAACTTCTAGCGCGGATTTAGTGTTATTAACGGAACTAAAATTTCCTCGAGCGAAATTCCTCCATGCTGAAAAGTATTTCGGTAATAAGAACTGTAGTAGTTAAAGTTATTTGGATAAGCCAAAAAATCCTCGCCAAATGCAAAGATATAAGAAGAACTTACATTTACCTGAGGCAGAAGTGCTTTTCGTGGATCGGTCACCTCAAAAACATGCTTTGGATTGTAGTTCAGGTTCTTACCCATTTTATATCGCAAATTGGTATTTGTTAGTCTGTCGCCAATCACCTTTACCGCATTTTGAACCCGGATGGAACCATGATCGGTTGTAATAATCAGCTTTACATTCTTTTCTGCCAGCTTCTTAATTAATTCCAACAACATGGAGTGTTCAAACCAGGAAAGAGTCAAAGAACGATATGCAGCCTCATCGGGAGCTAAATCACGAATCATATCGCTTTCGGTGCGGGCATGCGAGAGCATATCCACAAAATTATATACAAAAACGCTCAACTGAGATTCCAGAATAGAGCTGATATTCTCCATTACTTTCGCACCCATTTTTTCGTTATTTATTTTCTCGTAATGGTAGCTTACATCCTTGTAATCACGTTTAAACTGAAATCCGATAAACTCCTCTTCATGAATGTTCTTACTTGATTCCTCATCCTCGTGAATCCAGTGTCCCGGATGTTTTTTTTGAATGTCCAAAGGCATTAAGCCTGAAAACATTGAATTTCGGGCGTATTGCGTTGCCGTTGGTAAAATGGAATAATACATATCATCGTCCACCACCGAATAGTAATTGTTAATTACCGGATATAAGGTTTGCCACTGATCGTAGCGCAGGTTATCAATGAGAATAAAAGCTACTTTTTGTCCTTTATCAAGCAAAGGGTAAACCTTTTCTTTGAACACAGCAGGAGTTAGCAGTGGTTTTTCTTTATTACCCGGCTCCAGCCAGCCTAAGTAATTCTTTTTTATAAACCGGGCAAACAAATTATTGGCTTCGTTCTTTTGCATGCGCAGAATTTCATCCATTCCCGATTCTTCAATATTTGCAAGTTCCAATTCCCAGAACACCAGCTTCCGATACATTTTCATCCAATCGGTAAAATCTCGGCAATCGTTGATCTCCATTCCCAATTGTCCGAACCGCGACTGGTAAGCAATCGTAGTTTTTTCCGAAACCAATCTTTTTTTATCGATGTGTTTTTTAATGGTAAGCAATATCTGGTTCGGGTTTACAGGTTTTATCAGATAATCAGAAATTTGCTTTCCAATTGCCTCATCCATAATATCCTCTTCCTCACTCTTGGTAATCATGACAATCGGCAACGCCGAATCGATGGATTTAATTTCACCCAAAGCTTCCAAGCCACTCATGCCAGGCATATTTTCATCCAGCAAAACCAAATCGAAATGATCCTCGCGAACCATGTCTATTGCATCATGAGCGTTATTGCATGATTTTACATTGTATCCTTTTCCTTCCAAAAAAATAATGTGAGGTTTCAACAGCTCAATCTCATCATCCACCCAAAGTATCGTAATATCTTTCACAAACGTTCATTTTTAGTTCAACCGGGAAATAACCAGGCTTAGTACTAGAGGTAACGAAATATGGAACCTTTTATTTCGCAAAGTTTACTTAAGGTACCACTTTTTAAAGAATTCCAGGTAAATAGCAGGATCACCATCCTTCATGAAAACATCTAAATTTTCATCAGAAATAACAAAGTTACGGTAGTTAACCTTCTCAACGGGTTCAAAAAGCATACGATTCGTGACAATTGCCCTGAAATACATCATGGCCTGCTTTTTATTACGCATATTGGTAACTAAAAGAATTTCCCGATTCTCATCCAAAGTACGAACTTCTACTTTTAAACTTTTTGTATTGTATTTCTTAATTCCGTTTAAGAGCTGTTTTCTATTTACATTATCTGTAGAATAAACCAATGCAAAATAGTGAGGCACCTCTTCTTTGTAAGTGTATATCCCTTCCTGAACCAATTTCTCTTTTGGTTTAACTACCTCGGGGTTTTCATTATTCAGATAATTTTCTTTGAAAAAATCAAGATACGGGAACAAGGTTTTACTGATGTAGAATTTATTAAAATTCTCTTCGGTGATCACAAAATTTCGATATTCAACATTTGCCAGTTGTGCATACACCGACTCATCTTTTATCAAATTCCTAAAATAATTCATTGCCTCGGCCTTAGAGCCAACATTATTCACAACAATCATATTTAAGTCATCATCGTACTGCTCTTTTAATACGGTAAAATCTTTGTCATGATTGAAAATATCTGTCCTCAATTTGCCAATATTTACTTTTCGTACCGGCACCAAAAGAATAAATTTATGGTTATCGTTGGAATTAACTATGAATTTTGTTGAATCCAAATTAGAATTCACCGAAACCAGCTTATCATTCCTCCTAACGGTTGTTTTGTTTTCTGCCCTGCTGATATTAAAATAGCTCTTGGTATAAAAATCCAAATAACCTTCAACATCCTGATTCTTCTTAAAGACTTTAAAATTAGAGGCAGTAATCACAAAATTACGATAATCAGCATTCTCTAAACCTGCAAAAGCATTATCATTCGTGATAACTCCATTAAAATAATTCAAGGCATCTTCTTTATTCTCCAAGCCCTTCACCATAATCATGATTTGCTCTTTGTTTAAGGAGAGTCTATCTACTTTAAAAACACGGTTATTGTATGCCTCTGAATTGTATTTGGAAATATTAAACAACGTTCGGTTAGGATCTGCATCTTTCTTGTCAAACAGCAATATAAAGTAATGCTCTTCTGTTTCGGCAAATTTATAAATCGACTTTGCTTTTACCTCTTTCTCATTTCGGGCAAGTGCAACAGGGGCCTGATCACCTTCAATCCGCCAATTTCGAAGCAAACGATTTTGTCGGGCCTGTTCCATATCCAATTCAGTATACTGCATCGGAACGGCACCATCATCAAGTCCTTTTAAAATGGCTTTTGCCGTATTTGCAATCTCAGGTGTAGGTTTCGATTCAATCAACTGATCCAATGATTGCCGGAATTGTGAAACACTTTTTGTTCGTCCGATACACAAGGCCCGTAAAAATAAAAAGCGGGGACGCAATTCACTTTCCGGATATCTCAACAAACCTTCGTTACAGCTTTTTATAACTCTTAGGTAGTAGAAATTCTGATAGTCCTCATAAGTTGCAGCATACAATTGATTTGCCTTTTGACCTTCGGCTTCAATTTTAGCAAAGAAATTAGGATCGCTAAGCGCTTTCGCATAATCACTTCCCTTGAACTCAGTTAATATCTTATTCTTGTAAACACCAGCTTTCGAAGAATTTCCAGCCTCCTTATTTAACGAATATAGATGGTAGTATGCTGACAAAAGATATGGATTATCCGGAAATCTCTGAATGAGTATTTCCATTGTCTCCAAAGCCTTTTCCGTATTATTCAATTTTTCCTCATACACCAATGCTGCCTGATACAGACCCAACATGATTCGTTCATTGGATTTTTCCATTCCACCTTTTGTCACCGGCAAATCAACCAGGTAATAATCTTTCGATTTTGGATCCTTTTTAAGTGATGGATCCACAGAATTAGTTCCCGGGTTATCTTCCAGAGCAAGCTCAACATCGTCAAGGTTAAAAGACGATTTATTTTTCCTTCGCCAGTTATCTTCCAATTTTCGTCGTCCCCACTTCCGTTGGAAATCTGATTTACCCAAACCAATATTAGTCGGATTATAGAAATACCAATTGCCTTGACTTGTAGTAGCTCTGTTGGAGTTTCCCAACATATTATTCTGACTAAAAAAAGCTCTTTCGGAAACTGCCTCTGCTTCTTTTTGCTTTTGTTCTCTTTCCTTATCGCTGATTTTCTGAATGATTCCCTGAATCAATTTGTTTCTATCAGCAGGACTCAAAGAAGCCACCCGCTGCAGACTATCTTCTCTTTCAACCAAATTAAGATTATTTACCAATTCGGTCAAATTTCCAATACGAACTGATATTTCAGAATAGTTGGGATAATCTTTGCCCAAATATGTCATAGAACTATCGTAACACATTTGAGATTTTGGGTAATTCAGATCTTGAAAATAATAATCTCCTAATTTTAAGAATGATATTGCCTTCTGATTTTCATTGTAAACAGTTCGTTTAGTTGATTCCCAATAGTTGGGAACCGCAGCATCCATATCCCCATCCTTCACGTCCATTTCCGCTAGAGCATAGTAAATCTGATCCTGATATTCTGTATTTTTTTCATCGCGAAGCATTTTTCGTAAACTTTTACGAATTTCTTCGCCATTCTCATTTCCTGTGTATGACAATGCACTGCTGATTTTAGCATTAAATGTCATTTCATAAGATGCATTTAAATCAACCAGTTTTTGCAAGGTACGCAGCGAAGCATCCGAATCCCCCAACTTTTGATAAAGCTGCGCAGTCAGATAATAGTATCGTGCCTTTTTTACTTTAGAGTGTACAAGAATAATCGCTCTTCCCAGTTCATCAATTGCCCTTTCATACTTTTTTTGCTGAATTGCAGTACTTGCACGCAAAGTTGATATGTGAAGAATAAAATCTTTAGGAAGTTTAGGATCATCTGTTAAGCGGTCAAGAATTTCATTTCCAGCAATCAACTCACCTCTATCAATTAAGCTGCGGGCCAAACCAAGTTTTGCTTCTGGAATTAAATCCGATTCAGGATATTCTTTTAAAATAAACTCAAATGCTTTTTCAGACACACGATGCTCGCCCTTATAAAACTTTGCTTTCCCAATTAACAGGTAACAATCATCTATCCAATCATTGTATTCCTTCTTTTTTCTAAACTCTCTGTATTTCTCCGATTGATTGTCTTTTTTACGTTTAGGGTTACGCGTAATCGAATGTATTTTTATAGCCTTGGTTGCCTTCTCGAGGGCTCTGTCCATATCAGAAAAAGACAATGCTCTGGCTGTTGGATCCTGATACTCAAAAACAGGAAGAAGCAAAGAATAATTCTCGGTAATTCCGTCTTCAATTTTCTTTTCACCTTTCTTCAGGCTTTCTTTCCCATTAAAATAAACATTGTAATGTGTGGTCAATGCATGATATTGTCTGCTTACAAATGTGTTTTTCTGATTTGAACAACCAAACACAAAAAGTAAACAACATACTCCAATATACCCTTTTTGAAAAAATTTACTAGCCAAGACTTATCGTTTTGTTAGATAACCGTTAAAATTGAGAAATTAGTATACAAAGAAACAATAAAAAGTAAAAATTCATTCACAACTTCTTCATAAACTATATGAATCAAACAGTTAATCTAAATCTGATTATAAATAGTAATACTCTCGAAAATTATTAAAACTTTCTGAATATAAGCTTATTTAAGCGAAAATAAAAAAGGAGCATCAGATGCTCCTTTTTAAATCATAATATTTAATACTCTATCGAGTAATTTCTACGCGCTTTGTTGGGTCTTTGTCTGCGTTTCTTTTATCAACAACTGACATCAGTTTTGCAGCCAAATCGGCGAAAGCCATACCCGTAACTGTATCTGTATTAACTGCTGCCGGAGTTCCGTTATCGCCACCCTCTCTAATACTCTGTACTATTGGAATTTGTCCCAATAAATCAATGCCTTTTTCTTCAGCAAGGTTTTTACAACCATCTTTACCAAAAATGTAGTATTTATTCTCAGGTAATTCGGCAGGGGTAAACCAAGCCATATTTTCAACCATTCCCAAAACAGGAACATTCACACCCGCTCCTTCGAACATGCTGATTGCTTTAATTGCATCAGCCAAAGCCACCTCCTGAGGTGTACTAACAATAATAGCACCGGTAACCGGAACTGTCTGCACCAAAGTAAGGTGAATATCACTTGTTCCCGGTGGCAAATCGATTAATACAAAATCCAGCTCGCCCCAGTTTCCTTCTTCAATCATTTGTTTTAATGCATTCGAAGCCATTGGTCCGCGCCAAACGGTTGCCTGAGCAGGATCTACAAAAAAGCCGATCGACAACATTTTCACGCCAAATTTTTCATGAGGCTCAATTCTGTCTTTATCGTCAATCTTAATTAAGCTCGGACGTGCCGCTTCAGAACCGAACATTTTAGGAACTGACGGCCCAAAAATATCAGCATCAATTAACCCTACCTTTGCGCCGGCATTGGCCAAAGCTACGGCCAAATTTGAAGCTACGGTTGATTTTCCTACACCACCTTTACCGGAAGCAATTGCAATGATATTTTTCACGTTTGGAAGAACTCCAGGCTCATCAACAATATGAACCGCTTTCACCTTGATGTTTCCTTTAATTTCAGCGTCTTTATCAACAAATTTCAAAATAGCCGAAACACAAAGTTTTTTTAAGGTAACAATATTTGGATCATCTGATTTTTGGAAAACCAGATCAAAACCAATTTTTTTGCCTTCAATTTTAATGTTACGAACCATATCCAGGGCCATGATATCCTTATCGGAACCTGGAAACTTTACCAATCGCAAAGCATCCGTAACCTGTTTTTGAGTATAACTCATGATATAATAAATTTTAAGTCTTTGAATTATTTAAAGAATACATACAAATGTATGTATTTAGATTCTATTTAAATAGTTATCCCGCCGAGTTCTTTGAATGGATCCCAAAAAACACGATCGAAATTTTGAATTTGATCGTCGATAATTACAATGCCCTCACTTTCCAAAAGTTCCTGCATTACATTTTCTCCTGGAAAGTGATGTTTCCCCGAAAGCATTCCCAATCGGTTCACCACCCGATGTGCGGGCGTGTATTCTTTGTGAGAATGACACTGATTCATAGCCCAACCTACCATTCTCGATCCTCGTGGAGAACCCACAAAACGGGCAATTGCTCCATAACTGGTTGCACGTCCTGCCGGAATTAATCGTACTACATCGTAAATTCGGGAATACAAATCAGACATTAGCTATTCTTTTTTCTCCCTGCCAAAGCTTCGGTACCAATCCAATTCAATTTCTACATCAGGTTCAACAAAATCGGTTTTACCCTCAAGCATAAATTTATGATACTTAATCGGAATTCCCCGATTCAAAAATTGCTGCTCGTAGAAAGTTCTGATGGAGAGAATTTCATCAGCCTTGCCGGAGTTATACAAATTGTCGGTATCAACAAGAACTTTTAGATTGTTCTCCTTGATAACGTATTTAGTGTATTCATACAAAAAGTTACTATCCGTTTTTAAATGAACAATTCCCTCTTTAGAAAGAAGATTACTATACAACTTTAAAAACCGGGTTCCTGTAAGTCTTTTCCCAACTTTTTTCATTTGAGGATCAGGAAAAGTAATCCAAATTTCGGCAATTTCTCCTGCTTCAAAAATAGATTGAAGCAACTCTGCATAGGTTCTGATGAAAGCAACATTACTTAAACCATTATCGAGAGCTTCTTTTGCACCACAATAGATACGGGCTCCCTTTATGTCTATTCCAATAAAATTTTTATTTGGAAATTGTTTTGCCAAACCAACTGTATACTCACCCTTTCCACAACCAACTTCAAGAACTATAGGATTATCATTCTTAAATATATCCTTGTTCCATTTTCCTTTAAATTGATAGTTCGTTTCCCAAACTTCGTTGTGGGTCGGTTGAAAAACATTATCAAAAGACTTCATTTCAGCAAAACGCTGTAATTTATTTTTTCCCACTTTTAAAACCTCTTATATTATCTATTTTCCTTCTCAATACGGATTCCAACATTCACAATTCCCTTCAATTTCCGGTCGTACATGCCCTGAGTAATTTCAAACACATATTTTCCTGATTTTGGAAAAACAACTTTTTGTTTAAATGAAACCTGTAAATCAAAAATATCACCAAATCCGCTTCCATACCAATCACCGGTTTCATCGGCTAACTCAATTTCAACTTTCTCCTCATCAAGCTCATTATCAGGAGATATCACCTTCACAAATACCCACAAATTACTATAGGCATAATCTCCGGAATTGCGCAGATTAATGAAGATATTATTTGCATGAATCGTATCTGTTATTTCTACTTCAAAACGAAGAACATTTTCCTGATTCCATTCGAAATCAGGAATATTCTCATACTGTTCGTACACTCTGTTAGAATCACAGGAAAGTACTACGACTCCCAGTAATAATGTGCAAAGAATCCTCAACATCTTCATGATTCGGACGAATTATTATTTTTTCGTGGTTTACGTCGGAATTTTCGTTTCGCTTTTTTCGCTGCCGGTTTTTCCACCGAATCGAAACGATTCAAACTATCTTGACCAACTACATTTTCGTATTCCAAAGTTTTCTTAGGCTCTGCAACAAATTCTGTTACCAATTTATTAACCTTGATGCCTTTTTTATTCTGTTTGATAATATCCTTAACGGTATCAACCGATAGTTGGACCATATTTATCGTATTGTATTTGTCGTACGAATACCACATTAACCTCTTAAAAATATCTGTCTTCTGATGATAAGCTGTACCATCTTTAGTTTCCAACGGAATATTTGTATTCGGAAAATCTTTTTGAGCATCGATGTAACAATCCAATTCGAAATTCAAACAACATTTAAGCTTGCCACATTGACCGGCTAATTTCTGCGGATTCAATGAAATCTCCTGGTAACGAGCAGCATTTGTAGTTACCGACACAAAATTAGTAATCCAGGTTGAGCAACAAAGTTCTCTTCCGCAAGGACCAATACCTCCAATTCTTCCAGCCTCCTGCCTTGCACCAATCTGACGCATTTCAATCCGAATTTTAAACTGTTCGGCAAGCACCTTAATCAATTGACGAAAATCGACCCGATCGTCGGCGATGTAGTAAAAAATTGCTTTGGTTTTATCGCCCTGATATTCTACATCACCAATCTTCATATTGAGTTTCAGTTCTGCAGACAGCTGGCGGGCCTTAATCATTGTTTTGTGTTCCAGCGCAATGGCCTCATGCCATTTTTCAATATCCACCGGCTTAGCCTTTCGGTATATTTTTTTTGCCTCGTATGTTTTCGGATTCAGTTTCTGCTTTCGCATTTGCTCTACAACCAAATCTCCTGTTAGTGTAACAATTCCTATATCGTGTCCCGGTGATGCTTCCAAAGCAATAACATCGCCTCTTTGTAGTCTTAATTGATTCGAATTTGAGAAGAATCCCTTTCGGGTATTTTTAAATTTTACTTCAACGATATCTGGACATAATACACTCTCAGGAACATCACTCAACCAATCATAAACATCTAGTTTTCCATACAGAAGTCTATCATCCTTTTTATTGGAAGCACAACCTCCGCACTTCCCTTTTGGTTCCTTATTTTCTGTCATATGTATATTGATTATTAGTCGGTAACCGACCGCAAAAATAATGATTTTAATTTATAAACTTTTAAAGATACTAATTCGCCGAATTAATAGCCTCTTATGGCCTTAATAATTTAACCAGCTTCAAACTCAAATCGAGAAAAACAATTTTAGCATTGGCATTTCTTCCTATATCCGAATGTGCTTTTGAAAGCTCATCAGCAAGAATCCATACATTTTCCTCATTAATAAAAGGCGAAAACCGTTGAGAAAAATTCATTTCCTCGCCATTCAGAAATACCATTTCAGGCTTTTTTAAATTCAAAATGAAATTCTCGCGCACCATACGAACACAATAGTTTAAAAAACTCTTTTGACGTTCGCGTCCAATCCCTGCAATTTGCTCCGACCAATCCATTATTTCCATCACCTTACGCGCATAGCTCAATCGCATAATAGCAACAAAATTCTCGAAATTAAAAGCGTTTTCATCTGAATTCTGAATTAATATCCGGGCTTTACGATAACTGCCGCCAGCCAAACGAACCACATTGCTTAACTCGGTTCCCGATAAATTAAATTCGGATGTAAGCGCCTGCGATAAATCTTTGGATTCAATTTTTGGCACATTTACAATCTGTGTTCTGGAAAGTATTGTCTGAAGAATTTTTTCCGGCTCTTCCGAAACCATTAAAAACAATGTTTTCTTTGGCGGTTCTTCAATCATTTTAAGCAATTTGTTGGCACAGGACCGATGCATCTTTTCCGGCAACCAAATCACCATTATTTTGTAATCAGACTCATAAGTCTTCAGATTTAACTTACGGATAATTTCATTACTCTCCGAAGAATAAATTAAGCCCTGAGAATTATCTACCCCCAGAGTTTTGTACCATTCGCCCAAATCAAAATACGGATCACTTTCAATTTGAGATCTCCAGCTGCCAATAAAATTATCACTCACCGGATTTGTAAAACCCTTACCTGTTACTACAGGGAAAACAAAATGTAAATCGGGATGAATTAATTTCTGATATTTTTTGCACGATGAACAAACACCACATGAATCATTCTCCTTTTGATCTAAACAAGACACATATTGCGCAAAAGCAATTGCTAAAGGTAATTTTCCAACTCCGGCCGGCCCAACCAATAGTTGAGCGTGACTAATTCTATTCTCTTTTACTGTTTGTATGAACTGACTCTTTACCGGGTCAAGTCCAATTATATCTTTGAATTGCATGAAATTAATTTCGATTCTGTTACAGGCATCCTAATGTTATCCATCACTTAACATTGATTTCTGAGCGATCACTAAAATGCAAAATTAGCTGCAAAAACTCATTAGGCTACCCAAAGTTAAAAAAATATCCAAGTGCTTTGCTAAAAGTAATCATCTTGCAATTAAGAAGTCTCCAAATCTGACGTTTTAGCTCCTATTATTCAAATTTATTTTTTTATGCAATCGTTTCAAAACCTAGGGCACAGAACATCTAACCCACTGCATTAATTACAGATACAATAGTTTACCCTATCTTTTTTGCACTCATTTGCAGAAAAAGCTACCTTTGGATACACGAAAAAAAACTAAAGACAATTATATCATGCAAAGTATTGACACTTACAATTTTTCAGGTAAAAAGGCTATTATCCGAGTAGATTTCAATGTGCCTTTAAACGAGCAATTCGAAATTACTGACGACACACGAATTCGTGCTGCTCTGCCTACTATCAAAAAAGTATTAGATGGTAATGGTTCTGCTATCTTGATGTCGCATCTTGGTCGTCCAAAAGGTGTAGATGAGAAATTTTCATTGAAGCACATTGTTGCTCACCTTACAAAATCGATTGGTGTTGAAGTAAAATTTGCTGATGATTGTATTGGTGAAAGTGCAAAAACTATGGCTGCTAATTTAAAGCCTGGTGAAGTTCTTTTATTGGAGAATCTTCGTTACTACAAAGAAGAAGAAAAAGGCGATGAAGGATTCGCAAAGAAATTAGCTGATTTAGCTGACCTTTGGATCAACGACGCATTTGGAACTGCACACCGTGCACATGCTTCGACTGCTGTTATCGCTAAATTTTTCCCTGAAGCTAAAATGTTCGGATATGTAATGGAAGGCGAATTATCAAGTGTTGATAAAGTATTGAAAGATACCAAGCATCCGTTAACTGCAATTATGGGAGGTGCTAAAGTTTCTTCAAAAATTGAAATTATCCAGACATTAATGTCAAAAGTTGATCATTTGATTATTGGTGGTGGAATGACTTACACTTTTGTGAAAGCAATGGGTGGAACTATTGGAGACTCATTGGTTGAAGATGATAAATTAGAAATGGCCAGAGAAATTCTTAAAAAAGCAAAAGAGAACAACGTGCAGCTACACCTTGCTTCTGATGCTTTAATTGCTGATGCCTTCTCTAACGACGCTAACACTAAAGTGTGTGATGTAAATGCAATTCCTGATGGATGGATGGGACTGGATGTTGCTGATGCAACGATCGCCAGCTTCTCAAAAGTAATTGAAGAATCAAAAACTATTCTTTGGAATGGACCTGTTGGTGTATTCGAAATGGATACTTTTGCAAAAGGAACCAAAGCAATTGCTGATGCGATTGTAACTGCTACTGAAAAAGGTGCTTTCTCTTTAATCGGAGGTGGTGATTCTGTTGCTGCAATCAACAAATACGGTCTTGCTGACAAAGTAAGTTACGTTTCAACCGGTGGCGGTGCTTTACTAGAATACATCGAAGGAAAAGAATTACCAGGTGTAACAGCTATCAGAGGATAATTAAATCCAAAATACTTCCCTTCGGGAAACCAAACGCAGTTCTGTAACGGAGCTGCGTTTTTTTATACGACAATCCCAAACACAGTAATAATCTGTCTAGTTGTTTCAGGATAAGACACTTTCCAAGACAGAAAGCAACTCTTCCAAGACAATCTGAAAATCTTCCAAGACACCAGCCTGTGCTTCCAAGACAAGCCAAAAATATTTCCAAGACACCAGCCAGTGCTTCCAAGACCCAAAGCAACTCTTCCAAGACAGAAGGAAGTACCTCCAAGACACAAAGTTGTTTGCCCGGAACAAAGGGCAAAACTTCCCAGACATACATTAAGGCCCAATGAGGTGGGAGTTGACAGATAAGCCTTGCAAGGGCACTGTCATCTTTAGGTTTTTCAATTATCTTTGTCAATAAATCAACATTAAGCTATCAGATAAATGAATTGGGAAGAGGAAATATTTGCCATTACAAACGAAAATGATTTTGAAAAAACAGCACTACGGATTTTTCAATATCAGGCAACGAATAATATAGTTTACAAGGAATATCTGAAGCATTTAAAATTCGATATTTCAACGGTTAAAACCCTTACTCAAATTCCCTTTCTTCCCATTGATTTCTTTAAATCGCACAAAGTGGTTTCTACCACTAAAAAGGAGCAAGCCATTTTCACCAGCAGCGGAACAACAGGAAATTTAACCAGCCGCCACTATGTGCCCGATTTAAAAATTTATGAAGCCAGCTTTACCAAAGGATTTGAACAATACTACGGAGCTGTAAGTGATTACTGCATTCTGGCTCTATTGCCATCATATTTGGAGCGGGAAGGCTCTTCTCTTATTTATATGATGGAGAAGTTGATAAAGGACAGCAAACATGAAAAAAGTGGCTTTTACCTGCACAATCATGAAGAATTGATTGCGACCATTTCTGATCTGAAAAAACAGAATCAAAAGATTCTTTTGTTAGGTGTCAGTTTCGCTTTGCTCGATCTGGCTGAAAAATTCCAGCTAGATTTAGATGACGTAATAGTAATGGAAACGGGGGGAATGAAAGGACGCAGAAAAGAAATTACACGAGAGGAATTGCATGCTTTTCTGACCCAACGATTGGGTGTTGGAAAAATTCATTCGGAATATGGAATGACAGAACTTTTATCGCAGGCTTACTCGAAAGGAGACAGTCTGTTTTTTACGCCAAGCTGGATGAAGATATTGATTCGGGATACTTACGATCCTTTTTCTTACGAACAGCAAGGCAGAAGCGGAGGCGTTAATGTTATTGATCTGGCCAACATACACTCTTGTTCCTTTATCGAAACACAGGATTTGGGCCGGATTCATGCAGATGGAAGCTTCGAAATTCTGGGTCGTTTTGACCATTCCGATATCAGAGGCTGCAATTTGCTGGTGAATGAGTAAAAAAGAAAACACCAAATAGAGTTTAATGAATGTAAACCAACTCTATTTGATGCTTATAGATCCCCCTACCAAAAGGAACCTAACATTAGATTTTTAATGCTTATTTATTTAAAGCTACCTGCCAGTTCCAAGCTGAAAGCAAGGTTTCGTCAAGGCTTTTTTCAGATTTCCATCCTAATTCTTTATTTGAAAAAGTAGTGTCTGCATAGATTTGTTCAATATCACCGGCGCGTCGTCCCACAATTTTATGAGGTACTTTTTCTCCTGTAGCCCGTTCGAACGATTCAATAAGTTCCAATACTGAAACTCCTTTTCCTGTTCCAATATTAAAGAATTCATAATTCGCCTTCTGTTTTTCACCGATCAATCTGTTTATTGCTACAACATGAGCTTTAGCCAAATCAACAACATTAATATAATCGCGGATACAAGAACCGTCAGGCGTATTGTAATCATTTCCAAACACACTTAACTCAGAACGCATTCCTGCAACTGTTTGTGTTAAAAACGGAATTAAATTACCAGGAACACCCAAAGGCAATTCGCCAATTTTTGTTGATGGATGAGCCCCGATCGGATTGAAATAACGCAAGGCGATTCCTTTTAATTCCGGATTTGCTTTGGTCGTATCTCTTATGATATCTTCACAAATCGTTTTTGTATTTCCGTAAGGAGATTCTGCCTCTTTACGAGGTGTGGCCTCTGTTACAGGCAATTTATCAGGCTGTCCGTAAACCGTACACGATGAAGAAAAAACCAAATTGGGAACATTAAATTCCTTCATTGCTTCCAAAATATTCATCAATGAATTCAAATTGTTTCTGTAGTACAACAATGGCTTCACAACCGATTCCCCTACCGCTTTTGAGGCTGCAAAATGAATGATTGCATTTATTCCTGTATGTTTCGTGAAGAATTCTGTACACTCTTTTGCACAACTTAAATCTACCTTTTCGAACAATGGACGAATACCGGTAATTGCTTCAATACCATCTAAAACTTCAATTTTAGAATTTGATAAATTATCTGCAATCACTACTTCACATCCACTATTTTGAAGTTCGACTACAGTATGGGAACCAATATATCCGGTTCCCCCTGTTACTAATACTTTATTCACCATAATCTAGATTCTAAAAGAATTATTTCTTTCACCTATATTAGTATACATTCAACTTTATTCAAAAATATCGAATGTACTATTTAGTTTTACTACCAAAAAATTGAATACAAAACAACAAGAACAATGCAGATCGCATAAGATACAATATTGAAAACCTTGCCTGTAGCAAATGTTTTTCTATTAATTTCAATTCCTTTTTCATCATCTGCCCCTTTGTTTTGCATGTAACTAACCAATACAATAACAGCTGCAGATAACAAAGCAGTATATCCCATTTGATCCAGAAAAGGAACATTCGGGAAAATGCCTTCAAAAGAGCTTCCTGCCAACCAGCCTTTTGGACCAATTTTAAAGAACATAGCAATAGGAATTGATGATAAAACACCAATAATAGCACCTTTATTTGTTGTCTTTTTCCAGAACAATCCTAACAAGAAAACAGCTAAAATACCCGGACTAACCACACCGGTATATTCCTGAATAAACTGAAATGCCTGATCTATACCTCCCAATAACGGAGCAACAATTCCAGCGATTAATAAAGCACCTGCAGCAGAAAGACGACCAACATTTACAGTTTCCTTATCGGTAGCATTCGGATTAATATATGGTTTGTAAATATCCATTGTGAAAATAGTTGAAGTAGAATTCAACATAGATGCCAATGAAGATACAATAGCCGCAGCCAACGCAGCAAAAGCTACCCCTTTCAATCCTGACGGAAGAAACTGCAATAACCATGGATATGCTTTATCCGCAGCATCCATTGTTGGAATGTTATCCATCGCTCCCACACCCAAGCGAGCCATAATTGCAGGATCGTTAACCATTACAAAAGCAGCAATACCAGGAATCACAACAATTAAAGGAATGATCAATTTCAGAACACCTGCAAATACAATTCCTTTTTGAGCTTCGCCCAAAGATTTTGCAGCCAAAGTTCTTTGAATAATGTATTGATTAAATCCCCAATAATATAAATTTGCAACCCATAAACCCCCAACAATTACTCCAATTCCAGGAAGATTTACATACTGACTGTTTGCTTTATCCAAAATCATTTGAAAACTATCCGGAGCCGCTTCATAAATGTGTTTAAAGCCCGCAACAACACCTTCACCACCAGATACATTATTTAAGGCCAAATAGGTTGTAATCAAACCTCCCATGATTAAAAATACAACCTGAATAACATCAGTCCATGCCACAGCAGAAAGTCCACCGTAAAGAGAATAACTGGCAGCAAACAAAGCCAAACCAAGAATTCCATATATCATAGGAATCCCCATAATCGTTTCCATAGCCAATGCTCCCAAATAAAGTACAGAAGTTAGGTTTACAAATACGTACAATGCAATCCAAAATACGGCTAGAATGGTTTTCAGATTGGTCGAAAACCGTTTCTCCACAAACTCAGGAATGGTATACAATCCCTTTTCAATAAAAATTGGCAAAAAGTATTTACCTACAATTATTAAAGTTAGAGCAGCCATCCATTCGTAGGAAGCAATAGCCAAACCAATTGCAAAACCAGAACCTGACATTCCAATAAACTGCTCTGCAGAAATGTTTGCAGCAATTAAGGAAGCTCCAATTGCCCACCATGGCAACGATTTACTAGCCAAAAAGTAATCATCGGCATTTTTTTGATGTCCCTCTTTATCGCGGGATACCCATAAGCCTACTCCAACAATTACTAATCCATATAAAATAAAGATGATATAATCCAGAGTTGAAAACGCATTTTCCATATTTAAGGATGTTTATTAGTTTTTGATTTATAATGTACTTTCGAAAGTTCCCGTAATCGCAATGCTGCACCTTCGGCTGTGATATCTCTTTGCGGCGTGCCCAACATTTCGTATCCAACCATAAATTTTTTAACGCTAGCCGAGCGTAATAATGGTGGATAGAAATGCATGTGCAAGTGCCACTCCGGATGCTCTTCACCATCGGTTGGTGCTTGATGCAATCCTGCTGAGTACGCAAAAGAAACCTCAAATAAGTTATCATACATTATTGTCAGTTTCTTATATATATCTGCTAAATCAGTTTTTTCCTCATCGGTTAATTCCAATAAGTTAGAAACTGGTCTTTTACTAATAATCATGGTTTCGAAAGGCCATACTGCCCAAAACGGAACCAGAGCAACAAACGAATCATTTTCAACTAAAATACGTTCTTTCTTCTCCAATTCACTATTCAAATAATCGAACAGCATAGTTCTTCCGTGCTTATCGAAATATTCTTTCTGAGTTTCCGATTCTTTCGAAGTTTCTAAAGGAACCAATGCCGAAGCCCATATTTGACCATGCGGATGCGGATTCGAACATCCCATAATAGCACCCTTATTTTCAAATATCTGAACATAGCCAATGTCCTCTCTGGATCCCAGTTCGTCGTATTCTTTACACCAAAGATCAACCACTTTACGGATATTATCCACTTCCATTTCCGGAACTGTTAAACTATGATCAGGACTAAAACAAAGCACTTTACATACTCCTGATTCGCTCTCCGCTTTAAAAAGTTCACCATCTTCAAATTTCCCTTTCGGAGTATCCTGCAGCAAAGCACTAAAATCGTTCTGAAAAGAGTACACATCCTTGTAATCAGGATTATTTTCGCCTCCAACACGCTCATTACGCGGGCATAGGTAACAATTTGGATCATGAGGCGGACGAACATCTTCCACTACTTTTTCAACCTGTCCCTGCCAAGGCCGTTTCGATCTGTGAGGCGAAACCAATATCCATTCTCCGGTTAAAGGATTGTACCTTCTGTGAGGATTCTCTATATAATCAAACTTATCCATCATTATCAATTATTGATTATGAGTTATGAACTAAAAAGAAAGCTTTTACTCATCTGTTAAAAACAATTCTCTTTAGTTCATAATTCAACACTCATTATTCTACACGTTTGCCTCCATCGCCAATTTCAGCAACATAAAACTCTCCTCTTATTCCCGTTTTTTCGAAATATTCGGCGCCCACTTTTTCAATAAATTCATCAACAAATTCATCTTTTACCAAACTTACTGTTGAACCACCAAAACCACCTCCAGTCATTCGGGAACCAATGGTTCCTTCAATTTTTCGGGCTGCAGTAACCATTGCATCCAACTCATTTCCAGTCACCTCATAATCATCGCGAAGCGAATCGTGCGATTGATTCATTAATTCCCCAAAAGCCAACAAGTTACCCAATTTTAATTCTTCAACTGCTTTTTTAGTACGCTCAATTTCACTAACCACGTGGCGGGCTCTTTTTCGTACAATATCGTTTTCAATACTTGCTGATAAAGAGTTGAATTCTGCCGGACTTAATTCACCCAAGTTGGCAATTAACTTTGAGGGGGTAATTGCATCAACAGCAGCCCGGCATTCATCAACCCGTTCATTGTATTTTCCCGCATCCAAACTATGCGGACTGTTTGTATTTCCGATAATAATTTTAACTCCTGATAGTTTTACAGGTACCAATTCGTACTCAAGACTATCACAGTTCAAATAAATTGCATGATCCTTTTTTCCCATTCCGGAAGCAAATTGATCCATAATTCCGCACATCACACCTGCAAATTCATGCTCTGCTTTCTGACTGTACTTTACGATGGTCAACCGATCCTGACCAAACTGAAATTCCTCATTAACTGCAACACCTGTTACCACTTCCAATGAAGCAGAGGAAGATAAACCTGCACCATTTGGCACATTTCCCCAAATTAAAATGTCGGCACCGGTATTAGGCTTTTGTCCGTTCTTCACAAACTGAGCAATTACACCAATTGCGTAATTTACCCATGTTCCTTTAGGCAAAGGATTGCATAAAGAATCCAAATCAATTTCCTGTACAATCTCCTGATTCAAGGAGCGAAAACGGAAAGACTTTCGTTCAGTTTTACGAATCAAACAATAGGTCCCGAATGATAATGCACATGGAAAAACAAATCCCCCATTATAATCAGTATGTTCTCCAATTAAATTTACCCTGCCCGGCGAAAAATAGACATTACAATCACCGGCTCCATAAAAATTTTCAAACTCTTTTTTCAAATTATCAACACGCATAACTTTTTCTTACTGGTTGGTACTGGTCGGTAAATATAGATGTTTTTAATTAATTCCCAAAAAAATTTTTACTATTTGAAATTTATCTGTTTTAATTTCCCTACAAAGATCCTCTACGAATCAAACGGGATTCATTCTCTATCAAGTCTTTTTTCGATCCCAACACCATTTCTGCCAAGATTTCTCCCATCTCTTTAAAATCAGTACTTATCGTTGTTATTCCATCGGCAACAACTTCTTTTAGCGGTGTGTCATTGTAAGAAATAATCCCAAGCTCTTCTCCTATTTTAAACCGCTTACTATTTGCCTCTTTTACCAAATAGACCAGGTCATTGTCATTGGGAACTATGTACGCCTCTGATTTACTAATTGCATGTCCCTGAATACTTTCAATTACTTTAAATTCCCATTGGCTTGCAAACTCTTTTGCGAATTTCTTAAATCCCTTCATCTGTCCAACCGGTTCTTTTCCCCCAGGAAAAACCCAAAACAACTTCCTGTATTTCTTTAACAAATCAACTCCTGAAGAAAGTGCAGTAAAAACGTCCTTTTCGAAATTCTGATAGACTGCAGGATAATGCTTCTTTAAATTTGCATTGGTTTGATCCAAAATGTACACTTTATCCTGAGGCAACTGTTTTAGTACCGAATAGGCATCTGTAAATTTTGCCGGCATAATAACGTAGGACGTATATTTCCCATTGTTATTCTCAATCAACTCTTTAAATACCCTTTCATTAAAATGATGAAAGTAAATATCAACAGTAGCCAGCCCCTTTAAACTTTCTAAAAATGAATTGTACAAAATCTCCTTAAATACATTAAACTCCTCGAACAACAAGAAAATTTTGTGCTTCAGCTGAGTAATATTGCTCTCCAAATAATATCCTTTTCCCGGTACAGATGAAATAACACCACGAGCCTTTAACTCATTAAAGGCAACCAATACAGTATCTCTGGACAAATTGAATTCCTTACAAATCGCATTAATTGAAGGCAACTGATCGCCAATAGCAACATCCCCATTTTCAATAGATTGATACAAAGAATTTATCAACTGTTTGTACTTAGGAATTCCAGACTCTGCAGATACTGTAAAGATGTTCGATGGCATATTGCATTGATATTTAGATCGTAATTGAAAAAACAAATATAATCATTTTTTCAACTGTTAGGTACTGGTTGGTGATCTGGTCGATTTATTCCATTAAAAGTATCAACCAAAAAAAAAGACAGCCACAAGGACTGTCTTTTTAACCACATACTAAACTGTTTATAAAAATTCTTTAAGTTTATTTTCGAAGAATAAACCAAACATCAGAATTTGCAACACTGGTTAATTTTACTACCATTGGAGCCTCCGGATCATCTATTTCAACAATATACGGAGCATTATCCACTACCAAATCTACCATAACAGAAAGGTGTGTATACCAATTCCAATTGAAACCAGCTGATAGCTTAATTATATCAAGATAATCAGAATGACCTGCAACACCGCCAAAAGCTATGTTATAGTGAGAACGATATGGTCCAGGATATGAATAAAACGACATTCCATAATCACCATAGGTAGCACTAGCCTCACCCATTGCAATAAAACTAGCTAATTGTTCACCCCAAGCCTGATCATTGGCATCATAGGCAGCTTGCCAACCAGCCAACACAGCATCCGAACGATCAGTTTCAGTGCTGATATCTAAATACCAAGTAGCTTGATTCAAATCAATAGGAGGTATAACAATGATAATCTTCATATCTCCTTCGTTGGAAATTAACTGATAAGACGCTTTGTCCAGAGTAAAATCCTGAAAAGTTTGCCCCAAAATCTCCACTGGCTCATAAAATGACAATCCTGTTTCAGTAACAATGTATGGTGCCGTAACCGACTTTACTTCGTCATTCTCAGAATAGCTAAAGGTAAAATTACGATTCATTTCCTGTACTGAAACTTCAGTCCCATCTACATTAGCATCAAAGGATCCCTGCCCAATAAAATCAGTATTTCCTTTCAACTTACTTAAATAAACATCAACAGGCTCATTCATCTTTATCAAATGCATCGTATTTCCCGTCTTAATACCTTTTACAGTCATCACATCCTTTTCGTTCGACATGATTAAAAACTCGTAATCACCCCCTTTTGCAAGGTATTCTCCAGCTGAAGGATTAGCAAAATAATGCATAAGTGGGTTATAAGTATTAAATGTTAACACTGGTCCACCATAAGAAATCACATCGTAAAAAGATATTTCTGGTTTGGTTACATCCGGCATTAATTCAGACCAAACGGTAACACTATCATGCTGATTAAATTTCACCACATAATTATATCCGCCATATTTTTGAGTCTCCTCTGGAAAATATTGAAATAACCATCCTTGATCAGCAGATTTTAAGGCTTCGTTATACTCAGTAATAGCAGTTGTTTTTCGCTGTGCTGCAGATTCATCAAAAAGTAAATCGGTATTATTGTCACATGAAACAACACCCATACTTAATAACAAACCAAACAGTACTATATAAATATTTTTTTTCATAGTTCTTATTCTATAGTTATATTATCAAGATCTTGTTCACCCAACTTCTCAGCCCGAGTTTGAATTGCATTGCGTAAAGCATCAATATCAATGTTCCAAACCTCTTTCAAATAAGATTTTATAATCGCCATCTTCTGCGCTAAAATTGCTTTACCTGTATCACCTGCGGGTTCAATTTTTGCGTCCCAAGATTCTGGTGTATTGGTTATGTAATGAGCGATCAACTCCACAAAATCTTCGTTTGCTTCCTTGCTGGAATAATCACTAATGAAACCTCTGGCTAAAGAAGATTGTCCATCCCAGGCATCATTCCATGAATCTCCAACATAATCTGTTACTGATATTTTATCAAAATCAGTTGTGTAATCTTTGGTTTGATGTAAAATATGAGAAAACTCGTGAAAAATAGTTCGAAAATAATGTGAATACAGAGTCTGAACATCTGTAACATCTAAATCATTAATTAAGTACAGTGTGATTTTCAATCCTCCTTCAGCGGTACCTAGTGTATAAGTTCCATTGTTATGCCAACCAGCAGAACCAACCATCATAAACATTTTAGGAAAATATTTCTTTAAGAATCCTTCAGGTGCAACTTCTTCATAAGCATCTAAACACAAATACTTAATCAAGTTTGCCATTTTAATAGAATTCTCATAAGATGCAGGCACTAAGGCATAATTCATATCCGATTCTATATCCTGCAATTTATATTGAAAACTGATATTATAGGTATCAACAAACGTTTTTTCTAAATATCTGTCAAAATCATTTTTTTCAGCAGCTTCAACGCTAATCACACTTTCATCTGGATTTGGTTCATCATCTTCGGAACAAGCACTCAAAACGAATACCATAACCATAACGAACAACCAATATTTTATTTTGTTCATAATATTTATTTTAAGAATTATTATTTATCGTGGATTTGAAACCAAACCTGCATCAATCACATCTTGAGGCAACTGAATAGCTCTACGTAAATCATCCACTTTCAACACATCCAACACAATGGCTGTAGTACCATCAGACTGAATTTGCTGACGATTTATTTCAATGCCATAACGTTTAATATCGAACCAACGCAAACCTTCATGTAAGGTTAAAATTCTACGACACTGAAGTACATAGTGAATTAAATTCTCTTGTACACCAGCAGCTAACGTAAACTTGGGATTTAACACTTTTTTTTGTGTGGGAACATCAGCTGTTGAATAAGGCAAATTTGAATAAAACGTATTCACAGCTTCCAATGTTGTCTCCTTATCTACAAAGAAATTCTTACTCCATGTATTTAGGTCAGTCATAGCCAAATCATTTTCTCCCAGCATTACTTCAGCTTCTGCCCGAACCAATAAAGTTTCATCCGTTGTAAACGGTACTACAACAGTTCTTCGATAACCTATTCCAGCTACAGGATCAGTATATTCAAACAGATAAGGGATTTTCATGAATAGAGTTTTATCCAAATTGTTGCCTGAGTATACAAAAGGCCTTAAATGATAGGCGGAACTAGCCACTCCACCCCAAGGAGCAGGCGCAAATAAGGTTTCCTCATCTGCAATTTTTCTTGAGTGATTAAAACGAGATCCTGTATAATATGCTCCAAAATACAATCCCAAATTGGATCCATCAGTTTGAACTAACAGATTAGCCGAATTATTAATATATGCATTTGTAACAGGACCTGGTGAGCGTGGCAGGGCGCCTAAGTCATCCCAACTTCTTAACAGTGTAGCAGGATTTACAGTTAACACAGTACTTGCATAATCTTTTGCTTTTTGCCATTGTTCGTAATACAAATTAAAACGAGCAGCAAAAGCATAAGCAGCCTTTTTTGTAAAATGATATGCGGGAACTTCATACATATCATCACTAATTAAAGGCAATGCAGCTTCAATATCAGCATTAATTTTTTCATAAACTTCTTTTACAGTACCCCTCTCATACTTTGGATTAAGAGTTGTTTCTGATTTTTCCATATAAGGAATTCCCAAATCAGTAGCGCTCGACTGTGAATTGTAATGTTTACAAAACACATTAACCAAAACAAAATGAGCATAAGCTCTTGTTATTAAGGCTTCACCTTTTTCTGGCAACAAATTCTCACTACCAAGTTTTTCAATAGCTGCCAAGGCTTCATTCGAGTTAGCTATTGCGCCATACGAAGCTTCCCATGCACTTTTAGGATCATCGTTATCTGTTTCTGTTACAGATTCCCAATTAGCCAATTGCTCATAAAAACGAGTCGTATTTGGATTAGAACTTCCCATGTCAATAATATTATCCGAAGATAACTCTGTAACCAATGTAGGACTCCCTTCCGAATAGGCTGAAACCAACAATTTTCTAATTTTGATCTGGCTATCTACCTCTGCTCTGTTGTCTGGGGTTTCGTCAAGATAACTATCACACGAAATGGCAAACAAAGAAAGCAGGACAATATATAATATATTTATTTTCTTCATGTTAATAACTTTTTTGCTTTTATAAACCTAAATTTAAAGTAAAAGTAAACTGCTTTGGTATTGGTGTTGCCACCCCTCCTGAATTAAAGAATTCTGGATCCTGACCATTCAATTTATCATCAGAATACAATAAAAACAAATTGGTTGCCTGTATTTTAACAGATAAAGTATTCACTCCCATCTTGGTAGCTAAAGTTTTTGGAAATGCATATCCAATTGATATCTCTTTCATTCTTACAAAATCACCTTTAGCAATTCGAGCCGAAGAATAGTTGTAAGCATTATATGCTATAGCCAAGTCAGATCTACCAATATTATCTTCTTGTCTACTTGTGGCAAGAGCAGGAATATTTGTATATTTTTCATCACCCGGTTTTACCCAACGATTTTTAAATTCACGAGGAAGAGCAATCAGATCTGAATACGAATTACTAAAGACAGGATCTAAACGAACCACATTTCCAAATGAATAGGTCATGAAAACATTTAAAGAAATACCTTTATAAGTAAATATATTACTTAAACTACCAATATCCGTAGGGTCTGCAGAACCAGAGTACTCTAAGAAATCAAGATTCTCTCTTTCCTGAAAATAGACATCGCTAACAGTAATATCTCCATTTTGATCTAAGAATGTTGGTAATCCCTGATCATTAAGACCTTTAAATGGAATTGAAAAAATAGAGCGAACCGCATAACCTTCACGGGCAAATCCATTTCCTTTAACCATATCAATAACCTTCGATTGAGTTGTCAAATCTGTAATCTTATTTATGGCTTTTGAGTAAACAAAGTTAGTTATCCATGAAAAATCTTTAGTATTTATGTTCTTTGAAGAAACAGAAAACTCAAAACCATGCGAATTCATAGTAGCAACATTACCAAATTTTTCAACTTCACCTCCAAGACCTTGAGTATTTACAATACCAATCAAATCGTAGTTATTTCTGGTATACCAATCTACTGTCGTGTTAATACGGTTATTCAGAAACCCAACCTCTGCACCAACGTTAAATTCATGCTTTTTCTCGTAAGTTAGTTCACTATTTTCCAAAGATTTAATATATAATGCACTTTCTTTAACTCCAGCAGTTGGTCTCCAAGGGGTCTTACTTCTGATATCGATTAAAGAATTTGTTACATTAGTAGGTCCTCTGTCAGCAGTTAAACTATATGATGCCTTCAATGTAAAATTCGAAAGAACAGGTTTTAATTGTTCAAAAAATACCTCCTCATGAGCATTCCATGCTCCAGATATATTCCATGTTGGTAACCAACGGGCACTATTTGATTTTCCTAATTTGTTAGATCCTTCGTAACGCAGGGTACCGTTAAGTGTATATTTTCCTTTGTACGAATAAGTAGCATTCCCAAAGAAAGCTAAATTACGGTATCTTGTATTTTCCATACCGTAGTACAGGTTGTTGTTTTCAATTCCTTTTTTAAACAACAGATAGTCATAAAAAGGAATCTCACCCATAGAGTATTGCATTCCCCAACCTGTATTATTTGTTCTTTTACGGTCAGCAGAATTGATCTCCATTCCTCCATACAGATTCAAGATATGAACATCATTGTATACATCTTTGTAAGAAGCAGTAGTCCTAAAGTCATAACCAATCATATTATAATCGGTACGTTTATAAATACCTCCTTGTGGTAAAATGCTTACTGGCAACGCATATGGATCATCAGGATCAGTATATAGGAAAGAGTTTTTATCCCGAATGGTTGAATTTGGCATAGCCCTATACGCTTCTGCTTGATTCGAAAACTCGGTAATATTGTGTTCTTGTGAAGTTGACGAATACTTGATAGCACCTAATGCACTCAAAGCAACTTTAGACGTTACCTTCCAATTCAACTCAGTTTGAAATTTTACATCAGCGACGTTCAAATCTACATAGTTCTCATTTAATTCCTTTTTGATGCTAAATGGTGCATAGTTGCGAGTGTAAAAAGCATCTGGATCAAGGGTTCGAGATGAGTTTAAAGCAAAAGAATATGGATTAATATCAAAATCCCTTTTTACTTTACCTGTAACTTCATCAGTCTCTTGCCCCAAAGTTCCCGGTGCTTTTTGCTTACGATATGACGCACTACTAATAGTATTAATTGACAAATTATCCAAAATCTTATAATTCGATTTAAAATTTGCAGTATAGCGATTTACCTTACTCGATTGAGTCCATCCCGGATCAACCAATGCACTAATGGAAGCATAATAAGTCGATTTTTCGGTCCCTGATGACATACTCACCGAATGACTTTGCATAATATTGGTATTGAACAATTCCTTAAACCAATCTGTATTTCTATATTCTGCCTTACGAAGAAAGGCTGCTTTTGCCTCATTAGTATTGGCCAATAAAAAATTTCCAGAAGCATCAGTTTGATTAAGCATTTGATACATTCTTCCGTAAACTCCACTCTCGTTAGCATTGGCTACATCTGCATAATTCAACCAACCACCTTCGCGCATCTCCTCATAAACGGACATCTGCTCCTGCGAGTTCATGATATTAAAATCATTATACGATGGAGTTAATCGATAAGTATATTCTCCTGTATAATTTATTCTACTAACTCCAGCCTTACCTTTCTTAGTGGTAATTACAATTACCCCAGCCATAGCTCTGGCACCATAAATTGAAGTTGCTGAACCATCTTTCAACACTTCAAAACTTTCAATATCATTTGCATTTAATCCTGCAACAGCTGAACTAATCAATGTATTTACATCTCCCGAAGAAAGAGCGTCGGAACTCAGTTCAACAACATCTTCCAGAATAACACCATCAACTACCCATAAAGGTTTTGAACTACCATAAATAGAGGTAGCACCACGTACACGAATTTTCGGTGCTGCACCAAATGTACCCGATACATTTTGTACAGATACGCCTGCCGCTCTACCTTCCAATCCTCTACTTACATCAGCTAAACCAGCCAATTTTATCTCGTCACCCTTTAATTTCTCACTTGCTCCTGTGAACAAACGCTTATCAAATACGGCCATACCAGTCACAACAACCTCATCAATTTGTTCTGAACCGGCAGTAAGAACAACATCTATTACTTTTTGATTCGTAACAGTGATTTCCTGAGTGTCCATACCAATAAATGAGAAAACCAAAATGGCCTCTGATGCATCCGGCAATTGAATGTTGTATTTTCCGTCAATATCTGTGGTAGTTCCAATACTTGTACCTTTAATAAAAACAGAAACACCTGGTACCCCGACACCTGTATTATCAGTTACAACACCGCCAACCTTTTTTTCCTCCACAACAGGTTTTGCTTCCTTTGCAGGAGTTACAGGTTTAGCTTCCGGCTTAATAATAATTACCTCGTCTCTAATTTCGTACGTAAGTCCGGTATCTTTTAAACAATCCGTTAATATGGTTTGAACGCTTTTGGGTGAAGCGCTTATAGTAACGTTATTCACTTCTTTAATGTCATCAACATTGTAAAGAAATGTGTAATTGGTTTTCTCCTTAACTTTTGCGAAAACCTCAATTAAAGAACCTCCTGTCATTTCCAACTCCAGAATTTCGCCCTGAAGGTTTGCTAATGTCTGAAAACTAAAGACATTAACTACCAGAAACAAAAGCAAGAGTCTTTTTGCAAGAAATGGTTTTCTTTTCTGCATAAAAGACTTTTCCCGATTTTTTTTCATAATTTTGAATGTGATTTGGTTAGTACTACATTTCTCCTCAAAAAGAAATGTTTATTGACTTTGCCGGGGTTTGTGGCTGCAAACTCCGGCTTTTTTATTTGCGATTTTCTTCGATCATAACACTACGACCTTTTATTGTGAATTTTACTTTTTCAGTTACTTCTATCATATCAAGAATGCTGTTAATATTATCATAGCGGGCAACATCTCCTGTGTATTTTAATTGTTTTATGGAATTGGTCAAGAAAAACACATCAACATCATACCATCTTGACAATCTAATCATTATATCCTCCAAATTTTTGTTTTCGAAAACAAAACGTCCGTCTTTCCAAGCCGTATATAATCTTGTGTCAACAATCTTTTTTGAAGTTTTACCATTCAATTTATTAAAACACAATTGATCATTCGGTAATAATTTCTGACTAGTACCACGAAAATCATCGTTAACCTCAACCTTGCCTTCAACCAAAGTCGTGAAAATCTCATCCTGATCGTTATATGCATTTACATTAAAGGACGTTCCTAAAACTTTAACCTCAGCAGTAGTTACATCAACAATAAATGGATGTTCCTTATCTTTTGCCACCTGAAAAAAGGCTTCCCCTTCCAATTGTACTTTTCTCACTCCCGTTCCAAACTGAGAAGGATATCTCAATTTAGAATTTGAATTCAACCAAATCTTAGTTCCATCAGCAAGTGTCAGCTTGTATTCACCGCCTTTGGGAATAATAATGGTATTGTATGTCAGCTGTTCCTCACTTACATTTTTTGCAACCTTACTATAAACCAACTCTTTAGAATTATTAGATATCTGCATACCTTTTTCTTCCAGATTAACTTTCTCGCTCAACTGATATTTCTCACCACCGCTTAATACCAGCAGGGCTTGATTTTTACCAGGCAAAATAGCAATGGGCTCATCGTGAACAGGATTGTTGCTAATAGTATACAAAAAGCCTCCAACACCTACGGCAACAATCAGCATTACAGCAATTTTCATTACCTGTTGCTTTAATTGAATTCGCCTGTCTCTTCGTACTTTAGTTTGTATTTGCCTCCAAACATCTTCTTTATTTGCACTTTCAAGTTTTACTTCTTTCTTGAAGTACAGTTTCTCCGGGTTTTGAGCAAGTTTATGAAAAAGCACAAGATTTTCCTCTCTCGCGTATTTCCATTCCTCCAAAAACTGCTCTTCTTCTGCGTTCAGCTTCCCCTCAAGCCTCTTCACAATTAAATCTGCAATTTTAAAACCAGATGGTAAATTAGTCATATTACAATTTTCTGTGTGCGATTAACATTTATTATAACAGGTGACATGAAAAAAAGGGTGACAAAAGTTTTAACTTTTACCACCCTTTTTAATATTTCGCTTCTACTCAATTCTAAATGAAGTATAGAATCGAGAACAAATTCTTTAAATTCTCTTTTAAAAATTTACTTGCTCTTTGCTTTTGCGTCTTAACAGTATTGATAGATATATCCAAATCTTCAGCTATTTCAGCATTTTTTAATCCCTTTAGGCTTAATAAGTAAATTAATCTGGCTGATTCAGGCAATTTATGAACTGTTTCCTTAATAATTCGACTCACTTCTTCTTCAATCACATTATGAAGAAAGTAATCCTCATCACAGATATTTTTATCGGATTGCCCCTCGTAAGATTTACGGACTTTTTGATGTTCAATTTGATTTAAGCATGAATTACGAACTGTTTTGTACAAAAATGCGCGCATTGCCCCTTCATGATAAAAAGATGATCTTTTTTCCCAAATTTTAATAAAACTTTCCTGAATTATATCTTCAACAACATCTTGTGCCGAAACATATTTATTACCAAACAGAAACAGCGCATCAAAATACTTGTCGTACAAGATTTTAAATGAGTCCTGATTACCATTCCTAAATAACTTTAGGAAAGTTTGATCAAAGGTTTTCATAATTGGTAGTGGTTAATAATATTAAAACAGGTCTAACAATATTATAAATTATTTTCAGAATAATGCTAATTATCAACCAAGTATTTTCCTTAAACGATCTAAAATTTACTTTTTAATGCACAAAATAAAATTCAAATTTTTAAATCACTGATACAAAAAAAAGGATGTCCAACGAACATCCTTTCACTTATTTACCAATCCTTATTACAATCCCAATTTCTTTCTCAATTCTTTAGGTATGGCATCTTTATGAACCATTACAGCAACCGTTTTAAGCTTCACATAAGCTTCACTCATGTTTAAATAGCCACCAAATTGATTGCTGTTTTCGGCCCAGGAATTTTTTGTTTTATAATAAATCGTTCCATACTGATCCTTAACAATTCCTGTTAAATGCATCAAATGATCATCTGTCGTTTCAAAATCATCAAAGGTGACCTGACGAAGCTCTTGACTTACTTCGGGCTCAATATCTTTTTTACTTTTTCCTTTTTCATACTTTGCAATATCTTTTTCCCACTTTGCAATTTCAGAATCAGTCATATCTACAGTTTTTTCTGATGGCAAAACAGCATACCCATTTCGATGAGAAAATCCTTTTTCGCTGACATCGCCGTCCCAACAAACTGAAAAGCCATTATTAAGAGCATAGTTAATTACCTCCATCATATCATCCATTGGTACATTATAATACAAATCATCTGACCAATTATCCGGAATCTCCAAATTAATTTTCTGATAAAAAGGATGATGATTATAAGAAGTCAATTCAATGTAATCATTCGGATTAAAGCCAAACTTCTCTGCATAAGAAACAGGAGTATATTCAACTCCATCCAATTCAAAATTACTCGGCACTTTTCCCATATAAGTATCCAACACTGCATTTACAGATTCCTCCCAAACAGGTGTGATTTTTCTATTTGGATTTTTAATAACCTCATCCAGCATAGCTTTGGTCGATTGAACCATCTCTTTATGGATGTGAAAACCGCCGCCATACCTATTCCCGGAATAAACACTTTCCGGAACAAATCCATTTTCTTTTACCACATTTAGAACATCATGAGCTTGTCCGCCTTCACTATAGTTTCCTTTGCCATGATAACGAAAATATCTTTTGGCTTTCTGAGAATAAGCTAATCGAACAATATACATTTCTGATAAATCAATCGCTGGAGCTCCCATGCGCAGTAATTCTGTTTCGATATACGAGATTCCGGCAAAGCACCAGCAGGTTCCTGTACTTTGCTGATTTTTAACTGATGTTGTAGGAATATCTACCAATGTAGAATAAACCTTTTCCTCTTTCGTTGTTTCTTGTGCTATCGTCAGATTAACACTAAAAAAGGCAAGAATAATGATTGTTAAAAATGTTTTCTTCATCGTTTTAGTACTTATTTGTTGTTAGTATATTATAATCTAAAGGACCTTATTATTTAGTCTATTTCAAATTCATTAATTCATTCTGTTTCTTTTTAGTCATCTTATTCACAACCTGATCATACGAGTCGTTAATCCATTCTTCAAGTTGCCTGTCAGATACACTACCATTTAATACAACCGTATTCCAATATTTTTTATTCATATGATATCCAGGCAATACCGAAGAATACATCTCCCGTAACTCAATGGCTTTTTCGGGGTCACACTTCACATTCATTTGAAGTTCACCTGTTATATTTGTGAGCAAAAACATTTTATCCAACACCTTAAAAACCAAGGTTTCCTCATCAAATGGAAATCCCTCACTTACAGCAATTTTTGAAAGACAATACTCTCTTAATTCCTCAATATTCATTTGTATATATTTGTTAGATTGCAATTTAAACAATGAAAACAAATATAAATACTTTTAAATAAAAGCCTAAATTTTCATGTATTAAGATGAAGACAAATGTGGTTCTTAAGTCCCTGTAAATTTGCAAACATAAACCTCCTTGCTATAAACAGAATTCAACTGTTAATAGTACTAACGAGGCTTTTGTTAAACGCTAAAAAAATATTTTTAACCAAGAAACAAATGATTTTTTTTTTACTTCTCTCAATTTTGTATATTTAGTTCACAGAAAAGTAAGAAATAGATAGATATACTCATGAAAGAAACTGGCTACGCCCAAAAATACAATTGGAAAAACAAACGAATTCTCATTGTTGAAGATGAAGAGATAAACAACATGTTTTTCGATGCAGCTCTAAGTAGAACTGAGTCGAAACTGTTGTGGGCGAAAAATGGTAAAGAAGCGGTTGATATCATTGAAGAATCAGATGATATCGATGTCATTTTAATGGATATTAGATTACCTATAATGGACGGGTGTGAAGCCACCCGCAGAATCAAAAAAAATCATAAAAAAATTCCAATTATTGCTCAAACTGCATATGCACTTGAAGGGGACAAGGAACGCATATTGGATGCCGGATGTGACGATTATCTATCCAAACCAATTCGTTTTGAGGAACTTTTATCAACTATCGATAAATATCTTGCCGATTAATCAACTGGTGCGCTAAAAGCATCTTCGATGTGTTCAATTACAAATTTTGACTCTTTTTTTATCACACTTATTACATCAAATCGTACTTCTTGTACTATTTCTTTTAAATCGACATACCCCTGTGTTGCGCGTACCAAAAATTTAATTTTTGAGAGTGTAATGGCATCAGCCGGGTGCTCAAAATATTCGGTTGATCTCGATTTTACTTCCACAACAACCAAAAGATCATCTTTTACAGCTACAATATCCAACTCCTTCTTTTGATAGATCCAATTACGATCCAGAATTTTATATCCATTTTCAAGCAGATGCTTCGCAGCAAGGTCTTCCCCCATTTTCCCTAAGTCATTGTGTGCAGCCATAATTATTCCATTCCCTAACATTTATCCCATGTAAACTTCACTCCTTTTTCACTTACATTCAACCTTAAAAATCTTCCAAACGGCAAAGCCCAATTTTCCTTGATATGACCGGCAGGAAAATCGAAAACAACCGGATAAGAATAATTCTCAACGGACTCTAAAATGATTTCATAAGCAGTTTTCCCAAAATCAGGATTTCCAGCCTTCATATCGCTCATCCCTCCAACAATAAATCCCTGAAGTTCAGATAATTTACCACCCATTTTCAAATTCTTCATCATTCGATCCAAATGATACAATTCTTCTCCAACATCCTCAATAAAAAGAATTTTCCCATCCGATTCAAAATCCATTACGGTTCCCCGTAAACTATAAAGAATAGATAAATTTCCCCCAATCAATTCTCCCTCTGTTACCCCATTTCGATTTAATTCGTGAGAAGAAATTTCATAATTTTCCAAATCACCAGCTAATGAATGCAAAAGAGTTGATACCGAATTATTCTCTTCCTCCTTCTCTGAAGGAAAATTAACAGGCATAATCCCATGTAAACTTTCCACTCCTAATATGTTGTTCAAATAGCTATGAAATACAGTAATATCGCTATATCCCACGATCCATTTTGGATTGCGAATAAACAAGTCAAAATCTAAATGCTCCAATATTCGCACACTACCATATCCACCTCTGGCACAGAGAATTGCTTTTATTTCGGGATCATCTAACATAAGCTGAAAGTCACACAACCGATTCATATCACTGCCTGCAAATTGATTTTCAACATCAAAAACATGATTACCCAGAACGACTTTGTAGCCCGCATCTTCCAACCTAACAACAGCAATTCCCACCTTTTCGGGATTAATTTTTCCCGCAGGCGATATGATTCCAATTTTATCTCCTTTTACTAAAGCAGCCGGCTGATACATATCTATTTAGTTTTTTTTGAAGTAAGAACAAATTAAGAATAAAATACAAATGGATAACTACATTTTTGCCAATTCTATCTTATCTTTGCAAACAATTCGACCAAAAGTCAAAGTTTTGAACAATAATCAGTAAACAAAATTAACAGAGGAATCCTTAATCTCAAAACAATAAAAGGCAATTCCTTAAGAAAAAATATAATCACAAATGAAGAAATTTAATAGAACACTTGTAACCACGGCTTTACCTTATGCAAACGGACCGGTTCATATTGGTCATTTGGCTGGAGTATATGTTCCTGCAGATATCTACACAAGATACCTTAGAATGAAAGGAGAAGATGTACTACTAATTGGAGGTTCAGACGAACATGGTGTACCTATTACTATTAAGGCACAAAAGGAAGGTATTACCCCGCAGGATGTTGTGGATAAATATCACAATATCATAAAAGATTCATTTGAGAAGTTCGGAATTACGTTTGACATTTATTCCAGAACAAGTTCAGAAACACACCACGAAACTGCCTCTGAATTTTTTAAGACCTTAAATGAAAAAGGTGAGTTTATCGTAAAAACAAGTGAGCAATATTATGATGCTGTTGCAAATCAATTCCTTGCAGACAGATATATTACCGGAACTTGTCCTCATTGTAACAACGACGGTGCATATGGTGACCAATGCGAAAGTTGCGGAACTTCACTAAATGCAACTGATCTAATCAATCCTACCTCTTCGATTACAGGAAATAAGCCAGAATTAAAAGAAACCAAACACTGGTATTTACCTTTAGATAAATATGAGAATGATCTAAAGAAATGGATTTTAGAAGATCATAAAGAATGGAAACCAAATGTTTACGGACAATGTAAATCATGGTTGGATACCGGATTGCATCCACGAGCAGTAACCCGTGATTTAAATTGGGGTGTTCCTGTTCCTGCTGAAGGCGCAGAAGGAAAAGTTCTTTACGTTTGGTTCGATGCTCCAATAGGATATATTTCGGCCACAAAAGAATTAACCCCTGATTGGGAAAAATACTGGAAAGCTGATGATTCGAAAATGGTTCATTTCATTGGAAAAGACAATATCGTATTCCATTGCATTATTTTCCCAGCTATGCTTAAGGCTGAAGGATCTTATATTTTACCAGAAAATGTTCCTGCCAACGAATTCTTAAACCTGGAAGGGGACAAAATTTCGACAAGTAGAAATTGGGCAGTTTGGCTGCATGAATATTTGGAGGAATTCCCAGATAAGCAAGACGTTTTAAGATATGTTTTGACTGCAAATGCTCCGGAAACTAAAGATAATGACTTTACCTGGAAAGATTTTCAGGCAAGAAACAACAATGAGCTGGTAGCAATTCTAGGAAACTTTGTGAATCGTGCTTTAGTTCTTACTCACAAATACTACAATGGAATAATTCCTGCACAAGGAGAATTAACCGATTTCGATAAAGAAACATTAGCCCAGATTCCTGTTCTTAAAGAACAAGTGGAAAAAAACCTTGAAACTTACCATTTCCGTGAAGCACTAAAAGAAGCAATGAATTTAGCGCGCTTGGGAAATAAGTATTTAGCAGATACAGAACCATGGAAACTGATTAAGACAGATGAAGAAAGAGTTAAAACGATCATGAATATTAGTCTTCAGATTACAGCTAATCTGTCGACCTTAATCGAGCCGTTTTTGCCATTTACTGCCAACAAACTTCGTGAGTTTTTGAACATCGAAGTTCTGGCCTGGGAAAATATTGGTGCTAATGTTATAGCAGATGGTCATCGAATAAATACAGTATCGTTACTTTTCGAAAAAATTGAAGATGAAACAATACAAGCTCAGGTAGACAAGCTTTTGGCAACAAAAGCAGCTAACGAAGCAGAGAAAAAAGTAGTTGCTCCAGCCAAAGAAAATATCAACTTCGATGATTTCATGAAGCTGGATGTTCGTGTTGGAACAATTACAGCTGCTGAAAAGGTGGCAAAAACAAAAAAGCTTTTAAAGCTAACTGTTGATACTGGAATTGATCAAAGAACTATTGTTTCCGGCATTGCAGAACACTACAAACCTGAAGAAATTATTGGCAAGCAGGTTAGTATACTAGTGAATCTGGAGCCAAAACAATTAAAAGGAATTGAATCTCAGGGGATGATTTTGATGGCTGAAGATGCCGATGGAAAATTATCTTTTGTTTCTCCGGATCAAAATATAAAACCCGGTTCTGAAATCAGATAATTCAGGACTGAAAATTTAAGATAAAAAAAACGCTTTCCGATAGAAAGCGTTTTTTTAGATTATTATTTTTTCAGAACCCAGCAGTAAGCTTTTGAATTCTTAGCAATTACCTTCTTTTTAAATTGATCTGCATCTGTTCTCTTCTCAAATTGATTGATCGCAACAGAATACAAATTTTTATTTTTAATTATCACAGCAGGATAAGATTTAGAAATCAATTCCTGTTTTAATATTTCTGCATTTTTCATTGAAGTAAAACTACCCGAAATCAAATAAAATCTGCCTTCACACAACTCATCCAGTTTCACTTCTTTTGTAAGCTTAGGCTCAAATATCACCATTTCTTCCGGTGGAGAAATTACAGGTTTTAATTGAATAATTTTCTCTGTAATTTCTTTCTTTCCTTCCATCATTCCCATAGAAGCTTCGTTACCAAGGAATGAACGTTCAGAATTCATCGGAAGCAAGGCAATTGTCAATACAAAAGGAATAGCTGCTGCAGCATACCACAAACGTTTTGTCGTAAAAAGTGTCCTTACTTTAGCTTGAGATATAATTGACGGATGAATTTTTTCTTCTATAGATAAGGATAGTTTAGGAAGATCTATTTGCTCCAAACCAAATGCATCTACCAAATAATTAAGCTCTTTTGAAGGCTCAAACAGCATGTTATGCCTTCTGTCATTATAAAAACATCCTATCTGATCCAACACAACTCTTTCGCCACGCTGTATTCGTACACGGATATCTTCAGTAAAAAACTGAACAGATTTTTCAGCCTCTGAATAACTCAGATTTTCCGATTCAGCCAATCTATTAATCAGCAAACCATCATTCTTCGATAAATTACGGTTAAATCCAATAGCTTTGGATGGAGGAAAAACAATATTCAAATTATCGTCGATATTAGCAGGTTTATAGTTGGCAACAAATCCACCAAACCCAGGTAATATCACGCAATCATGAATAAATAAAAGGTCTTTAATATATTTTGATACTTCCAGCATAATACACAAATATAATCAAAAATACATACCACTCAAATTGAATTTATCGTAAAAAAAGTAATCAACTATAAACCAAGCCTTTCGTAACACAAAAAGAATTATGCATCCTTTAGAAAGAGAAGCTGTCAAGTAAATTATTGTATTTTTGATATCAATCAAAATAATACTTAAACTGTTTCCAATATTTTTCACCCTTGAAAATATTATGAGTATTTTAAGGTGAAATAACTATAAAAATTATCTGAACGTGAAAAAAAATATATTAATTACGGGAGGTGCCGGATTTATTGGCTCTCATGTGGTACGTCTGTTTGTAAACAAATATCCAAATTATCAAATCATTAACCTTGACGCACTGACTTATGCCGGGAACCTTGAGAATTTAAAAGATATCGACTCCAAAGCAAATTACACTTTTATAAAAGGTGATATTACAGACCTGGTATTCGTATCAAACCTTTTTAAAGATTATAAATTTGAAGGTGTTCTGCATTTAGCCGCAGAGTCTCATGTCGATAGATCAATTTCAGATCCTTTAGCCTTTATTATGACCAATATTGTTGGGACTGTAAACCTTCTTAGTGCAGCTAAAGAATGTTGGGTCAACGATATGGAAGGTAAAAAATTCTATCATATTTCCACTGATGAAGTATACGGTTCCTTAGGAAAAACAGGAAAATTTACCGAAACAACTTCTTACGATCCGAGAAGTCCGTATTCGGCTTCAAAAGCAAGCTCAGACCATTTGGTGCGAGCTTACTTTCACACCTACAAACTTCCGGTTGTTTTGTCGAATTGCTCCAATAATTACGGTGCAAATCAGTTTCCCGAAAAACTCATTCCTTTGGTAATAAATAACATTAAAAATTCTAAACCATTGCCTATTTATGGCAAAGGAGATAATATAAGAGACTGGCTGTTTGTGGAAGATCATGCTTTGGCTATTGATTCCATTTATCATGATGGGAAAATTGGAGAGACCTATAATATTGGAGGAGATAACGAATGGACTAACTTGGATTTAGTGAAAAAACTTTGTGATATTATGGATCAGAAACTGAATCGTGAAACAGGAAGTTCGCAGCAACTAATCACTTTTGTGAAGGACAGAGCAGGTCATGACCAACGTTATGCTATAGATGCATCAAAAATTGAAAAAGAATTGGGGTGGAAACCAAGCATTCAATTCGAAGAAGGTTTTGAGCAAACAATTGACTGGTATCTGAAAAATTCAGACTGGATGGAAAATATTCTGTCGGGTGACTACGAAAAGTTCTACGAACAACAATATACTAACCGATAAAAAGAAGAGCGATGTGAAACAATCACACCGCTCTATTTATAATTCTTAAATCTTAAGTTACTCTACAGTAACAGATTTTGCTAAATTTCTTGGCTGATCAACATTACAGCCCCTGTACACAGCGATATAATAAGAAATCAGCTGGAAAGGAATAACCGTTAACAATGGTGCCAATGGTTCCAAGGTTTCTGGAATTTCAACCACGAAATCGGCCATCTTACTAATTACAGTATCGCCTTCAGTTACAATAGCTATTACATGTCCTTTTCTTGCCTTTACCTCCTGAATATTACTAACGATTTTCTCGTAAGATTTATCCTTTGTTGCAACAACAAAAACCGGCATTTGCTCATCAATCAAAGCAATCGGTCCGTGTTTCATTTCTGCGGCAGGATATCCTTCGGCATGTATGTAGGAAATTTCTTTTAGTTTTAGAGCACCCTCCAAAGCTACCGGAAATAGGAAACCTCGTCCTAAATAAAGAGCATTGGTAGAATTCATGTATTGTTTCGATAATTCTTTAATATCATCTTCTTTATCCAAGATTCTTTTTATCTTTTCCGGAAGATTTGCAAACTCTGCAATAAGCTCTTCATATACATCCTTAGCCAGAGTTCCTCTGCGGTATCCAACAAGCATTGCCATCATAGTTAGCACGGTAACCTGAGCTGTAAATGCCTTTGTAGAAGCAACTCCAATTTCCGGACCAGCATGAGTATATACACCCGCATGAGTTTCACGGGGAATACTTGATCCGACCACATTACAAATACCAAGAACAGTAGCTCCAGCCTCTTTTGCTAATTTAATAGCCGCCAAGGTATCGGCAGTTTCACCACTCTGACTAATCGCCAAAACGATGTCATCCTTAAATATCACAGGATTTCTGTAACGGAATTCAGATGCATATTCTACCTCAACGGGAATTCTGGCAAATTCTTCAAACAAATATTCACCTACCATTCCTGCATGCCATGATGTACCACATCCAATAATTAATATTCGACGAGCATTCACCAATTGCGGAATAACATCATTTATCCCACCTAAAAACACCTCTTTACTTGTTGTAGAGATTCTTCCCCGGATAGTATCATGAATAGAGCTGGTCTGTTCGAAAATTTCTTTTAGCATGAAATGATCGTAGCCACCTTTTTCAATTTGCTCAATATCCAAATCCAATTGTTGAATATGGGGAGTTAATTTGTCATTCTGAATGGTTTTCAAAACCAATTCATCTCTGCTTATAATTGCAACATCGTTATCGTTCAGATAGATAACACTATTCGTATATTCAATAATAGGTGTGGCATCCGAAGCAAGAAAATATTCTCCGTTTCCTACTCCAACCACCAACGGACTTCCTTTTCTGGCTGCAATTAATTTATCTGGTTCATCTTCACAAATAACAACCAAACCATAAGCTCCAACCACTTTTGTTAAAGCCAATCGAACTGCAAGTTCTGCAGAAACTTCACCTTTCAAATAAATATACTCAATCAGATTTGCCAAAACTTCAGTATCGGTATCACTTTGAAAAGCATATCCTCTCTTAATCAGCTTATCCTTTAAAATTGAGTAGTTTTCAATAATTCCGTTATGAATAATTACAAATTTATTATTCATCGAACTATGAGGATGAGCATTTTCATCGTTAGGTTCCCCGTGAGTTGCCCAACGAGTATGTCCTATGCCAATGGTTCCCGAAACATCATTTCCTTTTACATGATTTTCCAGATCCAAAACCTTTCCCTTGCACTTAAATACCTGAGTTCGATTTGTACGAAGAGCAACTCCTGCAGAATCATACCCTCGGTATTCTAATCTTTTCAGACCATTAATGAGTATAGGATAAGCCTGCTTATCCCCAATGTAACCAACTATTCCACACATAAATACAATTATTTCAGTTTCGGTACCACACGAAACTTGTTAAAAAAACAATTCATCAAATAAAGATACATATCTTGTAAGCAATAAGTTAGCATCAAAATACGCATCACCGATTGAATTATCATAAATCCAGCTAAAAATACGATAAGTTAGAAAGCTCTCCAAACTTCTTAAAGTATATTAAAGAATAAAAAAATAAGGTGTAAGTAAGCAAATGCTTAAATACACCTTTTTGAATATATTGTAATATCGTAACTATTCTGCTACTAATTCGTCATAAAGTTCTGAATAAGCCAATACATATTCATCCTTGTTCTTATACTCCAGAAAAGGTTTTCCTGAAGCAACCGCATATGCCATCACTTCTTCGTTTATCTGAGGACTCCCCATAATCAACGCATCAGACTGATCAATTGCTAATTTATGAAGTGCAACATAACTGGCATCTTCTAAAATACTAACATCCTCCTGACTAACTCCCTCAATAATTGATTTCTCTCTAAACCGATTACTGAATTTTGTTGAGAATTCATCATCATACATGGAGAAAACTACTTTTGTATCTGTAAATAATGGATCCTCATTAAATGATTTTTTCAAATACAAAGGTACCAAACCGGTGAACCAACCTTGACAATGTACAACATCCGGCGCCCATCTTAATTTTTTAACTGTTTCAAGTACCCCTCTTGCAAAGAAAATAGCTCTTTCATCATTATCCTCAAAAGCATCTCCGTTTTCATCTAACAAAATCTCTTTCCTATGAAAATAATCCTCATTATCAATAAAGTAAACTTGCATACGAGCAGCTTGAATCGAGGCAACTTTAATAATTAATGGATGATCTGTATCATCAATTATTAAATTCATTCCCGAAAGGCGGATAACTTCATGCAACTGGTTTCTTCTCTCGTTGATACACCCATATCTGGGCATGAAAGTTCTGATTTCTTTTCCTTTTTCCTGGATTCCCTGAGGTAGATATCTACCTATTGCAGACATTTCAGTTTCAGGAAGATAAGGGGTAATTTCTTGTGAAACAAACAATACTTTTGTCTTTTCCATATAGTCGCTAATAATATAATACAGATTATCTGCGCAAAATTAGTAAAAATAATTAACATACCTGTCCGAAAGCGAAGCTTAAAGCTCCTACAATACAATTAAATGCAATTAATATTTCTCCAATTTATATTTATTTATTTTATTTGCAGTCTCAAATAAAAATCAATTAGATTTTACAGACACAATTCAAGGAATGGAAATAGTAAAGCTTGTTGCTGAGATTAAAAGTAAGATCAGCAAGTTTAAGGCAGAAGGAAAGACAATCGGATTTGTTCCTACAATGGGAGCTCTTCATAAGGGGCATTTGTCTCTTGTCGATACATCTGTAAAAAACAATGATATTACAGTTGTTAGTATTTTTGTAAACCCAACACAGTTCAATAATCCCGAGGATTTATTGACTTACCCAAGAACTATTGAAGAGGACTTGGAGAAACTTTCGGCCTGCAAACCAGACCTAATTTTTATTCCGGAAGTAAATGAAATTTATCCTGAACCTGACACCAGAATTTTTGATTTCGGTGTGCTTGATAGGGTTATGGAAGGGAAAAAACGTCCGGGTCATTTCAATGGTGTTGCTCAGGTTGTTAGCAAACTTTTCGATATCGTAAGCCCTGAAAATGCCTACTTTGGACAAAAAGATTTCCAACAAGTAGCTGTTATTAAGCAGATGACAAAAGATCTTAAGTTAAATGTTAATATCGTTCCCTGCCCTATTATCAGGGAAAAGGACGGTTTAGCCATGAGCTCAAGGAATGTTTTGCTCTCTGAAGATCAGAGAAAAAATGCTTGTAAAATCTCTGAAACTTTATTTAAAGCTCGTAACTTAGCAGCGGAATTAAGTGTTTCTCAATTGAAAGACTGGGTTGTTGAAGAAATCAATAAAAACAATTATCTTTCTGTCGAGTATTTTGAGATTGTTAACGATACAACCCTTGAGGTGATTAACGACTGGAGTGAGTCAAATAATAAGATAGGCTGTATTACGGTTCAGGTTGGGAAAACCCGCCTGATAGATAACGTTACTTTTTAAAATTAGTTAAAAAACGATATGTACATTGAAGTTTGTAAATCGAAAATTCACAAAGCGTCAGTAACTGGTGCTGATCTTCAGTATGTTGGAAGTGTAACCATTGATGAAGACTTGATGGATGCAGCCAATTTAATTGAAAATGAGAAAGTTCAAATTGTTAACGTAAACAACGGAGAACGATTAGAAACCTATGTTATTCGTGGTGAAAGAGACTCTGGTATCATCTGCTTGAATGGCCCTGCCGCCAGAAAATGTGCTGTTGGTGATATTGTTATCATCATCTCTTATGCATCTATGGAATTTGAGGAAGCGAAATCATGGGAACCTAGCTTGGTTTTTCCTGATACCGCTACCAACAAATTAATTTAAATTACCTTATTTACTGTAATAAGTACAGGGCTGTTCTAACCGATCAGCCCTTTTTTATGGCCTTATCTATTCTATTTCAAGAATAGAAATTGAACAATTTTGATCACGAATCTTGATACTTTGTTTCCGATACTCTATACTTGTAAATTATTAGCTTTAAATATAGTCAGCCCAATGAATAAACTTGATATCGTAAAAAATAAGATCATATCTGATAAAGAAAATGCCTTCAACCTCCTTCAAACCTGGAGATTCAAGGAAAATAAAATTATTTTCACCAATGGCTGTTTTGATCTGGTTCACCGCGGACATTTAAACTATTTAGCTTCAGCAGCTTCTATGGGCAATAAGCTGGTTATTGGTTTAAATACTGATGCCTCCGTTCAAAAATTAAAAGGTCCCAACCGACCAATTATTGATGAATATTCAAGAGCTTTTCTATTAGCATCATTAAGCTTTGTAGATCTGGTAATTTACTTTGAAGAACAAACACCTTACGAGTTAATTAATTTTGTTCAGCCGGACATTCTGGTTAAAGGAAGCGATTACAATACTGAAGACATTGTTGGATACGATATTGTAAAAGCCAAAGGAGGGGAAATTAAAACACTTGATTTCATTGAAGGATTCTCTTCAACGGGTATCATCAATAAAATAAAAGAAAAAGGGTAGAGATTAAAAAGAAGCAAACCAGACTCTTTAAATAATTATCAATCTCAAAAATTCTTAACAATTCATAATTGTTAATTAATAATTACTAATTGATTACACATGGCCACCAAAGCAAAAACAAAAAGTGCCTGGTTTTGTCAGAGTTGTGGAGTAGAATCTACAAAATGGGTAGGAAAATGTCCCTCTTGCGGAGAATGGAATTCCTTTGTTGAGGAAGTTGTTGTCAAATCAACGACATCAGCAATAGCTGGAATCAATGGACAGGGCAAAAAAAACAAACCTCAAAAAATATCTGAAATATCTTCAACTGAAGAGTCCCGATTCGACACTAAAAACGGTGAATTAAATCGAGTTTTAGGAGGAGGATTAGTTCCCGGATCGCTAATATTAATTGGAGGTGAACCTGGAATTGGTAAATCAACACTTGCACTTCAAATTGCTCTAAATTTAAAAAGTTATACTACCTTATATGTGTCGGGTGAAGAGAGTGCCCAACAGATAAAACTGCGTGGCAATCGTATAAATTCCGATAACGAAAACTGTCTGATCGTTAGCGAAACCTCAATGGAGAATATTTTTTCTCATGTAAAAAACACTTCTCCGAATATTATCGTTATTGATTCTATTCAAACTCTGGCAACCGAAACAATAGAATCGGGTCCTGGCAGCGTATCACAAATCAGAGAATGTACATCGCAACTATTAAGATTTGCTAAAGAATCATCAACGCCTGTAATTTTAATTGGCCATATCACTAAAGATGGAAGTTTAGCCGGTCCAAAAATTTTGGAGCACATGGTGGATACAGTTCTTCAGTTTGAGGGAGATCAAAACCACATGTATCGAATATTAAGATCTACAAAAAATCGGTTCGGTTCCACTTCCGAAATGGGAATTTATGAAATGCAGCACAATGGACTCCGGGAAGTATCGAACCCATCAGAGCTTCTTCTTTCACAGGAAGATGAAAGCCTGAGCGGTGTGACTATTTCTGCATCGATAGAAGGAATGCGTCCATTTCTTATCGAAATACAAGCTCTGGTTAGCTCTGCTGCTTACGGAACGCCTCAGCGTTCATCAACAGGTTTCGATCTTCGTCGATTAAATATGCTTTTAGCCGTTTTGGAAAAGCGAGCCGGTTTTAAGCTTTCGACCAAGGATGTATTCTTAAATATTGCAGGAGGAATTAAAGTAAACGATCCTGCTATCGATTTGGCAGTAATTCTTGCTGTACTATCATCGAGTACAGATATTTCTATTCCTAAGGAAGTCTGTTTTTCAGGGGAAATAGGTTTATCCGGAGAGATTAGACCTGTTAATAGAATAGATCAACGAATTAGTGAGGCTGAGAAGTTGGGATTCAAGCAAATTTTCATTCCAAAGCATAATTCCAAAGGACTTGACACCTCAAAATTTAAAATAAAAATTCATTTGGTAAGCAAGGTTGGAGAAGTATTCCAAACCCTTTTTAGATAAAAAATAAGGCCGAAACTTACGTTTCGGCCTTTAACAGTTACTATGAATTTGTTGATTCGAGTATGGCAGTTCGAATCAAATAGCGTCGGAATAAGAAAGAAATAAACTGAATCTTTCCGCTTTTTTCCACCGAAAGCTAAAATCCATGATCTCAGGCAGGTCTTCTGGCTTATTCCAATTTTAAACACCTTCCCATCCCATCCGAAACAGTGGTTTTATTGCTTAAAATATTGATTCGAAAAACGAACCGGAATCTACAGCTGCGGGGACAGCTCCTGCTTAAACAGGATTCCCTATTATTCCCTTTCGGGAACCCGAAACTCACTACAATTTTAAAGAAAATATATTGATCTTCCAACTAAAAATTTGCTGAAAATCTAAAAGAAATCTTCATTCTCCGACTCTATCAATTCTTTGTTATTTGATTCATTAGATTCATCATCGCAATCCAGATTTATACTTACACCCCTTGGTTTTTCAAAATCACCCTGAGTAAGTCCCAAACTTTTATCAGCATAAACCTTCTGCATATAAAGAGCCCAAATTGGCAATGCCATATTTGCTCCCTGTCCCAGCGAAATTCCCTCAAAATGAACGGAACGATCTTCAGCACCAACCCATACGCCGGAAACTAATTCAGGAGTAATTCCCATGAACCACCCATCCGAATGATTCTGTGTCGTTCCTGTTTTGCCTCCTATCGGATTATTTAAACCATAGGTAAATCGTAATCTTCTACCGGTTCCTCTCTGAACAACACCTTGCAATAAATTTGTCATTAAATAGGCTGTTCGTTCATCCATTACTTCATGTTTTCGAGGAACCGATTGAGCAAGCACATTTCCTTTGTGATCTTCTATTTTAGTGATGAAACTTGGTTTAATGTAAACCCCTTTATTTACAAAAGTTGAGTACGCGCCAACCATCTCATATACCGTAATCTCTGAGGTTCCTAAAAAGATAGATGGGACTGGATCAATTTCACTAATAACACCCATTTCATGAGCCATTTTAACAACCGATTCTGGTGTGGTTTGTTTCAAAACCCAAGCGGATATATAATTCACAGAATTAGCCAATCCCCACTTTAAAGTCACCATTTCACCGCTCCTGGCATCAGTGGAATTTTTTGATGTCCAAGGTGTTCCATCAGGCAAAATAAAAGTCTGAGGGATATTGGGAACCTTATCGCAAGGCCCCAGGCCTTCCTGCATGGCAAGCGTATATAAAAATGGCTTTATAGTTGATCCCACCTGTCGCTTACCCACATTAACCATATCGTACATGAAATGCTCGTAATTAGGACCTCCTACATAAGCACGTACTTCTCCGGTTTGAGGTTCCATCGACATAAATCCCGCACGCAAAAATCCCTTCATGTAAAGCATAGAATCATTAGGACTCAAGATAGTATCCCTTTCTCCTTTCCATGTGAAAATTTTCATTTTCGTTGGATTCTTGAATACCAATCGAATGGAGTCCATGCTCATGCCATTTTTCTTTAAAACGCGATATCTTTCGCTTCTTCTCATGGAAGTTTCGATATTCTGCTCTACATCTTCCTTAGCTAAATCGTCCGAAAAAGGTGGGTATTTATGATTCTCTTTCTCTCGGTTAAATGCCTTTTGCAAATTCAAGCCTAGATGCTCAACCACAGCCTCTTCTGCATATCGCTGCATTCTGGAATCTAAGGTTGTAAATATTTTAAGTCCATCCTTATATATATTGTATGGAGTTCCATCTGCTTTCACATTTTTATTGCACCATCCATAAAAAGGATTGGTTTCCCACTCAATCGAATCTTTCACAAATTGTTGATCAGCATAAGATGGATACCTGTCTCTTAATGGCTCATTCGCTGTTAAAGAAGTACGTAAATACTCTCTAAAATAAGGAGCCATTCCCCTTTTGTGATCCACTTTCTGAAAATCAATTCCTAAAGGAAGGTTTTTCAACGAATCAAATTCCATTTTCGACAAGTAGTCATATCTTACCATCTGGGATAAAACAACATTACGTCGGTTCAATGTCAACTCCGGACGTCTCAGCGGGTTAAAATATGATGGGTTTTTTGCCATTCCTACAAGCATTGCAGCTTGTTCAATCTTAAGAGAATCAGGTGTTGTATTAAAATATACGTTTGCCGCCGACTTAATACCCACTGCCAGGTTTAAGAAATCGAATTTATTAAAATACATGGTCATGATCTCCTCTTTGGTATAGCTTCGTTCCAGCTTCACCGCAATCACCCATTCACGAAATTTTCTGAAAACGATCTCCATCTTCTTTTCAAAACTCTCACGCGGAAATAACATTTTCGCCAATTGCTGAGAAATTGTACTCCCTCCTCCAGCGCTTTTATTACCGGTAACCAATCCCTTCGCTACCCGACCTAAACCACGAACATCAATCCCCGAATGGTCATTAAATCTAACATCTTCAGTAGCAATCAATGCATCCACCAAAAAATGAGACAATTCGTGATATTCAACAAAAGATCGATTTTCAAAATAGAATTTACCGATCAAATTTCCATCTACAGTATACACTTCTGTAGCCAAACTGTTTTTAGGATTTTCCAATTCTTCGAACGAAGGCATAAAGCCAAATGTTCCATTTGAAACACCGGCAAAAAAAAGTACTGCTGCTAATACACATATCGAAAAAACTGCCCAGAAAATAATCAATGGCTTTTTAAACATTTGTAATTTCGAAATTGGTTCGGTATCCGAGTTAAACTCAGTGTTTCTTTCTGACATTTTAAATCAATTAATTTAATTTGTGCTGTAAAAATAGCAAATATTATTAGAACAATTATTGGAGGCACATCATCTATTGATTTAGAATTATTTTAGATAAATGAAAAAGGTAATTTCAAAATAATCATCATTAAATTTTGAAGTTAGGTTCCTTATTGTTTTACTTTGCAAAAATTTTAACCGAAACTTTCCAAAGTAAAGATACAAGTATGGTAGAGAATTTAGTTATAGTCGAGTCCCCTGCAAAAGCAAAAACTATCGAAAAGTTTTTAGGTAAAAACTTTGTGGTAAAGTCTAGCTTTGGGCATATTAGAGACCTAGAGAAGAAAGATTTTGGAATTGACATTAAGAATAATTTCACCCCCAATTATATTGTTTCCACAGATAAAAAAAAGGTTGTTGCCGAATTAAAGAAATTAGCTAAAGAAGCTTCTACGGTTTGGATCGCATCTGATGAGGATCGCGAGGGAGAAGCAATTGCATGGCACTTATACGAAGTACTTAAGCTTAAAAAAGAAAATACAAAACGTATCGTTTTCCATGAAATTACAAAAGAGGCAATTTTAAATGCAATAAAAAATCCGAGAGATATTGATGTGAATTTGGTAAATGCGCAGCAAGCCAGACGAATTCTGGACAGATTGGTTGGTTTTGAAGTTTCTCCTGTTTTATGGAAAAAAGTTAAGCCACAATTATCGGCCGGACGGGTACAATCAGTTGCTGTACGATTAATTGTTGAAAGAGAACGTGAAATTATTGACTTTACCTCTGAATCTTATTTTAAAGTTATTGCTCTTCTTACCGTAACGGATGATAAGGGCGATGAAAAAACGCTAAAAGCAGAACTCCCTAAAAGATTTTCGACAAGAGAGGAAACTCTTAAATTTTTAAATAGCTGCAAAAATGCGGAGTACCGAGTTAATGATATCGAGAAGAAACCATCAACCCGTAAACCGGCAGCACCATTTACAACTTCTACCTTACAACAAGAGGCAAGTAGAAAACTCGGATTTTCAGTAGCACAAACAATGACTGTTGCTCAACGCCTTTATGAAGCTGGAAATATTACCTACATGAGAACTGACTCGGTAAATCTTGCAGAAACTGCATTGACAGCAACTAAGGAAGAAATCACCAGACGTCATGGTTCCGAATATGTTCAAACTAGAAGATATAAAACAAAAAACAAAGGAGCGCAGGAAGCTCACGAAGCAATTCGTCCTACCTATTTAAATAAGGACGAAATTTCGGGAGAATCTAATGAAGTTCGTTTGTACAATTTAATCTGGAAGCGTACCATTGCATCTCAGATGGCTGATGCAAAACTTGAAAAAACAAATATCAAGATTGGTATCTCCACAAATAATAAGGAATTGGTAGCATCTGGCGAAATGATCAAATTCGACGGATTCTTTAGAGTATATATGGAATCTTCGGATGATGAAAATCAGAAGGAAGAAGAAACACTTCTGCCAACTGTAACTATTGGCGATTTACTTCGCGAAGAAATGATGAATGCCACTCAAAACTTCACCTATCGTCCTGCAAGATATACCGAAGCCAGCTTAGTGAAGAAATTAGAAGAACTTGGAATTGGCCGACCATCAACTTACGCCCCAACAATTACAACTGTTCAAAATCGTGGATATGTTGTAAAAGAATCCCGAGATGGAATAGAAAGAAACTATGAAGTAATAACACTTGTTAATAATAACATCTCAGAAGAAACCAAGACTCAGATAACCGGAGCGGAAAATAAAAAACTTTTCCCTGCAGATATAGGAATGGTAGTTACTGACTTTTTAAATAAGCACTTTACAACAATCATGAATTACAATTTCACAGCTGATGTGGAAAAAGAATTTGATGATATTGCTGAAGGTAAATTGGTATGGTACGAAATGATTGGAAAATTCTACAATCCATTTCATGCCAACGTAGAAAAAACTCTTGAAGAATCAGAAAGAGAAACGGGAGAAAGAATTCTTGGTAATGATCCGGCTACCGGCAAAGTAATATTGGTACGTATTGGAAGATATGGTCCAATGGCACAACTAGGAGAAAGCTCTGATGATGAAAATGCTGAAGCTCCAAAATTTGCAAGCCTTCGTACCGGCCAGCATCTGGAAACAATCACACTTGAGGAAGCAATCGATTTATTTAAGCTTCCCAGAGACCTTGGCCTCTACGAAGACAAGAAAGTAGTCGTTGCAGTTGGTCGATTTGGCCCATACGTTCGCCACGATGGAAAATTTGCTTCTTTAAAGAAAGATGTAGATGATCCAATGGAAATTGATTTGGAAAGAGCAATCGTTCTTATAGAGGAAAAAAAGGAGAAAGACAGATTGAAGCATATCAAATCCTTTGATGAAGATGCAGATTTACAAATACTTAACGGTCGTTGGGGGCCTTATATTTCTTACCAAAAGGAAAACTACCGTTTGGCTAAAGATTTAGAAGACCCAAAAACACTAAGTTATGAGGATTGCTTAAAAATTATTAAATCTGCACCTAAAAAGAAAACAGCAAAAAAAGCACCGCCCAAAAAGAAAGCTACACCAACAAAGAAGACTTTAGTAGCGAAAAAGTCCAAAAAATAAAAAAAAATAAAAAAAAAGTTAAGGGTTGTCTTTCTATACAGACAGCCCTTTTTTATTGCCATACAATTAAATTCAAACAACATATAATCTTATCTTATTGTTAATTTCACATTAAAAATTACAAAAACTCTTAACAAAACAATAAAACCCTCGTAAATAAGACTTACAATAAAATGCGGGAATCTCTAATCTATGGAAGTAGACTACCATCCTGTTATTTAATTTAATGTTATAATTTATAAAATTAAGTTTTAATATAGAACTATAAAAATTATTGATTAATGCACCTGAACCTCTGATAAAACTTGTAAGGCACATTTATTTTTATTTACTTTACCCTTCACAGTTTTTGACCGTTACTGAACCATAATGTATTACATGAAAAAATTTATTTTCTTCATATTTTTGTTTTGCTACACCTTATTAATAAAGGCTCAGCAAGATCCGCAGTTCAGTCAAAACATGTTCAATATTCTTTCTGTGAACCCTGCATTTGCTGGGGCAGACAAAGATATATTTGTGTCGGCAATTAATCGTCAGCAATGGGTTGGTTTCGAAAATGCACCTGTTACCACTGTGTTTAATATAAGCACACCAATTACATTTATGGGAACAGATCACGGAATTGGATTAACCATACTAAGTGATAAATTAGGCTTCGAAAAGAATACCGGCATGCGTTTTAGTTATGCATATCAAAAAAAAACAGGTGAAAGTTCTTTAAATATTGGGTTCAGTTTCGGTTTTCAAAACAATTCCCTTAAAGGAGAATGGTTTGTTCCCGACGGAGATGGTTTTTCTACTCCCGAAGACGATCTTGGTTCTTCAACTGTAGATGACAGTAAAATGGTTTTTGATTTAGGACTAGGAATTTATTATAAAACAGACAACTTTTATGTTGGAACTTCCGTAAGCCATCTGAACAAACCCAATATTGGATATAATGAAAATATTGAAACCTATCTTGCCCGTCATTATTACGCCATGGCAGGATATCGATACGAATTAAATGAATCGTGGGAAGTTTTACCTTCGGTTTTTTATAAAACTGATGCCGTAGTATCTCAATTTGACTTAAATACAAACATCAGATACAATAAAAAGATTTGGGGAGGCGTTTCATATAGGGTTGATGACGCCATTGTTGGAATGTTAGGTATTTTGTTTAATAATGGTATTCAAATTGGATATGCATACGATATTTCAACCTCGAAAATTGCAAGAGGATCACATGAGTTTTTATTAGCTTATCGATTCAGTACTAAATTGGAAAAACGAAATCAAAAATATAAGAGCATTCGATTTTTATAATATTAATTAGAAAAACTATACAATCAGTATAATTTACAAAACCACTATGAATAAACTACTTACAACACTTTGTGTAATTGTTTTATTGTTCTTAACCAGTTGTGGTAAAAACACTGGGAACGGAGAACTTATCGGTGCGGGTCAGAGAGGTAAATGGTTTGAACCTAAACCATATGGTATGGTATTGATTCCCCGTGGAAGCTTTACTGTAGGTCCAAATGATCAGGATGTAGCTTGGGCACTTAATGCTACAGCCAAAACCGTATCTGTCGAATCTTATTGGATGGATGAAACCGAAATTACAAACAATGAGTATCGTCAGTTTGTATATTGGGTTAGAGACTCTATAGCACGTGAACTTTTAGGACAACAATTCGAAGAGTTCTTAATTGCTGAAGATGACAATGGCAATCCAATAGATCCTCCTTTCATCAATTGGAACGAAAGATTGGAATGGGACAACGAAGAATATACTGAAATTCTGGAAGACATGTATTTGCCTGTTAACGAAAGATTTTTCAGAAATAAAGAAATTGATTCGCGTAAACTAAAGTATCAGTACGAGTGGGTTGATCTTCAGCAAGCCGCAAAAAAATCGAACCGTTACAATTATGAAACGGGAGAATATGAAGGAATGGTTGATGATTACAAAGGAGGTCGTAAACAAATTGAAGACCGTTCTTCCTTTATCATGAAAGAAGCCCTTAACATTTACCCGGATACATTATGCTGGATTCAGGATTTTACCTACTCATATAACGAACCTTGGACAAAACAATATTTTTGGCATCCTGGTTATGATGATTATCCTGTTGTTGGAGTTTCCTGGAAACAAGCATCTGCATTTTCTATCTGGAGAACCCGTTTTCACAATTCTGCATTAAAAGCAGAAGGTGATTATCCTGTTCAGGATTATCGCTTACCTACAGAATCAGAATGGGAATATGCAGCCAGAGGAGGCATTGCATTAAATATGTATCCTTGGGGTGGCCCCTATACAAGAAACGACCAAGGGTGTTTTCTTGCTAATTTTAAACCTCTGCGAGGTAATTACGTAGATGATGGAGGTCTTGTAACCCTTCCTGTTGGCAGCTACGAGCCAAATGAATTTGGGTTGTATGATATGGCCGGTAATGTTGCAGAATGGACTTCAGGAGCTTACGATGAGTCGGCCTATTCATTTACTCATGATATGAATCCGAATTATGAATACAATGCATTACCCGATGATCCACCAGCTTTAAAAAGAAAAGTAACCAGAGGAGGATCTTGGAAAGATATAGGCTACTATTTGCAGTGTGCAACCAGAACATACGAGTATCAGGATACTGCAAAATCTTATATCGGATTCCGTTGTGTCAGAACTCATTTAGGTAAATAATATTACCCGTAGACTATTTATTTTAGACCTTTCAAACTTAACTGATCATGAATATTACCGAACTTGTTCAATCTCCTAGATGGAAAAAATTTATGGGCTATGTATATGGCTGGGGTGCTTCCGTAGTTTTAATTGGTGCACTATTCAAAATACAACATTACCCATATGCAGGAGAACTTCTTACCGTTGGTATGACTGTAGAGGCTATTATCTTTTTCTTCTCTGCTTTTGAACCACCACACGAGCAACCAGACTGGAGTTTAGTATATCCGGAATTAATTGGATTGGAACCAAGAGAAGGTGTTACCGGAGGCGGTGTTCAGGTTGAAGGACTGGAACAATTACAATCATTCCTAGAGAAGATGAGTGTTCATCCGGACAAAATATCGAATTTAAGTCAAGGGCTTGCAAAATTAACCAACGCTGCAGAAAACCTTTCAAACCTGTCAGAAGCAGCTATTGCAACCAATGGTTACATTGAAAGTATACAGAAAGCGTCAAGCTCTGTTGGTGAATTTTCTAACAAATACGCTGAATCAACTGAAGAATTATCTAACTCAGCTCAAAAACTAAGTAATTCTTACCAAGAAACTGCTAATGCAATTAGTACTTCAGGTGAAGGGTTTACTAAAAATGTTAACGAATCTGGAAATAAATTGGTAGAGTCTTATCAAAATTTGGATAAATCTTTACAAACCGGATTTGATAAAATCTCTGAAAACAGCAATACGTTTAATGGTTCCATGTCAACCTTGAATAACAACCTGTCATCACTAAACACAATATATGAGTTGCAATTGAAACAAGGTAACGAGCAAATGACTAATTCGAAAACTGTACATCAGGATTTGGGTAAAGTTCTTGAAACTCTTACTGTAACTTTACAAAATGCACAAGCTTACAAAAAAGAAACCGAACAGTTAAACGAAAATCTTGCCGCACTTAATACCATATACGGTAATATGCTGAGTGCCATGGATGTAAGAAAGAAAAATTAATTTAACTGTCAAGCTGAGCTGAAATGGGAGCAACGAATTGTAAAGAAACACCACGGCAAAAAATGATTGGGATGATGTATTTATTCCTGACAGCAATGTTAGCGATAAATGTATCAAACGAGGTCCTTAATGCTTTCACGATTATTGATAATGGTTTATCAAAAACCATTCAGACATTCGAAGAAAAAAATGAAAATAAATATAAGGATTTCCTAATTGCCCTGGAAGCAAACCCGGCTAAAGTTCAGGAAGCTTGGGATAATGCAAATAAGATAAAATCTGAATCAAATAACTTATCAAATTTAATCGATTCTCTGAAACATCGAATCGTTAAAAGTGCAGATGGTCCTGAATACGATATGAATAACATCGAGAGTAGAGACAATTTGGATGTGCCTCCTGAAATTATGATTGTTGGCGGACAGGGTAAAGTTTTAAGAGAAGCTATTGATTCCTACCGTAATTTGGTATTAAGTCACGTTGCAGGAAAAGATTCTACTCTGCGTAAAGCAATTATGAAAACTCTGAATACGGAAAAACCAAAAAAGATGACTAAAGGTGATCCTAATTACAGTTGGGAATCTATACAATTTTCACATACTCCATTAATTGGAGCTGTCACTCTACTATCTAAAATTCAGACAGATATACGCAGTACTGAATCGGATATCGTAAGTTATTTATTCAATAAAATTGAAGCAGAATCATTTAAATTCAATAAACTAAGAGCAGAAGTATTTTCGCCGTCAAATTATATTTTAAAAGGTGACACCTACGAAGCTCAGGTTTTTCTTGCTGCTATTGATACAACACAGAACCCTAAAATAGTTATTGACCGAGAGGGCGCAATTAAGAACTTTAAAGATGGCCGAGGTGTTTATACAGCAAAAACAGATAAGGTTGGCGAAGTAACATGGGGAGGCGTTATTACGTACACCAGTCCGTCTGGAATTGACAAAAAATACGAGTTTAAATCGAGCTATATTGTAGCAGAACCTAATGTAGTGGTTTCTGCTACTAAAATGAATGTTTTTTATGTAGGTGTTGACAATCCAGTAAGCATTTCAGCTCCGGGCTTTGCATCGGACAGAGTGCGTGCTACCATGGACAATGGTAGTTTGGTTAAAAAAGGAGATGCTTATATTGCAAGACCTAAAGTAGCATTTAAGACTGCACGAGTGCAAGTTGAAGCACAATTTGAGGATGGCTGGAGACCATTGCGCACTGTGGATTTTAGAGTGAAACCAATTCCAGATCCAATTGCAAAAGTTGCTGGTTTAGGTGGAGGTAAAATCAAAAAGAATCTGCTCTTGGCGCAAACTGGTGTTGATGCGGTTATGGATAATTTTGATTTCGACTTAAAGTTTAAAATAACCGGCTTTACTGTTTCTACAATAGTTAAAGGTTTTACTGTTGATCAGGAATCCAGATCGGATGTATTTACCAAGGAACAAACTGAGATGTTTCGAAATTTAAAAAGAAGTCAAAAAGTTTATATTGAAGATATTAGGGCAGTTGGTCCGGATGGTGTGACCAGAGACTTACCTACAATTTCATTTAGAATTGAGTAATAAAATTTATATACGATGAAGAAAAGCTTATTACTAATAATTGGTTTTGTATTGATTTGTGCTTCCTATTCTAGTGCACAAACAAATGCTACAAGTGTTTATTCAAAAAATCATATCAAAAACAGAAAACCTATTCCTTACTCAAATATACGTGAGTCGGATGTGATGTGGTCGAAGTTAGTGTGGAGATTTGTGGATCTGCGGGAAAAAATGAACCTTCCCATGTATTATCCAACAACACCTGAAGATGACCGCTACAGTTTAATCGATCTTTTGATGTATGGAATTGAGAATGAGGGCTTAACTGCTTACGAAACAAACGATGATGAATTTAAGGTTCCTATGACCATTGATCAGATTCGTTCGAAGTTTGATGCTCAAAATGATACAATCATGCAACGTAATAGATTGACAGGTGAACTTGAGCAAAAAATTCTTCCTGGCGAAATGCATACGGATGATGTAAAAAGATATATGGTAAAAGAACAGTGGTTCTTCGACAAACAAACATCAACTCTACAGGTTCGGATCATTGGAATTTGCCCAATTCGTGAATACATAAAAGATGGTGATTCGGAGTTAGATGGTATTCAGCAGAAAAAACTGTTCTGGATCTATTTTCCTGAGGCCCGGCCTTTGCTTGCTTCTCACGAAGTATTTAATCCAAATAACGACGCGGCTCGTTATTCATTTGATGATTTGTTCTTAAAAAGACATTTTTCGAGTTTTATTTCACAAATCTCCAACGTTCACAACAATCGTCAAATTAGTGAATATACTGTTGGTTTAAACTCAATGCTTGAAGCAGAACGAATTAAGAATGAGATTTTCACATTTGAACATGATCTTTGGGAATTCTAAAAAGAACATACAGATATAAAAAAAGGACCTTACAGGTCCTTTTTTGCTATACAAATTTTTTCCCTTTTGTTATTTTCACATCATTAACGATTTTCCTTATCTCCTGCTCATCCCTTCTACGACATATGAGTAGAGAATTATTAGTCTCAACAACAATGTAATCCTTCAAGCCCTGTACAACAACCAATTTGTCATTTGGTACATTTACCAGACAATTTTTTGATTCGTAAAGCATTACATTTTCCCCCTGAATGGCATTTGCATTATTGTCTTTTGCAGAATGTTCATACAAAGAACCCCATGTACCCAAATCGGACCAACCAAATTCAGAACAATACACAAATACACTTTCAGACTTTTCCAGAATTCCATAATCGATAGAAATATTCTCGCATTTTGGGTAAATCTGATCAATAAAATATTGTTCTTCTCCAGTGTCAAGTTTATCCAAAGTAGTCTCAAACAGATATTTCATATCCGGTAAAAACTTATGGAACGCATCCTGTATTGCCGAAAGTTTCCAAACAAATATTCCTGAATTCCAAAAGAACTCACCCGATTCCTGAAATATTTTCGCCAATTCGAGATGTGGCTTTTCTGTAAATGTTTTTACAGGATAAACATCGGAATAATTATCAACGGCTTTATTTGAAACCTGAATATAACCATAACCAGTTTCCGGTCTTGAGGGGGTAATTCCCAATGTTAATAATTTATTTCCATCTTGTATAAATTGAATTCCTTCCGACAAAACTCCTAAAAACTTGGTCTCATTTAATATTAAATGATCTGCAGGAGTTACTATAATTGATGCATTCGGATTTCGCTTTTGTATTTTATGATTGGCATAAGCAATACAAGGTGCCGTGTTTCTTCTAATTGGCTCTAACAAAACCTGGTCTTCATTAATATTTGGGAGTTGCTGAAGCACAAGACTCTTGTAGTTTGTATTGGTTACCACGAAAAAATTCTCTGCCGGACAAATGGACGCAAAACGCTCATAAGTCAACTGAATTAGAGTCTTACCGGTACCAAGAATATCAAGAAATTGTTTGGGTTTATTATTTTTGCTTAGAGGCCAAAACCGCGAGCCTACGCCGCCAGCCATAATTACACAATAATTATTTTTATCCATTGGAAAATATTTATCTGAATCTATGCTCATTAAGTAAGAATTCAAGAGTAGTAAAATTATACTCTAAAATACTGAAAAGCCTTATTAAATCAAAAAAGAACAGAAATTTCAATAGATACAATTATCCTGGAAGATGGTAAACAAATAATTTGTAATTTTATCGTAAAGCAAAATAACTATGAACTTGTTTGAAAACGTAGGAAAATTCTCAAGATTTCTTGTTTTGGTATTTTCAAAACCAGAAAAAGGCAAGACTTTATTTTCACAAATAATCCGTGAAATTGATAAACTCGGAATCAATTCTATTGGGATTGTTGTGATAATATCTCTTTTTATGGGAGCTGTTATTACCCTGCAAACAGCATACAATATGCTGAATCCCTTACTTCCGGATTATTTGGTTGGTTATACTACAAGAGAATCGATGCTTCTTGAATTCTCATCGACAATAGTTGGTTTAATATTAGCCGGAAAAGTCGGTTCAAATATAGCTTCTGAAATTGGTTCGATGCGGGTAACTGAGCAAATTGATGCCTTGGAAATCATGGGAATCAATTCTGCCAACCATTTAGTTTTACCTAAAATTATAGCGGCAATATTTATTAATCCATTTTTATATGTACTAAGCGTATTTGTTGGAATAACAGGAGGCTTACTTGCTGGCTATCTAACAGGTACTGTAAATTTAACTGATTATATTGACGGTGTACAATATGCTTTTATTCCTTATTACATTACCTATTCCCTGATAAAAACAGCCGTTTTTGCCTTTATTATAACAGCAATTCCATCCTTCTATGGATATTACGTAAAAGGAGGTGCACTGGAGGTAGGCAGAGCAAGTACAAAAGCAGTTGTAAACAGCAGTATTCTTATTCTTCTTGCTAATGTGATACTCACACAAATCCTTTTAAAATGATCACTGTAAGTAATGTAAATAAATCTTTTGCCAACTTAAAAGTATTGAATGATATCTCTATCAATTTCGAGGCTGGCAAAACCAATCTTATAATAGGACAAAGTGGATCAGGTAAAACAGTTTTACTTAAATCAATCGTTGGACTTCATGAGGTTGATTCCGGCAGTATATTCTATAACGACAGAAATTTCACCTCAATGAATTTGAAAGGAAAAAAAGAGATTCGAAAGGAAATAGGCATGGTATTTCAGGGAGGTGCTTTATTCGATTCTATGAGTGTTGAAGAAAATGTACTCTTTCCTTTGGATATGTTTTCAGATATGAATGAAAAAGAAAAAAAAGATCGTGCCAACTTCTGTTTAAACCGTGTTAACATACAAAATTCAAATCATTTGTTTCCCGCTGAAATTAGTGGTGGTATGCAGAAACGTGTTGCCATTGCGAGAGCAATTGCGTTGAATCCGAAATACCTTTTTTGCGATGAACCCAATTCCGGTTTAGATCCTGTAACTGCTATTTTGATTGATAATTTGATTCTGGAAATAACAAAAGAATATAATATGACTACCATTATTAATACTCATGATATGAATTCAGTAATGGAAATTGGAGAGAAAATTATTTTTATAAGTAAGGGGAACAAAGCATGGGAAGGTTCCAAAAATGAAATATTTGATACCGACAATCAGGATTTAAATGATTTTGTATTTGCTTCGGAATTGTATAAAAAGATTAAAAAAATAAGCTAGCAGAAATCTCACTCGCACATTCTATTCGATTTATTATCTTTGCTTTCAGATCAACAAGAAACAATTCATGAATAAAATACTACTTTTCTTTATTTGCTGTGCATTCTCTTTTTTGATATCCTGCAAAAATAATAATAAAAATACTCCTCAGTTAAATGAAGATCAATTCACTAAGATGCTTATTGATATTCATATTATTGATGGAACTTTAGAATCCCAAAATATTTATCGCTCGGGAGATAATTACCGCCCCAGCTACTATTACAATTCTATTTTTAAGAAATACGATATTACCCGCGAGCAATTTGATTCCTGCGTATCCTATTATTCTAATAATACAAAAAGATTCACCCGAATTTACGATGTAATTATCGATTCGCTTAACCGACTTGAAACCCATTATCGTATTGAGGTTAAAAATAAGAAACTGGAACAAGACACAGTAAACCTTTGGACAAAAAAGAAAGATTGGAGAATTCCTGAAAAAGACAAAAACCAACTTACTTTTGCTATTCCAATCAAACAAAAAGGCATTTACACCATTAAAGCTTCTATTAGAATATTTAAGGATGATCAAACTGATCGGCCTAAATTGGAAGCCTATTTTTGGAAACAGGATAGTTTAGGCGAAGAACATAAAGTAAACTTTATGCCAAAGCCAATTACTAAAGAAATAAAATTCAATACTTATGAATTAAGTTTGTCCTATCCGGATTCGAGCTACACAGAACTACGCGGCAACTTATTTGCCGGAGAGAATGATCTTGTTGAGTTTACTCAGCATTTCGAAATTAAAGACATCATGATTTTCAATCCGCAGATTAGACCTGATTCCCTGCAGGTACTTAAGGAATTAGAGCAAGATGAGGAACAGAACCTTAGGCGTGTGCGATGAGAAAAATAGCAGCGAACTACATTTTTCCTGTTACAGCTACTCCTCTAAAAAATGGAATTATTGTAATTGATGAGAAAAATTATATTGTCGATATAGTTGATACGAAGGGACAATTTAAAGAAATTCAAAACCTGGAGTTCTACAGTGGTGTAATTGTACCCGGATTTATTGATGTATTTACACTACTTAGTTTTCCGTCCTTCTCTGAAAAAGATTTTGAAGAATGTTTTCGTGATGACTTTGGCTCTGCACTTAAAAAAAGCTTACTCTTAAAAGAAACTACTCCCAATACAATACAAAGAGGGATTAATCAATTGGAAGCTTATGGTACTGTTGCTGTCGCCGACTTTTTTACAGTAAACAATCATGCTGAGCAAAAACGAGAATCGAAGCTGTCTTTTTCCGACATTAACCTTGCAGAATCAAACTGTTCGTTACAAATCCCAATATCAAACAAACAATTAAATCCAAACCAATCCATTCTGCTAAATCGGATAATTTTAGAAAAATTTAAAGGGTTTACACCTGCTGTAAGTGAAATGAGCCAATACTGCATTGGAACAGGATCACTTGGAACGCATTTGAAACTATCTGTTTTTGAGGAATTAAAAGCTTTGCAGGAAATTCTACCGACACTTGCGTTCTGGGAATTGATTAAATGGGGAACTATAAACGGAGCAAAACATTTGCAAATTGAAAATGAATTTGGAAGTCTTGAAATTGGTAAAAAACCTGGCTTGAACCTGCTCACAAATCTTGATTATTCCAATCAGAAATTTAACGCGGCAAGCGAACTGAAAATCCTTGTTTAATCAATACCAATTAACTTCTCGATTTAAACTCCCAATTTTAATGGATCAACTCAGGAATTTATCTAAATTTGGGCAACAAAAAAAACGTGTAATGGCAACTTTTCTCTTCGATAAAATTATTTTCGGCCCGGTAAAAAGCAGAAGACTTGGGGTTTCATTAGGTATTAATTTATTACCCAACGATTGCAAACTCTGCAGTTTTAATTGTATTTATTGCGAATGTGGCTGGAATCCAGATCACTATGAACAGAAAATTAACTTTCACCCTAAAGATCAGGTGAAAGAGAGTCTGTTCGAGAAATTGACCCAGATGAAAGCCAATAATGAAAATTTGGATGTGATTACCTTTGCAGGAAATGGAGAACCAACACTTCATCCTGAATTTGGCGAAATTATTAATTACACGATCGAGGTTAGAAATCAAGTATTTCCACAGGCAAGAATCGCTGTCCTTTCTAATTCATCGATGATTCACAAAAAGTCGGTATTTGACGCTCTAAATAAGGTAGATGATAACATTTTAAAGTTAGATGGCGGAACAGAAGAAACCATAATCAATTTAAATCAGCCTGTTGGAAAATTCAATCTAAATTATTTGGTTGACCTTCTCTCAAAATTCGATGGCAATTTAATAATTCAGACCCTTTTTATCAGAGGAGAATACAAGGGTAAAATTATAGACAATACGACCAAAGAAGAAATAGAAGCTTGGTTGACACACCTGCAAAAAATACAACCTAAAGAGGTGATGATTTATACCATCTCGAGGGATACGCCAAGTGATAATCTGGAGAAAATATCAATGGAAGAATTGCAGCAGATTGCACAAAAAGTAGAGGATGCCGGATTTAAAACGCAAATCAGTGGTTAATATTTTGTCTTCGTAAGACGATAAGGTGCTATCGATTCCTGAAATTCATATTTAATGCTTAACGGATGCTAAGGTAAGCTACATCTCAAAACTCTTTTTCAAGTAAAAATATTTTACTCGCCCGGAAGCCCAGTAGAAAAGGAATTTTTGATGTTATGAAGTTCGATTTCAACTTCATTTTTACGTCTGCAAATATCTTTTGTTTCTCCATTCCAGGAGTTTCTTTACAATAATTGCTTATATCTCTTTTTTATTTGCAATTTCTCCCTAAAAGTATAACTTTAAGTTTATTACAAAATAAAACCTAAGAGAAAACAATAAATCTATGTTTAAAACATCTATTAAAATAAGCTGTTTCATTCTTTTTTTCACTTCATCAGTGCTGACTTTTGGTTGTCAAAATAAGAAACCCTCAGCTGATAAAGTGCCTGAGATAACTGCACCACAACAAAAGGAGTTTAAATCGGTTAAAACTCTGTTTTACAATGTGCCGAGTCCTATTGAAGTGACTGGAATTATCAAAAAAATGAACTTGCCCTATCAGCCCGATTTAATGAATCCGGTTTCCAATGCAGATAATTATTTATCACAAGCAGATGTGGCTATCAACATTGGTATTTACGGTGCAGATTTAAGTTACATTAGAATTTATGAACAGTTTCAGGATGCAGCAAGATATTTAGCTGTAATCAAGAAATTTACACGCCATTTGGGAATTCCTGAAGAGCAGGAAAGAATTACTGCCCGAAGGATGGAAGAAAATATTGAAAACCAAGATTCTTTGCTTCAAATTATTACTGAAACTTTTACAAAATCGGACAGTTATCTGAAAGAAAATCAAAGAGGTGGTGTTGCGGCTTTAATTGTTTTTGGTGGATGGATTGAAACCTTGTATCTGGCAACAAATATTGTTGATTTAAAAAATCCTCAAAAAGAAATGGTCAACTTAATTTCACAGCAAAAACATTCTGTAAAAAACTTAATTGGTTTACTAAATCAATATAGAGATAACTATAAAATAAATCAGATTCTACCGGATTTAAAGAAACTGGATGCGAAATTTCAGGAAATATCACAAACTAAATCTTCTGCATCGAGCATTAAAACAAAAGACGGCAAAACGGTTATAAAAAATCAGGTTACTTTAACTGCCTCGAACGAAACAATCAGGGCAATAAAAGAAATCAACGGCAAAATCAGAGAAACAATTACGGAATTATAGGATTGGGGAGCACTAAAACGATTGGAATGAAAACAACTATAAAAACCATATTACTTATTTTTTACTTATTCGCATTGCCAAATATTGTGCTTGCGCAGTGTAACGAATACACCAAAAAGGAATGCATTCCGAAACTTACGCCTTACACGTTTAACGGACAATTAAACAATGCGGTGTTATCGGAAGGTGAAACTGCTGAATTGCAACTTACTTTTTATAAGGATCAGGAATATCGAATTCTGGTTGAAGGAGAAGAGAGCCTTGGTAAAATTCAATTTCAGCTTTTTGATACTGATTACAACTTATTGTATGATAATGCAGATGAAGATCACACAAACTTGTGGGATTTTATGGTTGAAAGTACCGATGATTTTGTAATTCGGGTACTGATACCTGAGAATCCAGAAAAGGAGCGGATTGAAAGTGGCTGCGTTTCAATTTTAATTGGCTTTAGAGCTTTTGGATCGAGAACTATTTTTAAATGATCATTTTCTGAGTTGAAACTTACGAAACAAAAAAACCATCCCGCAAAGGATGGTTTTTTTCATTTCTGCAGTTTCAGCAATTATTTCAGCAAAAATTTAGCTGAACCAATATGGTTTCCTTCAGCGAAAACATCCACTTTATATTCTCCTTCAATAAGACTTCCGTCGTTATCCCAGAATACAGCAACATCAAGCTGTTCCCCTTCATAATCAATCTCTCGTGATGCAGAATAGCTAAGTTTAGTATTCTCAAAATCGAATAAAAGATTTTCCGGATTACCCAAAACAACTTCATCAGGTCGGGTAATACGCACAAATATTGCTTTAACCCCAGTTGATGCAGTTACATTCTTTTGAATCGTAAAATTGGTGACCAATTTTTCCGTTTTGGAAATCTTTTTCACCTCTTTGCCTTTTCTATTTATAGGAGAACAAGCAAGATCCACTAATGAAAGAGTAGCAGCTTTGCTGATTACTTCTTTCATTGTTTCGGTTGATTCCTCAAGTTTGGTATTACGGTCTTTTACCCAATCGATTTGCTTTTTAACCCTCACGTTTTCCGCAGTAAGCAATTGATTGCGTGTATTTAGAGAATCGATTTGAACAATATAATCCCTTAATACTCCTTTTAAAGTTCCTAACTCCTTTTTGTATTTATTAATTTCGAAATAAGAATTGTTTCGAAATACTTTCATTCGATCTAAAAGTTCATTTATCTTTTCCTGCTCCATTTTCAGCTGAACATTCAAGGTATCGTTGCTGGTTTGCAGAGAATCATAATCCTGTGAAAGTAATTTCAATTCGTTTTCCAAACTTATTTTTTCGGTAGTAATTTCGGAGATATAGCGCTTATTATCTCTATGTTCCATGTAATACATTACCGCTAAAATCACAAGAATTACCCCTAAAGTTGACAACACCCCAATATAAATGTTGTCTTTTTTACTCTTACCTTTAATCTCTGTCATAAAACTCTACTTAATTAATTCGAACAAATTTACTTATCTTTTTTTTAATAGTATTCTCAAATTCATATTTGTTTGAGTACATGCTGCTCATCAATAATGAATAGAATCAATGCATTGTAAAACCAAATACAATTGTCAATTGAACCACAGCAATAAACAAACCAAATTTCGAAACCTGAAATCACTAAACAAAATAACGGAGCTAACATCCTGTTAAAGAATGCGCCCCGTTACCAAACTAACCCTATAGTTTGTTTTTTATGAGGTAGATTTTTTCTACAGGATGTTACCCAATTTCACACCAAAATAGATTGTTCTTGGATTTAAAGGACCATAAACGTAACCGGCATCACGAGATGGGCCAAAATCAAAATCATCCTGAAAAGAATTGAAGATATTCTTCATCCCCAAATCAAACTGTAACTTCACATCACTGCCTAAATCGAAATGGTAAGCAAAGTTGATTCCCAAATCCATAAAACGATCTGATTTCACTAAACTTTCCTGAATCTCATTCCCATATTTATCATCTCCTCCGCTTAAGTGAATCAAATTCATTGGTCCGGTATATGAGCCTGATAAGGTAGTAGTAAACTCATGAAGGGGTTTCCAGTTCATTGCAAAATAGCCATACTGCTCTGGCGTTCTCAAAATATCATCAGTAGTAGTATTGGCTGTATCCTCATCCTCTCCCTGATCAACAGCATCATCGTATTTACTGGATTGGATGGTCAAACCCATTTGAAAATCGAATTTATAAGAAGGAGCTAATTTGAATTCAAAATTCATTCCCTTAACGACTGCGCCATTGGCATTTTTTCGAAGCATAACCATATTTCCACTCGCATCTACCTCACTAAATTCATTAAAGAAAGGATCTATTAATTGGGTATTAAAACCCTCTGCAAGAAAATAGGTCTGCATTTTACCAAAGGATTTGGTGTAATCCCAGGATACTGTATAACTGTTTGATTTCTCCTCTGTTAAATCATCAGCCAATTCGTGTGTTATTCTTCTGGCCGTTGAAGCTTCAATGTGTAAATCCTCATCGAAAATTTGCGGAGCTCTAAAACCTCTTGCATAACTAACCCGCAATTGCGAACCTTTAAAGATATCGAATAACACGTTAGCTCTGGGACTAAATACTGTATTTGAATAATTGGACTTTTCCGCAGAATTTTTAATTTCATAGGAATCCATTCTTACACCCAATAGAAATTTTACAGCTCCTAAATCCCATTTACTTTGAGCAAATGCACCTATGGTATTTGAGGTTTGATCGGCAATGTTGGTTGTTTTCACAAATTCATTATTTGTAAAATCATAATACCCCAATTTATCATCTTTCAGACTGTTGTAAACATTCTCTAACCCAAGAGTGATATCGGCAGGAGCGAAAAATAGATTATCAAACTTTGTAAAGAATTGCACTCCGGCAGAAACAGCCAAATCATCAGTTTGACCATACGCACCATAATCAGGAATTGGTGTAGATAATTCTGCACCATTTTCATCATAAATAGTGGCAGCTCCATAGTAACTATCTCTATCGATACTTTGTCCCGAAGCGTAAACAGACAATTTACTGATTCGATCCTGGCTAAAGTATTGATCCCAGGCCAAACTTCCTGAATTAATACGATGACTTACTTCTTCGGCAACAGTAGCTTCGTGAGCTTTTAAATTTAGCTGATCTCCTCCTCTTCGGTACTCATCAACTACATGATATTCCAAAGTTAATTTGGCTAAATCTGAAAGACGATGATAAGCACGCAAACCGGCACTTATATTTTTCAATTTAACCATGTCGGAATAACCATCCTTATTTGCATCCCAATCGTCGCGCTGACGGTTCACACCAAAAATAAATATCCCGCTGTTATGATCTTCAGAAACAACTGACGCATTAAAATCGGCAGTCATATCACTGGCAGCATCTCCACCACCATCAACACCAATACCTACAGCTCCATATTTAACTCCTGCTTTAAAAGTATTGGCAACAGGATCTTTTGTAATGATATTAATTGTTCCGGCAATTGCATTCCCTCCAAAAAGAGCTGAACCACCTCCGCGTACAATCTCTACACGCTGAATCATACTTGCCGGAATGTGTTCCAATCCGTATACTCCGGCCAATCCGCTAAAAATAGCTCTGCTGTTAATTAATATCTGCGTATATGGTCCTTCCAAACCATTCATTCTTACTTGCGAAAAACCACAATTGTTACAATTATTCTCTACTCGTAAACCCGGAGAAAAAACCAAACCATCAGCCAAGTTTGCTGATGATGTTTGTTCCAGCAACTTAGTAGATATAGAATTCACAACAACCGGAGCATCTTTTCGCTGAATACTATTTCGATCGGCCGTAACCACAACCTGATCCAGGCCAATAAAATCTTCTGCTATTCTAAATTCAAGAACAGAGCTCTTTCCTCCTTTTAGTTCCAATTCCTTCTTATCCAATTTGTATCCTACACAAGAGGCAATTACATGATAATGCCCCACAGGAACATTCTCGATTACAAATTCACCATCGAAATTTGTTACTGCTCCCATGCTCAATCCTTCAAGAGCAACACTGGCATAAGGAATGGGTTTGCTGCTGTTACTGTCAATCACTTTTCCTTTTACACTTGAAGTAATATTTTCGGCAGAAACAGAAAATGCCAGACTAATTAGCACAGCAATGCTAATAGATAGATGAGTTAGTAATCTCATTATAAGGTATATTTTTTTGATGTTTGTATTTATTGATATACATAACACTCCCTCATACTATCAACCAGTATCAGGAAACAGTTACATACTCTAATTTTAAATGGACCTTTTCAGGTGATAATAAAGGTGTTACAGGAAGGCAGGTGGAGCCCTGTTGTCAAGAAGAGAACTTATAATTCCTTTCTTAATAAAAAGGTGGTAGACATTACTAATTTCATAAGATTTTCCTATTAATGCAGCTAAATAGAATACAGAAGCGAGCGCAAACAGGAAACTCGTAAATTGTTGCAATGAAAAACATTCATGAGAAGAATGATGATGATTTGTTGTTCCGTTAGAACTCCCTGATTTTTGATAGGGATGAGCATGAACGATTAAAGTTCCATCAACTTGTCTATGAACGTGCCAATTAAAAACAGCATTACCCGCCAACAAAATCATTGCCGGGAGCAGTATACTTACAATTGCTATTTTTATTTTTCGAAAACCGTTCATGTACGAATTAAATTGGCATTAACATTACGGTTCAAAAGTAGGAAGTCGTGATTCGTTTAACAATACCTATATGTTGGTATTCATAAACACCAAGCATGTTACTTAACATGATTTTCATTAAAAAGATTGAAATATTCCTGTACAACATCCTCAGAAGCAACTAAATCGGATTCCAAAACAGGCTTAGATTTTCTGATTCGGGAAATGTAATCTTCTTTGGAGCAAACCATCTCGTTCTGATACAAATACCAAAACTGAACGTAAACCCACAAATCATTTCCCGGGCCAAATTGTGCTCGTAATTCGTAAGCTTTTTCCGTTAGTTCTTCTATTCCTGATCCAAATCGGTAAAACATATTTTTAAAAGGTACCGGGTGCACACCGGTTTGCTTTGCCTCATCAAAACGATAATCTCCAAATTCGATTAGCTGCTGTATTTCTGTTTTTCCTTCAAATTGTGCATCGATAACCGGTAGTGATGGAATTAGCTGTAGTAATTGAGAGAAAGAAATGGAAAGCTTATTTTCAACAACTTTGGCAAAATCCGTAAGGTGATTTTTCAAAGAATCATTTGATGTTGTCTCTACCAATTCTGAACTGATAATATCATCTTCGTTGAATTCATTCTCACGTTTCACGATTCGGTTTATTTCCTGAATAATCATCCTAACAAATTGCCTGTTATCCAATTGTGAATCGCAAACAATCATAAAATAATCCTGATACCTAAGCATTCTTATCAAAACACCATCCAGACTAAACTTCAAACTTCGTTTTAAGAATAAGTCTTTTTTATGCAACCAGAACCTGATTTCGGTCTTGGTCTTTGTTTTATTTATCGCTGAAAAAGAAAGCTGCGATTGATAGGAAATGGTATACGTTTTAGAATTTGCATCTACTTTATCGCAACATACAATCTCTGAGTTGCTTTTTATCTCTGTTGTAACATGATTTAGAATTACAGCTCCCTGTTGAACTGCACTTTTCAGTAAAGAAAGTAACAAGCGATTTGTTGAGATCTTAAATTCCTTATCAATGTAAACAGCATCATCTGCTTCTGTAATAAGAGCCGATTCGTATTTTGAAATATCCTTATCACGAATACTTCCCGAAAATATTTTTTCCCATTTTGAAGCGTTTCGTTTTACTTTTAAATATTCATCGGGTAAAATTAAATGAGGGAAACGGTTTCGAAAAGCAAGAACTAAAGGATGTGTACTTTCCGAAGTATCAACAATCGGATGCAAAGATTCTTGAAAATCATTTTCGGTTAAAATGGCGCATTTATATCCGTTAACAACAGCCAAAAGAGCAAACAGAACCTCCTTTATACCAACACTTAGTATTACAAAATCGAATTGAGTATTTGCTGCTGTTTCAAAAAACTTATCTCTTTTTAACACGGAATATTGCAAGGAGTCCACCATTTTACTTTTATTAACTTATTTTTGTTTTGAATCTTTGTAATTTTGTTGCCTAATAATCAAATATCAAAACTAATCAATTTGAAAAAGATAGCGTTTTATATCCTTTTGGGATTTGCAATTTCAACCTTACTATATTCATGTGCACGAAAGGGAATGCCTACCGGAGGACCTCTTGATCATACAGCTCCAAAGGTTACATTGACCAAGCCTCAAAACTACTCAACAAACTTTAAAGGTGGAAAAGTAGAAATTTTCTTTGATGAATTTGTTCAGCTAAAAGATATAAGTTCAAATTTCACAATTTCCCCGCCACTAAAAAAGAAACCTTTGGTGAAATTAAAAGGTCGTTCTATCTATGTGAAGTTAGAAGAGAAACTTCGTGAAAACACAACCTATACTCTCGATTTTGGAAATGGCATTGCCGATAACAATGAAGGGAATCCTTTGGGAGAATATCAATTTGTTTTCTCAACAGGTAACCAACTGGATTCATTAAGCATTAAAGGAAAACTAGATAATTCCTTCAATCAATTACCCGTTGAAAAAGCAATGGTAATGGCTTACTTAAATACGAATGATTCTGTTCCCTTTACAGTAATTCCAAGTTATGTTGCTAAAACCGATTCGGCAGGTTATTTTCAGCTGAATAATTTGAGCAGCGGAGATTATAAGCTATTTGCAATTGTTGATGGAAACCGCGATTTTCTGTACAATGGCCCCGGCGAAATGATCGGTTTTAGCAATGACATTATTACGCCGACAGTGCATACTTACGAACAATTGGACAGCATTAGTGCTGACTCCCTTGTTGTAAGACAAATGATGACAACAGAACCGTCAAATATTTACCTTAGAATGTTTGATGAAGAAAATCCTCTGCAATACCTTACAACCTACAAAAGAGAACGAAGAGAACAGATCTATTTTGAATTTAACTCGAAAAGAACTGATAGTCTTAAAATTGATTTTATTGATGTTGATGAAGATCCAAATTGGTTTTTGCTTGAAAAAAATAGAACAAACGATACTCTTTCCTATTGGATAACCGATTCGACTATTTACCAAAGAGATACTCTTTTGGCGAAACTGGAATATTTAAAAACTGACTCGTTGGGTAAACTTGTAAGCTTTACCGATACAGTTAAATTAAATTATAAGGCTCCTAAAAAAGCAAAAGCTTCGAGGAATAAAAAGAAACAGGCAAAAATTAAAATTCCTATGTATGAATTTAAATTCAATGCCAGTAGTTCCCAGGATTTAAATAAAGATGTAATTATTGATTTTAATGAGCCTCTTGCCGAAATCAACAAAGACAGTATTCATTTGTATCAAGTTCAGGATACATTACTAATACCTGTTGATTATAAAATAGAGCAAGATTCTGCTGCTATTCTTCGTTATCATATAAAAATTGACTGGAAAGCAGAAACCCAATATAAAGTTGAGTTTGATTCTACCGCATTTCGCAATATTTATGGTTTGTACAGCGATAAATACAATGGGAAAATGACAACCCGGGAAGAAGAATATTACGGAAAAATCTTATTGAATGTATCCAACGTAAAAAAGCCGCTGATTGTTCAACTATTAAAAAACAATAAAAGTGAAGGGATTGTTCAGACAAAAAGGATTTATTCCGATCAAACCGTAATATTCGATTATTTAGCTCCTGACACCTATATCATTAAATTAATTGTAGATGAGAACGACAACGGTAAATGGGACACAGGCAATTACAAAGAAGGTCTTCAGCCTGAAATGGTTCATTACTTTAGAAAAGAAATTAAAGTCCGTTCGTATTTCGATGTAGAAGATCGTATTTATATTCCGGAAAATGGTCCGGAAATAAATTTCAATCAGCATTTAATAGAACTTGAGCAAAAAAGGCAGAAAAAGCTTGAAAAAGCATTACTGAAAGATGCTGAAAAAAATAAAAAGAAAACAAGAACCAAAAACAACAATTAGATATGTCAGTACTTCTGGAATTTGCTATTTTCCCAACCGACAAAGGTGATAGCGTAAGCAAACAAGTTAGTCAGGTTATTGAGTTGATCCGCGAAAGCGGTATTAGCTACCAGCTAACAGCAATGGGAACGCTGATTGAGACTGATGCGTTACCGGAAGCTTTAGCGCTTGTGAACCGCTGTTATGATCTTTTAGCAGACGATTCTGAACGTGTTTATACTACAATGACGATTGATATTCAGAAGAACAAACACAATCGACTAAAAACCAAAGTAGAAGCCATCGAAAATAAGATTGGCAAGGTTAATAAATAGGTTTAATTAATTATCGTGTTAAAGAAAATATCCTTTCTAATTCTTATCATCCTGATGTGTTTTGCCCAAGACATGAAATCTCAGTGTGTCGTAGAAAATTTTGCATTTCAATCGGGCGAAAAATTAGTTTTCAGAGGGTACTACAACTGGGGATTTATTTGGGTTGCTGCGGGTGAAGTTGAACTGTCTGTAAAAACAGACCAGTTTCAAAATAAAGAGGTATTCAAAATAAAAGGCGAAGGCAAAAATGCGAAAGCATTCGACTGGTTTTTTAAGCTTAGAGATACATTAAGCTGCTATGCCGACGCTAAAACTCTTGCTCCACTCTACTTCGACAGACGAACTCATGAAGCCAAATACGATGCACATCATGAGTATTGGTTTGATTACAAATCGAATCAGATTAGATCACAAATTCAGAAACGCGATAAGCCTGTAAAACTCGATACGCTAAAAAACAAGCCCTGCACTTTCGATATTTTATCGGTTGCCTACTACGTGCGGAATCTCGATTTCTCGAAATACAAGAAAGGCGATAAAATTCCGATTTCGATGCTGATTGATAATGAAATTCACTCCCTATACATTCGTTATCGCGGATTGGAAACCATCAAAGCAAATTCGGGTGAACGTTTCGAATGCCTCAAATTCTCTCCCCTTTTGGTTGAAGGCACCATGTTTAAAGGTGGCGAAGACATGACCGTTTGGCTAAGCAACGACGACAACCGCATTCCGATTATGGTGGAAGCAAAAGTGTTGGTTGGCAGTGTTAAGGGAATTCTGGAGAGCTACGACGGCCTGCGAAACACCAAAAATTCTTTCTTCAAGAGTAACAAAGGGAATCTTGATATTGCGGAATAAGATTTTTTCTGACCGGTTCCCGGACTAGTAGTGGTTCGATTTATTGCAAAAACTTTAGGGCAAAATCTTCCGCTGCTTTTTCCAAATAGGCAAAAGCATTCTGAATGGAATCTTCAATACTTGCGGCATATTGGGTAACTTCGGATATGTGATGGATATTCATTTCTTTTACTCTTGCCTCATCGAGATCAACAAGGCCGCAAAAGATTGTCAGTTTTTGATCACTAACGGAATCCAATACACCGCGAATAACTTTCCCCGAGAAGGTCTGCTCATCCAATTTTCCTTCTCCGGTAATTATCCAATCGGCACCTTTAATGAGCGCATCAAAATTGGCCTCCTTTTTTAGTAAATCGATGCCTGAATTCAAGGCTGCATTTAAAAACAGAATGCACCCGGCGCCCAAACCACCTGCTGCGCCTGCACCACTTATTTGCTGTAAATCGAGTTCAAATTGTTTTTTAACCACTTCGTTAAAATGCTGTAAGCCGGCATCCAATTCCAGTACCATTTTTGGTGCAGCTCCTTTTTGCGGAGAGTAAATATAAGCCGCTCCATTTTCGCCAAACAAAGGATTATCCACATCGCAGGCAACTTCGAACTTTACGCTTTTTAGTCTTGGATGAACTGCCGAATGATCAATGGAATTGAGGAGAATTAAATCTTTTCCAGTACCTTTCAACTCATTATTATTTTCATCGAAAAAGACGTAACCCAATGCCCGCGCCATGCCCAAACCGGCATCGTTGGTTGCACTTCCTCCAATACCCAAAATAATGTGTTCTGCACCTTTGTCCAGCGCATCTTTAATTAATTCGCCGGTTCCATAAGTACTTGTCAGCATTGGATTTGCCTCATCGCCTTTTAGCAAACGAATTCCCGAAGCTTCAGCCATCTCAATGTAAGCGGTCTTTTTCTCTTTGGAATACAAATAGGAGGCATTAATCTCTCGATGCAGCGGATCGTGAACCTCGATGGAGTTCATTTCTCCTGCCAGATAAAAGTTCAGGACTTCGATGGTTCCATCGCCGCCATCGGCCAACGGTAGTTTGATGATCTCAACATCAGAAGTGTGTTTTCTGATCCCTCTCTCAACAGCATCACAAAATTCAATTCCGGTTAAGGAGCCTTTGAATTTATCCGGAGCTAAAATAATTTTTGTCATCATTGGTGAGTTATACCAGATTAACATCAAAACTCATCTTATAAAATAATTCTTTTAGATTTACCCAAGTCATACCTGACAGGGTCGGCTTGTTTACAGTCAGAGCATGACCAGCCTGAGATTTTAATTGATACATCATTTCTACGAAATGAAAAAAAAGGAGCTTATTGTTTATCTATTTTAATCTCAAAAAGTTTAGGCCATCTTTTACCGGTAACAAACAAACGATTATTAATAGAATCCCATGCTATTCCATTCAATACCTCGTCTCCCTCTACCAATATTTTCTTGTCGGCCAATTTTAAAATCTTACCTAAATTTAAATTGCCTTCCACTCTTCCCGTTTCCGGATTTATAATTACAATGCGGTCGGTAAGCCAAACATTGGCATAAATTTTTCCATTTATGTATTCCAATTCATTCAAATTGGTTACCATTCCCGAATTATCATACACTTCAATTATTCTCTTCCAACTATAATTGTCAGCATCAAGAACTGTCAGCACATTTGTCCCATCCGAAAGAATCAACTCATTGTTAACTGATGTAATTCCCCAACCTTGATGATTAGTTGTATTTGGCTCAAAAGTATCCTCCTGTTCAAAAGTTACAGGATCAACAACAAAAACTTTTTTCGCATTCCAGGTCAATTGAATAATTTTACCCTTAGAAAACGTAATTCCTTCCCCAAAATATTCCTGCTCTAGATTCTTAACCGAAAGAGCCTCACCATCCTCTAATTTAACCTTACGCAAAGTAGATTCTCCTCTTTGCCCTGTTCCCTCATATAGAAATCCTTCATGATAAAACAATCCTTGGGTATAAGCACCTCTATCGTGGGGAAACTCATTTACAATTTTATATGAATATTCAACTGGCGGAATATTTGTTTTTAAATCTACAAAAGTAGAAACAACACCAATGGTACCATCCTCATGATAAGCCATCACCTTCAGGTTGTGTTTCCCCATTTTTTGATCCTCAGGAACCCATTTCATAATCCATGGCTCATCGGTCAAACTTCCAATTAAAGTCTCGTCAGCCCAAAACTGGGCAGAGTCTATTCCGGCCGCCCTATTTCTGGGAGTCATTTCTATTTCAACATCTCCTCCCATGGTATACAAATCACCCCGATGCGGTTGTTTTAAACGCAAACTATTAACAATCACTGTCGTTTTTTCTGTCTGCTCATCAAGGCTTTTATCGGTAAGCTTATTATTGTTTACACTCTTGCCATTACACGAGACTAACAGCAAAGAACAAACAAGCGATAAAAAAGAGTGAGTATTCATAGTAATTCTTTTAGGATAAAACGATCAGTTAAAACAACAATTAGTTTTGGATGCAGTATGGTATTACAAGCTTTAAAATTAGCTAAAAAATAAAAAACTGCCCTGATACATCAGGACAGTTTGTATTATTTTAAAATTTCCCACTCGTAACCGTCTTTGGTGTCTTTTACAACAATGCCCAAATTGGTCAATTCATCTCGTATTTTATCGGCGGTAGACCAATCTTTATTCTTTTTGGCCTCGTCGCGGGTCGAAAGCAGCAAACGAACAACCTTATCGAGTATTTCGTTATTCCCTCCTGATTCACCTTCATCTTTCAAGCCCAACACGTCAAACACCAAATTGTGATACAAATCCTTTAATCCTGCAAGATCAGAAGCAGTAATCGTTTCCTTTCCAACAACTAATGAATTAATCATCTTCACTCCATCAAACAAGTGAGCAATTAATATCGGTGTATTAAAATCATCATTTAATGCCTCATAGCACTTCGCTTTTAATTCCTCTACTGAATTGGAAGAAGAAGCCGATGCTTGTATTTTATCTATCGTTGCAACAGCCGTCATCAAACGTTTAAAACCTTTCTCTGCAGCCTGAAGCGCATCGTTCGAAAAATCCAACGGACTGCGGTAATGAGCCTGAAGCATGAAAAAACGAACTGTCATCGGACTGTATGCCTGCTCCAATACATCATTCTCTCCTGAAAACATAGAAGATAAATTCACAAAGTTTCCCAATGATTTACCCATCTTCTGACCATTGATGGTGATCATGTTGTTATGCATCCAGTATTTTACGGCTTCGTGACCATTCGAGCCTGTTGATTGAGCAATCTCACATTCGTGATGCGGAAATTGCAGATCCAGTCCACCTCCGTGGATATCAAATTTAGCACCCAGATATTTCTGACTCATTGCAGAACATTCCAAATGCCAGCCAGGAAATCCATCACTCCATTTCGAAGGCCAGCGCATAATATGCTCCGGAGTCGCTTTTTTCCAAAGAGCAAAGTCAAAACTGTTTTTCTTTTCACTTTGTCCTTCTAAATCGCGGGTGTTTGAAAGCAACTCTTCAATTTTTCTTCCTGATAACTTGCCGTAATCGTATTTTTCGCTGTATGCTTTCACATCAAAATAAACAGAACCTTCACTCTCGTAGGCAAACCCATTCGCAAGCAATTTATCAATCACCTCCATTTGCTCAATAATATGTCCTGATGCACGAGGCTCGATACTTGGCTTCAATACATTCAAATCATTCATATCATTGTGATAACGATCGGTGAAAAACTGCACAATTTCCATTGGCTCCAGTTGTTCCAAACGAGCCTTTTTGGCAATTTTATCTTCGCCCTCATCTGCATCATTCACCAAATGTCCTACATCGGTAATGTTTCTAACGTAGCGAACTTTATATCCAAGATGCATTAAGTAACGAAAAACCAAATCGAATGTGATTGCTGGTCGGGCATGACCCAAATGCGCATCTCCATATACTGTCGGACCACATACATACAGCCCAACATGGGGAGCATTAATGGGTTCAAACAATTCTTTCTTACGATTTAGTGTATTATAAATGAACAACTTATTTTCCATAACTGTAATATAATCGAAATTCTATTGGGTGTGTAAAATTATAAAAAATTATTGCTCGCCATAAAATATCTTGCGAATAACTTTAGAATTCTGATAGATAGGCACCATTTTATCCTGATTCCCAACTTTACCAAGGAATAAACTACGTGAATAAAACTCCATTCAACTCAAAAATTTGAGCTTAAAATCAACAATCCAACTTTGTGTTCAATCATAATCCACTCTTTTTATTGTCTATATAGATTCCTTCACTATCTTTGTGACATAAAATATTCTTTCCAATATCCTTAATTGCGATTACCGTCATTAGCAAGATTACCAGAATACATTCACTTTCCTCATTGAATGTAAAGGAAAATCAATAAAGGAAATAACAACAAAAAAAATATAGAAATTGATCTAATTTGGAAGGTGAGATGTGACACATAGGCTGAGAAGAAAATCTTAAGAATGTAATAATAATTATACCATTATAAATACATTTTTTATTCTTACTTTAAACTGTCAACTCATACAAGGTTAATTCAATAGTAGAATTATAAAATTTAAGAAATGTCAAAAAAAAATAAAAAAGAACATAGAAAAGGAAGTCCAACACATAACCGCCAAAGTCTTTCAAAACTAATTGATGGAATATTCGCTCAAAACCCAACTAAAACACTTAATTACAAACAAATTTCAAGTGAACTGGGAATTAAAGACATGGGCACAAAACAGCTTGTAGTCGGAATTCTTTGCGATATGGTTGATTTAGATGTTTTAAGTGAAATCTCCACTGGAAAATACAAATTGAAATCGAAAATTGGCAATATTACCGGCAAAGTAGATATGACTGCGCGTGGATCTGCATTTATTGTTTCGGAAGAAATTGAAGAAGATGTTTTTGTATCACAGGCAAATTTAAACAGAGCTTTACATGGCGATATCGTTAAAGTTTCCTTGTATGCACGTAAAAAAAGCAAACAACCCGAAGGTGAAGTGGTTGAAATCGTTAAAAGAAAGAAAACCACTTTTGTAGGAATCGTTGATGTGTCCAAGAATTACGCATTTCTGGTCTCTTCCGGCAAACAAATGCCATACGATATATTTATTCCTTTGGCAAAGTTGAATGGAGCTCAGAATGGCGATAAAGCAATTGCACAAATAACTGAATGGCCAAAAAAATCGAAAAATCCGGTTGGTCAGATTACAACTGTTTTGGGTAAACCAGGCGATAACAATACCGAGATGCATGCAATTCTGGCTGAGTTTGATCTGCCACATATTTTCCCTGAAAATGTAAACGAAGCCGCAGAGGAAATATCCGATGTAATAACAAAAGAAGAAATTGCTCTTCGCAGAGACTTCAGAGAGGCTACAACCTTCACCATCGATCCGCACGATGCGAAAGATTTTGATGATGCGTTGTCGATTCGGGCTTTGGAGAATGGAAACTGGGAAATTGGTGTTCACATTGCTGATGTTACACATTACGTGAGAAAAGGGAGTATCATTGAACAAGAAGCTTTTGACAGAGCAACCTCTGTTTATTTGGTAGACCGGGTGGTTCCAATGTTACCGGAACGTTTATCGAACGGAATATGTTCATTGAGACCCAATGAGGAAAAATTAACTTTTTCTGCTGTTTTCGAAATGGATGATACTGCAGATGTAATCAATACATGGATTGGTAAAACCGTAATTAATTCGAACCGACGATTCACCTACGAAGAAGCACAGGATATCATTGAAACAGGAGCAGGAGATTTTAGTGAAGAAGTTCTTGAATTGGATAAACTGGCTAAATTGCTGCGCAAAAGAAGATTCAAAAAAGGAGCAATTGATTTTGATCGTTTCGAAGTGAAATTCGAAATTGATGAAACAGGAAAACCTACACGCGTTTATTTTAAAGAATCAAAAGATTCGAACAAGCTGATTGAGGAATTTATGCTTTTGGCGAACAAACGCGTTGCTGAAGTAATTGGAAGAGTACCAAAAGGAAAAACCGCTAAAACGTTTATTTACAGAACTCATGATCAACCAAATCCGGAGAAATTAAATACCTTCAACCAATTTATTCAAAAATTCGGATACAGTCTTAAAACGACAAATCCGGGAGCAATATCAAGTTCGCTAAACGCTTTATTGCACGATGTAAAAGGCGAAAACATTCAGAATCTGGTTGAAACCCTGGCAATTCGTTCCATGGCAAAAGCTGAATATTCTACTGTAAATATTGGTCATTATGGCTTGCATTTCGATTATTACTCACACTTCACCTCGCCAATTAGAAGGTATCCCGATATGATGGCTCACAGATTGCTGGAGAAATATTTCTCAGGTGCTAAATCGGTAAATAAAGAGAAGTACGAAGAGTATTGCCGACATTGCAGTGAAATGGAGCAAAAAGCGGCACAAGCCGAACGCGCATCTATAAAATACAAGCAAGTAGAATTCATGCAGGAACATGTTGGGCAAGAATTTACAGGAACTATTTCAGGTGTTACCGAATGGGGATTTTACGTGGAATTGGATGAAAATAAATGCGAAGGAATGGTTTCGATTCGTGAATTAGAAGACGATTTCTACGAATTCGACGAAGACAACTATTGTATTGTTGGACGCAATCATCGTAAAATTTATCAATTGGGAGATAAAGTTGAAATTTTGGTTGCCAAAGCAAATTTAGTTGCCAAGCAACTTGATTTTGTATTAGCTGATTCAGAGAAAAAAAATTAATTCATAAGAAATATAAGGTTGGGATTTCCTATTTGAAATCCAACCTTTTTTCTATTGTTAATCAACTTAATAAAACACATTTCTTAATAAATGATAAAATGAGAGGCATCATTTCATTCATCCACTCTTTTTATGTAATTTTGATTGAAACCCGCACATATTAATAAAGGTAAGGTTCCGCATGAAAAAGATATTAATAATTGATGATGATCCAACTATTTGCCTGATGCTTCAGGGCTTGCTAAAGCGTAAAAACTTTGACGCAGATACAGTGTTTTCTGCTGGAGAAGCATTGAAAAAATTGGAGAACAATCAATTTGATCTTGTATTAAGTGATTTCCGTTTGCCTGATTTTGATGGATTGGAACTTCTTCAGAAAATCAAATCCATGCATCCACACGTTCCTGTTATTATTATGACCTCTTATGCTGATATAAGAACCGCTGTGAGTGCAATAAAAATGGGCGCGTTTGAATATGTAACCAAACCGCTTAACCCAGATGAAATTCTCTTGCTAATCAATTCTGCTCTTGCAAAATCAGAAGATCCAAAGAGTTCTAAAAATTCAAAAGAGAAAAAGAACAAGGAAGAGCTTGAATTTGTTAGTGGAAACAGTTCAAATTCCTTACAAATTGATCAATACATTAAATTGGTAGCGCCCACAGACATGTCAGTTATTATTGAAGGTGAGAGCGGTACTGGAAAAGAAATTGCTGCCCGAAGAATTCACTTTGACAGTAAAAGAAAAAAGAAGGCTTTCGTTGCCGTTGATTGTGGTGCTTTATCTACAGATTTAGCAGGAAGCGAACTATTCGGTCATATAAAAGGTTCATTTACCGGAGCTATAAACGATAAAGAAGGTCAATTTGAATCAGCTCAGGGAGGCACCTTGTTTCTTGACGAAATCGGAAATTTATCCTATGAAATTCAAATGAAGCTATTAAGAGCTTTACAAGAACGTAAAGTTCGTAGAATTGGAAGCAATAAAGATATTGATGTTGATGTCCGGATTGTTGTCGCTACCAACGAAGACTTATCAGTAGCAGTAAATAATGGAGACTTTAGAGAAGATCTTTACCATCGTTTAAACGAATTCAAAATTACTGTTCCTTCCTTGCGAAACAGAATTGAAGACATTGATCTGTTTTCGAATTATTTTCTTGAACTATCAAATAATGAGCTAAATAAAGAAATCACAGGATTTAGCACTGAGGTTTTGGAAAAATTCAAATCCTATTCATGGCCGGGCAATTTAAGAGAACTTCGAAATGTTATAAGAAGATCTGTTTTGCTTAGTCCTGAAAAGAAAGTAGAACTAACCAGTTTACCCAATGAAATCTTAAATGACAATGCCAATAGTAGTTTTGTTGTAGAAGGTTCCAATCTTAAATTAATTCAGGCCGCAAACGAAAAGGAACTAATTGTATCCACGCTCCGAAAGGTGAATTATAACAAATCGAAGGCCGCGAGAATGCTTAATATCGACAGAAAAACCCTATACAATAAGATCAGACAATACGGAATCGATATTTAAAAATAGACTTAGGCAATCATTTCATCCTGAATAGATGATATTACTAAATTAGTGTTGGCAGTAACAGTTGCAACCAACTCTCTTATCTCTTCGTGGTTTAGTTCAGTATTTTCTTTTTTATGAAGAATGGTTTCCAATCGCGTTAAGATAGGAACCACAATTACAACCCTAAGCTGGTTAAACGAAGAAAGCATCTTATGAGCAATTTCACCAATTGCCGGATAATTTTTATCAATCAAAGCTCTATTCAATAAATCGACATTTTCTTGTGCAGAGACAATAAACTGCTCCAATATCTGATTAACTAATCCCTGATCATCGGAGGTAAACTGCTTAATTTGAGTTAAGTCAAACAGATCATCCGAATTTATTTCATCAGAACGAATCCTTTCAATATTCTTCTCCTCTTCTGCATCTTCAAATAAATTACAAAGCATATTTATCAAATTTACTTCATCAAACGGTTTCACAAGACAATCAGTCATCCCAGAATGGATATACTTTTTTAAATCAGACTCTCTCACATTTGCCGTTAAAGCAATAATTGGAATTTTAGATTTTTGAGTCTGTTCCAACTTTCTAATATTTTTGCACAGCTCAATTCCACCCATTTCCGGCATATGAATATCTGTCAGAATCAAATCGTAATCTTTTTGCCTGATCAAATCAAAGGCTTTGGATCCATCTTCCACAAAATCGGCTTGTAATTCCCAGCTGGAAAAAATGGTTTTTAGCAGTAATAAACTGTACGGATCATCATCTGCAACCAAAAAAGACCTTTGCTTTAAATAATCAGGAATTTTAAGCTCTTGTATTCCCTTAAACTCAGCAGGCTCCTCTTTCGATTCCAATAGTGATATTCGTAAAGTAAAACAAGAGCCTTCTCCCAACTTACTTTCCACGAACAAATCTCCCCCCAACAATCGTGATAATCTTCTGCTAATTGCCAAACCGAGTCCGGTTCCCCCATACTTTCTTGCCGAAAACGAATCAGCCTGACTAAAATCTTCGAAAACTGTCTCCAATTTATTCTCATCAATTCCAATTCCTGTATCAATTACTTTTACTTCGAACATAAAGTACTTATCGATTTGAATAACCGATGATTTGATTCTAACAGCCCCCTTAGGAGTAAATTTTATGGCATTACTACCCAAATTCAATAGAATCTGTTTAATTCGAAACGGATCACTATCTAAATTAATCTGAGAATCACCATCGTATTCCCAGGTAAAATCAATATCTCTGTTTTCAGCATTAATTTTCAGAACATCATATACGTCAAAAACAAGTGAATAAGGATGAAACGGTATATTTTCAATATGCAGTTTTCCAGCTTCTATTTTCGACAAATCGAGAATTTCATTGACCAAACCAAGTAAATGTTTCGAAGAGTTTTTAAGAACCCGTAGGAATCCCTGCTGCTGATCTTCCAATTTTGTTTTATCGAGCTGATTTGTAAAACCTAAAATGGCATTAAGAGGAGTTCTTATTTCATGACTCATTATGGCTAAAAAATCTTCTTTCACTTTTGCCAACTTTTCTGCTTTCCCTTTAGCAACAATTAATTCTTTTCTATAAAAATTACTTTTGGTGATATCCGTAAGAATGAAAATTATAAACAAGATACCCAGCACAAATCCAACAATGATGATCACAGAAATAATAAATATCGAATTACTGGCAATCTCTTTTGCACTATCCGATTCATGAGTTAATTGCTCCAATCTTTCCTTTTCCAACTGATGCAATAAAATTTTAATCTTGTCCCACATTAAAGAATTCTCCTCAACTAACCGCAATTCCTCATTCGAAACAATCTCTCTGTTCAATCGCTCTTTGGCCTGAGCAGTAAGTAACATAGTCTCCAAACTTCTCAGCAAACTATCGGCTTGTGGCAAATAACTTGTATCAATCTGAATTTGAGTTCGTTGAATTACAGTTTCAATGGAATCTATTTTAGTCTCACTCTTTTTTCCACTAAAAAGTCTTGCAACAAATCCTTTCTTCTTCTCTTTTACCTCGGTAGGACTTACAACTGTATCCAAAAAGGTAGTGGTAGTGGTAGTTGTCTTGATTTTGGTTTTAGTGGCATCAGAAACCTCACTAAGCTGTTGCATGGCTTTTTGCGAAAGATTTTCCTTTTCTTTTGACCTTTTTAGTTCAACAAACCTCTCTAATTTATCCGCACGTTCCTCTAGTAAATAATTCATTGAATCAATTAAAAGAAACGATTTACTGCTATCATCACTATAATATCTTAGCGAATCCAAATCACTTTGTATCTCAATAATATTATCAGCATATTTAGCCAAGTAACGCTCTTTCTTTGTTAAAGAATAAATTCTGATCTTATTTTCAGCCTCCGATAAATTGGTGAGAATTCGATTCATCCTGGCAATCTCGGCATCTGGTTTCGATAAGAAATCCACCGAATCCAAAAGTTTATTATAAGACTGATAAGCAATCAAAACAGAAGCAAAAATAGCCAGGAATACAAATATATACCCTGCAACTACTTTTACCTTTATATTACTTCTATTTTCTGATACCATTTGAATTTATTTGTTTTCTTATATCACCGCAAGGTTTAAATTCTTTAAGGTAAAGTTAATAAGAATATTTTTAGTCCGTGCTCAAAATACTGGTACACATTCCTTTAAACAACCCTTAACCTTTTGGGTATTTTATACCCATAAATTGGGGAAATATTCCCCAACTCCAATTCCTCAACTCTAAAAAAGCAATCATTCACGAAAATGAAACGGCGTATTAAACACTGATAACATGTTAGTTGCAATGAATATATGAATAATATTATTTGGTGTACAATCTTGGCATGATATTCACATATTCAGTAAAAACAAGAAATGAAACCTAATCTCTAAAAACTAATTTATGAAACGTATTCTTATAGCATTGCTAATTGTTCCTTTGTTTATCTCGTGTAATCAAAAAGAGTTAAAACAATTAAGAGAGCAAAACCAGCAACTAACTGTAATGGCTCAAGAAAAAGATTCTTCAATAAATGAATTTATTGGATCATTAAATGCAATTGAAGAGAATCTTGAAATTATAAAGCAAAAAGAAAATATTATTGCAGTTAACTCTGAGAATCCGAATCAATCTCAAAAACAAAAAATTGCAAGTGATTTAACTTCAATCAATAATTTATTAGAACAGAATAAATTGAAAATTGAAGAATTAGACAAAAAATTAAATAATAGCTGGTATCAAAACTCTAAGCTACGTAAATTAACTGATCGTTTAAAAACAGAATTGGAAGCTAAAGAAGGTGAAATTATTGTTCTGAATGACAAAGTAGCTAAACTGAACATTGAAGTGGATAACTTAAATGGACAAGTGACAGAGTTAAATGGAACTGTGTTGGCTTTAAATACTGAAAACGAAAACAAAACAAAAGTAATTGAAAACGCAACAACCGAACTAAATACAGCTTACTATATATTTGGAACCAGCAAAGAATTACAAGAGAAAAATGTTATTACCAAAGACGGTGGATTTATCGGAATTGGGAAAACAGCAGTTCTTAATAAAGATTTTAATACAAGTGAATTTGAAAAAATTGATATCACCAAAGTTACTACTATTCCTGTCATCGGGAAGAAGATTAGTTTTGTAACAAATCATCCAAGTAGCTCTTATAAGGTTGAGGGAGTTGAAACAGTTGAAGGCATTACAATTCTAGATCCGGTTGAATTCTGGAAATCTTCAAAGTATTTGGTAATCGCGGTACGATAATCAATACATGGTTGAGTTTTAAGGTTGTCCAAGAAAGGCTGTCAGGAGTGGCAGCCTTTCTTATGCTTTCTATTTTGTAATCCATATTCAAATGATTAAACTGTTTTGATTGTTCATGAGTTTTTGTATTTTAGTGTTTTAATTTGATTTAAATAAAAATAAGATTCATGAAAGAAGCATATCAAATCAATAAAGTTTATTCTATAATCCTAATACTTGTCGGATTAATTGGAATTACAGCAAGATATTTTGATGTAGGAGATTGGCAACTGACAGCCTTGATTCCTACTTTCTTTGGCCTTATACTGTACTTTTGCACCACAGGCATTCAGAAAGAGAATGCAGCAGTAGGACATGTTGCTGCGCTTGTGACAAGCCTATTGATAATCATGTCTGTAGTGATGCTGTCGAAAGGTATTTTTGGAGATGCCGGATGGGGCAGAAAACAATGGATATTTCTTATTATTATAGCTGGTGGAATATGGAGTTTGCGCAGTCAGATATTATACTTTAAAGCACAACGAAAAAGGAAAGCCAATCAGGCTAAATCATAAAAAAGCCCTAACGGGCTTTTTTAAGCCGTATCCCATGAAGTGTGTAAGTAAAGTTATTCTGATTTTTTCGGAGCCCTTTTCTAGCTCAAGAAAAAAATTGGAAATAACTTTACGTTAGTCTCATATTAAAAGCACACTTATTATGGAACCAAAAGATTTATTGACCGATGAAATTTTAAAGCAATTCAAAACAGGAAAACAGCTAAATGACTTTCTGATGCAGGTTCAAAAGCGAGGCATTGAGAAAATGCTGGAAGGGGAACTTGATGATCATTTAGGCTATGAGAAGCACGAAAAGGCAATAGCGCATAATTCTAGAAATGGCTATGGTACCAAGAAAGTGCGAACAAGTTTGGGAGAGTCTGAAATCGTTGTACCCCGCGATAGGGATGCTAGTTTTAACCCAATGATTGTACCCAAGCGTGGCAGTATGGTTGAAGGTCTGGAAAATATCATTGTATCGTTTTATGCCAAAGGAATGAGCAACAGCGACATTGAACGGCAAATTCGGGAACTCTACAACTTTGATGTTTCTGCCAGTACGATATCCCGTATTACCGATAAAGTAATTGGAGACATTGTGGCCTGGCAAAACCGCCCATTAGAACCGGTTTATCTAATCGTTTGGATGGATGGTATTGTCTTTAAGGTGAGGGAGAATTCTAAGATCATCAACAAAACCATCTACATTGCCGTAGGACTCCGAAGAGATGGACTTAAGGAAGTCTTGGGACTATGGCTGGGTAAAAATGAATCCTCGGCTTATTGGTTGAGTGTTTTAACAGATATGAAAGCTCGTGGACTTGAGGACATACTAATTACCGCAACAGATAATTTAAACGGATTCACAGATACCATTCGAAACGTATTCCCGCTGGCAACAACTCAAATCTGTGTGGTTCATCAGATCCGAAACACCTGCAGATACGTTGTATGGAAAGATAAGAAGGAGTTTACAATAGATCTAAAACTCATTTATGGTGCTCCTACTAAAAATGCAGCAGAGGCTGCCTTAGAGGATTTTGCCAACAAATGGAATTCAAAATATTCCTATGCTGTAAGGAGCTGGCGGGAGAATTGGGAAGAATTGACTGCTTTTTTTGAATTTCCTCTGGAGATCAGAAAAATCATTTATACCACCAATTTAATCGAGAATCTGAATGGTAAAATCAGAAAGTATACAAAGAATAAATTGTCCTTTCCTTCTGATGATGCAGTAATGAAATCGGCCTATCTGGCCACAAGGGAAGCGACCAGAAAATGGACGATGCCAATTCAAAACTGGGGAGTGATACTCAATCAGTTTTTAGCTATATTTGAAGAAAGGGTCAGACTTAACTAAAGTCTAACCCTGGAAATATCACTTACACACTTTGCGGGACAGTGTCCTTTTTTACTTATAATACCATTCAACTTCTCAAAAAACAAAACCAAATTTCATTTACAAAATACGGAATTACTTTCTCAGATATCTTTTATAAGTTCGATTATAATCACTATTATTTTTCTTTACTCGCAAATACTAGCTTTTCACTAAAACATTCATACCATCCACTCATTTAATTTTTTTTACAAGTCTGTTAACTTAATATTTGTTTTCAGGAATTATATCCTGCAATACAATAATTAATAACAACGAAAATGGAAAAATCAGAAGTAACAACAGGTGCTTATACTCCGTATAGCACAAAGATTTCAAAAGAAGCTAAAGATATATTTCAAAAAGCCACTGAGGATTTAGTAGGAGTTGAATATAGTCCTTTCGCTGTAGCTTGTCAAATTGTTAGCGGAACCAACTTCAGATTCATTTGCAATGCTAAAGATGTCTCTCCAAATGCTCCTACCACGGCTGCAATGATTGAAATTTATCAACCTATAAATGGCATTCCCCGGATTTCCGAAATTAGTAGATGTTAATTAAAAATACTTACGCAAATCACTTAATCTAAAGAAGAGACTGTCTCATAACTACGAAACTGCCTCTTTTTCTATTCCCGGAACTCCTTTTCCTATTATAACTCTGATTTATATGCGTTATCAGCATCTTCTCCTTTTGATACTTCTAATAGCCTGTACCAATAATTCAACAAAAAATAATTAAGAATACACCTGGATCTTTCAATATAATTGTGCCAGCTGTTTCGATAATGTTACGGCCTACTTCTTCGATTCGTTTCAACAAGAACATTCACTTGTATGCAGTTCTTATTTCTGCTATTCTGTTTGATCAGTTTTGCTGTTTGGGAACTGATAATTATACGGTATGCAATAAATCAAACACATTATTGCAATAAGTTTTTGCAACTGGAATGTGCTGACCATCAACTATGATCATTTTCCCTTCAAAACCATCAATTTTAGTGAGATTAATTATATATGACCGATGCACCCTAATAAACTGATTGCCTGGCAATTTTTCTGTGAACTTCTTAAGAACAGTTGAGTATAGATAGTCTCCCTTTGTTGTATGAATTACCGTATAGTTATTCTCAGCCCTTAGCCAAAATATCTCCTCAAAACTGACCTTGTCAAAATGATTGTTCTTTTTTAAAAACAGACAATTATTTAGCTGATCTAAGGTTGGATTTTCTTCTTTATTTTCGCCCAAAGAGTAATTCAACTTCTCATTGGTATTAACTGCCAGTGTTAGTGAGAAATGTATTTGACTTAATGTTGGATTTTGCAATACGATTACACTTGGATTCGTCTCCTTTAGCATTTCAATACAAATTTGCCTGTCTGTTGAAATTAGAAATATAAATGGAATTCTGAATTCACATTTAATAATTTCTGCCAATTGACATCCGTTAAGATCATCATTCAAATTTACATCAATCAAAACAATATCGATTTCAGCATATACTAAATATTCGAGAGCTGATTTAGAATGATATACCGTTTTAACTATCTCATAATCCATATCGTTTAAGCAACACAGAATTCCTTCATCAATGGCATATTCATCCTCAACTATTAAAATTCGGATCTTACTTTTCATGCTCTTTAGTCAATTAAATACAACAATTGCACAATAGCGAGTACTTCTTTTGTATACAGAAGTATTCTTACGTCATTCAGATAAAAATTGAGAAAAAAACTGTCATTGAGAGAGTATCTCCCATTTAATAGAAATGAATGGTTTTTTCATAATTATACAATTGTAAGTCGTTAGTAGTAGTCCATAATTAATACACAAAATCTTTAATCACAATTCAGTAAAGAAATATAATCACAAACATGAGTTTAATAATAAATATAAGACAATCTGAAATCACTTGCAAATAATAACTTATGTTTTATATTTGAACAATGGAAAATTCATAGGAAAACTTCACATTATATATTACCAGACATTTTAACTAAATCAGGATTTGTCAGGGAGTACTAACTTATCAATAATACAAAAAGCCCTAAACGGGCTTTTATTATTACTATATCGATATGAATTGTTTTTATTTTTCTTTCATGAAATACTTTCGCTGAAATAAAAGAATAAATGTAACACCAATTGTTATATATGAATCGGCAATATTAAATACCGGACGAAAGAAAACATAATGTTCTCCGCCCCACACGGGTAACCATTCAGGAAATCTTCCTTCCAAGAGAGGGAAATAAAGCATATCAACTACTTTGCCATGTAAAAAGGATGCATAGCCTCCCGCTTCGGGCATAAAAGTTGAAACCTGATAGTAGCTGTCATTAAAAATTAATCCATAAAATGCACTGTCAATAATGTTACCCATTGCTCCGGAAAAAATCAAAGCTATTGAAATCACTAATCCCAAAGGTGCTTTCTTAGTCGAAATATCGTACAGATACCAACCAATACCGCAAACAGCAAATATTCGAAACAAACTTAAAAGAATTTTCCCCCACTGACCTTCTAATTCCATTCCGAAGGCCATTCCATTGTTTTCAATAAAATGAATCAAGAACCAATCTCCGAATACGGAATACTCTTCTCCCAGCATCATATGGGTTTTGATCCAAACTTTTACTACCTGATCCAAAATCAGAAGTAATACAATAAATGCTATCGATTTTTTAAATAAAGACATATTGACTATTTAATCGTTAACTGCTAATCTATTTCAGATTCCAAATAAATAAAAACCTTGACTTGTAAACAAAAATGATTGGAAGAATATTCTTCCAATCATTAATATATTCAATTAAAGATCTTACTGCTTGTTTTTAGCCTCGATACTTAATGTTGCATGAGGAACAGCGCGAAGCCTTTCTTTAGCAATTAAATTACCTGTCTCGCGACAAATACCATAGGTTTTATTTTCAATGCGGATTAAAGCTATTTCCAGATGAGAAATAAACTTCGCCTGACGTTCAGCTAAACGTCCTGCTTCCTCTTTCGACAATACAGAAGCACCTTCTTCCAATACCTTAAAAGTAGGCGAAGTATCTTCAGTATCATTTCCAGAACTATTCGAGATTACAGCTTTTAAAGTCACGTAATCTTTTTTTGCTTTCTCAAGTTTAGCATTAATCAAATCTTTGAATTCCTGCAACTCTTCGTCTGTATATCGCTTCTTTTCTGTCATTGTTTCTATTTTTTTTAAAGATAACAAAAAATCGATTATTCACTAACTTTTTCAATCTTAATAAAGCTCTCTACACCCTGCTCAATCTCTACTGCTTTAGCTTCATTCTCCGCTAATTTCTCTACTAATTCAATACTCACAGCTAAGGTTTGAGTCCCAATATATTCTTTATGAGTAAGAACAGCATCATTAATAGAATCATGCATCATAATTTGAAGCTTGATTTTATCTGTTACTTCAAAATCACTGTCCTTTCTTAAATTCTGAATTCTATTGATAAACTCCCGAGCAATTCCTTCTTTACGTAATTCATCAGTTATGTTTACGTCCATTGCAACAGTAAGTTTCCCTTCGTTGGCAACTAACCAGCCCGGAATATCTTCAGAAACAATTTCCACATCTTCAGGAGTCAGACTGATATTTTCATTGTTTACAACAATTGTATAGCTACCCTCTTTTTCGAAAGCAACAATATCTTCCTGATTCATTTTTCCAATTTCAGCAGCAATTTGTTTCATTATCTTACCATACTTTGGCCCTAAAGTCTTAAAGTTAGGCTTGATGTTTTTTACTAAAACACCTGTTGTATCGGTAATAAATTCCATTTCCTTCACATTAATTTCTGAAAGAACGATATTTTTAATTGCCTCTAACTGAGGAACCATAGAATCATCAAGAATTGGAATAATAATTTTACTCAATGGCTGACGAACACGTATTTTCACTTTACGACGTAATCCAAGTGACATTGATGAAATTTTCTGAGCCATATCCATTCTCTCTTCCAATTCAGAATCAATTACTTCTGGATCGTATTTAGGAAAATTCACCAAATGAACCGATTCTTCAGTAAAACGACCGGTAACTGAATTCAGATCTTTAAACAATTGATCCATATAGAAAGGAGCAATTGGCGATGCCAAAACAGAAACAGTCTCTAAACATCTGTAAAGAGTTTGGTAAGCAGAAATTTTATCGATAGAATAGTCTCCACCCCAATATCTCTTGCGACACAAACGAACGTACCAGTTTGATAGGTTTTCATTTACAAAATCCTGAATTGCACGACCGGCACGAGTTGGCTCGTAGGCTTCATAGCACTCTTCAACTTCTTTAATTAAGGAATTCAACAAAGACAGAATCCAACGATCAATTTCAGGGCGTTGTTCCATTGCTACATCAGCTTCAGAATAAGTAAATCCATCAACATTCGCATACAATTGGAAGAAACTATAAGTATTGTAAAGTGTTCCAAAGAATTTACGACGAACTTCTTCAACACCTCCTAAATCAAATTTCAAATTATCCCAAGGCTGAGCATTGGTAATCATGTACCAACGCAATGGATCCGAACCATATTTCTCAATGGTTGAAAATGGATCAACTGCATTTCCAAGACGTTTGGACATCTTATTGCCTTTTGCATCCAGCACCAAACCGTTGGAGATGATATTTTCGAAAGCAACTCCATCGAAACACATGGTTGCAATGGCATGCAAAGTAAAGAACCATCCACGGGTTTGATCCACACCTTCAGCAATAAACTGAGCTGGGAACAATTTATCAAAATTCTCTTTGTTTTCGAAAGGATAATGCTGCTGTGCATACGGCATAGCTCCTGAATCGAACCAAACATCAATCAAATCGAGCTCACGAAACAATTTCTGCCCTGTTTCACTCACCAAAATTAAACCATCAACATATGGACGGTGCAGGTCGAATTTCTCGTAATTCTCTTTGCTGTTATCGCCTTCAATGTAATCAGCTAAAATATTTTCAGTCATGAAACCCGCAGTCATCGACTTTTCAATTTCAGCTTTCAATTCGGCAACAGAACCAATACATTTTATCTCAGAACGATCTTCACTCACCCAAATTGGAAGTGGTGTTCCCCAATAACGGGAACGGGAAAGATTCCAATCCTGCAGATTCTCCAACCATTTTCCGAAACGACCTTCACCCGTTGATTTAGGTTTCCAGTTAATGGTTTTATTTAATTCGATCATACGATCGCGGACTTTTGTAGTTTCGATAAACCAGGAATCCAATGGATAATAAAGAATTGGCTTATCTGTTCTCCAACAATGTGGATAGTTGTGAACATGTTTCTCAACTTTAAAAGCCAGACTTTCTTTCTTCAGGGCAACAGCAATATCGATATCTAAAGTTGCATCATCATCTGTTAAAGTTGGATCGTAAGCATTTTTCACAAAACGACCGGCATACTCACTGTAAGCCTCTAAATTCACAAATTCTTTTACAAATTCCTCACTTAGATCTTCAATTTTAAAGAATTTACCGGTACGATCAACCATTGGCTGCATTTTACCTTCTTTATCGCGAAGAATTAATGGTGAGATACCAGCCACTTTAGCAACCCTGTCATCGTCCGCACCAAAAGTCGGAGCAATATGAACGATACCTGTACCATCTTCGGTGGTGACAAAATCGCCAATAATAACGCGGAAAGCATCACCTTCAGGTTTCACCAAAGGCATTAACTGCTCGTAACGAAGACCTTCCAAATCGGCTCCAACATGTTCCGAAAGCGTTTTGTAGGTTAAACGCTTATCGCCTGCTTCGTATTCTCCCAACTCAAGTCCTTCGTATTTTTTATCGAAGAAATTGTAAAACAGGCTTTTAGCCAAAATCACCACACAAGGGATTCCTGTGTAAGGATTAAAAGTTCGAACACGAACGTATTCAATTTTTGATCCAACAGCCAATGCTGTATTCGAAGGAAGAGTCCATGGAGTAGTTGTCCATGCAATAAAATAGGCATCGCAATCTATTCCTTCGTAAAGGAATTCGCTTTTCTCATCGCGGGCCACTTTAAACATACCAACTGCTGTTGTATCTTTCACATCCTTGTAACAACCAGGCTGATTTAACTCATGAGTTGATAAACCCGTACCTGCAGCAGGAGAAAACGGTTGAATTGTATATCCTTTGTACAATAAATCTTTCTCGAATAGTTGTTTTAACAACCACCAAAGTGTTTCAATGTAACGGTTATCGTAGGTAATGTACGGCTCTTCCATATTTACCCAATACCCCATTTTTGATGTCAAATCTTCCCACTCACGGGTATATTTCATTACATTGGTTCGACAAGCCAGATTGTAATCATCAACCGAGATTTTAGTCCCAATATCTTCTTTGGTAATTCCCAATTCTTTCTCAACACCAAGTTCTACAGGCAAACCATGAGTATCCCATCCTGCTTTACGGTTCACCTGAAATCCCTTAAGAGTTTTGTATCTGCACACAATATCTTTAAGAGCACGAGCCATAACGTGATGAATACCAGGCATACCATTTGCCGAAGGTGGTCCTTCATAAAATACAAAAGAAGGATTGCCTTCCCGTGTCTCCAAACTCTTCTCGAATGTATTATTCTCGTTCCAATCTTTTAGAATATCCTTGTTGACCTGTGATAGATCAAGATTCTTGTACTCTGGGAATTTAGTGCTCATTTATTGTAAAATTTATCTTGTATTCGCTAATACCGACCCACATTCGTATTCATCATTATCCGTGCAAATTAGATACTGATTGACAAATGTCTACCGACATTATTCCGACTAAAATTATCTTATCTGTTATAAAAAGTTTACAAATATAGAAAAATTACAAGAATTGATGGTCATAGTGATTGTAGAATCAAGGGACTAAGCTCTATTTAATCAGCAATAAAAGTTGATTTTTTTAGAGTCTTTGCGGATTGCTTATAATTCGAAATTATTAGCTCTGATTTCGGTTTGAATCTGAAAGCGGAAACAAAAAAAAAGATCTCCTAAACATTACTGTTCAAGAGATCCATATATCATGTTTTACTTCATTTAAGCAGAACTTTATTCTATAGATTTTTTTCTTATCTAAGAATTAAATCAAAAATAGCTATACTAATTCCATTAAGGTAGATATAACTCTTTCATCCATTTAATATGCCCAAAAGGGATAAATAATTTCCATGATTGTCTCTTAGTAATTACCTGCTTAGATAGTAAACGTAATCCATCAATGATGGGTCTATATATTAAAGCATAGGTTAATATAGCGATTACAAACCCAAGGTTGTTTTCAGTAGACAATAAATAATACATTAAAATACCTGGTCCAATCATGAACGCTAAATAATAAATAAATATATTTTTCATTTGTTATTGTAAATTTTTTCCATCTGTTATTTTTTCTCCTTTCAAACCGCCAGCTTGGCTTTCGATAAGTTCTTCAGGAATCGTTGTTCTCTGCAACTCAATTGGCATCAACTGTACAAAGAGCTGTTGCAGGTATATATACCGATTGAATTGAAGCCCATAATGAGATCAATCCATGATTTGCATACACATCAGCCACATGCCACTGTTTGAAATAATCGCTGGGGTGTTTGTACTAAAATCAACTTTAACCTCGAGCAATAACTTATAATTCAAACTTATATACTATGTATAATAACAGGAAAATCATAAATTAGGGTGACAAGCACACTGATTATTTTCATAAAAAATTATCATACACTCAACGAATACCATAAACATCTTACATGCAGAACTCGAAACCCTATCTGATGTAATTAAAAAAACATAAGATAAACAAGGTATTTAACTTCTATTCCTATATTCCAACTAGCTTAAATTTTATTATCTAACTCTTATAAAGATTTTACTATCTATTTTATAATCCGTAAATTCACAAAACAAAATTTGCTCACTACATTTCACTAAATATAAAACAGCATGACAACTATCAAATCAAAGTATCTGGGTGATTTACGGACTGAGTGCATCCATTTGCAATCGGGCAATAAAATTTTTACAGATGCTCCAACTGATAATCAAGGAAAAGGGGAAGCATTTTCGCCTACCGATTTACTGGCTGCCTCACTGGGCTCCTGCATTATGACTATAATGGGCATTGTGGCCCGCGATAATAATATTGATATTGTAGGAACAGAATTGGATATCACCAAAATTATGGCGAGTGATCCGAGAAGAGTTGATGAAGTAATTGTTGAATTCAACTTTCCTAATAAAAATTATACTGCAGAAGAGAAACAAATTATTAAAAATGTAGCAGGAACAAGCCCGGTACCTTTAAGTGTTCATACTCAAATGACACAAACCATTAAATTAAACTGGCCAAAGTAGCTTTCATTTCTCATTCTCTAATTTAAATCTCTATTTTATGGGGATACTTACTTAATACTATTCTATGATTTTAGTTACCGGTGGAACTGGTCTTGTTGGCTCGCATTTACTATTTGATTTACTTTCGAAAGGCAACAAAGTTCGTGCTCTGAAAAGGAAAAACAGCAATGTAGAGTTCGTACTCACTACTTTTACTTACTACTCTGACAATGCCAACGAACTTTTTAAATCCATTGAATGGATAGATGGAGATATGATGGATCCCTTTTCGTTAGAGGATGCTCTTAATGGAATTGAGGATGTGTACCATTGTGCCGCCTTAGTCTCTTTTAAGAAGGAAGATGGTAAAAACATGCTGGATATTAATGTGGAAGGAACCCGAAATTTGGTAAATGCCTGCCTGGATGCAAATATTAGAAAATTTTGCATGGTAAGTTCCGTTGCTGCCTTGGGTTCACCTGAGGAAGGAGAAAACACCGTTACTGAAAAAACTCCATGGAGTCCGGAAGAAAAAAGATCGGGCTACTCAAACAGTAAATTTAAATCGGAATTGGAGGTATGGAGAGGAATAGAAGAAGGATTAAATGCGGTTATTGTGAATCCTTCTATTATTTTGGGGCCCGGACAATGGGACAAAGGAAGTTCTCTTCTGTTTAAAACCGTTGCCAAAGGCTTAAAATACTACACCCAAGGAACTACCGGCTATGTTGATGTTCGTGACGTAAGTCGTTCGATGATTGAATTGATGAAAAGCAATATTGTAAATGAACGCTTTGTTCTAAACAGCGATAATTGCAGCTATGAATTTATTCTCAAAACCATTGCGAATTATTTGGGAATTGCCGGTCCACAAAAATATGCTGGTAGAAAATTGACCGAACTTGCCTGGCGATTAGCTTATTTGAAAACAATATTTCTATTTAAACCAGCCGTACTTACAAAAGAAACTGCCCGGGCATCTCACAATATAAAATACTACTCGAACCGGAAAATAAAAGAGGCTTTGAATTTTGAGTTTATTCCTATTGAGAAGAGTATTGAGGATACGTTGAAGCATTATCCTAAAAAGGTTTAACCACTAAGTACACAAAGGCTTTTTCGCGAAGAAACACGAAGTAATAAACTGCAGACTTTGTGTTCCTCAAGTTTATTTCGGTTGAGAAAAGTATTGAGGATAGGTTGAAGCACTATCCTAAAAAGATTTAACTTCAAAAGCACCTAAGACGGTCAGTAGGAATCATAAAATACAATTCAGTTTTGTTTTTCACCATCAAAGACAATGAGCACAAAAAAAGCCAGATCATAAGATCGGGCTTCAAAAATATTTTATCGACACTGTCCTGAAATAAGTTGACACTAAATTGACTTATTTACTACTTCCCAATAGTTGAATTACTTCTCGAAGCATTTTATTTTCTCGTTGCAATTGATCCATTTGAGGATCGACAGGATTAGTAATTTTTATTTCATCAGCCAGAACTTTAAAGAAATTCAATTGCAGTGCTTCACAAACCTCCCAAAGACGATCGATTTGCATGCTTGGTCGTTTTAGAATATGATACATAGAATTCATGCTAATTTGTAATTTTTGTGCAAAATCGGCCGCACTTAAGCCTTGCCGATTCATTTCGGATAGTATCAGTTCGTTAATTGCAATTGGACTTTTAACTTTTGCTTTCATATCTATTGATCTCTTAATGTAATGCTTAAATTGATTTCAATTTATATTATAGATAAACACAAAGTTAATACTTCTTATTATTTTAATACTACAAATTAATATTTATTCTTTTTTTTTAGAATTATTTCTGCTTTTTCCTAATTTATATTTGCAATGATAGTTATAGTACTTTCTTTATTATTACAAAGTATTGCTTTTATGGCACATCCTTTTGCTTTTATAGGGATCTATTTTGCATTTTTATTCATTTTACTTGCATAACTCTAATAATAATTGGTTTTTTATTGGGTTAGGGATTGCAGTGGAAACCCCGCAGGGAGGAACGAGTGAGGAGTTGGAACGGAAAGCCCGCCCCGCAGGGGAACCCCCAAATAAATTTTAACCTTTAAATAATTGGCAATAATAAAGCCATTCCAAATAAATGGAATGGCTTTGCATATATTGTATTTATTGTTGTTTACAAATTGAAAGCTTCTTTTACTTTCTCGATGTAATCTAATTTTTCCCAGGTGAATAATTCTACCTCAAGCTCTACTCCATCGAAATAGGGAGAATTGAACTTCTTGGTAATCGTTTTGGGAGTTCTTCCCATATGACCATAGGCTGCAGATTCTTCGTAAATAGGATTACGCAATTTCAATCGCTGCTCGATAGCTGCCGGACGTAAGTCGAAAAGCTCGGTAACTTTACCGGCAATTTGGCCATCGGTAAGGCTTACGTTCGATTTCCCGTAGGTATTTACATAAATTCCTACAGGCTCGGCAACACCAATTGCGTATGAAAGCTGAACCAACAATTCATCAGCGACTCCTGCAGCTACTAAATTCTTGGCAATGTGACGGGCAGCATAGGCCGCCGAACGGTCAACTTTCGAAGGATCTTTTCCTGAGAATGCGCCACCACCGTGAGCACCTTTTCCGCCATAGGTATCAACAATTATCTTACGGCCCGTTAAACCGGTATCGCCGTGAGGTCCGCCAATTACGAATTTTCCTGTTGGATTTACGTGCAAAATAAAGTTTTCATCGAACATCGCCTGAATACGCTCAGGCAATTGCTTAATTACACGTGGAATCAAAATATTGCGAACGTCTTTCTTAATTTTTGCCAGCATCAATTCATCATTCGGGCCAAAATCATCGTGCTGAGTAGAAACCACAATAGTGTGTACTCTTTCGATGGTATCATCGTCGGCGTACTGAATGGTAACCTGCGATTTTGAATCGGGACGAAGGTAGGTCATTTCTCTTCCCTGGCGACGAATGGCGGCCAACTCTATTAACAAACGATGCGACAGCTCAAGAGCCAAAGGCATATAGTCATCTGTTTCCTTACAAGCATAACCAAACATCATTCCCTGGTCGCCTGCTCCCTGTGTCATTGGATCTTCACGATCTACGCCACGATTAATATCGGCTGATTGTTCGTGAATTGCAGACAATACACCACATGAGGTGCCGTCGAACTGGTATTCACTTTTGGTATAACCAATGCGGTTAATTACCTCACGTGCTACTTCCTGAGCATCGATATAGGTTTTGGTTTTTACTTCACCGGCAAGAACCACCTGTCCGGTAGTAACCAAGGTTTCCAAAGCAACTTTTGAGTTTGGATCGAAAGCCAAAAACTTATCTAATAAAGCATCTGAAATTTGATCAGAAACCTTATCCGGATGTCCTTCAGAAACTGATTCTGATGTGAATAAATATCCCATAATATTTAATAATAATTAGTTGTAATGCCGGTATCATCAATTGCATCAATGAAACCGACAGGTAATGTTGTTTAAGATCATTAACTAAATAATGATGTACACGATACAGGAAAGCAATGGTTGGTTGTCTACATGCAGAAAAGCATATAGTTTACCATTTAGCATTTTTTTCTGTGGTTGCAAGCAGCCAAATCTTTCCACTTATTTCGGGGCAAAGGAAAGTATTATTTCGGAAAGAAACAAAACTAAAGCCCCACTTTTACAACATTTTAACAAAAGCTTCAACTGAAAAACAGGGACTTCCAAGCCAATAAAGAGCTGTAAGTCTTAATTATAGTGAGGATTTCTATTTTTACCACAGAGACATAAGAATTAAACCGATTCGTTTTTTTCTCTGTGGTACTCCGTATTCTCTGTTGTCGGCTTTTTTTACAGAATGGTGGCTAATTACAAACCAAGCTTTTACCACAGAGAGCACTGAGGGACAAAGAGGTAGAACAATACTTTGAAAAAATAGAAGAAGAAGTCTGAGAATTAAACTGATTCTTTTTTTCTGTGGTACTCCGTGTTCTCTATGGTCGGCTTTTTTAAAGAAAGTGAAGCTAAGTACAAACCAACATTTTACCGCATAGAGCACTGAGGGACACAGAGGTAGAACAATACTTTGAAAAAATAGAAGAAGAAGAAGTCTGAGAATTAAACTGATTCTTTTTTTTTCTCTGTGGTAGATTTTTTTACAGAAAAACCACTGAAGAGCATTAATAACCATTAACAACTCTTTTTATTCCGTACTTTAACTTTTCAACGTTGAAATTAATCATCAGCCCAAGTCTTCTATTGGCAAGTTTTAAATAGGTTAGTGTTTGTGCTAAATGAATATCCTTAAATGAGTCAATTGATTTTAACTCAACAATAACCTGATCCTCCACAAATAAATCAAGTCGATAACCACAATCCAGTTTTACTCCATCATAACTTATAGGAAGAGCTTTTTCTTTCTCTACTTTTAAACCTGCTTTTTGTAATTCGTAAAACAGGCATTCATGATATGCTGATTCTAATAATCCAAGCCCAAGAAGGGTATGTACTTTCATTGCAGCCTTAATTATCTTTTCGGTAATCTCATTTTCTTTCATATTTTTTTTTCTGTAAACTTAAAGCTACATCAAAACAAATAAAATCACAAAGTGAGTTCATGGAAAATATCTTCTAAATTTTTCACCTGAGTAGTCATCTCTAAAATCACCAGACTTTTAGATACGGCAAATTGAAATACATCTTTACGGATATCTGTTTGGGAAACCAGCGAAAAACGATTATTGCCAATTGCTTCCAATTGATCAACTCCATTGATTTGCTGCAACAAATCAATGGAAACTTCAGACGCGAATTCAACTTCGACCATCTGAGATGATTTTGTGGAAGAAAGAAAATCTATATTCCGATCGGCCACTAACTTTCCTTTATTTACAATTAGAACCCGCTGGCAACAAGCTTCTACTTCCTGCATGATATGCGTCGAAAGCATCACCGTTTTTTCCCTGCCTATATCAATAATTAATTTTCGAATTTCCAGCAACTGATTTGGATCCAATCCGGTAGTCGGCTCATCCAATATCAGCACTTTCGGATCATGAATTAAGGCCTGAGCAATTCCTACTCTTTGGCGATATCCTTTCGAAAGAGAAGCAATTTTTTTATTCTGTTCGGCGCCTAAGCCAGTTAAATCAATCATTTCGGCAATTCTCTTTGCCTTACTTTTACCCAATTTATAAATAGATGCCACATGACCGAGATATTCTTTCACATACATCTCCAAATACAATGGATTGTGTTCGGGCAAATAACCAATTTGCCTTCTAATTTCAAGCGAATCCGTACTAATGTCCAGTCCGTTTACCTCCACCAATCCCGAAGTTTGAGGAATATAACCAGTAATAATTTTCATCATTGTGGATTTTCCGGCACCATTGGGCCCTAAGAATCCAACAATTTCGCCTTGATTAATTTCAAAGCTCAAATTGTCCAAAGCTTTTTGTTTACCGTATAATTTGCTTACTTCCTGAACTTTTACTGACATATAATCTGTTTCATTTTTACCACAAAGGAGTCGCCAAGTGCAACACAAAGTTTCTCAGAGTAAATTATTGCATTTCTTGCAAAGCTTCGTGCCAAAGGTTCACCAAATTTATAAAATTTATCACTTACCTTTGTGTTTCAATACTAAAACCTAAAAAATGAGTTTCTTGAAACATCAACTTTTTTGCAAAGATCTGTTTAACTACTCCCGTCGTATATCATCAGAATCAAAAATTGGAAACACCGCGCTGGGTGGCACAAACCCAATTCGAATTCAATCGATGACCAACACAGATACCAATAATATTGAAGCGAGTATTGAACAATCCATCAGAATGATAGAATCGGGAGCAGAATACGTTCGATTAACTGCCCAAGGAACAAAAGAGGCGGAAAACCTGAAATTCATCAAAGAAGAATTGGTAAAAAGAGGATACAATACTCCTTTGGTTGCTGATATTCATTTTAATCCTGCTGCTGCATTAATTGCTGCAAAATATGTTGATAAAGTACGTATCAATCCGGGGAATTTTGTTGATAAACGAGCCGATTTTACGACTACTGACTATGGAGAAACTAAATATCAGGAAGACCTTGAAAAAATAAAAGATAAATTCATTCCCTTACTTCGCATTTGCAAGGAAAACAATACCGCTATTAGAATTGGAACCAACCATGGATCTTTGTCTGATAGAATCATGAGCAGATATGGCGACACGCCACGAGGTATGGTAGAAGCTACTTTAGAATTTCTCAGGATTTGTGAGGATCAGAATTTTCATGATATTGCCATATCGATTAAATCGAGCAATACGGTAATGATGGTGAAAACCGTTCGTTTGCTGATTTGTGAAATGGAGAATGAGAAAATGCATTATCCCCTGCATTTAGGTGTAACCGAAGCTGGTGAAGGTGAAGATGGCCGAATAAAATCAGCCGTTGGAACAGGAGCTCTTTTAAATGATGGAATTGGCGATACCATTCGGATATCACTTACCGAAGATCCGGAAATAGAATCTCCGGTAGGAAAAATACTAGTCGATTACGTTGCCAAAAAAGTTGGTCATACACCAATTGTTCCGGTTAAAAATACAAACATCAATCTCTTTGATTTTTATAAAAGATCCACATCTCTGATTGAGAATATTGGAAGTCAAAAAGTTCCTGTGGTGGTTACGGATGCAAGTCATGAAAAATATATAACTACTGATCTACCTGAAAAAGCCGGATACATCTTAAACGAAGATACATTTGAATGGGAGAAAGGCAAGTTAGCCAGCGATTATTTGTTTGTAAATGGTTTCGATGCCATTTTTGCCGATTACCCAAAAGAATTAGGAATAATTGTAGATCAGGAATGTTGGGAAATGGCCAATAATTATGCTGAAAACACTTATCCTCTGTTTCAGGCAAATCAATTTACAAACGCTAATTTAGCCCATTTTCACAGCAGTATCTTTTTTGTTGAATGCACATATACAGACTTATCGGATGAATTCGTTCAAAAGCTTATTGATAATCCAAAAGTAGTTTTGGTCTGCTCATCAATGCATCAAAATGCATTTGCAGAACAGAGAGCATTTGCCTTTCGTTTGGTCCAATCGAAATGTAAAGCACCCCTAATTTTTAAGAGATCATTCGAAGAATCAAAACTGGAAGATATTCATTTAAAAGCTTCTGCTGATTTGGGGAGTTTGTATTTTGATGGATTTGGGAATGGGATCTGGCTTGATAACAAGGGAAATATATCCCATGAAGACCTAAATTCTACAGCATTTGGAATTTTACAGGCATCGAGGGTAAGAACAAGCAAAACGGAATTTGTCTCCTGTCCTGGTTGCGGAAGAACACTTTTCCAACTTCAGGATGTTGTTGCGGAAGTAAAAAAACAATTTTCACACTTAACCCATCTGAAAATAGCTGTAATGGGATGTATTGTAAATGGTCCCGGCGAAATGGGCGATGTTGATTATGGTTATGTAGGAGCCGGACCGGGAAAAGTATCATTGTACAAAAACCGGGAATTAATTAAGAAAAATATACCGAGTGAAAATGCCATTCATGAACTTACAGAGATCATTAAAGCACATGGAGATTGGATTCATAAATAATACATTTTAAACTTTTTTTTATCAGTCTTTGTTTTAGTATCTTGCAGTTAGATCAATATTATTTTACATAGTGAAGAACAAAGTCATACTACTCATTTTTCTCTTCCTTTTTAATTTTACTTACGGAGATAAACTCGAACTAAGTGGAATTTTTCTAGGCAAGAATGTCTATGTAATGAATCCATTTTCAGATTCAGGTGTAGGGTTTTGTGTGTACGAGGTAACTGTGAATGGTATGAACTCAGCTGATGAAATTAACAGTAGTGCTTTTGAAGTTGATTTATCTAAATTTAATTTTTCAATAGGCGAAAAAATAAATATTACACTCCATTACAAAAATGGATGTTTGCCTAAAATCATTAATCCAGAAGCCATTAAACCTGTAAGTTCATTCAACCTGCAAAGTGCTGTAATCGACAAAAAAGGAGTCCTGAATTGGGCTACTAAAGATGAACGAGGCTCATTGCCATTTATCGTGCAACAATATCGTTGGAACAAATGGATCACAATTGGTGAAGTGGAAGGTATTGGAACCCCTCAATTAAATAAATATCAACTGAATGTCCGCCCGCATTCGGGAGAAAATATTTTCAGAATTTATCAGGTCGATTATACAGGAACTCCTAATTATTCCTCAGATATTAAATATCAATCTACATTACCAGCAATTACATTTGGCCCCGAGAAAGTAAAAGATGAATTACTATTCACCTATGAAACTCTTTACGAGATATACGATAACTATGGAAATATTGTGTTTAAAGGCTTTGGCAATAAAATAAAATTGGAAGAGCTGCAAAATGGATTGTATTACATCAATTACGACAATACAATGGGAAGTTTCCGCAAAAAATAATTTGCCTTTATTTTAAAATAAATCAAGAATCGTTTCTCCTTTTTCCAAATTCAAATAGTGTGCTTTCATACCTACCGATTGAGCCGCTTCAATATTAACAAGCATATCATCAATAAATAAAGTATCTGAAGCAATCAATCCTTCTTTTTTAAGAAGAGTTGTATAAATCTTAGGATCCGGTTTTCTCAATCCCATGTTATGGGAATAATAATCTTTTTCGAAGAAATCGGAAAGACAGACACCATGAACATTTTTAATCATTTCCATATAAGCTTCCCAATGAATGATATTTGTATTGCTCAAGAGAAATATCCTATGATTCTTTTTAAGCTTTTCAAGTACCTCTAAACGCTCATAAGGTAGGTCTAGAAGCATGGAATTCCACGCCCTATCAATTTGTTCATCGGTAACCTCCCCGAGAATGTGCTCACGGATTTCAAGTCTAAACTGATCTGCATTTATAATGCCTTTTTCCAAACGATCAAACAAACCATTGGTTTGATATTCTTTTTTTACCAAACCAATATCAGTCAGTCCAATTTCTTTAAAACTCTTAACTGCCTGATCAGTATTAATATTAAGAAGCACACCACCAAAATCGAAAACTATATTTGGGATTGAATTGTATTTTTGCATAAAAAAAGTGGTTTCAAATATTGAATAATTCAATACAAATATGTAACATTGCACTCGCAAAACAAAGGTAAATAAAATACTTTTATCGTCTTGTTTTCATCGGGCCTATAGCTCAGCTGGTTAGAGCACCTGACTCATAATCAGGGGGTCCATGGTTCAAGCCCATGTGGGCCCACCCCCAATATTAAGCAGTTACAACAATGTTGTAGCTGCTTTTTTTATCTACAACAATCTGGGATCAATTCAGGGATCAATTCAGATTCTAGATAGAGTATCTTTATTTAGGCATATATTTTAGCCACCCAAAAACAGGAAGATATATCTCTCCCCCTCTCAGTGATGACCTAAAAGCTTTAATTTTGGCATTAAAAGATTCAGCTGAAGCATTTGTGCTCCGATTATCGAAATGGTTTAGGATTCCAATGTAATGGGTTTGTATGATGTTGGAACTACCCGAAAATATTTCAATCATGTTTCTTCAACCTGATTACACCATCTGGCAAGTTTAGCATAGGCAACACCTTTGTCCTTAACTTGTGAAAATATCAATCTGAGACTATTAAAGAAATGCTGAAAATTGCTTTAAAAAGTTCTCAATAGTGCATTTCTTGCTTCTCTTTTGGTTTTATAGTCTTTATCTATGGTATCCCATCAATGTTCTATTGCATTTTATTGATGTGCACAAAGTATAAGAACTTAACTGTTTTTCCAATCAAAAATAGAAACACAATCCACAGAGTAAAGCATCAAATAAATAGATGTCTTTGTTTCAACTTCCAATAAATATTATAATATCTTAATCCGAATAAATACTTTCTTAAACTAAGTTATTTCGCACAGACACGACTTCAAAAAAAAGAGTCTTGTTCCACAATGGAATAAGACTCTTTTAAAAGTTGGCATCGACCTACTCTCCCACCACCGGCAGTACCATCGGCGCTAACAAGCTTAACTTCTCTGTTCGGAATGGTTAGAGGTGGAACCTTGCTGCAATAAACACCTTAATTATTTTGATCCTTTTTTGACTTGCATCAATAAAAAAATATACGCTTCTATATTGTACCGGACCACTCCGGCACAAAAAAATATTATAACAAAAAAGAGTCTCATTCCATTGTGGAACAAGACTCTTTTAAAAGTTGGCGTCGAC
>NZ_JAUCMW010000014.1 GCF_030372765.1 Labilibaculum sp. K2S | reverse complement strand
TTCAGTGCATGGGTCACCCCAAACCACCTTGCCACTTGCTAATGCTTCCAGGAGTCACCCCAGTGCATAAGGGACTTACACCCTCTGGACTTTCTTTTATAAAACTTAACATTATAAAAGAACTTTTATTAAATTTACCATTCAAGGCACACACACGCGGTAAAAAACATTGCGCAGAAAGCGCTAAATTGCAACATTATAACATTTAATAAACGGCTTAGCGGCTTGATACTGAAACGCTTTTAAGTGCGCAACGATTTCTTACCGCCAAACGTTGTAGCCAATTCCCCCTATAGTCAAACCATTTATTTTTCAAACTAACGGTTGAGATTTTATGAGGTGATTAAAAGTGAGAAATTTCTGTTAGTCAGAATTAAATGAAACTAAATGATAAACTTAAGATGGAACCACTAGAAGGGAACGATTTTGTTCAGTCTTTAATGAATGGTATAGGTGAAAAATATTGGCATCCATTGTATAAATATTTACAAGAGCAACCTCAATTAGAAAAGACATTTCCAGCCTTGCTTCTTGAACAGGATCAAATTGTTCTTTACATAGGTAAGACACATTTAGCTATTGAATATTTTGGGAAAGAATCGACGAATAAATTACCAAGTAATAAAATTGTCAAAGTGTCTTATTATGACTACACAGCCTCAGAAACTAACCTGTTCGAAGATATAATAGGATTTAAATATGATAGTACTATGGGGGATTTTAATTTACCATTACCTCCTTATTCTGATGATTGGGTTTTGCCTACTAATAGAGGCATGGATAAACTAATTGAACTTAAATGGAATTGGATGGCACAGAATTCCATAATGGGAATAAACTCTCCCGGTTTTTATATTCAAGAAGGACAGTTTTGTAGAATTGTTAATGGGCGGTTTTTTGATGCAGATGAAACAGGATTAAAAACTAGGCACATAAAATGGATTGACTTTCTCCCTCTAAAGATTACCGATGAAACAGACGAAGCCTATTCGATTACTGTTTCCCTAAATGAAATAAGTCAATTAATTGAACATGATGCACACTTTGTATATCCATTACCTTCTAAGGAAGATTTTAAATTCACAAAACTTCCTCAAATTAATCGTTTTTTGGAACTAATTGGGAATAATAAAACAAGTGAAACACAACTAACTAGTTTTTTGGAGAAACATATAAACCTTTTCATTTTAACAATGGGATTTTTAGCAACAGAAATTCATCCACAATTGATCTGTGAATGGCAATCTGAAAATAGAAAGGGCATTCAACCTGACTTCTTTATAGTAAGACCCAATGGTTACGCTGATATTGTTGAATTTAAACTTCCAAAATTAAAATCTCATACAATAGTTGGAAGGACAAATAGAGAAACCTTTTCGGCAGAAATTAACTCCTACATTTCTCAAACAAGAGTTTATAAAGAATATTTTGAAGACCCAAACAACAGGAATTGGGTTGAGAAAAAACATGGTATTAAAGTAAGGTATCCAAAAAGAGTTTTAGTGGTTGGTAGAAGATGGGAATTTTCCAGTGATGAATGGAAAGAAATAATTGATGATTATAGGGATATTGAAATTATGACCTTTGATGATCTAACAGATGGAGTTGTTTCTCAATTTTATATGTAAAGGAACTGGCTACAACAAAAGCTATATGTAATGCGGGGTTTAGCGGGTAAATCAATCGCAGTTCTTCGTTGTAACACCGCCAAATCTTTGATTTGTCAATTTATAATTTGAATTAATTTAAATCAAAGTTTTGGCTAAATGCAGATTTGAAAGTGAAATGCTTCGAAAGCCCGCAAAACACATGGCAAGCCCGTTATGGGCAACGGTCAAATTTACGAACGATAAAAAGAACAGATTTTAAAAAAATATATAGGAAATTATGAAAATAAAAGGTGTGATTTTTGATTTTAATGGAACATTATTTTGGGATACTGCACTTCACAATAAAGCGTGGGATATTTTTTTAGAAAGACATAATTTAAAATTGTCAGACAAAGAAAAAAATGAGAAAATACACGGAAAAAACAATAGAGATATCTTGAACGGCTTATTTCAAAGGCAACTTTTAAAAGAAGATATTAATAAATTTGGCAAAGAAAAAGAGAAAATATATCAAGAACTATGTTTGCAAACAAATATGCAATTAGCACCTGGGGCAATAGATTTCTTTAATTATCTCAAAGGAAAAAATATACCTTTTGTAATAGCAACAGCATCCGAAATTGATAATGTAGATTTTTATTTTGACCATTTAAAACTGGATTCTTTTTTTGATAGGACAGAAGTGATATTTAACAATGGCAAAATGAAGAGTAAACCTGACCCTCAAATATTTAATAAAGCTATGAATGTAATGGGATTATCAGGAAATGAAACGCTTGTTTTTGAAGATTCTATTTCAGGAATAAAATCAGCAGAAAATGCAAAAGTTGCAAAAATTATAATTGTAAATTCTAATAATGATGATTATAGTGATTGGAGCTATCAGCAAATAAGAAATTTTGCAGAAGTTGATAAAAGACTATTTGAATAAAAAATATAAACTGCGACTAATATTTATATAATGTATAGGTTAAAAAGTGAATACGTGACTTTTGTGCTTTATTCTGCACCGATGGCGCATTAAAAACAATAGGTTCAAACCAGTGTTCCAGCTTAGCAACTTGAAAAGAATGGAACCTTTAACACGTTAATTATAAAACAGTTTGCAGGTAAAGGAGAAATTAGAATGATTACTAACAACAAAAACGACTGGTTTACAATTGAAAAGATTGATGACAACACATCAATAATAAGTGAATATAAACATTGGGAAGAAACTCATTGTTATGTGCTAAATGGAACAGAGAAATGTTTATTAATTGATACGGGACTTGGAGTTGAAAATATTTTGGAGCAAGTTCAAAAACTGACAAATAAACCTGTTACAGTAGTTACAACACACGTACACTATGACCATTTTGGCGGACATAAATATTTTCCAGACTTTTATGTACACGAAGCAGAAACTGAATGGATAAATGGAGGATTTCCATTGACTATAGAACAGGTTAGAAACTTTTTGATAGAAGAACCGTGCGATTTCCCAAAAGATTTTGATGTTAACGATTACAACCTTTTTAAAGGGATTCCGACAAGACTGCTAAAAGATAACGATACAATTGAATTGGGAGGACGAACAATCCAGGTTTTGCATACTCCCGGACATTCACCGGGACATATGTGCTTTTTTGAAAAAGATAAGGGCTATTTATATACCGGAGATTTGATTTATATGGATGTATTGTTTGCAGATTTTCCGTCAACAGACCCTATTGCTTATATGAATTCAATAAAAAAATTGTTGTCGCTACCGATAAAGAAAATTTTCCCTGCACATCACGATTTGAATGTTCCTTTGTCGATTATTAAAGATATGGACAATGCTTTTTCCGAATTGTACGAAAAAGGAAAATTAAAACACGGGAGTGGAATATTTACATACGATAATTTTGGGATAAGACTTTAATATTGAATGGATTGAAAGAATAAAACCCAGCCCATAGTCGAGTAAGCTAGGGGAATTTGACTTCGTCGATTTTCAATTCACCCCTAACTTCTCACAGAACCGTACGTGAATCTCTCAATTGGCTTCGCCGAACTTCGTTTCATACGGCTCTTATTATGCAGTCAATTCAATTTTAGGTTAACTGATAGCCTAATGTCCAATGATAAAATAGATTGGGATAACAATTACAGATACGCCTTAACCATCTCACAGCTTTCACCTTGCTACGCTTAAAGCCTTTGTATTTGTTCAATATCCACTTTATCAGACGATGATGTAGATAATAAAACACGGGTTTCATGCACCGTCGATGAATTCTTCCATAATAATTTAACCAGCCACGTATTTTAGGATTGAGCAATATTGCCAAATCTTGAATTGTGTGCTGACTTTTATTGTGAAATTTTAAATCGCGCAGAACACGGGTAAGTCTCACTTTTGATTTTCGACTCATGATACAATCAAATTGAAGAAAGCTTCCGCCCCGTTTCAATTTCATATGTATGGGACGAAAACTAAATCCAAGAAAATCGAATTGTACGGGATAACCCTTTCGGTTTCTACCTGATTTCTTACAATACACTAACTTCGTCTTTTCAGGATGGGCAGTTAAGCCACATGCTGACAGACGTTGCTTTAGCGCTGTAAGTATCTGACTTCATTCACAGCTGCAATGGCATTCTTATCAGGACGATAACTACGGATGATAATTTCCTGTTTTGTATACATACTTATCATTTTGCAATGAACAAATTTTGTTCATCTTGTGAATAAATAGTGGTATACTTTTCGATTGAAGAGTGGACTACTTCCTAATTAATATAAACAATAACCCATTTTTTCAACCTTTCAAGCGTAATGGTCGTTCTTAAAATTGGACTTTATTCACCATATGTGTTATTTCTGGCGTTCATGATGGCTTCGCCGTAGCCCAACCACCTGCTCGAGGCCTCGGGACTAATGCTTCCAGGAGTAACCCCAATGCATAAGGGACCTACACCCTCCGGACTTTCTTTCATAATGATTAACTACACAAAAGAACTTTTACTAAATTTACCATTCAAGGCACAAAAAAAAATAAAGGGCATAGGCTGTCAGCATAAGTTCGGAAGTTTAGCACTTTAAATAAAATCGCCGAAACTTTTGTATCGGTTAGTGAAAAGAATAAATTATAACCAAAACAAAAGTTACGGCTAAGTAGTATTTCGGAGGTTCGGTTTTTTTAATCGGCCAACGCCTCTTATTATCAACGTTAGGCATTATTGAAAGGAAAGTTTATGGACGAATTATTATTAATGGGATCTAGTGCTTTAAAAAAAATAGCTCTTGATAAAAATGCAAAAGAGTACCTTTTGAACAACAAACCTTTATATCAAATTTTGAGAAAAGCGGCAAATCGATATATAGGTGGTGAAACATTGGAAGAAACGATTCCAAAAGTTTTAAAAGAAAATAACAATGGATTCAAGTGTTCCATAGAATTTATGGGGGAGAATATTAAAACAGAAAATGAAGTTAATCAAGCTACTCAAGAGTTTATAAGAATTGTGCAAGGAATTAGAAAGCAAAATCTGAATTCAACAATCTCCTTAGACTTATCACATATTGGTTTAGCTATTTCATCGGATCTTTGTCTAAATAAATTATACCAAATATGTGAAGCTGCTCAGAATGATATCGAAATTATTATAAGTGCAGAAGGAGTTGAAAGAACTGATATGGTGATAGAAACTTATAAAAAAGCTTCCAAAAAGTACCCTAATTTAGCTATTACACTACAAGCTTATTTATACAGATCAAAAGATGATTTTCAAGACTTAATCCGAGAGGACGGACGGATTAGAATAGTCAAGGGTGCCTTCTATACTCCTGAAGGACATTCGATTCCAAGAGGAAAAAAGCTAGATGCCAGATATTTGGACTATGTTGACCAGCTTTTATCTAAGAACCATAAATGCTCTATAGCTACGCATCATCACGAAATTCAACAAGAAGCAAAAATATTGATAGATAAGTATAATCCAGATAATGAATTATACGAATTTGAGAGTCTTTATGGAATCCAAACAGAACAACTTATCAAATTGAAAAAAGAGGGCTATATGACGAAATTGTATTTTGTATATGGTCATGAATGGTATTTATACTTATGTAATCGAATAGCTGAATATCCTCTAAATTTATTTAGAGCACTTAATGATATAGTTGAATAAACAATGCCTAGTCGAATAGCCCAACCCGCTAGTAATCACTAGCAGGGAGAGGCTTTCACACCACCTTTATATTTACATTATTAGATAAGAAAGAACAGTAAACCTGTTTATACCTGCCGCCTTCGAAATATATTACTGCGCGTATTAATTAAAATTCAGGATGAAGGCAAATGTTACGTTCTTTTGGAAGGTTAAACAAAGTGCATTCATGCAACTGTACGGTAATTTCAACAAACAGGAAAAAAACAGAAAAAACATCTCAGGCTTTGGCCCGGGATGTTTTTTTTACCCTAATGCCTCAACGTATTTTACCAATCCGGGATATAGAAACACATATGTTTACTATTATTTGATAAATTTAAAGCCGGCAATTAAAAGCGGGGCAAAATTATTGCCGGAATGCCCTGGCCCGATCTGAGAATACTAAAAAAAAGAAATGAACAACAGACTAAAAACAAGCCTGATAATGCTTTATGCAGTACTGATTAGTTGTGTATCGGTACAATCGCAAAGCTTAGTTAAAATATCGCCGGATAAAGAACAGCAAACTGTTGAGGGCTGGGGATCGTCCTTATGCTGGTGGGCGCACATGCTTGGGCAATGGCAAAACGAAGAAGCAATTGATGAGATTGTAAATTACATTACATCACCCAACGAATTAAACATGAATGTGTTTCGCTATAACATTGGCGGCGGTGACAATCCTGCACACTACTCTACCGAAAACACACCCGGGCACATGGCTTTTGGGAAAGGCCTTCGGGCCGAAATGCAGGGTTTTAAGGCAAGTGAAACTTCTCCTTACGATTGGTCTGCTGATGCAGGACAAAGAAAAATCATGTTGAAAATTAAGGAAAAAAGACCCGATGCTGTTTTTGAAGCTTTTTCGAACTCGGCTCCCTATTGGATGACATATAGTGGCTGTTCGGCAGGAAATGAGAATGCTCTGCACGACAATTTGAATCGTAAGTATTACAATCAATTTTGCGATTACCTAATTGATGTGTGCAAATTTTACAAAGATTCACTCCATATTGAATTTAAAACACTTGAACCCTTCAACGAACCCTTAACCGGCTACTGGAACAATTTGGGAAGTCAGGAAGGTTGTCATTTTAGTGTAAAGTCTCAAATTAAGCTTCTGAAAATTCTATATCCAAAGCTTAAAAAATCTCATCTTGCTACCGTAATTTCGGTCTGCGACGAAACCAATCTTTCTCTCTTTATTACCGAATTGGAGGAATACATTGCAGATGGAAATGTTGTTGATCTGTTGGGACAGCTGAATACGCATACATACAATGGCTCCGACAAAGAACGAAAAAAAGTCAGCCAGCTTGTGCGCCGCCTTGATAAGCCTTTCTGGCAATCCGAAACAGGTCCGTCGGACTACTCTTCGACTGATTTGGGTACTAATTTGCAATTGGCTCAGAAATTAATTGCCGATATGAGAATTCTGAAACCAACAGCCTGGCTCGATTGGCAGATGATGGAAGAAAACAACAATACATGGTGTTTTTTTAGAGCTGATTTTAAAAACGAAACCTACCATCTTGTCAAGAATTTTTACGTTCGCATGCAGTTTACCCGATTTATTAAGCAAGGATATCATATCATTGAATCGGACAATAGCGATGTACTGGCAGCCCTTAATCCTCAAAAAACTGAACTGGTTCTTGTTGCAGTAAACAATTCAGACTCACAAAAAAACTTCCAATTCGATTTGTCTGCTTTTCGAACCCTTGCCAACAGCGCTGAACTATACAGCACCAACGAAAATGGCAACTGCAAAAAACAATCGCAGCTAAATGTTGAGAACAAAAGAATCAACTATCAATCGCCGGGCCGTTCCATTTCAACCATTGTTCTGCCTGCAAAACAATATGAATAATAAAAACAGGTAATTGCTGCAGAAACATCTCAGGCTTTGGCTCAGGATGTTTTTTTTACCCTAATGCCTCAAAGTATTTTACCAGTTCAGGATACGATGTTTGCCACTATTTGGTAAATCGATGAGCTTTGCTTACTAAATGATTGGAAGCACTATTCATTTTTTTGTGGTCAGCTAACTTTTGCAAAATATTCTTTAACAAAAGCATGCATCTGATTTTCTGTTAATTTATCAGTTGTTTCAATGTCAATAGTAATGTTATTAAATTGACTGTCCTCTTTTAATAAGTTGTACAATTCTGTTTTAGCATCGGTTGGCCCAAATAGTATTACTTCTGAATAGTCCCTTATAACAGTGCTTAGTCTTTTGTAAAATTCTGAAAGCTGATCTTGCTCAGTATTGTGTTTCAGACTTTCATCCTTACCAAAGTTTTGTTTTTCGCCTTGTGAAGATAAGGATTCAACTGTACTTGATGCAATTGTATTTTCTTTTATTTCTATTATGTGAGCTATGGTATGATCCATCCAAACACCTAATTTTTTCTTAGAGATTTTCATATGATTATAATTTGTTTTTGATTTGCCATATGGAACTTACCATGCTGGAATAATTATGCCTCTGTGTGTCAAAATATCCCTGTCATAGACGTTTCATATGATTACAATTTGAATTTATTTTTTATTTGATAATTTTTTATCGAATACAATCCTGATTAAAAGAATTAGACCCGCTAATACAAGCCATAAATGAACACTTGATGAAGGTTTAAAAATAATTATCCAGATTAGAATTAATAATCCAGCAATTACATATAGTAGATTTTTCATAATCTTTCAATTTATTTAAAAATATCAAATGTTTATTTTATATTTTCAACTGTTAAATCGTTAAAAGCTTTACCCAATTTATTCATGTCGTGGTTAAATTCATTTTTAAAACCATTCCATTTGTCCAGTCCATCATCTTTATAGTCTTCCAGTTTCTTTTTTAATTCGTTGTTTTTGTTTTCCAACTCTTCCAACTTTTTATTATAATCAGCATTGATTTCTTTTTTTTCACTTGCCAGTTTGTCCTTAATTTCGTTAATGTTATCCTCCTGAGCAAGAATTATCTTTTCAGCTTCTATTTTGAATTGCTCATAGTTACTAATAGTATCCAGCCTTATATCGTACAAGTTTTTCTTTGAATCGACCAAATCCTTTTTGGCATCCTGCACTTTAGCTTCTGCATTTTTCACTTTTTTGTCGGATGACTGGCAACCGGAAAATATTGCGACAGTCAATAAGAAGATACCCGCGAGGAATAAAATTGAATTTTTCATTGTTTTGAATCTTAATTTGTTAATTATTTTATTTCTCTATTCAAGCCAAAAGAGATTGTTACCGCTTTTTAGTAGGAACAATAAATAACGGAACAATGCTTTCTTGCAATACTTTTTCAGTCACACTTCCCATTAGAATATTTTCCAACCATTTCTTACTATGCGATCCCATTACAATAATATCGGCATTTTGCTTTTTTGCCGTATTTATTATTGATTCGGCAAAATCACCCTCCTGAACAACGGTTTTTATATCCTTATCACCCAAGTGATCTTTTATTTTATCAAGGAAATGATTTGAAGCATTCATTAAACTTCCAGCACTGTCCTTTTTTACTTGATTCATGGCCATCATACCGGTATATCCCATTATTGGGGAATAGGCCACAGATGAATAGTATATTATGTCGGTAATTACATGCATCAGAATAACTTCAGCTTTCATTGCTGCAGCTAAAGTAAAACCTATTTCAGCTACTTTTTGTGCTGTTGGATCATAATCAAGTGCAATCATAACCCTTTTCATTTTAAGTGTTTTCATGTAGCGAAGGTGTTTTAAATAAAATTTAATTATTGTGTATTAAAGTTGAAAAAGTACATTTAAGAAATTATAAAGGATGCCGGTGGCGACACTCCCTATTTTCTGTAATTTTTCACAAAGCGATTAAACGTTTTAATTGCATTATGTACTGCAAATAATTTATTACATTTTTCTTCTACCTTGAACAAGTCTCAGAATAACTGAAATAATTGCAATTACCAGAAGAATGTGAATAATTTGACCTGCATTATAACCAATAAAGCCTATGCCCCATGCTATAAGCAAAAATACCGCGATGACATAAAGAATATTCCCCATAATTTGTTTTTTAGTCTGTTTATCATTTATAGTTGCAAAATCTTCACCCAATTTATATCGTTGCTGCGAATTTCTTTTTGAGATTATTTTCTGCTCATTCCAATTTCTCTTTAGCTAAGTTATGTTTAGGTTGTGAGATTTTATTGACACAAATGACCATACAGTTGTGAATAATATTTTACCTTATAAAGATCGGGCTAAATGCCAAATAAATCATTACATAATTTTGTGTGTTAGTTACATGATTCACACTTTTGGAGAATACAAATATATCTGACTGTAAATTAGATAAGGTAGAATGTACTTGTAAAGAATGTTGCAATAAACAACTCAGATACAACGAAAAACTATCAAAGCTTGCAGTCCACTCGACTCCATCGTGGTTTGACAGGAAATAGCCTCGTAACCGCTCATGACACCATAAAATGCAAACCATCATTTGAAAGAATAGTGGACTGATAGTATTCCTACAACAAAATAAAGGACAGTCTGTAAATTAAATAAAGTTTGTTTTTTTTAGCTTTGTGTGCGTAAAACCTAGAGATGACTAAAAGAAAATTAAAACCTAAAGTTCGTAAAGCGCTGCTACTTGCTGTGCTGGCAGCAGCCATTATATTGTTACTATTTTTTGTCAAAAGCTTAAGCCCTAAAGGCAAAACCGAAGCCCAGATCCCTGTTCCCATACTAACAAAAGATGAAAGCAGAGCCTTGCGCCGTTATAATAACAATTATCATCTTGAGGTAGCCCGAAGCAAAGGGTTGGAAAAGCCTTTGCTTTCAAAAGACGAGTATAAAACAAACGCCAAAGAGTTTGGCAACCGTTATCAGCTCGACAAAATAACCGACAACAAGTACTACGAAATACCCCATTTAACAAATTCACTTCCTTACCTGCAAGAACCAGCCGTAGAATTTTTAGAGCTGCTTGGTGAAGAGTTTTGCGAGCAACTCGAAGAATTGGGAATGAGAAAATATCGGTTTTCAGTTACATCCATATTACGAACCCTGGCAGATCAAAAATCGCTGCGCAGAAGCAATGTAAACGCTACGCCAAATAAATCATCGCATTATTATGGCCGAACCTTTGATATTTCGCAAACACGTTTTTTTGAAAGAGGGAATAGTAAACCTGTTTATACCTACCGCCTTCGAAATGTATTACTGCGCGTATTAATTAAAATGCAGGATGAGGGTAAATGTTACGTTCTTTTGGAAGGTCAAACAAAATGCATTCATGTAACTGTAAGGTAATTTCTGAAACTTTTCGGACAATTGATTCCCCTTTTAGCTCAGCTGAATAAATTAATTTCCTCACAAGTTAATAGTGCCCGTGCTCTAAGATTTCAGAAAAAAATATGCTTAGTATTTTTAAAAAAATATTATAATTGGTTCAATATCCTATAAAGTTGAAACGAAAGTATCTTTTGGCTATAAGTTATCTCGACCTTTTCCTTTTCAGAAAATTCAGTTCATTGCTCTTTATTACATAGCCTAATCGAACCATACTAACAGATTTCTGGTAATTAGCCAAACCTTCTCCCTGTCCAACATACCATTCCAGCATTAAATACTGGTTTGACCTGTTCTTGAAAGGATTATAATAAATTCGGGGACGAAGAGTACCGGTAAACTCCCACTTCAATCCTTTTCTCATCATAATTTCGAAGTAAAGTTGTTTCGGAACGGCCTCGTAGGAAAGCTCTAGTTCCCCAAGCCCCCGATAATCCAGAATATCCGGATTGCCTGATTTATAGCCAAATGGTATCCAAGCTTTTATCTTTCCCGAAATCCTACTACTAACTTTGGTCGTGTATTCCACACTAATTCTATTCCAACTTCTGGAGAAAATACTGTCCCTTCCGTTTGATTCGTGCTCTAAGCTCAAAACACCCAAGCCCTTCAGTTTATGGTTTTTATCAAAAAAAGCCCTGCCTACGCTTATCGTAGGGTTAAAGTCTATCGCTTTAAAGGGTAAAGATTCCGCATAAATATCCCAAAAAGCCGTTTGACTGTAGGTCATAAAAAGATAAGTGTCCCAAGGCATTATATGTCTTGAGATCATCTGCTTAAAACTGATCTGGTATTTTGCGTTGGCCGTATTCCTGTTGATGCTCGTATTGGTGGGAACGCCCGAAATGAAATAATTATCCTTATGGATAGAAAAATACGGTATTTTACCAATCGAATCCTTGAATTCCTCTTTCGTCAGTTCTTGTGCATTCACTTTTTGGAACAGGGTACAGATAACCAGGAACAGACCAAAAAGGAGAACGTTCTTTGCATAATTTTCATAATTCATAGTGATTGTTTTAGAAGATTTTGCCGAACCTTTGCTGAATTCCCTTGCGAAATTTCGTTCCCATTTTCTGTGCCGCATCCTAAAATACGGATGCAGATTACTACTTAAAATTAAGCGGCATTTTGGTACACCTAATATAAGTGTTTTATAATCTATAAAGTATATGTAATCTTTTATTGTTGTACAAATTGATTGGCAGCAAGAAAATATGAACAACCAATCAAGTAAAAATGGCTCTAATTTGTTCGTTGCAAAATAAAACCCATAAAAAATCCGGTAATCAATTGCAACTACCGGATTTTTCTATCTTATTCTTGCTTTAAATCGACTTCGAAAACATATTATTCTCTCCGCTTTTTGCGTAACGAAGTTTGTTATCAAACAATTTAGCAATATTTCTTAGGAAGATCATACCCAAATCGGTTACCACCAATTTTTCATCATCAACAGTAATAATTCCTTCATCAGCTAACACCTGCAATTCCTCTTTAATCGTTTCCGGCAAATATGCTTTTAAAGCATCTGTAAAAAGCAATTCCCTACGACAAGTAATATCCAATATCGCACGCTTTACAATCACATCCTCATCGCTTAAGAAGTAACCTTTCTCCAAATCAAGCTCACTTTTCATCGAGGCCTCTTCGTAAGCCTTAATCAGCTTTACATTTTGTGCATAGGCATATTTAGCATCTGATATGGAAGAAGCTCCCAAACCAATTAACAATTCGGTATGCGAAGTGTTGTATCCCATAAAATTACGGTGCAGCCGCTTGGCTTCGCGGGCAATGTACAATTCGTCGTGAGGCAATGAAAAATGATCCATTCCTACATCGCTGTAGCCCAATTCTGCCAGTTTCTCATTTCCCAAATCGTACAATGCACGTTTTTCTGCACTATCCGGAATATCGGCATCGGTAAATATCCGCTGTCCTTTGGTTTTCCAGGGCACATGAGCGTATGAATAGTAAGCAATCCGATCGGGTTTCAGCTCGGCTACCTTCTCAAAAGTATCACTCACCGAAGTCAATTTTTGCTTTGGAAGTCCGTAAATTAAATCGAAGTTTACCGAATGGTAACCAATCTCACGGGCAGCTATGGTTACTTCCTTAACCGTTTCGAAACTTTGAGGACGGTTAATTACCCTTTGTACCTCAGGATCGAAATCCTGAACCCCAAAGCTCACTCTGCGAAATCCAACATCGTACAAAGCTTGTAAATGCTCACAGGTGGTATTATTCGGATGGCCTTCGAAGCTAAATTCATGCTTAGGATGCAGTTTTGCATTCTTTTTCAGGCCATTGATTAATTTTTTCAGATTTTCAGGATGGAAAAAAGTTGGCGTTCCACCTCCCAAATGAAGCTCCCGAATAATTGGCTGCTCCTGAAAGGTATCCAGATAAATTTGCCACTCCTTCAACAAAGCATCTATGTATTGATCTTCTACACCATGATTACGGGTAATCACTTTTGTACAGGCACAGTAGGTACAGAGTTTTTCGCAGTAAGGCAAATGAACATAAATACTAATTCCTTTGGAAGTATTTGATTCATCAAAAGTCCTTTTCACAACCTGCAGCCAATCTCCTGCTTTCGGTCGCTGATTTCCCCAAAAAGGAACCGTTGGGTAACTTGTGTACCGAGGTACTGGTACATTATATTTTTCAATTAATAATTCTCTGTCCATAACTAAACCTTCTTTCGAATTAATACCATACAAATATATCTTTTTTTATAAGATAACGCTCCCGAAAGCCTTTACAAATACATGAAAGCTTTGCAATTATGCGAGTTCATCGATTTTTATCGTGTTTTGGATATGGAAGCATTTATCTTTAAAAAAATGCAGGGATTTGTGACAAAATGGGCAAAATATCTGAAGATTCCTGAAAAAGCTCAGCAGTCCATTGAATTCATAAATATGATACAGAATATGGAGAAAAGTAAAAAAGGCTTATTGACCACTACTTAAATTCCAAAAAATAATTTGAATTACTTCATGATTAAGTTTCTTTTCGTACTTTCAAAAATCACATCTTAAACTCAACTCTCCAACTCTATGAATTCAAAGGAAATTGTCATCGTAATCAACCCGGGGTCAACATCTACTAAAATCGCATTATACAACAGATCAGAGCTTATTAATGAACATATTATTCGCCATTCGCAAAAGGAACTGGATCAGTTTCATAAGGTTACCGATCAGTTTGAATACCGCTACCAAATGGTAGAAGCCGTATTGGACAAAATGTTTAAAAAAAAGGATGCAATTGTGGTTGGTATCGTGGGTCGTGGCGGCATTGTAAAACCTCTTGAAGGTGGAACTTACAAAATCAGCAACAGCTTTCTTGAAGATGCCAAAACTGGAAAATATGGCGATCATGCCTCAAATTTGGGAAGTATGCTGGCCAATAAACTGGCTAAACATTTTAATCTGAATGAGAGTTTTACGGTTGATCCTGTTTCTGCGGGCAACATTTGGGAAAAAGCACGTATATCAGGTGTGCCGGGCATTGAACGAAACAGAAGAGGGCATCCTTTAAACATGAAAATGACTGCCCGTAAAATTGCAAAACAACAAAATATCCCTTTCGAAAAGGCCAAGTATGTAATTGCTCATTTGGGTGGTGGAATTTCCATTGCTGCAATTGATGGCGGCAAAATTGTAGATGTAAACGATGCCTTAATGGGAATGGGACCCTTCTCGCCTAACCGGGCCGGAGCTTTGCCTAGTCGTGGCGTTATGGATTTGTGTTACTCCATGCCTCGAAAAGAGGTTGAAACATTGCTAAGTAAAAATAGTGGACTGAAAGCCTACTTAGGTGTTGATGATTTACGTGATGTTTTCAAATTAATTGATGAAGGCAATGAAAAAGCACAACTGGTTTACGATGCTTTTGTCTATCAAATAGCCAAAGAGATTGGTGCTTACCATGTTGCTCTTAAATGCAAGGCGAATGGAGTTATCATAACTGGTGGGGTGGCCTATTCGGAGCACTTCATTTCTGATTTAAAAGAATATGTTTCAGACCTTACAGATTTCTTTGTTTATCCGGGAGAAAATGAAATGGAAGCTTTAGCCGAAGGTGCTTTTCGGGCAATTGACGGGATAGAGTTAGCCTTGAAATATTAATACCAAAATGTTCCTTTACTTAATAGAGTTCATTTATGTATAATCAGCTCTGCAAAACAAAGAATTCAATTGCATTGAATGCAACAAAATAAGCTGCAAGACAACAGATTAGCAGGTTTTTTTTGTATCTTAGTGAGAATTCAACCAAAAGAATTGTGCAATGACCATCCCCGACCAAAAGCACGCCAATTTATACCAATCATTAGTCCTTAATTCAGGAGACGCAATGTATTTGTCCAATCTTGATGGGAAGTTGATTGAAGTTAACAAACAGGCTTGTACTAATTTGGGATACACAAAAGAAGAGCTTCTTGCTCTATCTATTTATGATGTTGATGCTGAATACAAAACCAAGGAGCAGGTTCTCGAATTTTTCTCAATTCTGAATCGTGAAAAACATTACAAACTAACTACCTATCACAAACGAAAAGATGGTTCTACATTCCCCGTTGAAGTTAGTATATCTTTGTTAAATGAAAACGGCAGCAAACTTATAATAGGTATTTCCCGGGACATATCTGAACAAATTGAGGTGAAACAAAATCTTTTCACCTACATTGATACACTTGAGAAAATACACCAGATTACCCTTATTTCAAAAGACATAAAAAAAATGATTTTTGATGTACTGAATGTGGTGCAGGAAGTATTCAAAACCGATCGTGCCTTTTTTCTCACTTCTATCGATACAAAAAAGGAGTTTCAATTGCCACCTATTGAGGTTGTTAAATCCCAGATGAAATGCATTCCAATAAGTGACACAAGCGAATTAATCACTAATTATCAACAAGAACTTTTGGGAAAAAGAAAATACCCCGCCAATGATGTTTTCACCTCAACCTATTTAGAATCAGAAGAAAGCAAGCCCTATGTTAAAAAGCTTACTATTAAATCTGAAATGATTGTTCCGGTAACAAACATAAATAATACAAACTATTTGTTTGGAGTTCATGAGTGCTCAAAAATACGGGAATGGACTCAACTTGAAAAAAAATTATTTATTGAAATCAGTAGAAGATTGGGGGATACAATAAATCGCATGCGTTATTATCACAACTTAAAACAAAGTGAGAAAAAATACAAAACTCTTTTCGACAATGCTCCTCTTTCCTATCACTCCTTAGATAGCGATGGCCTTATAATTGATGTTAATAATACCTGGCTAAACTTTTTAGGCTACAATAAAGAGGATGTACTTGGCAAAAATTACGGTGAATTTCTTCATCCTGATTGGCAGCATATTTTTGATTTCAATTTTCCAAAATTTAAGGATTGTGGCTATGTGAATGATGTTCACTTTAAGATTCGACACAAAAAAGGGCAATATAAATACATCTCGCTACAGGGCTGCACCGGTTGCCATCCCGATGGCTCATTTAAGCAAACCTATTGTGTTTTTCAAGACATCACTGCAAGAAAAAAAGCAGAAGATAAACTAAAAGAAAGCGAAGAAAGATACAGACTGTTAATGGAGCAATCTCCATTTACTGTGGAAATATATGATTTAAATGGATTACAAATTTCTGTTAATAAAGCATACGAAGAACTTTGGCAATTCCCTAAAAAAATAACTTTATTCAAATTTAATATTCTTAAAAGTCCTCAGGTTCACTCAACGGGCATGTTAAACTATATCAAGCGTGCTTATGCCGGAGAAACACTAGATATTCCTGATTATCAGTATAAATCAGAAATTGAAGCAGGTTCTGTTTATAAAAGCCAAAGTCGCTGGCTAAGAACCCGTGTGTACCCTATAAAAAATGACTTTGAAAAAGTCTCCCACATTGTCTTGGTTCACCGGGACATAACCGATCAAAAGGAAGCACAAAAGGCATTAATAAAGAGTGAAAGTCAATTTAAAACTTTTGTTCAGCGGGTTCCAATACCTATTAGTCTTATGAACATCACAAGCGGTAAAATTAAATACCTGAACGATCGCTTTTTGAATACTTTCGGCTATACTCTGGATGATATTCCTCACTTAGATAATTGGTGGCAATTGGCATATCCTGATCCTGAATATCGAAAATGGGTAATGGACAACTGGAAAAAAGCCGTTGACTATGGAATAAAAAATGAAACAGACATTACTCCGGATATATACGATATAACCTGTAAGGATGGAAGTATTAAACAAATTTTAATATCCGGAATTGTATTGGGGAATGACTTTCTGGCAAATTTCATCGATTTAACCATACAAAAACACATTGAAAATGAGCTAATTACAGCCAAGGAAAAAGCGGAAGAAAGTGAGAAATTGAAAACAGCTTTTTTAGCCAATATGAGTCATGAGATCCGGACTCCAATGAATGGTATCCTTGGGTTCGCCGATTTGTTAAGTGCACCAAAAATAAGTGACGAAAAACGCGAAAAATACATTAAAATAATATCCCAAAGCGGTGAGCGAATGCTTGCAACAATTAATGCTATTATTGAAATTTCGAAAATTGAAACCAATCAAATAGTTAAATGCATCTCGCAAGTTAATGTAACAGAATTACTCAAAAATCAACTCCTTTTCTTCTTGCCCGAGGCTGATAAAAAAGAGATTAAACTAAGGGTTAGATCTATACTGCCGGTTGAAGAATCCCTCATCTTCACTGATCACACAATGTTGACCTCTATTCTTACCAACTTAATTAATAATGCCATAAAATATACAAATTCCGGTTCAATTACATTTGGCTGTATAAAAAAGAACGATTTACTGGAGTTCTCTGTAAAAGATACCGGAATCGGAATACCACAAAATGTACAAAAAAGCATCTTTGAACGATTCACTCGAGTAGATCTTGAGAATGCGAAAGCAATTGAAGGTTCCGGTCTTGGCTTATCAATAACCAAAGCCTATGTAGAATTACTCGGAGGTGAGATATGGATGGAATCGGAAGAAGCTGTTGGTTCTCAGTTCTTTTTCACAATTCCTATTAAAGGCTAAATACCGTATTTTTCCTGCAATGGTTCATTAATTACGTTCCGAAGTTTTTCCGATAATGCTTCCGCATCTTGTTTGGTCAATCCTGTAGTTGGAATTAGCGGATGAATAATTACCTCGGCAATACCAGGACTCGCATTGCCTTTAAACATAGTTCCCCGCTGTAATCTTTTCCAATTGGTGGTTTGCGTAATTGGCAATATCGGAATCCCCGTTTGAATGGCGATGGATACAGCCCCAGGTTTAAATTCTCCCAAATTAGGAGCATTTTGAGGAATCGTTCCTTCAGGCAAAATTACCAATGGATAGCCCTCTGCAATTACATCCATCATTTTCTTGAAACTTTTAAGCGCCCCCAAACGATTGTGTCTGTCTACCAAAATATTCATCCCGGAAGTATAAAAGATGTGAAACAAAGGCCATTTTTCAATCTCTTTTTTACCTGTAAACACAAAGTACTGATCGAAAATAATATACAATGTTGCAGGATCGATAAAAGAGCTGTGATTGGAGCAGATTAAAAAAGGTTGATCGGTAATTATATTCTCTCTTCCCTTCACCCGAAGAAATATTCCTGATCCGTAAAGCCAGACCTTTGCATATACTTTTATTACCTTAAAAGCCTTTGGGAAACGTTCTTTTTTGGATAACAAATACTTAAATACCGGATAAAAAAGCAATAATGTTATTACAAAATAAAGAAAGAAATATAGTTTGTATAAGAATCTGATTGGAAATATTAATATATTCATTTTAAAAATCGAAGTTTGATTGTAATTACATACATTAAGTTAGGCAAAACTACTTGATTGCATCTAGTAACCCAAAAATTCTACCTACTGTTTAATGAAGCAAAATTAAGCTTTATTATCTTGAATCGCTAAAACAGAACTAAATTCTAAGTTATTTCATTCTTTTTTAAGAAATACAACTTCGTTGATCAACTAAATTCCAGCCCTGTTTTAGTTTGGCACTAAACCTCCTATTTATATTTGCTATTCTGCCAATATCAATCAAAATTATCAAAAATCTAAAATTTCGCACGATGTCCGTATTTAAAAGGCGAACGGAGACTAAAAAATTTTAGGCATATGTAAACGCATAGAAATCACACTCTCTGAAAAACAATAATCTAATAACCATAAATAATTACGCCTACTCAGTGCCGGAGAATTAAACTTGTGATATATTTCACATAAAAATTAAGCTTTTATTATAAACCTATTTTTAAATATCCCGTAACACGGAACTCATGCAGTACAATAAAATTAAAACAACCTGCATATCCATTATCAATAGAAGGCAAAACAATTTTCCACTTATTAAAAATAACAAAATAGCTAATTAACTTATTACTTATGAAAAAAACACTTGGTCTTATAATCATTTGCACCCTGTTTATTGGAATAGCACAGGCACAATATGGCTATGGCTCTTTTAGATCTTTTCGTATTGATATGGGAGCAACTTTTGCAAATCCCAGTGGCAATGAACTTGATGCTGGTATCGGGTTTTATGTAAATTCAAAATTTCACATGGATGACAACCTGCTGTTAGGTGTAAAATATGAACGTACTGCGATAGGTGCTGCCGATGACGATTTTCGGGATGTATCAGCAATAAGCTGCTATGCATCAACTATAGATTACTACGTAAGTACCAGTAATTTACGCCCTTTTGCTGGTGTAGACATTGGAATTTATGAGTTAGGATCCATTAGCAAAACAATAATGAACAATACTACGGAAATTGAGCTGGGTTCGAAGTTTGGAATTGCTCCAAAAATTGGTGTCAGTTTTGGGCATTTGGATTTGACTCTGCAGTACAACATGATTTTTAACCAAAACGAACGTTTTAACGATTTCAACCACACATCTATTAAGCTGGGATTCCACCTTGGTGGTGGTAAAAACTAGGATACAGATGTATATAACAGTTACCTTGGCTATGCAAACCTAAGGGATAGCTATCGGGAGAAGTGATACCCCACAGCTTTTTGTTTGCGAAGCAATAAAATTAGCGAGGAGTAAAAACGGAAAGCCCGCCCCGAAGGGAAACGCCCTGAAAAAGAAATGCCACTCCTTACGGAATGGCATTTTTTATATCTGTATAATCGTACTTTTTAGAATTTACGAAAACCTATTAATCTGCGAACCTCTTCAAGGGTTTTAGCTGCGCTTTCGCGGGCTTTCTCTGCTCCTTGCTGAGTTACTTTCCTTAAGTAAGCATCATCCTGAGAGATATCAAGAAAACGCTCTCTTATGGGCGCTGTAAAGTTGATGATATCTTCGGCCAACTGCTTTTTTAAATCGCCGTAACGAATCTCACAGTTGTTATACTTATCGTTAAAAAAATCGCAAGTATCTTTGGTCGAAACCACATCCATTAGGGTAAATAAGTTTTGAATTGCTTCCGGTTTTTCCTGATTCATAGCCGTTGGACCACTGTCCGAAACTGCTTTCATTACCTTTTTACGAATCTCTTTTGGATCTTCGACCAAGCCAATTGCATTTCCTTCCGATTTACCCATTTTCCCGGATCCATCCAATCCAGGAATTTTCACAAATTCTCCGGTGAACGAATAAGGCTGAGGAATTGGGAAAGTTTCTTCGCCGTATGTATTGTTAAATCTTTTTGCAAATTTACGGGCCATTTCCAAATTCTGCTCCTGATCTTTCCCCACCGGCACTCTTTGCGCTTTGTGAATTAAAATATCTGCCGCCATTAAAACCGGATAGGTTAACAAACCGGCATTCACATTCTCAGGGCTTTTACGTGCTTTATCTTTAAAAGAAGTAGTTCGTTCCAATTCTCCCAGATATGCATTCATGTTCATCAACAAATACAGTTCAGGAATTTCAGGAATATCACTCTGAACGTAAATAGTTGCCTTTTCAGGATCGATTCCGCATGCTAAATATTCGGCCAAAACACTTCTCACATTTGCGTGAAGATCAGCAGGAGTCGGATGTGTAGTCAAGGAATGCCAGTCAGCTATAAAGAAAAAGCAATTGTTATCGTTCTGCATTTGCACAAAATTCTTTATCGCTCCGAAATAGTTCCCCAGGTGTAAATTTCCTGTAGATCGAATTCCACTAACTACTGTATCCATGATCTGATTTATTAATGGCTCTTACATTGAGCCGTTTATACTTTAAAAAATTATCCCCCAAAATTATGAAACGAATCGAACAAAAAAAATATTGAGGGCCTGAAATAGCGGTAATCTGCTAATATGAAAAAGATTTATTCCTATTTGTCTTGCTTATGCATTAATTATTTGCAGTGTAATCCACGCCCAAACAATATACCGGCACAATTTTCCTGCCGCCATAAAAAGAGCTACCCAAACAGGCTTACTTCTCAATAAGCCCAATCCCAAAGGAATAATGTCTCCAACAACAGGCAGAAAAGCAAAAAAGGCCAGTGCACTTCCTTTGTTCTGAAGAAATAATATTGTTTTTTCGGTTTTAGCCTGCTTTATGCGAAGAAATTTTTCGATCCACTCCCACTTTCCCAAATAACCTAAATAGTAGGTTAACATCCCTCCCAGCCAATTCCCAAGGCTGGCAACAGCAATGGTTACAGATATATCGTAACCAGAATAGACAAAAAGGCTTAAAATGGCTTCGGAACTAAACGGCAATATGGTAGCCGCTAAAAAGCTTGCCACAAACAATCCCCAATATCCATATTCAAACAAATCAGCCATAAGGCGCAAAGGTAGCTATTCAATTATAAATTAAGACTGATGAATTAATAAGAAAGGAAAGTGCACTAATTTAATTCCATCCACATTTTACTTTTCAAGACTTTTACTACTTTTCCACTCTTACAGACTTTTATTCTATCTTTGTAAAAAAAATAGAAAATTATTTATGGAAACTACAAGACAAAGCAAAGTTTCAAGATTGCTGCTAAAGGATTTAAGTGAGATATTTCAGATGGAATCGAGAAATCTTTTTGGTGGTAAAATGATTTCGGTTACTACTGTTCGAATAAGTCCGGATTTAGGGCTTGCAAAAGTATATCTTAGCATTTTCCCTTCGAGTGAAACTGAAGAGACGATGAAATTAATTAAGATGAACACAAAGAATGTTCGCAGAATTCTTGGAAATAAGGTTGGGAAACAACTTAGAATAGTTCCTGAACTGGCATTTTTTGTTGACGATTCGTTAGATTATATCGAAAACATAAGCAACTTGCTTTCATAATACAGCTCACAAACAGCAGAACTTCTCTTAAGTCAATGTAAATTACTTGAACCTTCCCTTCCATATTGCCAGGCGTTATCTGTTTTCGAAAAAGAAACAGAATGTAATCAATGTCATTTCGATGATATCGGTTATTGGTGTTGCAATTGGAACTATGGCTCTGGTAATTGTTCTTTCGGTATTTAATGGCTTTGATGGATTGATTCGTGACCTTTTTGGCAGCTTCGATCCTGATTTAAAAATTCTTCCAAGTACAGGCAAAACCTTTGTCCCTGATTCTACTTTTGAGCAAATCAGGAAAATGGAAAATGTGGTTTTCTACTCCGAAGTTCTGGAAGAAAATGCCCTTCTTAAATACGGAAACAAACAACGACCCGCAATCATAAAAGGTGTAGATGAGGAGTTTACCTTAATGACAGGTATTGACACCATGATGGTTGAGGGAAAATTTCTGCTAAATAGTGGAAAACACCAGTTCGCAGTACTTGGCTACGGTGTTGCCCTGGATCTTGGTGTTGGTCTCACCTTTACCAATTACATTAAGTTTTATGTGCCCAAACGCAATGCAAAATTGGGACTGAACCCAATGGATGCATTTTCAACTGAGTATCTGTATCCTTCGGGATATTTTACCATTCAACAAGATTTTGATTCTCAATATGTATTGGTTCCTCTGAATTTTGCCAGAAAATTATTCGACTACACGAATGAGGTGAGTAGTATTGAGCTCTCCATTAAAAATCAGGATGAAGTAGAAAATGTAAAGAAACAAATTCAAGCCCTTTTAGGCGATGACTTTCAGGTGAAAAACCGATTCGAACTGCACGATGTTCTATTTAAAATGATGCAATCGGAAAAAATGGCCATTTTCTTTATTTTAGGTTTCATTCTTGTCATTGCATCCTTCAATGTAATTGGTTCGTTAACCATGCTTATTTTGGATAAAAAACACGACATTGCCACGCTAAGAAGCATGGGGGCTGAAGAAAAAACAATTCAAAAAATATTTCTGCTTGAAGGTTGGCTGATCTCTCTGTTAGGTGCAGCTATTGGTGTAGGATTAGGTCTTTTCATCTGCTTTTTACAGATAAAATTTGGCTTGATTACTCTATCAGGAAACGGAGCTTTTATAATGGATTCCTATCCCGTTGATATTCATTTTACCGATATTTTTATCATCTTTACAACTGTTGTTTCAATTGGCTATGCTGCTTCGCGCTATCCGGTTCGTTACATCACCAAACGTTTCCTGCAATTCAATTAATTTGGATTGTCAGGATACCAAACTACCCACTATACCGTTTAATTTTCTGAGTGGACAAATTGTCCATTTCAATAAGAACTTTTTAATAAAATTAAAATGAGAAAGATTATTGTTATTTGCTTTTTAGCATTTGGTTTTTCCTTACTGGGTAACGCGCAGGAAACCGCACTTACTTCGAAAGGAAAAGTTGTGATTCTTTATGAAAACGGCACATGGAAGTATGCTGATGTAAGTGTTTCAGGAGAAAACCCAGCTCAGCAAACCGAAAATACAGTACAAACTGCAATTGAGGAAACAAGAATTTCAAATGAACCTCTTGTACTAAAAGAAGCTGATGTTGAAAAAATCACTTTTATTGAAGGTCCAAGCGCAAAGCTTCTAAAATATTTCAAGGATAAAAATATTGTCCGATGCGATTTTATTCTCAGCTCGAAAGAAGGAAAAGCGACCCTTACTACCGAATGGAAAATTATGACTGGCGAAGCCTATTCGTACTTTGGCTTTATTAAAAAAGACAGCAAACTAAGCTTGGAATTACTTGGAGGACAAATTGTTGATTTGGTTTACAAGAATGAATTTGAGCCTAAGGAATTTAGTCAATATGGATTTTCTACTTATTCTGCCCAACTCGATTTAACTGAAGATCAGCTTAAATTACTTCAAAACAAGATTGTAATGAAAGCGACAATGAATTGGAGCCGCAGAGCTGAAGAATATCAGGTTGTGAATCCTTCTTATTTCATTAAAGCAATCCCGAAAATCACAGAATAAATCAATTGTATGAAAAATATTCTAATTCTGGCCATTCTATTTTTAGGTACAATCAGCCAGATAAATGCACAGCTAAAACTAAGAACACCCGAAGGGAAAGTTGTTTTGCTATTTGATAACGGAACCTGGAAATACGAGGAAATTAAGAAGGTAGAAAAACCTGTTGTTCCAATCAAATCTGAAGAAGAAATTGCCAAGCCTGTAACAATCATTGATGCTGAATTGGAATCTCAGACTGTTATTAAAGGCATTAGCGAAAAATTAAATAAATTCTCGGATACCAATAATCAGGTCAAAGCTGATTTTCAGATCATCTCTAAAGAGGGAAAAGTAATACTAAAAACCAATTGGAAAATTATGGATGCAGAAGGGTTTCGCTTTTTCGGATTCATCACCAAAAAATCGAAAATGCAGTTTAGCCTTTCGAACGGAGAGAGTATTGAACTACAGTATGCTGAAGATTTTGAACCGAAAGAATATCCGAAATACAAATTCACCACCTTCACGGCGGAACTTGAATTGAATGAAGATCAGATTCGGAAATTACAGAATGCATATCTCGAAAAAGTGGAGATGTACTGGAGCAGGCGAACTGAAAGTTATGAAATTTTCAATCCTGACTATTTCGTGAAAGAACTTCCCAAAATTATTAAATAACAAAGAGGGTGTCCGAAAAGTAAAGTTTCCCTTGGAAATGTCATGTTGAGCGATCCCGATGGCTATCGGGACGAAACATCTATTATTCAAACATAAAGATTCTTCGGCAAGCTCAGAATGACAATAAAATTGAACTTTTCGGACACCCTCTTTTTATTCATCATCTATCTGGAGGTTGCCCCATTCCATCGAAATCCGATCCAATATCGGCATTAAATCGGCATAATGATTGGCTCTAAGCATATCAATCCGGGTTGGCTTAAAATTCACCAAGCCTTTAAACATGCCTGCCATATGTCTTCTCATGTGCAAAATACCGCGCTTTTCGTCAATCCACTCAATGGCAGCATCAATTTGCTCTTTTAGCATTTCCACCTGTTGCGATACTGTTGCAGGAGGCAACAATTCACCTGTATTAAAATAGTGCTTTATATCTCTAAAAATCCATGGTTTGCCCACCGAAGCACGACCAATCATGATTGCATCAACTCCATACTTATCAAAAGCTTCCTTTGCTTTCACAGGATTTGTTATATCGCCGTTTCCAATAATTGGAATGTGCATGCGCTGATTATTTTTCACATCTCCAATCAAAGTCCAGTCTGCTTCCCCTTTGTACATTTGGCACCGGGTTCTGCCGTGAATGGTTAAGCCTTGAATACCCACATCCTGCAATTGTTCTGCCAGTTCAACAATGATCTTTGAATCCTCATCCCAACCCAAGCGGGTTTTTACCGTTACCGGGATATTTACCGCCTTAACAACTGCTTCGGTAATTTTCAGCATCTGCGGTACATTTCTCATCATGCCCGAACCAGCTCCTTTAGTGGCCACTTTACGAACCGGGCAGCCAAAATTCAAATCTAAAAATTCCGGATTGGCAGCTTCAACAATCTTGGCAGCCTCAACCATTGGATCAACATCTTTACCATAAATTTGAATGGCAACAGGGCGTTCCTCGTCCAAAATGGTCAATTTTTTCATGGTACGGTTTACCGAACGAATCAATGCATCCGCCGAAATAAATTCAGTATACATCAAATCCGCTCCATAACGCTTGCACAAAACCCTAAAAGGCGGATTGGTAACATCCTCCATTGGTGCCAACAATACCGGCCTATCTCCTAAATCCAGATTTCCTATCTTCACTTTCTTTTCTTTTTTATCAGGCAACAAAGATAATAGAAAGTCTTAATAGTCTTTAAAAGTCGAAAAGCCAAATCGTTTTACAAACAACAGTATGCTTGAATGATGAACTCTTAAAATGCAATCTATTGGCTCTTTCCCTATTTGCAACTAATACTTAACACTTTGTACTTGATCCTTTAAACTTGACACTTTGTACTTGACACTTTATACTTGAATCTTAATACTATTTATTATTTTTGTTCTTCAAACCAAAAACAGAAGGTATATGCTAAAAGGATCGTTGAGCCATTATTCCCCGCTATCACAATTGATGATGAGTCTACTTGTTGTAGTCGGTTCTTTTATGCTCTGTATGTTTGCCGGCAGTGTTTTAGCTTATCTTATTTTTGATGTTAATATCTTCACCAATGCCGAAAGCTTAGATATAAATGGTGCTTCTGTGAACATTTCTGTTCTTAAATTTTATCAGTCGATCTACTCTACAGGAATGTTCATTATTCCACCTTTTATCATCGCCTGGTTCCTAAATAACAAAGTGTTAACCTATCTTTTTTTAGACAAAAAGTCTTCCCCTTCTCAATACCTGTTAGCAACACTAACAATTATTGCTGCCTTGCCGGCGATCAATCTACTGGCAGACATCAACTCTCATTTGCAGTTGCCTGAATTTCTTTCGGGAGTTGAAGAATGGATGAGACATAGCGAAGATCAGGCCGAAATCATCACCAAGAAATTTTTGGTGATGGAAACACCTTTTGATCTGTTTGTAAATTTGATTTTAATTGCGGTAATTCCAGCCTTGGGTGAAGAACTTTTGTTCCGGGGAGTTATTCAGAGAATCTTCTCGAACATGACTAAAAACGTGCATTGGGGAATCATTATAACAGCTTTTCTTTTCGCAGCTCTGCACATGCAATTCTTTGGTTTGATACCAAGAATGGCAATGGGAATTCTGTTTGGCTATCTGCTGGTATGGACAAAAAGTTTATGGGTTCCTATTTTAGCGCATTTAATCAATAACGGAATGGCCGTTTGTATGTCTTACTTCATCAATAAAGGGAAATTACCCGAAGACATTGAAAAATTTGGTGGTAATGATGCAAGCATCTGGATTAGTGGATTTATCTCAATGATAATCCTTACACTTTTGCTATTCAGCCTTTACGGATCGAGAGAAAGGCAAAGTGAGTGAGTCTTCTTCAGCTTGTTTTATTTGTTCTAATTTCTCCTTTTCACCTTTACGCCAAACATAAACAATTCCATATTCCGACGATTTCTCCCTTTTCTTTTCATCCGGCAGATCAGCAAATTTAGCCTCTACCTCGTTCCAAAGAGAAAGAATCAAACTATCTGCCTCATCACGATATTCTGCCACTTTTTCCGAAAACCGATGTGTATTGTTTTGCAATGTTTTTTGATTGTTAAATGCCTGTTTAAAGTTTTCACAATTTACCCTTACCAATGCAATTGAAGGACTGTAAATTGGATTCCCTCCCATTCTCATTCGCTCTTGTTCTCCTTTTATCAATTTCTCTCCCCACTCAATTACTTTTGCATCCTTTAATAAGGACGGAGCTGCTTTCGAATTGGTTTTTAATCCGTAAAATTCCCGAATCTCAGGTTTCATTTCACCTCTGATAATTGTAAAATTCAATACCTGAATAAAATGAGAAACATATAACCGCGCCTTTCGCAACTTCTCGTTGTACTCTTTACTTCTGATGGATTGCTGACTAAGTGCCTGACGCTGATTTCTAATTGCCAATTCGTAATGAGGTAAAAATGTCTCAACTTTCTGCAAAAGCAGAAAAGAAAAAGCCAGTTCAAAACGATTTATTCGGTAACTGGTATCAAGGGCAGATTTTAAAGCACGTACACGTGCAGAATCAGTATTTGGCAGTCTTCTGTATGGCATCTGAGTAAATATTTAACAAATAATGTGGCAATGGTTACTACGAAGATACAAAAAATATGGATATACAATTTGGTATTCGCACACAGACACTCTCCTTTTTTACCAAATTCTATTTAACTGACATCAATGATCGTTTGAATAGGAGCTACTTTCCTTAAATAATCTGAAATATGTAAATAAATATTATATTCGTACCCTATTATTAATAGGAAACACAAATTTATGAAAACCCTCCTAACCACATTACTTTTATTAATCAGTGTGCAATTTGCATTCACACAACAGGATACTATTGTTTATTACAAAAAGCATGTGCCACAAGCAACTTCCGAAGGTGCAGATTATCAGTACATCGTACGACAAAAAAACAAGAAAACTTCTGTTGTGCAGAAGTGCGCATTTAGAGATGGTAAATGGAAAGTGACTCAAACCGAAACCATAAAACTAAAGAAGCCTAACACTTACTATGTCGATGGTGGAAAATATCAATATCAACGTAAGTTTGAAACAATAGCTGGAGGATATCAAATTCAAGATGATATCAAAAAAGGAAAGCAAAGCACCAAAGGCATAAGTAGAAGCCTTTTCCCCCTGCATCGAGAAGGACAATGGAATGTATATAGCCACGGCAAACAAAGAAGTGTCAATCTATACAAAGAAGCTGTACTCACTTATTCTTGTTTAATTGGAAAAAATAACGAGCGATTTCCGACCAATACCTATGCAAATGCAGATACCCTAGCTATGTACAAAGAAGGTGCTAAATCATTTTCTTCGGACTTATCCAAGAAGATTATATATCCAGACATTTGTCAAAAAAATAAGCTTGAAGCACTCGTTCTAGTTCTATTCGCAATAGACACAAACGGAACTCCATCTGATTTTCAGATTCTATCAGAAACCAATCAATATTTTAATCAGGCAGCCATTGCAGCAGTACAAGCTTGCAATAAATGGAAGCCTGCATTTAAGAATGGCCAACCAGTGAAGGTTTACTCAATTGTTCCGGTCAATTTTAAGTTGAAATAACAGATAAAACTATTGCTTAGCCAACAAAAAAACAATCCAATGAAAACATACGCCATCCTCTTCCTTCTATTGCTATTAGCTGTCAACTCCTACTCTCAGGATCTTTTAATGGAACAGGACATTTGCCTGCGCTCCTACCTTTCCGACAGAAGAGATGTATATCCTGTTGTAGATGATTTGTCGGGTAAAATAGCCTTATTCTTACTTGACAATGATACGATAAACGCTCTTACTTACAGCAAAAATTATGAACCTTTAAATTCCTGTAAATGCCCAAGACCAAATGGAAAGTTTAAAATTTTAATCGGAAATACAGTTGTCCAAAATGAGTGCAATCTGTTTTTCACCAACAACAGGAAAACAGAGTTTCTGGTTAAAACCATTGATTTAAATAACAATACAAGTAAGGAATACAGAATCCCTCTAAAGCTTCATAAAGAAGAATATCTTGAATCTGTTTCTTACAAAAACAAACTCTATATTTTGAGTCGTATCGATTACTCTTCCATTTACAAATTACGTGTGTTTGAAGGATGCGAACCTGCTGTTTGTATTGAGCATGATTTTACAAAAATTCTTTCGGCAAATTCAAAACCCGATCGAATTGCCGATGATCTTTATGATACTCCCAGTACAACAACCACTGCCAACATTAAAAGAATTGAATGCAGCAATCCAAATTCATTGGATATTACATCCGAAGAAAACAAACTCTATTGCTACGACGATAAAATTGTATTGAGTTTTGACGGTGAGAAGGACAAAACGATCTTAATTACGATTGACCTTAACAATTACACCTATACAACAAAAAACTACAAGCAGGGAGAACTTGAAAACACAAATAGGCTGGCAACTTTATCGAATTCTTACATCCATGATAATAAGCTTTATCAGCTAATCGTAAATAAAACCGGATTGTGTTTTACGGTTCACAGCCTTAAAACGGACAGCTTACTTAAAACATACAGCGTAAAAAGCGAAGATGAAATCTATTTCAAAAACTCTGCTTTAATTCAAAAAAATGACGGAAATGGATTTAGCACTTCCGAAAGGGAATTAGACAAAACAAAACAGGTTTTGAGAAAGCTGCTTACTGGATATTTAGGCATTAGTGTGTACGAAACCGGTGACAAACTGGAAGTGCTGTTGGGTGGAATTAAGGAATCTCCTTCAACGGGAAGTTTGATCGCCATGGGACTCGTTGGAGCTGTTGCGGTTCCTTTAGTATCCGGCGGTGCGTATTATGCCGTTCCTACCATGAATTCTTATTCATCCTATGCAAATAGTCGTTCGGTTTATTTCAAATGCCTTTTTAATAAACAAAATTTGGAACATGTAACTGGCAATTCAAGCCCAAATCCTTTTGACAAAATAAAAGAGTTCGTCGGCAATATTAAAACGCCTCAATCAACTCAAACTATCTTCAAGGTAAACGATTACTTCGTTTTAGGCTATTACTCTTCCAATGAAAAAAAATATTATCTCCGTAGATTTGAGTAAACAATTAAATCCAAATCTTTTAAACTACAAAAGCTGGTTAAAATCTGTAAGCAGCGGAATTTTTAAGGGATAAAGAGTTCCTTGACAATTCCAGCCAATTATACATTCCGGTTGATATTCTTTTAATGAGAATACGAGCACTGCCCGCCTTTTCTCATATTCTGAAAGTAGAAAAGCCATCTTATCTGAAAAATGAAGCATTCTGATTTATGAATGGCAAACCCAAGCAATAAAATAGCACATTCTGTTGCCAGAAAAGCTTATCGGATGAAAAAAATTGGACATTCTGATAACAGAATGCTGAATTTATTCACCCAAATTGTCTTTTCTGCAAACCGAAAACCAAAACCTATGGTCAGGTTTGCAAATCTATTTTACGAATGATACCCATCGATAATTTGTTGGTGAATTCTGATATCAGAGTGCTCAATTCAGACAGAAATGCAAATAGTATCAACACAAAGTAGTTTAAAAAAAGCCGACATCCCCCATTATTTTGAATAGCCAACACATAAGCTAATCGTCATTCATCATCATAAATAAATATATTTCATCTGTTTTGATAATTTTATGTAATTTAGGTTTTTAGTTGTAAAAAATTAATCGTTTCCCGACTTATGAAAATAAATTCTAACTCCTCTACAAAGAATTGTGCCGAAATTGGTAAAAAACTTATCTATTTATTTCAACAATATCCAATAAGCGAGGATCCCTATTACACTGATATTTTAAAAAAATTATCAGTAATAACCGAAGAGCTGATCAACTCGATTAACCGGGGGGGTGTGCACAATGACAGGAAGGAGAAAGATGCCATACGCGACGCAGATGTACGTGCCGTGTTTTATGAAGTAATGGCCAGGTGCAACCGAAGGCCAAGTGAAAATCAAAAAAAAGCTTTGCGGATAAAAAAGATATTGGATCGGTTTGGAATAGAGATTACTGAGTACACCTATATCAACGAAAGTGCGAACATTAACGCCATGTTAATCGATTTAACGGCACCTGAATTGTCAGAAGAAAGAGCTTCAATACCCGATTTAAATGAATTACTTGCCAATCTGGAAGGCTCACAGGCCGATTTTAACTTATCGAATATGCAATTGATAGAGGATAGTATTGATCGTAAGAAAACAAAATCGGCAACAGTCCTTGCCAAAGAGGTGAGAGATTTAATCAACAATGAACTTTCGGTTTACCTTCAATCCATGGCAATGGCAAAACCAAGCCAATACAAAGAATTTGCAGGATTGCTGCATACAATTATAGCGGACAATAATAAATCAGTAGCAGATCATTTGCTTGCCGTAAAGCGTAAAAAGGAAAATATACAGGCTCGTATCATACAAAAAGAATAAAATTATCTTCTTGTTTTAATCTTATTTTTATACCAATTTAATTTCAAAATAGACTTTAATTAAAATGAATTAATTTTTAGCTGTATCGAGGCAAAAAAGTAAAGCATAGCCATGTTACGATGCATCTTTTTTAACGAAGATATAGCTGAAAAGAAACATTTTATAAGGCATGTTTTGATGTTAATTTGGTATTAAATATTTGTATCGGAATATAACCTCTTAAAATAAATACATATGCTTGAATGGGAAGAATTAATTCAGGAATGTAAAAATTGCACCAAATGTAAGCTCTGCAAAACGAGAAACAAAGTAGTAATTGGTACAGGCAACCGAAATGCCCGGCTAATGTTCATTGGCGAAGGACCCGGACAACAGGAAGATGAGACAGGTATACCCTTTGTAGGAAAAGCCGGACAACTCTTTGATAAAATATTACAAGCAATCGATTTGAAAAGAGAAGATGTTTATATTGCCAATATTGTTAAATGCCGACCTCCCAATAACCGGGATCCGGAAGAAAATGAGAAAAAAACATGTCTCCCTTACCTGCGCAATCAAGTGCAGCTTATTCGTCCGAAAATAATTGTTTGTTTGGGGAGAATTGCAGCTCAGGAAATCATTGATTCATCCTTCAGAATTACACGTGAAAGAGGAGTCTGGTTTGAACGAAAAGGCTTCTTGATTACTGCTGTTTATCATCCTTCGGCTCTTCTTAGAGATCCCTCAAAAAAACTAGTCACATGGAAAGATTTTAAAGAAATAAAACGCAGATACGATCTACCAGCCACCATAAAATAGATCCCATTCTTCACAATTTTTATTCTACTCGTAAAAACATATCGAATCAACCCATTTGCTGTTGATTTTCCATCTTTCTTGTGTAGACTTATTCTACACAACCGTCCCCAATTCTACACTAAACAGACTCATATCATTCTTTTAAATAGTTTTACTCCACCCACAACAAAGAATACTACTGTTTAGTTTTCAGAGCATTACATTCCCTGTTGTGGGAGTCACAAACCAAATAAAGTAAATTGGTACTCTATTTGCACAAAGAACTGAAGTTAATTTTAAACCAATTTTTTAAAATCAATCTCAGTTGGTTTTATATTGATTTTTAAAACTATAATTTAAATTTTTAGATATGAAAAGAAACATTATTGCCGTTGGTGCATTGTTATTTTTCTCTGCAGTTCTTTTTAGCTGTTCAGACAATTCAGATAATAATCCGGAAAAAGGGCTTTCTTTAGAGCAATCTTTAAAAGAAAAGACTGTTAGTTTAAGTACTGCAGTTGATGAAATTACCAACTCGAAAGGATTTGATATCGTTACAATGACCGATCCGGAAACTGTTGCCGGTACAACAAAACAAGGAAATGACGATACCAGATTTTCTGCAAATATCACTCTTGATGATGTAAAAGGTGTTTACGAATACAGTCCTGCTATACCTGCTGCAACTACCGAAACAAAAATGGGTTATAACTCAAAGTTTGAAAAAACAGGTGACAGTGAAAATTTCGTTGTTAAATTGCCTAAAGAAAAAGCTGGAAATCCTTGGAAACTGTACATGACAGAAGATGGTGACAGCGTATTGGTAAATGATTTTGTTATCACTACAACTCAGTACAACTACTCTTTCTCTATGGATGAAGGTTTCCAGTTTAATAACCTGATAAATTCATCGATAACTGTTGAAGATGAACCTGCCGGCGAACTATACGTAAATTGGGATATTGCTGCAAACCAAAATTTTAATTACGAATCGAAGTTTTCATTTACTGATGATTACTCTGTAGGTATTAAATTCTCTCACGGAGACACTGTTTCTTACGCTTACAACCTGAAAAAAGGTGAAGATGTTCTTTTTAAAGAAGAAATGCAATTCACAAAAGGAGATAGTACAAACAGCAGAGCCTACGAATACAAACTGGCAATCGGAATTATCGAGATTGTTAAGAATTCAACCAGCGATTCGTATCAGGTATACCGCGATGGTGTTTTAGAAGAAGGTGCTGTTATTGAAGTAATCAACAACAGCAGCGAATCAACCGAAGCTGACGTTGTATTCTGTAGAAAAGGTCTTGATTTAAAAATCACTTTTACTGATGATTCAGTTGTTGTTCTTTCGGAACTATTAGGACAAGATACTCGTGATAAGATGGCTGAAATATTCAGTTCAATGTACGACATGTATTTCGTGAATCATGTAGTTAATAAAGTAGGTCATGAAGCATATTATATGAGTCAGGCAGGCAGCTAACAGCTGTTATTAAGAAATTGAAATCCGGTCGTTTGGCCGGATTTTTTTTGTATTAAATCAAAAAGGCTTTCAAATATGATGTTTCGTTTGTCTATGATAATTTGCTTCACCCTACTGCAATTCAATTTGCATGCTCAAAAACCGCATAAAGCGGTTCAAATTGGAAAAGCCAGTTTCTATGCCGACAGATTTGAAGGAAAACGAACAGCTTGCGGGGAAATATATCATCACGAAAACTATACTGCGGCTCACAGGAGCCTTCCTTTTGGCACTTGGGTAAAAGTGGTTAATCTGGACAATAAAAAGGTTGTAATCGTCCGAATTAACGATCGTGGACCATATGCCAAAGGGAGAATAATAGATCTATCCAAATCGGCATCAAAAGAGATTAATGCTATCAATCAGGGAATATTTTCCGTTTCGGTAGAAGTTTATCAGAAGGATCCCGATATGATCCCAATACAATATATTTTTAATCCAATATCATTAAGAGAACAAATGTTGTTTGGTTTTTGAACAAAGCCACGGTGCGATGCACCTAAAAAAATCAAACTCGCGATATAACTACAAAGACTGCGCGACTCTGCCGCTTAAAAAACCCAATTACACAATTTTGTTCTTAAAGTGCAAAGCACTTTGGTATTTGTAGTATGGTTGATGAAATGAAACAGGTGCAGAGCACCATCGTATTTGTAGAGTTTGTAACACAATGAATACGTGTTGATATTTAGGCACAGCGTACCGAAGCCTTAGATTTAATATCCTCCCGCTAATTCTAAATACAAAAAAAGAGCGTCACCCTTAGGTAACGCTCCCGATATGTGGATTACAGTCTAAATTAATCCTTAATTTTTGCTACCAAGAACTCACGGTTCAAACGAGCGATGTTTGCAATAGAAATTCCCTTAGGACATTCTACTTCACAAGCTCCGGTATTGGTACAGTTACCAAATCCCATCTCGTCCATTTTTGCAACCATGCTCTTTGCTCGACGAGCTGCTTCAACGCGGCCTTGAGGAAGTTTTGCAAGATGAGACACCTTAGCAGAAACAAACAACATTGCCGATGAGTTTTTACAAGTTGCTACACAAGCGCCACAACCAATACAAGCCGCAGCATCCATAGCTTCCTCAGCATCATCCTGAGAAATTAGAATTGCATTTCCATCAGGTACACCACCCGTGTTTACCGAAATATAACCACCTGCTTGAAGAATTTTCTCGAATGCAGTACGGTCTACAATTAAATCTTTGATTACCGGAAAAGCTCCGGCTCTCCAAGGCTCAATTGTAATGGTTGCGCCATCTTCGAATTTACGCATGTGCAACTGACAGGTAGTGATGTCATCATCAGGTCCGTGAGCACGTCCATCAATGAACAAGCTGCACATACCGCAGATACCTTCTCTACAATCGTGATCAAAAGCAATCGGCTCTGTTCCACCATTAACCAACTCCTCATTCAGGATGTCAAGCATCTCCAAAAATGAAGTTCCGGTTGATATATTATTAATTTTGTAAGACTCGAACTTACCTTGGGCTTTAGCGTTCTTCTGACGCCAAACCTTTATTGTTAATTCTTTTAATATCTTGTCTGCCATTTTTTTTGGTATTGAGTAATTAGATTTTAGTAGATAGTACGTTAGTCAATTAGAACAGCTTATTTAAGACTTTCTTTTAATTTGAAAATCATTTTTTGAATCTCTTGAATTAATAGATTAATCGCATCAAACTGCCCTCTTTGAATATAATTTAAATCGATAGATAATATCAATAAGCTTTCCAGTTCATAAGAACTTCCGTTCGAAATATCCAGAAAACGTGCAAAGTCTGCATTTGTATTTCTTCCACAGCCCTCAGCAATATTGGAGGGAATAGAAACAGCACATCTTCTTATCTGTGACACCATCCCAAATCGTTCATCAGAAGGCAATTCATTTGTTAAAATGTAGACTTCTTTTACCAAAGTTCTACTTTTTTGCCAAACGATTAAATCTTTAAAACGATTCATTTTTATTCAGATTATATTTATTAGACTATGTACTAGTTACTAATTACTATCTACAAGTTACTATCTGCTGATTACTTATATGATCTTTGAGTCAACTTAACGTTTTCAAAAACGAGCTCCTCCTTATGCAAGATTGGATCTTTACCTTCGCCTTGATATTCCCAAGCTGAAACATATGCAAAGTTATCATCATCACGTTTAGCCTCACCATCTTCAGTAGTTGATTCCTCACGATAGTGTCCACCACAAGATTCTTTACGATCCAGAGCATCGCGAGCCATCAATTCACCTAAATCGATGAAATCTTCTACACGACCAGCTTTTTCCAATTCGATATTCATCGCATCGTAATCACCTGTAATTCGCAAATCTTTGTAGAAATCTTCACGAAGTTTCTGAATTTCCTTAATCGCTAATTTCAGACCGTCCTCGTTACGAGCCATTCCAACATATTCCCACATGATGTTCCCCAAACGCTTGTGGAAAGAATCTACAGACTTGCTTCCTTTTATATTGTACAAACGAGTCATGCGATCGGTAACCGCTTTTTCTTTCTTAACAAACTCCTGATGATTTACATCGATACGTGGAACCTGAATCTCATCAGCAAGATAATCTCCAATAGTATAAGGCAATACGAAATACCCGTCAGCCAAACCTTGCATCAAAGCAGAAGCTCCCAAACGGTTAGCTCCGTGATCGGAAAAGTTAGCCTCACCAATAGCATAAAGACCAGGGATGTTAGTCATCAAGTTGTAATCAACCCAAACACCACCCATAGTGTAGTGAATAGCAGGGTAAATCTGCATTGGCAATTCGTAAGGATTCTGATCAGTAATCTTCTCATACATCTGAAACAAGTTACCATAACGAGCTTCGATAACATCCTTACCTAATCTTTCGATAGAATATTTAAAGTCAAGGTAAACTGCTTTCCCAGTTTCGTTTACACCGAAACCTTCATCACATCTTTCTTTAGCTGCACGGGATGCAACATCACGGGGAACCAAGTTACCATATGATGGATATCTTCTTTCCAAGTAGAAATCACGATCTTCCTCAGCAATATCGTTAGCTGTAATCTGACCTTTTTGCAATTTAACAGCATCTTCCTTTTTCTTAGGAGTCCAAACACGACCATCATTACGCAATGATTCCGACATCAATGTCAGTTTCGATTGCTGTTCGCCATGAATTGGAATACAAGTAGGGTGAATTTGCACATAACAAGGATTCGCGAAACAAGCTCCGTTTTTGTAAGCCTGCCATGCCGCACCACCGTTACATCCCATAGCATTTGTCGACAAGAAGAATACGTTACCGTATCCACCTGTTGCAATTACTACAGCATGAGCACTGTGACGTTCAATTGCACCGGTAACCAAATTACGGGTAATGATACCACGGGCTTTTCCTTCGATAATTACGATATCCAACAGCTCGTTACGTTCGTGCATTTCAATTTTTCCTTGTCCGATCATACGATTCATAGAAGCGTAACAACCTAACAACAACTGCTGTCCGGTTTGACCACGAGCATAGAAAGTACGGCTTACCAATACACCACCGAATGAACGGTTGGATAATGTTCCGCCATATTCACGTGCAAAAGGTACACCTTGAGCAACACATTGGTCGATAATATCACCACTTACCTCAGCCAAACGATGAACGTTAGCTTCACGTGCACGGTAATCACCACCTTTTACTGTATCGTAAAATAAGCGATGAACTGAATCGTTATCGTTCTGATAATTTTTTGCGGCATTAATACCACCCTGAGCAGCAATAGAGTGAGCTCTACGACCTGAATCCTGATAGCAAAATGCTTTTACGTTGTATCCCATTTCTGCCATAGAAGCGGCAGCAGATCCACCGGCTAATCCGGTTCCTACAACGATAATATCTAATTTTCTCTTATTCGCAGGACTAACCACCTTAATGGCAGCTTTATGGCTTGACCACTTTTCAGCTATTGGTCCGGCTGGAATTTTTGAGTTTAATACTGTCATAACCGTTTTTTATTATTAGCAATTAAGCAAAAAAGTGTAAATACAAAGGAATGATTGTGAATCCGGCAGCAACAAAAATTGCATAGATATAACCAACTTTTTCCAATCTTGATCTCCATAGCTTATTGCTTAAACCAACCGACTGGAATGCTGACCAAAATCCATGAGCCAGGTGCAGTCCTAACAAAATAGCACCTACAATATAAAGTCCGGTATAAACCATTCCCATAGAGCCATTTGTAAATAGATTTTTCACCAACTGATAATCATCATGAACATTCCCTTCGATCTGAATAGGAATAAAGAAATGCATTAAGTGCATTGCGATGAAAACCAAGACAAGACCACCCAAAACAAACATGTTTCGTGAAGACCAAGTACTGCTTTCTCCCAAATTTTGAGAAGCATACTTCTGTGGACGAGCTTTCCTATTTTGGATGGTCAAAATAATCGCATATATAATATGGATAATGAAACCACCAGCCAATACCGGCTGTAAACCAAAACGAATCACCGGCAAAGACATAAAATGTGCTCCGGCATTAAACAGCTCTCCTGTGCTGTCAAACATTAAAAAGGAGTTCAATATCAGGTGTACTAAAATGAATAGCACAAGAAAAAGTCCTGATAAACTCATTACCAACTTCTTCCCAATAGATGAACTTAAAAAACTGCTCATAAGTTTAAAGATTTAATTAGACTGTTTTTTTTTGTAAGCTTTACTATATTAATTTGCAAATGTAAATGCTCCTGATTGATGAAACGATATTTAGGAACATGTGTAAATTATTTAGACTGATTCTACAACAAATTGATTTCTTGGATTCATAAGAAATTTGAGATTTAAATCTATATATAATTCTAATTTTAAACCAATTACGGAATTAATTCGTTAATTGTTTTCCGCTAAAGTTCGCAAGTTATCAAATATTTGTATGTTATAGAACAAGGTTTTGAGATATTGTTTTAATTTAGAATCCCAAATTCGTTCAGATGCTTAGATTTTAGATCCTAAAAAACACCTAATCTACAGTATCATTAAAAAAATAAGACTAAAATTGTCTCATCTGCAAAAACACACTTTAATAATCGAAAAACTAATCTATTTAATAAGTACAGAGTAATAACATGGATCAATTTTTACAACTAAAAAACTATAACCTTCGATACAGGGACAAAGGAAAAGGAAATACAGTACTGCTACTACATGGGTATTTGGAATCTCTGGAAACATTCGAAACTTTTGCCAATGATCTTTCCAGATTAGCTCGTGTAATTACAATTGATTTACCCGGCCATGGCTTATCTGATTTAAAGATAAAATCGTGCAGCGTGGAGGATATGGCTGAAGCTGTAAATGAACTGGCACTGCATCTTCAACTCAAAAAAATCAATATCATTGGTCACTCAATGGGTGGTTATGTGGCCCTGGCTTTCGCTGATAAATACAAAGAGAAGCTCGAGAGTTTTTGCTTATTTCATTCCTCGCCAAATGCTGATACCGAAGAGAAAAAGAAAAATAGAAAACGGGAGATAGAGCTCGTAATACAAGGCAAAAAGGAACTAATCTGCAAAACCAATATTCCTAATACATTCTCAAATAAAAATCTGGATAAATTTGCTCATGAAATAGAGCGGGTAACTCAGATTGCCTGCAAAACTCCCGATCATGGAATTATTGCGGCACTAGAGGCCATGATGAACCGACCAGACCGTAATCATATCTTAAAGGCTCTCGATATGCCGAAAGTAAGCATAATGGGCAAAGAAGATAATTTTATTCCTTTGAAAGCAGCCGGAGAAATTGCAAGGGAAAACAAACTAACTCCTTTTGTACTGCAAACATCAGGGCATATGGGCTTTATTGAGCAACGGCAGGAATGCCTGCGGGAAATTTTTCGAATTATTTATGAGTGTTAAAGGATAAAATAAATTTAACCACAAAGAGCACGAAATAAAAAATATCTTAGATATAAAAACCTTGTAAACCAGTGCATAAAATTACCTGAAAGATATTTACACAAAAAAAGGATGCTGTAAACAGCATCCTTCCATTTTTGTATCTAACAATACGGTCTTATTTTTTTCCACCACCAAAATGGAAACCAACTTTAACAGACATATAGTTATACTCATCATATCCTTTTTCTTGACCGAAAATCAAGTTGTACTGAAGAGCCATATCGAAATGACCGTAAGAAAAACCTACTTTTGGAGCAATCCCAAATTTAGATCCTAAATCATGATCTTCATTAATCTCTAAGGTACTTCCACCAGCAAAATTTTCATTAGAATCAAATTCGATTGAACCCAATGAATAAATACCTGCATCCATACCAACAAACGGACGGAAAGAATTTGTATTAAAATAGTAATCGAAAGTTGCAGCATAAGAAACTACAGCAGAAACATCAAACGCATCCTCATTAGCTGATCCCATAACAGCACCTTCAACTTTGGCTCCTAATAATATGTTATCAGTAATTTGATACTTAGGATTCAAATAATATCCAACACCAGCATCTAAAGCATCTCCACCTGGAATGGCATACAATAAACCAGCATCAACACGAAACGATTTAAAAGAATCAGACTGAGCTGAAGCAACTCCTGCAAATACAACGCAGGCAACAATTAGAGTTAAAATTTTTCTCATATTACAATAGTTTAATTAAAATTAAGCTCAAATAAATACATAAACGATTATAATAACAAGATAAAAAACAACACATTCTTAACTTAAGAATATAAATACATGTAAAACAGAAGCTTGCGTTAAATCTTAAATTCACGTTTTTGATTAACAACACAAAACCTTATGTCAGCGCATAAAAAAACTGGTGTTATATTTCAATAATAACACCAGTTAATTAACAAATATTATTTGGTTAGTCTTTTAAACCATAAAGCAACTCATATTCTCTTTTTGTCGCTTCAGCATGCCACTCTTCAGGAATTACTTTCCAATTCTGATTGCATTGAATATCAACTGTTCCTTTTTCCTCAATCCATTTCATAAGATAGTAACGTAAATCTTTGGTGGTAGAGTTGATCAAACGAGTCGTCAATTCCTCTTTTGTGAGCCCAGCCCCTTCGGTTAAGTGATTGCCACCACCGTTTCCACGATAAGAATTAAGTGCTACGCGATACATTTTTGCCTCATCGAAAGCCTCTCCATTACTCATCTTCAAAATTTTTACTCTTTCTCCATATGGTTTTCTAAGATCTACTACATAATCGATTCCTTCAGCCGAGCTGTAATTAAAAAACATCGTACTCAATTTACTGCCTTTTTCATCTGATTTAATAAATAACATGGGATCACTCGCTTTTTCCATCTGATGAAACCAATCTTTATAACTGAATTCCAAAAATCCATAAATCTCTTTTCCTGTAAGATTCATAGTGTACAGCAAATTTTCAAATCGATACAATTTAAATAAATCGCGCACCTGAAGTTCACCAGAATCAATAATCGCATTAAAAGAGAGAGGTGATGCAAAAGAGATATCAGCATCAGCTAAATCCATCTGGATATTCTGCACCAAATCAATAAAAGGGGAATCACCAAACATAGCATCTTTTGTCGAAATTCTTGTTTTAAAAGTCCCAACCGGTCGAGATACATAGCTCTTTACCTCATCAAATAAAGGTTGAAAACGATCAATATATTCTTTCGATGCCGGCAAATCCCGAACCTCAATTAATTTTGGATTCAGAGTTTTATGATACTTTTTTGTTTCCTGATTCCAGCTAAAATCTACATCAACTTCAGCCAAAAAATGAGCTCTGCTTTGCGGATTTATCACCAGAACTTTCTCCTTGTCAGGATTTTCCACCCAGATAATATTCTCCTGATGATCGTGTCCGCAAATAACCATATCAATACCCGAAACTTTCTCTGCCACAAGAACAGACGCATTTTCAGGATTTACCTCTGTTCTATCATGCTCCTCTCCCGCTCCTGAATGAAACAAACCAATCACAAAATCAGGACTTTCTTTTTCCTGAATAATTTTAATCCATTTCTGCGCCGACTCAATCATTGGTTCAAAATGCATTCCCGACCAAATTTTTTCCGGTAACCATTTTGGAATTGCCGGAGTTAGTAAACCCAGGACAACAATCTTAACACCTTTCTTCTCAATTACAGAATAAGGTTGAAAGTAAGGTTTGCCATCTGAGTTGCGAACCGCATTGGCCGCCAGCCATGGAAACTGAAATTCTTTCACCAATTTATCGTAAACCTCATGACCTGGTTCAATATCATGATTTCCAATCGTTCCCGCATCATACTGCATAAAATTCATTACTTCAGCGCAAATATGTTTGTTTTTAGTCTTTTCAAAATTAGAATAATAAACCAAAGGATCGCCTTGAAGGATATCGCCGTTATCAAGTAAAATAACCTCAGACTCCTCCTTCTTTCGTTCCTGATCAACATAGGAAAATACCTGCGCAAGAGAAGAAGTTGTCTCTTTATCGCCAACTAAATCGTATGGAAAAAGCGCTCCGTGAACATCACTTGTTCCAAACACTTTCACCTTAACGTGTTCTGCCTTATGTCCATTACAAGAAGAAAGAACAAAGGCTGTTAAAAAAAGGAAATAAATATAGAATCTTTTCATTTTTATTTTTTTTGGGATGATAAGATACTACAAAAATAAATACGGAATTACATAAAAATCTATTTCACAAAAAAAAGGCTCCAAATTAACTGGAACCCCTAAATCACATATCTATAAAATCTAATTATTAAAGCGTCTATGTCTGTTTCTATTCCCAAAATCTTGTCCCTTTCCAGAATGACTTAAAAACAGAGTCAATTGATCTTCGGTTAAAAACTTACGAACCTCCATATTGTGATCCACTTTCATCTTTGCTAATTTATTCTGAATTTCTGATAAGCGATCCATATTTTCAATGATCATTTTCTCATCAATATTCTCGGAAGTCATGATTTGTTTTTGCTTTAACTGCAACATTTCCATCTGGTCTCTTAACTCTTTTGATTCGCTCCAATGAGCAATACGAAGATCTTTCATCTGCACCTTCTGCTCATCTGAAAGATTCATCCAATTGCTGTTTGGGCAATCTTGCGGCATTCCTTTATGTCCAAACTCTGGTCCGTTTTCAATTCCTTGTCCCTGTGTCATACCACCTTTACCGCGCATACCATCTTTATCCATTCGCCCTTGTCCGTTTGGCATGTTGCCTTTTCTGCCTTGTCTCAACCCTTGTTTTCCCATTGGACAATCCAATATCATTGCCTTCTGTTCATCAGTAAGAACCGATTTCACATCCACCCTCATAGCAAATTGTTCTTTTCTTAGCTTATTTTTTAAATCAGATACTTTATCAATATTGGCGTAAATCGCTTTTACATCCGGCTTATCCGCAGACATCAATGTGTTTTGCCGAGCACGAAGTTCATTCAATTCATTTTTCAAATCCTTTGTTGCTTTGGCAAATTCGATTTTAGACTTTTTTATTTGCTCTTTTTGCTGATCACTATACTCAATCCCTTTGGGACAATCCTTATTCAAACGCATATTTCTTTGAGCATTCAGATTTAGTCCTGTACACATCAATAAACCAACGACTCCAATTATTGCGATGTTTTTCTTTATATTTTTCATACTATTTCGTTTTATTGTATTATCAAATTCATTAATGTAAGAACTTAACATTCTTACTACTGCACTATTGTAAAATCGATTTCAGATTTTAGACCTGATTTTTTCAAAAAGGTTTAAATGACGCTATCAGAAATAAAAAAAGACCCGCAAAATGCGAGTCTTCCCTTGAAATATTTTATTTGAAAATTACTTAAACAAAACTTCAGCTTCAAGTAAGGTTTTATCAAGATCTTTAATAATTGGATAAAAGCCTTCATCGTCAATCACGTCTCTTGCAATATAGGCATTCAACTGAATCTCAATTACATTTAACGATTGAGCCAAGCCGTGAGGGTCTGGTTTTACTCCTTTATTTTTAGCGTAAGCAACCAATTCTTTAACCACAGGCTGATGTTTAATAAATGCAAGCACAGACTTATAGTCTTTCAATTCCAGCATTTCAGCCCGATGATCATCAACAAAAGAAAATGCATACTGATAGATTACCCCTTTACTTCTTAATTCTCTAAAGTAATTTGAATAACCAGAAGTATCAACAGGAATAAATACATCAGGCATAATGCCTCCGCCACCGTAAACAATATTACCTCCCGGAGTTTCAAACTTTAATGAATCATCAAAATGAATCGAATCTTGTTTTTCAAATTCACCATGCAAAAAGCGATGATTCAAATCATTGTAATAATCCTCTTTGCCATTCTCGTATGATTTCTGAATACACCTGCCTGTTGGAGTATAATATCTGGCAACTGTTAATCTTAGTGCTGATCCGTCAGGAAGACTTCTCTGCTCCTGAACCAATCCTTTACCAAATGATCTACGGCCAACAATTTTACCTCTGTCGTTATCCTGAATAGCCCCGGCAAAAATCTCACTCGCCGATGCAGAAGCCTCATCAATTAAAACCATTAGAGGAAGATCCTGAAACTGCCCATTTCCGTTTGACATGTAATCCGCTTTTGGCTGCGATTTACCTTGTGTGTATACAATCATTTTACCACCAGTCAAAAATTCATTGATCATGTTTGTCGCCTCAGAAAGATATCCGCCTGTATTTCCCCGTAAATCAACAATCAGCTTTTTCATTCCTTGAGTTGCCAATTTTTGTAATCCTTCGGAAAACTCAAAATAAGTGGTGGCAGCAAATCGACTGACTTTAATATATCCAATTGAATCCGAAAGCATATAAGCAACATCAACACTGGCTACAGGTATAGATCCTCTTAATAATTCTTTATCAATGATCGTTTTCTCGCCTCTTCGATAAATTCCAATTTTAACAGGAGTTCCTTTCGGTCCTTTCAAACGATCAATAATATCATTATCCGTCATTTTAATGCCGGCAACAAGCGAATCATCAACCATAACAATTCTATCACCTGCTTTTATACCCGCAATTTCTGACGGACCACCAGGAATAACCCGCACAATGGCAACAGTATCCTGATAGCGAATGAACTGAACTCCAATTCCACCAAAATTACCTTTTAAATCTTCGTTTACACGTTGCAGGTCTTTAGCCGGAATATATACAGTATGAGGATCCAGATCTTTCAATATAGCCGGGATAGCATTTTCAACCAATTCTCCGGATGACACAGTATCCACATAATCCTTCTCGATCATATCCAATACAACATCCAACTTACTACCTGAACCCGGCAAATTAAAAATGCCTGACTCAGCACCTGCTCCTTTTTGAAAAACGGAATTCAATACCATCCCAAACACCACAGCAAAAGCCAAAAGTATTGGAAATAATATTGTACTTCTTTTGTTATTAATTCCCATGAAAACTATTTTAAATCGGTTCTTTAACATTTACATATTTCACTTCAATCCCTGCTCTTTCCAACAAGTCTTTCCCTTCCGTGCTGTGATATTCTTCCGAATAAACAACCCGAACAATCCCAGCCTGGATTATTAATTTTGCACATTCAATACATGGTGTAGCAGTTACATACAGTGTTGCATTTTCACTGCTGTTACTTGATTTTGCAACTTTGGTTATTGCATTTGCTTCTGCATGCAAAACGTAAGGCTTAGTCTGAAAGTTTTCATCCTCACAAACATTCTCAAAACCGGAAGGTGTTCCATTATATCCATCCGATATAATCATTTGATCCTTTACAATTAATGCTCCAACCTGTCTTCGTACACAATATGAATTTTCAGCCCAAATCAAAGCCATTCTCACATATCTTCTGTCTAATTTATCTTGTTTTTGGTCAAAATCCAACTGTTTAGCATTTTGCATATATACTCTCTTATTTAAAATGGTTCAAACAAATGTATAAAAATATATTGGGAGAACTTCTTCCGCTACATATAGATTCAAATAATTTTGAACTCAAATTCTTGCCATTAAATAAACGCCTATTTGTCATTATTTTTGCATTGCTGATCAAAATAAAGTGGCAAAAACTACAATTCACCATAACAACTTAACAATCATATAAATACAACCAAAACTTAATTCAAGAAAAATTTGCAAACATAAATTAAATAAGGGGATTTCCTAAGATTTACAGTCATATAAATATACGAACCGGAAACCAATGATTTGTGTCAAATTTCTTAAAATATCAAAAACACCAATCTTAAATTGTTAATCTTTCTTAAAAGAACATATTTTACGTGTTCCTTTTACAGAGATATAAAACAGCAAATCCCTTTTAAGAATACTGTAATCAAAAATAACTAATGAGCCAGATCTACAAACAACTGCGATATATCTTACTTATTATTTATTTACTATCAGCAAGCTTTGCAAAGGAAGGATATTCATTACATCACAGCAAGATTAATGTTTTACCTTCAATTCCGGATAATTCACTTACGGTTACTATTGATAAAGAAATAATCTGTGAAGGAGAACTCACTCAAATCCATGTCACGCAAAGTGAAATTGGTGTAAACTATCAACTCAAATCTGAAGATACAAATATTGGCAGTCCGCAGGCGGGAAATGGTTCCACAATCCACTTTACCATAACTCCTAACTGCTCAACCTCATACCATATCGCTGCAATTCATGCAATAACATCAGAAAGTATTGACCTGTCTCAAACTGTAAGTATTGAAGTTATCAGCAAGCCGGTTGATAATATCGCCGTGAGCATATCCGAAGATCAAATCTGCATTGGGGAAAAGACATCCATTTCACTAAACAGCAGTCAATTAGGAGTTAGCTACCAATTATACGATGGTACATACATGCAACAAAGCCCAATTCAGGGAAACAATTCAAGCATTTCTTTTCCTGAATTCTCTCCTTTTAGATCTGTAATTTATCATATCGTTGCAACGAACAACACCTGCGCTTCTACCTCAACACTTCAGCAAACAGCTAAAGTTTTAGTTGGCCTTCCTCCAGAGGATCATTTACACCCAACTATTGACAAACATACCATTTGCAAAGACGAGGAGGTAATAATTTCTTTAACACCAACCGACCCTGCTGTTAGTTATCAACTTTTTGCCGGAGATACTCCAATTGGATCACCTTTGACAGGAAATAGTGAGGACATAAACTTTGAACCAACTATTCCCTCTTCTTCAACTACCTATCGAATTGAAGCACTGGGTAATAAATGCATAAACCCAATAGATATTAGATATACTGTTGACGTTGACGTTCACAATCCGCCGCAAACCGATCGGGAGCTTACAGCCAGTCGTGAAAAAATATGTGTCGGTGAAGAAGTCGTTTTATCTATTGAGAATAGTGAAGAAGGTATTTATTACCAAATTCACGATGAAAGTAATTTTCTGGAAGCAAACATTATTGGTAATGGAAATACGATCACCTTTCCTTCATTAACACCATCAAAACCGACCAAATATCAAGTTTACGCCTATGAATCTGTTTGTACAGATAAAATGATTTTAAGCAGCAGTAAACAAATTGACCTTTTTGATATTAATCCTCTCTCACTGGAAAGTTTTGTAACTCCTTCTGAGATTTGTCTGGGTGAATTTGTAGATATTGAACTGCCTGCCTCAATTGATGGAATCGAATATATTTTGCATGATGGAAATAAGGAGGTTGGCAGCATAACTGGTTCGGGAGAAGCAGTTGTTTTCGAAGAAATTCTGCCCAATGAACAATCCAGTTACAAAATAACAATTGGTAATTGTGTCGATGAATTTATTGGATCAAAGCCCGAAATTGTGGTTCATAAAAATCCAAAATTGCAAATCCTTAGCAAGGATGTTCAATTTGAGAATGATGGACAGCTCACAATTAGTACAACTGACGGAACACCTCCTTACAAATTTATTATCAATCCCGGCGACACCTACTCAACCGACGAGAATCTATTGGAGTTAGATAATTTAGCTATAGGAACCTATCAGATACTTGTTGTTGATTCAAATTATTGTCGATCTTCCGATGCAGGTCAGCTAGCCGAAATACATTTAGAGGATGGTAAAAAGGTAATTGTCGGCAATGCACTCACTCCGAATGGTGACGGGATAAATGACGAATGGCTGATTCAATACGAATCGGATTTAAATGCTCCTGAGGTATCCATTTTTAATATCTACGGACAGGAAATTTATCATGCCAAATCTTATCAAAATAATTGGAAAGGAAGCTATAACGGATCGATTCTTCCCAATGGTGCTTATTACTACCTAATCAATTTTAACCAGGAAAAAATAAACCCAATTAGAGGAACGATATCCATTCTTGGCAAGAATTAAGCTGAATATACCCATATTATGAGAATCCAAGTAAAGCTTATAACATTCATTTTAACACTAGTAGCTTTTGCTGATTTTTCTGTAAAAGCGCAACAGGTACCTTTACTTGATCAGTATTACATTAATCCGGTTGTATACAACCCGGCAGCTTCAGGAGCCAATAAATTATTCAATTCATACCTTATCCGCAATCAAAAATTCATGAGTTTTGATGGTGGTCAGGTTACCCATGTTTTTACAGCAGATGCTGCATTAAAGGAGGGGAAATATGGTGCTGGCTTAAATCTGACGAATGATGATGTAGGTATTTTTAGTAACACACAAGCATTACTTAGTTATTCGTACCGTTTAAAATTCACCGACGAGCACAACCTTCGATTTGGTATTTCTGCCGGAGTTTCCGATTTCAGAATGGATATGTCCGGAATTATAGCAAACTCAAGCGATCCTTATTTGCTTAACAACAACATCAAAAACACCGAGTTTATGGCTAACTTAGGTGTCTATTACACTTATAATAATCTATTACTGGGCATCACAGTTCCTCAACTACTCAACAACTCAATATCCGAATCCAGTGGCGATAAACAAAGTTCTTACCAATTAAACCGACAATTATTGGTAACAGGCGGATACAAGTTTCCAATCAATATGGTTAAAGACCTTAGCATTTCTCCGTTCCTGCTTCTTAGATATGCCGACAGTTCCCCTTTTCAGTACGATGTAAATGTGATTGCTGATTTAAAAGGCAAAGGATGGTTTGCAGTTAATTACCGTGATGATTTCTCATTGGGACTTAATTTAGGTGTAAAGATTCTTAAAAACTTTACGATTGGATATTCTTATGATCTTGGTATTAAAAAAACCGGAAGATACGCTTCCAACAATCATGAATTCCTTCTTGGCTTTAGTCTCCCACTATCTTCCGATAAAAAGCCAGACAGAATTCTGGACAACGACAGCAGTATCCTTAAAACCCTGTTAGCCGAGAAATACAAAAAAATAGATTATTTAAGAAAGGCTTTGGAAGAAATGGAAAAAAGAGATAAACAGTCTGACCAGGACAGAGATGGTGTGGCCGACGATATTGATCAATGTCCTAATACGCCTTCCTATTACATTGTTGACGAAACCGGTTGTCCGGTAGATTCTGATGAAGATGGAATCGTTGACAGTGAAGATCTTTGTCCGGAAATACCAGGAAGTTTCGAAAACAAAGGATGCCCGGAACAGAAAGAAGAAAAAATAGATATGGAAGATCATCTTGAAAACATCTATTTCTCGTTTGGGAACTATACCCTTACCGAATATTCCAGAAATAAACTGGCAACCGTAATAAAAATCCTGAAAAAGAACCAGAACTACACGCTTAAAATGCACGGACATACTGATGATATAGGTTCCGACAGCTCTAACATAGAATTGGCTTACAAACGCTTGTTAACTGTAAAAAATTATTTGGTTCTAAACGGTATTCCCGATAACCAAATAATCGTTGTCCCTCATGGCGAAAGCTTACCCGTTGTGGCAAATACTGACAATAAAAGCCGCGCTAACAATCGAAGAGTTTCCTTTGAAATATACAATTACCAGTAACAACCTAATACAAAACCCTATCAACATTAGCCGATAGGGTTTCCCAAAATATGCATTGTTTTACTATTTCTATTTAAAAAGAAACACTTTTCTCTCCTGAGAACCTGGTCGTCCAATGATATTTTTAAGGTAATCATTTACTTCAGATAAAACACCCGCCTTTTGAATATAGCCTTTCCCTATTGGCATGCATGCGCCCCATGCACCACTTGGACTGCAATCTTCAAAATCGGTAATCTTAACGATTGTGTGCACCCCTACAGTTACAATACATGTAGAATAGTTTTTTGCTTCAGCTAAAACTTCAGCAACATTTTCCTTTGTTAAATCCGTTACTTTATCAGCTTTATTGGCAGCCAACTCGTTAATAGTAAAGATTGGTTGTTCTAAATCAATATCACCTGTATCCAATTGAATGGTTCCTTTTAGAAACTCTTTCAGCACTTCAACTTTGGTATTTTGTGCGCTAAGAGCGAACCCGACAAATACAAAAAGTATTAAAATAGATTTTTTCATGGTCTAATTTTTCAGATATAAATAGATAAAATTCAATTAAGTTATGATATCAAATCTACGAAATATGTTCACTAATTCCATCATATCTGATTAATAAAAGTTAAATAGTTATCCATAAAGTCTTCCAAATGCAAATAAATTAAACAGGTACATCAAAAATAATTGACTGAAAAACGAATATCATAAAATGAAAAAAGTCCGGGCATCACACCAGACTTTTTCACTAACCACTAATTACTAACCTAAATCTTTAATCTATGAAAAAAACCACTTACAAGTTTTATTCTCCTTTAAAGGTAAATCATTAAAATGTTAATTGCTTGAAAAAGAAGTTAAAGAAGCTTAAATTAATTGGAGTAATTTGTCTGGTAAGATGAACTGTGAGTAAAAAAAGAAACCCGGTGTTCAGCCGGGTATCAATTTATCTAAATCTAATCTATGAAAAACCTAATCTTTAATCTCTATGAAACAAATGTAGTTCAAAATGAAGTTAACAGATTGGAACAAGTGTTAAAGAATACTAAAAGTGCAATCCTTAAAAAGAAAAAATCCCTTATCCGCCTTTTAAATCTAAAATTGATATGTCGGAATTCCATCCATAGGATTTTGAGGATATTTCAGGCAAAGTTCAACAAGTACATCTTCATGTGTAACTCCAACATTCATTACTGTATCATTTCCACCGTAATATATAAATATTGTACCATCATCTTTTCGATGAGCACCACAACAAAATACGACATTGGGAACATGAACATACTCTTCGTCTTTCGTTCTGCAGTCTGCTTTAGTGGGAAATAGAATCGGAATATTAGATACCTGAACTTTATCCGGGTTTTTCAAATCATGAAGAGCGACACCCAAAGTATAAGGATTACCATCCATAGTACCTCTCACCCCATGAAAAATATTAATCCATCCATATTTTGTTTTAATGGGAGTTGCACCCGGTCCTATTTTACTGCCAAATGTGCTTGGCCCTCCGGCCTGTCTCATAATTGGTTCCTTTGTTAAAATCCAATTATTATTGAAAATATCTTTATTGCAGCCAATTTGAATCTCTTTAAAAACACCACCGGTATGATCTTCAGTATGATCATTCGGGCGGAAAAGAGCATAATACCGGTCATTAATTTTCTCAGGAAAAATTACAACATTCCGCATATCTACATCCATTAAGGGGCCATGCCTTACAAACGACTTAAAATCCTGAGTTGTAATCAACGAAACCCGAACCTTATCTTTTTCCAGTGCATGATAAGCGCTATAAGTAATAAAATAAGTATCTCCTATACAAGAAATCCTTGGGTCTTCTACTCCTCCGGCTTCATTTTCAATCAAGTTATTCTTACTTGTTCCTTCAGCGAATATATCCTTAGCATTACAGGGTTTTATACTTGGTTCACGATCAATCACCCAATTGTTTATTCCATTGTTGCTGCGAGCAGTACCAATCAACGAGATTCCATTTCGAAGATGAGACCGAAACAACATTATCACCTCAGCATTATAGCTTGTAATACCCGCATTGTGAACAGTGATTACCTGGTATCTTGGATCTTTCCAAACACGGTTAACATCTGCACAGCTGACGATTGGATTACCAGGATATCTGGAAACGGGTTTATTTAAATCAACTTCCGTTTCCCAGTTAATAATGTGTAAATTTCTCTTGCAAATCTCCATAAGTCTATCTTTTTTAATGGCTCAATCCATATTCATTGTTCTACAAATAAAATCCTTATAGCTCAGTGGCTAGTATACTCTACTTCCATATCTGTATACTTTATACCCTAATTTACTAAAAACTAGCATAACAGGTAAAATTAGAATGACTTCACCTTGTCAGCCTATTCGTATTTTGTTACTTTTCCTAAAAAAAATGCTAAGGGTTTTTACTTGGGGATTAATACTGATTTTATTTCTTACTGGTTTTAAAGCCAGCAACTGGAGACACAATCAAATAGGAAGTACTGAAGGATTATCCAATAGTGCCGTAACTTCATCTTATTTAGATTCGAAAGGATACATGTGGTTTGGTACATGGGATGGATTAAATCGATTCGATGGAAGCAATATAAAAGTATTCAAACCCAATACCTTTCGCAAAAACACAATCAATAACAATATCATCAGAAGTATTCTTGAAGATCGGTTCAATAATTTATGGATCGTGACTGAAAATGGCCTCAACACGTATAATTACGAGCAGAATACTTTTACTTCCTATCAGGATAATATTGATTTTATAGAATATCGGGAGGAAAGCTACCGGGCTGGTCTCGATGCGGATTCGGTAATTTGGTGCAGTAAATACAATTATGGAATTTGTAAATTTGACTATGAAAACAAGCAATTTTCTGAACCAATTCAGATTTCCAATCAGAAAGATATTACCAAAAAAACAGTTGGTTTTGCATTTACATCCAATGAACAGTTATGGTGCTTGTCTGAAGAAGGAAATGTCTATAAATTGGAGCACAACGACACATGGGAAATCACAAAAACAATTTATCTAAGCAGTAAATACCAGTTTAATTCTGATAAAAACTGGTTTTACACCTACCACAAACAGCTCTTTCTTTTTGTAAGCTTAAACAATGGTGGGCTTCTATCCATTAATCTTGAAGACGGAACAATTCAAGAAACCAAACCACAGCCCACTCCCTTTTCTGTTACTTCCTTATCGGTAAGCTTAGATGGTGAATTTTTATGGGGAGGTACTGATGAAGGGGAAGTATTCAAATTAAATTTGTCTGAACCTTGCCATATTAAACTTTTAGAGAACTCTGAAAACAAAAAGGTTAAGATTTGGTCGATCACCCAAACGAAACCCGATCTTTTATGGATTGGCACCGATGGAGATGGAGTACACAAATACATCATGGAGGGCAATTTCTTCGAATTGAAAAAAAAAGGGGATCTTTCGGAAGGCAGTTTAAACCACAACATTGTTAGAGCCGCGCATGAAGATGCAAATGGAAATTTATGGATAGGTACCAGAGGAAACGGATTAAATTTAATTACTGAGACTAATACTACCACCCAGGTTTTCGATACCAAAAACGGACTTTCGAACAATGCCGTATTATCCTTGGGCAATGATTCTTTTAAAAACATTTGGATTGGTGTTGATGGTGAAGGAATTGACATGTTTGAATCTAAAACTGGAAATATTTTGCATTTCCCCAATGATTTTGAAAATACATCAGGTATTAAATTGGGATCTGTTTATTCCATTTGTTTGGATGCGTTTAACGATTTATGGATAGGTACCAGTGGTTATGGTTTATTTCGTTTGAGTATTGTGCGTAAAAAGGATGGAAAATACCGTCTGGCAGATTACAGCCACTACAAAAGTAATCCACTCAATAAAAACGGACTAAACAGCAATATAATCTATTCTATAGTAGAGGGAGAACCCAATATACTGTGGATAGGTACCCGTGGTGGTGGCCTTTACCGCTTAAATACAATTTCAGAAAAATTTGAGGCTTTCAGAAGCAACTCAAACGATCTTAATTCCTTACTAAATGATGATGTTTTAAGCCTGTGCAAATCGAATAATGAGAACCTCTGGATAGGTACCAGCGGAGGACTTGACAGATTAAACCTAACCACTTTTCCGTATCAGTTTACTCACTATACAGAACAAAATGGATTGCCAAACAATACGATTCACGCTATTCAGACTGATCAAAACGATAACATCTGGGTAAGTACAAATAATGGATTGGCAAAAGTGAATTACAGGAACAGTCAAATACGGAGCTATTTTTATTCAGACGGATTGCAGAGTAACGAATTTACTGATGGTGCATCGTGTTTTGGAAAACAGACCGGCAAATTATATTTTGGTGGTGTTAGCGGTCTTACTTATTTTGATCCGAATAAGGTTGCAGACATAGAATATTTTCCAAGGCTTGCCATCACTAATTTTTCTGTATTTAACGAACCCGAGAAAGAGAAGAACCCTGTTCCTTTCTACATCGACATGTCGGATTCGCTACACCTAAAGTACGACCAAAACTTTTTTCGATTCGAATTCACAACATTAAACTTCCATAACAAACAAAAGTGCATGTATGCATTTAAGTTGGAGAATTTTAACACAGATTATACATTAATCAAAAAAGAAGGTGAAGCCACTTACACCAATGTTCCGCCCGGAGATTATATTTTCAGAGTAAAATGTACGAATGAAGACGGTATTTGGAATCCGGACACCCGCGAAATCAAACTCACAATTCATCCTCCTTTCTGGAAAACAAACTGGGCATATATTTCATACGTCATTCTAATATTTGCTTCCATATTTCTATTCATCTTTTTGCTTCTCCGCAGAACAAAAATGAGAAATAAATTAGCAATTGAAAGGTTGGAAATTCAAAAAACCAAAGAAATAAACCATTATAAATTTCAATTTTTTACGAATATTGCTCATGAATTTAGAACTCCCCTTACCTTAATTATGGCACCTGCAGCTCAACTTATGGATCTGCACCCCAACAACAAAGAAATTTCTCCTTACGTAAAATCTATTTATAACAATTCTACCCGTCTATTGCATCTTATTCGCGAGTTGATCGATTTTAGAAAAGTGGAAACCGGTCATTTTGAATTGCAGGTTCAAAATTACAACCTTACTGATTTCACAAGAACAATAACAGAGGCATTTACTCAATATGCTCAGGAAAAAGATATCGAGTTAAAATTGATCGACAACTCACAAAATATCATTGGCTGGTTCGATAATAATATCATGGAAAAGATATTGCTGAATCTGATATCTAACGCATTAAAATATACGCCGCAAAAAGGAAGTGTAAGTATTGAATTACTGCATCAACAAAAAAATGCAATCATAAAAATAACAGATAACGGCATTGGAATCCCAACAAAATATCAGGATAAAATATTTGACCGCTTCTTTCAAAACGCAAACTCTTTGCCTAAAGAAAAAAGATTTTCAGAAAGTGCCGGAGTTGGTTTGTCATTAACCAAGAGTCTGATTGAACTTCACAAAGGAAGTATTCAATTGGAGAGTAAACCCAATATCGGCAGTTGCTTTACAATTTCAATTCCCATCTCGAAAAGTCAATATTCAAATCGGGAAAAACAAAATGAAATTGTAATTGATGAGAGTAGAATAAAAGACAGAGCAATAGAAGAAATAATGGGTTTAGAGCTTGTCTCTTTTGCTGACAAAGCAACAGAAACTTCTGATGGAGAAAGTCCAAAACACAATATTTTAGTTGTTGATGATAATGAACAGCTTCGAAATTTAATCGATGATATTTTACATCAGGACTATAACGTTTTACTGGCAAAAAATGGTCTTGAAGCACTCGACAAAATAAATTCCAATGATGTTTCGGTTATTGTAAGTGACATTATTATGCCGGAAATGGACGGACTGGAATTATGTATCGCCATTAAAGAGAACATTAATACCTGTCATATTCCTATTATTTTATTGACTGCAAAGGGAGAGTTAGAACATCGAATTCAAGGAATTGAATCGGGTGCTGATAGTTACATCCCAAAACCATTTGATCCCCGACATCTTAAGGTTCGAATCAGGAAATTAATTGAAATGCGAAATCAAGTTCGTGATGCTTTTCAATCAGTACAAAGCATTTCGGTAAAAGATGTGTCGGGACTTTACAAACGAGATGTGAAATTTGTGGACAATCTGCAAAAATTTGTGGATGAGAATTTAGATAAAACCGAATTAAACGCCGACCTATTGGCAGATCAACTGGCAATGAGTAAAACCCAATTGTACCGTAAAATAAAAGCGGTTACCGGATTTACGCCTCATGGATTCATTCGTAATTTTCGATTGAAGAAAGCAGCATCTCTTCTACTGGAATCTTCTTACACGGTCTCTGAGATCATCTATGAAACAGGATTTAATAACCGAACCTATTTTTACCGGTGTTTTAAAGAGCTTTATGGTGAATCTCCTACCGATTACAAGAAAAATATCATCGATAAATCCAAGCAGGAAAACACTTGAAGACCATCGATAATGGGATCAAAAAAATGTCCCCAATATCACATTTGATATTGAGAACATTTCATTAAAAGAATATATATGCTAATATCCCGATTTTTATGCAATTGTTCCTATATACATTAGGATTCAAACGTGTAAATTTATTCACTATTATTAATATTTCAATCGAATTTAAAACTTGCTGTTTATCATATTGATTTTATTAATTATTTTGAATAATAATTGATAAAGATTCTCTATTTTTTAAAATCAGGATCCATTTCCGGAGTTCTAAGTCCGGCAACCTCATTAGCCATAAGAATAAAAACATTCCAGCATAATCCACGGGTTGATGGCCACCAAGAATCTATTGTCTCCCATTTTGTTGGAATAAATTCTTTGGAATAAGGCCATTTCGGATTGAGATTGATTTCTGCCCAAGCTCTGTTTTCCATAAGTGCTTCTGCTTTTTTCCATCCGTGTCTTAAACCTACAACATATCCACAATATTCCGCACGCATCCAACTTCCTCCGTTGTAATACATCCCATCTCTGGCTCCATTTTTATAATTAGACAGTCCAAATTCTCTAAATGGCTGATAATCCGAAGTTAGATAAGCATATCCCTTTTCATCATTTGTTAATCTGATACAAACCGGGGCTGTTGTTCCATATTCCGGATAAGGTGAATTTGAAACTTTATTAAGAATTGGTATTTGTTCAAGATGATTAATTACCATCTCATCAGTTAACATGGGTTTATTAAACAACCACAAAGAAAAAAATTCCGGTTCTAAGTCGGTGAAAGTAATGATATCCGGATATTCTTTATCAAATACCATATGCTTTCTTGTTGTATCATAAAAGTCCAAATATGCTTTTTCAGCTTTTTCCAAATATGAATCTGAAATATCATAGCCCAACTCTTTAATCGTGCGAAGCGCAATAGCAAACATTCCTTGATTTACCGCTAAATCACTTGTTTTTGGATTGTATTTATTAATATCAACTTGACTTAAGGTAAAATGAGAAGCACATATTCCATCTCTATTCTCATCAAACTCATTTAACACATAAGAAACTGCTTTATCAATTTTCTCTTTAGGAAGGTTTACTCCAAAACGTCTTTTGTTCATCATTGCCCAAATTAAGAATTGAATAGTTGCCTCGTTATCTTTAAACTCAACAGTGCCCATATAAGGTGTTATAATGGTGGCTATGGCACCTTTTTCGTTTTGAGTTTTTGCCCATTGCTCCAATATTTCAAGGTTTAATTCTTTATTATAACTTGAAACTATTGAGAAATATGAATCTCTGTTGTACATGTCGGGTGCATAATTCATATTAGGCACATTCAATGGTGTAAAATCATTTATAGAAGTAATCCATGTTAACATGTTGAAATTTGAGTACAACATCTTCTCTATCAGAGTTCCTTTAAATCCTTTCCCTTCTGCGAAACGGGATTGTGAAGAGATTACAAAATCGTGATGATTTACCCAAGGCTCAACAAAAATATAGGTGGTTTTAGTTACCTTTTCTCCCATATTCATTTTATTGTAGGGTTGTAGTAAAGGTTGATGTTCTACAATCTGCAAATCTTTAATTTGAATGGAATATTTTTCCCCGGATTGAGATCCAATAAACATAGAAACACTATCATGCTCAATATAAGGAACCATTATACTTCCTTTAAAAAGGATCCATTCATTTTCATGTATTGGAAATTGGTCAATGTATTTAATACCATGTTCCAATTCCACTGTTTTTATACCATTCTTATTTCTAAAAAGCTTTACGGCTATTGGAGAATTTCCTTTGGCAAGAAAAGAAATTGTGAATATTTTTTGGTCGGTTAAGGGTGTTATTAATTCAATTCCGGAACGATTCGAAGATTCACCACTAAGCGTAAATAAACCGTGGGTTTTATTAATAGTGACAACACCAACTTTTTTATAAGTATCCTCAAGTTTTAAAATTGTCTCTTTCCCGGTATCTAAATTGTACATTTCACCAAATGTTTGTTTGATAAAATGCTGATTATTTTCTCTTTCTGACAATGTTGCTACTTCCACCAACGCTGGATCCGGAAGTCTTCTCATTCCTACAAATCCTCCACCATGACCGTTAAAACGACGCCTGGTTGTTCTTGTATAATGATTTTTATACCCGGCATCCATTAAAAACCCTACCAATAAATTATTGGGAGTCACAAAACCTGCTGAGGGATTCATTTCATGGGAAAAACCTCCCGGGAAATCATCATGCTCAAAAGTTACATATTTTGAAGGTTCTTCTGCTGGTTTTGAAGTTTCTTCAATTGTAAAATATAAGGTTGGAATCCCCGATTGAAATAAATCAACCGTTTTTTTAACCACATGTTGATTGATAACTTCATAGGTAACTGTGATTAATAAGTTCAAATCAAAATCTGACAAATAGGTCTCTTTTGATAATTTTATTAGATTTTCATTTCCTGTCCATTCAGCTCCTTTCCATGCAGCAATTTCGCTTGTCTCACTCAAATCCAGATTTGCTGCTTTTAATGAAAATTCTTCTGAATTATGAATCAACAACTGATTGTTATTGTAGATATCTACACTAAAACCTTGTTCAGTATTTCCAACAACTTTTAGATTGATATTTTGACTAAACCCAATTGTTCCAATGAAAAAAAACAAAAGGAGAATTGTAAATTTTATATTTTTATTCAACATTTATTGTTTATTTAACGAATTGTATGTTAGGTATTTATTATAGGTAAATATGCCCATTTCTTGGATAATACAGCCATTTTATGCTTGATAAAGGATCACGCATTAAAATAAAAGAGAAGCAGCGTCTTAGAACTAACTACTTCTCTTTAAACATCAATTAACTTAACAATATTCCCATTACAAAAGATCTTTTAATAACCTTGATTTTGTGTAATTGATCCACCAGACTTATCAATATCTTTTTGAGGAATTGGATAAAGAGCATTGTGATCCTGGTAATTTCTTCCAAGTGCCGTTAATACTGCTTTGGCTGTTCCCCATCTTTTCAAGTCATTAAATCTTTGTGATTCAAAACCCAATTCAACTCTTCTTTCAGACATTAACCAAGCTTTTATTTCTGCCGGATTTGTTGAATTTCCTCTGTTTGCAAGCGTTCCTGCAGGTACTACCGAACCATCAGCTGTAGGGCTGGTTCTGGCTCTTAATCTTATTTGGTTAATGATTGCAACAGCTCCAGGATAGTCTCCTGTTTCGTTAAGAGCTTCTGCCTTCCAAAGTAATACATCAGCGTAGCGTATGTACACTTTATTACCATAATCAATTAGATCAGTTGTTGATCCTACTATTTTTGATGCACGCTTGTTAGGAACATCAATGGTATACAACAACCTTGGATCGTTGGCTTCAAAAGCACTTATAAAATCATCAGTAGGAGAAAAGAATCCCCACCCAATTACATCGCCAAGTCCATTCGTATTATTAGGAGTTTCACCTGAACGATGATCGTACGCAAAAATCACTTCATCTTCCGTAAATTCCTTACTTGCATCAAAACTATCGAAATAATTAGCATTCAAACTGTAAAAGCCAAGAGCGTCCAATTCTGTAATTAAACTAAGTACTGTAGTCCAATCTTCACTATACAAGGCTGCTTTAGCCTGCAGTGCAATAACAGCTCCTTTTGAAGCTCTCCATGGTTCGGCAACATCAGGATATTTGGCATCTGGTGCTATTGCTTTTGCTGCTGTTAAATCTAAATTTATCTGTGTTCTGACTTCATCTGCAGATGCTCTGACTGAAACAGCAAAGGCTTCCTCGAATGAATCCGGAGACTTAAGCACCAATGGCACGTCGCCAAAATTATTTACCAAATCGAAATAGTAGAAAGCTCTTAAAAAATAAGCTTCTGCTAATAATTGTTTCTTACGGGCATCATCAATTCCAGTTTTCTGAACAATCTCAGTATCAGTTAAAAAGTTAATGGCTATGTTTACTCTACTAATCCCTTCATAATCATACACCCAGATTCCGTTAAACGCCTGATTTTCGGGTGTAAAAGTAAAACTTGCCAGTTCATCCATCCAAGCTTGGTCTCCGTCAGGATTCCATTTTTTATTCATATCATTAGCTGCAATATCCTGCAAAACAATATCATTTCTAAATACCGTTCCCAGATCCCATCTCCAATCAGATATAATCCCATTCAAGGTATTTGAAAGAGGTAAGTATGAAGAGCTTACCGAAGACTCAATTGTAGTAATTGTAGGATCTGAATCGACCTGATCTTTGGTTAAAAGGCCAATTGGGTCATTGCTTAATTCATCTGTACAACTCGTAAGACCTGCAAAGAAGAAAATAATGATTATACTATATATGTATTTCATAATTTATACTTTTTACTATTAAAACTTCACATTTACGCCAAACAAAACTGATTTTGATTGAGGATAAGTTCCTAAATCCATTAGATCGGTAGATTCCGGATCTAAACCGGTATAGTCAGTTATTGTCAATAAATTTTGCCCGGATACATAGAAGCGTATATTATCAATTCCTTTTAGTGCCGTTACTGTGTATCCAATTTCAATATTCTTTAGTCGGAAATAGGAAGCGTCTTCAACAAAAATACTGGATACCTTACTGCTTCCATTATCTTCAAAAGCAACTCTTGGTATGCTATTGCTGCTGCCTTCCCCATCCCATGCACCTAATATCGCTGTGGTATAATTAAACGGACGTGTATCATAGTCTACAATTTGTTTCCCTTGATTGTATCTGTCAACACCCGCTACTCCCTGAAAAAGCATTGAAAAATCAAATCCTTTATAGGTGGATGAGAATGAAAAACCATAAGTAAATTCGGGAATAGGACTTCCAATAAATTCTCTGTCATAATCTGCACTAATTTTCCCATCACCGTTTACATCCTTAAATTTGATGTCTCCTGGTTTTGCATTTCCTTCAGTAAACAGATGACTGTCTATTTCCGCCTGATTTTGATAAATTCCAACCATTTTGTATCCATAGTAGGAATTTAATGCATGTCCAACTTCCGTTTTTGTTACATCCGTTACGATATTGGGAACGTTTGGATGCAATTTTTCAACCCTATTAGTTAATGTCGCAATGTTCGCGTTTACATTGTATTTGAATTCTTTGCTTGAATTGCGGTAATCTATAGAGAATTCAAATCCTTTATTACTTACTTCGCCTGCATTTACAATTGTAGGAGATACATCACCAACAACAGATGGTAATCCAATTGGCAATAAAATGTCTGTCGTATTCTTTTCAAAATATTCTCCCGTTAGTACCAGTTTATTAGTAAGCAAACCAACATCAACACCAATATTTGATTGAGTAGAACTCTCCCATTTCAAATCAGAATTACCAAAACGGTTAGTCTTAACAATACCATCTACCTGACTAACCAGAGTTAAATACGCATAATTATCAATCTCCTGATTTCCTAATTTACCCCAACTTGCCCTTAATTTTAAGTTAGACAACCAATCAACATCCTTCATAAAATCTTCCTTGGAAATTGTCCATCCGGCAGAAACAGAAGGGAAATACCCCCAACGATTGCTTTCAGAAAACCTTGATGAGGCATCAGCTCTCAGATTAGCAGTTACCATATATTTGTCATCATACGCATAAGAGGTTGATCCAAACAAAGAGAATAATGCCCACTCTGAAGCAGATCCGCTATTCCAAAGATCAAGATCCGATCCTCCATAATCCAAATACCGATATTCATCAGTTGTAAAAGGGAAACGAGCTCTGCTGGCTCCTATTGATGATTCATAATTTTCAATATATTCGGTACCTACCATTGCACTAAAATCATGCTTTTCGTTGAAAGTTTTCGCGTAATTTAATGTATTATTAAAGGTAATTGTACGTGCTTCTCCTCTTTCTTCACTCAAATTATTTGGTTTGTTCTGTCTGCCCAATCCTTGATCAATTTCAGCTCCACTGCCGTCATCATCACCATAATTCTCATTAAAAGCTTTGTTGTGAAACAGTGATAAATCTACCCCGATATTGGTTCTGAATTTCAGCTCTTTGTCACCCAAAAAGGCAAATTCACCGTAAACATTTCCAAATGTTTTATAAATCTTTCGCTTATCATCGGTAAAATAGGCTTTGGCAACAGGGTTACCTACCATTTCATACATCGATCTTTGTAATCCCTGATCATAGCCTGTTGGCGTGAAAAACGGCATATCGGTAAAAGGATCTCTTTCGGAGTAAGTTGGGTCATTCACATCTTTACGAACGGCTAAAATAGGTGCTCTTAATAAAGCATATCGAATTAGACTTTCACCTTTTGATGCTGTTTTATCTTGTGTAGAATAGGACAATTGCAGATTTGTCCCAATTTTTATACGATCCGACACATCAATATTAAGGTTGGTTCTGTAGTTTAATCTTTGGTATTTATCATTGTCGAATACAACAATTCCATCCTGTCCATAATAACCTAAAGACAATAAATATTGCATCTTTTCAGTCCCTCCGCTAGCTGTTACCTGCAAATTTTGTGATCTTCCTGTTTCAAACAACTCATCAAGCCAGTCTGTATCCGAAAAATCTGATCGGCCTTTATCTGCAGTATAAGGGTTTGCTCCTGTTCTGTCTGAATTGTCCCAAGCTTTCTCGAGGGTATTCATATACTGATCCGCATTCAACATATCAGGAAGGTTGGCTGCCTTATGAAGTCCTGTGTAATAATTTACATCGAAACTTGTTTCCCCTATCGATCCACTTTTAGTGGTAATTAATACCACACCACCGGAAGCTCTGGAACCATAAATTGCTGCAGCAGCAGCATCCTTTAAAACAGTCATTGTTTTAACGTCGGCCTGATTTAAAAAGGTGATATCGCGTGAAGGAATTCCATCTACTACATACAACGGATTGTTATCTCCAATAGTTCCTTCTCCACGAATACGTATCTGAATAGGATCTCCCGGCGCTCCTGTACTTGATGTTACCAATACTCCGGCTATTTGACCTTGCAAGGCCTGAGAAACATTCGGTACTCGTGTTTTCTCCATATCTGAAAGATTAACAACCGATACGGCTCCTGTTAATGTAGATTTTTTTCTTGCTGTATAACCAACAATAACAACCTCATCTAAACCTGTAATATCTTGCTGTAAGATGACATTGATACTGGTTTGCCCAGTGAATTCAACTTCCTGATTTTTCATTCCAATGAAAGAGAAAACCAGGATTTGTGCATTTTTAGGCACTTCTAAACTGTAATCTCCATCAATATCTGTAATGGAACCAACACTTGTGCCTTTTACAAAAACACTAACACCTGGTAATGATTCTCCACTTACGTCGGTAACTTTTCCTGATACAAGAACCTGCCCAAAGACAGCACTTGTCAAAAAGATAAATACAAAGCCCAGTATTCCTCTTTTTAAATTTAAAAACATAGTTTTCATAGATTTTATTTTAATTAACAACAGTGAATTAAAAGCGTAATTTTTCTATAAATAACAATTCATTCAGGATCCTATTTGAAGAAATTGCTATCGTTTCCGTAATCGTTTAATTAAATGATACTATATCTGAAGCACTTGAGATCTTACTATTTCCAGCTGAATTGAACCGTTTAAACAATCCAATTCAACCAGATATTTATTTTGTCATTTTAATAATAGAGCCACCCATTTCAAAAACCAGTGTTTCTTAATAAAATGATATGACAATTCCATTTACCGTCACTTTCTCTTTTGATCGTTCTACTTTTGATCCGGCAGGAATTTCAACCACTACCATCGCTTTGTTTCCTTCAATTGAAAAGCTTCCTTTGCCAAAAATCTTTTCCGCAACAAGCCTCCCGGAAACAATATCATACAAATCAACTCCTTGTTCTGAAGAATAGTCGATTTGCTTCACCTCATCGTAAGGATTGAAGTATAAATAAGTAGGATAGGATTCTTTTTTATAGAAATCAGTCGCAAGACAGTCCAATTGCAGAATCTTCTCCACATTTGTTTTCCTGATAATAGAACCAAAGATTCCGGCATGTGCCGATCCGTAAATACTAAACATGGATAGTTTTGGCTGACTAACCACCCAATTTGGTCCATCGCCCAATGCAACCGGCGAAACTCCTTTAAACTCCTCGGTGTTATAAGCATCAACCTTCTTTAATCCCTCGTAGGCGATTACATTACGGGTTATGCTTTTATTTTCAGGCAAATACTGATTTCCATCCGGAATTTCGTAAGGATAGAACAAACGAGAGGAATTTGCTGCATTCAGCATCCATTTCCCAATGGACCGGGCATATTCTTGATCGTATCGAACCATTGGTATCAGTGGCCAGGCCATGTCGAAGGTGTTCATTAAAAAACCGTAGCCACCATCCTGAGTCAGGCTTCCCTGTATGCCCGAAACATCATAGTCTCCCCAGCGATCTGCAATAATTCCCCAACCAGTGCGGCCATTTTTTGCAGTGCATCCTTCAAAGGTCCAATCAAGTATTTTCGAAACATCGTAATTTGTTCCCTGTTCCGCATTTAAGCGGGCTGCCACATAGGCTCCAAAAGGCATTAGCACTTCATAAAACCGACTTTCTTTTTGGCTCAACAAGGCCTCAATTGCCGATTTTGCACCTTCCAGATAACGGGGATCTCCAAATTTTTGATAAGCCGAGTAAAGCACATAAGCATGCCCTGCTGCAGCATCCTGCTGGTAAGGAATCTGATTTCGTTTCCCTTTCATCTCGGCATAGTCGAAATAGGAATAATCGTAATTGCCATTCAGGGTAGAATCGGCCTTAAAGAACTGCTCGGCAATGGTTTTCTGAATCGCGTCTGCTCCTTCTACATTTGGCTGTAATTCCGAAACGGCATAATACAGAACATTTGGAAAAACATCATACCACCAGTCGCGACCATATCCTCCACCCAAAAGTGCAACTTCCGGACAAGTATTGTTCATCATGATATTCCAACCATTATCGGTGTTGAAATAGTTCTGCACCATTTTTACAAAATTGTATCCCTTCTGATCCCGCTTGTCAATTCCCACTAATCCGGCACTCATCAAAGCGCCCAATGAATTGATTGCTTCGTGAAATTCACCCTTATTTTTATCTGGTCCTTGTCTCACATCACCTATAACAGTGTACAAACCAAATGTTGTCTGTGGAAGATTTCTTTTTGCATTATCCAACCAAATAAAAGGTCGGAATTCGCCTGTGGCATCAAAATCGAATATTGCTTCGTCGAAATTCACTGCCTTTTCATGCCAATCCAGCATTTTATATGGTTGCGGCTGATTAGGCATGCTTTCTACACGACTAATCTTCAGCTCTTTTACAGCTGTTTGCGGTTGTGTTGTGCACGAGACAAGAACGAAACAACATAGTAGCCAAAATAAATAGTTACGATTCATGTGTTATAATTTATTTTTTAGTTGTCACATGGAACTCCCAAATTACACTCATCCACCTGTGTGTAGAAAGCTTAATACATGGACGTTTCATCTGTTAATGGATTTGGATTTTTTATATTTTCAGAATTGACCTTACTTATTAATTTATATCAAAGCCCGTAAAACAATTAAACAGCAGGTTTTACAACTAATTTATCATCTGCATCTTCTAATTTTACATGCTGCTCATTTAATTTAAATTCTTCTTTACTGGTATATTTAATCACCATTTTGGCAACAGGAATAGAGATTAATTGCAGCAGTGCAATGATCAGTAAAGAATACTTAAGCGCGAACACCTCCGAAACGTAGTGTGTAAGCAGCAAAAACATTACTAATCCGAACACCCGCCCAACAAAAAGTCCAAATTCATGATTAAAGATGTAAGCAAATTCGTTTCGTTTCTCCTTTCGGGAAAGCACATCAATCACTCTCATCTGAATCGGAAAATAGGCAATATCATGCAAAGGTCTGAATAATACCATCGCCAACATAAACACCATTGCACCTGTTGCCGAAAACATAATCGCATTGGCCATTGTACCGGCAACAAAAATGAGTAAACCTACTGTAAATATGTAAATGCGATGTTCCGGTTTAGAAAATCGTCCCAACAGATACAATACAATTGCCGTAACAATTCCGCTGATAGCCTGAATGGTTCCCAGGGATCCTTCGTCACCAATTAAATACATGATCAGAATAGCCGGTGCGGTCACCAAATATCCTTGTGCAAGTCCTTTTAGTCCGGCCAAGAACAGCATTTTGTGCCATAATCTGTCGAAGTGGAAATGCAGAAATTTCTTTTGTTTCGGATTTTTAAATTTTTCCCTGTGGATTACAATGGATGAAATAATTGTTAGAATAAATACGCAAAGCGTAATAATCTGATAAGCTCTGTGTTCGCCAAACCAACCCAATGTTTTTGATGATATGATAAACCATCCAACAATTAAAGGAATTATTATTGATGTTATTGTAAAAAAGAAGGTTTCCAGTCCGTAATAGTAATTCCGGTTTTTATCATTTGTAGTATCCAAAGCCAAAAAATCTCTGTTGGCCCAGAAAAAACCAAAGGATGCTCCCATGATTAGTCCTGAAAAAACAACTCCGGCAAAATTGAGATGATCAAGCGTCATCATAAACAGCATGGATATACCACTTAAAAGCATTCCAAAACTGTACAGATTGGCTATTTTTATTTTTTTCAGCAGAAAACCATTGATAAAGAAGGTTAGCGGTATTCCTGTATAAATAGCCAGCTGATAATAGGCTACCAATGTAAAATCATTATTCGTAAAACGCATGATATAGGCGCTCACAAAAATATCGACCACCGGAAGCACGAAGGCATAAATCATGTTGGTAATCAACAAAACCCGCATATCGCGTGGATTACTGAGGAAAAAATAGTACTCTGAAAGTATTTTTTTCACTATTTTGGTAACTGCAGCCATAAATTAATAGTTTAACGATTGTAAAATTTCACTGATAGAGAATTCGGCCCCACAAATCACTTCATCCGAAGCTCCGTAGTAAATTGTAATCGTATCGTCGCTAACGATATGCCCATTGGTAAAAACCACATTGCCAAAAAATCCGGTTTTCTCATATTCCATAATGGGTTCCATAATAGGTTCCTCGCTTCGGGCAAGTACTATCGAAGGATCATTTAAATCCAATAGTAAAGCACCCAAACAATACCTGTGTTCCTTTGTTGCTCCGTGATATATTTCCAACCAACCCTTTTCGGTTCTTATAGGCGCTGCCCCGGCACCAAGTCTGGCACTGTCCCATTTTCCGGCACGTGTTTTTGCCAGCAATTGATGGTTTCCCCAATGAATACGATCGGGCGATTCTGCAATCCAAATGTAATTCCCGCCCAATTCGGGACTACTCGGACGGTGAAGTGCATAATATTTACCATTAATCTGTTCTTCGAAAATTGCACAATCCTTATTGTGTGGTGGGAAAATCATTCCGCGTCGATCAAACTGTTTCCAGTCCCGGGTATGAATATATCCAACTCCAACCCCATTGGCAGAAACCTTTGTATAGGTCAGATGATATCCATCATCCGTTGTTGCAACCCTGCAATCTTCTATTCCGAAAGTTTCCTGCGGTCCCACTCCCATAATTGGAGCGTAACCTTCAGGTTCTGCAAAAGTAATCTGGTCATCACTGCAAACCAACCGAAGATGAGAAAGAGTGGTTAAGTAATAATCCCCTTTATAAATCACGATCCTGGGATCGGACAAATCCAAATCGGCATCGTTTTCGTCGAAGCTTAAAATTTCGATGACTCCCTCTTTATTATAAACAGGAAAGCTAACTTTCCCCTCCTCTTGTTTAGGGCGTTCTGCCACCCGAAGCAATAACCAGGTTTTATTATTGCAGCAAAACACGCCAGGGTTTAACAAGCATTCAATTTCCATCCCTACCATACTTGGCATGATGTCTTTTGGTGCGAGCAAGGGGTTTTGCTCAAATCTCTTTGCGATATCCATAGTTCTATTCTTTTTCTGCAGTAAAGAACGACCATTTTTCACTTTCCCAGGTTAACTATACTGCCATTTCTGTGTGTTATGTGCTTAAATTAAGCGTATTGGAAGTATACCATACAGAATTGAAACTATTGTGTACGCACTATTGCCGGTTAGCAGCTTTTGCCAACAATTTAATTTCTGAGAAACAGATTATTAATGCCATCAGAGGAAAACGAAGATGTGTAATTGCCTGGTTATTTATATTTGTAATTGAGCCAACTGATATTTTAAACTTCGGGCAATTGAGACCTGAGTCCCTGAAATGTTGATTGACTTTTCACCATTCAATGCACTCCTTTGCCTGAAATAGCTTCCCTGTGGCAAAAATTGATTGTCCTGTGGCACAATCAGTAAAATTTGTGGGTTTGCAATACGTTCTGCGGACAATTCAATACGTCCTGTGCAAAATATCCAATTCTGTGGGGCAAACCCTACTTCCTGCAGCATTTCACCCCTTCCTGCGCCATAATCACCTAGCCTTGGCGAGGGTTTCAGACGATAAATGTTGCCCTGTTGGAAATTTATTCTGTGAGTCGTGATGTTCTTTACACTTACCCAATTTTGACAAAATCTAACAATTTTTTGTAACAAAAAAAGAATATCCCCCTTATTTCTTCAAAATAAATCAAGTTACACATGTTGTCTGTGTCCAAAAAATGCATTTCATATATGGCTATTTGTATGTTAAGAACAAAGAGTGTTTTTTGGGGTTACCTTTTCGCTTTTTTCAGAATTAAGAGGTAGATTAGATATTAATTTTAAATAATGATTTTATGAAAAGTACCTTTTTAAAAGTAATGACAATAGTTGTTCTGTCAATTTCCAGTGTTGTATTTTTTGCGTGTGATAAAAAAGAGGCTAATATCGCTTCAAAAGAAGAAGTAAGTAAATACCTGCCACAAGGTTATCTGGAGCAAACCATACAAACTGTTGATGCTATCAATTATGGTTTAATTAATGCCCCATTAGTTGAAGTAGAAACAACAGAAAATGGGGTTAAAAGTATAAGAAAAGAAATTGATTATGCTATGGCTGAACAATTAACTTTAGATTATCTAGGAATAGATCAATCAGAACTTAAAAGTGGCTCTGTGTCTGATGAAAATTCTTATTTGTCAGAACAAGAAATCGAAGAAACATTAAACCTAATGAGTGAAGAAATGATGTATTATAATGAACAAATTACATCTTTGTTTTCTGTCTTTGAAAGTGAAGAAAATGAAAATGGGTGGGACAAAGAAGTTGTAATAAAAGATTTGATATCACAAATAGATTCAATTCAGTACTCTATAATCAATAATCAAATTCTAGTAGATTGGGAAAAAACAGCTCTTTTATCAAGTACAACTATGGGCAAATGTTTTGTCGCATCACTTGATGAACTAACTAAAAATATCGATCAAAACATCACCACAAAAGGATTCTTTAAGAAAATATGGAAAGGAGTGACAAAAGTAGCTAAAGCTGTTGTAAGAGTAGCATTTGTATCAGCTGTAACAGTTACGCGCACTGTAGGTTTTGCAATTTTCGCAGGGATTAATGGTGCTATAAATAATGACAATGGTTATTTAGGAAAGGCTTTTTCAGGTTTTGGTTGTGCTGTTGCTGGTTCTGTTAAAGGATTCTATGGGGGCATCCGCAATGGTTTAAAATGTAAATCTTTTGATTTCAAATGTATGATGAGAGATTATGAAGATATGCCTTGTTCAGGTAAGTTTAGTTATTAGGATTATTTAAGTTTACAATAAACAATTTATTTTTTTTAGTTATGAAACATTATTATTTATTATTACTGCTGTCCATTATATCAGTTACGGTAACAGCACAACAAAATGAAAAATATGCAATTGAATTCTCCGCAAGCACGGGTGTTGGTTGGTATACTTCACTGGATGATGTTGATAAAAAATTAAATGATATGGGGCACCCATCATTGACAAAAGACATGGATATACTACAAACAGGAGGTGGAAATTTTACTTTTAAAATGAATAAATGGGGCTTTATTATAGGTGGCTATTCTTATAATATTAAAACCTCCCCAAACTCAGACAAACACTATTATGACGGCTCCTCAGAAACTTATGAATTAGGATTATCGTACGATTTAATTAACGCTGATTGGTTCACTTTTTCTCCGTATATAACTGTTGGAACAGAAGATGCTGAAATATTTCTCGATTACAAGTTTCAGGATGGAGTTACCCCAACCTCACTTTCCATCGTCGCAAATGAATCAAATATTACCACAGGAGGAAAATTTTACTTTAGGGTAAAAACATGGGAAAAAGATAGACTACAACTATTTATCAATACCGAAGTGTCTTATAAATTTTCTATGGATGGTACTTGGAGATTCAATAATATGTTGATTGATTCAGATGATTTTAATCTAAGTAATGTAAGTGCAATGGGAGGATTGACATTACGATATTTATTTTAAAAAGCATCCATTTTAAAACAATATTAAATAGGGAGTTGCTACTCCCGGTAAATTCAATACAAAATGCAAAATAAAAAATTCATATTCATTACTGCATTTCTATTTAGTGTATTCCTGATGAGTTGTCAGACTGAATCATTGGAAGAAGCAGAAGTAACTAATCAATCAATAGAAAAAATAAATGAGGATGGTTTTCTGAATATCCCTTACTCAGATAGTACTACATTATCAAAATTTGATGATGACAAAGAAATAATTAACTACAAATTAGCTCGTAATATTGCGATGCTTGAAGCTGATGGTACAGGACTGCTTAAAAAGATGCAATGGGAAGGTCATGTATTGTCGAAACAACCAGTAGTTATTTATGGATTCGACTCAAAGCCAAAATATTATGAATTCTTTTACAAAGATGCTGAAAGTAAAGAAGTTGGTTCTGTTACTGTATTTGCAAGGAAAAAAGCACCTACAGTACTTCAGGAAGTTCGGGGTACTGTAAGAAACTACGATGAACTATACGCAAAATCAGATGCCGGCATGAAACTAATTGCTGACTGGACAGGTAATATGTATATGGGAATTGTAGGTAAATCGGGAGATGCTCCGGCTACAGTTATTGACCCCGAAACAGGCGAAAGTGTAGAAGGTATGAAAGAACTCTCAGATGAAGAAATACTGGATGAAGTTGTTAATGTATTGAAAAATCAAGCACAAGATTTTAATTTTTCAACAGACACAATTTCTAATCTTCAATTAAGAGATAGTATTACTCAAGAAACCACAAGCATTCAGCAACAAGCAGATTCGTTAAAAGTTACTATGCAAAATGAACATGATCAGCGAGATGCTTACTGGGAAGTAATGGAGCAATACACCGACTCTTTTGCTGTTTTAACCGATGATGAAATAACCAACATATCCAGCAAATCATGGTTTAGCAGAACATGGCGAAAGTTTAAAAACATTTTTAATGACAAAACCACATCTGAATATGAGCTGGCTGAATATAAAGACAACTATACTAATGAAGGTGAATACAATCCAGTAAAAGGGTACAGCGAATGGTGTGGTCCCTGGGCTATGGATTGGATTTATCATGTTAAAAAAGGAGGAAGCAAATACAATCATTTTGAAAGCTGGGCAAGCACCATGGGGCTGGTTGGATGGACAGCTCGGTTGGCTGGATCGAAACCAATGTTTCCCGTGGAAATGTGTGTTTCGATGCGAAAAGCAACCAGTTCTATTTGGGTAAACCCGTATTATTCAACTGGGCGCTGGAATGCACTCGACCATATCAGATATAAAAAGAACCCTATTGTAATACTAACTACTTCTGGTAAAAGTATGCATTGGAAAGTGGCTTATGGTTGTTACCGGACAGGTAGTGTATTTTGGCGAAATTATTACTTTGCCTGTCAGGATAATGGAGCGTTAAATATTCCAAAAAATAACCACTATCACCGGTCAAGCTGGTTTATGGTATTTGTAAAAGTTTATGATTAATTAAAAACAAACCGCAGAACTGATCGAATATCAGTTCTGCTTTAATCATTTTAATTATGAAAATGAAAAGCCTTTTTTTAATACTATTAATGTTCAGCTTGGTGGGATGTCCAATACCTGAATCAGATAGATTTGAAATCAACTCTTTTAAAGCAGAAATTACAACAATTAATGGTATGTATGAACTGTCAGAAAAAAAATCCATAAAGTGGGAAGATTTTGCAATTCAGTTATCCTTTAAAACAAAAGAAGTTTATGCTCTCCATTCTGTAGGTTTGGGAAAAACATGTTATGCTGCACGTTCTGCTGAACCAGAGTTAAGAAATAAAATTCTTAAAGCTACAATTCAAGCGAGTTCTAAGTATAACGATATTTTACAAAGGAGCAATCTTGACGAGATACTAATACCAAAAGTAGCTGGCTTAGAAAGATCTATATCTTTAACTGAAGCTTGCGAATTTATGGCTTCCTCTTCGTATAGCAATTCTAATAATGACGAGTTTTATCACGGGGGATATTTTAGACTAACTCAATCCCCCAATAGCGACTTTACCGGTAAGTTTTATATTTCGTTGGAATTTGAAGATGGTAGTATTTTACAAGATTCAACCCAAACTGTTACAATAACAAGTAAATAGCCAAATGAAAACAAACAGCAGAACTGATCGAATATCAGTTCTGCTATAATCTTTCCATTATGAAATTAAAATACTTTTTGTTGTTGATTTTTACGTTTGGTCTTGTCGCTTGCCCAGGTGAAAGCGATGAGTTTTTTACTATTGATTATTTTAGTGTTCAGTCTGTTATTGCTGAGAGTTGTGAAGTTTTAAGTGAAGATGATTCAATAAAATGGGATGAGTTTGCCATATTACTTAATTTTAAAACTACTCAGGAATTGGAATTAGTTAGTAATTATCAAGGGGGTGGGAATGTTTTATTTGCGGCACGTTCCCGAGGATTTATTGCTAACTCTCCAATTATTAGCCTTGCAGTAAAAAGTGGAAATGCAATGGAAAAGGATGATTTGTCAAACATATTTTCTACATATCGATACAAACAGTTCTATTCGGAAACTATTCAATGTTTAGGCATAATGGCAATAGTCAATTTTGAAGAGCAATGGATACTGAAAGATAATCAGGTTAGTAAAAACTACTTGAAGCTTAATGAAGCTCCAAGTGAAAATTTTACGGGCAAATTTTACATAGACATAGGACTTGAAAATGGGCAGATTCTGAAAGATTCAACACAAGTTATTACGATATTAAAAAATTAAATAGTAAAAAAAACAGCATACAAAAAGGTATAAATGTTTACTATTGTTCAGGTAGTGTATTTTGGCGAAATTATTACTTTGCCTGTCAGGATAATGGAGCGTTAAATATTCCAAAAAATAACCACTATCACCGGTCAAGTTGGTTTATGGTATTTGTAAAAGTTTACGATTAAATAAAAATAACTCTCAGAACTGATTGAATATCAGTTCTGCTTTAATCTTTCTATTATGAAATTAAAATATTTTTTGTTGTTAATTTTTACGTTTGGTCTTACTGCATGTCCTACGCCTGATGGCGTTTCATTCAAAGTTAATGATTTTAAGGTAGAAATTGTGGAGGCAGAAAGTGGAACCTTATTAAAAGAAGATGAATCTATAAAATGGGATCGTTTTGCTATTCGTTTAAATTTTGAAACAGAAGAATTATTAGCTTCTAATTTTGTTCATTTGGGAAATGCAGTTTTTGCTACACATCACACTTATCCTGTAGCTACACCACAGATAAATAACATCACTATTCACCATAAAAACAACAATGGAGTAGAGATGCTTACCACAAGTTCTTTTGCATTATTTAGTTACAACGAAGAATGTTCTGCAGACATGATTTGGTGCCTTAATAGTGCGGCTTCTTCTACATTTGAGCAAAACGACATTCGAAATTACCTCAAATTAAAACAAAATTTTACTGATGATATTGTCGGGAAATTTCATATCAAATTGGAATTTGAAGATGGTAGTATTTTACAAGATTCAACCCAAACTGTTACAATAACAAGTAAATAGCAAAATGAAAACAAACAGCAGAACTGATTGAATATCAGTTCTGCTTTAATCTTTCCATTATGAAAATAAAATATTTTTTGTTGTTGATTTTTATATTCGGACTTACAGCATGTCCAAACCCTGTTGATACAGATGTAAGTGTAAAATCTTTTAAAATAAATGGAGTAGTGATTACAAAATCAGACCCATATGAATACTCTGACATACAATCAAACAAAGCAATCGATTGGGATAAGTTTACAATTAATTTTGATTTCGAAACAAAAACAGAAACAAAGTCAATAGCAGCACTTTTAAGCATAACTAATAATGCATATGCTACTTATGATGGAGTGAGGGTATCACCAGAAATTGAAAACATACAAATTTGGAGTAATAACGATTACAATGAAACTTACCCTTTAGGTACAGAATTATATAACCTGTTCTCTGCTTGGAATTGTGAGACTGAAGTTGGGGCTAGATTGGAAGAGTTATTAAATACGATGATCTATTGGACTCATGAATCGAAAGCTGGTAGATGGGATTTATGTAAAGGGCATCTTACACTTAAAGAATCTCCAATTGATGATTTTGAAGGGAAATTCTATGTTGAATTGAAATTTGAAGACGGTAGTATTTTACAAGATTCAACCCAAACTGTTACAATAACAAGTAAATAGCCAAATGATGAAACTAAACTATTATGGCACTTTTTTCTTTGTAGTCATATCGACATTTTTCTCTTGCGAGAGAAAATATCAGGAACCTATATCGTTAAAGGGACGGCAGGTTTTAGTTTATATGATTGCGGACAATAATCTTGATTATTTTGCCATAAACGATATAAATGAAATGGAACGTGGAATGGCTAACAGTGGCAATGAAAAAGGGGAAATTCTCGTTTTTATTGACAGGGGGGAGAATGGTTCTCCATCTCACCCTTATCTTATGCGCATTGTTGCCGACACTACTCAGCAGGTAGTTTCTACAATAATCAGGACTTATCCGGAGCAAAATACTGCTGATCCTCAAACATTAAGCCAGGTGTTGAAGGATATAGAAGAATTAACAGATGTACCATATCAATCGAAAGGTTTGGTATTGTGGTCGCATGGTAATGCTTGGTTACCTCCGGAGGTATCCTTGTATTCCGACAGGGATAAAATACTTGACACTACTGCCGTGAAAAATAGCAGATTAAAATCTTTTGGTCTTGATCAAGAGATTGCCAATTCTTCAGCTTATAAAGAAATGGATGTGATTGAGATGGCGAATGTTTTGAATCCTTATTCATTCGATTTTATAATGTTTGATGCCTGTTTTATGGGATCAATAGAAGTAGTTTATGAGTTAAAAGACGTATGTAATTATATTATTAGTTCGCCAACTGAAATTCTTTCTGCAGGTTTTCCATATCATCAAATTATTCCAGAATTATTTTCCAATAATTTTGATGCAACACTAGTCGCTTCAAAAAAGCATGAATATTATGAGAATCAGAAAGGAATTTTAAGCTCCTCCTCTGTTTCAGTTGTCAAAACACAAAACTTACAAGAGCTAGCATCTTTTTTTAAACATAATTTATCAGAAATACTTTTAAATACCAATATTACGAACGAAGATGTCCCCTATTTTAAAGGAAATATTCAACAATATGATAGATTGAAGTCCGAATTTTTATTTGACATGTATGATTTTGTTGAGCGGGTTTGTATTTATAAAGAAGACACTGCACTATTGAATGATTTTAAAAACATTTGGAAAAATACTATTATATATTCTGAGCACACACCGTTTATGATTGGAATTTTGTCTTTAGAGAATTGCAACGGAGTTTCAATGTATTTACCACAAGATTATGATACACGAATAAATATTAATGCATATTATAAACAATTAAAATGGTATGAAGAAAGTCAACGTGAGTCTATTTTTAATTCTTTTTAGCCTAACATTAGTATGCTGTAAAAAAGAATCAATTGAACCTGAAATGTATAAAATATCAGTTTACAATGGATATTTTGAGCAAATAGATTCTGTAAAATTAAATTTAATTGATTTAGGTTCCTTAGATATCAATTCATTCAGCACACCAATTCTTTTAAAAAAAGGACTATTTCCAATAACGTATATTACAGAATCTGGATTGTTCTATTCTGCAAATGTGGATAGTAAAGGGGTACATGAAAACTTGATTATTAATATTGACAACAATGGTTTAATATCCATTAATAATGATGAAAGATAAAAATCATTACTTCGTAGCCACATACATCTCAAGTCGCTCAAAATACAATCCCAATTACAAAACACCTCTAATGGACTCTTAAAAAGAATCAAAAAGTTCACTTTTGAGCTTATCCAGCAATTCTCTATTGGAATTTTAATACTCTCAAACGTTCCCCAATTTTAGCTATGATCAAACACATTTAAACTACGGCTCAAACCTAAACCTTCATAATTTTCAATTGCAATAGTTTTCTTTCAAAATAAATTAATTCCCAAGTGTATTCAGCTTGTTAAAAGTCTTTTCAATTTCTGAAATTACCGGTTTTGAGATGCCACAATCCTGAGCTATATACTTCCACTTCGAAAGGGCTTCTTTTACCCTCTCAATTATTAATTCAGGTTTCTTAATTCCAAAATGATCTGCCAATTTCAGCAAGTGCTTTTCACCGGGATTCCTGCTCTCTCCTGCCACCAGGGTACTGTGTATGCCATAAGCCGAAGTAGAGAATGTAAGATCGTAGGCAGGTGCCATTTTCCAGTTTCCTTTGCCATCCATTAAAAAGGAGAAGTTTTTACTGTGATCATCCCGGTTGTGGGCAAACACATTAAATACAGCAAGCCGAAGAACTTTTTCATAGGCATTTACATGCTTTTCGAGTCGAAATGCACAATCCATCAAATGACCGTAATCCATTGTGCTCATTCTAAAATTATCGTGCATTAAACCACTGGCAGTATGCACATGAAGTCTGCCCGTTTTTGTTCTGTCGAAACGCCTGGTACCAAAGTAAGTTTGGTCTGTTTTGCCATGAAACAATTGACATTCACTCATTTCTATTCCTGCTTTCAGAGCCATTTGATAGTAAGCATATTCAATTTTGGCAATTTCCTGATTATCCTGAGATGATGGGAATTTAATCAACCATTCTTCAAAACCATCCTGCATTTGATCATATCCATGAACCAGTTCGTTGTTTTGTTTATTGAAGCCTACTAAAATTTTAGGACGGGCTCCACCTGAAGATCCTCCCAAAGTGAAAAGCTCTTCTATCATCTCTGTACTCTCCCCTTTTAGAACATGCTTCATCTCCTGAGCAATTGTATCCAATTCCAATTGCTTATCAAAATCACGTTTACCTTCCTGTTGTGGCTGATAACACAAAGCTCCCAATCCGGTCTTGCCCACATAAGCCAATCGATCCAAAGGTGTTAATCCATAAATATCAATTTCCTTGGAACTTAAACTTCGATCTAAGAGCAATCTGCCCCAACCATCTGGTAATGAATCGTTAAAAACTCCGTAAAGCCCTTCAAATGGTTCTTTTTCAGCATTGCTTATTTCTCCAGTAAATGGAAGTTTTAGAGGTGAAATATTTAATCCTGTCTTTAAAAACTCCTGATGATATCGAAAATAAATCTGTCTGTTATTCACAACCAGCTCTCCCACCTCATAAGTTTTCTCTTCCAACTTAAGAGAGACCAATATGTTTCTTGTCTCTTCCATTGTCTAAACTTTTGAAGTAAATAAATTCTCAATACCTGATTGATCTTCCTGAGCTTGAAACACATTTTCAAAATCTTGAAGACGATTCATTAGATGAGCCAATTTTAAAAGTGATTCCAATGAAATTTTCCCAGTGTTTTCAAAACGCTTCAGGCTTCCTAATGACACTCCTGAACGTTCAGCCATCTCAATCTGAGAAAGTTTTAAATGTTTGCGCAAAATCTTATGGCGTTCTGCCAAGGCTCTGCTAATGTCTGATGGTGTTGTTGAGAGTGAATACATATAGTTAATATTTTAGCTAAAAATACACATTTTAAGCATAAATAGCTAATATATTAATCCACAACTTAATTGGATGTAGAAATAAAATTGATCCATTTTTTGCCATAAAAAAATCCTTCCGAAAATATCGAAAGGATCATTTTGTACCCAGGGCCGGGATCGAACCGGCACGGGTTGCCCCACTGGTGTTTGAGACCAGCGCGTCTACCAATTCCGCCACCTGGGCATTGCTTTTGAATGCGATGCAAATATAGATGTTTGTTTCAATCCAGCAAAACAAAAGCTGTCTTTTTTTTCAAAAAAAACTCACCCCTGAGATCTCTGCAAAACGGGCAAACATCAGATGTGCTGAGCTTCATTTAATTATCTCAAATAAACTCCTGCTGTTTTATTTCTTCCTGCAGCATCATCGAAGAGAAAAAGTGGATCCAATATCGAAAGAGAAAATGCAATTCTCACTTTGCACGCAAAAACATCTTGGCAATTCACATCAGGATTCTCTATATTAGCATAAAGATTATTGATTTGTTATAATCTGTTTGCAAAACTACATTTGAGTAAACAAAATAAACACAAAACATAAACTAAAATTTTCTGACATGCCAAACTTAGCCACCAATTATCTTGGATTGGATTTAAGCAGTCCTATTATAGCTGCAAGTTCGGGTCTCACCGACTCTATTGAGAAATTAATTGAATTGGAAGTTCATGGCGCCGGAGCTATCGTTCTAAAATCCCTTTTCGAGGAAGAAATAATCATGGAAATGGATGAGAAAATACTCGCCATGACCAGCCGTCCGTATGTATATCCTGAAACTTTCGACTATATGGATGAAGATCCTCAGGAAGATACCGTTCGTAAATACCTAAGACTGATAAAAGAAGCCAAAGCAGCCGTTTCTGTTCCAATTATTGCGAGTATTAACTGTGTAAGTGCTCAAAAATGGACTTATTTTGCCCGGGAAATTGAAAAAGCCGGTGCCGATGCTTTGGAAATCAACTTATTTGTTCTTCCTACGGATATGAACAGAACCGGTGATGAAAACGAGCAGATTTACTACGATGTTCTTAAAACTGTAAAAGATCAGGTTGCCTTGCCCATTGCCTTAAAAATAAGCCCTTATCATTCCAATCTGTCCAATCTAATCAAACGGCTTGATGATATGAATGTGGATGGAATTGTAATGTTCAATCGCTTTTACAGTCCTGATTTCGACATTAAAGATTTAAGTGTAACTAACGGCCAAATTTTATCGGGACCAGACGATTACAAGAATTCCTTACGATGGACAGGAATCATGTCGGAACGGGTAAAATGCTCCATTGCCGGTACAACAGGTATTCACACATCCGAAAGCATTATAAAACACCTGCTTGCCGGTGCCGATGCCGTTCAATTGGCCTCTGTACTATACAAAAACGGCCCCGAATACATCGATGTTCTATCGAAAGAAATTTATGCATGGATGGAAGAACATGGATTTAAGAGCATTCGTGATTTTAAAGGCAAAATGAGTCAGTCTAAATCCAATGATCCGGCGGCTTTCGAAAGAGTACAATTCATGAAACAATTCAGAAACTTCGTGATGTAGAATGTAATTTCTCAAATTATAATTATCAAAATCATCAGAACCCGAATCACAGACGATTCGGGTTTATTTTTGCTTTACAAACAGTCATTCATATGATTATAATTGTATGTTTTTGCCATATGGAACTTACCCTGCTGAGAATAATCATCTCCCTGTGTGTCAAAATGACTTTGGCATGGACGTTTCATATGATATAAATCATAGGGAAAATGCCTTACAATCATTATCTTGTGAATTGCGAATTTAAAAAATTGAATGCTAACCCCTTTTTGGTGGATATCCGCACTTCTGCCAAAAGACAAATCATACGAAAACATGAAACGTCCATGTATAAAACTTTCTGCGCACAGGGGGATGATTATAATGGTAAGTTCCATGTGGCAAAAACTTAAAATCATAGACACATGAAAGATTTTGGAGTTCAGGAAACACTAAAACGCCTTGGCATTGATCCAATTAACGAAGGAGTTTCAACCGGTACGAATTGGTTCGATTGCAACGGTGCAGTAACCGAATCGGTTTCTCCCATTGATGGATCTGTAATCGCAAAAGTGAAAAATGCCAATGTCGCTGATTACGAAAAAGTGCTGAAAACTGCTCAGGAAGCATTTAAAGTGTGGCGGAAAATACCGGCTCCAAAACGAGGCGAAATAGTTCGTCAGATTGGCAATGCACTTCGCGAGGCAAAAGATGATCTGGGAAAATTGGTTAGCCTCGAAATGGGGAAAATTTATCAGGAAGGATTAGGCGAAGTTCAGGAAATGATAGATATCTGCGATTTTGCAGTGGGCCAATCAAGAATGCTTTACGGATTTACCATGCATTCCGAGCGTCCGGATCATAAAATGATGGATCAGTACCATCCGCTGGGAATTGTGGGTGTAATTTCTGCTTTCAACTTTCCGGTTGCTGTTTGGGCATGGAACGCAATGCTTGCTGCGGTTTGCGGCGATGTGATTATCTGGAAACCCAGCTCGAAAGTGCCGTTGTGCGCTCTGGCTTGTCACAACATCATTCAAAAAGTACTAAAAGACAACAACGTACCCGAAGGTGTTTTCAACTTGATCGTTGCAAAATCATCAGTAATGGGTGATAATTTTATAGAAGACAAACGCGTTCCCTTAATTTCGGTTACCGGATCGACAGCCATAGGCAAACGGGTTGCCGAAAAAGTGGGTGCCCGCTTGGGAAGAACCATTGCCGAATTGGGTGGAAACAACGCAATCATCATGGCTCCTTCGGCCGATTTAGACATGGCCATTCCAGGAATTGTATTCGGATCGGTTGGTACGGCCGGACAAAGATGTACCTCTACCCGACGTTTGATTATCCACGAAAGTATTTACGAGGATGTTAAAACCCGTTTGCTGCATGCATACAAACAGGTGGAAGGTAAAATTGGCAATCCGTTGGATGAAAAAACATTGGTTGGCCCCGTAATTGACAGCGGTGCCGTAGAAGTATACAAACATGCCATTGCTGAAGTAAAAAAGGCCGGTGGTAAAATTGTTTACGGTGATAAAGTACTGGATGGTAATTTTGTGGTTCCTACCTTCTGCGAGGTTGAAAATCACTGGCAAATTGTTCAGGACGAATCTTTTGTTCCGGTTCTTTACATCATGAAATACAAAACCATCGACGAAGCCATTCATTTGCACAATGATGTGCCGCAAGGTTTATCCTCATCGATTTTCACCATGAACATGCGCGAAGCTCAAACCTTTATTTCTGCCATTGGAAGCGATTGTGGAATTGCCAACGTAAACATTGGAACATCGGGTGCTGAAATTGGCGGTGCTTTTGGCGGCGAAAAGGAAACCGGCGGCGGACGCGAATCGGGTTCTGATGCATGGAAAACATATATGAGAAGACAAACAAACACCATAAACTATGGCGTAGATCTGCCGTTGGCACAAGGAATTAAATTCGATTTTTAGACACAACACACCAAACACTTACATTTTAACAGATGTAAATACCTCAACAATCGTTGGGGTATTTTTTTAAAGAATAAAGCTGTAATCTATGAAAGCAAGCGTTTTTTATCCCGACAGTTAGTGGTACCGTACCACGACAATCGATGGTAAAGCACCTCGACAACCATTGGTATGCATCGACGACAACCATTGGTAAAGTACCACGACAGTGATTGTCGAAATACTACCCTTGTGCTTGTAAATATCACATTCCGAATCCGCTGATTTTCAGAAATTCAGATGTTAATTTTTATTTTTCCTGATACTTTTATCTTATTACTTGATGCTTTATCGGACAGCAAAATATAAATAACAGGATTACAACCAATTGCGCGATACTTTAATTCGAATAAAGATGCAGAATATCCTACACATAATTTTTTAAACATTCGATAAATTGCTATTTTTGCTCCATTACTATTCCACGCAACCTACCAAATATGTTGAGAAAAATTTTAACCTCCTTACTAATTCTTTTGCTTCTGACAATTACCGTTTTAGGCTACTTATACCTTCAAAAACAACGCGAATACAAAGGAATAGATCCTTTCTCGGCCATTCCGGTTAATTCCGAGATGATAATTCAATTTGAGAGTCTGGAAGATTTAATCACCAAATTGGAGAACAATACCGGTGCCTGGAAAGAGCTGAGCAAATTCGATAAAATTGCTGACATTAATAAAAATCTTCAATTTGTAGACAGCCTGATCAGTCATTTTGATTCGGAAGGCACTTTATCTTTGGATCGGTCGTTTACCATGGCGAGCCATTTGCAGGGTAAAAACGAAATTGAATACCTGTACATTCTTCCGATTACTGATTATCTGGAAGAAAAGAAAATTAAAAATGCCATCATTAATTGGGTTGGTTTGGACAGATCGGTTTCGGAACGGAAATACCACAACACAACATTATATAGTATTCCGCCTCAAACCCCAAAGGATAAAGGAATTCACTTTACTTTTTCGAAAGGATTATTTATTGCTAGCAGATCGATGTTACTGGTGGAAAATTCGGTGTTGCAGCTAAGTACCGAGAACTCCATTTACAATTCGAAGGGCTTTGAACAAATTCGCCGTACAATCGGTAAAAATGTAGATGCCAACATCTTCCTGAACCTAAAAACCTTTCCCAAACAGGTTTCCTTATCACTCGACAAAGATTACAGCAAATTTATCCGGAATTATACCAATTTCGCGAACTGGACAGAGCTTGATCTTAGTTTCAGAAATAAAATTATTTTGCTAAACGGATTTACTTACAGCGATCCTCAGCAAGGCAACCTAATGAATCTGTTTCTTCAGCAAGAACCAGTTAAAATGGAAATGGAATCGATGATTCCATCGAGTACCAGTATTTTGGCCATACTGGGTATTGATGATGCTCTTTTACACAAAGGGAAATACCGGAAATACCTTGATCAGATGGGGCAATTATCCGAATATCTGAAAAACATTAACGACGTAAAAAAGAAAACCGGAGTGGATTACGAAGAAGCAATCTATTCTATTATCCATAAAGAAGTTGGTATTGCTTTTACCGAAGGCCAAACCAACAAACGCTTCACCATTATACGAACTAAAAGTGCCAGTATTGCCAAAGAAAAAATGCTGGAAATGATTAATGGCAAGGCAAAAAAAGAACAACGCACTCTTGCTTACTACATGCGCACTTATCATCTCGACAAGGAAACCAGCTTCGATATTTTCAGATTGCCTGAAGATCAACTGCCGGAAAAGCTTTTTGGAAGCTTCTTTGCCGGCACCTCATCGGCCTATTTCACTTTTATCGATAATTACATGGTGATGGGATCTGATATCAGCTCTCTTTCCGAATTTATTAAGGAATCGGTTCTGGGTAAAACCCTGAATACCAATCAAACCTACATGGAAAATAAAGAGTTCCTGTCCAATAAAGCGAACTTTTATTTGTATGCTTCAACACCACGGGCAAACTCATTTATTTCGGGATTCCTGAATGCCAATCTGCAAAAGGCGATTCACGCCCACAAGCAGAGCGTAAATAAATTTCAGGCTGTCGGCCTGCAGTTAAGCTCGAACAGAAATCTGATTTACAACAACTTATTTATCGAATACGATCCGATACTGGAATTGGCTCCCCGAACCGAGTGGGAATCGAGGTTGGATACCTGCTTTGCTCACAAACCCTATTTGGTTCAGAATCATTACACAAAGGAGAATGAAATTTTGGTTCAGGATATTAACAATCAGCTGTATCTTTTAAATCCATCGGGACGTGTGTTATGGAAAAAAGCTTTGGAATCTCAGATTGTAGGAACGGTTCAGCAAATAGATCTTTTTAAAAATGGAAAACTGCAGTATTTATTTGCCACCAAAAACAAGCTTAATTTGGTAGATAGAAATGGTGACAATGTGGGAAATTATCCGATAAAACTAAAGGCTGAGGCTGTTCAGGGTGTTTCTATCTTCGATTACGACAACAACAAAAATTATCGGTTTTTTATTCCCTGCAAGGATAAAAATATTTATGCTTACACGAAAGAAGGCAGGACTCTTACGGGTTGGAATCCGGCTAAAGCTGAAAATGAAATTAATTGCGAAATTCAGCATTTTCGGGTAAAAAACAAGGACTACATTGTTTATGCCGATCAATATCGCATTTACATCCTAAACCGCCGTGGCGAAGAAAGAATCAAATGCAAAGAGCAGTTTTCAAAATCGAAGAACAACCCCTTCTTTTTGGAGACATCTGTTGGAAATATCAGCGACAGACTGGTAACTACTGATGTTAACGGAAATATATACTATTGTTATTTTGATGGAAGCATTGAGAAAAAAACATTCACACAACTATCGGATTCACACTTTTTTGTGGCTGCAGATATTGATACCGATGGCAGAAATGAATATCTGTTTGCTGATTACAATCTATTAAAGCTATTTGACGATTCGGGAGAACAAATTCTCGAGAAAAAGTTCGATTCCAATATTAGCTTCCGCCCTAATGTTTACAGCTTCTCGCGAAGAAATATTGAAATTGGAATTTGTTTGGAAGATGAGAACAAAATCTTTCTGATTGATAAAGAGGGAAAAAACCATGAAGGATTTCCACTGAAAGGAAATACAGAATTTTCAATCGGCTTCTCAAAAACCGGCGATAAATCCTTTAATCTTTATGTGGGAGATAACCGAAACTTCCTGCTCAATTATTCCGTACAATAAATTTTGTCAACAATAACGAAATATTCATGTACCAAAACCAATGGTCTGTACAAGCTGTTGTTTTTTTAGGATTTACAATTAAAGCCTAATAATTTATCATAGCATTATTAGGGTTTCAAATGCTTTGTTCGGTACAATCTATATAAACGCATATAAATAAAAACAACTATGATATTTTAATTTTTCATCTCTTTTGTTCTTTTGAACATCAATACATCAACTAATATGTGTTGTTGGGAACAAAAAACATTAAAAATCCCACTTATATATTAAATTCGTTTTTGCTATATCAAATCAAATCTATATGAAATCAATATTTCGAACTATTTTCCCACTTATTCTTGTTGGAATCCTGTCCATTTCCATTCAATCCTGTTTTAACGGAGACGACTACGACTTCGACAAGCTTTCCGATAAAATAGACTGGACACCCAATATGATTGTACCTGTTGGGTACGGAACTTATTCGCTGTGGTATTTACTAAATCAACATGAGGCAAACCCTGCCGATCAAACTATTACTCTTGATTCGGAAGGCATGTTGCACATCAAATACATGGAAGAAGATATTTTTTCTTATAATGTTGATGAAGTCCTGAACTTTCCCAATCAATCTGCCATAGATTTAAGTTATTCTTTACCAAGTTTTGGTATTGCCCTTCCTTATTCAGCTATTGCCGGATTAGGCTTAAGCGCACAAACTGATCAAATTCAAATCATCACTGGCAACACTGGTATTAAACTTTACGAATTGGATTTGGATGCAAACATTCAATTCCGATTGACAAATCCTTTAAATACTGAGGTTGAAATCACCATTGAAATTCCTAATGGAACTCAAAATGGAAATTCAATCAATCAGACATATACCTTAGCTCCTAATGCAATAAATCAAATTGAAACCTTAAATCTGGCAAACCTAAATTTAACTTTCAACACACCATTCACTACCAATAATGATATTGACATTACTTTTGATATTGATATTAAAGACAATGCCAGTCATATAATTAGCAGTACTGGTGATCTGGGAATTAATCTAACTGTTCAGAACATCAATTTTCAATTGGCCAAAGGTGATTTTGGAAATCAGATCATTACTCTAGATGCTGGAAACTTTGACATGAATGTTGACTTTTGGGATGACATTGAAGGTGATTACCAATTTGCTGATCCCCGCATTAATCTTATCATGGAAAACTCAGTTGGTGTTCCGTTCCAAATTAATGCCGACATCACCGGCTATGCATCGGATGGAAGCAGTGCAGCACTTAATCCGGATGCATTGCAACCTGCCTATCCTGATCAAGTATCTGTTACAAATCCATTAACCATAGATGCAGTAACAGAAACAATAACCTACGACAAAAACAATTCTAATATTGTAGATTTAATGGCTCTGCCACCATCAGACAGATTGGAATATTTTGGAAACATTGCTTTAAACCCGGCTGGAGCCATTGCTCCAACACTAACAACTCCAAATATCATCAGCAGCAGTTCTGCTATTAATGTAGATATTGAAATTGATGTTCCTTTGGATTTTACGGCAACAAATCTGATGCTTAGAGATACGGTAAACGATATTGACATTAGTGATGCTGATAAAATTATGAATGCGGCCGTTGTTATCGTTACTGAAAATGGTTATCCGCTCGACGTAACAATCGATAAAATTTACTTTACTGATGCGGCTTACCATGTAATTGATTCCATTTCGGACAATGGAGTGATTGATGCAGCAACAGTATTTACATCTGGTGCCAATATTGGTGAAGTTGATCCTGACTCGGTAAAAGAGGTCGAGCATCAAATACAATTAAACCAGAGTCAGATAAAAAACCTAAACCTGACCAAAAACCTAATTATAAACGCTGGCGTAAGTACAAAAAATGATGGCGTTCCTGTAAAACTTAAGGGGGATTACGAACTTAAATTCTCCCTATCTGTTCAGGCTCAAATCGATCTTAATAACTAAGCACCCAGACACTCCACTATGATTAAATTTATATACAAAACATCTATAGCAGGATTGATATTTCTGTTTTTATCCGTTTCGGCTTCATCCCAAAAAATGAACAACACTTTGTATTTAATGCAAAATGTTCCTCAGTCGAATCAATTGAATCCGGCAATTCAACCCGAATGCAAAGTCTTCGTTGGCTTTCCGGCCCTGAGTTCAATCTATCTGAATTACAGCAACAGCAGCTTTGGTTACAGCGATATTATTAAAGATGGCACAGGAATCAGAAAAGATTCTTTAGTTGTTGATATCAACAGTTTTCACGATGCATTGCAAACAACCAATTTTGTATCGCAGCAATTTGAACTGACTCTTTTTGCTCTCGGAATACGCGCAAAAGATTACTTTTTCACTCTGGATGTGATTGAAAAGGAAGATTCCCGTTTCAGTTTCGATCAGGAAATGGTAACATTTTTGAAAGATGGCAACGCCTCATACAGAGGAAGAACTGCGAATTGGGGCGGACTGGGATTGGATGCAAGTTACTATCACGAAGTAGCCTTGGGTGTATCGAAAAAAATAAACAACAAATGGACGGTTGGTATCAAAGGAAAAATGCTGTTTGGTATTGCCAACATGCACATGGAAGATTCCGACATGTCTGTATTCACCTCTGCTTCCGGTAACGAAATTGTTTTAAATTCAGAACACCGTCTTCGTGTTTCCATGCCAATTAATCAAATCGGTTTGGATGCTGACGGATATGTGAACGACATTAACATAGATGGTGATAATTACGATGCAGATTTCTTCGCAAATACCGATAACAAAGGTTTTGCCGTTGATTTGGGTATGACTTACCAAATGGATGAAAAAACACGTTTATACGCCAGTATATTGGATATTGGATCGATTAACTGGAAAACAGATGGTCATGAATTCTCCCAAAAAGGCTCGTTTACCTGGACAGGAGCCGATTGGTCGCAATCGGGAAATTCAAAAGACCCAAACTACAAAGAAATTGAAGATGTATTTAATGATTTAACAGACTCAATTGCTGACGAATTTCGCGTAACAAACGGAATAGATTCGTACAAAGTAGGTCTGCCAACCAAAATTTATTTAGGCGGGACACACGACCTTAACAAAAGAGTAAACGTAGGCGCATTGAGCAGAACCGAAATTTTTAACGGTAAAATTCAATCGTCATTAACATTCTCAGCCAACGCACGTTTCTTTAGAAACCTTAGCACTACTTTAAGTTACTCGGTGGTTAACAATTCGTACAACAACATTGGTTTTGGATTGGCCACCAAATTGGGTCCAACACAATTTTATGTGGTTAGCGACAATGTAATGGCAGCCATTAAACCAAACACAGCTCAACTGGCAAACATTCGTTTCGGAATTAACTTTTTGTTTGGCTGTAAAGACAAAACAAAGAAAAAAGACTCCTGCTCTTTCGAGGATGAAGTTAAAAACAAGAAGAAGCCATTGTACAAGTAAATCAAACGATTTTTTAGCTCCATAACGGAGAGTTTACATCAATTTGAATTCGAGACTGCCTTGAGGGGCAGTCTTTTTTTTGATATTACAAGGATCTTCTCTGTGTTGCTTCGTGGGCTCTGTGGTGAGAAGATAAAATATCAGTAACTTAAGCCACGCAGGACACAGAGAGAAACTGCAGAATATCCCTAACAATATTTACTGATCAGTGATTTACGAACCAAAAAAATTATTCCTTATTCTACGGGAAAAATTCTTACCGATAAGCAGTGTTGAGTGGCAAAAAAAAAATTAATATCAATGGAATGCGTTAGGGATTGCAGTGAAAACCCCACAGCGAAAAATGAGCGAGGAGTTGCAGCGAAAAGCCCGCCCGCAGGGAACGCCCAAAAGCAAATGCCGAAGAACATCAAAAAAAAAAATGAAATGCTTATATTTGCCTTTCAAAACAAAAGAATATGGCATTTATTAAATTTATAATCATAGCTGTTGGGATCTACTACATATTAAAGTGGATTTTGAAGGCAATATTCCCGTTTTTAGTGAAGAAAACCTTCGATAAAATGCAGGAACAAGCCAAGCAACAGCAGCAGCAAACCAGAAAAGAAGGTGAAGTAACCATTGATAAACCATCGGGCAAAACAGGCGATCCGCACAAAAAAGATGTGGGCGACTATGTTGATTTCGAAGAAGTGGATGATTAAAGGTTAAGCTAATAGCTATTGGTAGTTGGCCATTAGCTTTTTAACATTACACTTACCTAAACTTATTATTCAAAATATCTATAAAAACGCTATAAATTAATTGGATGTAAATCCATTGAATCGTATTTTTGCCTTTCCCTTTGGAAATTATACAATGCTAATAGCCAATGGCTAAAAGCTAATAGCTTAAAAAATTAACCTCAAAATATAAGATTTATGGCTCAGGAAGATGTTTTCAAAAAACTGGTAGCTCATTGTAAAGAATACGGATTCGTGTTTCAATCATCGGAAATTTATGATGGATTGAGTGCCGTATATGACTATGCGCAGCTGGGTGTTGAATTGAAAAACAATATTAAAAAATACTGGTGGGATTCGATGGTGAAACTGCATGAAAATGTAGTAGGTATTGATTCAGCTATTTTTATGCATCCTACTATTTGGAAAGCTTCGGGCCACGTTGATGCTTTTAACGATCCGTTGATTGACAATAAAGATTCGAAGAAACGTTACAGAGCTGATGTTTTAATTGAGGATTTGCTAGCCAAGTTTGAAGGAAAAATGGACAAGGAAGTTGAGAAGGCAAAAAAGAGATTTGGTGAAAGTTTCGACGAAGCTCAATTTCGTGCAACCAACCCCCGTGTATTGGCAAACAAAGAAAAAATGGATGCTGTACATGCCCGTTTTGTTGAGGCTTTGGATAAGAACGACCTGGACGAATTAAAACAGATCATTGTTGACAATGAAATTGTTTGTCCGATTTCAGGATCTAAAAACTGGACTGATGTTCGTCAGTTCAACCTGATGTTCTCAACCGATATGGGTTCTACTGCCGATGGAAGCAGTAAAATTTATCTTCGCCCGGAAACGGCTCAGGGTATTTTCGTGAACTACCTGAACGTTCAGAAAACCGGTCGCATGAAGATTCCTTTTGGAATTGCCCAAATTGGCAAAGCATTCCGTAACGAGATTGTTGCCCGTCAGTTTATTTTCCGTATGCGTGAATTCGAACAAATGGAGCTTCAGTTCTTTGTTCGTCCGGGTGAGGAAATGAAATGGTTCGATGCATGGAAAGCAACCCGTATGAGCTGGCACAAAGCTCTTGGTTTTGGGGAAGAAAAATACCGTTTCCACGATCACGATAAATTGGCTCATTATGCCAATGCAGCTACCGATGTTGAATTTAAATTTCCATTTGGATTTAAAGAGGTAGAAGGAATTCACTCCCGTACCGATTTCGATTTAAGTCAGCATCAGAAATTTTCCGGTAAAAAAATTCAGTATTTCGATCCTGAGTTAAACGAAAGCTATGTTCCTTATGTAGTGGAGACTTCGATTGGAGTTGACCGTATGTTCCTGCAGATTATGTCGGAAGCATACATCGAAGAAAAAATCGAGAAAGAAGACGGTAAGGTTGACGAGCGTGTGGTACTTAAATTGCCTCTTGCTTTGGCTCCGGTTAAGCTTTGTGTGATGCCTTTGGTAAAAAAAGACGGTCTTCCGGATAAAGCACGTGCAATTATCAACGATCTGAAATTCGATTTCAACTGTCAGTACGACGAGAAAGACTCAATTGGTAAGCGTTACCGTCGTCAGGATGCCATTGGTACTCCTTTCTGTGTGACTGTTGACCATCAGTCGTTGGAAGACAATACAGTTACTATTCGTCATCGCGACAGCATGGAACAGGAACGTGTTGAGATCTCTAAATTATATGCTATTGTTGAGGATCATGTAAGCATGAAAAAATTGTTCAAACAATTGAAATAGAAAGATTAGATAGGAGATATTAGCTTTGAGATGTATGATTTAAAGATTCTTCTCAGCAACTTTTAACATCAATCTTCCAGATATATAAATGGCCATTCTTTGTAAGGATGGCCATTTTTTTGTTTTAATATCAATCACTTCCTCATTTTTAAGCTTTCCCTCGCTTTGGGAGCAATTTCATTATTAAACCTAATTAATAACTCACAATTAAGAATTATTTTAGATCCAACATTTACTAAAAAAAACCAACGAACCAATGAAAAACTTACTGAGCCTATTATTAATTTTAGTCGTATTCGCCTATCAAAGCTTTGCATGTACTACAGCCGTAATTTCGGGCAAATACACGAAAGATGGTCGCCCAATGATTTGGAAACTTCGCGATACTGAAAATTTCGAAAACAAACTGAACTATTTCACCGATGGCAAATATCCTTACATCGGCATGATCAATTCGAATGATGAAAAAGGTGAACAGGTTTGGGGCGGTTCCAATTCAAAAGGTTTTGCCATTATGAACAGCGCATCATACAACGTGAACCTGACAGATACCACTTCGTTTAAGGATCAGGAAGGCTATTTCATGAAACTTGCCCTGCAAACCTGTGCCAATCTGGAAGAATTTGAACAATTATTAAAAGACCGGCCAAAACCAATGGGCTTGGCTGCTCATTTTGGTGTTCTCGACGCAAAAGGCAACGCAGCGTTTTACGAAGTGAACAATCAAACTTTCACAAAATTTGATGCCAACGATCCCACTCAGGCTCCAAACGGATACATTCTGAGAACCAATTTCTCCTTTACCGGAAAAAAAGACATTGGATATGGTTTTATCCGTTTCCAAACAGCTCAGGATCTATTTTATCAGGCCGATTCTTGTGGTAATTTAAATGCTCAAACCATTATTCAGGATTTTTCGAGGTGCTTAAAACATGCTGTACTAAAAAAGGATTTCCGACAAGAATTTGAAAGCACTCCTTACGGGGCTCATTTCATAAATTCTGACGACATGATTACCCGTCACGGTTCCTCATCCATGATTTTAATTGAAGGCATAAAAAAAGGTGAGGCTTCTGATATGAATACCATCTGGACACAAATCGGTTTTCCGAATACATCAATTGCACTGCCTGTTTGGGTAAAAGGCGGCGATAGCTTGCCTGAAGTTCTGACTGCAGATGGATCAGGAAATTGTCCGTTGAACAAAATGGCTCTGAATCTGAAACACAAATGCTATCCGATCAGCCGTTCTGCGGGATACAAATACCTGAATGTTTCTGAATTAATCAACTCCGAAAAAATGGGAATAATGCAGCAATTAGAACTTGCCGAAATTAAAATTTTCAAAAACACATCAGATTCAATCAATGAATGGCATAAAAACCAACCAACTATTAAACAAATTCAAGAATATTACAATTGGTTAGACGAATACACAAACTTAACCTACCAAATGTTGGGGAACTAAAATCACACAAAGTACAATTGGCTTGATAATTATACTCTTGAAACCTACAAATTCTGAACTCAACAAAGCTTGTTTGTATAGATTTACTGGAAAAAATGGTTTAGATGAATCGAATTTTGCAGTGAAAGCCAGGAAGGTTTTGAGCAGATGCGAGCTTATGCGTACACATGCATACCCCATCATGTGTACGCACCTATACCCCTTCGTATGTACACACCTATACCCCCTGATGTGTACCCATGTATCCCCACTAATATATGCACAACTACCCGAAGTGCTTATTTTTCAACAGAATAGGCATTCTGCTTAGCTCGAACCCGCGCCAGCCGAATACAGCAGACGCAAAGAACGAGGCCGGAAAATACTTACTGTAAAATATTAAGTGAAGCACGAAGCAAAATATTCCGTGCTTTTTGTATTTTAGGGGCGGAATTAAACAATTAAAATTAAAAAATATGAATTATGAATTGATTCACTACTAATTCATAACTCCTAATTCATAATTACCATGAGCTTCAAGTCGATTATCAAGTCCCTTATTCCCCATTTATCAGCCATCATCATTTTCCTAATTATTGGATTTGCATTTTTCCAGCCTGTATTGGATGGAAAACAGCTCCGAAAAGGGGATACCCTGAATGCCCTTGGCTACAAAAAGGAAATCATGGATTTTAGAAAATCCACAGGTGAAGATCCTTTGTGGACCAACTCGATGTTTGGAGGAATGCCTGCCTATCAGATCACCGTTGAGTACAAATCGAAGTTCATGCACTTCTTTAAACAAGCCATGGAATTGAATACTCCAAGTCCGGTACGTTACCTAATGATCTATCTGATTGGATTCTACATATTACTCATATCTTTGCGCGTAAATCCCTGGCTCTCCATCGGAGGTGCCATTGCCTATGCCTTTTCGACCTATTTCATAATCATAATCGGTGCCGGCCATCTCTGGAAAGTAAATGCCTTGGCCTTTATTCCACCTGCCCTTGCCGGGATATTGCTTACGTTACGAGGAAAATACATATTAGGCGGGTTACTCGCCTCCTTCTTTCTGATACTCGAGCTGTATTCCAATCACATACAAATGACCTACTATTTTCTGATTACGGTTCTTTGTATTGTCGCCTTTGAATTTTACTATCGCTGGAAACAGAAGGAGTTAAAGCAGTTTTTTACTGCCATTGGTGTTTTAGCCATTGCATCCATTTTGGCAGTGGGTGTGAATAGTTCCAATCTTTTCAATTCATACCAATACGGAAAACAAACCATTCGTGGAAAATCGGAACTGACATTAGGCAATAAAGACAACAAAACTGATGGTCTGGATAAAGATTACGCTACCCAGTGGAGTTATGGTGTTCAGGAAACCCTAACCTTGCTGATTCCTAATGCAAAAGGTGGTGCCGGATCTCCTCAGGAAGCAACTCAGCTGGTGAGTTACCTAAGTGGGGGCCAAATTGAAAATGTAGCCAAATACTACGATATTGAACCAATAAAAGATCACCACTACTGGGGAAATCAGCCTTTTACAGCCGGTCCTGTATATGTTGGTGCGGTTATTCTATTCTTATTCTTCCTGGGATTGATTATTGTACCCGGTCGTTTTAAATGGGGACTCTTAACTGCCACTATTTTAGCCATCATGCTTTCGTGGGGACATAATTTCCAATTCCTTACCAATCTGTTTTTAGATTACTTTCCTCTGTACAACAAATTTCGGGTAGTTTCTTCCATTCTGGTTGTTGTTGAGTTGTGTGTCCCAATTTTGGCGATTTTAGCCGTTAAAAAAGTATTGGATGAGCCTGAAATCCTGAAGAAAAAAGTAAAATTATTTTCTGTGAAGTCAAACGTATTGGTTTTACCATTACTCTTAACTGCCGGAATTTCATTGCTTTTGTATTTACTTCCAAATCTTTTTCTTGATTTTATTACTCAGGCTGAAACAAGTTATTTTGCCCAGATAAAATCAGGAAACCCAAATGCGGTTACTTACATCAATCAAATTCAATCGGACATTTTTAATGCCAGGGTTTCTATGTTTAGAGCCGATGCTTTACGAACCATTCTTTTTGTTGTTTTAATTGCTGTTCTCCTTTTCGGATATGGCAAAAAATGGTTGCAGTCGAATCTTCTAATTGCCGGTATAGTTGTTCTGATTCTGGTCGATTTATGGCCGGTTAACAAACGCTTTTTAAATGCAGATAGCTTTGTTCCTAAAAAAGAACTGAAAATTGCATTCAATCCTACTCAAGCCGATTTTGAAATTCTGCAATCTGAGTTTTCGGCTCGACCGGAACTGCACGCATTGGCTCAAAAAGCTCAGGATGAATACAAAAAAGAGAACCGTAAAGCAAGCAAACTGGAATTGGCTATTGTCCCTTTCACCGTTCTCAATCAGCACAGTAATTACAGGGTTTTAAACACCTCTGTTCAAACCTGGCAAAATGCAAGTACTTCCTACTACCACAAATCAATTGGGGGTTATCACGGAGCCAAGTTGCGACGTTATCAGGAATTAATTGATCATCACATCACAAAAAACAACATGAAGGTGATCAACATGCTAAATACCAAATACATCATCACACCCGATAAAGAGAAGGGAAATAAGGCTCAATTGAATCCTGATGCCTTGGGAGAAGCATGGATTGTTCCCAACTACAAAATTGTTGCCAATGCCGATGAAGAAATCGTGGCTTTAAATACCTTCGATCCTGCAAAAGAAGCTTTAGTTGACAAGCGTTTTGCTTCTCAACTGCAAGGATTTACAAGTCAGGCAGATTCTTCCGCAAGTATTTCAATGGAAACCTATGCTCCCAATAAAATAACCTATCAGTTCCATGCAAAAAGTGACCAATTGGTTGTATTCTCCGACATTTATTACCAGCCGGGCTGGAATGCCTATGTTGATGGGAAACTTACTCCGCACTTTAGAGCCAACTACATATTACGGGCTATGAAAGTTCCCGGGGGAAAACACGAAATTGCATTTAAATTTGAGCCAAAAGCAATGGCAGTTACCGAAAACATATCTGTTGCCAGTATGGTTTTATTCTTTCTTTTACTGGCCGGAGGAATTGTATTTGGAATTAAAAATATCCGAAAAGAGACGATTTAAAATGAGCAGCAAGTATACACGAACCCAACAGTTTGTCAACTTCATGCAAAAAATTATTTTTCTGCATGTTGTGCTGTTTTTAATGCGCCGATTTTATTTCCTATTGGAAAAATTGGTGCCAAAAGACAAGCGAATTGCGCTCTTCTTTTTGACTGAAAAGGTATATTTTGACAATTCGAAGTACCTGTTTGAGTACATGCGCGAAAAAAATAATTTTAACAGCATCCTATTCACGCCTTACAAATCTTTGTACCGTGAATTAAACACTAAATTTCCCGGAGAAGTAGTTTATGCCTGGTCCTTAAAAGGCTTTTCCCTCTTTTTAAGAACAAAGCATGTCATTCTTTCCTATGGAATTAGTGCTGCTGCTTTTAAGCCATACTATTTGCACGAAAAATGCAAAAACATCATCTATTTGGGACATGGTACGCCCATGAAAAAGATGGCCTTGCAAACACCTCCTTGGCGCAAATATGCCAAACACAAGCAATTGCAAAAATACAGCTATATGGCAGGCTGTTCTCCTTTGGAACAAATTATTCATGCCGCAGGATTTAATATTGACATGAACGATGTTTGGGTGAGTGGCTTACCCCGTAACGATTATTTGCTTCAGGATATCAATCTAAGTCCGTCTTTATTGGTTGCAAATCCATTTCTCGACCGTAAAATTATTTTATACGCTCCAACCTGGCGCGAAGAAGGTTACAAAACTCTCTTCTTCCCCTTTGAGGATTTTGATGCAAAAAGGCTTTCCAATTTTTTGGAAAAAGAAGACGCCTACATTCTGGTTCGCGGGCACAAAGAGGATATTAAACGAAAATCTGTTGAAAAAACTCATGATTTCTTTTCCATCGACCGGGTGATAAAAGCAGATCAGGACCGATTCCCCGATGTGTACCAATTATTACCGTACGTAGATATTCTGGTAACCGATTATTCCTCACTTTGGATCGACTATCTGCTTTTGGATCGGCCAATTATTTATTTGCCATACGATTTAGACGAATACAAGCAATACAAAGGCTTTTTTATCGATTTCGAGGAGAATACTCCGGGAGCAAAGTCAAGCACGCAAAAAGAATTTATAACGCATTTACAACGCTATTTCGAACAGCCTCAAACTCATGCCAAGTGGCGCAAAAAAATCAGGGATATGTATCACACTTATCAGGATGCAGAGAGTTGCGAGAGAGTGTTTCAGGAAATTAAAAAATTGAATTGATGAATCTCAACAAATACTCCAAACCAATCATCTTCATTACCACCTTATTGGGCTGGATATTTATTGTTCCAATCACCTACCTTATTCCAAAAAAAAAGAATCTGATGGTGCTTATGGGAGCAAAAGATGGTTTTTTTATTGATAATGTAAAGTTCTTTTTTCTCTACTTATCGGAAAAGGAAAAAGATCAGGAATTCTATTTCCTGACAGCAAATAAAGAAACCTATGAATCACTCAAACATCAATACAGCAACATATTGTACTACCCGTCAGCCAAAGCCTATTGGATTTCGCTGAGATGCAAGGTTTTTGTAGTTGATAATTTTTCGTGGATGGATAATTGCCGGTTTCAATTGTTCTGGCGGGCAAAAATTATTCAAATCTGGCACGGAATAGGCTTCAAAAAAATTCAGCGCGACAATAAATTCTTTATTCAGGAAACCAGTTCGCTCTACCGCAGATTTATCTTAAATTTTGTAGGAAAATTGCCTGTTTACGATGCTCTTATCTCAACGGGAGAATTCTTTACTGAGTATTTTTTTAAGCCGGCATTTATTTCAGATCACTTTATTGATACAGGATATCCACGCAATGACATTATTCTTAATCCGGAAAAATATAAGAATGCCTTAATCAACTCGGATGAGAAAACCATTCGAAAAGTAATTGAACTGCGAAAAACAGGAGTCCGGGCAATCTTATATGCACCAACATTTCGGGATACCGGAGGTGATGGTATTTCCGATGGAATTCTTGACCTTCAGAAATTGAACAAATTCGCCATTGCAAATCATTTTGTATTTATTTTTAAACTGCATCCACTGCCTCAATATAAGTCTATAAGCAACGAATTCGAACGGATTATTTGGTACGATAATGTGAAAGACGTATATCCTCTTCTTCCTGAAACAGATGGTATGGTGAGCGATTACTCTTCGATTTACATGGATTATATTTTACTGAACAGACCCGTGTTTTTCCTGCTGTATGACCGCGAAAAGTACGAAACCAAAGATCGTGAATTACATTCCTTCTTCAACGATTTTATTATTGGACCTATTTCTACCACTCAAGAAAAACTGGAACAGGATTTACTCAGTACATTTACTGAAAATGACAATTTTGTTGAAGCTAGAACCCAAATTATCGAAAAATCATATCTAAATACAGATGATAACAGTTCTCAAAGAATTTTTAATTTCATTCAGGAACATTATCTTCGCAGGAATCAATAAAACAAAATTATGAAGAGAGTAATCACCTTTGGAACATTTGACCTTTTTCACATCGGACATTTACGGATTTTAGAACGTGCCAAAGCACAAGGTGATTATCTTATTGTTGGCATCTCCACCGATGCTTTAAACTATTCCAAAAAGCAGAAAAATCCGATCTACTCAGAAAAAGACCGAAAGCGAATTATTGAATCGCTTAAAGTGGTTGATGAAGTATTCTACGAAGAATCACTGGAATTAAAGGGGGATTACATCAAACAATTCAATGCTGATGTTTTAGTGATGGGAAACGACTGGGAAGGCCGGTTTGATGAATTCAAATCACTTTGTGAAGTGGTTTATCTGGAACGAACTCCATCTATCTCTACTACCGAAATAATTGAGATCATTAAAGAGTAGTTTTATCCTTAGCCGCTGATATCGAAAATAGAAAAGGCTTACCTCAAGCCCAGCCGTTTACTTACAAATGCGTTAAAATCATCCGATACTTGCAAGAAAAAGGTGAGCAGCAAATAAATAACTCCAACCAGAGTACTTCTTACAAGTATATCAAATACAAACCAATCCATCTTTGGCAGCAGATAACCGGAAAAATAAGCCACCAACGCAATCAAAATGACCAATAAGTATTTGAAATTGAAAGGTTGCAACTTGTACTTTTTAAGAAGAAACAGATACTTCGACACATTGAAAACAAATGTTGAGAACAAGGAAGCTATAGCGGCTCCGTTTATCCCCAAAATTGGTATCATGATTAAATTGGTTACAATAACCAAAAGACCATAACCGCCCATAAAGACAGTCTGCATCTTGTAGTAGGGCGAAGCTTGAATCACCACACCGCTAACCCCGGAAAGCATTTGAATTACATTCCCTAAGCCTATAAAAAGAATAATATATTTTCCATCCACAAATCTATCTGTTACTATTTCAAGTACATTATCAATATTCACCCAAATACCAATAAAAAGAAGACTTCCCAGCATGAATTGATGCAAACCGCTTGAGGAGTATATCTGTGCGATGCTTTTTAAATCCTTCCTTTTCCAGGCCTCAGCGATCACAGTACTTGATATTTTTCTCAAAGATCGGGCAGGCATCGAAACCAACACTCCAAAATTTGCCATGGTTCCATATATTCCATTCGCAAATAATCCAATATAACTCACAATCATGATTCGGTCTATCTGATTCGCTAACTTGTCGCTTAAACCATTCAAAATTCCGAACAAAGAAACACTGGTCATCGACTTTCGAAGATCCGGAGTCACAAATTTCAGATTTGACGCAAAAGAGATCTGTCCTCGCCACCAAAGCAATATAAACAGGAAAACTGCAGGAGAACAATAAGCCAATACGTAGAAAAAAACAAATTGAGAGAAATCAATTACTTCTATCCAAAACAGAAAAATAATACTCATATTCAGGATCTTAAACACAATATCCTGAAAAATAGTCCCCGAAACCGCATCGTACATTACCCGGTTATATCCATCAAACAAACTAAAGAACAGGGTAAAAAATACAAGCGGAATTAAATAGATCAGATAATCGAGATATAGCGGGGAATCGTCGTTATAAAGATGAACTGCCAAGGGATGCAGTAAAAAATAAAACAAGAGTGAAAGAAAAAAACCGGCCATTCCAACCCAAAACAGGATAAAAAGATATCCATTATGGTTCCTATTTTCGTTTCGGAAATAAGGAAACAAACGGGCAGTAACACTGTTAAATCCCAAAGAGGAAAATTGTGATGCAACTGTCGTAATAGCACCAAGCCAAAGAATTAAACCAATTTGGTCAGGATTTAAAAACCGAGGAAACAAAATCCCAGTATTTATTAATCCTAAAATGGCTCCAAAATAGGAAACCACGGTTCCTTTAATGGTTTGTTGACGAATGATTCCCACCTTGCTGTTTTTGTGTTAGGTTCTGATTTAATCACAAATTTAACAAAATTGATTTCTTGTGAAAGCATTTCAAATTCATATAAGTATGATACATTTTGATTGAAAAATTGTATTTTCGCATGTAATCTGCTCAAATATGGATGAACATCTGATTAAATATATCGGGTAGAATTCTTTAATTTCATTTCAAATGGCATACAAAGAAAAAGGTACAAAACGAAGACTTCGCTCCTCTTACATAACTTCTGTAATTAGTATTTCATTGGTTCTATTCATGTTAGGACTAATGGGCTTACTCATTTTAAATGCCAATCAGATTTCCAATTATGTGAAAGAAAATATTGGAGTCACAGTGGTTTTAAAAGACAATATCAAAGAAGTTGAAATTCGTCGTTTGCAAAAAATATTGGATGCCAGTGATTATGTGAAAGCTACCAAATATGTAGATAAAGAAACTGCCGCCAAAGAATTCGAAAAAGAGTTAGGCGAAGATTTTATCTCATTTTTAGGCTACAACCCACTTCGTGCTTCTATAGATGTTAAATTATATGCCGGGTACGCAAATACAGATAGTATTGCGGTAATTGAAAAGCATTTATTAAAACAATCACAGGTTCAGGAGGTTGATTATCAAAAATCATTGGTGCATTTGGTAAACGAAAATGTGAAAAGAATCAGCTTAATCATATTAGCTTTTAGTGGTTTACTTTTTACGATATCATTTACTCTAATCAATAATACCATACGGTTATCCATTTACTCTCAGCGATTTATAATCAACACCATGCAATTGGTTGGTGCTACCAGAGGGTTTATCCGCCGACCGTTTATGGCTAAAACCTTACTGCATGGAGTCATAGGAGCTTTAATCGCCAACGCAATGCTTTCGGGTGTTATTTATCTGTCTCAAAAAGAATTAAGTCAGGTAATCAATTTTAGTAATGTTGAAATGATTGGTATCTTGTTCTTACTGATCTTATTAATCGGCCTTTTCATTACCTGGATATCAACCTTATTTGCTGTAAACAAATACTTAAGACTTGAGTCACGCTCCTTGTATTAGAATGGCCGTTCATGTGTTAAAAAATTATAACACGAAACACTTCAGGAACTTTAGGCACGTTTAACTCTAGGCACTTTAATTAGTTTATTGTAAATTTGGCATCTAATTGTCAAAACAGACAAAATTTGAGAACATGAACAAACAAGATAAAAAACTGGATTTTGCTCTTTCAAAAGAAAACTACAAACTTATTGTTGTTGGGTTTGTTATCATCATAGTAGGATTCTTACTGATGATGGGCGGTGGATCGGATGATCCGAATGTATTTGATAAAAGTATCTTTAGTTTTCGAAGAATTACTTTAGCTCCAATGGTGGTATTGTTTGGTTTCGCTTTTGAAATTTACGCCATTATGAAAAAGCCAAAAGAACAATAAATATCTCCTTTTATGTATTTTTTCGGTTAACTAGCCGAAAATTTTTCTTTTAAATCGTATGAACTGGATTGAAGCCTTACTTTTAGGTTTACTGCAAGGATTAACTGAATTCTTGCCGGTAAGCAGCAGTGGTCATTTAGAAATTGGCAAAGCCTTATTAGGCATTCATGCCGAAGATAATTTAGTATTTACAGTGGTTGTGCATGGAGCAACAGTTTTAAGTACCATTATTGTATTTCGAAAAGATATTCTTGAACTTCTAAAAGGTCTTTTTAGTTTTCAGTGGAATGAATCGACACAATATATTGCTAAAATTGCTATCTCTATGATTCCAATCGGAATTGTTGGCGTATTTTTTAAAGATCAGGTAGAAGAAATTTTCAATACAGATAAAATTTTGTTGATAGTAGGCTTTATGCTTCTGGTAACAGCTGCATTTCTTGCATTCACTTACTATGCAAAACAAAAAGAAAAGGAAATTTCATTCAAGGATGCTTTTATTATAGGTATTGCTCAAACAGTTGCTATCCTTCCAGGAATTTCGAGATCGGGAGCAACCATCGCAACCGGACTTCTTCTAAAAAACAAGAAAGCTGAAGTAGCCAAATTCTCGTTTTTAATGGTTTTGGTTCCTATTATCGGTGAAAACATATTAAGTGTTTTTAAAGGAACATATACTTCACAAGGATCGGTAGAATTAATGCCATTACTAGTCGGTTTTATTGGCGCTTTCCTTTCCGGATTACTGGCTTGCAGCTGGATGATTAAATTGGTGAAGAGAGGGAAATTAATCTATTTTGCAATTTATTGCCTGATTATCGGACTAATTGCTATTTTTGCAGCCTAATTATAAAAAAGGGCATTCCCGTTAAATCCGATTCTAAATGATTCAATTTGAAACCGATAATGATTTTCAAGAAGGCGCTTTACTTCTGTTTAATAAGCCTTACGAATGGACTTCATTCGATTTAGTAAACAAGATAAAGCATAAAATCAAGCATCAATTTCATTACAAAAAAGTAAAAGTCGGACATGCAGGAACACTTGATCCTTTAGCCACAGGCTTGTTGATTGTTTGCGTAGGGAAATACACAAAAAAAATAGACAGTTACCAATCGCAGGTTAAAGAATACATTGCCACACTTAAATTAGGCGAGACCACTCCTTCTTTTGATTTGGAGACAGAAATTGATCAGACTTACCCTACACAACACATCACTAAAGATCTGATAGATGAAACCTTAAAAAGTTTTATTGGCGAAATACAACAAAGACCACCTGACTATTCAGCAGTAAAAGTAAACGGAAAAAGAGCTTACGAATATGCCAGAAAAGGACAGGAAATTGAGATAAAAAAGAAAACGCTGGCAATCGATGAAATAGAAGTTCTTGAATTTGAAAAGGACATCTTAAAAATCAGAGTTGTTTGCAGTAAAGGAACGTACATTAGAGCGCTTGCCCGGGATATTGGTGACAAATTGAATAGCGGGGCTCACTTAACTGCATTGGAAAGAACTAGAATCGGAGATTTTCATATCAACGATGCCCTTGAAATTGAAGATTTTATAAAATTCTTAGAAAATTTATAACTATCTTGCGGTCTTTTCGTAAAAAAGGAAGTTTTACTATAGCCTATCAACAAAAATCCAATATAAAAGTCATTCAGCATTATGAAGTTATCGAAGTTTAAGTACAAATTACCAACCGAACTTATTGCTTTACATCCGGCCTACAATAGAGATGAATCTCGCTTATTGGTGCTTCACAAAGATACAGGTAAAATCGAGCATAAAATCTTCAAAGATCTTATTGATTATTTTGACAATGAAGATGTTATGGTTTTTAATAACACCAAAGTTTTCCCTGCCCGATTATCTGGGAACAAAGAAAAAACAGGAGCCGAAATTGAGGTATTCTTGTTACGTGAATTAAATCGCGAGCAAAGATTATGGGATGTATTAGTTGATCCTGCCCGTAAAATAAGAATTGGTAACAAATTGTATTTTGGCGATGATGATCTTTTGGTTGCTGAAGTAATTGACAATACAACTTCAAGAGGAAGAACTCTGCGTTTTTTATTTGATGGACCGTATGAAGAATTTAAAGAAGCATTATATAGCCTGGGTGAAACCCCTCTTCCACGATCAATTATTGATCAGCGAAAGGTTGAACCGGAAGATGCTGATCGTTACCAGACAATTTTCGCAAAACACGAAGGAGCTGTTGCTGCACCTACCGCAGGGATGCACTTTAGCCGTGAGCTAATGAAGCGTTTAGAAATTAAAGGAGTTGATTTTGCAGAGGTTACTTTGCATATTGGTTTGGGCAACTTCAGAACTGTAGATGTTGAAGATTTAACCAAACACAAAATGGATTCGGAACAAATCGAAATTAACGATTTGGCCGTAAAAAAGGTAAACAGTGGTAAGAAAAAGAAGAAAAATATTTGTGCTGTTGGTACAACTGTTGTTCGTACTTTAGAGACCTCAGTATCAACCCAAGGATCATTAAAACCATTCGAAGGGTGGACTAATAAATTTATTTTTCCTCCTTACGATTTTAGTGTTCCTAACAGCATGGTTACCAATTTCCATTTGCCGCTTTCAACTTTACTGATGATGGTTTGTGCATTTGGAGGATACGATAAAGTAATGGCTGCTTATCAGGAAGCAATCAAAGAAAAATATCGTTTTGGAACTTATGGTGATGCAATGTTGATTATCTAATAATCAATATATATCCAAAAAAAAGCTGTTGAAATTGAATTTCAACAGCTTTTTTTTATCTCTAAATACCCGTTTAAGATGCAGATTCAAATTTTTTCCCTGCTTCTTGATCATTAGTCCTCAGAATTAACCATCCAGCTCGAAAATACGTCCAGATAATTCCAATAAGAAAGCATCAATTCTTCAGGCACATTCAGTTCAGGCAAAAGCTTTTGGTAGCATTGCATCCAAACCTGCCGTGCTTCTCTTGTTATTTTAAAATTTGCATGCCTTTTAACCAACATAGGCGCTCCCCTATTCTGATTAAAATACTCCGGTCCGCCTAATACCTGAATAAAAAAATCTGATGAACGAAGTTTTGCCGCTTCAAACTCATCTTTATCCTGAGGAAAAAAAGGACTAAACTTACTTTCTCTCAACATTTCATAATGATCATCGACTAATTTTCGAATCCCATCTTCTCCCAAATACTTTAAAAAATCTTTATTAGGTCTGGTTACCTCGGGTCTCTCTCCAAAGGGGTATTCTTTAATTTTCAATTCCATTGCAAGTCATTATTTAAGCAAAAACTATTTAAAATTATAAATATTCATTGGTTTTATTGCCTTCCCAAATGAAAAAAAAGACCAACCTATCTTATTTATTTTTTCCTTCGCACACAATTCTGTAATTTTAATTATCAATAAGAAAGATCCCCTACCTCTCTAAATTTACCTTATCAAGGTAAAAATCAAGTATCACTTTAAACAACTATTTGCTAAATATCTGCAAATAACAATTCAGTTCTCATGAAAAAAATAATTAACTTTTTTATTGCATTGGTTTTTATAAACACATCGGCCTTCTCACAAGATTGCATCGTCTACATTCCAAGCAATGTTGGCACCGAGCTCCATTATGAGATGAAAAATGCCAAAGGAAAAATTGAAGGCGTGTACACTCAAAAAATGCTATCTGTAAAGGAACGCGGAGGAGAAACAACATTCGAATTGCTGCAAACCTATATGGATCCTAAAGATTCAAACAAAATACTTACACAAGACACAATTAGTTTCCGATGTAGAGACAATGTTTTTTACATCGATATGGAAAAATACCTGAATCAGAAGCAGATGGAAGGCTTTAAAGACATGGAGGCTAAAATTACTACGGATGATCTGATTTATCCTCCCAAATTATATCCTGGACTGGAACTAAACGATGGCTCGATATCGCTTGAAATTGGAGCAGGGATGATGAATATGAACATGACCACCAATATTGTGAATCGAAAAGTTGAAGCTCTTGAAGACGTAACAACTCCTGCCGGCACATTTACGTGCTACAAAGTATCGGAAGATGTGAAAAGTAAAATGGGCTTTGTAAATGTACAACTGCACAATGTTGCCTGGATTGTAAAAGACATTGGAACCATCCGCAGTGAATCCTACAACAAAAAAGGAAAACTGAACAGTACTACCGAATTGATAAAAATTATTCGATAAGATAGATAGAAATTAAAAAGGAGAAAGCCCCAAACAACCTGGCACTTTCTCCTTTTTACTTTTCACTGATCCTTTTTCCTTTTTTACTTGATACTAATTTACTAATTCATAATATTTCTTGGTTTTCCTTGTAACCACAAGCGGATATTTTCCATCACGATATCAACCCGTTTGCTGAACGATTCGTTGGTGGCAAATGCCAAATGAGGTAACATGATTAAGTTGGGAGCTGTAAACAGAATATGTTCCTTATCCAAAGGTGGTTCCTTTTCGTAAACATCAACCGCAGCTCCGGCTATTTCCCCATTTTCCAATGCCTCACAAAGAGCATCACTGTTAACAACCGGCCCGCGGGCTGTATTAATTAAAATGGCTGAAGTCTTCATTTGCTTGAATTCTTCTTTGCCAATAAACCCCTTGGTTTCGTTTGTTAGCGGAACATGAAGCGAAACAACATCCGATTCTTTTAATAAGGTAGCCATATCAACAAATTCAACGCCTTCTACAGTCTTTTTACTTCGGTTGTATGCAATTACCCTGCAGTTAAAAACTTTTGCAATCTCGGCAACCCTAAGGCCAATTGCGCCGACTCCAACAATACCAATAGTCTTCCCATTCAATTCCGTTCCTAAAAAGCCAGCCCGATCTCCTCCAAAGCGAGTGATTGAATCGCCGGAAACAACCTTTCTGTAAACCGATAAAATCATGCCAATAGTTAATTCGGCCACCGATTCAGTTGAAAATCCTGCAGCATTACTCACCAGAATATTTCTCTCCCGGCATGTTTCCATATCGATATGATCAACTCCTGTAAAAGCAACCGAAATCATTGAAAGATTAGGACAAGCATCCAAAAAAGCTTTTGTGATTGGAATATTACTAACAACAACAGCATCGGCACCTTCGGCACGTTTTATTAACTCCAGCTCATTCTCATTCCGATCGGTAAAAAAAATCAATTCGTGCCCAAGCACTGCAAACTCCTGTTTTAACTGTTCGTATTTAAAAGCCGTTATTCCAATTGGTTCCAGTATAGAAAATTTCATCTGTTTATATTTTTTATTTATGGTCAGATGAAACTCCCAAACTACACTCCTTCTCCTGTGTGTAATACTTTTCACATGGTCGTTTCATCCGTTTATAATTTGTTTTTTTAGTTGCTTCAAACCAAATATGATATAATTTGAGTTAAGCAAAGTAAAAAAATCATACATCACTATCAATACAATAGCATCTATTCTACAACATCAATACAAAAGTCTGTTTTGGCGAGTAATAAGTTCGATTAAACGATTTTAATTTACAATCTCAGGTATTTTTTCCAACTTGTAGCAATAACAAGCAATTATTCCAGCCCATGACAATCAATCATTCAGCACTTTATAATAAAATCCAAAATCAATTCATTACCACCTGGGAGAATTGTCCGGAGTATTTTCCTGCAACAGGAAAACGATTTTCCTATTTAGAAAAACGAATATGGGAATCAAAATTCGATCGCTTTATAAAGTTTGTGCAAAGTGAAGCTAATTATAAACAACCCAACAAAATAGAAATACTGCAAAAATCACAAATGTTTTTCAAAGAAGCTTTATCGTACTCCTCCGATCAACTTGAACTCATTTTTTCTGATGAGATGCTCAATGCCACGAAAGATTTCATTCAAAAAGCATGGCTTTTCGATCCGGAATTGGGGAATACTGAAATTTTTCAAGCATTACGAAATGTGTGGATTATGCTTGGCCTGCAATCATTTTTCGGAAAAGAAATCAAAATTACACCTTCGCTTTTGGCCTATAGCCTTTTGTATCCTTACACCGACAATTTAATTGATGATGCAGGCATTGAAAAAGAAGAAAAAATCAATTTTTGCCAACGATTTGCTTTGCGGTTGGAAGGGGAATCTGTAAAATCAGAATCCAGCTCGGAACAGCAAATTTACGATTTAGTAGCCATGATAGAATCGGAGTTCAATCGGGAAAATTACCCTGAAGTGTATCATAGTCTGCTTGCCATTCACAATGCCCAAACCCAAAGTCTTGCGTTGGTAAGCAACAAACCTCTGCTTTCTGAAGAAGAAACCTTCAAAATTTGTATCAACAAAGGAGCCAGCTCGGTAATTGCTGATGGTTATTTGGTGCTAGGCAATTTAGACGAAAAGCAATTGCATTTTTTATATGAATACGGCGCTTTTCTTCAGATTTTAGATGACTTGCAGGATGCCCGACAAGATTATCTGGATGGAGTTATGACCTGCTTTTCAAGAAAGTTACCTTACGGAAATTTGGATAAATTACTTTGTAAAACTTACTTTTTAGGCAAAACATTTCAGCAAAGTGTAACCAATTTATATCCTGATGAAATATCTTTTCGAGGATTGATTCAAAAGAGTTTTGGATTGTTGTTCCTGATCTCAATATTCGAAAACCAGGAAGATTTCAGCGACGATTTTATTCAGAAAATAGAAAAGCATGCTCCTTTCCGTTTTTCCTTTCTTCACAAACGAAAAACAGATCTGGAACCTTTTCGGGATTTAATGCTGCTAAAAATTGATGAATACCGATTAAGCGAGTGCAAAGCATAATAAAAAAAGACTTTCCATTTCGAAAAGCCTGTTTATTCTTTAGCAGGTACTAATTTATAATATCTCTTCGTCTGAATTCTCCAATTTAACCTCTTCCAGAATAACATCCTCTGCCGTAAGTAAGGGAGAAGCTTCCAAATCTTCTATTTCGAGCATATTAACCAATACATCCAACGACTTACCGATCTGTTCCAATTCTTCATCGGATATTTTCTTTAATTTTACTGCCAACCTTTGCTGCAGCAAATCAGGAGCTTCCTGTAAAAGATTATCACCCGTAGAGGTTAGTGCAATCAAAGTTGTTCTTCGGTCTCCAATTTTAGGCAATCGCGCCAGCATTCCCTTCCTTTCCAAACGACTTATTATACCTGTAACTGTGCTGGAATTAAGATTCAACTGATCTCTAATTGATTTCTGAGTCGCCTGATAGTTAGGAGAATTTTTAAGACATTCCAAACATAGTATTTGCGGAATACTTACTCCGTGATCCTTTTGGATTTTCTTTGATTCTAAATTAATAGATCGAATAATCCTCCTAATTTTAACAATAATATTCTTATAATCCATTCATTGTAAATCTAATCGACAGAACTCATTTTCAGGGCAAAAATAACTAATTTGCATTTAATGCAAGCCTATTGATGCAGGTATCTCTAATAATAATAAACCGCACTTTAAACTCACAAAATAATGGCGCAGGAATTAGGAAAACCTTATAGCACACAGGCTTTTTTGTTCGCGACAGTCTTCACCCTTTTTTCAATATATCTTGAGTTTAGAATCCTGAGTATTCCCATATAATCCATGTCAAACTCAATCAAATCACCCACTTTGTATTTATTTTTATTATCGGACAGATCAATTACAATCATATCGGAACTTGCTCCTGATACTTTTAAACTCTTATCAATCAATTCAAGATGACTCACCTCAACATCAAGCAATCCTAAATCAACTATTGCCCGGTACGAAGTTTCTCCAATGTTCGTTTCATCAATTTCATAACTGTCACCTTCTAAGTTTGTCCCAAATTCGCCCATGGGTACAGTTGGCTTTTCAATCAATTCAATTATTTCTGAGTACAGGCGAAATACATCAGCATGCATTTTTTTTAATTTTGTATTGTTGTAAACATCTGTTCCCAAAAATAAGGTTTCCCCCACCCTAAAATGATTGATTCCTTTCGGTAGTAAATTTTGAAAAATAAGTGGTATAGTAACAGAGGAACCTCCAGAAACATAAGGGATTTGTTTATTGAATTTTGCTTCAATTAACTGTTCGTATAAACTTAACTGAATTAATTTATCGTGATTTGGTAAAACCCCGTACAAACAAGACAGATTCGCACCAATTCCAATCACCTGAATATTATCCAGCCTAAAAACACTTTCATAAAAGGCGATAAAATGTTCGCCTAAAACTCCTTCGCGAAGTTCGCCCAACTCAATCATTATTATGATTTTGTGAGTTTTTTTCTGTTTTTTAGCTTCTTCTGATAAAAGCTTAATGGTCTCAAACTCTGTATTCACACTAATATCAGCATACTTAACTACACTCGAAATAGAGCGTTTTGCCGGAGGTTTAATATAAATGGTTTCTATATTAGGTTTGATCGATTTGATCATTTTTAAGTTGGAAACCCGGGAATCGCATATCTGAGTAAAGTCAAATTTTAATAATTCAGTTAAAAATTCCTTATTTCCGCACATCATTTTCGACACAATTGACCATTCAATTCCATTTTCTTTAAAAAGAGAATCGAGATAATCAAAGTTTGATTTTAATTTCTTAATATCTAAAGTTACAAAAGCCATTATTTCTATGTTTTATTTGAGTACTCTACGAGTTATACTTTCTGATAAATGTGCCAATATTTCATAATTCAGCTCATCACTAATTTCACTAAAAGCGCTCACCTTTATTTCTAATTTGCCCTGTTTGCCAATCAAAACAACTTTATCTCCAACTTCCACATTTTTAAGATGAGTCACATCAATTATAATCATATTCATGTTTACAACACCAATCACACTGCATTGATGACCACGAATGAGAACACGGCCTTTATTACTCAATGAACGACTATAGCCAAAAGAATATCCAACAGGAACCAATGCTGTTGTAATCTTGGATTGAGCAAGGTATGAAATTCCATATCCTACGAATTCACCACGTTTAATTTCTTTAACAGCCATAATCTGACTTTGCCATCCAAGTATTCTTTTTAGCGGATCTGCCATATCATCCTGGTTATTAATGTACTGAACAAACACTTCGGTACTCGACCAAAAACCATAAAGCATAATTCCAATTCTTACCAAATCCATTCTTGTTTCAGGATAAACAAAACTTGCGGCAGAATTAGCAACATGTTTATACTTTGGTTTCAAATTATTTACATCCAATTCGCCTGCCATTTCCTGATACTTTTGCAACTGATTCTGTATTCTGAAATGATTCGAAACACTTTCGGCTCCAGCTAGATGCGTACAGAACCCTGTTAGCTCGATATGGTCAATATTTTCTTTGATAACAGCAATTGCAGCATTCAATTCAGTCCCATTTAGTCCTGAACGATTCATTCCAGTTTCAGTTTCGAGATGAATTTTTGCTTGTAAACCAAGTTCTTTGGCAAATTTCACAGCCAACTGCAAGCGCTCAATATTGAATACAAAGAATTCTATTTCTTTTTCGATTGCATCTCTGATATCCTTTTCGCTCAACCAACCCATAACCATTATTGAAGATGATTTGGAAAGGCAATTGTAAACGCGAATGGCTTCGCTGTAATCGAACACCGAATAATGATCAATGCCATATTTCTCGAATACGGGAACAATTTGTTCGATCCCATGTCCATAGGCATTGGCTTTCACCACAGCTGATATTTTTACTGTATCGCCAAGTTTCGATCGTAGAAAAGAAATGTTATTTTTAATTGATTTTTCACTTAGTGATATTGTTGAATTATCAATCATGACTGAAAGTACTTTTGTAAATCGTATAAAAAAGATTTATTCCTGTTTCAATGACATCATCAGGAAAATCGAAATCGGGATTATGAAGTTGAGGCTGCTCAGTTCCTGAGCCCAATCCAAAATAACAGGCATTGAATTTTTCCGTATAGTAGCCAAAGTCTTCCGACCACTTATAGGGCATTTTAATATGCTCTACATCCAAACCAATCTGCTTTGAGGCTTGTTCTACAATGCCAACACAAACATCATTGTTCATTGTTGCCGGGAATACTTCGGTATAGCTTATTTCACAAGCCAGTCTTTCCGATTTCGCAACGTCCTTTACTATTTTCTCGCACAAAGAAGTAAGCAATATTAAATCTTCATTTTCAAAAGCACGCAATGTAATTCTCATTTCGGCATAACCTGGAGAAGTACCAAAAGATATTTCACCCAATTGAATGTGGATGATGGTTAGTAAAATAAAATCGCTAAACAGGGTTTTATCTGACCTCAAATCATGCAGTTTGCTGATTATTTGAGAAATTGCACCAGCAGGACTAATGCCATCCTGAGGTTCGGCCGCATGAGATGTTTTTCCGGTAAGTTGAACAGTCATGCCTTTTGATCCGGAAGCAAAACTTCCATTTTTAAGAACTATTCTATTTTTCTTAACTCCAGGGATATTGTGCAGCGCAAAGAGATAATCGGGTTCGTTGTTTTTGAAATTCACATTTTCCAATACATCACATGCACCCTGCTCCACCTCTTCGGCTGGCTGAAAAAGTAAAATTACTTTTCCTTTGGTTGGACGATCGTTTGCTATTTCACGAGCCAAACCCACTATTATAGCCATGTGTCCATCGTGTCCGCATACATGCGATACTCCCTTATTTACAGAAGTATATTCAAGTCCTGAAATTTCCTGAATAGGAAGAGCATCCAACTCGCATCTAAACATCAGGGTTTCTCCTTGTTCAGCACCTTTGAAAACAAACAATACCCCTTTATCTCCAAGTCTGATCACCTCATCGGGCTTGTACTCATCGATGAAGTTTATGATACGGTCGGTAGTCTGATATTCGCAATTTGAAACTTCGGGATATTTATGTAATTCTCTTCGAAGTGCAATTATTTTCTTGTTCATGTACCAGATATTATAGAATGTTGTTCAATTAAAAATATCAATTGCATGAATAGGCATGCCTTTACTTTTTCAATCGCATTTCTACATACTTGCTGCTAAAACCTATTTTTTCATATAAAAACCGGGCTGGGTTTTCCGGCTCAACATGCAAAGCAATATCACCTTTGCTAATTTTAACCGCCTCATTCATTAAGCCTTTACCAAGACCTTTTCCTCTTTGAAATTCATGTACAGCTATATACACCAAAATATTCTCAGGAATATAACCTTCCATTCCGGTTCTATTAACCACCACAGCACCAACTATTTCTTCATTGTTTCTGGCCACTAAAACAAAGCCTCCTGCTACCGGCTCATCTTTAACTGCATAAATAATTGCCTTTTCAATATCTTCCTTAGCATCGCCGTACTCGCCTAAATGCTTATACAAAAAGCTTACGACAGCTTCTCTTTCTATACCATCAGGTTTAGCAATTGAGGTGTATGTCTTGTAATTAATCATAAAAATTGTATTTATATTAAATTCACATTTATTGTTAGAATAGAGACAATTACTATAATTAGGCATACTGTCTTTAAGTTATAAAGCCTAAAACATTATTAAATGAAAGCAATAGTCCTTAATTGTTTCTACACAACAAAAGTACTCTAATAAATACAAAAACACAAATAAGCAAAAAATCCCGCCAAACAAACACACGCAACACACTCATATACTGATATAAAATATAATTTTACAAAAATGTGCATTTCTTCAATTTTGTAAATTAATTGGATCTCACATACATTTGTTGCACAGAACCTATTCAGGCATTTTAAACAATTTTCATAAACATGTAATTCAATGAAGCTTCATCTATAAAACCCAGCTAATTAAATCCTTTCACAAGCAAATAGTAAACAGGCAAAAAACAATTTATATGAAGATCAATAATTCCAGGGAAAAAGATATTTAATTGGAATAAATACCCCCAATAGTTAGCTTTGCATTAAATTGATAATGACTTAAGAAGAATAAGAGTTTGAAATATGTCAGAAAATTACAAGTTTTTCCAGAATAAAAAGTGCGAATATTTCCCTTGTCATAAAGTAGAAAACGAAGAAGAGTTTAATTGTTTGTTTTGCTACTGCCCATTATACATGCTAAAAGATAAATGCGGAGGTAATTTTAAATATACAAACGGATTTAAAAATTGCTCTGATTGCACCCTACCGCATACCAAAAACTCACATGAGTATATGATGAGCAAAATGAGTATCGTTTCTAAAATAGGAAGTGAACGGGAGTAATTACAATCTATTCTTTCTCCGACAACAATTTATCATCCGTATTTTTCACCTGATTAAACGTTAACAGCAGTTTGAAATACAAGTTTGAAGTAGCTAGGAGTAGTTCTGTGCAATTTGAGATTACTGCAATTATTAAACTGCATAAAAAATTCAAGTTCTTTGCAAAGGGCAAGAATGAAAGCATCCGTTTTCACCAAACCTGGCTCCAATACAAGGTGCTGAATATGAAAGAGCGATTCTTTTCGGTCCGCTTTACAATCCATTCGTGCAACCAAACTGCCATCCCATAAAATGGGAAGAGAAAAATAACCATACCGACGTTTTGGCTCAGGTACATAACACTCAATCTGATAATTAAAATCAAAAATTGTTTGTATGCGCTTGCGTTGAATCAACAGGTTGTCAAATGGTGACAGTATTTTTAGTTTGCTGCGAGACAGAGGTTTATTCAATAATTCAAGCGAATCCGACAAAGTGTAATAATTATTTTCGCCAACAGCAAGCTGTATCAATTCACCATTCAAATGCATTTCCTGCAAAGTGGCAGAAATAAGAGCTTTGGTGTTTTTCAGTAAATAGACCATTTCAGAGGTTTGTCCCAATCCGTTGGCCTGCAAATAGCGTGTGATTAAAAAACGAGCGTACTCATCCTGCGAAGGCTCTGAAGTATCAATATCCTCAGGAAGTACTCTTTCCGTAAGATCATAAACTTTGTGGAAATTTTGCCGGTAAGGAATCATCAGATCGCCCTGCATAAACAGATATTCCAAAGCACGTTTGGCAGGCTTGCTTGCCCAATCCATTTTCTTTTTACCTGAATACTCAAAATCCTTCGCCATTAAGGGCCCCTCACTGGTAATGCGCTTCAATACCAATTTCATCAACTTCTCATCGCGATCGTACCAATGCTTCTGCTTACCACTTGCAATTTCCTGTTTGCGCACCAAACTGAAACGGTAATCACACATAGGCAAATAAGAAGCTGCATGAGACCAATATTCAAAAACTTTTTTGTCAGCAATCAGTTTCTCGAGATGGGAAGTTTCATAAGAAGGATTTCGATTCCATAATGTATGATGATGAGCCCGCTGAATCACCGAAATGGTATCAATTTGAATATAACCAAGATGCTCAACAGCCAACAGAGTAGCTTCAAGTGCTCTACCTGTCTGCTTTGCCGGAGGTAACTTTTGTGATAGCAACACCAGTTTTCTGGCTTCTTGAATAGAAAGTGTTTCTTTTATTTTGGTCATGTATATCTTCCTTAATCACTGCTGCGGTTCAAAACTTAGTCTGAACTGTTTTGTCATTTAACACAAGCAATATAGCAAACAGAATGCTAAACAAAAATTATCAACACCAATTTAGCAAAATGTGGAACAATGGTGCCCGTAAATATCATTAGCCTGCAAAAAGCAGTGGCAATGGCAGATAAGGTCAGGAAATGTAAATAAGTGTTGGCGAAAGTAGGATAAATCACATGTTAAAAGAGTCGCTGCAAACTAATATTCTCCTATTGCAAGTCCTTTTACACCCCCTTAACACCTTAAAATTCAAGATATTTCACTATCTTTAACAGAGTCCTGTCCTACCTTTAAAAAAAACTCCTATCAAACAGGACAATATCTTGAAATAGTAAAGCTGTTTTAATATTCTTTTAAAAATTACGAAATATGAAATTTGTCTACATCGGGACTTATCCCCCACGAGAGTGTGGAATAGGAAGCTTCACACGCGACCTATACTATTCTATGGCGGGTGACAGTACTAACAATAAAGGATTTATTGTTGCCATAAATAACTCGGATGAAAAATATTCGTATCCGAAAGAAGTAAAACTAACTATTCAGCAGGAAAATAGAAATGAGTATATCGCTGCAGCAAAACACATAAACAATAGCGGAGCGGATGTTTGCATTCTTCAACATGAATTTGGAATTTTTGGCGGACAAAGTGGCATATACATCCTTTCCTTGCTGCACAGCCTTAAAATACATTTGGTAGTTACCCTTCATACCATTAGTAATACTCCATCATACACCGAAAAAGCCATTCTAAAGGAAATATGCAAAATGGCAAATATGGTTGTTGTAATGAATCTAAAAGCAATTGATTTTCTCACAGATATATATGATGTTCCCAGAGAAAAAATTGCATTTATTGAACATGGAGTGCCGGACTTTCATTTTGATCAGAAAAAAGTAAAGAAAGAGTTCAAACTCGAAGAGAAAAAAATCCTTTTAACATTTGGTTTTTTGAGCCGAAATAAGGGCATTGAGGTAGCCATAAAAGCATTGCCAAAGCTCGTTAAAAAGCATCCAAATATTATCTATCTGGTATTAGGGAAAATTCATCCAAGTGTTATGCGCTCTTCGGGCGATGAGTATTTGGTATATCTAAGACAACTTATTAAAGATCTTACCCTTGAAGATCACGTAATAATACCAAACGAGTATGTTCCTCAGGAAGATTTATTTAAATATTTATATGCTTCGGATATTTATATAACACCCTATAACAACGAAGCCCAAATTACAAGTGGCACCTTGTCTTATGCAGTGGGTGCAGGTTCGGCCGTTATCTCGACCCCATACTGGCACGCCACCGAATTATTAGCCAACGGAGTAGGCCGCCTATTTGATTTCCACAACTCGAACCAACTGACAGATATTTTGATTGAGCTGCTGGATGAGCCCGAGACCTTACATGCTCTGCGGAAAAAAGCATATGAATATGGGAGAAATCTAACGTGGCCTAAAACAGGGATTAAATACAATAACCTGATGTTTGATACACTGCAAGACGAAATAGAAATAAAGGAGCAGTCATTTGATATTTTGAATATGCCCCCATTGTCGCTTCGACACATACACCGATTAACTGATGATACCGGAATTATACAACATGCTAAATTTAATATCCCAAATTTAAAAGATGGTTACTGTTTAGATGATAACGCCAGAGCATTATTAATGGCTTTGCTGGCCTATAAGGGAAAAAATAATTACAAGGCTCTCGAATTGTGCCCGATCTATTTGAGCTATATACATTATATGCAAAACGAAGATGGAACATTTCGGAATTTCCTCGGCTTCGATCGTAGTTTTCTTGATGAAGTTGGATCGGAAGATTCTTTTGGAAGAACCATTTGGGCACTAGGCTACTTGCTTAGCAATCCCCCCAATTATTCATATTATCAATCGGGTGAATCCATTTTTAAAAAAGCAGTTCCTGTTTTCGATAAACTAAAATCAATTAGGAGTATTGCCAACACAATAATTGGAATCAGCTATTATTTGAAAAGAAATCCTGCCGATGATTCAATGACCGAGCTGCTAAGCCGTCTGTCAAAAAAGCTGGTTGAAAGTTATGAAACAAACAGTTCGGATAGCTGGAGATGGTTTGAACCATTTTTAACCTATGACAATGCCATGTTGCCACTTGCGTTGCTGCATGCTGCTGAAATACATAATGACGATAAAATTCGTAAAACGGCATTCAGTTCAATGGAGTTTCTGATCAGTAAAACATTTGCCAATGGATATTTATCGATAATTGGAAATGACAGCTGGTACGAAAAAGATGGAAAACGAGCTGTCTTTGCTCAGCAGCCACTTGATGCTATGGCAATGATTTTATTATTTAAGCAAGCTTTTAAATTGACCAAAAACATAGAATATCTGGAAAAATTATTCACATCATACATGTGGTTTCATGGTGAAAATGATTTACGGATAGGTTTGTATGATTCTGAAACGAACGGTTGCTGCGATGGACTGGAAAGTTATGGTGTTAACCGCAATCAAGGTGCAGAAAGCACATTGGCTTATTTAATTTCACACCTAACTGTTCTGCAGGCGCATAAAGATTTCAATAAGGCAAGCTTCATAAAAAAAAGATCACCTGAAAAAATATCGCAGAATTTAATTAACTGAGGTGTTGCTGATAAAGCAATGTGTGCAGGCACCGCTATTTTAGACGAACCAGTGGCTCATTGTGTACACAATCCACACAAACTTTTATAAGCTCATGAAAATAGCTGTATTATCGCCTATTGCATGGAGAACGCCGCCAACAAAATATGGCCCATGGGAACAGGTAGCTTCGAATATCGCCGAAGGGCTTGTTGAAAAAGGAATTGATGTTACCTTGTTTGCAACAGGAAACTCGAATACAAAAGGCAAATTGGAATATGTCTCGGCGACCGCTTATGCGGAAAACAGTACTATTGAACCAAAAGTTTGGGAATGCCTGCACATTAGCAATTTGATGGAGCAGGCGGACAAGTTTGATCTGATACACAATAACTATGATTTTTTACCCCTTAGTTATTCCAAGCTAATTAAAACACCCATGTTAACTACTATTCATGGTTTTTCGTCACCGAAAATTATTCCTGTCTATAAAAAATACAACAAGAATAATTTTTACGTCTCTATTAGCAATTCCGACCGCAGTTCCGAGCTCGATTACATAGCGACTGTTTACAACGGAATAAAATCTTCTGATTTTACTTTCAACCCGAATCCGAAGGAATATTTACTGTTTTTTGGCAGAATTCATCCTGAAAAAGGCACATCCGAATCCATTCAAATAGCTAAGAAAGCTGGAAGGAAACTCATTATGTCGGGTTTAATACAAGACCAGGACTATTTTAACAAGAAGGTAAAACCTTTTATTGATGATGACGCTGTTGTGTATGTTGGCAATTCGAATCCCAAAGAAAGAAATAAACTTTTGGGTGAAGCTTTTGCCCTGCTGCATCCCATAAGCTTTAACGAACCATTCGGATTGAGTGTTGCCGAATCGATGTTGTGCGGAACGCCTGTAATCGCATTCAACAGAGGATCGATGCCGGAATTAATACAGGCCGGCAAATCGGGCTTTTTGGTGAATACAATTGATGAAGCAGTGCTTGCTGTTGATTCAATTAAATGGGTAAGCCGGGCGTATTGTAAAGAATGGGCAGAATTGAAATTTACTCAGGAAAAAATGATAGAAGCTTATTTAGATGTTTATCGGAAAATTTTAGAGTAGTAGTCGCATTTTAATAAAATCACTAAGCAATAAGGCAATACACAAATGGAAAAGACAGTGGAAATCAACAGACTTATTAGTCGGAAAACAATAAAAATAGTGCGCGATACTTCTCGGGTAATTACCCGTGCACAAATACCAGGTGACTTATCGCGCATCGATCATATAATCGATAGGGTTTTAAAGCTTAACGAAGAGGATGCCGAGAAAATAATGCATACTATTTGTGATAAATTCAAGGACAGACACAAAAATATAGAGAGGAAAATAACGGAACACTTTGATAATGTTTCGGAATTTTTACCACACGGCATCACAATCAGTAAAACGAAAAAAAAGCTCATTGGAGCCTGTTTTACAATGGAGTACTCCATTGAATCGGCAGCTCTTTTCAATCCTTCCATGATTCCTCATCCGGATCAAAGTAATTTATCCAAAGGCAGTCTGCGTTTTATAATGAGTTTGCGGGCAACAGGCGAAGGGCACATTTCATCAATCGTTTTTCGCAGTGGTGTCATTAATAAAGATGATTCAATTCTTTTCGATCCGATCAGCGAGTTTGTTGAGACATCAAAAATGCGCCACAACCCGTTTTATGACAGCCATCTGTTTCGACTAAAATTAGAAGATTTAAATGCATGGGACGAAACAAGCAGCCGGGTAATGGAACAAATACCCGACCGGTTTACTTTTCAGGAGTTAAAAGTAAGTATTGGTGTACTTCACATGGATCCGGACTTTAGCTGTAACCATAAAGTAATTAACACTTTATTTTGGTTGGCGAATTCGAACTACAACATACAGTTTGATAAGAGTTGCGGGATTTCGGAGCGCGTGATATTTCCCTATTCGGAAAACGAAAACAGAGGTATTGAAGATGCCCGGTTTGTTCAATTTTATCATGACACGGACGAATACATATACTATGCAACCTACACAGCTTACAATGGGGTGAGTATCCTTCCGCAGCTAATAGAGACAAAAGATTTTCTCAATTTTAATGTTATTACTTTAAATGGCAAAGCTGTGCAAAACAAAGGAATGGCATTGTTTCCCCGCAAAATAAAAGGAAAATATGTAATGCTGTCGCGCCAGGACGGAGAAAACAATCACATCATGTTTTCGGATCATCTGCATTTTTGGCAGGAATCAAAAATTATACAAGAACCTACAAAACCATGGGAGATTATACAAATAGGAAATTGCGGATCGCCCATTGAAATTGATGAAGGCTGGCTTGTGCTTACTCATGGCGTGGGACCCATGCGTCAATATTCCATAGGTGCTATCCTGCTCGATTTGGATGATCCTACAAAAGTAATTGCACAACTTGAAGAACCATTACTCACACCCAACGAAGAAGAACGTGAAGGCTATGTACCGAATGTTATCTATTCGTGTGGAGGCATACTTCGCAATCATCAATTAGTTATTCCTTATGCCATGTCTGATATATCATCGGGTATTGCAACTATCGATTTAAGCGACCTGCTCTCCTGCATGAAATTTCAGAAGCAAGAGGATAAACCCTAAATCCCCTAAAGTGAACTTCAAAAAAAAATAGTTGCCTCTAATCTCCAAAAAGAAGACTTCTTCCTAAAAACTCCTCACAATAAGCCCCTTTGGGGTAATTGACGTTCGGCTTGAAGTATTTACCACGTGGTTTTACTCAAGTTTGGTCGTCGAGAGCAGTTTGCCAACGGAAAACTTTACCTATTGATGATCGAGAGGACATTGCCGCATGGTTTTGTTCAAATTTGATCGTCGAGAGTATTTTGCCGCGTGGTTTTACCCAAGTCTACTCGTCGAGAGCAGTTTGCCGCATGGCTTTTAGTCAACTTTAATCGCTGAGAGCATTCTGCCAACAGAAATTCCAGTTTCCAACTTGCTAGATGACAGTTTGCCAACAAATTTTATATCAGAAAACGAACTAATACCAACTAATATCTAAAATTACATAACAGGCATAAAACAGAGACGTCACAAATGTGCATGCTTAGGACACTTTTTGATGGGTTAGCTCCTTAGTGGGGGAATGAAGTATTTATAAAGGAACGCAATACAATCGGGCATCAACAGGGGCAGGTACTGCTATCCCCTGTTATTCCTTTTTAGTTTTCATTGTCATCTGAGGTGACAAATTCAAAGGCTTCGTCTAATTGGGAAATATCAAAATATCGTTCATGTCTCCCTTTGCTTGCTCTCTCAAAAAACAAATTATCAATGGGAACTAAAGCCTTTAATACTCTAGAATGAGCCACTATTGCCATATGTCCAATTTTTTTGTAGTGACGTAAAGCCCAAATAGTATCTTCCATAAATGCCTTTACGCTACTGCGGCTTACTTTCAGCTCATCTAATTTTACCAGCACATTCACCTGCTCAAACCCTTCATCCAGTTTTTCCTGAAAGAATTTTTGACAAAATTTTCCATCCGTTTCTGTGAACCCATCAACAACTTCTATTGCGAGCACATTTCCTTTAATCGTTTTTAATTGTTCTATCATTTTTTCCCTTTTTAAGTATTTATTGCTTTTAACTTATTTTATAATTGGACATAACAATTATGAATGTGTATGTACACTTATACATCTCATAGAGCAGTGTGCCATCCGAATAGACTAGTAATGTTCACATACTATGATGATAATCTATAAAAACAGCACTAATATTCTTACTAAGGTATTAAATCTAAACTAAGATTCATACTGTCAAATCTACCAGATAAAACAAAATTGGAGAGAATTGGTGATGTAAATAAGCTTTGGAAATCTAACCAAGCTTATCCTTTAGTATAACTCAGACATAATCTTGTCGGAGTTATTTTAATGCCAACATATTTGTAACAGTTTGAAACCTGACAAAAAGCACGCAAATAGGCTTATGTCCTGATTTTAACACCCTTATTTGTCCCTGCTTAAGATAGTTAAAACAGCATCTGCCGATGTTTCACATATTTTGTATATCTCCCTTTTATCTTTCCTATTGTAAGCTCATGATTATTACTGATCATTTTGAAATGCTTAAAAAGAAAGTTTACGGAAAACAGGCACAATAATCAATTCTGAGAACCCCTGATCCAACAGTTTCAATATAAAATTTTTAGCTTCCTTACGCCCATAAAAATAATTAAACCGAACTTTATACAATCCTTCTTCATACTCAATAACTACAGTTTTATCTGAAATACCAGCCAAACGATATTGTAAAGCCAAGGCATTGGATTGCTTCAAAAAGGCACCAAGTTGTACAGCAAACACACCTCTGGTTATAAGTTCAATATTATTGATTTTACGATACTCTTCAACAAAAACAGTAAACACATCAGAATATCCCATTGCAACCAATTTTGGAACCAATAAGTCGGCTTTCTTTCTGCTTTCTACCCCAGCTATTATGAGCTTATAAATATCACCTTCAAAAACAATCACAGCTGAATAACCCAAAGATTCTTGAAGTTGCTTTTGAACGGCCACCGCATGAGCCTTAAGCTCAAACTCACCCACTTGAACCAAACAAGCATCTCTATCAGTATTTTTGACAAGCATTTCTTCTTCCTCAGCTGTTACAATTGATATGGACGTATCGCGTACAGGGTTTTGAAGCACCAACTCAAGTCCATCGACATAATCGCCATCTACTTTACGTTTAATTGTAAATGGCAAAATATCAGGCATCGCAATCAAGTTTAATTTTTGCAATTGAGCACTATCAACACGTACCGTATACGACCCGACTGGTAATCCCAAATAGCTAAAATAACCATCAACTTCGGTAAGAGTACGAGCAATACGTATGGAGTCGCTATTGTAAAAATTTACAATAATACGTCCGATCCCATTCTGTTTTTCACCATCGCGGTGATAAACTGTTCCAGCCACTTCCCCAACCACCGAAACAGGAATTTCAACCCGTTTAAAATAATTAGGTATTACTTCAATGCTAAGAATTTTCTTTTCAATTTTCCATCCAATATTGTTGAAACTATTGGGGTCAATCTGAACCGTGTAGTTTCTATAAGGTTCCATATTAACGACACGAATGATGGTATCTCGATCCATATTTACCCTGGAGCAACCTTTAATTTTGAGTTTTAATCCCCAGGTTTTTGGCTCCCCCTTATCATGATGACCATTGCAATTGTAATCCAAAAAAGGCAGGAAAATGATACCTCCCTTACCAACTGTATTCCGGTTACTTGTCCCTAAATACTTTGTTGAACGATCATACATGAGGCTTCCCCGGGCCGATTGAGAAAAGCTGATTTTGTTATTACTGCGTCGGGCTGAAACAGACGCACTCCCAAAAGAAAAATCATAACGCAAGCCAATTTGTGCTGTACTAGTCTCACTCGTTAGATTGTAATTGTATGAAATATCGAGATAAGCTTTTTTAAATACCTTTTTCTGAAGAGTAGCGCTCACAAATACTAACTCATTCTGAGAATAATTGTATTGAAGACGGGGTGAAAAAGTACAAGCAGATGGCAACCCGAAAGCCATTGAAAGATTACTGGAAACGTTAACCTGAGAACCATTTGAAAACATCGCATTGGTTTTCAAATTCGTATTGGCTCCAAAAATAGATCCTGAAAACATGATCTCAGCTCTGGTACTTTTACCCGAGGGGTAAATCATCTGATTTAAGGCGAGACGTGAGTAGGCTGAGAAGTTCGGAGTTCGGATTGGGAGAGACAGACTTAGTTTTCGCTCTTCGAGCGTATTCGTATTTATCGCAATCTGATCTTTTACATAGCGCGTATAATCCACAACCAAATTCAAATTAGAGACTCCCTGGTAACTCAGTCTGCCGACAGAACTCACTCCATGGTTATATTCACCCAAAAACAATAACCCTGAGGCAATCCTAAGTGAAAAATTAGCAAAAGGGATACTTTCTGCTGAATTTGGAGAGGACAGATATTCCATCCCACCACCAAATGTGATAGACCGACTTACCCCATAATTGAATTTAGCCCTTGTAAACCGGCTCTGCTCACCATCCTGAAGCACGCCAGCCTGCAGGCTATATTGAAATTCATTTTGTGGAAGAAAATTTAAAGGAATACTAATCGTCTCCTCTTTGGTACGTTCTTCTCCCCAGGGACCATAAAAACGGAGTCTTAATTCGGTATTCCCATACATCAAAGGCACATTGAAAGAATAGAAGCCTGAGGCATCAGCTTTCGCGTAATCAATCATTCTATTATTCACGTAAAGTTCCACAATCCAGTTTGGCTCCGTGAAATCACTCAAAGTGTAGGAGCCAAAAGACCGTCGTTGGGTTGTAGGTGTATTGGTCAATTGCACACCCACAACAGAGGCGGTTATGGATGAAATTGATTGCCGGGATATTTTTCCGGCTCTCACTTGCCTCATAAGCTTAAGCTTATTATTCACAAAGTGCCATTGGTAATACTGCTTATTCAAAGAGAAATTTGAATTTGGGGTATAATTGAGACGTAAATTGGTTTCTCCTCCCGCAATCATCGATCCTAGAGCCAGATGTAAGTTTTCACTGCTCATTCCCTGCAGGTCCTGGTTGGCAGCAATAGACCAATCAGCCATGCCCAATTTAAACAAGGGGTAATCCCGCTTAATAATTGTATCCGGGCTAATTTCGCCTTTCAGTCCATCTCTGTTTTTGCGCATGGCTTCCATACGGAGCAGACGAATTAGAGGCAGGTCGAGTTCGGTTTTCATTTTTACCGAGAGACTCCGAAAATTAAATTTGCAGTCTAAGCCAAATACTTTCCCGAAATAATCGAGTTTCAGGTATAAATTGTCTGCAGTCCGAATCAAATCTGTGGGCTTCAGATCAAAGCGTTTATCCTGATATTGAATTTGGTAATTTTTGGCATCTACAATGTAAGTCGCCTCTTCCTTAATAATAAAACCTTCTACAGAATCTAATCGAGGTGTGGGAATATTTTTAATCTTAAGAAAATCGAAAACATCAGTAAGTGACAGATAAGCTTGTTGTTCGTAAATAGCTGCAGGAATCTCAGCTCCATCTATCCCTTTCACATTAAAATAAATTGAAATTTCATCGTATTCGGTTGCTACCTGTCCTAAAGTACACTGAGGCAATAGGATAAATAAACAGCTTACAAGAGCCCATAAAGCAAAAGTTAGTCTACCTCTTTTGAAAGAAGTGACATATAAATTTTTAACTTTCATTTAAACTTTATCTGCTTTAAAGGTGTTTACTCCTGTATAAAAGTGACTTCGAATGAGCCACTGTAATCTCCCGAAGGATTTACTTGTGGATTTTCCACAGTCAGAATGCCACCCATACTAACTTGTATCCGACCTGAAGGAGGGACGATAACCGGAAAACCGGGGTCAGAGACACCTACCTGAAGACTTATGGAACCGCCATTACTGCGAGACATGCTGGTGTCAGAACCTTTGATAATGGATATCAGCATTCCGGGATCAGCCTCTACCTCGAAAATTGCAGGATAATACGAAAATCCTGAAATATTGGCCTCTATGATGTCGCCACTAAACAGTCGTGTACCATCTGGCGAAACTGTGACAGCTCCTCCTAAACTCCCCTGAAAGAAGGCTCCAAAACTAATGTTTTGAATGGTTACAACAGAGAGTGTAACTGATGGCTCCTGAGCTATTAAGGACAAATGACTCAATAGAAAAAGTAAGCCTCCGCAAATAAATTTACATAAGCGATTGCGCCTGAAGGCAAGTGTCATGAAGATTCTCTTGTGTAGAATGATTAGTGCAGGTTCAGTTCTGCTTCGCAAAGCACACCTCCTTTATCAGCTTTTTGCCTGCTGTACACCAAATGTAATTTCCCTTTTGTATAATCGATTCCGTCCTGATTGTCAAGTTTCATTGAAAAAGTTCGAGCCAAAGTCGGCGAATAAACGGCAAATCCTTTTACAAGCCCAATTTGACTTAACTTCCCTTCCGGCGAAATATAATCAACCCGAATATCTCCATAAACCGACATATTCCCAGTACGGTCAAATTTTAATTTTAGCTTGAAAGTCTGATCTTCGTCCCGAATAAGTTCCAAATTCGAAAGGCTCACTTGAGCGGTAGATTCTCCCCTGCGGATAATCACGGGAATAGTGATTCCAAAAACAGGCGTCAAACTAACGGAGAGTCCTTTAGCTTTGCTTCGGTCTTCTTTCTCGCCAAGTGGCTTTTTTTGAGGCACGCTTCGAAAATAGATATGGGAACGGTATTCCCCTGACTGTAATTGATTGATCTTGGTGAGTTGCATTTTTACAAGCTGAGCTTCATTAGGGGCAAGGGTTACACGGCGTGGAAAAAAACGAAGGTTGTCACTGGCAAAATTCTGCCCCATATCAGGCTGAGTGATTTCCACAAATTCTCCTCCTTCCGTCATTCTGATTTGTTTGAATGAAATATTGTAAGTGGCAGTATCCTTTCCCGTATTGGCCAGATTCAATTCCTGCATTCTTTTCTTTCCCTCAAAAACTACTCTTCGTGGCGTAATCAACAGGTTACCTTGTGCCATAACTTTTCCTGAAGAAAAAAGAGATAATACGATTAAGAAAAAAGAAAAAAAAATTGCCTTTTTTATGGCTATTGGTGTCTGGAATAATCCGACTACTCTCATAATTGTATTGTTGAAGAAACAAGCCAAATTTTATGGCTAACAAAAGAAACAGGTTTAAAAAACAAGTTACGCCTTAAATAGTCTTCAGGGAAAATACAACTTTTAGCTGTATTTTCACATGAAGATTAATTTATTAGTTATAGTTTACTGTTACATCAAAATCAGAAGCAGTGGTATACACTTCAGCTACCTGATCTGTTCCAAGAGAAAGAGTCCCTCCAATGTAAAGTGTTTCAGAACCTTCTGCTAATACACCTGCAGTTTTTTCGACATTACAAGTTAGAGCAACACTCATATCTATACCTGTAGCACCTGCAAGAGAAATAGTTGCCGGATACTCAAGAGTATAAGTATAATCAGTAGCTCCGGTAACAGTAAATTCAGCGGCAGTTGGAGTAACTATACCATAATTTGGTAAAGTAACTAACGGCGAGTGGGAAGCATTAGCCACAGCAGCAGCATCTAACGTGACTGTTTGGCCAGCAGCAAGTGGTTGTACTACAATATTTCCAAAAACCATATCAGTATTCTTTACAATAGCAATTGGTGCAATAATAGTAGCAGTAGCAGAAGCAGAAGCCGTTGCATTGGCTTGTGCAAAAGAGCTGGTTGCAAATCCAAACATCGTGATTGCAACAGCGAAAACTTTAGTTAAATTTTTCATTTTATTTTTTAAGTTATTAATTTCTTGAAGATTTGCTTTTCGTTCCGGATCAGAAAGCAACATTATTATTTTGACAAAAATGTATTATTCGTTGACGAACGGTACAATGGTATACAATTAAAATTAGTATTCATAGAAATATATTACCTAAATATGCAAAATCAAGATAACTAAATGATAATAAATTGGTTAAACCACAATAAATACATTTGTTTGAATAGGATTTAAAGGATTAAAAAAAAACCACTTTATCCTGATTATCGTCCCAAATCCTATTGTTAGTACTTCCTATTCATTTGGTTGCAGGCTTTTACCATTTACAGTAAGAAAACAATAGATAAATAGGGTAAATACCGGAAAGAAAAATGCTTATTTAGTCACTAAACGTCATTTTTCAGGTATAGCTCCCCAGAACACGAACTCCTTCGAACCCAATGAAAAAATAATCCATATTCATATTACGACAAATCAGATCCCTCCCAAAAGATATAATTAGGATCTAATTTGAAAGAAGTGTAAAGTGAGAAAAGGTTTTGTCTTACAACGTGGCAGAAATACAATGTCTCTGCACAAAAGACTATTACTATTCACAACATTATCAGCTAAGCCTCAAGTACTTTAAAACTCCAAAAACCAGCTTGTATTCACATTCAGAATAGCACCAACATTCAGAGATAATTTAATGTTGAATAGCAAAATTAGAAAACACAAGAGTCCAGATAGGGCTACGTATACACCCCGCAAATAATTGACTACAAAAAACAACGACTGAATCCATTTCTCCTATGTAGCCCAACTAATACCACTTTGGCAAAACACCTACGGTTTTAAGGCCAATTTTATAAATCAGTGTCTGAGAAGTATTATTAATCATTAGCTAGATAACTGCAAGGGTTCTTTGCCTGTACTATTAGTTTTCCAAGCATTAAGGACTTTTCTTTAAACCAACTACAGCTAACCCATTTTTATATCGTTATTCAGTTAATAACACTTAAATATTACAATAACGCCAAATGGGTAGTAAGATAATTACATGGATATTTCTTGTCTGCATCTTCGATCCAATTAGAGGAAATAAGTGGTCACTAGTGTCCCATTAAAATATAAAAAAGTTCTTTGAAAAAATTGAAATTTAGTT
>NZ_JAUCMW010000013.1 GCF_030372765.1 Labilibaculum sp. K2S | reverse complement strand
TTAACTCCCTGATATCCTGAAGTAATAATTTTAACTCAAATTTAAATTAGCGAATACTTCGTGATGATGTTGAGAAAAACATCATTCGCTAATGATGGAGAGAACCCACCATTAGGGATAGAAGCGATATCCTTTTAGTGAGGAACGAAAGTAAAAGATTTAGCGGATAGCCCGACCAATTTCCTTAATTTTTTAATAGGTAATTGGGAATGGTCTGATTAAAATTGAAAATTTTAGGCTTTTTAACTATCGTTCGGAAAAGATTTTAGGTAGATATACTATCTTCGTATTGCAAAATTATTTTAACACATTAATCTCTCATGGTGACGAATCGTATTGTTATTATACCAACTTACAACGAAAAAGAAAACATTGAAGCGATTGTAAGGAAGGTTTTTTCGCTGGATACAGCTTTTGATATTCTGATTATAGAAGATAACTCGCCAGACGGGACTGCTGCTATTGTAAAGAAACTTCAAAATGAGTTTTCGCAGCTGTATATTGTAGAACGCAAGGGCAAACTTGGTTTGGGTACAGCATATATTACTGGTTTTAAATGGGCGTTGGAGCACAAATATGAATATGTGTTCGAAATGGATGCTGATTTTTCACACAATCCAGAAGATTTAGTTCATTTATATAAGGCTTGTTCGGAAAAAGGTGGTGATATGGCCATTGGATCGCGCTACGTTTCCGGTGTAAATGTTGTAAATTGGCCTATGGGTAGAGTATTAATGTCGTATTTTGCATCGAAATATGTCCGATTTGTAACGGGAATGAAAATTCATGATGCTACGGCCGGCTTTAAATGCTACACAAGGAAGGTATTGGAAACGATTAATTTGGATAACATCCGATTTAAAGGCTATGCTTTTCAGATTGAAATGAAGTTTACGACCTGGAAATATGGTTTCAATATTATTGAAGTACCAATTATTTTTACTGACAGAACCCAAGGAACCTCTAAAATGAGTGGTGGAATTTTTAATGAAGCTGTTTGGGGAGTGATTAAAATGAAGTTGAGAAGCTTTTTCACCAAATACGAAAGATAGATTTAAGATCACTAAATCTAAGTAGCTTATACTATAACTAAACAAGCAAAATGTCGACTTATCTTATAAAAAACGCCTTGATTATTAATGAAGGCAAAAAGTTTGCGGGAAGTATTCTTGTGAAAAATCAGCTAATTGAAGAAATATATACTTCAGCTCCTGAAGTTACAGATAAGAATTGGACTGTTATTGACGCCGCCGGAAGATTACTGATTCCGGGTGTTATTGATGATCAGGTTCATTTTCGTGATCCGGGAATGCCACAAAAAGGTGACTTGTATACAGAATCGAGAGCTGCCGTTGCTGGCGGAACTACCTCGTTTATGGATATGCCCAATGTGAAACCACAAACGGTAACTCAGGAATTGCTAACAAAACGCTACAAATTAGGCTCTGAAAAATCTTTGGCAAACTACTCCTTTTATATGGGTGCTACAAATACAAATCTGGAGGAGATATTAAAAACAGATCCGAAATCGGTTTGTGGTATTAAAATATTTATGGGCTCGTCGACCGGAAACATGCTGGTAGATGATATTGATACGCTTTCGCAGATTTTTGAAAAATCGCCCATGTTGATCGCAACTCATTGTGAGGACACTCCCACTATTGATAAAAATCAGGCGGTATACCAGAAAAAATATGGTGATGATATTCCAATGGAGTATCATGGTGTGATAAGAAGTGCGGAAGCTTGCTACAAATCGTCGTCGAAAGCTATTGAGCTAGCTAAAAAATACAATACCCGATTGCACATTCTGCATTTGTCGAGTGCCATGGAGATGGAACTATTCGATAATTCGATTCCTGCTAAAGAGAAAAGAATTACCAGTGAGGTTTGTGTTCATCATTTATGGTTTGATGATAAAGATTACCTGACTAAGAAGTCGAGAATACGTTGGAATCCTGCAATTAAGACAAAGAATGATCAGGATGCGTTATGGGCTGCGCTTTTGGATGACAGACTAGATGTTGTTGCTACAGATCATGCTCCACATACTCCTGATGAAAAGGATGGTAATTACATGCTGGCCGCCGGTGGTGGTCCTTTGGTTCAGCATTCACTGATAGCTATGATGGAACAAGCTCGTAGAGGAAAAATCAGTATGGAAAAGGTAGTGGAGAAAATGTGCCATACTCCGGCTGAAATTTTTCAGGTTGAGAAACGTGGATTTATTCGCAAAGGATACTTTGCCGATTTGGTTCTTTTAAAAGAAGATGACTGGACGGCTACCAATGCCAATTCGTTATATAAATGTGGATGGACTCCTTTTGATGGTGAGAAATTCCAATATAAAGTAGACAAAACCTTTGTTAATGGTCATTTGGCCTACGACAATGGTGTATTTGATGACAGTACTAAAGGAATGAGGCTGAGTTTTGAAAGGTAGAAGTGAGATTTGAGAAATAAGCAAAAGTAAAAAGGTAAAAGGTGAAATTTTCAAAATATGAAACACTATAATCTTATAAAATCAGCTCTGATTTTTTCAGGGCTGTTTTTGTTTTCCTGCCAGCAGAAAGACACTGTTGAAAACAAAGAATATTCTGGTGTGAAAATCGCCAATCCTATTATTTATGAGGTTTTGGTGACTAATCCGAATCCGGAGGATGATTGGAAAACTGAATGCCTTGCAAATACCAATATTCACGACCTGGTGAAAGACATTATTAATGCGGTAAGAAATGGCGATCTTCCAGCCTTTGATTATTACGACAATCATCGGTTATCAATTCCTGAACTTGAAAAAATAATAGCCGAAAGTGATTTGATGAATAAAACGGGAAACATTCAGTTTGAAGAGGAATGGTTTTGGGATGCGAAAAAGCTTTCTCTTGAAAAGAAAGTTAAAAAAATGATGTTTGGCTACGAGATATATGATGCTCTGGGAAAAGTCAGAGGCTACAAGGCTAGTTTTGTAGTGGATTTACACGCTGCTAAAAAGTGATATTTTGTAATTTTCACTGATTTTAAAACAGTCCTGTCCTAATTGATTTTAGCAATTGGGCTTTCCGCCCAAACCCGACATCATTTCTTGTCTTGAAACAAAAAACGAAGCTACCGAACAAAGAGAGATTATGAGTTCCAGAAATTTTATTTACGAATAAAGAAATTCAAGGCTGTTTAAAAAAAAGAAGCCAACGAAACTCCTAACTTAAAATAATAGTGGCTTATTTTGATTTTTAAATGGTATAACAATTTGCCCGCCATTAATACTTCCAGACAGATTGTTCATTTTCTAAATTTACATTTACTTTTGTACAGCATTTGAGAACATACGGCCTTGCCTAAGAAAAAAGGCTCGAAACTTCTCACATCTACAATTTCATATCATAAAACAAATGAAAATACTATTTATAGATTCAACCCACGCACGACTAAGAGAAATGCTTGAAGAAGCAGGATTTGAATGCACTTATGCTCCTGAAAAAAACAAAGAAGAACTTCTGGCAATTTTTCATGAGTTCGACGGCTTTATAATCCGCAGTAAATTCAAATTGAACAAAGAAGAATTAGACCAAGCTACTCATCTTAAATTTATTGGTCGTGTGGGTGCCGGATTGGAAAATATCGATGTAGACTACGCCGAAAGCAAAGGGATTAAATGCTTTAATGCTCCGGAAGGAAACAGAGATGCGGTTGGCGAACATGCTGTGGGAATGCTGCTCTCTCTTTTCAACAACTTGTGCCGGTGCAATTGGGAAGTTAGAAATGGAATGTGGCGACGGGAAGAAAATCGAGGCATCGAAATAAAAGGAAAAACCATTGGTATTATTGGATACGGAAATATGGGCGGTGCTTTTGCTCAACGCTTAAGAGGCTTCGGTTGTAAAGTAATTGCCTACGACAAATACAAATTCGATTATTCGGATGAGTTTTGTGAAGAAAAACAGATGGAAGACTTGTTTGAGCAATGTGATGTTTTGAGTTTGCATGTTCCGCAAACCGACGAAACGATGTTTATGGTGAATGATGAATTTCTAATGAAATTCAAAAAACCGATTTACCTTATTAATACTGCACGTGGAAAAGTGGTTCGCATAGCTGATTTAGTGAAAAATTTAGATTCCGGTCAGGTAAAAGGTGCCTGTTTGGATGTACTGGAATATGAAAAAACTTCATTCGAAGATTTGCATGCATCAGAGCTACCTGCGGCGTTTCAATATTTGATTGAATCGGAAAAAGTATTGCTGAGTCCGCATGTTGGGGGCTGGACTCATGAATCGAATAGTAAGCTATCGGAAGTTACGGCTCAAAAGATTATTGATGAATTTGGAGAGTAATGATTCTTAATAAAATACAAAACCTTTAATTAAATTAAAGGTTTTGTATTTTAAATATGAAGCTCCAGCTTAGGCTCCTCAATCTGAATAATATGACTTCTGATTTCTTCTGCAATGCTGAATAAAGTTTCTATTTTTTCCGGCTCAACGAACCAACTCTCTGAAGTAAAAATTCCAAAATGAGATCTGTTTATTAATTCCGGAACAAAACTGGTATTTACTAGATTCACTCCAATTTTAAGTCTCTTATCAAACTCCAATGAATTACAAATCAATTCTTGTATCTCTAGATTCTTAAAAATATTATTTGTCCCGATAGCATCAAACTCCTCTATCACCACCTGAGAATCGAAAGATTCATTGCCCGTTTTATAATCACTATACGATAAGAAGGGATTAAATTTATCCTTTATATTTTTCTTTCTGATAAGTATTTTAGCTGATCTGCACATCGATATAGGAAAAAAAACACCACTAAACGTTGATTTTTCATTTATCTTTCGAGAATCTCCAAAACATACAAAATAACTACTTTCACCTCCATTATTAGAAATATAAAGATTTCGAAGATTATAAATAAGAGGATTCAAAGCATTACCATGACAATGCTTCACTGAAAAGTCAATATTTCTATTAGACTGCCTCGCAAATTCTTTTAACTTCTGAATGCTTGTTTTACGCTTTTTCATACACTTAAGTTAATTTCATTTTATTGTTTTATGTAAATAAAACCAACACCACCACAAGTGTTACGGTTTAATTCAATTTACATAAAATTTACTTAATAGAAAAATATATTTTTTAAATAACCTTTTCCTAATAGTATTTAATCAACAATTAATAGTATTTAATCAATAAATATAACACTGTAAACAGAACCTACGAAACGATAATATTCGAAGTATAAGATACGGCAATACGGATATCACTTGCCTCTCCATTAAAGGTCTTGACAGAAAAGTAATTGCTTATGACAAATTCGATTCTCAGGATGAGTTTTGCGAAGGAAGAATTATGGAAGACTTGTTTGAGCAATGCGATATTATGAGTCTACATGTGCCACAAGCGGAGAAAACGATGCTTATGGTGAATGATGAATTCCTGAATAAATTTAAAAAACCGATTTACCTTATTAATAATGTACGCGGAAAAGTGGTTCGCATTGCTTACCTGGTTAAAAATCCGGTTCTGGTCAGACGAAAGGTGCTTGTTTATCTGATTTGAATCGGAAAAAGTATTGCTGAGTCCGAACGTTGGTGGCTGAACACATGAATTGAATAGTAAACTATCGGAAGTTACGGCTTAATAGATTATTGATGAGTTTGGGAAATGAAGCTATATTAGAACAAAGAGGCTGTCTCATACTACGAAACAGCCTCTTTTTATTAATGAGTGTAAATTCTAAAATCCGTAAGCCATACCAATTCCAAAATAGTGATAAGCCTTATCGGTTAATTCAATTTCAGCTTCCATAATTACCGACCATCCGTTTCCGACAGCAACTCTTATACCAATTGGTACCCAAAGTGGAATTGTAGTTTCGTCGCCAAAATTAATATCCATGTCTAATCCGGTAATCAATTTTGTGCCTGATGCCAAGGGAACCGTTACATTGGCTGTTCCATCGAAACCAAAATCATGAAAATGGTGTGCCCCTGCAGCTAAAGAAAGGTTCTTACTGATTCCGAACTCGACATCGCCACCGTAATAGGTTTCATCGCCAAAAGCACCAATTTTTGCTCCCAAATCAACATTATTGCCAATGCCTACTCCAGCATGAAAAAACATTAAAAATTCATTTGATCCATTGTAAACCAACATCGAAGGTTCAAATCCAATCGACGCCTCTCCGCTTTTTAAAATTCCTGATGTATTAAAAATCTGCGCATTCGAAAATGCGGCTACAAATAAAAACATCAGTACAAATAGTATTCTCTTCATTTCAATAAACTTTATCATTCTCTGTCAAAAACACTTCAATCTCTATTTTATTGTGTATTCGCTGAAAATTTAAGATGTATAATCAAAAATAAATCGTACATAATTCTAAAAGATTACTTATACGATCTTCTTTGTAAATTTAATCAAAAGCTGCACAGGATTAATTCACGAAACTCATCATTGGAGTGCTTCCCATCAACAATTAAATATTTCCCATCAATAAGCTAATCTTTCCTCTCTGAGCCGAAGGGATTCCCATACTGAGAAATGAGGGCGAAATGGTGAGAAATTAGGATGCCGATGTGAGAGGAATAGGTGACTTTATGAGAGGGAAGCATCCTCATTTGATCCGAAAAGCAAATTAGAACCAATGCTAATCAAGTAAAAACAAAAAGAGACCTCCCTTTACGGGATCGTTTTCTAACTACCAACAGCTGAATACGAATTACAAATTCTGTTGCTCCTTAACCCCTGATTTGTAATCAGGGGTAAGATCATGAGCAGCTGGGTTTAATTTGATACTCGATGCTTCTTTTTTCGAAGGTGAAAATATACTTTAACGTATTTAATAGATTGCTTTTGCGATATCACGAACACAATCGGATGCCATAAGTGTATAAAAGTGCAAGGAAGGAACCCCGTGTTGAATCAATTCTTTTCCTTGTTGAATTCCCCACTCAATACCAACTTGCTTCACCTCATCGTTGGTTTTGCATTTGCGAACTTCGGCAGCTAATGCTTCAGGAATATCGGTTTTGAAAATCTGCGGAAGCACTGTTAACTGGCTTAAGGCAGATATTGGCTTAATTCCCGGAACAACAGGAACTGTAATACCGGCATCGCGTACTTTCTTTACAAAATCAAAGAATTTCTGATTATCGAAGAACATTTGGGTAACGATGTATTCTGCTCCGGCATCTACTTTCTTTTTCAACCAATAAATATCGGAATCAATATTTGGAGCTTCTTCGTGTTTTTCAGGATATCCGGCCGTACCGAAAGAAAACGGAGTTGCAAAAGGCTCTACATGTGTGCCATCCAAAAACCCGCCTTTGTTAATTTTATTCACCTGATTGATTAAATCGATCGCATATTTGTGCTCTCCTTCACTGGAAATAAAAGCATGGCGAGAAGATGAATCACCACGCAGTAGTAGTAAATCGTAAATACCCAGGAAATTTAAATCCAAAAGTGCATTTTCAGTCTCTTCCGGAGTAAATCCGCTACAAATTACATGAGGAACAACAGTTATTTTGTATTCATTTTTTATTGCTGCCGCCACTGCTACCGTCCCCGGACGCTTTCGGGTAATTTTTTTTTCAATTAAACCACTTTCCGATTCTGTGAAAACCACCTCATCGCGATGTGCTGTAATATTAATGTACTTCGGATCGAATTCCTTTAGCTTATCTATCGTGTTAAAAACTTTGTATATGCTGTTTCCCCGCAAAGGAGGCAATAATTCAAAAGAGAAATGTGTGGTTTTATTCTCAATTGCCTGATTTAATAGTTCGATTACTTTCATTGGTTTTTGTTAGATATTAGTCGTTAGTTTTTAGTACGCAGTAATTCAATCAACAAATTACTAGTTACCAGTTGCTAACTACTATTTTTATTATAACTAATTCTATAAAATCGAAGTTAAAAGCTTCGTTGCCTTCTCTTCGGATATTCCTTTTCGGGATGCATAATCCTTTAATTGATCCTCCTTTATTTTATCGATAGAGAAATACAATGCCTCCGGATGAGCGAAAATCAATCCACTTACTGAGGCTGCCGGATACATGGCAAAACTTTCGGTTAATGTTGCTCCGATGTTCTTTTCTACATCCATAAAATCCCAAAGCACCTCTTTCTCGGAATGCTCAGGTAGTGATGGATAACCAAAAGCCGGACGAATTCCCTGATAATGTTCACGAAGCATCAGCTCTATGTCAAGATCTTCGTCGGCAGCATATCCCCAATCTTCTTTACGGATTTTCTCGTGCAATAATTCGGTGAAAGCTTCCGCCAAACGATCGGCCAAAATCTTAATCATGATGCTGTTGTAGTCATCATTATCTTCGGCAAATTTCTCGAGTATTTCTTCGATGCCCAGACCTGCAGTTACTACAAAAGCACCTACATAATCGATTCTTTCCGATTCGATTGGAGCCACAAAATCGCTCAAACACAAACTGCTCAGTCCTTTTTTAAACTTCTCCTGCTGACGAATGCCGCAGAATCTGGTAATTTCATTTGTTCTGTCTTCATCGGTATACAATACAATATCATCGCCAACACTATTGGCAGGAAACAATCCGTAAACCGCACTTGCTTCAATCAATCCTTCGCGCTCGATTACATCCAACATGTAATTGGCATCATCGAAAAGGATTTTAGCTTGTTCCTTAAAATCCGGATCTTCCATAATTTCAGGATACATACACTTTAGCTCCCAGGCTACAAAAAAGAAAGTCCAGTCGATGTATTTGCGGATTTCGCCAATCGAAAAGTTATTCAGAACCTGCAATCCTGTTTTGTTTGGCTGGTAAATAGGAGCGGTTTTCCAATCAATTTGCTCTCTGTTTTTCCGGGCCTCATCCAAAGTATAGTATTCAACCGGTTTTTTATTTTCATGATCTTCACGCACAATTTGATACTCATCACGGGTTTTTGCCAGAAAATCTTCTCTTTTATTTTTATCGCACAACTGCTTAAAAATTCCAACCGACTTGGAAGCATCTACAACGTGAACCACACCATTGTCATAATTAGGTTCTATTTTAACCGCAGTATGCAATTCCGAAGTGGTTGCTCCTCCTACTACCAAAGGAATATTCAAGCCCTGCCGCTTCATTTCTTCGGCCACAAAACACATCTCTTCCAAGGATGGAGTGATCAGCCCGCTTAAACCAATTGCATCCACTTTCTCTCGTATGGCGACTTCTAAAATTTTTGAACTTGGAACCATAACGCCCAAATCAATCACCTCGAAATTGTTACATCCTAAAACTACGCCAACAATATTCTTCCCAATATCGTGTACATCTCCTTTTACGGTTGCCATTACTATTTTACCGGCATTTTTCGCATCGGTCAAACTATTTTTCTCTTCCTCGATAAAAGGTTGAAGATAAGCAACAGCCTTTTTCATTACCCTTGCTGATTTTACCACCTGAGGCAAAAACATTTTCCCTTCGCCAAACAAATTGCCAACAATGTTCATTCCATCCATCAAAGGTTGTTCAATCACATCCAATGCACGAGGCAACAACTGTCTGGCTTCTTCGGCATCTTGTTCTATATAATCGGTGATTCCTTTTACCAGAGAATAAGAAAGTCTTTCAAAACAAGGTTTTTCTCTCCATGCATCGGCTTTCACCTGAACCTTCCCTACCGATTTCAATCCTTCGGCCAATTCAATGAGTATCTCGGTAGCCTCAGGTTTCCGATTCAAAACCACATCTTCCACTTTCTCCAAAAGTTCCGGCTCAATATCATCGTAAATCTGTAACATTCCCGGATTTACAATTCCCATATCCAAGCCTTCTTTTATAGCATGATACAAGAAAACGGAATGCATTGCTTCCCGAACTGTATTATTTCCACGGAAAGAAAATGACAAATTGCTGATTCCACCACTAATTTTAGCATGTGGCAAATTGGCTTTAATCCACTTTACGGTTTTGATATAATCGACCGCATAATTGTTATGCTCTTCAATTCCCGTAGCAATTGCCAATACATTGGGATCAAAAATGATATCCTCGGCTGGAAAGCCAACCGTTTCGGTTAATATTTTATAGGCTCTTGCGCAAATTTCAGTTCTTCGCTGGAAAGTATCAGCCTGACCTTTTTCATCGAAAGCCATTACAACAGCAGCAGCTCCGTATCTTTTTATTTTTGTCGCATGATCGATAAACTCTTCTTCCCCTTCTTTTAAGGAAATTGAATTGACCACACATTTTCCCTGCACACATTTCAATCCTGTTTCCAAAACAGACCATTTTGATGAGTCGATCATGATGGGAACACGGGAAATTTCTGGTTCCGACACCAATAACTTCAAGAAAATCTCCATTTCAACTTCAGCATCCAACATGGCATCATCCATGTTTACATCAATAATTTGTGCTCCGTTTTCAACTTGGTTACGAGCTACAGAAAGTGCTTCTTCGTATTTTTTCTCACGAATTAAACGGGCAAATTTTATAGAACCTGCCACATTAGTACGCTCTCCTACATTCACAAAGTTGGCTAGAGAGTTTATTCGAAGTAATTCCAATCCACTCAAACGAGTTTCCTTTTCTACAACTGGAATTTCTCGGGGAGCAGCATTTTTAACTGCATCAGCTAATATTTTAATGTGTTCGGGTCGGGTTCCGCAACATCCACCTACAATGTTTATCTTCTTGTTATCGAGCAATTCTTTCAAATCATTCAACATGGTTTGAGGAGTTTCGTCGTACTCTCCCAATTCATTAGGCAAACCAGCATTCGGATAGACACTCACGTAAACCGGAAGCAGCGTATCCAATTGTTGGATATAGGGCACCAAATCCTTGGCTCCAAAAGCACAATTTAATCCAATACTCAACAATCGGTCACATTTTACAGAAGTAACAAAAGCTTCCAGTGTTTGTCCCGAAAGAGTTCGTCCGCTATTATCAGTTATGGTTCCTGAAATCATAATCGGAGTATCCAATCCTCTTTCTTCCAGCAATAAATCGGCAGCATAAATCGCCGCTTTGGCATTTAAGGTATCAAAAATCGTTTCTATTAAAAGTGCATCTACGCCACCATCCAACAAACCTTTTATTTGCTCGGTATAAATTCTCACCAAATCATCAAAACCCACATCCCGATATCCAGGATCTTCAACCTTTGGCGACATGGAAGTCGTTTTGTTTGTTGGACCAATTGCTCCTGCGACCCAACGCAACGTATTTGGATCAATGACATTCATTTCATCAACAGCCGCTCGGGCATTTTTCACGGCTTCAAAATTCAGTTCGTAAGCCAAATCTTCCAATTGATAATCGGCCAATGAAATTGCATTGGCATTAAATGTATTGGTCTCAATAATATTGGCTCCGGCTTCCAAAAACTTTTGATGAATCGCCTTAATAATTTTAGGCTGAGTCAAAGTCAGCAAGTCGTTGTGTCCTTTCTGATCACTTGAAAAATCTGCAAAACGAGTTCCACGAAAATCTGCTTCAGTCAACTTGTGTGTCTGAATCATTGTTCCCATGGCACCGTCTAAAACAAGAATTTGCTTCTGTAATGCCTCTTTAATAGATGTAAATTTCTGTTCCATATTAATTTGCGACTGTTAGATAGATTGCGGTATTACTATTCTTCTGTTCTACAAGAACATGATGCTTGTTCTGTATTTCTTCGATTGTGGCCGGTGTATAATGACGAACGGTGATCAATTCCAAATCATCACTCAATTCAATCTCATACTTTTCTTCCAATTCTGCCACCAAATCCTGCATATTTCTGGCTGAGCTATTGGCACAAAACGCAAAGCTAACCGCAGTGTTCTGAGTAAAATTAAGCTTTATTCTATACTTTGTAACCAGTGTAAAAATAAAAACAAGGTCTTTTTCACCAATAAAAGAAAAATTCAGCGGTTTTAAAGTCACTAATAACTGTCTTTTTTTGACAATGTAATTTGGCAGCAATGGTTGTGGCTGATCTCCTTTTGTAATTAAAGTTCCTTTTTGCGATGGATCGATAAATGATTTCACCCACAAAGGAATCTTTTTTGCCTGCAATGGCTTTATGGTTTTCGGATGAATCACTCGAGCCCCGTAATAGGAAAGCTCTATTGCTTCATGATAAGGAATTAAATCCAATTTAGTTGTCACATCGAAATAATCAGGATCGGCATTTAAAATTCCCAAAACATCTTTCCAAATGATCATTTTATCTGCGTTAAGCAAATGAGCTAAAATTGCTGCGGTATAATCTGAACCCTCTCTTCCTAATGATGTTGTAAATCCTTGCGGATCTCTGGCAATAAAGCCTTGTGTAATATATAATGCTGTCGGATGATCAGTAAATACGGCATCGGCCTTCTCTTTCGACGAATCCCAAAGAATATTGGCATCTACATAGTTATCATCTGAATCCAGACAGGTTCTAACATCAATCCATTTGTTTTCTTGTCCGATATGATTTAGATATGCAGAAACAATTGTTGTGGAGAGTAGCTCTCCAAAACCAATCACCTGATCGTATTCAAAATTGAACTGATCAGATGATGGTTTTGAAATTTTGGTTTTCAGCTCGATGAAAAGAGCGTTTACTTCCGAACTGACCGACGAAGGAACTTCTTCGAATAAATCCCCGATCACTGAAGTGTGGTTTTCCTTCAGCAGATCAAAAAGTTCCAAGGCCTTATCATTTCCAGAAAAATAAGCATCTACAATTTCTTCCAGCAAATTAGTTGTTGTTCCAATTGCCGAAATCACTACTGTAAGCGGACGCTTTACTTTGCCAATAATTTGACAAATATTTTTGATAGCAGCAGCATCTTTTACCGATGCGCCGCCAAATTTATATATGATCATTTCTAATTAGATTTGAGATGTTGGATATGAGATCTTAGACTGATTCCCATACCCCAAATTCAAAATTACTCATCACCTAAATAAGCCAGGAAAATATCTTTTCCTTCAATTTGCTTACGGATTTTAATCAGTTTGGAAAGATTCAATGTTCCAATTACATAGTTGAAATCTTTTCCTGTCATCGATTCTGATATGTCTTTGAAATCAAATAATTCCAAATCATTTTTATCTGTGTATCTCAAATAAATCTCAACATCCATATCGTTGGTGTACTCCAAACCACCATAATATTTCAGCTTTTTGTATTCGTATTTGTAATTGTAGGCCAAAGCTGTTATATCCGATAAAACTGCTGATCCGGTTGGATGAGCACCTGCTCCTTTTCCATACATGAACTGGTTGTCGTAGAAATTCCCCTGAATTAAAACGCCGTTATAATGACTCTCAACCGTATAAGCATGCTCTGTTGGTCTCACAAATTTTGGAGCAACAAACAAATTCACTTGATTGCCGTTTACTTTGGTTACTTTGCCCAGCAATCGAATTTTATATCCTTTTTGCGATGCCAATTCAATATCTTTTGGTGAAAGATTCGCGATTCCCGAATTAAAAACCTCATCGGGATGCACAAACAATCCAAATCCGTGAACGGTAAGAATAATCAGTTTGTACAAAGTATCAAATCCGCCTACATCTGAGGTAGGATCACTTTCAGCAAATCCTAAATCCTGAGCTTCTTTTAATGCCAGATTGTAATCCAGATTTTCATTGAAAATCTTTGTCAGGATATAATTAGATGATCCGTTCAGGATTCCACTTACCGATTGCAATAAATCATTGTCATAATACTCTTCCAGATTCCTGATAATGGGAATACTTCCACATGCCGAAGCCTCGTACAAAAAGGAAACCTTGTATTGCCATTGCAGTTGAATCAGCTCCTCGATATGATAGGCCAGCATTTTTTTATTGGCCGAAACTACATGCTTTCCATTTTGCATAGCCGTTTTCACAATCTGATAAGCTGCATCTGAATCGTCAATTAATTCTGCAACCACATTAATTTCCGGATCATTTAAAATATCATCAGGATTTGTTGTTAATAGGTTAGAATCTAAATCTCTTTCCTTTCCTGCATCTTTCACACAAACTTTCACGATAGATGCATCCAAACCTTTGCTGTTTTTAAGAACGTGAGCCAATCCGGAACCTACAACACCGTAGCCAAAAACGCCTATTTTTAGTTTATTACTCATTAGTTTTGCTATCGTTTAAGAATGTTTTTAATACTTGGGTTAATTGTTCTTGTTCCAAAAGGAAGCCATCGTGCCCGTAAATTGAATTGATTTCCAAAAATGCTGCATTTGGAATATGATCAGCAATAAACCGCTGCTCCTGAATCGGGAAAATCTGATCAGAATTTACGCCAATCACTAAGGTTCTTGATTTAATTTCGTTCAAAGCAGCATGCAAACCATTTCTTCCACGACCCATATCATGACTATCCATTATTTTTGAAAGATGCCAATACGAATAAGCATTAAATCTTTTGGCCAATTTCTCTCCCTGATATCTCTGGTAGGAACTTGCCCGGTAATGATCGGTTTTGCCTTCTTCATTTTCCTGCTGAGAATGATCGTAAGTTGCATAGGATCTGTAACTAAGCAGAGCAATCGATCTCGCTACACGCATTCCGTTCAAACCTGCTTCATCATTCGATTCTTTCCAGGTAGGATCAACCTCGATTGACATTCTTTGCGATTCGTTGAAGGCAATTCCCCATGGAGAATGTTTTGCATTGGAGGCCAATATCACCAAATTGTCCAACTTCCCATTCAACAGATAAGCCCACTCCATGGCCTGCATGCCTCCTAATGAACTGCCAATCATCATATGAATATGTTCTATTTTCAAATGCTTCCTCAAAATTTCATGTGCCCCAACCAAATCTCTAACTGTTAGCTGAGGAAAATCATGATAGTAAGCCTGTCCGTTGTCCGGATTTTTCGAAAGAGGTCCGGTTGAACCGTAGCAGGAAGCAAGAGTATTGTCGCAAACTATGAAGTAATCTTTCGGATTGAAAAAATCATTTTCTCCAAATAATCCTTTCCACCAATCGAAAACATCCGAATTAGCAGTAAGAGCATGACAAACCCAAATCACATTATTCCTTTGCGGATCGTATTCCCCATAGGTGTGATAGGCAAGCTCCAACTCTTTCAGACACTCACCTGATTCAAGTTGTAAACCTTCTTTATGGATGTAACATTCTGGATTCACTGTTTATTGATTTTGTTTTGTTTGTTGTTTTTTTGCTTTATAAAAATTTCACCCAAAATAATTTTGAGCGAAACATTGAATTCCCAATCGAAAATCCCACTAAAAAATTTCCGACTGGGATTGACTATAAGAACTAATTGATTGTCTCTATGTTAATTGCTTTCTCAACAGATTGCTTGATGTCAGCTTTAATGTCTTCGATGTGTTCGATACCTACCGAAATACGAAGCAAACCTGGTTCAACACCCGAAGCTTTTTGCTCTTCCAGACTCAACTGTTCGTGAGTGGTTGAACTTGGATGAATAATTAAAGATTTTGCATCTCCCAAATTGGCAACATGTGAAAGAAGTTCCACACCATCAACCAATTTATCGGCAAGCTCTTTTCCACCTTTTACTTTAAAGGTAAGAACAGATCCGGCACCTTTCTTGAAGTATTTTTGAGCCCGTTCGTAGTATGGACTGGATTTTAGGCCTGGATAATTTACCTGTTCCACCCAATCCTGTTCCTCTAACCATTTGGCAAGAGCGACTGTATTTTCAACATGACGATCCAAACGCAATGAAAGAGTTTCCAATCCTTGTAATAAAAGGAAAGAATTGAACGGACTCTGGCTACATCCATAATCCCGTAAACCTTCTACTCTGGCACGAATTGCAAAAGCAATGTTTCCAAATGGTCCGCCGGCACCAAAAACATCCCAGAATACCAATCCATGATATCCTTCCGAAGGTTCAGTAAACTGAGGGTATTTTCCATTTCCCCAATTGTAGTTTCCTCCATCAACAATTACACCACCTATTGCAGTTCCATGTCCGCAAATCCATTTGGTTGCCGATTCCACAACTATATTGGCTCCGTGCTCCAACGGACGGAATAAATATCCTCCTGCACCCAAAGTATTATCCACAATAAGTGGCAAATCATATTTCTTAGCTATTGCAGATACCTTTTCAAAATCCGGTATTGAGAATTTAGGATTCGGTAAAGCCTCCACATAAATAGCTTTGGTTTTTTCATCGATCAACGGAATAATAGTATCCGGCTCATCGATATCAACAAAACGACACTCTATACCCAATTTTTTAAACTGAACCTTAAACTGATTGTATGTTCCTCCATAAATCTGAGAAGCACTTACAAAATTGTCACCAACTTCCAGAATATTTGTTAGTGCTAAAAACTGAGCAGCCTGACCGGATGCTGTTGCAACAGCTGCAACTCCACCTTCCAAGGCCGCAATTCTTTTCTCGAAAACATCATTGGTAGGATTCCCCAAACGAGTATAAATATTCCCGAATTCTTTCAATCCAAACAGGTTTGCTGCGTGTTCTGAACTATTGAAAGTGTAAGCTGTGGTTTGATACAAAGGAACTGCTCTCGAGTTGGTTACTGCATCAACTTCCTGACCTGCGTGTATCTGTAATGTTTCGTATCTTAAATTATTTGACATAGCGATTCTTTTTTTCGAACAGGCTGTTTGCTGTTAGCCTTTAACTTTTAGCTATAATGTAACAATCAGATTATCCGACTTGTTATTCAGCTTAAAAGCCTATTCCTTGATTTAAAATTTGATTAATTAGTTAGAAACTGAAGTTTCTGAATGTCGCAAAAACATATCTGCTTAGATTCAAACGTTCTGAATGTGGTTTCAGATTTGGTTGTACCTATTCATCTTTCTGTAAAAACAGAAATATAAAAAGTAAGCAAGATTGAATTTGAATTCCCGGGTTCGGTGTTATTTTATACGCACCAGTATCTAAAAAAAGGGAAAGATTTTAGAAAGAATGCGTTAAATCATACGCATCATTTGCTGCATTCGCATCATCAACATGGTTGAAGATTGCAACGTGAAGTTTTGCTCCTGATGAGCCTGCTGATTGTAATTAATTTGAGTCTTCTTCATAATCTGTTAATTTATATTCACCAAAAATTTGGTCAGGATTTGACACCTTTCAGCTATGGAAGCCGCGGTTGTCAGAAGGTCAACGAGCCTGTTCTCTTACTTCTTCTGTATAAATTATAGATATTCTCCTGAGAGATTTACCTTATATAACGGGAACAAAGATAGGGAAGTTTTTGAATTCACCAAACATTCCCGACCTCTTTGTCTTTTATTTTTTTACAACAACACAAATTGTGCAGTATCTCTGCTTCGTTGTTCCAGCAGTATTTCCCGGCCATTGGTCATTCTTTCAACAGCTTCAGAATTATGATGACGAATCGTAATCAACTCCAGATTCTCATTGTATCTCACTTCAAATTTGGTAGAAATTTCTTCAACTAAACTTTTCAACCTTCTATCTGAATTATCAACACATACCGAAAAACTGATTGCCGAATTCTGAATTAAATTTACTTTCACCCGGTGTTTTGCGAAAATGGAAAACAACGAACTTAAATTTTCTTCCAGTATGAAAGAAAAATCACTAGGTCGTATCGAAATCAGCACCTGATCTTGTTTCCGAATATAAACTGGAATTAACTGATCCTGCTTTTTAGAAGCTGTACTAATTAAAGTTCCTGACTCATTCAGATTAAGAAAAGAACGCACCTGCAAAGGAATTTTCTTCTTCTTAATGGGTTGTATGGTTTTTGGATGAATCACTTTAGCACCATAAAAAGCAAGTTCGATGGCCTCCTGATATGAAATACGCTCTAATTTTTGCGCATCGGGCAGCCACTTTGGATCTGCATTCATAATTCCAGGAACATCTTTCCAAATAGCCAATTTATCCACATCAAGGATATAAGATAAAATTGCAGCAGTATAATCGGAGCCTTCCCGTCCTAAAGTTGTTGTCTGATTTGTAGTTGTACCACCCAAAAATCCTTGAGTTACATACACAAATGTGTTGGTAAAACCGAAAGCCTGAGGCACCAATTTCTGCGACAATTCCCAATCAATCCTTCCTTCTTTATAAGTATCATCTGTTTTTAAACAAGTACGAATATCCACCCACTTATTTGGCGTACCACTTAAACGAAGGTATTCAGATACAATTGTTGTAGATATCAGCTCTCCAAAACACACAATTTGATCGTAATCAAATTCATAGCATAAGGAGGGTGATTTTTGCAGATAAGCCCGCAGTTGCCCAAAAAGAGATTCTATTTTCGAAAAAACAGCATCATCCTTTTTCAAAAACAATTCATTTATAATCTTCGTATGGTATGCTTGCAATGCATCTACTTTAGATTCAATCCCATCCTTTTTAGTAGCAAAAGCATCAACGATCTCTTCCAAGGCATTGGTTGTTTTGCCCATTGCCGACAATACAACAACCATTTCCTCTCTGTAGGATTGTACTATTTTCACAAAATTTCGTACTCCATCGGCACTATTTACCGAAGCCCCGCCAAATTTAAATATGTTCATCAAAAAATTGTTAGATAATTCTTACTAAAAAGTTATTTAAACCCACTTTCAAAATAAAAATTGAAGTTACAAAATATTGTTTCAGCATTACAAAGTTGGTAAAATTTTAAGATCATTCTGTAATTCATTTCACACTTTTCAATCGTAAAAAAGAAAAAACGTGATTAAAAACAAAAAGCTGTTTAATGCCATTAAAACAACAATTTTCCTTTCACTTATTACACACCCAATATACCAAGGCTTTACACCTTAAAATTAATTGTCGTAAACGTTTGAAATAAGTGTTTCGGCGTTTCACAAAAAAGCATAACTTTATGCCACCAAATGAATGTAAACCAAAAAGCCTTAAAAAAATGACTGAACACAACAATGTTCAAACCCTAAATCAATTCATCATCCAAAGACAATCCGATCATCCTGGAGCAAAGGGAGAATTATCCCGATTACTTCATCATATTGGAATTGCATCTAAAATTGTAAACCGTGCTGTGAACAAAGCTGGACTGGTTGATATTTTAGGTGAACATGGAGATCGAAATGTGCAGGGAGAAGATCAGCAAAAGCTAGATGTTTTTGCAGACACCCACTTTATTGATGCCTTAAAAGCCTGTGGCGAATGCTGCGCTGTCGCATCGGAAGAAAATGAAGAAATCATTATTTTTGATGATGAACTAAGTAAACATGGAAAATATGTTTTCGCAATGGATCCGCTTGATGGCTCATCGAACATCGATGTAAATGTTTCCATCGGAACAATTTTCTCGATTTACGAACGCCTTTCTCCTCGGGGAGAAGTTGCCAAAATTGAGGATTTCCTTCAGGAAGGAACCAAACAGGTTGCTGCCGGATACATCATTTACGGTTCGTCAACCATGTTGGTATACACCACCGGAAAAGGAGTAAACGGTTTCACTCTGGATCCATCAATCGGTGAATTCTGTTTGTCGCATCCTAACATTAGAACACCAAAAACGGGAACCATTTATTCCATTAACGAAGGAAATTACATCAATTTCCCAATGGGTGTGAAAAAGTACATTAAGTATTGTCAGGAATATGATCAAAAATCGAATCGCCCCTACACTTCCCGCTACATAGGATCTTTGGTGGCCGATTTTCACCGAAATTTATTGAACGGTGGTATTTTTATCTATCCGCAAACCAGAAAAAACCCCAATGGAAAACTTCGCTTGATGTACGAATGCAATCCAATTGCTTTTATTGCAGAACAAGCCGGCGGTAAAGCTACCGATGGCATGCAACGCATTTTAGCCATTCAACCGACTTCGCTTCATGAACGTGTTCCGTTTTATACCGGATCGACAAACATGGTGAAGAAAACCGAAGAGTTTTTACATTTCTTCAACAACATCTGAAATAGAATTTTCAGAAGAAAAATTTAACACACTACTAAACAAAGCCACTTTCCAATTGGAAAGTGGCTTTGTTTTCTTTACTTATTGGCAGCTTATTCTTTTAAAACCATATCAATGCACATTACTGCTGCAAGAATTAAAACTCTCATCGGATTATCTGCAGTTACTTTTTCATCAATCGTCAACATGTAATTGTCTGCTGATGTAAACAATTCCTTACCAATTCCAGCCCATTTTTTACTTACATGAGCAAACTCTGTTTCCCCTTTACTGAATTTAAAATCCCAGCTGGTCCATTTTCCTTTAAGAGTGCACAAAATATTTTCAGTAGAATCAATAACATCAAATTTTCCACCTATTGAGAAAAATTTTTGTTTGAATTTTCCCAATAAATTATCATTCTCATCAAAAACTTCAACTGTAGACAAGAAGAATGAAACACCTCGTTTTATTGTTAGTACTTTTTCACCTGAAACAGTTTTAATTTCAATATTAAAAGGAGTCATTCTCTTATAGTCGGTAAAGCGAAGCATCTTGGTGAAAAAACCAAGTTTTTCTTCCCGGCATGTCATTATCATTTCCTGATTTTCAGGATTGAAAATATCAAAATTATTTGCTGCTTTGAACATGCCAACATGTTCCTTCACGAAAAATGAATTTCGACTTAAAATTGGATTCATATGTTATTTATTTTGTTAATGGTTCTTCTATGTTATTAGAACAATTTCAAACTACTGTTTTCTTAAACCTCCAGTAAACAAGTTAACTCGTCGCTCGTCATGCTGGGAATAAATTCAGTGATTGCATAATCGGCTAAATCATTTTTGTGAAAAGGATCTTTAGCCAGAATTTTTTCCAATTGTTTTTTATCCTTCACTGTTGAAAGTATTACGCCTCCTGTTCTCGGAACTTTTCTGCCCGAGGCCTGAAAATTTCCCAAAGCATACTGCTCTTTTAAATACTGAACGTGATTGTTCAATTCTTCCTCTACCTTTTCGATAGGTACTTTGTAGGTTAATGATATGATGAACATGGTTTATTCTTTCTTCTAAAATTAATTTGTGGCTTTAACGAGATACAAAATATGAACAGTGGAAGTAGTTTTTTATTTCTAAAATTCAACTATTGGTACAACACTAAATCCGTTAGTCTTATTAAATTTCATATTATGTATAAAATTTCGCATACTATCAGAAGGGTCAATTAATTCTAGATTTAAATTCCCAATAGTCTCAGGAATAAATATTACAGAAAGAATTGGTTGATCTTCCATGTGTCCGGTTATAGTATTTAGCATACTTGACATTGCATTAACTCTAGCTTTTTCGATAGGCAGATAAGCAAATACTTCTCTTGCAACTCTAATGGCTAAACTACAAATATGATCTTGGTAGAGTTCATTAAATTTTCCTTTTGGCATATTTTTTTTGGAAAGTTTACCCGTTGATGTCTGTTTAAGTTCATAATTAGGTACAACCTCTTCATTGTTAACTTTTAATTCAATATCAATTAAATTGCCTTCGAAATTAAAATTCAACTGTGCACCCAATTCTTCAACATCAGAAAATGGATTAAAATATTCCAATGCTTCTAAGTAAGCTGCATGCTTTTTATTTTTAATCCCATCCGAAATTTTTTGTAATTCTTCCCAATTATTAAGTTCTGCCAAATATTCCTTTTTTGCAGAATCATATTCCTTCTGGTCAATTATTATAGCTTCTTCTATTTCTTCTTTTAATAGATAAATTTTCCTTTCAGTTGAACCAAATAACTTATCAAAGAACGTTGGTTTATAATATCCCAATTTATCTTTAGCTAGATTTTCATGAATACTTTCTAAAGCTGGTTTCTTAGGACGAGGAGTAGATTTAATCTTACTCCAATCTATTGAATCTGTACAATTTTTGTGAACAGATTGAATCATATTAACGTAATATTCCCAATCGATAACAGCTTGTCTTACATCTTCAATCTCTTGAAGTTTCTGTTGCACTTTAAATCTTTTTGCAGCTTCACGTGCTTGTTTTTGTTCTTCACGTTCAATTCTTCTTACAGCGGCTCCATATGAACGAATCGCTCCTCTTAATGTGGTCATTTAGTTCAGTATTTGTTTATATTTTATTCGACTATCGTATCCAGTTCTATTAAATCCCATCCTGAAAGTAAACATTATTTATAATCAGCGAAATTAAAGAGCCTGAAAATAATTAATGCTGTTTATTTAATACACACTCTTCTTACCTGTATTTTCCTTAAAAACAGGAAATTTTCAAAACCTACCGGCAAACACTTCCTTTTTCCTAATTTATACTTGGGTACTTGGTTCTTGTCACTTTGTTTCTGATCCTTGGCACTTTTAACTTGTCCCTTAAATATTTTCCCTAAATTTGCGTTTCAACAAAAAAAGGACAAGGGTTTGGAACTAAAACAACTTATACAAATTTTCTCGGAGCATCCTGCCCGATACAGCATTGAAAAATATCTGGAACAAAAATCAAAGTTTCAGCTTCACCTAAAAGGTTTGGTTGGTTCTTCGCTCCCTTTGTTGATTTCCACCCTTAAACCCGGCCAACATCCGCACATTTTACTATTTAACGATAAGGAGGAGGCTGCCTATTTTTACAATGATCTGTGCAATCTGCTTGATGAAGATACCGTTTTGTTCTTTCCATCTTCCTTCAAACGTTCCGTTCAATATGAGAAAACTGACAGTTCGAACATTATTCTTCGTGCCGAATGTCTGAACCGTTTGAATTCCGATAAGCATCCTACTTTCATTATTACTTTTCCCGAAGCCGTTATCGAAAAAGTAATTAGTAAAGCACAACTGGAAGAAAACACCTTAACAATTAAGGTAGGCGAAAAATTATCTCCCGAATTTGTGGAAGAGGTCTTGGTCGATTATGAATTTGAACGAGCCGATTTTGTGGTAGAACCTGGTCAGTATTCTATCCGCGGAAGCATTATTGATATTTTTTCCTTTTCGGATAAACATCCTTTTCGAATCGATTTCTTTGGCGAAGAAATAGATTCCATTCGAATGTTTAATGTGGAAAATCAACTATCCATAGAAAAACTAAATTCCGTTGATATCATTCCCAACATTCAGGAAAATCTGCTGAAGGATTCCCGGATATCCTTTCTTTCCTTTGTACCCGGTAATGCGATTTTTTGGTGCAGGAATTTACAGTTTTCCTGCGATCGAATTCAATCCATTTATGAAAGTACCATCGAGAAGGTTCCTTTTATGCAAATAGGTGAAGATTCGGTATCTACTAAAGATTACCTGATAAACAGCAAAGAATTTTTGAATCAGTTAAGTGATTTCCCGACATTGGAATTCGGGCAAAAATTCTTTTTTGCAGCTCATGAAGAGATTCAGTTCAATCAAAGTCCGCAACCAGCCTTCAATAAAAACTTCGAATTGCTTGGTCAGCATTTGTTAAATAACAATGCCAAAGCAGAATCGAATTACATTCTTTCCGACAATCCAAAACAGATTGAACGAATCCATACTATTTTTGAAGATCAGGGAATTGAAGTTGAATTTCAGGATGTAAGTCACACACTTCACGAGGGATTTTCGGATAAGGATCTGAGAATATCCATCTTCACCGATCATCAGATCTTCGATCGTTACCACAAATTCCAGCTTAAAAACTCAACGGTTCACAAAGCCAAAGAGGTAGTAACTCTTAAAGAAATTAACCGCCTTCACCCTGGTGATTACATCGTTCATTCCGATCATGGAATTGGTCGTTTCGGAGGTTTGCAGCTAATCGATACAAACGGCAAACCACAAGAAGTAATTCGCCTGGTTTATAAAGACAATGATATTCTATATGTGAGTTTACACTCGCTTCATAAAATTTCAAAATACAAAGGCAAAGACGGGTCTGCGCCTAAAATATACAAGCTGGGAAACGGCACATGGCAAAAGCTAAAGGAAAAAACCAAAGGCAAAGTAAAAGACATTGCCAAGGATTTGATTGCCCTTTATGCCAAACGAAAATCAGAAAAAGGCTTTTCGTTCAGTCCCGACACGTACATGCAGCAAGAATTGGAGGCTTCCTTTATTTATGAAGATACTCCCGATCAGGTGAAAGCAACAATCGCAACCAAAGAAGGCATGGAATCGCCTTATCCAATGGACAGATTGGTATGTGGTGATGTTGGTTTCGGAAAAACCGAAATTGCAATTCGTGCCGCTTTTAAAGCAGTTGCCGATAACAAACAGGTCGCTATTCTGGTTCCGACCACAATCCTGGCCTTTCAGCATTTCAAAACGTTTAACGATCGATTGAAAAATTTTCCCTGCACAGTAGATTATATCAGTCGAATGAGAACCTCGAAAGATCAGAAACAGATTCTTAAAAATTTAAAAGCCGGACAAACTGATATTATAATCGGGACACACCGAATTATTGGAAAAGATGTTGAGTTTAAAGATTTGGGTTTACTCATCATTGATGAAGAGCAGAAATTTGGCGTATCGGTAAAAGAGAAACTGAAACAATTTAAAGTAAATGTTGATACCTTAACATTAACGGCTACACCAATTCCAAGAACATTACAATTTTCATTGCTGGGAGCCAGGGATTTGTCCATCATCAATACCCCGCCTCCAAATCGTTATCCGATTGTAACCGAAATTCATAATTTTAATGAAGACATCATTCGCGAAGCAATTACCTACGAAGTGGAACGAAACGGACAGGTTTTCTTTATTCACAACAGGGTTCAAAACATCAAAGATGTTGAGGTGATGATTCAGCGAACCGTTCCAGGCGTTTCAACCGTGGTTGCTCACGGACAAATGGAAGGCCCTAAGCTGGAGAAAATCATGCTCGACTTTATCCGTGGCGATTTTGATGTTCTGATTGCAACAACCATTATTGAATCTGGATTGGACATTCCGAATGCCAATACCATCATCATTAATAACGGACAGAATTTTGGTTTGAGCGAACTGCACCAGTTAAGAGGCCGCGTTGGCCGGTCGAACAAAAAAGCATTTTGCTACTTGTTAACTCCTCCGCATGATTCCATGACTCAGGAGGCAAGACAAAGATTAACGGCTATTGAAAACTTCTCGGAACTGGGAAGTGGTTTTAATATTGCCATGCAGGATTTGGATATTCGTGGCGCCGGTAATTTGCTGGGTGGCGAACAAAGCGGTTTTATTGCTGATATCGGTTACGAAACCTATCACAAAATTCTGAATGAAGCACTTCTTGAACTAAAAGAGAATGAATTCAAAGATGTTTTTGAAGATGAAAAGAAAGATGAAGGGAAAAATGTTCTTCGATTTATAAGCGAATGCCAAATAGATACCGATTTGGAAATTCTTTTTCCTGAGAAATATGTTGAAAGCATTTCAGAACGAATTCGTTTGTACCGCGAATTGGATAACATTCAGACCGAAGAGGAAATCGGAAAATTTGAATCGCAGTTAAAAGATCGTTTTGGAGACTTACCCGAACCATGTCTTGAACTGTTAAACGTTGTTCGTTTGCGTTGGATTTCTTTAGATTTGGGAATTGAAAAACTCATTCTTAAAAATGGAAAACTGGTTCTGTATTTTATTTCTGATCAGGATTCAGCTTTTTATAAATCAGCACAGTTTAACAAAGTCCTGCAATTTCTGCAAACGCAAGTTGTTCCCTGCAAAATGAAAGAATCAAAACACAGATTAAGTCTTAGTTTCGAGAAAATTAAGAACATTAAAAAAGCCAGCGAAATACTGGCTCTAATTAATGAGATATAATATAATTACTCCGATCGATAAATTGATCGGAGTTTATTTTTTAAGAACACGAATGATCCCGAATGTAGCAAACCACTCCGGTTTCCTCTCCTTTTTCATTTCGAAGTAAATTAGCAATCAGTTTAATGTCCCGCTTTTTCTCATTTATCTCTAAAGCAAAATTCACTTCATGTTTTCCATTCTCCTCAACTGGAATTAAAATATCTTCGGTAAACGATTTTTGTTCCTCGTAAAGAAACAAACTACAGTATGCTTTACCAATAATATTGGTTTCGGAGACACCAAAAATCCGTTCACATGCACGATTCCACGATTTTACCTTTCCCTCAAGGTCGAAAGTCACAACCCCATCAACAAAATTATTAATGATATTCGCTTTTTCAGCTAACAATTGACGATAGGCAAATTCTTGCGTAATATCACGAACAATTAATTGCAAATTTTTCTTCCCATTAAATTCAATTTGAGCTCCGGTTAAACCTACATCAATCAATTCGCCATGTATAGTTTTTAATTTCAGATGAGTATAGGAAATTCCTGTTTCCATAGTCAACGAATTTTCCAATCTCTCTTTAAAAATCGCACTGTATTCTTCCGAAATGAATGACAGTAAGGGTAAACCCATTAAATCCTCAATGTAAGCTGTTTTGAATAGCTTCAATCCCAAACAGTTTAAATATTCAATTAAACCATTTTCATTGATCACAATAATGGCTTCAGGAGAATCGGTAATGAAATTTCGAAAACGCTGTTCGCGCATTTTTTGATCCAAATCAAATTGATGTTTATAAAATGCCAACTCTATTGAAATACCAAGTTCCTTCTTGTCAATTGGTTTCACCAAATATCCATAAGAATGAATATTAATTACTCTCTGAATTGTACTTTCTTCAGTATCACTGGAAAGGAAGATAACCGGAATGTCAAATTTGGTTTTTATTAATTCTGTAGTTTGAATTCCATCCAAACCTCCACCCAAATGAACATCCATCAGAATAATATCCGGCTTTATTGTTTCACACAAACGAATAGCCTCTTTTCCATCTTCTACAATTCCGATAAGATCGTAACCCAGTTCTTTTAAAAACATCCGAAAGATGGTCGATATTAAACTGTCATCTTCTACAATTAAAATTTTTTTCTTCATCAATCTAAAATTGAATGTGTAATCGATTTCAATCTAAAAAAAGGCTAAGCAACCATTTAAACCGTATTTTCTGAATAATTAAACACCATCTAATTTAAAATGATTATAAAAAACCTAAGTGTCACTAGATTAATATGCCTAAAGTTTACTAATTTTATGCGATTTTACAAGACATTTATAATAATTTACCTTCATTCCGGCTCTTTTGAATTTAATCGTAGACATAGGAAACACACAAATAAAGTCAGGCTTCTTTGAAAACAATCAATTAGTTGGACTTGAAAACTCAACATTAGGGGAAACTGAATTCGTTTCCGGCCTTTTATCGAAATGTGAAAATGCACCTAATGTTATTATTTCTTCTGTTAGAAAATATCCTAAAGAATTAATCTCCCAATTAAAATTGGCATGCAAAGTAGTTCTGTTTTTTAATTCCGAAATAGACACGCCACTGGAAAACTTATATGAATCGAAAAGCACACTCGGCTACGATCGATTAGCCGCTTGCGCAGGTGCCCATGGTTTATATAAAGGAAAAGATGTATTGGTAATAGATGCCGGAACCGCTATCACGTTTGATTTTGTTACTGCTAAAGCCCAATATTTAGGTGGCTGTATATCTCCCGGTTTAAAAATGCGGTTTAAAGCTTTACACGAATTTACTCAAAACCTACCCGAACTGTCGAAAAATGAAGATTTCAATTTAATTGGCAAAAACACCAATGATGCAATAGTATCAGGCGTTCAAAATGGTCTGATCTTCGAAATAGATTCATACATTAATAAATTAAAAGCGATACATCCGGAATTACGTGTAGTAATTACCGGAGGAGATGCCCATTTTTTAAATAAATCAATAGATCACAACGTTGCTTATCATCCCGAAATCGTATTGGAAGGTTTAAATAAGATATTGGAATTTAATTTATTGATTCACTCTTAATAAGAAGTATTTTTTGCAGCTTTATATTTTATTTATAGTTTTGCAAAAGGCTCTTAAATATAGATGTTCCAACCAGTTTCGAAGCTTGTACTAATTTTTGGTATGAGTTTTGCAGTTTTAGTTCTGACAAAACTAAAACTTTCGTTATATTTAGACCCTGGTTTATAATAACGAGGTTTTACTGGTAAATTTAAATGTCATTTTTGTTTTTGAAATAAAAAGTAACTTGATTATAAAAAAAAATAGTAATATGAAGACAAGACTTTTAATCGTAACAATTGTTCTTTTGTTTTCGGGTCTGTTTAAAGCGGAAGCACAGACTTTGGAATCAAAATATGGGTTGGATAGTGCTAAAACAATTTTGAACGCATCTCTTTACATCGAGATGGTAAAGCAGGGAAATTACAAAGAAGCACTTACAGGATGGAGATACGTTTATAAAAATGCACCTGCTTACCAAAAATCCACTTATATTAATGGTGTGAAAATAATGGAAGGATTGTATCGCGCTACTAAGAATGACAAATATGTGGACACACTGATGATGGTTTACGATAACCGAATTAAATATTTTGGTAAAGATCGTAAATATTCTACAGGTTGGATTCTTGGACGTAAAGGTGGTGATTTGTTCCAATACCGGGAGAAAGACATTCCTTCGGTAAAAGAAGCTTATGCCCTGATGAAAAAATCCATTGAAATGCAAGGACTGGATGCTGAAGCGAAAGTTATTGCCAACACAATGGAAGCTTCGAAAGTTCTGGTTCAAAACAATCAAATAGAAGCAGAAGAAGTGATCGACAATTACCTTCTTTTTATGGACATGGCTAAGAAGCAAATGGATGCCGAGAGTGACCCAGCTAAAAAGGATAACATCAACAACGCAAGATTGAATGTAGAACAAATTTTCTTTGCTGCCGGAGTTGCTGATTGTGAAACTTTAAGCAATATCTTTACTCCTAAATTTCATGCAAACCATGATGATCTGGTTTTGATCAATAAGATCTTAAGAATGCTAAATCGTCAGGAATGTGAAGACGGAGCTTTGTATGCTGAAGTTGCTGAAAGAAAATACGAATTGGATCCGAATGCTGATGCAGCACACAACCTGGCAAAAATGTTTATCAAGAAAAAAGAATTTGACAAGAGTAAAGAGTACTTGGTTAAGTCTATCGAATTGGAAACAGATGCTGATGTTAAAGCTGACCTTCATTTTAAATTAGCTACAATCCTTTTAATGCAGGGTAAATATAGTGATGCTAAATCTAACGCTTTAAAGGCAGCTGGTTATAGAACTACTTGGGGACAACCTTATTTGTTGATTGGAAAAGCTTATGCAGCCTACAGCAAAAATTACGGATCAAGTCCACTTGAAAAACAATCGGTTTATTGGGTAGCTGTTGATAAATTTGCAAAAGCCAAAGCTTTAGATCCTGATTGTGCAGAAGAAGCCCGTGAATTAATTAATACCTACTCTAAATATTTTCCCCGCAAAGAGGAGGCTTTCTTTGAAGGAATTAAAGAAGGTGATACTTATAAAGTTGGAGATTGGATTAACGAATCAACCAAAGCAAGATTAACAGAATAAAACATTGAAAAATATCAATAATATTATCAAAAGCATTGTGATCCTTTCCGGGATTGCAATGCTTTTGTCTTGTGAGAACAGTATTAAAGAAGTACAAAGTATTACAAACAACGAAAAAGCCCCAGAGCGATCCGGCAAAGATGTTGAATTCATTTTCACCGATTCAACACGAATTAAATATCGTGCATTTGCGGTTGAATTTATTGAGGTAAAAACCGAGGATGCGGAGTATCAGGATTTCCCAAAAGGAGGAAAAATTACTTCCTATGATGACGATGGAACTGTTGCCGGACAAATTGAAGCAAATTATGCCAAGCATTTTACCTCAGATCAATTGTGGGAACTAAGAAATAAAGTTGTTGCTATTAGTGATGACGGGAAAACCATAAATACCGAATTAATGTACTGGGATCAAGGTAAAGGTCTCATTTATTCGGACCAATATGTTAGAATTACCACAGATGATGGTCAGGTTTTGGAAGGAATCGGTTTTTCTTCTGATGATAAAATGAATAAAATTACCCTCAAAAAAGTTACTGGTGAAGTATATTTAAATGATGAAACAGAACAATAAGAATTAAATCGTATTATATTGCATCTAAAATCATTTAACACATGAAACAAAAACTCCCTTTTATTTTAGAAATCATCTGGTTAATCGTAATGATTGTTGGCTTGGTTGCTGCTATAAACAAAACAATTAATTACGGATTTGCTGAAAGTATTATGCTGTATGTTATCGCTGGCATTGCTGGTTTGATGTATGTATGGAGAAGATACATGCGAAAATTACAAGAGAAAAATAAAGCCCGGAAGTAAATGAACGAGCTGATCATCATTTTTATCATGTTGGCCTTATCTGCATTTTTCTCAGGAATGGAAATTGCTTTTATTGTTGCGAACAAGTTGCGAATGGAACTTGACCGAAATAAAAATACGATTTCAGCTAAAGTTCTTTCTATTTTTTCTCAAAACCCAGGATATTATATTAGTACCATGCTCGTTGGCAACAACATTGCCCTTGTAATATATGGTATTCTTATGGCTAAGTTATTGGAACCTTCTATAGCCATATGGATTGATTCAGAATCAATAATATTGGCTGTTCAGACATTTATTTCCACCATATTAATTCTGGTTACAGCAGAGTTTATACCCAAAACCCTTTTTAGGATCAATCCAAACATGGCTTTAAACCTGTTTGCCCTTCCGGTGATGTTTTTTTACATTATATTCTATCCAATAACATCGTTCACCATATTCTTATCAAAGAACATTATCCGAAAAATTTTTAAAACTAATATTACTGAAGAAGAAGAAACACAAGCTTTTGGGAAAGTTGATCTGGATCATCTGGTACAGGAAGGCCATGATGCCCAAACCATATCTGAGGACGATCTGCATGATATAAAAATATTTAGAAATGCACTCGATTTTTCGAAAGTGAAATTGCGCGAATGCATTGTGCCCCGTAATGAAATTGAGGCAATGGAAATTAATGGTGATATTTCATACCTGACGCAACGTTTTATAGAAACCGGATACTCCAGAATTTTAATCTATAAAGACTCAATAGACAATATTGTTGGTTACATACATTCTTCGGTAATTTTTAAAAATCCACAAAGTATAAAGGCTGGCTTAAGCAATATTATTATTGTACCCGAAACAATGCCTGCTCATAAATTACTAAATCTTTTTACACGCGAACATAAAAGTGTTGCCGTAGTGGTTGATGAATTTGGAGGAACAGCGGGGATGGTTACCATTGAAGACATCATGGAAGAGATATTTGGTGAAATTGAAGATGAACATGATGATGTTGATTTGGAAGAACAGAAAATATCAGATACAGAATACATTTTCGCCGGCCGTTTGGAAATAGATTACCTGAATGATAAATATGAACTTAACCTACCTGTATCAGAAGACTTTGAAACCTTAAATGGCTTTCTTATTTTCAATCATGAAAGTATTCCCATGTATAATGAAACGATTCGCATTGAAAATTTCAGTTTTAAAATTTTAGAAGTAAGCAATACCCGTGTTATTAAAATACGCTTAACAATTCTTTAGAATATCCTTCATTCCCGATCTTCTTATCCACATTAAATTCAGCTCTATTTATATCGAAAATAAATATCCGGGCATACCCGAATCCTCAATTGGAAGTAGGATAAGGTCAATATTCTTCACGATAGAAATAACTACTGCCAAGTCTCTTTTTATTTTACTATAAAAGCGAGTAATCCAATTGCAATAAAAAGTGATCATTTCCCATTTTTTTGTATATTCGTAGCCTAATTAAGAATATTTAAATCTTTTTCGATGGCAACATTACAAAAAATAAGAAATCGTGGTGTTTTTATAGGGATCATTATTGGTGGTGCTCTTCTTGCATTTATTGCTGGAGATGCTCTAAAATCAGGTGGTTCGTTATTAGCAAACTCACGAAATGAGATGGCAGAAATTGCAGGGGAATCAGTAAACATTCGTGATTTCCAAAACCGATTCAATCATAGTCTTGAGATTAACAAACTCATGTCCGGACAGAACTCAATTCCATCGGAACAGATTGAGCGTTTAAGAGAGCAAGTTTGGCAACAGATGGTTCAGGAATTTGTAATGAACCGTGAATATGATGAGTTGGGAATTTCTATTTCGTCTGAGGAATTATTTGATATGGTTCAAGGTCGAAATATTGATCCTGCTATTCGTCAGTTATTTCAAAATGAAAACGGATTGGTTGATAAGGATCAGGTAGTTGCAACTCTTAAGAAATTAATTGCAGCTCCTAACGGAACTCCTCAAAAAGCTTACTGGTTAAACATCGAAGAATCAATTATTACGCAAAGAAATCTTGCCAAGTACAATACCTTAGTTCAAAAGGGTCTCTACATGCCAAATGTATTGGTTAAGGACATGGCAACTAAAGGAAGTAAAAAAGTAGATTTCAATTACATAGTGAAAAGTTACAATCTAATTCCTGACAGTACTGTTAATGTAACTGAATCTGAAATCAGAGATTACTATAGCAAGCACGAGGATCTGTTCAAACAAACAGAATCAAGAAAGATTGATTACGTATCATTTGACGTTGTACCTTCTACTGAAGATTACAAAGCAACTGAAAAATGGATTGTTGACTTGAAAGAAGACTTCACAAATGAAAACAATGACGTTCAATTTGTAGAATTGAATGGCGACAGCGATTTTAACACTTACTATTTCAAGCAAGACGAAATCACCAATACTGAACTTAACTCATTCGCGTTCTCTGCAAATAAAGGTGATGTATTTGGCCCTTACTTCGAAAATGAAATGTATAAGATGGCAAAGTTGCATGAAGTAAAAATGCTTCCTGATTCAGTAAAAGCCCGTCACATTCTAATCCGTCCGATTAATGGAGATTACAAAGGTGCTGAAGCAAAAGCTGACAGTTTGAAAGTTTTACTTGCTAAAGGAGCTGACTTTGCTGGTTTAGCAAAAGAAAATTCATCAGATCAAGGTTCTGCCGTTAATGGTGGTGACCTAGGATGGTTTACTCAAGGAAAAATGGTTCAGCCATTCAACGATGCCGCTTTCTCTTCGAAAAAGGATGAAGTAAAAGTTGTTTTAACTCAATTTGGAGCTCATGTTATTCAGGTTACCAATATGAGTAAAGCAGTGAAGAAAGTTCAACTTGCTATTGTTGACCGTAAGGTTGAAGCCAGTCAGAAAACAATTCAGGTGGCTTATGCTAAGGCTCGTACTTTTGCAGGAAACAATCTTAACAAAGATGCATTCGAGAAAGCAATTACTGCTGAAGGTTTGAGTCGTAGAACAGCAAATCTTAAAAGAGAAACTAAATTGATCCCCGGACTGGAAAATTCAAGAGATCTTGTTAGAGCTGCCTACAACACCGATAATATGGAGAGTATTTTATTGAATAATGATAACTCTGCAGTTTTCGAATTTGGGAACAAGTTTGTTGTTGCTATCCTTTCTGATATAAAAGAAGAAGGAATTGCATCTATTCAAGAAAAGGTTTCAGAAATTAAGAGAGCGATCAGAAAAGATAAAAAAGCTGAACTAATTATTGCTGAGATGACAAAGAGCAGTGCAGGATCTCAAAGTTTGCTTTCTGTAGCACAAAAGGAAAACTTAGAAGTTAAAACTGCAACAGGTATCAGCTTCCAATCGTTCCAGATTCCTGGTGCAGGAATTGAGCCTAAAGTAATAAGTACAGCTTCAATGCTCGATAAAGGTGAAATTTCATCTCCTATAAAAGGCAATCAAGGTGTTTACATGCTTGCTATTACTAACGAAAACAGCGATGAAGTTTCTGATGTTACCGTTCAAGCTTTTAAATCAAGATTAGAGCAAGGATATCAATACAGAACAAACTATCAGGCATTTCAGGCATTGAAAGAAAATGCAAATGTTCTTGATAAAAGATACAAGTTTTATTAGAGAGTAAAACTCATTAAAAAGCGGGATGATAAATTATCATCCCGCTTTTTTGTGCATTCAAGTTTACCCATAAAAAAAGAGATGCTGCAAATGCAGCACCTCTTAAATTCCTTATTGAAAGCTAGGATAAAAGCTCTTTAACTTTATCAGCAATGGCTTTACCATCAGCTTTACCGGTTAATTCTTTGGAAGCTAATCCCATTATTTTCCCCATATCTTTCATAGAAGATGCTCCTGTTTTAGTGATAATTCCCTGAACAGCAACGGTCAAATCTTCATCAGACAATTGAGCAGGAAGATAAACCTCTAAGTAACTTAATTCCAGAAGTTCCTTTCCGGCTAAATCTTCACGTCCTCCAGCAGAGAAAGTACTGGCTGAATCTTTACGTTGTTTCACCAACCGCTGAATGATTTTAAGCGCAGAATCATTATCGATATCAGCAGCTCCTGTTTTTGTCATTTCCATGGTAAAGGCTGTTTTTACAGCTCGAAGAGCTTCTAATCTGTCTCTTTCCTTCGCCTTCATGGCAGTTTTTATATCTGAATTAATCTGTTCTAATAAACCCATTGTTCTGTATTTTTTAGTTTTTATAAGATTCTAACAGTAGAACTACTCTTCGTCTAAAGTAAAGCGAATAACCTTACCCGATTGAAATTTCTGGTTGTCTATATTCTTCAGTTTTCGCTTGTAAGCAGGAATATTTTCAATTTCATCAATTTCGGCATCTCTCAAATCGGTCAAAATTAACTTATTTTCCTCCGATTTTTCATTCGCTTCTTCTTCCAAAATATTTTTTATCTGATCGGCAGCACTGGTACGTCCTCTGCCAGCCTGAAAAGATGCAACTTTTGGAATTGCCTTCTCCTCTGGTATTAAGCCGTTGTCGAAACCCGTTGCTATGATTGTAACCGATACCTTGTTTCCCAATGCCAGATCCTGACCTGTTCCCCAAATAATGGTAGCACTATCGCCAACAGCTTCCTGAACGTAGTCGGTTATTTGTCCCACCTCATCCATGGTTACTTCTTCCTGACCGGAACTAATATTTAAGAGAATATTTCGAGCGCCTCTTACATCATTGCTGTTCAACAATGGTGACGTAAGAGCCTCTCGAATGGCAGTAACAGCACGATCCTCACCCTCGGCCGAAGCAGATCCCATTACTGCCACCCCACTGTTTGTCATTACTGTTTTTACATCTTCAAAATCTACATTGATATAACCGTGAAGCGTTATAATTTCTGCAATTCCTTTAGCCGCGGTAGCCAACACATCATCTGCCTTCGAAAAGGCTGTTGACAGCTTTAAATCACCATAAATTTCGCTTAGCTTTTCATTGTTTATCACCAAAAGCGAATCAACATTCTCTTTTAATTTATTGATTCCTTCAATGGCTTGATGCAAGCGCTGGCGTCCTTCAAAACGAAATGGAATCGTAACAATACCCACTGTTAAAATCCCCATTTCTTTGGCTGCTTTCGCGATAACAGGAGCTGCACCTGTACCGGTTCCGCCCCCCATACCAGCAGTTATAAAAACCATTTTGGTATTATCAGCCAGCACCTCAATTATATCTTCTAAATTCTCAATCGCGGATTGCTCACCCCGTTCGGGTTTATTCCCTGCACCACGACCTTCAGTCAATGATTCACCCAACTGAATTTTTACAGGAATTTCACTCGTTTCAAGAGCTTGGGCATCAGTATTGCAAATGACAAAATCCACATCTTTTATGCCTTGCTTATACATATAATTTACAGCGTTACCGCCACCACCACCAACACCAATTACTTTTATAATCGATGATTCAGTTTCCTGTAAACTAAAATCAATTAAATCCTCAGTCATTAATATCTAAAATTATCTCTTTATAATTTCACGTTACATAAAACGCTACATCGAAGAATCATTATTATCAAAAATCTGTGTAAACTTATCTTTAAACCAATTGTCAAGGCTGCCTTTCTTATGTTCCTCTTCTCCTATTTCTTCCTCAACTTCGACAGGTTCCTTGCTTTTAGTTACAGGCGCTTTTTTCTCTTCTGCTACCTCATACTCCTCACTGTCTTCATCCGAGCGTTTTCTCATTAACTCTTCTCTTCGTTGCCTCTCCTCCCGTTTCTTCATTGCAGCAATCTCCTCAGCTTCGGCTGGATTCTCAATAATCAGCTCCAATTTAGGAACTTCATTTTGAACTGATTTCCGAGGTTCTATACTCAATTCAGGAATTGGACTTTCGGAAAACCCGGTAGCAATAATTGTAACGCTTAACTCATCATCCAATCTATCACTATTACCATTTCCCCAGATAATACACACTTCATCGCCCACTACATCGTGAACGTAATCGGTAATCACACTAACCTCCTGCATGGTCACCTCATCTTTACCCGAGATAATATTTAATAAGATATTTCTTGCTCCGCAAATATTATTACTATTCAATAACGGAGATGTAAGCGCCTCCTCAATAGCACGAAGTGCTCTGTCTTCCCCTGAAGCAGAAGCCGATCCCATTACGGCTACACCACTATCCCTCATCACAGTTTCCACATCGGCAAAATCAACATTCACATAACCATGAACAGTAATTATTTCGGCAATACTTTTGGCTGCAATAGATAAAACATCATCAGCCTTTGCAAAAGCATCCGATAGTTTTAAATCACCATACATCATCCTCAACTTTTCGTTATTGATGATTAGAAGTGCATCCACATGTTTTTCCAGATTGGCAATTCCTTCCATCGCCTGCTCAATTCTTCGTTTCCCTTCAAATCGAAATGGGATCGTAACAATACCAACAGTTAAGACTCCTTGTTTTCTGGCTGTTTCTGCAATAATAGGAGCTGCACCTGTACCGGTTCCACCTCCCATGCCGGCAGTCACAAATATCATTTTGGTCTTCTCACTTAAAACTTTATTGATATCATCAATACTTTCAAGTGCAGATTCCCGGCCTCTTTCCGGTTTGTTTCCAGCCCCTCTACCCTCGGTAAGTGATTTACCAAGCTGTACCTTAATCGGCACTTGACTGTTTTCCAAAGCCTGAGAATCAGTATTACATATTACAAAATCGACCCCAGTGATTCCTTCTTTTAACATGTGATTAACAGCGTTACTTCCACCGCCACCCACACCAATCACTTTTATAATCGATTTCTCTTTAGGTTCAAAATCAACCGGTAACAATTCGTCAATCATGATGTCACAAGTATTAGGGTTACAATATTTTATTTACATTTTTAAATCATCAGTATCAAACAAAGCACTAAAAAATTTCTGTAATCCTTTCTTTTTGCCTGTTTTACTTTTGTCTGTGCTCTGATTTGGAGTTTTCTTACCAGGTTTATTCAAACCTTTTAGCATCAATCCGATTCCAGTTGCATAAATTGGCTGATTTAAGGTTTCATCCAAAATAATTTTAGATGATGCTCCGGGATAGCCTATGCGAACATCTATTCCGGTTTGTTTTTGTGTCAGCACATCAAGATTCGTCAGCAATGCGCCTCCACCAGTCAATACGATTCCAGCACCAATTTTATCGTGCAGTCCTGTAATTTCAATTTGGAATTTAACACTGTCTATAATCTCCTCCATTCGGCATTGAATGATATGAGCCAAGGTTTTAAAAGAAATTTCCTTTGGATCCCAACCTCCAACACTTGGTATGGTAACAACTTTTTCTTCATCTACCAAATCAGCAACAGCTTCTCCAAACTGAATTTTTAAGGCTTCGGCTTGTTTTATAAGTACCGAGCAACCTTCCTTTATGTCGCGGGTAACAATATCGCCGCCAAAAGGAATTACTGCTGTATGCCTTAGTATGCCATCAAAATAAACTGTAATATCCGTAGTTCCTCCACCAATATCAACCAAAACGACTCCAGCCTCTTTTTCTTCATCGCTTAATACTGCCAACGAAGAAGCTAAAGGTTCCAAAACCAATTCCTCAATCTCCAATCCAACTTCCTTCACGCATTTCTCAATATTACGTGCAGATGCAGTTCTTCCAATTATAATATTGAAATTCCCATCTAACCTTCGTCCGGCCATTCCTATTGGATTCCGAATGCCTGCCTCCTTGTCAACAACGTAATCCTGCGGAATCACATGCAGTATTTGTTCGCCAACTTCGATTGGAATCCTAAAATTCTCATTTATTATTTCTTCAACATCCAATTTAGTGATTTCACCAATTCCATTTTGAATGTATTTAAACTGTCGGTTCTTTATGCTCCGTATATGTTGTCCCGCAATACCTACATAAACTGTATAAATATCTTTGTTTGTTTTCTCCGTCAATCGATCAACTACCTCACGTATAGCACCAATTGTATCTTCAATACTATGAATCACTCCCCTCTTAACCCCTCTCGATACGGTTTTTTCCATACCGATAATCCGCAACCTTCCATCGGAGTCTACTTCCCCCATTATGGCCACAATTTTAGTTGTGCCAATGTCGATAGCTGCGATGATATTATTCTTACTAGTCATTTAAATTCTTTTTTGTGCAAACTACCTGATTCTTATACTTCAAATTGATTTTACTATATGTATTCCAACCTTTTTTTGAAAATCCTTTGGTATACAAAGCACTCAATTTTTGAAATTTCTGTTCGTAGTTTTCAATACTCCCCAATTCAATTTTATGAGCTCCAACACGAGGAATTAAAGTATACTCCTTGTTTCTGTCTACATCAATTTGCGTGATCTGCGATTTCCAAAATTCATCATTTGTAATAAATTTTACCAACTCAAACAGTTCTTCTTTTATCAACTGATCATTTACTGCCCCTGAAACCACCAAAACCCTTGATGTAAAATTTGCAGACAAGGGCATTTTCTCTCCATCAGCATCAATATAATATCCATTCCCCGATAAAATCCGCACAATTGGATTGCGTTGTTTAATCTCAACAATTAATTTTCCGGAAAGTGAATTGTACACTTCCGATTTTTTCACATAAGGAATCTTGTCTATAAGTTCCTCCAATACTTCCTTATTAACTTCGGAAATAGTAGTCCCTACCACTCCCGGATATTTTTTCTTAATGATTCTTTCAACATCAGAATTGCTTACAAAACCTCTTTTCACACTATCAACCACATTTACCAGTGTACCAGAAAACACCAGTTTATCCACTTTGCCATTAGCAAAGGAAAAAACTACAATTAAGTATCCTAATAAGAATACCCAAATTAATGTGTTTGCAATTTTTTTTAGCATTCCAATCGCCCGCTAATTAAATTTTTAATCGGCTCGACCAACTTGTCGATATCGCCTGCACCTAAAGTTAGTAAAACTTCAAAGTCTTTCTCTCTAAGTAACTCTATCAAATCGCCTTTACTACATAATTTAGCTGGCACCTTCAGGTTTTTCAAAATAATTTCAGAACTAACCCCTTCCATTGGCAATTCTCTGGCTGGATAAATATCCAAAAGAATGACTTCATCTAAAAGATTTAAACTTGCAGCAAAACCTTCTGCAAAATCTCTTGTTCGTGAATATAAATGAGGTTGAAATATTCCTGTTATTTTCTTTTCAGGATACAATTCCCTTACTGATGATATACTCTCCCACAACTCTTTTGGGTGATGTGCATAATCATCAATAAAAACAATTTTTTCATTTCTGATTTGATAATCAAACCTTCTTCTAACACCTTTAAAAGTTGAAAGAGCTTTTCTCAACTCATCAGCTTCAACACCGCAAAGCAGAGCCATAGCTGATGCTGCAATTGCATTTTCAACATTAATTTTCCCTGGATAGGAAAACAATAAATCTTTAATTTTCCCCTCCGGATACACCAAATCAAATTGGTAAAATCCTTCCACTAATTTGATGTTCTCAGCATAAAAATCTGCTTTCCCGTGCAATGAATAAGTATAAGCCGAAAGTTTCTCATGAGTGAGAACCAATCCTTTTTTATGAACAAGAATTCCCCCCTCCTTTATTTGATGAACAAAAGCCTGAAAGCTCTTTTCCAATTCATTTTTATCGCCGTAAATATCCAAATGATCAGCATCCATTGAGGTAATTACTGCCAACTGTGGATGCAATTGAAGAAATGAACGATCAAACTCATCAGCCTCAAGAATCATCCAAGGACTGATTTTTGACAGTAAAAGATTAGACTGATAGTTGCGGGAAATTCCTCCTAAAAAAGCATTACAATCTAAAGCTGATGTTTTAAAAATATGCGCTGTGATCGTTGAAACCGTAGTTTTACCGTGGGTTCCCGCAATGCCTATACCATTCAAATTATCAGAAAGCAAACCCAGAACCTGCGATCGCTTCATAATTTTAAATTGTTGCTGCTGAAAATAAATCAATTGAGGATGATTTTCAGGAATGGCAGGCGTGTATACAACTAAAGTATCCTTCTGAGATTGATAACTTGTTGGAATTTGATCGACACCTTCCTGAAAAGCAATACCAATACCTTCCGCAGTTAATTCGGCAGTAAGCTGAGTGGGCATTCGATCATACCCAAACACATTCTTACCAATGGAATTAAAATAGCGGGCTATAGCACTCATTCCAATTCCACCAATCCCAATAAAGTAAATATTTTTATAATCCTTAATCCGCATAATCTATGTTAACGCTATTATTTGATCTGCAATTTCATCAGCAGCATTGGGCTTTGCCAAAGCCTTGCAATTCGCCGAAAGTTCAGATAATTTATCCGTATCATTTATCAGTTTTAAGGCCACCACAACCAATTCCTTTTCCGCGTCAATATCTTTCACCATTATCGCAGCATTCTTATTTACCAGTGCCATGGCATTCTTGGTTTGGTGATCTTCTGAAACATTAGGTGAAGGCACCAAAATACATGGTTTTTCCACCAGACATAGTTCTGATATTGTACCCGCTCCAGCCCTGGAAATAACCATATCGGCAGCAGCATAAGCCAAGTCCATTCTCCCCAGAAAATCAAAAACCTTTAATCCGGGGATATCCCAATTTTTCAATTCTTCACGAACCTTTTCAATATAAAACTTTCCTGTTTGCCAGATTACCTGAACTTCAGAATCTGAAATTGCTGAAAGTGAACTCAACATACTATTATTGATGGTTCTTGCCCCCAGACTTCCCCCTACAACTAAAATGGTTTTCTTTTCAGGATCTAACTCAAAATGAACCATTGCCTCCTGCTTTTTCGAAGCAATATCCAACAAATCTTTTCGAACAGGATTTCCAGTTAATAATATTTTATCAGCAGGAAAAAAACGTTCCATTCCTTCGTAAGCAACACAAATCTTTTTTGCTTTTTTTGCCAGAAGTTTGTTTGTTATTCCAGCATACGAATTCTGTTCCTGAATTACGGTAGGAACTCCCATTTTAGCTGCAGCATGTAAAAGCGGACCACTGGCATATCCGCCAACACCAACAACTGCATCGGGCTGAAAATCTTTAACAATTGCCTTTGCTTTTCTCAAACTTTTAAAAAGCCGCGAAAAGAATTTCAAATTCTCCATCGAGAAATTTCGTTGGAGTCCGCGTATTGGCAATCCAACTATTTTATATCCTGCAGAAGGAACTTTTTCCATTTCCATTTTTCCCTCGGCTCCGACAAATAAAATTTCACAATCGCTATGCTTTTGTTTTAAAGCATTTGCAATTGAAATAGCCGGAAATATATGTCCTCCTGTTCCGCCTCCGCTAACAATTATTTTAATTTTCTGCTTCATTTACTTTTGCTTCTTCATTCAATTTCTCTTCCTCATTTACCCAATTACTCACACTTAGTATCATTCCAAATGCCGCACTTGTAAAAATTAAAGACGTACCTCCCATACTCACTAAGGGCAAAGGTTGTCCCGTTACCGGGATTAAATTAACCGATACTGCCATATTGGTTAATGCCTGAAAAACAATACTCAAGGTTAGTCCTATTACCAAAAATGCAGGAAAAGTCCGATTGCATTTCCGAACAATCAAGCCGGCCCGATATAGCAATATGAGGTAAAAAGCCAGTATGACAAAACCTCCGATCCACCCCATCTCTTCCAAAATAATGGCATAAATAAAATCGGAATACGGATGTGGTAAAAAATTCCGTTGTGTGCTATTCCCTGGAAATTTTCCGAAAATTCCTCCGGAAACAACAGCAATTTTTGCTTGTTCTACCTGATAATTCTGATTATTATTTACATTCGCCTCGTCTTTATCAAAAAAGTTGACGATTCGACTGCGCACGGTTTGAACACGTCCGATGCTGGGAAGCAGAGGTGCCATTACAATCAGGATAACCACCAGACCCAAAACAACCCCCACCGATCCGAACAAATATTTTTTTGCGATTCTACCAACAAACATCAGCAAATAGCATACTCCTCCCAACAATACGGAGGTAGAAAAGTCATCCAAAAAAATCAACAGACACACAATTCCTACAGGAATAACAATGTGCCAAAACGCCTCTTTTTTACAGGAATCTTCAGCCTGATATCGTGACAAAGTTCTGGAAACATGCAATATTAATGCAAGTTTAGCGAGCTCCGACGGTTGAAAGTTGAACCCTATCCCAGGAATTGTAATCCACCTTGAGGCATCATTTAAGTTTGTACCAACGAGTTTTGCCAATATGAGAAATCCAATTGAAATAATCAGAACCAGATTGGCCGAACTGGAATACACCTTAAAATGAACCCGATGAACTACATAAATGATCATGTAGCAACCGCCCAAAAGAATCAGTTGCTTAATGAAAAAATAGGATGTATTCCCTCCTTTCACTTTATAGGCAAGTGTTCCGGTTGAACTGTAAACAACCAACAAAGAAATCATTGACAGAAAGAAGATAATGATCCAAATGGTCTTATCCCCCTTTAAGCTTAAATTCTTAAAAAAACCCGCCATATCTTCAATTTATAAATTTCTGACTTCTTCCTTGAACTGATTTCCGCGGTCTTCATAATTCTTGAACAAATCGAAACTTGCACAAGCAGGAGACAACAAAACGATCTCTTCCTTATTGGCTATTTGATATGCTTGAGTCACCGCCTCTTTCATAGATCCGGCATCAACTATAAAATCCACTTTACCATCAAAAGCAGCATGAATTTTAGAATTATCAACACCCAAACACACAATCCCTTTCACCTTTTCTTTCACCAAATCGGCCAAAACCGAATAATCGTTTCCTTTATCAACTCCACCAACAATCCAAACTACCGGATCTTCCATACTTTCCAAAGCGTACCATGTAGAGTTAATATTCGTAGCTTTTGAATCATTAATAAACTGAATTCCTCTCACACAGACCACCTTTTCCAACCGATGATCGACACCTTGAAAATCACTTAAACTTTCGCGAATTACTTCTTTCCGAATTTGCAACACACTTCCGGCAATTCCTGATGCCAATGAATTATATACGTTGTGAATTCCAGGTAAAGACAAATCTTTTTTATCCATAGAAAAGAGATTTTCGTTGTATTGAATTTTTAAAAGTTCATTCTCAATCCATCCGCACATTTCTTTTACTTCCCGAACAGAAAACGGCAATAATTGAGCAAGAGTATCACAATTCATTAATTCCTTTCTGATGATATCATCATCGGTGCAAAACACGAAAGAATCCGCAGATTTCATATTTTGCAATATTCTGAATTTTGAATTGATGTAATTTTCCATTTTATAATCGTACCGATCCAAATGATCCGGCGTAATATTTAATAGTATGGCGATATTCGCCCTAAAATCATACATCCCATCCAACTGAAAGCTACTCAACTCAACCACATAATGCGTATAATCTTTTTCGGCAACCTGCCAAGCCAGACTATCTCCTACATTTCCGGCTAAACCAACATGCAATCCTGCCTTCTTTAGCATATGATACAAAAGCAATGTTGTTGTTGTTTTCCCGTTGCTTCCGGTTATACATATCATTTTAGCACTGGAGAATCTTCCCGCAAATTCAATTTCAGAAATTACTGGAATATTTTTTCCTTTCAGCTTAACAATTATAGGCGCTGTATCTGGAATCCCAGGACTTTTCACAACTTCATCTGCCGATAATATAAGAGATTCTGTATGTTGCTTTTCCTCAAAATCAAGCTGATATTTTTTCAGCGCAAGCTTGTACTTAGGACTTATTTCTCCTAAGTCTGAAACAAACACATCAAAGCCTTTTGATTTGGCCAACACAGCCGCACCAACACCACTTTCTCCTGCTCCTAATATGACGATTCGTTTTGCCATTTGTATTTATCTGATTTTTAGAGTTACAATTGTTATGATGGCCAGAAAAATTCCAATGATCCAAAATCGGGTAACAATCTTTGGTTCTGGATATCCTTTCATCTGATAATGATGATGAAGAGGTGCCATTTTAAAGATTCTTCTCCCTTCACCATATTTTTTCCTGGTGTATTTAAACCACGAAACCTGCATCATCACCGAAATATTCTCAACGAGAAAAATCCCGCATAAAACAGGAATCAACAATTCTTTGTGAATAATAATGGCAAAAACGGCTATAATTCCTCCCAAAGACAGACTGCCTGTATCACCCATAAAGACTTGTGCCGGGTAAGAGTTGTACCACATAAAGCCAATGGTTGCTCCAATAAAAGCAGCAATAAAAATCACCAGTTCGCCTGAGTTTGGAATGTACATGATATTCAGGTAATCTGCATACACCACGTGACCGGATACATAGGCCAATATTCCCAAAGTTGCACCAATAATCGCTGACGAACCTGTCGCCAGACCATCTAAACCATCGGTAATATTTGCACCATTTGAAACGGCTGTAACAATAAATATGGTAATGATTATAAAAACCAGCCAAGCCAACATAGGTGCATATTCTCCACCAAAAGCGACTAACGATTCGTAATCAAATTCATTATTCTTAAAAAAAGGTATCGTTGTTTTTGTAGATTTTTCATCAGTTGTTAAGCGAGTTGTTCCAGGCGCCTGGGATATAAATCCTTCGTCAACCAATTCGGTTTGAATTCCTATTTCAGACATACTCGTTTTTTCACGAACAACTACATCATCATTTATATAAAGGGTTAACCCAACAATTAGACCTAAACCAATTTGACCCGCTACTTTAAGCTTTCCGCTTAAACCGGCCTTGTCCTTTTTAAAGACTTTAATATAATCATCGATAAATCCAATGAATCCTAACCAGATAGTTGTAATGATCATTAGTAAAATGTAGACATTATCGAGTTTGGCAAATAGTAAGACCGGAATTAAAATGGAGATAATGATAATGATTCCCCCCATGGTTGGTGTTCCTTTTTTCTCCATTTGACCAGCTAAGCCCAAGTCTCGAACAATCTCGCCAATTTGCTGCTTTTGCAATAAAAGAATGATCTTTTTCCCAAATACAGTCGCAATAAATAACGAAGTCATAATGGCTAATGCCGACCGAAATGAGATATATTCAAACATCCCGGCTCCCGGAAAATCCAATTGATTTAAATACCTAAATAAATAGTATAACATAACTACAGCTTAAAAATTTCCTTGATTATTTCCTTATCATCAAAATGATGCTTAACTCCTTTTATTTCCTGATAATCTTCGTGACCTTTCCCCGCGACCAAAATAATATCATCCCTTTTCGCTAACATACAGGCTGTTCGTATAGCTTCTTTTCTGTCTGTGATCGCTAATACTTTTCGAGTATTGTTCGCGGTCACTCCTTCTTTCATATCTTTGATAATCTGATCAGGATCTTCCGATCGTGGATTATCCGATGTCAGAATTACCTTATCGCTTAATTCGGCACTAATTTTTGCCATCAATGGTCTTTTGGTTTTATCTCTATCGCCACCGGCACCAACAACTGTAATTACCTGTTCGTTCCCTGTCCGTAAAGCTTCGATTGTTTCCAAGACATTTTTCAAGGCATCCGGAGTATGAGCATAATCTACAATAGCCATAATGCCATCTGTAGAAATGATACTTTCAAACCTTCCATCAACAGATTTCAGCTTACTTATTCCTCTTAACACCTCATCTTTGTCTTGATTCAGCAGACGAGCCGTACCATAAACGGCCAATAAATTATGAGCATTAAAATCACCAATAAAATTGGTCCATATCTCTGTGCCATCCATTTCTAAAAGCATTCCTGTAAAGTGCTTTTCTAAAATCTGACAGCGATAATCAGCAAAAGAACGAGTTGAATAGGTAAATTTATGCCCTTTCATATTTTGGAGCATCAGCTTTCCATTTTTATCATCGGCATTTGTAATGGCAAATGATTTCTTCCCCAGCTGATCAAAAAAAGCTTTTTTCACCTTTAAATAAGCATCGAATGTTTTGTGATAATCGAGATGATCGTGAGTGATATTTGTAAAAATCCCTCCCTTATAATTCAACGCACCAACCCGTTTTTGATCGATGGCATGCGAGCTAACTTCCATAAAACAATATTCACATCCAGCCTCAACCATTTCAGCCAACAAAGCATTTAACTGCAATGCGTCCGGGGTAGTATGAGTTGCCTTAATTTCTTTTTCATCCACATAATTGCAAACTGTTGACAACAAACCAACTTTATAGCCAAGTGTTCGAAACAAATCATAAAGAAGTGTTGCGATTGTAGTCTTCCCATTTGTTCCGGTAACACCAACCAATTGTATATTCTCTGTTGGTTTGTTGTGAAAATTATGCGCTATCTGCGAAAGCGTGGCCGAAGAGTCTTCAACCACAATAAAGGTTGTTTCAGAAGTACTGGTATCAGGTAATTCTTCGCATACAATCACCTTTGCTCCCTTTTCAACTGCCGTATCTATAAAATTATGACCATCCGACATGGTTCCCCGGCACGCAACGAACAAATCGCCGTGTTTCACCTTTCGGGAATCAAAATGAATCTCATTCACTTCAACATCCCTGTTTCCCTTTATGCTTTGTATGTTTACCGAACCAAACAGTTCATTTATATTTATTCCCATCTGTCACATTTTAAGATAAATCGATTGTAATATGATCTCCTTTATTAAAATAAGCTCCTGGTTGTATGGATTGTCTGGACACAGATCCCAAACCCGTTACCCGAACCTTCAGTCCTGCATTTTCCAATATATACAGTGCATCCTGAACGCCCATCCCTTTTACATTCGGAACCATAAATTTCTTAATTGTTCTGTATTTGTATTCAATAATCGAGTCTTTCCGGGAAGTCATCACCCATTCCGACTGAATATCTTTATTCGCTATTTCAATATTTAATTCATCAAACACTTTGTCCAGATCATTTTTATATCCATTCAATGAAACCGGTACCTTTGGTTCCAAACTTGCATCATCCGGTTTTATTGGATGCATCGAATAGCTCATCGCATACACTTTATCAGCTATTGTTTTAAAAACCGGACCGGCAACCTGGTTTCCATAGAACCCTTTGGTTTTATTTGGTCGGTTAATCACAACAATACACGAATACATCGGATCATCAGCAGGAAAATACCCAACAAATGAAGCTTGATACACTTTAACTTTATAGCCTTTATTTTTATCTGCTATTTGTGCTGTTCCAGTCTTTCCTGCAATGGTATAATTCGCGTTCCGCAGGTTTCTGGCCGTTCCTCTTAAAACAACACCTTCCAACATATTTTTCACATTTTTAAGTGTTTCGCCGGAACAGATTTTAGATTTCAAGACTTCTTTATCAAAAGTTTGAATCACATCGCCATGATACCTTAATTCCTTTACAAATTGAGGCTTCATCATCTTACCATTATTAGCTACTGCATTATAAAATGTAAGAGTCTGCAAAGGTGTTTGCTGAACCGCATACCCTATCGACATCCAAGGCAAAGAAACTCCCGACCATGATGGATCATCAGGATATTTGATACTTGGAATCCCTTCTCCTTTAATAGCAAGCCCCAATGGTTCATTCAACCGAAACTCGTAAAGACGATTAATAAAAGACCTCGGCTTATTCTTGTAATGATCGTTTACCAATTTCGAAATCCCCACGTTCGATGATTTTTCAAAAGCTTCCTGAACCGTTATTTTTCCAAATCCGCCTTCATGAGAATCGCGCATTTTTTCTTTGTAATAGCTAAACACGCCATTCCCTGTATCCACAGAGTCCATAGGGCCAACGTATCCATCCTCAAACAAAGCCATTATTGATGCCAATTTAAATGTTGATCCAGGTTCTGTTGCCTCACCAATAGCATAGTTATAATCTTCCTTATATGATTGTGATTTTTCATCGAAACCCAAATTGGCAATTGCTTTAACAGCTCCGGTTTTCACTTCCATCAAAACCACAGATCCATGATGTGCGTTGTATTTTATAAGCTGTTGCTCTAAAGCCGACTCAGCAACATCCTGATAATTCACATCAATGGTAGTGATCAAGTCATTCCCATCCTTAGGCTCGACCATATTTACAGGCAACCATCTGCCCGACATTTTTTGAATGATACTAATACCATCAACTCCTTTTAAATCACTTTCAAAAGCACCTTCAATACCAACCTTACCAATTTGCTGATTTTGTTCACCCTCCAGCAAATATCCTATTGTTCTGTTGGCCAGATTTAAGTGAGGCTGTATGCGTCTGTTTTCCTGTTCACAGATTAATCCACCTTTGTTCTGCCCCAAACGAAAAATAGGAAAGGTCTTGATCTTTTTAAGTCCGTTGTAATTAATTTTCTTTCGGTGAATTAAAAAATACCGGTTCGACTTGGTCCGGTACTTCGCTTTCCAAAGCATATTTCTATAATCCTTTGCAGATTTATCCTGAAAAAAACGCGATAAGCAAAGCGCCAAAGAATCAACATCGGCACGAAAAAGAGAATCTGTCAATCCGGAAGCACGGAAATCCATTCGCAGTTGATAGTAAGGCAATGAACTTGCTAAAAGCCGTCCGTCAGCAGCACAAATATCTCCCCGATTGGCCGACACGATCACATCTCGCTGCGAAAGAGACTGAGCTTTACTTCGCCATTTATCTCCTTCGAACAATTGCAAGGCTACCACTCTTCCAACAATGAGTATTGCAAAAATAATCACCAAAGTGTAGATCGCCCCTACCCGCCATATGATATCCTTTTTTATCGGCACTACTTCTCTAAATATATTTTAATAGGAGGTTCGGTTGCTTCAATCAACTCAAGACCTTCATTTTCCACTCTTTTTACAACTTCCGATTGCTTGCTCATATACATCAGATCGGAAGCTGTTGTTATCGACTCAAACCTTAACTCCTTTAACTCTTGTTCCAAGCTGACCATATCGCGATAAACTCTTTCAGAACGATACCTGTTACTGATATAAAAAATCCCTAAAACGACTAAGAAAATGATAAAAGGCAACTGCTGTACCACTTCCGTTTTCGTCAAAATACTTCCATCAATAAAATCCTTGACCGAACCTGAAGATGTCTCTTTCAGTTCCTCACTAGGCTTAATGAAATCGTTGTATTTTTTTCGAAATTTAAACATCCCTATAATGATTTAGGCTGAGCAATCCGAAGTTTTGCACTTCGCGCTCTTCCATTTAGCTCAATCTCTTTTTCACCCGGAAGAATTACCTTTCGGTTAATAGCAGCTAACGGCGTTTGCACATTCCCAAAAAAATCTTTTTCTGCATTGCCTTCAAATTTTCCATCCCGAATAAAATTCTTCACTAATCTATCTTCCAGCGAGTGATAAGTGATCACCACCAATCTTCCATCCGGCTTTAACATTTCCGCAGACTGCAATAACATTTCCTTCAAAACATCCATCTCCTGATTCACCTCTATCCGAATAGCCTGGAATACCTGAGCTAAATATTTATGCTCTTTAAACTTAGGCGTACAAGGTGCAATCACTTCCTTAAAATGCTGAATCGTGGAAAACGGCGTTTCTTTTCTTTGATTATCAATTAACCGCGCAAGCTTTCCTGGATTTTTAACCTCTCCGTAAAACTTGAAGATTCGAAACAAATCCTCAACACTATACTCATTCAATAAATCAGCAGCAGTAAAATTTGAATCCTGATTCATTCTCATATCAAGATCGCCATCGAAACGAAAAGAAAAACCACGTTCCGCTACATCAAATTCGTGAGAAGAAACACCCAAATCGGCTAAAATTCCATCCACTTTAGGGTAACCCAAATATTTCATGAAATTCTTGAAGTACCTAAAATTGTGACGGACAAATATAAACCGATCGTCCTTTGGCACATTTTCTTCTGCATCCACATCCTGATCAAAGCCAATCAATTTGCCTGTAGTAAGATACTTTAAAATCTCTCTTGAATGACCTCCGCCACCAAAAGTAAGATCCACATAGATTCCATCTGGCTTTATATCCAGCCCTTCAATACTCTCTCCTAGTAAAACTGGAATATGATATGTACTCATTTTTTATCTTTTAATTGAAACACAAAGGAACAACACTAAATGCTCATACTCAACGATTACTCGTTATTTAAATCACCTCCTAAAATCTCATCAGCCAAAGTGCTGAATCCATCCTGTCCCAGAGCCGATTTTTCGTAAGTTTCAGTATCCCATATTTCGATTTTCCCATCTTGTCCGGCTAAGGTTACATCTTTTGAAAATCCGGCAAAGTCAAAGAATTTCTTAGGAATTAAAATCCGTCCATTCCCATCAATTAAAACCTCTGCAGTACCTCTAAAAAACTCCCGCAAAAATCCTGCATGCTTCTTATTAAAAGGATTCACCTTTGCCCGTACCATCTCGGTTTGCTTCTCCCACTCCGAAATAGAATACAGATCTAAACATTTTTCGTAAAGGTTTTTCCTTAGAACGCAACGATTTTCAGAACCTCCGTTCAGGAGCTTCCGAAAAGCAGAAGGCAGCAAAACACGACCTTTTGAGTCCAATCTACAAGGATAATCGCCTATAAATGTTACCATTGGGAAAAATAATTTACAATTGTAAAATTAGAGAAAAATTTACCCACTTTCAACCACATACTCCCACTTTTATGGTTTTGTTAATAACTTTTAACAGACAGCCCAACTAATTATCACTCAATTATATTGAGATTGTTATAAATCTTTGAAAAACAAAGCAAGAAAATTACGATATTTGCTAACCATATTAAACTATTTAAGATTTTTATGCAAAAAGAAAACACTCCCGAGAGCTATTTAAAAATTGATATAGAGAAGGTTTTTGCGAGCAAAAGTGAAAGAATTTCAAAACTACTCCCTAAGTTTATAATTCGCTACCTTAAAAGAATCATCCATCAAGATGAGCTCAATAATTTCTTATCCAGGAACTATCAAAAACAAGGCATTGAATTTGCGGATAGTGTTTTAGAAGAACTTCAAATTACTTTTGAGATTAAAGGTCTTGAAAATATCAATAAAGACGGCAGATACATTTTCGCTTCCAATCATCCATTAGGTGGTCCTGACGGGATTATTTTAATCAGCATATTTGGCAAACATTTTCCAAAAATCAAATTCCTGGTTAACGACATCCTGATGAATATCAAAAACTTATCGGATGTTTTTGTACCGATAAACAAACATGGCGGGCAAGCCAAAGAAGCCGCAAGAACAATAGTGGAAGCCTACCAATCGGAAGCAACAGTACTCACCTTTCCGGCAGGTTTAGTTTCCCGAAAACAAAAAGGGAAAATTGAAGATTTAGAGTGGAAAAAAAGTTTTATTTCGAAGGCGAAAAAATACAAACGCGATATAGTACCTATTCACATTAGCGGAAGAAATTCTAATTTCTTCTATAACCTTGCCAATCTTAGGAAGTTCCTAAGATTAAAATCTAATTTGGAAATGTTATATTTGCCAAACGAACTTTTTAAGCAAAGAGGTAAAAAATTCACTATTTGCATAGGTAAGCCTGTTTCATACCAAACCTTTGACAAAAGTATGTCGTATGACAAGTGGGCTGAAAAAATGAAAAAGGAAACATACAATTTAGCAAATCAATAAATCCTTATCCCTAAAATTCTATTTGTTTTATCAAATATTAGCCACGGTACTATTCATTATTATCGATAATGTAAGTATTTTTGAAAATCATTTTTAAAAGAAAACCAAAATAATAATTATCCTTACAAAGGAATCAATACACTTACTGATGAAAGAAATTATTCCCCCTGTATCACGAGAGGAGCTTGAGAAAGAACTGACTGAAGAAAGATTTGTACGCAAGACCAACAAGGGATCGAATGAAATCTATTGCTTCACTCATCATGATTCTCCTAATTTGATGAAAGAAGTTGGACGTTTGCGTGAAATTACTTTCCGTAAAGCCGGAGGAGGTACAGGTAAAGATATTGATATTGATGATTTTGATTTGGATGAAAAACCATATCATCAATTAATTGTTTGGGATCCTAAAGCAAAAGAAATTCTTGGCGGATACCGTTATATTTTGTGCAGCGAGGCTCCTATAGATGAAAATGGGGAAATCTATCTTGCAACTTCAAGATTGTTTAATTTTTCGGATGAATTTAAAAAGAACTACATGCCTCACATGATTGAACTGGGGCGGTCGTTCGTGCAACCGGAATATCAATCGATCCGAAAAGGCCGTAAAAGTTTATATGCGCTTGATAATTTATGGGATGGCTTGGGTGCTTTAATTGTTGACTATCCTGAAATTAAATATTTCTTTGGTAAAGTAACGATGTATCCTGATTACAACAGAGATGCGCGTAATCATATCCTTTATTTCATGAACAAGATGTTCCATGATCCGGACAAACTAGCCACTCCAACAACTCCTTTGGAAACCAATATGGACGTAAAGCAATTAAGCAAGGATTTTTGCAAAGATACTTTTGAGGAAAACTACAAAGTTCTATCGCAAAATGTTCGCAAGAATGGAGAAAATGTTCCTCCACTTATCAATGCTTACATGGGACTATCCCCTACAATGAAATGCTTTGGTACAGCAATCAACACACATTTTGGAGACGTTGAAGAAACAGGTATCATGATTACAATTGCCGATGTTTACGAGAACAAGAAAGACCGTCACACGGCGTCTTACCTTTCTTTACTGCACATCAGACTTCCAAAAACAAAACTGAATATTTTTAAAAAGAAATAATATCAAAAAAAGCATTCTAAAAAGAATGCTTTTTTTATAACATATCCGAACAAAAAAACCCGCCTTTCGCAAGACGGGTTTTTTATTCTATATCGAACTTATTTTAGTAAGCCCGTCTATCATTTCCTTCACAATAGTTAATAAAAGAAGTATTCACCACTTTATTTCCTCCTGGAGTAGGATAATTTCCTGTAAAGTACCAATCACCTGTATGCTCAGGACAAGCAACATGAAGATTTTCAACTGTCTGATAAACAATCTTCACCTCTGCATCCATCACTTCCGGAGTTAACAATACCGCAATTTTATCAGATATTTCTTCCGCAGTAAAAGGCTTGTAAATTTCTTTCACAAAGTTAACCACCTCTTCTTTAGGCAGGTTTTCCTGAGCTTTACACTTCTTATATGTTTCATCAATAACAGCTTCCAAACCGCGCTCTTTCAGCATTGCAATTGCAGCATTAAAAGCAATAAATTCACCCATCCGAGTCATATCTATTCCATAACAATCCGGATAACGAATTTGAGGAGCTGAAGAAACAATTACAATCTTTTTTGGATGAAGACGATCTAAAATACGAAGGATACTTTGCTTTAAAGTTGTTCCTCTTACAATAGAGTCATCAATAACAACCAGATTATCCTCATGGTTCTTAACAATCCCATAAGTAACATCATAAACATGTCCTACCAAATCGTCACGCCCTTCATCATTAGATATGAAGGTTCTCATTTTCGCATCCTTAATGGCAATCTTCTCCACTCTAGGCTCAACAGAAATAATCTCTTGAAGTTTTTCTTCAGTCCAACTACCATTTAAATCATGAATCTGTTGTTTTTTCTGCTCCATCAAATGACGCCGAACACCTTCCATCATGCCATAAAATGCCGTTTCAGCAGTATTTGGAATAAAAGAAAAGACTGTATTTTTAATATCATGATTAACTGATTCTAAGATAGCAGGAGTCAACAATTGCCCCAATCTCTTTCTTTCCTTATAAATATCCTTATCGCTTCCCCTGGAAAAATAGATTCTTTCGAAAGAACAAGATCTTCTTTTTTGAGCAACACGCACAGGAACCTCGGCAACATCACCATTCTTACGAACAATAACCGCATTTCCAGGAGCAATTTCTTTAATCGAATTTGCTCTAACATTTAATGCTGTTTGAATAACCGGTCTTTCCGAAGCAACTACAACAATCTCATCATCATGATAATAAAATGCCGGACGAATACCCCAAGGATCTCTCATCACAAAAGAATCACCATGGCCAAACATACCAGCAATTGCGTATCCTCCATCCCAATCTCTGCTTGCACCCGAAAGCACCTTTTGTATATCTATATTCCTTTCTATCTCAGGGGATATCTCCTGATTCGATAAACCATCATTTTTATACTGACGGAATAACATTTGATTTTCTTCGTCTAGATAATGCCCAACTTTCTCAAGAATTGTTACAGTATCAGTATAATTCTTAGGATGTTGACCCAATCCAACCAACAAATCAAAAAGTTCATCAACATTAGTCAGATTAAAGTTTCCGGCCAACACCAGATTTCTCGACTTCCAGTTATTTTCTCTCATTACCGGATGAACAAAATCAATACTGTTTCGTCCAAAAGTTCCATATCGTAAATGTCCCAAATACACTTCACCGGCGAAGGGTAAGTTTGCTTTGGCCCAAACAGGGTCATTAAATTTCTCAGGATATTTTATCTCTGCGGCCGCCAGCTCTTTGTAAACACCATCAAAAACATCTTTTATTGGCTGATCACTGCAGGAACGCTCACGATGAATGTATTTGTTCCCTGGAGGCATGTCCAATTTCAACCCAACAGCTCCAGCACCTTCCTGGCCTCTGTTGTGTTGTTTTTCCATCAACAGATAGAGTTTTTGAATACCATATCTCCACGATCCGTATTTTTCCTGATAGTACTCAAGAGGTTTTAGCAATCGAATCATTGCTATCCCGCACTCGTGCTTTAGTTGGTCACTCATTATTAACTTCTTAAATGGTTATTTAGTTTGCATTTTGTTGTTTATCCTCTTCATCAAGAATAAGCTCTTCAAGATCCTGCTCATTTGGTACTAATTCTGAAAATAAAATATAAGTCTTAACCGGATAACAATTCGGAAAGAATTTTAAACAAGCTTTATAAAGCTCAATTGATTCTATTTTACTACGAAAATTACCGACACTAACTCTGAAGTCAGGAGCCTTATATACTACATAAGCTCTTTCTTCAGGAAACAGCTCTTTAAATTCTTTCTTAATATTAAATGCTTTTTCCCGATCGATACTTCTACCTGAAAAAATCTGAATTCTATATCCTGAAAATCCCGGATCTTTTGAGTTAATCATTTTATCCGTGTCGAGCAACTCTTTAATCCGATCATCTTGAATGAGCTTAACACTCCCCAGCGAATCTACCCTTTGTTCATCACCAAATTTTACATCTTCAACAAATTGTGCATTTGATGAGACACCTAACAAAATAAAGATAGATAGGAATATTATTTTAACGTACTGCATTTTTCTTTGTTTATCAACACCTAATAAAAACAGAAGTCGAATCATCTGTTAAACCAGCTGCCAGATTCATTAATTTAATCGTTAGGAACAGATAATATTGGAATTTCAGAACGATTTATCATTTGTTGAGCATAGGATCCAAAAAACATATTAATCGAACTTTCAGCTTGTTCTGTCATAATTGCAATTAAATCCGCGTCTACTTCACGAGCATAATCAAGAGAAGAGAAAGTATTATTATCTCCTTTACGAATGCTCTTCACATAATCAATATTCCCATCCTTAAAGTAGTCTTCAGCCTGTCTCATATAATGTTCAATCTTCCCAATCACATTGGTGTCGGAAGTTTCATGAACTCCCAAAATATGAACCTTCGCATTACATCGCGAAGCAATTTCAGACACAAATGGAATTTTCTTTCTTGTATCTGTGCTTGCATCAATAGGCATTACAATTGTTTTCAACTGCCCCTTAGTAAATTCTTTTTGTACCGTTACAACAGGACATGTGGCATTTGTAACAACTTTAACAGCATTGCTTCCAATAAAAAATTCTTCAAAACCGGAAGCTCCGTAAGCTCCCATAAGAATCATGTACGCATCGCCGTATTTTGCTTGATTTACAATTTCACGATAAACACTTCCTGTTCTTATTTTAAAATCAAAAACTCCATTCCTGACACAATAGTCAGCAGAATGAAGCTCAGTCAATTTCTCAAAATATTCTTGTACGGTATGAATGATTTCATTTTTCAATTCCTCGAAATGAAAAGGAATTTCGAACTTCTCAGATTTCTGCACATGAATCATCCTAAGATGACAATCCAATTTATTTGACAAATAAATGCCAAACCTCAATGCCTTGAGAGAATCACCAGAAAAATCAACTGGAACTAAAATACGTTTCATGATGTCTACTTTTACATTAACACTTTATAACCGTAACACAAGAACTATTCCTAAATTTGAACGACACACCATCCAAACAGGTTTTAAAAGAGATTAATTTTTCACAAACCCACTCTAAATCAAGTTCTTCCCGAACCCCTGATTTGCGGGATAAAAATACACAAAAATATTTAGCAACAAACACAATTACCAAGCCAATATAAACTTAAATCCCCATTACTTAAATATTGATAAAAATCGTTTTGATCTCTTACTAAAAGTACAAATTAATCAACTAAAAACCATCCAATTAATAATCATAAGCTTACATCCCGAATTCTGAAACGCAATCCAGTATTCTTTACCCATTCTAAATCACTTCTCCTTTTCTTGTCATTCAGTTGAGATAATATAACTTTGCACAAAATTTATAATAAGGGAAATACAAAAATGAGCAATAACAACAAAAAATTATTTTTGGAAACTTACGGTTGCCAAATGAATGTTGCTGATAGTGAAGTTGTAGCTTCGATAATGGAACATGATGGTTTTATCATTACAAAAAACCGCGAAGAAGCTGATGTAATTTTAGTGAATACCTGCTCGGTTCGTGAAAACGCAGAAACCAGAGTTCGGGGAAGAGTTCAAGGTTTTAGCGAGTTAAAGAAAAAGAACCCAAAACTATTAGTTGGGGTAATTGGCTGCATGGCTGAACGACTCGGAGAAAAACTTTTTGATCAGGAAAAAAATGTAAATATTGTTGTAGGACCTGATGCATATATGGACCTCCCTCTTCTGGTAAAAAAAGCAGAAAATGGAGAAAAAGCAATCAACATAGAACTTTCCCTTACCGAAACATACAAAGACATTTGTCCATCGAGAATTGATGAAACCTCCATATCTGGTTTTGTTTCTATCATGAGAGGCTGCAATAATTTCTGCACCTACTGCATTGTTCCCTACACAAGAGGACGTGAACGCAGCCGAAATCCGGAAAGCATATTAAAAGAAGTTAAGGATTTGTCCGAAAAAGGATACAAAGAAGTTACTCTATTAGGCCAAAATGTAAATTCATTTGCCTTCAGGAATTCTGTTTCCGAAGTTAGCTTTCCTGAACTTTTAGGGATGGTTGCTGTTTCTGTTCCTGAAATGAGAATCAGGTTTGCAACATCACATCCTAAAGACATGAGTGATGACACATTAAAAGTCATTGCCAAGCATGATAACATCTGTAAGTTTATTCACCTGCCGGTGCAATCAGGAAGTGATTCTGTTTTGAAAGACATGCGCAGAAAATATACTCAGGAATGGTACAAAGACAGAATTGAAGCCATCCGAAGAATTATACCGGAATGCGGGATTTCCTCCGATATTTTTTGTGGTTTCCATAATGAAAGCGAAGAAGATTTCAATCAAACCATTGAATTAATGAAATGGGCGAAATTTGACTTAGCCTACATGTTCAAATATTCAGAACGTCCGGGCACATTTGCTTACAAGAATTTAGAAGACAATGTTCCCGAAGAGGTAAAGCAAAGAAGACTAGAAGAGATGATTGTTCTGCAAAACCAAATATCTTTAGAAAACAATCAGGGTGACATTGGAAAAATTTTCGAAGTTTTGATTGAAGGAATTTCAAAAAGATCTGAACAGGATGTATATGGAAGAACTTCACAAAATAAAGTGGTTGTATTTCCCAAAAAGAACTACCAAGTTGGTGATTTCGCAAATGTAATTGTTAACGAATGCACCAAAGCAACTCTTGTGGGAGAAGCAGTTTAATTTGAAAAAACACATTAAAATCCGGCAAGGCTGCATGATTCAGTTGTGTTGGATTTTTTTTTGGTATTTTTACCCACTAACTGACATCAAAACCTTACTCCTATGAAAATTCAGATTCGACCGGAAAACAAAAATGATTACAAAACTATATCCATGATTAACGACATGGCTTTTGGTCAGGAATCTGAAGGATTATTAGTTGGAAAGCTTCGAAAAAACAAAAAGTTTATCAAAGATCTTTCGTTAGTTGCTTGTATGGGAAATGAAATAATTGGTCATATTCTATTCTTTCCTATTGAAATCAAATCTGAAAATAACACATTTGATTCTTTAGCCTTAGCACCCATGTCGGTAATCCCTGAGTTACAAGGGCTAGGAATTGGTTCTCAATTGATAGAGAATGGATTGGCAAAAGCAAAAAAAATGGGGCACCAATCTGTAATTGTATTAGGGCACGATAAATATTACCCTAAATTTGGCTTTACTCCAGCTTCTAAATTCAATATCATATGTCCTTTTGAAGTGTCAAACGAAGTTTTTATGGCACTTGAATTGGAAAAAGATGCTCTAAAAACCGTTTCCGGATGTGTTGAATACCCAAAGGAGTTTAACGACCTGTAAATCTCAGAATTTTGATTGTAATTATTTGCCGCAATTGCAAAGATACAGTCCGAAAACGAACAGTATTTTGTTCACATCCGAACAATAATAATTATCTGCAACACAAGACTTTCAACACAACTACACACACAATCAATAGCTTATTAGCTTTGGTACAAATTATGATACTACCATCGAATTAATATTATTGTTCATGGAAAACCTATGTCCTAATTTTTAACACAATTCGACAAAACATGATTAAAAAGTTGTTTTTCATCACCACGTTTTTAATTGCTCTGGCACAAAGTCTTCTTGGTATGGATAATCCTCAATGGTTGAGGTATCCGTCAATCTCTCCGGATGGTCAAACTGTCGTTTTTGAATATGGCGGCGATTTATTCACTATTTCTTCGGAAGGTGGTAATGCCACAGCACTAACCAGCAACCAGTCCTACGACTACCAACCTGTTTGGTCTCCCGACAGCAAAACTATCGCATTTGCTTCTGACCGATATGGGAATTTTGACATCTTCACAATACCTGTTGAAGGAGGAGTTCCAAACAGAATTACGTTTAATTCAAAAGGAGAAATACCATCTAGTTTTACTCCAGACGGACAAAACATACTATTTTCTTCAACAATTAGTGATGATTTCAAAAATGCGATGTTTCCGTCAGGCGTACTTCCTGAATTGTACAGTGTATCTGTAAATGGCGGCAAAGTTTCACAAATACTTACTTCGCCGGCATTGGATGCAAAGTACAGTAAAAATATGGAGTATATATTGTACCGCGACAGTAAAGGATATGAAGATCATTGGAGAAAGCATCATACCTCGGCAGTTACCAGAGACATTTGGTTGTATGATGTTGCAAATAAAAAACACAGTATGTTCTCAACATTTGAAGGTGAGGATTTGTATCCTGTATTTAATTCGTCCAATGATGAGATCTACTATTTAACAGAAAAATCAGGCAGTTTTAATGTATGGAAAGCTCCTGTAAAAAATAAAACTCAACTGACTCAAATCAGTACATTTGAAAAACACCCGGTTCGGTTCTTAAGTATTTCTGACAGCAACAAGCTTTGTTATTCCTGGAATGGTGAAATTTATACTCAGGAAGAGGGAAAAGCTCCTGTAAAACTCGAAGTAGCCATCGCTATTGATAGTAAAGAAAATGAAGTGAGTTTTGAAAAACTAAGCAGTGGCGCTACCGAAATGAGCGTTTCTCCAAACGGAAAAGAAGTTGCTTTCATTGTACGTGGAGAAGTTTTTGTGACCTCTGTTGAATACGGAACTACGAAACGAATTACCAACACTCCGGAACAGGAACGCTCGGTAAGCTTTAGTCCTGATGGGAAAGCTATACTATATGCTTCGGAAAGAAATGGCAACTGGAATTTGTACCAAACCAAAATGACCCGGGAAGATGAAACTCAGTTTGCCAACTCTACCATTTTAAAAGAAGAGGCAGTTTTGGAAATTGATGCAGAAACCTTTCAACCAAAATATTCTCCTGATGGCAAAGAAGTTGCTTTTCTTGAAGATCGTGTTATTCTAAAGGTAATCAACTTAGAATCGAAAAAAGTTAGAACGATACTAGGCAAAAAATGGAACTATTCTTATTCCGACGGAGATCAGCATTATGACTGGTCGCCTGACGGCAAATGGTTTTTGGTTAATATTTATCCTCACACTATTTTTATGCCTGATGCAGCAATGGTTGATGCTCAGGGAAATCAGAAAGTGATTAACCTTACTGAAAGCGGCTACAGCGATTCCGATGCCAAATGGTCATTAAAAGGAAATGCAATGATCTGGTTTACCGACAAACGTGGATACCGCAGTCATGGAAGCTGGGGCTCACAATCGGATGTTTACATTCAATTCTTCAACCAGAAGGCATTTGATGATTTCAACCTTTCGAAAGAAGAAAAAGAACTAAAAGAAGAGGCTGAAAAAGCAAAGAAAGAGGAAGAAAAGGACGGAGATAAAGACAAGAAAAAAGATAAGAAGGACAAAGAGGAAGACAAAGTAAAAGATCTAAACATTGAATTTTCAGGAATGGAAGATCGTCAGATTTGTTTAACCATCAATCCTTCCAGACTTTCTGATGCAATTCTGACCCCTGATGGGAAAAAATTATTTTACCTAAGTAAATTCGAAGATGGATATGATCTTTGGGTGAATGATCTGGAAGAAAAAGAAACAAAAAAAGTTCTTGCCCTAAAAGGCGGCGGTGGCGCTATGCAGTTCGACAAGGATGCAAAAAATCTGTTTTTAATGTCTGGCAAGAGTATTATTAAAGTTGATGTTGCTACAAACAAACGAAAAGACATTAGTTATACTGCCGAGATGTATTTGGACAAAGCCAAAGAAAGAGAATATCTTTTTGAGCACGTTTGGCGTACCATGCTAAGAAAATTCTATGATCCTGAAATGCATCAGATTGACTGGGATTTTTACAAAAGTGAGTACAAACGCTTTTTACCGTACATCAATAACAATTACGATTTTGCAGAAATGCTAAGTGAGTTGTTGGGCGAATTAAATGCTTCGCATACAGGCTCTGGGTATCGGGCAGAATACGAGAATGCAGACAAAACAGCCGAATTAGGTGCATTCTTCGATTGGAATTTTGAAGGTGACGGTTTGCGAATTGCCGAAGTACTGGAAAAAGGGCCACTAAATCAAGCTGATTCAAAAATTAAAGCCGGGACTATCGTTGAAAAAATTGATGGAAATGTAATTTCGAAAAACGAAAGTTATTACCCATTATTAAACCACAAGGCAGGCAAAAAAGTATTACTAAGCCTATACAATCCATACACAAAGGAACGATGGGAAGAAACTGTAAAACCTGTTTCGAGCATTAACACACTTCTATACGAACGTTGGGTAAAAAAACGTCAGGAAGAATGCGAGCGCCTGTCGAACGGAAGAATTGGATATGTTCATGTAAAAGGAATGGATTCACCAAGCTACCGAAAAGTATACTCTGAAATGTTGGGCAAATATGGTACTTACGAAGCTATTGTTGTAGATACCAGATTTAACGGCGGAGGCTGGCTGCACGACGATTTAGCAACGCTACTTAGTGGTGAAGTCTACTCGACCCTTTCGCCCCGAGGACAGGATTTTGGAACAGAACCTATGAATAAATGGAAAAAGCCATCGGCTGTTCTGATTAGCGAAAGTAATTATTCTGATGCTTGCGCATTTCCATACGTATATCAGACATTAAAACTTGGTAAACTGGTTGGAATGCCTGTTCCCGGTACCATGACTGCCGTATGGTGGGAAACTCTTCAGGATCCGACTTTGTATTTTGGAATGCCAATGGTTGGAGTAAAAGATACCAAAGGGAAATACATCGAAAATCAGCAAATAGAACCGGATATTAAAGTTAGAAATGACTACGAGGTGGTAACCAAAGGTGATGATCAGCAACTTAAAAAAGCTGTTGAATCCTTATTAAAAGAAATTGATAACAAATAGTCTGTGAAATCAATGAACCTGCAATCAAACACTTCTTCCAAATGGAAGAAGTGTTCTGCAGGCAAAAGACATCTCGCAAACGAACAAGCAGTTCACAAATGGAATCAGGTTTAAAATGTATTAAATACGATTAACAACTAAGAACTACATATTCTGAATAAACTGAACCATTAAGTGTAAATGAGACGAAGCTCATCCCTCCTTTTATCACCTCAAATGAACTGGGCTTCGATCTCATTTTACTGGTATGGTTTTTGTCAACAAACAATGTAAAATTAAATTTCAAGAGATATTCCTGACCGCTTTTATTAACCTACTGGCAAACGGAATTATAGGGGTCTGTTCTCCTACTTTTTTCAAAACCTGAACAGACATAATCTGCCGAAAATTACACGGAATAGGGGCCGTTGTTATTTTCGGCTTTTTATTTCTATTTTTGATTTCCAAACACAACAATCCACAACATGAATTTCGAAATTACTACATCTGAAGATTTCAAGACAATTAACTGGTCGGGCGGAACCAGTACTCAGCTTTATATTTATCCGCCAACATCAGATTATCAGAAAAGAGATTTTGCTTTTAGACTAAGCACGGCTACGGTAGAAGTTGAGAAATCAGATTTCACTTCCCTGCCCGGCATATCACGAAAAATAATGATTTTAGATGGAGCAATAGAAATCATTCATGAAAATCGTTACAGCAAAAAGCTTGGCAAATTCGATACAGACAGCTTTAAAGGAGATTGGAAAACCTCATCGGTTGGAAAATGCATTGACTTTAATTTGATGACACGTGGCACGGCATCAGGAGAGATATTGGCACTCTCTATTAAAAAGAACAAAGCAACAACTATCAGCATTGACAGGAAAGCAGATTATCTCATTTTATATGTTTTCTCAGGAGAAATTAGTCTAACTATCAATCAAGAAACTCATCAGCTGCAACAAGGAAATCTGCTGGTGATCACTCAATTTGACAGCTCAAACCTGAAGCTAACCGGAAGTAAAGATAGTGAGGTGATCCTCTCGGAAATCACCAGTCAAGATTCTATTTAATCAAAGCATTACAGCAAAGAAACCCTATCAAATGATTGATGGGGTTTTATTTTGCAGTTAATACCGATTAAATAAGTTAGTAGGCTATTTGAATTGGCGTTAGACCGATTTTTTTCGCTTGCCACGGCACACAATGTTCTCAGCTTAATAATTATCTTATACTACTGATGAATTAAATTACTCTGCTAAATAATTACAAGTTCATTTTATTAAATCGCATCATCAGCTAATAAAATATCATCTTCCGATGATCAAAATCAGTACTCAGATGTCATCTGACAGTATTATTTATGCAACGGACAATATTAGATTGTTCGCAAACAATATCATTTATTAAGCTTACGATACAATATTATTCGCAGAATAAATCATTCATTCAGCTGACCATACCATCTATTACGCAAATACTCTCATTTATTCTTCTGATGTAGTAATAATATCAGCACAATGGTATAAAACCTTGTAGCAACAAGATCTGGCACCACCCTACAAAACCAAACCAGAAGCAATTATTACGAATTCTAAATCTAAATAAGAGCAAACATAAAATATTTCTCATTATCAAAACCATTGCTTATCCCCTAATGAATCGGAAATACAGAACAGGTAATTTCATCCTGCCAATTCAATGCATTATAATCAGCAAAATCTCATTCTATTTTTTTATACATTTACACTTTGTTTAATATATGGTAAACAAAATTACTTAAAACAGTAGCGTATATAGACATACAGCATTCAATTAAGTTATTTACAACAAACATCAATCGAACATTCTTATTTTTAATATGAAAATCAACACTATGATTAAAAACTTTACTCTTTTCTTCTTCTTGTTTGCGTCCCTTACACTAAGCGCTCAAAACATAAACATTCCCGATGCCAATTTTAAAAAAGCATTGGTCGATAATACCAAAATTAATACCGATGGTGATGGGGAGATTTCGGAAAGTGAGGCGGTGGCTTTTACGGGAGGTATATATGTTAATGGCTTAGAGATATCCGATTTAACGGGAATTGAATATTTCACTAACATTAAATCTATCAGTTGCTATGATAATAATCTCAAATCAATTAACATAGACAACAATACAAAACTCACACAGTTAATCTGTAGTGGCAACCAACTTACATCTTTAAGTACAAATAACAATAAATTATTAAAGCAAATCGATTGCTACGGTAATAAGATAAAAACCCTTGATTTAAAATCAAACACAAATCTTACCAGTTTAGATTGCGCTTTTAATGACATTTCCACATTAGAAATAATTACAAACACTGAAATCACATCAATAAGATGTGCTTACAACAACCTAATAAACCTAGATGTAAGCAACAATACAAAGCTTGAATCTTTAAAGTGCCATAACAATCAAATTTCAATCCTAAACTTAAAACATAATAAACTAATTAATAACTTAACATGTGAGAACAATAATCTCAGTGATGTTATCTTAGACAATAGCATTATTGTAGATAAAATAATATGTTCCAATAATAGATTGCCATTTTCGATATTATTGTCTTTGAAGAATCAAAGTACAGTTTTCACCTGTGAATCATCAAAAAGAGTCTTTTCCTTTATCGAAGACAAAAGTAAATTCCAAATTGATTATTCTAAAGAATTATTATCTGAAAAAGAGCCAACTATTTTTAATTGGTACTATAATAATGTAAAACTTAATGATGGTGATAATACTATAAAAACAATAGGCAATGGTATTTTTGAATTTCAAAATGAAGGAGTATTTTATTGTAAAATGACTAACGAACAATTTGCTGACTTAACAATAACAACAGAACGAATTCTTATTAACGACAACAATAAAATTGTTGCAATTACCGATCAAAATTTCAAACAATATCTAATTAGCCATTCAAATATAAATTTAAATGGTGATAACGAAATTCAAGAAGCAGAAGCTATATCCTTTAAAGGTAGTATTATTGTTTCAAATAAGGATATTTCAGATTTAACAGGAATTGAATCCTTCATTAATTTAACCAAATTGGATTGCTCACGAAACAACCTTTCTTCCTTAAACATTGCTTCAAACAAAAAAATAACAGAATTAAATTGTACCAGTAATAAATTACAAGAATTAGATATCTCAAATAATATCGATCTTAAAATTTTAAGGTGTGGTACGAATCAAATTAAAAATCTAGAAACAAATTATCTTATCAATTTAGAAAATTTAAATTGTATTTCTAATCGACTAACTAGTCTAGAGTTAGACAACAACTCAAAGCTTAATTTTCTAGATTGTTCTAATAATGAAATCAACTCATTAAACATTTCTACAAACACACTCCTATATCACATAAGTTGCAGATCAAATAATTTAAATTCATTAGATATTCAAACAAATACTAAGATAGTAGTACTTGATTGTTCAGGAAATCGTATTCCATTCTCTGAATTAATTAAAATAAAAAATATCTTTTCTTCAGCAATTTTTAAAAATCAAACTGAAGTTTTTGAGATTGACAATGCAGATGCAGGAGTAATTATAGATTATTCATCAGAATATAAATTTGGAGAACACGTTACAAATTTTAAATGGCAATACATCTTAGGTAATTCGTACCATTATTCCAACTTGCCTATTGAAGAAACCGAACATTGTAAATTTAAACTCCTAAAACCTGGTAAATATTCTTGCGAAATGACCAATTCCGAATTTCCAGAGGCGAAAGTATACACAAAAGAGATAACAATAAATAAATTCGAACAACAAATCACATTAGAAAATTTACAACAATCGGCATATGTAAAAAACACTATTGATTTTAAAGCTAACGTTAGCTCTGAACTTCCTCTAAAACAAGAAATTTTGCATGGAGAGGCAATAATAAATGATAACAAGAGTATTACTTTTACAAAATCTGGCTTAACAAAAATAAAATTTTACCAGGAAGGTGACCTTACATATAAACCTACTGAAAAAATTATTGATGTAAATGTTTTTAAAAAAGAACAAAATATTAGTGGCCTAAATTTACCTTCTAATATTAAGGTAAATGATATTATAGAATTAAATGCTTCTGCAAGCTCCGGACTATCAGTAAGTTTATCGATCGTTTCAGGCGATGCCAAACTTGATGGAAATACTCTAACTGTAAATAATTCAGGAAAAGTAATTATTAAAGCAAGCCAAAGTGGCAACTTCGAATTTTTAGAAGCAGAGACAACGAAGGAGATTGTTGTTGAGAAGAGGAGTCAAACTTTCAATTTTATTGATATACCAGCCTCTGCAAAAGTAAGTGATATATTAACTCTTAATGTAACCGCTTCATCTAATCTACCTGTCAGTTTTGAAATCATTTCAGGAGAAGGAGTGCTTACGCAGAATAAACTTACATGCACTAAAGCAGGCACCGTTAAAATAAAAACTATTCAGATAGGAAACTATGAGTTCGAAGCTCTGGAAACAACGTTCGAAATTGTCGTTAGTAAAAAAACACAAACAATTAGCTTTACAAGCCCTCCTTCCTCAGCAAAAGTAAATGATGTATTAAGCTTAAAAGCAAATGCCAGCTCTACGCTACCAGTTAGTTTTGAAATCGTTTCAGGAGAAGCTAACCTTAACGGAAACCAGCTGACTTGCACAAAATCAGGAATACTAAAAGTTAAGGCCAAACAAGTTGGAAACGATGAATATGAAGCTGCTGAAGCAACAGTAGAGATCGCGGTAAGTAAAAAGGATCAATTTATCACTTTTAATGATGTGCCATCTGAAGTTGAGGCTACCGATCAATTAGATCTGGATGTGACTATTAGTTCCGGTCTTGAAGTAAGCTATATCATTGTAAAAGGCAACGCTAGTATTAGTGGCAATACAATTACTTTTAATGAATTGGGCAATGTAATTATCAAAGCTATAAACTCAGGGAATGACGAATACAACGAAACGGAACAATCTTACTTGTTTATCGTTCGAAAAAAAGATCAAGAAATTAACACTGAAAATATTCCATCGCAGGTTACAATTAATGAGAATCTGGATTTAAATCTTTCTACAAGTTCAGGATTAGCAATTGATTTGGAAATAATTTCTGGAACTGCTGTGCTATCAGGAACAAACTTAAACTTTACCGAAGCAGGAGAAGTAATCGTGAAAGCAAGCCAAGCAGGTAATTCTATTTACGAGTCTACCGAAACATCTTTCACTATAAGTGTGATCAAAAAAGATCAAACTCTAGATATACAAAATACTTCTGGTTCAGTAATAATAAATGAGACAATGGAGCTTATTGCGACAGCGAGTTCTACTTTACCTGTAAGCTTTTCAATAGCCTCAGGAGATGCAGAACTGTATGGTAATTCAATCACATTTACCAGCGCAGGAGATGTAACAATTAAAGCGAAACAAATCGGGAACAACGAATTTATTGCAGTGGAACAAACATTACAATTCACAGTCAATAAAAAAACTCAAACCGTAAGCTTTGTAAATGCACCAACAACAGCTAAAGTAAATGATGCAATCGTGCTTACTGCGACAGCCAGTTCAAACCTAGAAGTTAGTTTTGAAGTGCTAGAAGGAGAAGCAAACTTAAATAGCAACGAATTAATTTGCTTAAAAGAGGGTATTGTAAAAGTAAAAGCAATACAAGCTGGAAATGATGAGTTTGAGACTTCGGAAGCGATCATTGAAATTACAGTCAATACAAATTCACAAACAGTAAGCTTTGTTGATTCTCCTACCAATGCTAAAGTAAATGATGTAATCACATTGATTGCAAATGCGTCTTCAACGCTTCCTGTTAGCTTTTCTATCGTTTCTGGCACAGCAAATCTTAATGGTGATCGATTGACCTGCACTACCGAGGGAACAATTCAAGTGAAAGCAACACAAGCCGGAAATGATGAATTTGAGGTTGCGGAAGTGATCATTGAAATTACAGTTGAAAAAAGAGATCAAAGCATTGACTTTATAAACGCTCCTACCTCCGTTAAAGCAAATGACGTAATAGAACTAAACGCAAGTGCAACATCAGGATTGGAAGTAACATTTGAATTGGTTTCAGGAGATGCCAGCATTAATGGAAAGGCAATTACTTTTAACAAAGAAGGAACTGTTGAAATTAAAGCCATTCAAGCCGGGAATGATGAATATGAAGCTACCGAAGCCACCATTAAAATTACAGTTGATATTGCAACCGGAATTAGTGATGTTTTAAAAAGTTCAATTCAAGTTTATCCGAATCCGGTAATCACCGATTTGAATATCAGCTTTGACAAGAACGAAGATCGGATGATTTACATTTACGATGTAAAAGGACAAATCAGGTTTCAACAAAAGAGCTATTCAGATTCGGAACAATTGAATCTTTCAGGCTTTAAAAGCGGCATGTACATCCTGAAAATTCAATCGAAAAGTGGCGTAGTGAGCTATAAAATATTGAAGAAATAGGTGAGTTTTAAAACCAAAAACCCGACAGGTTAATTAATCAAGATGTAAATAACCTGTTGGGTTGAATGAAGCAATAAGTAAGTTTTAAAACCAGACAGGTTAAATTTACAAGACGCAAGTAAACCTGTCAGGTTTAATAATTAAACAAAACAGCATGCCGTCAGCAACCATTCCTTTAGAATCCGAATCCTATTATCACATTTATAATCGTGGCATTGATGGGTGTAATTTGTATCGGGTTGAAAATGATTACAAACGCTTTCTTCGTCTGTACGAAAAACATATCGATCCAATTGCAGATACTTTTGCATGGGTTTTGATGCCTAATCATTTTCATTTGCTGGTTAGAATAAAATCGGAAGAAGAAATATTAAAACAGTACACAAAACCAAACAGGTTAACTAATCAAGACGCAAGTAAACCTGTCTGGTTGGATGATGAAGAAAATCTTGTCAAGTTAAAACCCCCACACCAGAATTTCTCTAATTTGTGCAATGCCTATTCCAAGTATATCAATAGTAAATACCAACGAACAGGTAGTTTATTTGAGCGCCCTTTCAAAAGAAAACAAGTACCAGATGATCAGTATTTCAGAAATCTGATAGTATACATTCACAACAATCCTATTCATCACGGATTTACGGATATTGCCGTGGACTATCCGTGGAGCAGCTATCTAACTTGTTTATCGGTTAAACCAACAAAATTGAAACGAAAAGATGTAATTGAATGGTTCGATGATGAAGCTAATTTCAGATTTATGCATCAGCAACACGTCGATTTTATGGAGATGGATGAATGGCTGGAGATTTAATTTATTCTTCAACCAGACAGGTTAAATTTACAAGACGCAAGTAAACCTGTCTGGTTTCCTAAAAAAAAAGACCCGCCCGAAAACAATCGAGCGAGTCTTTCAACTTGTAGTTAATGGCGTGATTAATTTTGTTTTTCCAATCTCTCGGTTAGCTTTTTAATGATTTGTTTGGCATCGCCAACAATACCCAAATCAGAAACCTGAAAAATGGGTGCGTATTTGTCTTTGTTAACGGCGATAATCAAGTCGGAATCTTCCATACCAGCAACGTGCTGAATGGCTCCCGAAATACCAAATGCAAAGTACAAATCAGGACGAACAGTTTTTCCTGTCTGACCCACTTGACGATCGTGACCAATGTAACCGGCATCAACCATGGCGCGCGAAGCCGAAACTTCCGCATTCAATGTGTTTGCCAATGCATCCATTGCTTCAAACCCTTCTTTATTGCCAATTCCCCGTCCGCCTGAAACCAAAATTCTGGCTTCGGTAATATCAATCAAATTGTTGTCTTCCTTCACGGTTTTCAACAATTTCACACGAAACTTAGCTGCATTAAACTTCACCTCGTAGTTCACAATCGCTCCGGTGCGACTTTCGTCAGCATCCATGGCAAACAATACTCCCGGACGAACAGTCCCCATTTGCGGACGATGATTTTTACAAACAATGGTCGCCATCAAATTTCCTCCGAAAGCAGGACGGGTCATTAACATCTCCCCATTTTCGCCCACCTCAATTTTGGTACAATCAGCTGTTAAACCTGTGCCAACTCGGGCCGAAACTCTTGGCCCCAAATCACGACCTAAAGTGGTTGCCCCGATAAATAAAGATTCCGGTTTTCTTTCGTTGATAATTTGGCAAATTGCCTGTGTATATGGTTCTGTAGTATACTCTTTTAATTCAGGAGCATCAACAACAATCACCTCATCGGCACCACGGGCAATTAAGCTCTGTGCCTGATCAGCAATCTGATGTCCCAATAGCATTGCGTACACTTTGTCGTTCAACTCATCAGCCAACTTCCTGGCCTGTCCAAGCAACTCTAAAGCAACATTCTGAATGATACCTTCACGTTGTTCGATGAAGACGTATATGCCTTTGTAATCTTCTAAGTTCATAATCAATTACGAATTATTAATTACGAATTACGATATCCTAAAAGCGAAAATTCAAACTGTAATAAGGAAGAAATATAAATTCAAGATTTTATCTATTTCTGATACAATTTGTAATTGCCAATTCGTAATTCGTAATTAAATCTAGTTTAGAATGAATTTCTCTTTTAATTTTTTGATGATGATTCCTACGGCCTCATCCGTACCAACTTCGTAAAGCTCACCTGCTGGTTTCAAACCGCGGGCAAATGCTTTGTGCACGCTTGTTGGCGATCCTTTTAGTCCCAGATCTTTCTCATCAACTTCAATTTCGTTGAATCCCCAAACCTCAACTTCTTTTTGATAGGCATCAACAATTCCGCCAACATTCATGTAACGGGGAGTATTTGCCGATGAAAGAACAGTGACCACGCAAGGAGCTTCCACCTCCAGCATTTGGTATCCGTCTTCGATATGACGTTTCATTGTGAACGTTTTATCTCCGTCGAATTTTAAATCTTCCAAATAGGATACCTGTGGCAAATCCAAATGCTCAGCAATCTGAGGGCCTACCTGAGCGGTATCGCCATCAATTGCCTGACGGCCTGTGATCAAAAGATCAAAATCGATCTTCCGTAATGCACCTGCTAAAGCATGCGAAGTAGCCAAAGTATCTGCTCCTGCAAATTTTCGATCCGTTAAATGGATGGCACGATCAACTCCCATGGCATAAGCCTCACGAAGAATTAAATCGGCCTGAGGAGGTCCCATAGTGATTACAGTTACGTGAGCTCCTTTTTCATCTTTTAACTGCAATGCCATTTCCAAACCACTCTTATCGTCAGGGTTCATAATACTTGGCACACCGTCACGGATCAAAGTTCCCGTAATCGGATCAATTTTTATTTCGGTTGTATCCGGTACCTGTTTAATACAGACAACTATTTTCATCTCTTTTTAGTTTTTAGTAATTAGTAACTAGTCGTTAGTAACCAGCTATGAGTAATTAGTTTAATTATTGTCCTGAATTCTTTCTTTTATGCACTAACTACTCTGTACTAACTACTATTGTTTACTTAAGCATATTGGCTGAAATCACCATTCTCTGAACTTCTGATGTTCCTTCGTAGATTTCTGTAATTTTTGCATCACGCATCATACGCTCCACCGGATATTCTCTGGTATAACCATATCCTCCGTGAAGTTGAACTGCCTTATTGGTTACTTCCATTGCAGTTTCAGCAGCGAAAAGCTTAGCCATTGCAGCATCAACAGAATAAGGAAGTTTAGCATCTTTTTTGTAAGCCGCCTTGCGAACCAACATGCGCGAAGCTTCCGTTTTGGTATTCATATCAGCCAACTGAAATTGTGTATTCTGAAATGCCGAAATCGGACGACCGAATTGCTTTCTTTCTTTCACATATTTCACTGTTTCGTCGATAGCTCCCTGAGCAATACCCAAAGCCTGAGCGGCGATACCAATACGTCCGCCATCTAAGGTTTTCATAGCAATACCGAAACCTTTACTCAATTTACCCAATAGGTTTTCCTTAGGAACAATACAGTTTTCGAACACCAATTCGCAGGTTGCTGAACCACGGATACCCATTTTCTTTTCTTTTTTCCCGATAGAAAAACCAGGAGTTCCCTTCTCAATGATAAAAGCAGTGATTCCACGTGTACCTTGTGATTTATCAGTCATTGCCAAAATCACATAAACGTGAGCAAATTCAGCATTGGTAATAAATATCTTACTTCCGTTGATGATATAATTGTCGCCATCCTCGATTGCTGTTGTCTGTTGTCCTGCAGCATCGGTACCCGCGTTAGGTTCAGTTAAACCGAAAGCACCAATCCACTCTCCGGATGCAAGCTTAGGAAGGTATTTTTGTTTTTGTGCCTCTGTTCCGTGCTCCAAAATAGGAGCCGCACACAATGATGTATGAGCCGATACAATAACCCCGGTGGTTGCACATACCGCCGACAGTTCTTCAACAGCCATCGAGTACATTACATTACTACCACCTGCACCGCCATATTGCTTTGGGATTGGAATACCCATAATTCCAATTTTGGCCATCTTCTCTACTGTCTCAATCGGAAAACGTTCCAAATCGTCCACTTCAGCAGCCAAAGGTTTCACTTCTTTTTCAGCAAAATCTTTAATCATTTGCTGAAACAATTCCTGTTCTTTTGTTAAGCTAAAATTCATTATTTTTCAGATAATAGTAATTAGTCGTTAGTAACTAGTATCAGACCCACCATTCTATGTTCGGGTAATTTGTCACCCAAACAATGCCCAATATCTGTGGAATTAACGCTGTCAGGAGCTTCGCACTCTGACAGGTTAAACCTATTTTCAGGTTCAACTTGACACTAGTAGTTAGTACTATAAATCAAGCTTTGTCTTGTACCAACTACTATAAACTAATTACTCCGTACTATTTTTACACGTTTTTCAAAATAATTGCAGTTCCCATTCCGCCTCCAATACAAAGTGAGGCCAAACCGTACTCTTTTCCGCTGCGTTTCATTTCGTGAATTAAACTTACGGTGATACGGGTTCCAGATGCTCCAATTGGGTGACCTAAAGCGATAGCTCCACCATTCAAATTACATCTTTCGGCAAAGAAGTCAGCAGTTACAGCGTGATCTTCGCACAATTGTTTTACTACTCCCAATGATTGAGACGCAAAAGCTTCGTTCAACTCCAACACGTCCATTTGCTCCAATTTCATATTCGCTTTCTTCAATGCTCTTGCAATTGCAGGAACAGGTCCCATTCCCATAATTGCAGGATCAACACCACCCTGACCGGTAGCTACAATCTCTGCAAGAGGAGTTAAACCAAACTCTTTAACCGCTTCTTCAGAAGCAACCAATACAAAAGCAGCACCATCATTTATGCCCGATGCATTACCTGCAGTTACCGTTCCATCCTTTTTAAAAGCGGGACGCAGGCCTGCTAATTTTTCTACGCTGGTTCCACGATTAATAAATTCATCAGTATCGAAAATGGTCGTTTCTCTACGGGATTTGATCTCTACAGGAACAATTTCATTTTTAAAATGTCCATTATCCTGAGCTGCCATTGCTTTTTGCTGAGAAGCAAACGAAAAAGCATCCTGCTCTTCGCGGGTTAAGTTGTATTTAGCAGCAATATTTTCTGCTGTAATTCCCATATGATATCCTTCAAAAGCATCTGTTAAACCATCCAAAACCATGTGGTCAACGGCTTTTAAATCCATCATTTTGTGTCCGCCACGAACAGTACCCGGCATCACAAAACCAGCATCCGACATGTTCTCAGTTCCACCGGCAAGAATCAAATTCGCTTCACCGGCTTTAATATTTGCATAAGCCAAATTGATTGTTTTCATCCCCGAACCACAAATCATATTGATTCCGTATGCCGGCACTTCCTGAGGAATACCAGCTTTAATAGAAGCCTGACGGGCAATCCCCTGACCTTGACCAGCCATAAGGATGTTACCCACAACAACCTCATCTATTTTTGCCGCATCAACGCCGGTTTCTTCAATGATGTTCTTGATTACTGTTGCTGCCAAATCAGCAGCTTTTACAGGAGTTAGTGCTCCTAAAAATTTCCCGATTGCAGTTCGCTTGGCTGCAACAATATATACTTTGCTCATATCTAGTTTTTTCTCATTTCAATTAAATCCTCAGCAATAATTAATTTTGCATCGGTAGCTTCCTGAATTTGCTCAATGCTAAATAATGGATTGATCTCTTTTAAAAGAATTCCTTCCGGAACAATATTCATTACACCCATTTCTGTGATAATCATATTAACCTGACCCGCTGCGGTTAATGGGAGATCACAATCTGTCATGATTTTGTGACTTCCCCGGGCAGTATGTTCCATAGCAAGAATCACTCTTTTGGCTCCAACGATCAAGTCCATAGCTCCTCCCATTCCCGGAGTTTTTTTACCTGGAATAATCCAGTTTGCTAAATTTCCTTTTTCGTCTACCTGAAGGGCTCCCAAAATAGTAACATCCACATGACCACCTCTAATGATTCCAAAAGAAACAGAACTATCGAAACTGCTGGCGCCATTTTTACAAGTGATAAATCCGCCTCCGGCATTCACAAAATCAGGGTCTTCTTCTCCTTCAGCAGGAGCAACACCCATCCCCAACAATCCGTTTTCCGATTGTAAAATCACATTCACATCATCAGGAACGTAATTTGGGATAATTGTTGGCAGTCCGATTCCAAGATTTACTACATCACCATCGTGCAGTTCAAGAGCAGCTCTCCTGGCAATTACCTCTCTAATTTCATTTTTATCCATGTCTTTTGAGTAATAAGTAGTTAGATATCAGTAACTAGTTTTTAGATTTTAGTAACTAGTTCGACTAGCTACTAAGTACTAACGACTCGGTACTATTTATTTATTCTTCTGCTCAATTCCTGTGCTGCATATGATGCCACATCATCGGCATATTTGTTCATTCCAAAACCTGCATCGTAACCCAATTCTTTAGCCAACTCATGAGAAATCCGCGGTCCGCCACAAATCAAAATTACTTTCTCGCGCAATCCTTCAGCTTCCATTAGCTCAACCAGTTCCACCAAATTCTTAATGTGAACATCTTTTTGAGTTACTGTTTGCGATACCAAAAGAACATCCGCCTGAAATTCTATTGCTTTTGCGATAAACTCTTCGTTTGGCACCTGACTTCCCATGTTTAAAGCTTCCATCATTTCGTAACGCTCCAAACCGTAATGTCCGGCAAAACCTTTCATATTCATGATTGCATCAATACCTACAGTATGTGCATCGGAACCTGTACTGGCTCCTAGAACCCGAATCGGGCGACCAATGTTTTCTTTAATGAAATCATCAGTTTCGTGCATATCCATAGCCGTTGCTTCCACTTTAGGAACAGTAATTCCTGTAAAATCGACAGTATGAATACAATTTCCATAACAATTGAAAAATGTAAATCCTGCCATCAACTCCTGCACATATACAACCTGAGGATTTTCAAAACCCATTTTCCTCATCATTTGCTTGGCAGCTTCAATAGCCTCGTCACCTTTGACTACCGGCAAAGTAAAACTCACCTGAGTTTTACCATCGTTCATGGTATCACCGTAAGGCTTGATCTTAGTTAGATCAAGTGTTTTATCAAATTCGTTGGAATCAGTTGAATAAAGACCTCCACTCATATTTTTGTCTCCTTATATTTTAAATATCAAATGCAATCGCAGTTGTGTCTTTTAACACCCCCCTAATCCCCCCTGAAAGGGGGGACTTCCCAACTCCAAAAACACAAATCTTTGGACTTGATACTTTGAACTTGTTACTTTATACTTGTTACTTCTTATGCAATAATTCAATAAACGGATTGAAGTAGTTGCTTCCTTTTTCCACAACTCCAGCTAAACCTTTACCGCCGTTTTTCGGGCGTTTGATGTCAGCAAAAATTCCTTTTTCAAGTGCTGTAAACAATCCTTCTTTTTCGATTTTCACAACCAATTCAGTTGCATCATCAAGAACTTTTGCTGCTCGCTGACGAATGATTCCGCCTTCTTTAAATTCCATCTCGTCGCCAATACTCTTCATGTTGTTGAAGATGTATTTAGCATTTTCAATAGAAAGATATCTGTCGGACATGAATGGTGTGTGAATTGCTTCTGTAAGCATTCCCAACAACTGAATTCCCTGTCCGGTCCAAATTGAAATTTGATTGAACAATGCATCCTGAACATGGCCTTTAAATACATTACCGGTCATAAATTTTGTTGGAGGCATATATTTCAAAGGTGCTTTCGGAAAAATCTCTCTGATCATTTGCGCCTGCGCCAACTCATAAAGGAATCCATTTTCCAAATCAGGAGTCATTTCAAACGCATGCCCCAATCCCATTTGCTCTTCAGGAATACCTGCAACCAATGCCAACTGCTCATTAATAAAATCGGAGGCCAGAACTGTGTGAGCCTCATCGAATGCATCAGCAGTTGTTAGGTAGTTATCTTCTCCGGTATTGATAATAACACCGGCAAAACCGTTCAATAATCTAGAGAAGTACTGATCAACAATTGTACGCTGCATGTTGATATCGCGGAAAAGTATGCCGTACAATGCGTCATTCAACATCACGTCCAAACCTTCGATTGCACCCATTGCAGCAATTTCGGGCATACACAAACCAGAACAGTAATTACACAAACGAATGTAACGACCTTCCTCTTCGCCCACCTTATCCAATGCAGTACGCATAATTCGGAAATTCTCCTGTGTTGCAACGGTTCCACCAAATCCTTCGGTGGTTGCTCCGTAAGGAACATAGTCAAGCAAGCTTTGTCCGGTAGTTCTGATTACTGCAATAATATCAGCACCTTGACGAGCGGCAGCCTCTGCCTGAACAACATCTTCGAAAATATTTCCGGTAGCCACAATCACGTACAAATACGGTTTGTTTCCTTCACCAATTGTATTCAGGTAGTTATCTCTTTTCGCTTTGCGATCTCTGATTACCTGAATGCTTTTCATCACAAAAGGTTGAATTGCTTTATGAATTTCTTCGGTTGAGTGAACCGGAATCTTAGTTAGATCCAATTGACCAACAGCAATTTTTTCAGCAATTTCTTGTGGGTTTAATCCTGTTTCGATAACAGCATTTCCCAAAAAGAACATTACACCTTCGCTCAACACCCCTTTTTCCTGCAATTCATCAACAAGAACATTTGGTAACGGCACCTCATTTTTATCAACTCCGTCGATTCCCAAAAGACGACACAAAGTACGCTCAACTGCAACAGTTGAGTAGTTGTCTACGAATTTTTGAACATCGTCTGCAATTCGTTTCGACACCTCTTTGGCGTATCCAACTTTTTCAAAGTCAAGACCTAGTTTACTCCTCTCCATTTCTTCCTAATTATGATTTAAGAATTATGAATTATAAATCAAGAAACTGTATTACACAATTCATCATTTATAACTAATAACTCATAATTTGTTCTTACACGCTAATTGGTTCTGCGCCCGTTCAATTATCTCTTTATCGATTCCCAATAAAGAAGCAATCCGAAGCGCTTCGTGAGGAACTTCCCCTTCCAGATCCTCTACCAATGAATAATCCATATAACTGTTAATATTTTTGTGGGTGATTACATTTGCCCCCAAATCCTTGTCCAGACCTTTCACCCGAAGTTTTCTGAATTTGGATTTTAAACCACTGTAATGTGTAGTGATTACGCTTTTTATTTTTCCATGATAAAAAATAGCTGCTACAGCATTCACAATAGCCAGTCCTTCTACCGGATTTGTTGTCCGAGCCAATTCATCAATCAAAACCAAAACATTGTTATGGCTTTTAGAATCTTTTACCATACGGCTCACATTCAACATTTCCGATGCGAAAGAAGACAAGCCGTTCAATTCTGATTGCTCATCGCCTACTGATATCATAACTTGATCAACAATGCTGATTTGTGCCGATGTTGCCGGAACAAAAAAACCAAATTGAAACAAATACTGACAAAGAGCGAGTGTTTTTAATACCACCGTTTTCCCAGCCATATTTGCTCCTGTAATCAAACAAACCGATTTTTCAAGCTCAATATCAATGGCTTGATATTCTTTATTTTGGTTTGCCAATTCATTTTTAATCATTGGGTTGAACAAGCCCCGGTATATTGTATTTTCTTTAGATACTTCTCCCTTACTCAGGTGTAAACTTTTAGCTTGAACAGCTTTCGCGATCAACAAATCCAAGTGCGCGAGTTGCTGCAATGCATTTGCTAAACCAGCTCCGTGTAAAGAGATTTTAGAACATAGATCCTCACGAACCTTTGCCTCAATTACTTGTGCTTTATTGAATAAAACTTCAATATCCAATTCAGAATCTTCATTTTTACTCTTCGCTAATTTTAACTCTTTACGAGCTTCCGCTAAATCTATTGAGTAATTATCGTAGATGTAAAAAGATGGAATTTTTGTATTCTGAGGATCCAACAAACGAATTAATTGACTCAAATCCTGAATTTCAAGAAAACTCTGCTTTCCTTCTTTTTGAAGCTCAACTATTTCCTGAGCGACCAATGCAAATACCTTAATTTCGAACAACTCAACATCATCGAGCACCAAATTTCCAAGTAAATTATTCACGCTTCCGCGGATATCGCGCAACTGAGCTAATTTGTTCTGAATTTGAGAAATCAAATCTGAATTCAATTCCAAAGCTTTCACTACCCGATCCACCAAATTCAATTCTGCAGTAATTTCCTTTTCGCAGCACATCATTTTCGAATCCAGCAGGTAGCGTCTTCCCATTGGAGATCTTACACCCAGATTCTCCACCAGAAATTGCAATCCGCTTGTATGTGATACTATTTCCCGAAACATTTCTACATTTTTTTTATATCGTAAACCGGTACATTTACCTTATCCTGCAATGCACTTTTCAAGTCATCCGAATTCAATCGGTACCCATCCGGCGAAACCGGATTGATTGTTATCGCTATCAAATTGGTTTTATTCAAAACCTGTACACTTCCACCTCGCTTAACAAAAGCATAATAGGTTTCAGGCTTGGCAAAAACTCTTGTGAAATCCCTTACAATCAATTTGATTTCAGAAATCTGTTTCTGATTTTTCAAAAAATCTAAAAACTGATCAGTTACAGCACCACTCACAAAAAAGCAATTGCCATGCTGAAAAAGCTTGTCTTTTTCTTTCTTGATCAACAAAACAGAACTTATTCCTGTATCCCTTGCATTTCCTTCCGAATCAATTGCCCAAATGCCATTATCAACTTCAGCAAATTGAGTTTTCAAATTCAGTTCAATTTCCGGCAACTGAATCAAGTCATACACATATTTGGTTTTGTAAACCAATTGCGTAATATTTGCCGAAAGTGCTGCTCCTGTTGCCAAAATCATGGCCTCGGTTACAGCTGGCGAACCTATACTTTTTCGGGATAAAGCACCATCAACAATGCACAGCTCTACTCCTTTATTTTTTAAATCAGCAATTAACTCCTTAATGGAATGATTGCTGACAGGTCCCGACAAAAGAACCTTACCCTTACTCAACGCTTTTGCGCTTACCAACCGACCTAAACTGGTTGATTGACGGGAAACATCTATCACTTCAGATATCAGCTTTCGCTGTTTGTAATGCAATTCCGAAGTCACAAAAATCATCCCTTCGCTAAGCTCTATTTCGGGCTTGTTGGTTTGAGTAACCTGATCACGGTTTTCACCATCAATACCAATCGAGGTAAGTGCAATTTGTTTACGGCTATCCCTAAGTCGGGACAGCACGTAGTTCAAACACTCGGTTTTCCCGGTATTTTTTGCAAGTCCTACAATCGAAAGACTTTTATAATTTTCTATGTCGTTAAGAAACGGCATCTTTCTTTTTATTTCTGTCTTTTCTAGCCAAATAATCTGGTTCTATAGATAATTTATCTCCATTTAAAAGAGATGCAACTCCTTCATGTTTCTCATTCGCAGTACAATCAGGACAAGTGCATTTATTATCGTAATGAGCAGGTTCGGTATAGGTTGTAATCACCCCTTCAAAATTTCTCATTACCACTTTTCCAGGACTCTGAGAAATTACATACTGAGGCATCACCGGAGTTTTTCCTCCTCCTCCCGGAGCATCAACTACAAAAGTTGGCACTGCAAAACCAGAAGTATGGCCACGAAGATTCTCAATGATCTCAATTCCTTTTGATACCGGAGTTCTGAAATGCTCCAATCCCATAGAAAGATCGCACTGATAAATGTAGTACGGACGAACTCGGTTCATTACTAAGTTGTGCATTAACTTTTTCATGATATGAACACAATCATTCACCCCTCTTAAAAGAACCGATTGATTTCCTAAAGGAATACCTGCATCTGCCATACGAGCCAATGCATTTTTAGAATCTTCAGTCATCTCATTAGAGTGATTGAAATGAGTATTCACCCAAATTGGATGATATTTCTTCAACATATTCACCAAATTATCGGTGATGCGCTGTGGTAAAACAACAGGAGTACGAGTTCCAATACGAATAATCTCAACATGAGGAATAGCTCGCAAACGGCTAATAATATACTCCAATTTATCATCACTGATCAATAAAGCATCGCCACCGGAAAGTACTACATCTCTCACCTGCGGCGTATTTGCGATGTACTCAATTGCCTTCTCAATATTATCCTGAGGAGTTGAAGTATCGGACTGACCTGCAAAACGACGGCGGGTACAATGACGGCAATACATCGAACACATATCAGTAATCAGAAACAAAACACGATCCGGATAACGGTGAGTTAAACCTGGAACAGGAGAATCCTCATCCTCGTGCAATGGATCCAAAAGATCTGCATTAGAATAATGAACTTCTGCAGCTGTTGGAATTGCCTGCTTACGAATCGGGCAGTTTGGGTTTTCCTGATCAATCAGAGTCATGTAGTATGGAGTAATAGCCATACGCAATGATGCCAATGATCTGCGAACTCCTTCTTCTTCCTCTTCAGTTAAGCTAATGTATTTCTTTAACTGATCCAGTGTTTCAATACGGTTACGTACCTGCCATTTCCAGTCATTCCACTGAATATCGGTTACCTCAGGAAACATTTCTCTACGTCTGTCGTTGTTAGTCATTACACGTATAATTTTTCGAACAATTCTCTAATTCCTTTTGATCTTCTAATGATATCAAGTGTTAGGTCGGCGTGCCCAATTGCATAACCATTCCCTACAATCATATCAACGTCTTTACCAACTCCCTCTGCTCCAAGAGCCGCTTTACTAAATGAAGTAGCCATTGAGAAGAAGTAAACACAACCTCTGTCTTTGGTAATTAAAATAGATGACATTTCGGTAGAAGCAACATTTACATTATTAATAACTACATCACAACCTTCTTCACCTGTAATTTCGGTTACTCTTTTGTAAACATCCATTACATCTGTCGCATCACCAACAAGAACATCTGTAGCTAAACCAAGATCTTTAATCCGTTGTGCGTTTTCTTTCGAATACTCCACAACAATTACTTTTCCCTTTGGTCCAATTTTCTGCATTGCCTGATAGCAGCAAAGCACACCCGATTTTCCACCACCACCGATGATACAAACCGTGTCGCCTTCTTTCACCAAACGATCTACCTGAGCAGGAGCACCGGCAACATCTAAAGCCGCCAAAGCTAATTTCTCAGGCAAGTCAGTTGGAAGAACTGCATATAAACCACTCGCAAAAAGAATAGCCTGCGCATCTACATCAACCTGATCGTTAGAAAGATTAATATTTGTAATCTTTTCGATATTAAGAGGAGTTAATGATAATGAAACCAATGTGGCTATCTTATCACCAACTTTTAAATCCTGATTTGGAAAGTTAGGACCAACAGCCTTAACTGTTCCAATCAACATTCCACCAGAACCCGTTACCGGATTTTGCATTTTACCACGCTCAGCAACAATAGCAAGAATCATTTCTTCCATTTTTGCTTTATCCGCCTCACAAGCACCCTTAATCTGAGTAAAACTTGCCGAATCAATATTCAATGTTTGAACATCAATTAAAACCTCATTGTCGTAAATCGACATGTTGTTATCCAACTTATGAGCTGGTTGTGGAAGAGTACCCTTTGGTTCAAGTACCCTGTGTGTTCCGTATTTATTTCCTTTGTTCATTTCCTTTATCAGATATGAGATGTTAGATTTAAGATCTCTTTTCTTATTTATCTAATCTTACTTTTGTTTTAATCCTAAAATTTCCCGAGCCTCGGCTGGTGTTGCAATTTCGCGACCTAATTCCTTCGCCAAACGAACTACTTTCTCAACCAACTGACCATTCGATTCTGCAACAACACCTCTCGAAATCATTGTATTGTCCTCGAATCCAACACGCACATGACCACCATCAACAATAGCAGCCGTTGCCAATGGAAATTCAAAACGACCAATACCAGCAACGGTATAAGTTGCATCAGCAGGAATACTTTCTCTTAAGAAAACAAAATCGCGCAGTGTACCTGAGATACCACCGTTCACTCCCATTACAAAATCGAAGTGCATCGGCGATTTTATAAATCCTTTCTTATGAAGACGAAGAGCCATATCAATCATCGATTTATCAAACACTTCCAATTCAGGTTTAATCCCTCTCTCGATCATTCTCTCACCGAAATATTTAATGGTATTTTCAGTATTCTCGAAGATCTCATCGCCGCCAAAATTTAAAGTTCCGCAATCTAAAGTTGCCATTTCAGGATTCAATTCTGTTGGCTGTAATCTTTCATCGTTGGTCATACCCACTGCGCCACCTGTTGATGGCTGAATGATTACATCAGGATATTTAGCGTGAATCGCGTCCATCACCATTTTGAAACGATTCTTATCTTGAGTAGGAGTTCCATCATCGGTTCTTACATGAAGATGAATAATACTAGCTCCTGCCTCGTAAGCCAAACCTGCTTCACGCACACATTCTTCGATAGTATAAGGCACATTTGGATTGTGCTCCTTTGTAACCTCTGCGCCACAAATGGCTGCTGTAATGATCAGTTTTTCCATGGCTTAGTTTTTATTTACGTTGAGATTTTTTTGGAGTAACACAAGTTCCAACAGCTCTGCAAACAACTACCGGTTCTTCCAAAAAATCAGCTGCAGATTCAGAAATATCTGTTCTTGGTACAATCACTTTTCGGGCCTCGAAAGTCATTTTACGGCTTGAGTTGCCTTCTTTAATAATTTCGCCAACAGCTTCGATGTAATCACCTGCATAAACAGGAGCCAAAAATTCAACATTTTCGTATCCAGCAAACAATCCTTCATCACCATCACGACGAATTAATAATTCTGTTGCTACATCACCAAATAACTGGAGCATTTTTGCTCCATCAACTAAATTTCCACCATAATGAGCATCATGAGAACTCATGCGCATTCTTATCATTGCCTTTTCCATTTGTCTATATTAGTTAGTTGTTTACAATAAAATCCACAAAAATAGATGGAGTTTTCACCTCTTCCGGTTTCAGTGTTCCAGCCTCTACCATCTGCTTAGCTTCTACAATTACCAAATCGGCTGCAGTAGCCATCAATGGATTAAAATTCTGAGTAGTTCCTCTATAAGTAAGATTGCCCAGAGTGTCAGAAATGCTTGCTCCAATCAAAGCAACATCTGCCCGCAAAGGTTTCTCCAATAAAAACTCTTTTCCATCAACGGTTATAATCTCCTTACCATCGGCCACCATAGTTCCCAAACCTGTTGGAGTAAGAACCCCACCTAAACCTGCTCCGCCAGAACGAACACGCTCGGCTAATGTGCCCTGAGGACTAAACTCTACCGTAATTTCACCATTATTCATCTGCTCAATCGTGGCAGGATTTGTTCCAATATGAGAAGTAATCACCTTAACAACCTGTTTGTTAGCAATCAATTTTCCCAGACCTTTATCTGCGAAAGCCGTATCATTACAAATAATTGTTAAATTTTTAACGTCAGAAGAAACAATCTGATCGATCATATTATTCGCAGTTCCAACCGAAAGAAATCCTCCGATCATGATGGTCATTCCATCCTGCAGTTTAGCAACTGCCTCTTTTATTGAGATTATCTTGTTCATCGAAAAATAGTTTTTACCGTGTTACTAATAAACTTCTTAAATCAACAAAACAGAAGTTTTTAGTCTATTTACGAAACAAAGATAATTTTTTAAAGCATTAATGAAAACGTTTGCACAACTCCGTATCAAGACCCATTCTAAATGGCACAAATATGAAACTATTCAGTCTTTTTATTCATTCTAAACAAGCTTGAAGAAAGGCCCCAAAAGGCATTTTTTGACCATTCTAATGTTATTATTTTAACATTAGTGTTAATTTTAATCGAACTCTTCGCAAACCATCACACCAAAAATATGCCATACAACATGCACATTTTCAATTATCAATACATATGTTTTACAACACCATTTAATGTTTTAGCCGTTTTTTAGAGAAATTCTTCAAATTTTAATGCCTACAACTCTACAATCAATTAAATATAAGAGTAAAATCTACCAATTTAAAGTAACAGCTATTAAAACTATTTTGGGGAAGATCTGAATTTTGCCACAAACTCATTTGTTTGTTTTTTAACAAACACACAAAAAACCATACCTTACGCGGTTTCTATCTGCATTTTAAGAATACAAAACGTTATGAAATTACAATTTCAGGAAAACTATGTCTGCTTAAATATTCGCACTTGTCTGGAACCCAAAACCAACAATGCCACCAATTTCACAACTTCCATAAGCACGTATATGTGATGAATTGAATTTTTCTCAGGCACCATTCCCATAATAATTAACTGTGCATGCTGATTTAATTCAGGAAGTAAATACCCAGACTGAGCAACTACAAAAGTGAAAATCGTTAAACCCGTAAGCACAACAACTTTATCGGTATAATAGATAAATACATAAACCAAAAGTGCAACGGAGAAGATGCGCTCAATCATATTTAAAGCACCGAATACATGAACTCCCACATCCAAGCCTGTTGGAAGGTCGAGCGAAACAGCCCGAAACTTAACCCAAGCTTCCATAAAACTAATCGCCAATAAAAATCCTACCCAAACGAAGGAAAGCACAAATCCGTATTTTGCTATTTTAGTCATATCTCTTTTTCTTATTTTGAAAGATTAAAAATAAGAAAAGGATTCTAAATTCTTTCCTTTTTAGCAGAACAATTACAAATACCTGAAATCAATTGATCTGAAAATAACACGAAGTAAGAATGGAAAAAGTCCTTTTACACCAGACAATAAATCTTCTGGTAATAAAAGGACAATACTTTTCTATTCTTTATTTCTTAGATGCCTAACCTCTTCTTCCCAAATAAATCATTACATAGTAAAGTAATGCAGCCAAGGAAGACAGAGCCGCAATAAAATAAGTATACGCCGCCCATTTCAATGCATCAAAAGCGCTTTTCTGAGTTTCATAAGTAGTAATACCTGATGTTTTCAACCAAACCAATGCTCTCCGACTAGCATCCACCTCAACAGGTAGGGTAACAATGCTAAAAAGAGTAGTACCTGCAAACAATACAATCCCTGCCAAAAGCAACTGAGGGAAAGTATTCACCATAACAATTCCTGCCAAAAGCACCCACTGCACCCACTTAGAACTAAAACTAACAACAGGGACTAAAGCAGATCTCATTTGCAGCCATGCATATGCTTCGGCATGTTGAATTGCATGACCGGTTTCATGCGCGGCTACGGCTGCTGCACCGATACTTCTACCATAATAAACATCCTTACTAAGATTAATGGTTTTATCTTCCGGATTATAATGATCCGACAACTGTCCGTCAACAGAACCAATCTTTACCCCTCTCACACCATGATCCCTTAACATCTGCTCAACCACCTCGCGTCCTGTCATGCCATTCGCAGTAGGTATTTGAGAATACCTTTTAAATCTTGTTTTCAATTGACTACTCACCAGCCAGCTTAACAAGGTAAAAGCAATAAATATGATCCAAATTCCACCCATTATAATTCCTCCAATTAATTTAACAGACCTTTAAGATGTGAAAACTCAAATTCTCTGCCAAGATTGATTCAAATAGCTTTCCTGTCGAATTGACAGTTATTGCAATACTCTAATTAATAGCCATCCTCCCCAAACCCAGCGAGATAGTACACCTATGTACAAATGCAAATATTTGAATTTCAAGGGAGTTAAACATCAATAAAAACAAAAAGCAGGCACCATTTCCTAAACATTCCATATAATTTGCTTATTTTTGCCTTTCCTTAAAACAAAAAGAACCAAGCAATGTTCACTGACTCAGATTTTGATGCTATTCGACCATATAACGATTCCGAGGTTGTAGAAACCATAGGACGTTTAATAAAAGAAGAAGCTTTTATTCGATTCTCGCAACAGTTATTTCCAGGATTCTCGAAAGAGATGATTGTGAAAGCATTGGGAGAAGTAAAAACAATAAAGGAATTTCAGAGCAACTTCATTGTACGACTGGCACAACACATTATTGACCACACCACCAAAGGCATAACCATTGATGGACTGGAAAATCTTGATCCAAAAGAAAGTTATTTATTTATTTCGGATCATAGAGATATCATTTTGGATTCTGCCTTACTTAACGTGATGCTTTACAACAATGGTTTTGAAACAACTGAAATAGCTATCGGCAGTAATCTTCTAATTCAACCGTGGATAGCCGATTTAGTTAAACTAAACAAAAGCTTTGTTGTACAAAGAAACGTAACTGTTCGTCAGATGCTTACCAGCTCAAAGCAATTATCATCTTACATACAGTATGCATTAAACACTAAAAAATCATCTGTTTGGATAGCACAACGAGAAGGGCGAACCAAAGATGGTGATGACAGAACTCAACAAAGTTTGCTGAAAATGCTGCAAATGAGTGGAGATGTTGCTTTCTCGGAGCACTTTAAAAGCTTACGAATTGTTCCTGTTGCTATTTCATATGAATACGAGCCATGCGATGCAATGAAAACCATAGAAGTATACAAAAAAGAAACCGACGAAGGTTTTAAGAAAACTCCTAAGGACGATTTACGAAGCATGATCAAAGGAATGGTTAATGAAAAAGGCCGTGTTAATTTTGTAATCGGAAAACCAATCTCTATAATGCTTGACGTTATTGAAGAAATGGATGACAGCAGAGATAAATTTAAAGCTCTTGCTGATTTGATTGACTACAGAATACACAAGAACTACAAACTTTGGCCTGACAATTACATTGCCCACGATATCGTAAACAAAACGGATGAGTTCGCGGATAAATATACACCTGAAGAAAAGGATCTTTTCTTAAAACACATGGAAAAGAAAATTAATCCGGATGAAGGAAATATTGAAAGATTAAATCAGATATTCCTGGAAATCTATGCGAATCCTGTAAAAAACAGATTGGAATTAAAAAAACCGGATTTTGTCCCGGAAAAATAAAATACTTTGGCTTTCTTAGGAAGGCCATTTTTTTTTGAACTGATTTTTTAATAATTTCATTCTATAAATAAAGTTCATCTGGAACAATTACTCCACAACTTACCTATAAAAGATTGGCTAAAATCAAAAACACATGAAACTAATTAAACTCCTACTAATCATGTCCACCTTTTTAATAATGGTGGCGGCAATATTAAACCTCCTGAACTCTTCGGCAGAAACCCCTGACAGGAGCGGAATCTATATTGAACTGATAGTCATGTTCATCCTTACAATATCGATGGTATTATTGAACAATCAGGAAAAAAAGATTAAAGAGTTGGAAAAGAAACAGAATGAGGAGCTATAACAGCTCCTTTTTTTATGCCTTCAGTTTGGCAATAAAAAATGAATAAGATTTCGTTAATAAAACTGTAAAAAATGTTAAGACTTCTTAATGTATTCTTCAATCCTCAAAGAAAATTGTAGCTTAGTGCAACGAGTTCTGTTAAAAACTATAAACTTGAATAATCATGCTTGAACAAACAAAAATCGTACTCGCTAATGTTAGTTTTGATTTTGCTCTTTTTCGTAAAGAGTTGACAAAAGCCATTCAGTGGCTAACTCCAACCGATTTTGAGAAACTTAAAAATTGGTGTCTGGAAAATTATTCGGGTCGCTATCATGAGATACTTTCTGATGTTACCAACCCTCAGCTTTCATTATAAAAAGTAAATTACTTTATAAATTTTGAGGATCTTTAATTGAAGATCCTCTTTTTTTTACCATCTCAAATTTGAATATCCATCCTTTAAAAAAAATGAAGTATCTTCGCAAAAGAAAAAAAACAGAAGATGATAAAATTTGTACGTCATATTAAAGTAGGAGATCAGGAATTCGAAACCTGGTTCGGAATGGAAATCAAAAAGAAAGGGAACAGACCCAATATCGATATTTTTTATTATACCGATGATCCAAGTGAAGAATTAAGCATGCATCAATTAATCAAATCAAATTTCCAGAGCAAAAAAGACGCTTTACAATTTGGGATTAAATTCATGCGGAGTATGTATCAGGATATGATACAACGCGAAAAAGAAGTCGCTAAAAAAGAAAAGAAAGCAGAACAATTTGATTCTACTGAAAAGGTTTCAGAGTAAATATCTCATAAAAAAAACGCCGGTCAAATAACCGGCGTTTTTTATATCATGTAACTATTACATGATTAGTTTATATCCTCTGCCATGAACATTGATGATCTCAATGCCCGGCTCAGGCTTTAAATGCTTTCTTAGCTTAGTAATATACACATCCATACTTCTGGCATTAAAATAATTATCGTCGGACCAAATCGTTCTAAGAGCTAAATTTCGCTCCAAAACTTTATTCACATTATTACAAAGAAGCTTTAACAATTCTGATTCTTTCGTTGTCAGCTTAATTGTCGATTCGCCATCCTGAAGAAATTGCTTCTTTGAATCGAATAAAAAGCGCCCTAATTTAAACTCCTCCTGGGTATTTTCACTTTTCACCCCTGAAGTTCTTCTTAAAACAGCTTCGATACGAACCAATAGCTCTTCCATACTAAAAGGCTTTGTCATATAATCATCAGCTCCCAACTTGAAACCCTCCAGAACATCTTCTTTCATCGACTTCGCAGTTAGGAAAATGATTGGAATCTCACTATTGATCAAACGAATATCCTTGGCCAAAGTAAAACCATCCCTATGTGGCATCATGATATCAAAAATACACAGATCATATGGATTTTTTAAAAATTCATCGTATGCCTTATCTCCATCTTCACGAAGTGTGGTGTTGTAGCCTTTTGCAACCAAATACTCTTTTAACAGAAGTCCTAGATTAGCATCATCTTCTGCTAATAAAATTTTAACTTGTTCCATATGTATCTATTTTTTTAAGGGAAGATATATTTCAAATTTGGATCCTTTATCAAGTATACTGTCAACACTAACCTGTCCATTGTGGGCATCTACAATTTTTTTAACGTAAGACAATCCCAAACCAAATCCTTTAACATCATGAACATTTCCAGTATGTACTCTAAAAAAGCGTTCAAATACCATTTTTTGATCTTCTTTTGTTATTCCGATACCATTATCGGTAATTGTTATAACGATACCCTTATTTTTATTCCTTGTACTAATACTTATTTCGGGAGCATCTTTACTATATTTAATGGCATTATCCAATAAATTTGCAATCACATTACTCAAATGAACTTCATCAGCCATTACCAAATCATGCTCTGCATCAATATTCTGATACATGTTCCCCTTTCTATCCTCAACTCTTATTGTAAAGTTAGGCAATAAATTTTGAATTATTTTATGAACACTAATTGTCTTCAATTTCAATTTCATTCTAACCTCATTAAAAACAGCCATTTGCAGAACCTTTTCAACCTGATAGGTTAACCTCCGGCTTTCGTCATTAATAATCTTAGCAATATGATCTCTTGTTGATGCTGTTGTGGTAACAGTATTATCCTTCAGCATTTGAGAAGCTAACGAAATAGTTGCAATAGGAGTCTTAAACTCATGAGTCATATTATTAATGAAGTCATTCTTTATATTTGATAACCTTTTCTGACGAAAGATAATGAAAATAGTGAATGCACTGGAAAGAATTAAAACCAGAGTCAATATGAAAGATGGGAGTAACAAAGAATATGATTTGAACATATACCTCTGTTGTCCTGGGAAATAAATATATAAAAAATTTAAATTGGAGAAAAAATCATTGGGAAACAATTGCTTGCTGTATTTTTCAAAAGAAGGATTTCGAAAATAATTCTTTGATCTTTTTTCGAATTTATTGTTTGATTTTACCGCATACTCAAAATTCAGTTTGATTCCATTTTCACGAAGTTTTTCCTGAATAAGCTGTGGTAATTTTTCCATTTTTATCCTTTCACTCAAAGGTAGCCGAGAATTGGCTAATTGACCCGCAATCAAAGCGTACCGGGAGTTTCCCGACTCTAAAGTTTTAGTGAACTGCGACTGCATTTTTGAAAGCCCGGATATTCCTTCCGGATTTAAATACCCCTCTCCAATATTGTATTCCGTATTTTCTGAATAAATACTCAATCTGGCCTTTTCATGAGTGAAGTCCATGGGTATAATAATATTAAACCCTGAACTTTTGGAACTGATAATTGCACCGTTATTAAAGCTGGAAACATCACCTTCCAAAATAATCTGTTCTTTTTCTGCTCTTTCCAATTCCGAGACAACCTGATCTAATGCCTTACTAACAGTAAGAGCTAGTTGTTCTTCTTTAATTTTAGAAGCTGACTGAAAAAAGTTAATCTGAACCAATATCAATCCAGATAAGGAAATACAGAGTACAATTGTTACAAGCCAAATATATTTTTGATTCATAAATACAAATATAAAAAAAACCAGCTGTAGCTATTCCAGCTTAACAATCTTTAACACAAGTTTAAATGGCCGCTATTACTAAAATTCCAGTTGCTAAATTCATTACCACTTTATAGATTTGGATTTAATCTATTTTAGACAAAAATGGCTGATTTTTGATAAATTTTCACAAAATCGACTTTGAAGTTAATAATTTGACACTATATTTGCCAACGGAGAGCGAATCTATTAGAAACAATCTCCTTGATTAAAAATTTTGGTTAATAGTTAGATGAAAGGGCGGTTGTGGTTACCGTCCTTTTTTTATGCCATTTTATGCACAAAATAAGACGCCAAAACACACATTCTACATAACGTAAACCACAAATTTCTTTTTGATAATCAATAACAGGATGTAATTGGAGAGATTTAGCAAGCCAATTCCATTTGACTTATTCGCGTAAGAGCCTCTTGAGCTGCTTTTTGTTGGGCTTCCTTTTTAGATGTTCCCTTTCCTGTACCCATTTTCACTTCTTCCACTTCAACTTCAGAAGTAAACAAAGGCAAGTTCAATGCATCATCAATACCACCTTCGTGTGTATCAAAATAAACATCTTTCTTGTTTTTTTGGGCCCACTCAATCAATTTGCTTTTAAAATTGGTTTCAACAGTAACCACTTCTTCCAAATTAATGTATGTTCTAAAAATTTTATCCTCGATAAATTTTCTTGTTTTGTCATATCCCTGATCGAGGTAAATAGCTCCAATAAAAGCTTCAAATGCATCTCCGTAAATATGCTTGTTGTTACTCAAGTTCACATTGGAGACGACCTGCTTGTCGAGCTCAATTTTAACTGCCAGCTTATTTAAGGATTGTCTGCTGACAATTTTAGATCTGATTTGAGTAAGGAAACCTTCGTCCTTATTAGGAAAGTACTTGTAAAGAATATCGGCGATTACAGCACCTAAAATAGCATCCCCAAGATATTCAAGACGCTCATTATTTAAACCGTAACCTTTTTTTTGGATGGTTGCAGATTTGTGTATGAAAGCGAGCTCATACAAATCCGGATTATTAGGTTTGACTCCCAGTGAATCAAAAAACAATCCATAAAACTCCCTTTCAGGATAGAAAAAAAGTTTTATGGATTGAAATATAGACTTTACCACAAATTATTCAATGAATGATTTGAAAATAACCGAAGCATTATGACCACCAAATCCAAATGTATTACTCAGGGCAGCACGAATTTCGCGCTTTTGAGCTTTATGAAGTGTAAGATTTAGTTTTTCATCAATGTTTGGATCCTGCTCACTAAAGTTAATTGTAGGAGGAACTGTTTGATTGTTTATTGCCAAAATACAGGCAATAGCTTCAACAGCTCCTGCTGCTCCCAGCAAGTGACCTGTCATTGATTTTGTAGCACTAATGTTCAATTTATAGGCATGATCGCCAAACACAGTCTTAACCGCTTTTGTTTCAGGAATATCACCTATTGGTGTTGAAGTTCCATGAACATTGATATAATCAATTTCTTCCGGTTTAAGACAAGCGTCTTCTAGCGCCATTTTCATAGCGTTAATAGCACCTCTTCCTTCCGGATGAGTTGCTGTTAGGTGATAAGCATCACCAGACATTCCACCACCAACAATTTCGGCATAAATTTTTGCTCCTCGTTTTTTGGCGTGCTCGTATTCTTCAAAAATCAAGCAACCACTTCCCTCACCCATAACAAAACCGTCACGGGTATTACAGAACGGACGAGATGCAGTTTTATACTCTTCGTTGTTTGTAGATAATGCCTGCATAGAATTAAATCCACCCAAACCTGCTTCATTGATAGATGCCTCAGAACCTCCTGTAATAAAGATATTAGCTTTACCCAAACGAATGTAATTCATTGCATCAATCATTGCATGTGAAGCCGAAGCGCATGCAGAAACAGTACCATAATTAGGTCCTTGGAATCCATATTTCATAGAAATATGACCGGCGGCAATATCAGAAATCATCTTAGGAATGAAGAAAGGAGAGAAACGAGGAGTTCCATCCCCGTTTGCATATCCTGTTACTTCATCTAAGAAAGTTTTAATTCCGCCAATACCAGAACCCCAGATTACTCCAGCCCTTGTTAAATCCTCCGATTCAAGGTCCAGATTTGAATCTTCAATAGCTTGTTTGGCCGCAACCAAAGCATACTGAGCATACAAATCTAATTTTCTAACTTCCTTGCGGTCGAAATGATCATTAGGCTCGAAATTTTTAACTTCGCAAGCAAACTGAGTTTTGAACTTTGAAGCATCAAAATGAGTAATCAATCCTGATCCACCCACTCCGTTCTCCAAATTATCCCAATATTCAGCAACAGAATTACCAATTGGGTTAATTGTTCCGAGCCCAGTCACTACTACTCTTCTAAATTCCATAAAAAAGGTTCTGGTTAATAATTACTTAGCGTTTTCTCCGATGTAAGAAATAGCGTCACCTACAGTACCAATGTTTTCTGCTTGATCGTCTGGAATAGCGATATTAAATTCTTTTTCGAATTCCATGATAAGCTCAACTGTATCCAATGAATCAGCTCCAAGATCGTTAGTGAAACTAGCCTCAAGTGTTACCTCAGTTTCGTCCACACCCAACTTATCAACTATGATAGCTTTTACTCTAGATGCAATATCAGACATAACTTTAAAATTTTAAGTGATTAAATATTTAAACTAATTAATTTTCAACTGTGCAAAGAAATAAATTTACTCTAAATAATTCAAATTTATTTCACAAAGTTGCGGTCAAAGGTAATTCTTTTTCCTTTTCTGCGAAATTATTTCACTGCGAAATGCCTTTTGCATATATTTGTGTGTTTTAGTTACATTTGAAAACACAACATGAAACGACTAGCTATATTTGCTTCTGGATCAGGGAGTAATGCCGAAAATATCGCAAGGTATTTTAGCGATAAACCCGAATTCGAGATTTCGGCAATTCTTTCCAACAACGCCAATGCCTTTGTACTTTCCAGAGCAAGAAGCCTAAATATTCCAACTTTAGTTTTTTCCCGATCAGAATTTACTGAAACGGATAAAATAATTGACTTTTTGGTTGAAAAAAAGGTCGATTTTGTTGTTTTAGCAGGATTTCTTTGGCTGCTTCCTCTTAATTTACTGCGTAAATATCCCAATTCTATTGTCAATATTCACCCTGCTCTTTTACCAAAATATGGTGGAAAAGGAATGTACGGCATGAAGGTTCATCAGGCAGTTGTCGAAAATAAAGAGACAAATAGTGGCATTACCATTCATATGGTAAATGAGAAATACGATGAAGGAAAAATCATATTTCAAGCCAAATGCAGTATTTCACCAAATGATTCTGCGGAAGATGTTGCTGAAAAAATTCATAAACTTGAACATGAATTCTTCCCAAAAATAATTGAGCAATTACTTTAAAGTCATTACTTCCTTCGGGCCTAATTCCTGCATCAACTTTTCCATTTCCTGTTTGTATCTAAGCTCATTTTCTTCTTTCACAGGCGATACAGGAGGTGATTTCATATTCAATGGATTTATTGGAGTTCCATTTTTATAAACTCTAAAATCTAAATGAGGACCGGTTGCGAGACCGGTTGCTCCAACATATCCGATGGTTTCACCCTGCTTAACTCTAGTCCCTGCATTCATTCTTTTAGCAAACCGGGAAAGATGCATATAAGTTGTTGAGTAAACACTATTGTGCTTAATGGTAAGATAGTTTCCGCCACCATTTGCCTGATATCCTCTTTTGGTAATAACACCATCACCAATTGTGTGAACAGGTGTACCAGTAGGCGCTGCATAATCAACGCCATGATGAGCCCGATACCTTTTCAAAACAGGATGATACCTGTTATTAGAAAACTTAGAGCTAATTCGCGAATATCGCAACGGAGCTTTTAAAAATGCTTTTTGCAGACTTTTCCCCTCCTCATCAAAGTAACCTTCTTTATCACCTTCAACAAAGGCAAAGGCATAATTATTCGAGTTATGATGTACAAAATTCGCAGCGATTACTTTTATTTGATGTATTGGTTTTTCATCAACAAATGATTCTTCGTAAATGATATTGAATTGATCACCTTTTCCTATGCCAAAAAAATCGATCGTCCATGCATAAATATCAGAAAGTTCAATAGATAATAAAGGATCAGAATTGGCTTCAACCATTGCATTCCACAATGACGACTCAATACTCCCTTTTATTTGCTTCCTTTGTTTAATGATTTCCTTTTCACCCCTAAACACATTTAGAGTATCGCGCAAATCGAAAACGATATATTCAACGGGGGTGTTTTCATAAATAAAGTACTCCGGTGTTTTCAAACTATCTTTAGTGAAAAGAACTGAATACTCATGTCCTGACTTAATCCTTCTAACATTAAAAACCTTCTTTGCTTTCTTTGCTATATTATCAATAGTACCAAAACTAATATCATATTGCCGTAATATGGTTGATAAGCTATGATTGCGTTTTACCTCATTAGTTTCGACAGTAAATTCTTCAATGGGAAATCCATATTTTAAATGCACCTGTGCTACCTCTGTGGAGTCAATTACCACTTCTTCCTGATCAATTTGCTCTACTAACTCTTCGTTTGAATACCATTTAAACACAATTAAACCAAATAGAACGGCACCTGCAATTAATAGAAACTTATAGTTCAAGAATTTTTTCATATTGGAAATCAATTTTTAAGAAGCCTAAAGGTATTACTATTATCATACCTCAACAATAGATTTCGCCATATTCACAACGTTTTAAGCTTTTTTAAGAAATTTCTATTTTATCTTATCGAACCCCTTCCCGTAAACACCCATTACACTCCCCAAAGAAATAAACGCATCCGGATCCACCATCTTAATCATATTTAAAATGGTTTGAGACTCTCTTTTCCTGGCCAACAGCATCAATACTTTAACATCTTCCCCACTAAACCCTCCTTTTGCACTAAGAACTGTTATTCCCTGATCAAGAGAATAAACAACCTCTTCTCTAATCTCATCAGGCTTTCTTGTAAAAATAAAGATCTGTACAGACTGTTTGCTTCCCTCAATAATCATATCAACACAATAGGCACTTACTCCCATGGTAACAAATCCATAAACAACCTGTTCGATGGAATGCTCTAATAAATACGAAGAAGAAATAATGACAACATCAATGGTAAGCAACAATTGTCCCGGACTGTAATTCCTATACTTATTAATCATCATGGCCAAAATATCAGTTCCCCCTGTACTCCCCCCACGTGACAATATCATTCCTGCACTGGCTCCGGCCAGTATTCCTCCAATAATTGCACACATGAACCGATCGGAAACAAAAGGTTCTGTTATTAAAGACTGAAACAGCCAAAGAAAAAAGGAAAGAACAGTAATTCCATAAATGGTTTTAACACCAAAACCAAAACCCAATACGCGCAACGCCACAAGTAGAAAAACAGAGTTAATCAGGAAAACACTATATCCAACTTTAAAACCTGTTACATAGTAAATCATGGTTGCAATACCACCAACACCAGAACCTACAATTTCTGCAGGAATAATGAATCCTGTCCACGCAAGTGAACCGACCAACAATCCTATTGTGATGATTAGGTATGATTGGAAATCAAATTTTGATATTCGTATCGAACTGCTTTTTCTCATAATAACTACCCTCTTATTTCCTCAAATCCTAAGCCATAAACCCCCATTACCGATCCCATTGATATAAAGGCATTTCCATCAATTTGTTTTACTAATTTAAATATTGATGGAGCTTCATGCTTTCGAACCACAACCATCAATATTTTTTTATTTTCCTTTGAGTACCATCCTGTTGCATCCATTACAGACACTCCCCTGTTCATAGTTCCTGTAATTTCATTGGCAATCTTCTCAAACTCTGTCGAAATAATAAAAAGCTGAGCAGATTGTTTTGATCCGGAAATCACCATATCAATAGCGTAAGCTGTAATAGACATTACTACGTAACCATACACAATAGTAGGTACATCTTTAAACACGATATAAGATGAAGCAATGATAAAAATATCGAGATACAATATAATACGCCCAGGGCTGATATTTTTGTATTTATTGATAATCATTGCGATAATATCAGTCCCTCCTGAACTACCACCTTGAGATATCGTGATCCCAACTCCAACTCCTGCCAATGCACCACCAATAATTGCAGCCATAAATTTCTCATTCACTAAAGGTTCAGGAATAAGTTTCGGCAAAACCGAAAGTAATACCGACCCCACAATAATTGCAAATACTGTTTTAACACCAAATTTACTACCCAATATTTTTAGAGCTATCAGTATTAAAAAGGCATTAATAATAAAATAAGAATAACCAACAGGAATTGCTTTTGCGCTCGCAAAATAAATTAACGCACCTATACCACTAACCCCTCCTCCGATTATACCGGATGGGATTAAAAAGGCAGCCCAACTAAAGCAATATATTGCCATTCCTATTGCAATAATTACCAAAGATTTTATTTCAGAATAATTTATTTTCATCTCGTATTAAAAAAAAAGCTTTAAGTTTTGTTGTCAAATAGTCAACAAAGCTTAAAGCCTGGAACTTATTTGAATAATTTATTTATACTACTATATTAATGATCTTATTAGGAACGATAATAATTTTCTTTGGCGTTTTTCCATCAATCCATTTTTGAGATTTTTCTAAAGAAAGAACCTCCTTTTCAATTTCATCTCTGCTGAGATTTACTGGTAATTCCAGTATAAATCTCATTTTACCATTAAATGAGACAGGATATTTATGATTATTTTCCTGAACAAAACTTTCGTTGAATTCCGGAAAATCAGCCCTCGTTATACTTGTTGCATTACCACATAAAGCCCATAATTCTTCAGCAATATGAGGTGCGAAAGGAGCAAGAATAACCAAAAGATTTTCAAGAACGGCTTTATTGTTACACCTTAAAGCATACAATTCATTCACACATATCATGAAAGCTGAAACTGAGGTATTGAATGAAAAACGCTCAATATCATCCTGTATTTTCTTAATGGTTTTGTGAAGAACCTTTAATTCGTCTTGTGCAGGCTCACTGCCTGTCAATTCAAATTCACCTGCTTCATTATGAAACAACCGCCACAATTTTTTCAGAAATTTATGAACTCCATCTATTCCGTTTGTATCCCATGGTTTATGCGCTTCCAACGGTCCCAAAAACATTTCATATAAACGTAAAGTATCAGCTCCGTATTCTTCAACAATTACATCAGGGTTTACCACATTAAACATGGACTTAGACATTTTTTCAACAGCCCAGCCACAATGGTATTTTCCATCTTCTAAAATGAATTCAGCATTCTTATATTCAGGCATCCAGTTTTTAAAGGCTTCCAAATCAAGAACATCATTTTTCACAATATTCACATCAACATGAATTGCCGTTGTATCGTATTCTTCTATTAATCCGAGAGAAACATATTTATTGGATTTCTTATCCCGATAAACAAAATTCGATCGTCCCTGAATCATTCCCTGATTAATCAATTTCCTGAAAGGTTCATCCTTGCATACTTCATTGATATCAAAAAGGAATTTATTCCAAAAACGAGAATAGATCAAATGACCGGTAGCATGCTCTGTTCCACCAATATACAAATCAACATCTTGCCAGTATTCATTTGCTTCGGCAGAAACCAATGAATCATTGTTACGAGGATCCATATATCGCAAATAGTAAGCAGATGACCCTGCAAAACCAGGCATTGTATTCAATTCGATGGGATATCCATCTTCAGTAATCCAATCTTTTGCTCGTCCTAAAGGTGGTTCTCCGCTCTCTGTTGGCAAGTATTTATCAATCTCAGGCAATTCTAAAGGCAACTTGTCCAAATCCATCATTTGAGGCATTCCGTCTTTAAAATAAACAGGAAAAGGTTCTCCCCAATATCTTTGACGTGAGAAAATTGCATCTCTCAATCTGTAATTAATTTTTTTCTTTCCTAAACCTCTGGCTTCAACTTCCTCATTTGCTTTCACAATCGCATCTTTTACATCCAATCCGTTCAAAAAATCAGAGTTCATTGATTGTCCTTCTTTGGCATCGTAAGATTCCTCAGAAATATCACCACCTGATACAACCTGAACAATTGGCAAATCGAAATGTTTTGCAAAAGCGTAATCGCGGCTATCGTGAGCGGGAACCGCCATAATTGCACCTGTTCCATATCCGGCAAGCACATAATCACTTATCCAAACAGGTATTTCCTCCCCTGTAAAGGGATGAATGACATAGGCACCTGTAAATGCACCACTTACCGTTTTAACATCGGCTAAACGCTCTCTTTCTGTTCTTTTGCTGGTTGCCTCGATATAAGCATCAATATTTGCCTGACAATCCGGAGTCGTTAATTCCTTCACCAAATCACTTTCCGGCGCTAACACCATAAAAGTAACACCGAAAATAGTGTCAGGACGAGTAGTGAAAATTTCCATTTTAAGGTCAGAACCTTTCACTCCAAAATTAACTTCAGCACCAACAGAACGCCCAATCCAGTTTTTTTGAATCTCTTTTAAAGAATCAGTCCATTCCAAATTATCCAGACCATCCAATAAACGTTTTGCATAGGCAGAAACACGCAATGACCATTGACGCATTTTCTTTTGGTCAACAGGGTGTCCTCCGCGAACCGAAGCACCATCTTTCACTTCATCATTCGCTAAAACGGTTCCTAATTTAGGACACCAGTTTACCATGGTATCGGCTAAATATGCCAATCGGTAGTTTAAAAGAACAGTTTGTTTTTCGATATCAGAAAAAGCTTTCCACTCATCGGCAGTAAACACTTCTGTTTCTGAACAGGCAGCATTCACTTTTCCATTTCCTGAAAGCTCAAATTGTGTAACTAAAGACTCAATTGATTCTGCTTTTTGTGAATCGATATCGAAATAGTGATTGAACATTTGAATAAATGCCCATTGAGTCCACTTATAATACTCAGGCTCGCAAGTACGAACTTCACGATCCCAATCGTATGAAAAGCCAATTTTATTTAATTGCTGACGATATCTGGTAATATTTGTTTCTGTTGTAATAGCAGGATGCTGTCCTGTTTGGATCGCATATTGCTCTGCAGGCAAACCATAGGCATCATATCCCATTGGATGAAGCACATTAAAACCCTTTAAAGTTTTATAGCGGGAATATATATCCGAAGCAATATATCCAAGTGGATGACCAACATGCAAACCAGCCCCTGAAGGATATGGAAACATATCGAGCACATAAAATTTGGGCTTTTCAGAATTCACTTCAACTTTGTAGGTTTTCTCTTCAGTCCAATACTTCTGCCACTTTTGTTCTATTTCTTTAAAGTTGTACTCCATGGTAATGTTGATAAAATATGGTTATTTATTGCGTTTCAAAGCGCAAAATTAGCAAAAGTTTATAAATATTTACCGAGTTTAAGAAGGAAGTATAATTTTATTAATATATGGATTCTAATGGTTTAGGCATGTAAGTTTAAAACAATGAATTATATTTATTTACAGGAATGTATTTAGATGCGATGCAGAACAAAATATTTTTCTAAATTTGCACTCGTAATTGGCTCGTTAGTTCAGTTGAATAGAACGTCAGATTCCGGTTCTGAAGGTCGGCGGTTTGAGTCCGCCACGGGTCACAAAAAAAAGCCGATCAATAATTATTGATTGGCTTTTGTATTTTATTTCATCGGGTACAATCCAAAATCAACACATCCTCAAACAATTATCCTTTTCAACTAAATCGCGTCAAAAGTTTTTACGAAACGCATTGACTTAAAAAAGACTCTTTTCAGGATGGAACAACAATAAAAATTTTAGAAAAAAAAGGAGTCCAAATGGACTCCTTTTTAATATGTTTAACTTGGAATATTATTCCGCTGTTTCACGTGTAGAATAGTTCAATTTTAACGAACTAGCTTTTCTAAGCTCTTGCTTAATGTCAATAATAATACCCATCTTGGTATATTGATCAACTTTAAGAGAAGTAGTTAACTTGTTTCGTAATTCCTCTTTTCTTGCTTCTCTTTCAGCAGCAATAAAAGCTTGAATATCATCAACCGTAGAAAACTGATCGTTCAATTGAATTTGTGGTTCAGTACCCATCGTTTTTGCAAATTTTCTCATTGGAATACCTACATAGATGTTACTAACTAGATCCTTTTTTTCCAATTTTACGATTTCCTTTGCACTTGGAACCATTACATCAACATTCAGTTCCACTTCACGCATGGTTGTACTAACCATGAAGAAAAATAAAAGCATGAATACGATATCAGGAAGAGAGGCTGTTGAAATTTCCGGAAGCTCCTTAGAACCACCTTTTTTAAATTTTCCCATTATTTTTTTCCTCCCACATTTTTAGGTTCAGCTTCAGAAATCTGCATTGGAACATAATCTCTTACAGCATTCTGCTGATCTTCGTCCAAATCTTCATATTTCATGTTCCACTTCTGCATTGCTTTCTCATCTTTTAATTCACGAGATGCTGCAGCAAGTTCGTCCTGTACTTTAATGTACATTTCGTAACTAGTTCCGCGGTCATTTTGCAAAGAAACCAAACCTTTTGAAACCATTACATCTCCAAAATACGGAATTGTAGTAAGTTTTTTTTCAGGTAAATCTGCACTATTTAGCGGGTTCAAGATAAATTCTTTTGTTTTTTCGCGCAATTGCGAAATACTAAGAACTTCTCCATTAACCAATAAGTCATCGTTGCGGTTAACCAAAATAGCTAAAACATTACGTTGTTTAACCTTTGGTGCGTCTATTTCCTCTTCCTCTGGAATTGGAGGTAACTTTTTATAGATACCTGTATCAATGTCCATAGTAGTCGAAACCAAGAAGAAAATTAACAACAAGAATGCAATATCGGCCATCGAACTAGAATTAATCTCTGGTGTCTTTCTTGCCATAATATTATAATCTAAAGGTATATCGATCCGAATTAAAAATCCGAATCATTTACTTAACGTAATTTTCTTAATATTTCGGTTGCAACAATAGCAACAACTGTTCCAACACCTAAAATGTACATAGTGTAAAGTACAGTATCAGCAAATTGTAATGCTCCTGGAGTGTTATCAGCACCAGTATAACCAGGAAGATCTAACAAAGTTGCATCCGATAATGAATAAGCAATAAGGATTATCAAACCCAAACCAACTAATCCACCCAAACCTTTAATAGCTCCCTTAGGGTTAGTTACTAACTGAATGATAGGGAAAACCAAAGACAACCCAGCACAAACAATAAATAATGCTTTGGCCCAATTCAATAAAACATCAGTATAAACCGGAGTTGGATATGGCTGATTTGGCAGCTCTCCACCTAAGTAAAACATGGCAACAAAAATTGCTGTTAGACCAATCATTACATAGGTGAGAATATTTAAATATTTACTCAATGTATTTGACATAGTCTAAAATTATTTTTTCATGTTGTATTTTACAAGGATATCAAGAAGAGAGATAGAAGCATCTTCCATGTTGTTCACAATACTGTCAATTTTTGAAGTACAGTAGTTATAGAATACCTGAAGGATCATAGCAACGATCAAACCAGATACAGTAGTAATCAAAGCAACTTTAATACCACCTGCTACAGCTGCCGGAGAAATAGTACCCATAGATTGAATAGAATCGAAAGCGTCGATCATACCAATTACAGTACCCATAAATCCTAACATAGGAGCCAGACCAATCATTAAACCAATCCAAGAAAGACCTTTCTCCAAAAGACCCATTTGAACAGAACCGTAAGAAACAACTGATTTTTCAACTACTTCAATACCTTCATCGATACGATCAAGACCTTGGTAGAAAATACTGGCGATAGGGCCTCTTGTGTTTCTGCAAACTTCTTTAGCTGCTTCAACGCCACCGTTGTTCAATGCATCTTCAAGATTAGCGAACAATTTTTTAGTATTAGTTGTCGACATATTCAAGTAAATGATTCTTTCGATAGAAAGAGCCAAACCTAAAATAAGTGTTAACAATACAAAACTCATAAACATCGCACCACCTTGGATGAATTGTTTTTTCACAACTTGGTGAAAAGAAGTACTTTCAATAGCTTCTTCTTCCATTACTGGGGTTGCTTTTTCAACAACTTCTTCTGCAACTTCCCCAGCAACTTGCGTTGTATCTACGGTAGCTTGTTCTGCTGTCTCATCCTGAGCAAATACGTTTGTTGACGCTCCTAAGCTTAGCATCCCGATAACTGCTATAAATGCAAATAACTTTTTCATAGTCTGTTTTTCAAATTTTAATTAACGAAATTATTTTTTACAAAATTAAACGATTGCGATCTCTAAAACAACTAATTACTTAGTTGAATATTCCTTTTTATAAGCAAAGTCTTTCTACATCTGTTTTCCATGATAATCATGAATTTAATTTTATGTAATACAGAAGGGACTAAACAGTGCACCAAATTACAAAAAAAATGTGAAAAACAAATAAACTATTGGCTTAATTCGCCTTTCAAAGATTTATTTAAAAGGAATTTGATTTGTTCTGTATTTAAGTTTTTCCCCAACACATACATAAGTTTGGTAACTGCAGCCTCGGTAGTTATATCTTTACCACTAACAACACCAGCACGTAATAACTCCAGACTAGTTTCATACAAACCCATTTCAACACTGCCAGCTGCGCATTGGGTTACATTATATACGATTATCTCCTTCTCGATTGCAGCTTTAATTGAGTCTATAAACCACTTGTCCGTAGGTGCATTTCCGGCTCCATATGTTTCCATTATTACAGCTTTCAATCCTTTACTGTTAAGAATGGAGTCAACCACTGTCTTATTTATACCCGGAAATATCTTTAAGATCGCAATATTGAGATCCAAAGAGGTTGATATTTCTAATTCTCCAGGTTGACTTGGGTAATGAATCGCGGCATAATTATAATTGATATGGATTCCAATCTTTGCCAAATCAGGATAATTATATGAATGAAATGCATTAAAATGCTCTGCATTGTGCTTTGTTGTCCTATTGCCACGGAAAAGCTTGTTCTCAAAAACAACACAAACTTCAGGCACCATGGCTTGTCCGTTTTGATAAGCTGCAGCAATTTCAATAGCTGTAATTAGATTCTCTTTCCCATCTGTTCTTAATGTACCTATTGGCAATTGAGATCCGGTAAGAATAACTGGTTTTTGCAAATTATCCAGCATAAAACTCAAAGCTGAGGCCGTATACGACATCGTATCCGTTCCATGCAACACGACAAAGCCGGCAAATTTCTGATAATTCTCTTTTATTATTTCAACAATCTTTATCCACACCTTAGGATTTAAGTTTGATGAATCGATCAATGGCTCAAAAGCTATTGATTCTAAATTAAACCCAAATCCGTTCAATTCCGGAACCTGTTTTAAGATATGATCAAAATCAAATGGTTTTAACGAACCTGTTTCAGGATCGTTCACCATACCAATTGTTCCTCCGGTGTATATTATTAAAATAGAAGTTTGTTTCTGTTCCATTTTATTTCAATTCAATTAAATGTTGAATAATTTTTCAGCATTTGCACTTGTTGTTTTGGCAACCTCATCCAAGCTAAGCTGATAAATCTCAGAAAGCTTATTGGCAATATGAACTAAGTACGAACTTTCGTTTCTTTTCCCCCGTTTTGGCACAGGCGCCAAATAAGGAGCATCAGTTTCCAGAATCAGATGATCCAATCCAAGAGATTCGATTGTTTTATCAAGTCCGGAATTCTTAAAGGTTACAATTCCATTAATCCCTAACAGAAACCCAAAACCAATTGCTTTTACAGCTTGCTCTGCATTTCCGGTAAAGCTATGAAACACACCTTTTAAATTACTATTGCGATAAGATTCCAATATTTCAAAAATCTCATCGAATGAATCTCTGGCATGAATAACAATTGGAAGCTCTCTTTCAAGTGCCCAATTAATTTGAGTATCGAAAACAATTTGCTGTTCTTTCACAAAGGCTTTGTCCCAATACAAATCCATCCCTATTTCACCAATCGCACAATAACCTCCTTTTGCAAGCCATGCTTTACAATTCTCCAACTCTTCCCTGTAGTTTTCTTTCACTGATGTAGGATGAAGGCCCATCATAGGCACACACATATCAGGAAAACGTTGAACCAAGCGATTCATTTTTGGTATAGATTCCGAATCAATATTAGGGAGCAGGATTTTCCCGATATTTACGTTCCTGCAATTTGAGATAATTTCTTCAATATCATCTTTAAAATCATCTGAATATATATGGGAATGAGTATCAATCAATTTCATCTTTCACAACTTTTCTGCAAACATATATAAACAGCAGTGACTTGCCAAACTAATAATGAGCGAATCTCAATTAAAAAAAGCCGGCAAAGCCGGCTTTTATATAGAAGGCAATATAGTATACTATACGCAGCCTTGAGCCAACATTGCTTCGGCAACTTTTACGAAACCACCAATATTAGCACCTTTAATATAGTTGATGTGTCCATTCTCAGTACCGAATTTAACACAAGTATCGTGAATATCTTTCATGATACGACCCAACTTAGCATCTACCTCTTCGGTAGACCAGTTGAAACGCATAGAGTTTTGTGACATCTCTAAACCAGACACAGCAACACCACCAGCATTAGCCGCTTTACCAGGAGCGAAAGCCATAACATCCACTAAATAGAAAGCTGCATCAGCAGTACAACCCATGTTTGAAGTCTCAACAACATATTTACATCCGTTTGCTTCCAATAATTTAGCATCCTCTAAATTCAATTCATTTTGAATTGCACATGGGAAAGCCAAATCTACTTTAACCTCCCAAGGTTTTTTACCTGGGAAGAATTTAGCACCAAATTTTTCAGCATAAGGAGCAACAACATCATTATTAGAAGCTCTCAAATCCAATAAATAATCGATTTTCTCAGCATTTAAACCTTCTTGATCATATACATATCCATCAGGACCTGAAACGGTAACAACTTTAGCACCTAGCTCTACCAATTTAAGAGCAGCACCCCAGGTAACATTACCAAAACCTGAAAGAGCAACAATTTTACCATTCAAGGTTTCATTGTTTTCAGCCAACATGTGCTGAGCAAAATATACAGCACCAAAACCAGTTGCTTCAGGACGAATTAATGATCCACCAAATTCAAGACCTTTACCAGTCAATACACCAACAAATTCGTTACGAATTCTCTTGTATTGTCCGAATAAATATCCAATCTCGCGACCACCTACTCCGATATCACCGGCAGGAACGTCAGTATTAGGACCGATGTGTCTGCAAAGCTCAGTCATGAAACTTTGACAAAAACGCATAATTTCGTTATCTGATCTTCCTTTAGCGTTGAAATCAGAACCTCCTTTTCCACCACCCATAGGTAATGTTGTTAAAGAGTTTTTGAATGTCTGCTCAAAACCTAAAAATTTTAATGCACTTAAAGTAACCGATGGGTGAAAACGTAATCCACCTTTATAGGGTCCAATTGCACTATTGAATTCAACACGGTATCCGCGATTGATTTCTACTTCACCATTATCATTGATCCATGGCACTCGGAACATGATTGTACGTTCCGGCTCACACATTTTATCAAGAATTTTCGCAGCTTTGTACTTAGGATTTGCATCATAAGTTTCCCAAACTGTTTCTACTACTTCTTGAACTGCCTGATGAAATTCTGCTTCTCCAGGAGTTTTGGCCTTTAGGCCTTCCATGAATTCATTAATCTTTGCTTCCATGCCAAACTATGTTATGAAATTAAATTAGATTGTGTTGTTTTAAATATTAGTTCTTGGTTCAAAAGTATATATTTTTTCATAATCGCAAATTAAATTAATATATTTTTTACAACGTTTTCGTAAACTTTTTTCGACTGATTATCAGTTGATTATAAGATAAGAGATCCTGCTCTACAACATTTATCAAAAAAAAATGATAAAATTCATGTATTCAAAGTGTAGATTTTCCCCGGAAGTGATTTTATTACGCCATCAAATTCCAATTTCAGAAGTAAACTTGACACCTTACTCATCGGAAATGACGTTTTCAGACTAATACTATCTATAGGCATGTTACCTTTCTCCTTAAGTATCTGAACAAGTGACTCCTCTTCGGGAGATAGCTCAATAAATAATTTTGTCTGAACTGTTTTAGGACTCTTATTCTTATTTTCCCATCCTAATATGTATTCCAAATCGGCAACACTCTCTATAAGGTGAGCCTGATTGGTTTTTATTAATTTATTACAACCGGTAGAACTCTTATCAGTTGTTCGGCCTGGAAATGCAAAAACATCTCTATTGTACGAATTGGCAATATCGGCAGTAACCAATGAACCTCCTTTTGATGCCGACTCAATAACAATAGTAGCATCGGCCATTCCTGCGATGATTCTGTTCCTGCGAACGAAATTTTTAGGATCGAATTTACTTTTGGATGTGAATTCACTAATTAATGCCCCTTGGTTAACTATCTCCTCAGCATATCTTTTATGCTGCGAGGGATACATCATATGCAATCCGTGACCTATTGCAGCAACAGTTTGTAATTGGTTTCGCAAAGCTGCCTTATGGGCACAAATATCAACACCATAAGCAAGACCACTTATAATTAAAGGCTTAACCTCCTTTTCGGATAAATCCTGTATCAGCTTATTGCAGATCTCTCGTCCGTAATCACTGGCATTTCTGGTTCCTACGATACTAATAGTACGCGCCGCATTAAAATCAGTATTTCCTTTATAATATAGTGTGCAGGGCGAATCGGCACAATTTAACAGCCTTTGCGGATAATCTTTCTCTAAATAGAAACTAACATTGATATGATTGTCTGATATAAACTTTTGCTCTTCCTCTGCCAATTGGATCGCATTATCACGATCCAACTTATCGATAAAAGATTGGCCGATTCCCGGAATTTTAAGCAGATTTTGCTTTTTCTCTTTAAACAGTCCCTCAATACTTCCGGTATAGGCAATTACTTTCTTTGTATTAACAGGACCTATCCCATTCAAAAAACTAACAGCAATTTTATATGTATCCTCCATATATTCATCGAATTAAATAAAAGGAGTCTAATTTACAAAATATTTATAAGGCAAAGGTTGTTCCTATTGTAAAAAATCCTGCATTCCCCCAACCCAGTTCTGCAAAAATACCAAACTGATTCGAAAAATGATAACGACTTCCCAAGACTACTCCTAGATCAAAAAGCAGATCATTTTTCCGGTTCGTTCTAACGGTAGGAATATTCGAAGCATCCAATTCCGAAACGGTAGATTTCTTATTCTCTAAAGAAAATCCGGTTTTTACACTCGCGTACATTTCAATTCCATTCTCAGGTGAAATATTCATTTCCGAAAGCCAATTATTTAATTCGCAGGTCAATACCGTTCCAAATCGATAATAATTGTATTTCACATCACTAAAACTCCACTCTTGTTTTTGCCCGGCATAACCAACATAAGCACCAATACTTAAATCAGGCTTCCAGTTTTTCTCCAACTGAATAATGAATGATGGCGAGTTGGTTTCATCAGAACCATTAAAATTGTGATCAAACTTCCCATATTTCCCTAAAGGAATTCCAATATTAAGTCTTACATCATTTTCCTGAGCCAATGTAGTGGTTGGCAATACAAGCACCACAATCAATAGTGCTAACTGACTTTTAATTTTTCTAATCATGTTATTATAATCTTCAATAAAGGATTTACAGAACAGATAACGCATACAAATCTGTTTTAGTACGCTCAATCGTAAAAGTAAATCTTATTCCTTTTTTATGGAATTTTTTTGCAATGATTTAATTATTTCTGACTGACTTGATCTTGAAAGAGAAGAGATACTAACTGATGGGTATTTTGCTAATCCTCTCTCTGTTTGCTGATATAGGGTAACTTCAGGCCGTAAACCAAACAGTTTTCTTTTTAAATCGAAATGAGACAATGTTTTTTTGGGAATCTCAATGGATTTGAACTTCTGATGAAAAGGGTGCAGTGGGTAATATCTCAAAATTATTTTTTCTTCTGATTCCTGATAGATAATATAATTCAAATTGAGCGATAAACTAAATACGATGCAGGCAAAAACAAAGCCACTGATTGCTCCAAAAATCGGATAAATCGGCTTCACCTTTAAATAAATTAAAATAATGCTTACCGCCAGATATAAAAATATAAACACGTAGTAGAAAAGCTTAATCCAGGCTGCGCGATTTTGATTGTTTATTGTCATTTTAATTCTCAAATTGAATTTAATCAAAGGTAAAAACTAAAGTGGAGTTCAACAATGAAAATTCAATGATCTGAAAAATAGTTTCTCATTTCAAATCATAATTGCAGTTTTTGCTAATATATAATGAATATTTACTCAGACTTTTTTATTTTTACCCGGAATTATCCCACACTATATCAAGTTAGTAATTGTAGAATAATTAAGTGAGGAGGGGGTGAATGTTCCGCTTCTTCTGCTTTTTCGCGTCTTACAGACTGAGAAAACAGAATGAAATTGGATGTTTTCGTACTCCTGGTTTGGAAAAAGAAAATAAAATGGAAGTAAGACTTCAAGAAGCAAAAGATTCGATAAGAGACGTTATTGATTTTCCTAAAGCAGGAATCGTATTTAAGGATATCACAACAATGTTGAAAGATGATAAACATCTGGCAACTTTAGTTGACACTCTTTACGATCAATATAAAGACAAAGGAATAACAAAGGTTGTTGGTTTAGAAAGCCGTGGTTTTATTTTAGGAACCGTTTTAGCCTATCGTTTAGGTGCTGGTTTTGTTCCGGTAAGAAAACCTGGTAAATTACCATCGCCAACTTTCTCCGAGAAATATTCTTTGGAATACGGAGAAGATGAAATTTTTATCCATCAGGATGCTTTAGATTCTGACGATGTAGTTTTACTGCACGATGATTTATTGGCAACGGGTGGTACAGCAAAAGCTTCTATCGATTTATTGAGTCGATTTAATTTGAAAAATGTTTTCGTGAACTTTTTGATAGAACTTGACTTTTTGAAAGGCCGTGATAAATTGGCTACTCAATACCAAGTTGATTCTGTATTTCACTTTTAAATAAAGCATAAAATTATCATTCAGGTCATCTTAACCCAAATGGTTTTGATGACCTGATTTGCGCTATCCCTGTATTTTATACAGACAAAACTGAGTTCGATGCAACATTCCATTTCGAAAAAAAACAAGCTGCTGGAAGGCAGAATTGTTCTTCCCGCCTCTAAAAGCATATCAAACAGGGTTCAAATTATTAATGCTTTAAGCTACAATTTTGAGCCGATTAAAAATCTTTCGGATTGTGATGATTCCAGAGCAATGCAGAGCATTCTAAATTCCAACACCAATAGTTTTGATGTTGGACATGCCGGAACCACCATGCGCTTTTTAACTGCATACCTCTCTAAAATTGTTGGCGAATGGACCTTAACCGGTTCGCACAGAATGAAGGAAAGACCCATTGGTGTTTTGGTTGATGCGCTCAACTCAATAGGCGCTCAAATTACCTATTTGGAGAAAGATGGTTATCCCCCGCTCAAAATTTTTGGATCGAACCTTACCGGTGAAGTAGTAGAGCTAAAGGGAAATACCAGCTCTCAGTACATTACTGCATTACTATTAATTGCGCCTACGCTTGAAAAGGGTTTGCGAATTAAACTAAGCGGAAAAATTGTTTCGCGTTCGTACATCGAAATGACGCTGAATATTATGGAAGAGTTTGGTGTGAAATCGGAATTTAAGGGACAGGAAATTTTTGTGCCCAATCAGGCTTATCAGCGAATTCCTTATGCGGTTGAGGGCGATTGGTCGGGCGCATCGTACTGGTTTGCTTTTATGGCTTTGGCCGATGACGGAAAACTGTATTTAGACGGATTGAGACGAAATAGTTTTCAGGGCGATTCCGGATTGGTTCCGGTTTTTGAGAAACTAGGCGTTAAAGCTCAATTCTCGAAACGGGGAATGTTCATTGAAAAAATGCCAACCAACTACACAAAACTAAAGTTCGATTTTAATCAGATGCCCGATTTGGCTCAAACATTTGCCGTTTGTGCCTGTTTAAAAAACATTCCTTTCCATTTTACGGGTTTAGAGACTTTGAAGATTAAAGAAACCGATCGTATTTTTGCTCTGATCACCGAATTGGGAAAATTGGGTTACGTTCTTACCGAACCAGCCGAAGGCGAATTGGCCTGGAATGGCGAACGAAAAACAGAGGAGGAAAATATTGTGATCGAAACTTACCACGATCACCGTATGGCCATGGCCTTTGCTCCCATCGCACTGATTCTACCCAATGTGGTAATTGATTCGCCCGATGTGGTGAAAAAATCGTACCCTAACTTTTGGGAACAACTAAAAGAGTTGGGTTTTGAAGTGAAAGAGTAAATCCAAAGTGATAATATTAAAAAAACCCGTTAGAGTCAAAACCAGCGGGTTTTCTTTTTATAAACTCCAGTCTTTTAATTTGAGCTTGGTGCTCTCACAAAACACAATGAGAATCACACTTAAAGTGAGCTCCTCAATATTTTGGTAATCTGAACCGCCTTGTTGTCTATGGTCATATCCTGATGATCTTAAACTGCTGTAAGCACAAGTTGATCATACACTAGTGATAAAATATAAGTTTAATGTACATCAAAAATAAGTTTCATGTACATGAAAACACAACTTGATGTACATCAAAATATATTTTAACAAGGATAAAAGATTTAAAAGATAATGAAGACGATGCCGAAAAGTACTTAGCGGATGATTTACAGATAAGGATGTAACATTATTTCGAGTTAGAGCGTCAAATAAAAAACAAACTCAAAACAACATGACAAAAAAGATTTTATCTGCTCTACTCCTGATTTGCTCTCTGTATTTACATGCAAACGCACAAAAAGATTCTGTAACTATTTCGGGAATTGTAACTGATTTTGAAGGCAATGCCAAAGACAGTGCTTTTGTTGAAATAAAAGGTAGAAACTTTGGAACAGAATCAATGTATGAAACCTATACCAACAGCGATGGAAGATATTCCCTTACCGTGAAAAAAGGAAAATATCTTGCATTGGCATCGATGAAAATGTGTGAGTACCCAAAATCGAATTCTCAATTATTACCGGAGGATATGCGGCTTGAATTTTGGGCATGGAATGTTATTGCTGAAGATGATCTGGTATTGGATTCATTATCACCGCTTAGAGATTTATGGCGTTACCGTTTTTAAAATAGAAGGAGCAAGCCCCGGATATACGATATATTGCAGACCTATGAGTTTATCCAAGTATTATTCGAATCAAGATAAGCCTATTGATGATACTGATCTTTGCACTGATCCTGATTTGCTTGATGTAAAAGTTAACGTAAATGGAGTACCGGTAAAAATTAACATGAAACAGAAAGTGAAAGAGTATATTTCAGATGGAATATGCAATGGCTATTTATTACATGAAGATGCGCCGAAAGAATTGAGTAAAAAAGGATATGATATTTTCAGGATAGAAATGACCGATTTGGAAAATGGAGATAAAGGTGAAGCTGTTTATTTCAAAGAAAAAAACGGATACCTATAATTTCCTTCATGCTATCCCCTAATGATGATCAATAACACATATTGGATCAGGTTATTTTCATATTTGAACAACTTACCTACAATCTGAGAAACAAGTTTATATTCATGAATAATAATATTTACTAGATGAGCTAGCGTGAAGGATTGTAGTGGAAACCCCGCAGTTTGGGTTGGATTTGTGCGTTGGAGCAAGGAGTTGAAACGGAAAGCCTGACCCGAAGAACTGAGGGGCACGCCCTAAAATAAGTAAGAATGGGTAATGCGCAATTTAGTACCCAATCAACATTAAAGCATAATCAAGTCATACCCTGACATGACCGAAAAATTGAAAATAAAGAAGGAGAAACTCCCCAAAGCTTCTCCCTTACTTACAATAAATGTATCTGATCTAAAATTATTGTCTGATTGCTGTCTCCAACCCAATTGTTATCATGGTATGAAGAGTTGTTTGGCGCTCTTCGGCACTTGTCTCCTCGCCGGTTAGGATATGATCGCTAACGGTAAGAATTGCCAAAGCTTTCGCCTTGTTTCGGGCTGCGATTGTGTACAAAGCTGTTGCTTCCATTTCTACCGCTAAAACGCCGTAATCTGCCCAAATTTTGAATGGTTCAGGATTATTTTCTAAATCGTGGTAAAAAATATCGGACGTTAATGTACTGCCCACTTTAATATTTACCCCTTGTTCGGTGGCCGCCTTATGGGCATCGCTCAACAAACCAAAATCGGCACATGGAGAATAATCCATGCCTTTAAATAAATTCTTATTGATGGCTGAATCGGTACAGGATGTCATCGCCAAAATTACGTCGCGAACGTGTACATCTTCGTTAAATGATCCACAGGTTCCGATACGAATCAGGTTTTTAACACCATATTGCGTAATCAGCTCATGAGAATAAATTGAAATTGACGGTACGCCCATTCCCGTTCCCTGCACAGAAATGCGTTTGCCTTTATAAGTTCCTGTGAAACCCAGCATGTTTCTTACTTTATTGTAACAAACCACATCTTCCAGGAAATTATCGGCTATGTATTTTGCCCGTAAAGGATCTCCAGGTAAAAGGATAGTTTCAGCAATATCGCCCATTTTGGCTTCATTGTGTGCACTCATGATATATTGATTTATAGATTTACAAATAAAGATAATGGATTTCCGGCAAGGATCACAAGAACCAAACACAGAAACAGCATTATATACTATTCAGTTTCGAAAAATAATATGGATTACAAATTGGTTGGATGGTAGTTTGGCAAGCAATCGTGCTAAAATGTAGAATTATCCCAACTAAACTTTACGAATCACTTTTTACTTGCTGTCGGCAAAAATAATAATTTTATCGGACTTTGCCCTTTTTACGTTACACTTTTCTCCTTTTTCTACAGAGACATTCTTTTACGTGCGAAGAAATCCCGAATCAATTCAGCACTTTCTTCTTTCATGATGCCCGAAATTACTTCGGTTCTTGGATGCATTGGGTTGGGCGAAAAACGGGTATATCCTCTTTTCTCATCTTTTGCGCCGTATACAATTTTTGAGATTTGTGACCATGCCAATGCTCCTGCACACATATTGCATGGCTCGAGCGTTACATATAGGGTACAATCTATCAAATATTTTCCTCCCAAAAAATTAGCAGCTGCAGTTATCGCCTGCATTTCGGCGTGTGCTGTTACGTCATTCAACCGCTCTGTAAGATTATGCGACCGCGCAATGATTCGATTGTTGCACACCACAACGGCACCCACCGGAATTTCATCGGCCTCGAAAGCTTTATGGGCTTCCTGCATGGCCTGTTTCATAAAATATTCGTCGGAAAATGGAGATATAATTGACTCTTCGTTCATGTTTTTAGATTTGAGGTTTTAGACTTTAGATGTGAGAAAAAAGACTTTATTCGGAACTACTGCTGACAGGTCAACTTGTAATTGCCCGCCAATCGGAGCTGCAAACTACTTCTTTCATACAATTATAAGACCTAATTTCATTTCTTATCGCTAAAATTTAACAATCTATTAATAAAAGCGTATTCTGTTTCGCAAATTGTTAGTAATTTCGCAAAGTTAACAAAACCAATAACAAAGAACGATGTTGATAACGGAAAGCTGTTGGTAATTAGCTTTCGCGATTGATATTGATAATTGTTCGACAGTAAATCTAAAGAAACAAACCTAGATAAATAGGGATCAGCTAATAACTAATAGCTTGTTAAATCATTAAATGGTATAAGATGTACAGGACTCATACTTGTGGAGAATTAAGAATTCAGAATGTAAACGATACGGTAACGCTTAGTGGTTGGGTGCAAAAAGCACGTAACCTGGGGGGAATGACCTTTGTTGATCTTCGTGATCGATATGGCATTACTCAATTTGTTTTCGATATGGAAAGCAATGCTGAACTATGCGAAAAGGCCAGAAAATTAGGCCGCGAATTCGTTGTTGCAATTACCGGTAAGGTTGCTGAAAGACAAAGTAAAAACGACAAAATACCTACAGGAGCTGTTGAGATTATTGCTGATGATATAACTATTTTGAGCAAATCGGCAATTCCTCCTTTTACCATTGAAGACAATACCGATGGTGGTGATGAATTGAGAATGAAATATCGTTACCTTGATTTACGCCGTTCTTGTGTTCGTGAGAATTTAATTTTGCGTCACAAAATGGGTATCGAGGTTCGTAACTATTTGGATCAATTGAATTTTATTGAAACAGAAACTCCTGTATTGATAAAATCGACTCCGGAAGGTGCGCGTGACTTTATTGTTCCTTCGAGAATGAATCAGGGTGAGTTTTACGCATTACCACAGTCACCACAGGTATTCAAACAATTGTTGATGATTTCCGGTTTCGACCGTTACTATCAAATTGTAAAATGTTTCCGCGATGAAGATTTACGTGCCGACCGTCAGCCTGAATTTACGCAGATTGATTGCGAAATGGCCTTTGTTGAGCAGGATGATATTTTAGATACTTTCGAAGGATTGACCAAGCATTTATTCAAGAAATTGAAAGATGTGGATATGAACTTCAAATTCCCAAGATTGGATTACGCTGATGCCATGGAATTTTATGGTAACGATAAGCCTGATATCCGTTTTGATATGAAGTTTGTTGACCTTAGTGTGATTGCTAAAGGAAGTGGTTTTACAATTTTTGATGAAGCAGAATACATCGGAGCAATTTGTGCTTCAGGATGTGCGACCTATACCCGTAAACAATTGGATGCGCTTACCGATTTTGTGAAAAAAGCACAAATTGGAGCCAAAGGATTGGTTTACCTGCGATACAATGAGGATGGTTCATATAAATCATCGGTTGATAAATTTTACGGAGAAGAGCAATTGCAGAAATGGGCGGAAGCTTGTCATGCAAAACCAGGCGATTTGATTTTGATTTTGGTGGGTGAAAAAGCGAAAACTTTGCCTCAACTAAGCGAACTGCGTTTGGAAATGGGTAATCAGTTGGGCTTGCGCGATAAGAATGTTTACGCTCCGCTTTGGGTTGTTGATTTCCCTCTTTTAGAGTGGGATGAAGATTCAGAACGTTTCCACGCCATGCACCATCCATTTACTTCGCCTAAGAAAGAAGATTTGCATATGCTGGAAACTGATCCTGGTAAAGTTCGTGCCAATGCTTACGATTTGGTTATTAATGGTGTTGAAATTGGCGGCGGTTCTATTCGTATTCACGATACAGAACTTCAGGCACGTATGTTCAAGCATCTTGGTTTTACCGATGAAGAGGCACAAGCTCAGTTTGGTTTCTTGATGAATGCATTTAAATATGGTGCACCACCACACGGCGGAATCGCTTTTGGATTTGACCGTTTGACATCTATGTTTGCAGGTATCGAATCAATCAGAGACGTTATTGCATTCCCTAAAAACAATTCGGGTCGTGATGTAATGATTGATTCTCCATCGCCGGTTGCCGAAGCACAAATGATTGAATTGGGTCTTGACTACAGAAAGAAGATGAAGTAAGGATCTTTAAAATATTAGTACAGGCTCCGATCAAATGATCGGGGCTTTTTTGTGCCTTTTTTTCTGTGGTACTTACTTATTTTGATCCTTAAAATGGTTAGAAAAAAGAATTAAACAATGAAATACTTTCTATATCTGAGCGCAATAAATCCCTTTAAAATTAACCTTTCCAGCTTAGCTATTCGTCACAAATTCTATCCACAGATCACGAGCAATAGTCATTAGTCCCTAATCTTAGATATGAATCCCAAACATTTGAAAAGAACCTAATTGAGGATGTATACTTGTATCGAAAACAAAATATTTTTAATGACGATACAAATGAAAAAGACGATTTGCCTTATAGGATTTTTACTACTGAATTTATTTCTGCTGAATGCTCAAACAAAAATATCAGGTAAAGTAACAGATAAAAACAAACAAGCTTTACCTGGTGTGAATGTTTATATAAAAGGAACCGTTGAAGGAGCCTCAACAGATACTGAAGGTTTCTTCCAATTTGAAAGTACATCGAGTGGAGAACAAGTTTTAGTGGTGAGTTGCCTGGGATATCAAACTCATGAAAAGAAGGATCTAATTAGCAATTTAAAAGATCTGATTATTATCATGAAGCAAGAAGAACTTGATTTGGATGAGATTGTGGTTACTGCAAGCACATTTAGTATTGGGAAAAGCCGTACGGTGAAAAAAATGAATGCTTTGGATGTTGTTTTGACAGGAAGTTCGAATGGTGACATTTACGGAGCCTTGCAAACTCTTCCGGGAACTCAAAAAGTAGGTGAAGATGGTAAACTTTATGTTCGCGGAGGAGAAACCAGGGAAAGTCAGACTTTTATTGATGGAATGCATGTTTTGTTTCCATATACCTCAACAGCACAGAACACTCCTGTCCGATCGAGATTTTCTCCCTTCCTGTTCAAAGGCATCAACTTATCGTTAGGAGGATACGACTCTGAATACGGTCAGGCTTTGTCATCCATTTTGCCAATGGAAACAAAAGATGTAGCCTCGAGCACAAAAATTGGCGTAAATGCATCGCCATTGAGCCTTGGTGGTGGTGGTACTTATGCCTGGAAAAAAGCATCTGTTTCGGCCAATGTGAATTACACCAACAAGGGCCTTTACAGCAAAGTATTTCCAGATGACTATCAATGGAAAAAAGATTACAAATCGTTAGCCGGTGAAGTTCAGATTAGATCACAATTGGGACGAAATTCTGTTCATAAATTGTATTTAGGAATTGACAGAACAGCTTTTATTAGAACCATAACTGATGATCTAAATAATTCCCCAACCCGTAATTTTGACTTAGCCCGAAACAATTACTACATCAACTCCACTTTCGTAACCCGAACAAAGAATAATTATCACTTGTTTTTTGGCACAGCTTATTCTTATGCTTCAAACAACTATCAAAATGCAAATTTGGTTGGTGATTTATTTACAGATCACGAAAGTGAACTTCATGCGAAAGCCAAAATTGAAAAAAGCATCTCTAAATTTTATAAACTACGCGGAGGCTTAGAAGCATATTTTAAAAACCATAGTCAAACCTATGAAGACAACTCGTCGGCCATTTTGATGGATAATGATTTACACCGCAATTTGTTTGCAGGTTATATAGACAATCAGTTTAAATTGAAAAAATATTTATACGCAAATGCTTCTGCAAGAGTGGAGTATTCTGAACTACTAAATAGTTGGAATTTAGCTCCCCGACTTTCATTGAACTACATAAATAACGGTTTCCAAGCATCTGCAATTGTTGGGAAATACTTCCAGGAACAAGAAGATGATGTGATGTTCTCAAAAAATGACATTGGAAGACAAGAATCCTGCATGCATTATATTTTAAGCAGTTCGTACGAGCTCGATGGAACCGTTTTAAAAGTAGAATTGTACGAGAAAAAATACGAAGGATTGGGTTTGTTACAAAATGATGCCTATTCCTCATCGGGATATGGCAACAGCAAAGGAATTGATGCGTATTTATCCGGTGAAAGCAATCCGCTTAGAATAAAATATACTTTAGCTTACTCCTATAACGACTCAAAAAGATTGTTCAAAGATTACGCTGTTGAATCAGTTCCTTTATTTTCGACAAAACACAACGCCAGTTTATCATTGAGGTATTCAATCCCTGCTTTAAAAGCTTATGCCGGACTAACTTATTCCTATGCCAGTGGAAGACCTTACAACAACCCAAACAAAGCCGGTTTCATCAATTCGAAAGCTCCTGAATACCATAGTTTAGATTGTAACATGACCTTTCTTTTGAGTAAAAATGTAATTCTATACTCATCGGTCACCAATGTTTTAGGACGGAAAAATGTATATGGATATACTTATTCGAACACAGCAAATACAGAGGGAATTTACAACCGAAAACCAATAATAAACTCCAGAAAGCAATTCTATTACGTGGGCATTTTTATATCGCTAAAAAGCGATTCAGCCTATGATGTATCAAGCTTTTAACAATCATATCAATAAAAAATCAACAAAATAAATTCTAATAATTTAATACTTAAGAATATGAAAAAATTATGCGTAGTACTCGTTTTTATGGTAATGTTATTAAATCAGGCATTGTGCAAAAACCAAATTGCAACCAATGAAAATACAAAATCTGAGTTTTACCAAATTCTGGGAAGCAGTCTTTCCAAATTAAGTACGGCACAAAATGAAGCAGACATTCTCTCTGTTGTGAATGAAATAAAAAGATTGGAAACTATGTTTCCGGATGAATGGCTGACAACTTACTACATCGCCTTTCTTGATTTGAAGGTATCTTTCTCCTCACCAATCGAGAAACAAGAGGTGCTGCTAAAAGAGGCTTTGCTTAAAATTGAAAGATTGAAGCAAAACACATCGGCCAACTTATCGGAAGTTTATACTTTGGAAGGCTACTACTACCTGGGAATAATTGCTCAAAACCCGGCTCAAAACGGGCAAATTTATTACAAAGAAGTAATTTCGGCCTACAGCAAAGCAATTGCTTACAATGGAGAAAATCCAAGACCCGTTCTTTTATTGACTTTGTTTAAAAACAAAATGGCTCAATTTACGGGTGCCAATCAATCTTCTTTTTGCGAAGATTTAAAAAAAATAGAATTGATGTTTTCAGCCTTTACGCCAAAAACCAAATTGGATCCTAATTGGGGAGAACAACAATTGAAAACGGCTCAGCAAAATTGTCCAGGCCAAGAGTAATTTAAACTGATTCGTTCAAACTTAAAGATTGGATGATGGATTCATCATCCAAATCTCTAGTATATTATTTTTTGAAACTCTGGAACATACTTTCTCGAAACGGGTATTGTAGGCTCGTAATTTTTTAAGTGAATTTTATATCCGTTCGAATTTCCTTTTGCAGTCTTTATTTGGTTTAAATTGATTAAGAAAGAGCGATGGCATTGGAAAACAGCATCGTTTTGTACCCGATCGACCAGGTTTGTAAGCGTGTTACGAATACTTGTTGTTTTTACAAGTCCATCGACTAAGTAATAGATATGGACATGGTTTTTAATTGCTTCCAAAAACAGGAAATTATTTATCGCGACAGTAAAATCCGGCTCTGTTTTGTTTGTATTCTCAAAAGTGATCGGGCTGTTGTGCTCCATTGTTTCACCACTCCGTCCTTCTTGAATAATCTGACTCAAATTATTCTTAAGCGTTCTGTTGTACCGAATTAGAACCATTCCGGTAATTGGAAATATGCCAATCGCACTTGTTAGTAATAGTGTATACAGAAAAGACAAGGCATTTACCTGAAAACCATTAATAATCAATGATAAATAATACAGATTCGATAAGGAAATTAAAATCAGAAGGAAAAGGATATACCCTATTTCTCTAAGAACAGTCCACTTTTTACTGAAAATTCGATGAAGCTGTTTTTTGACAAAACTATTCATGAAAAGCAGACACAGAAAAGTGATCATGCCAAATCCCAACGAAGCTATTATTTTGTTATTTTCATAACTGTAAAACCCAAAAGGTTGAAAAATATACAGAATGGAACTTACTGCAATTCCAATAAGAAAAAGATGTTTTGTATCTAAAACAGAAAACGGATACTTTCTATTAATGATTTTAAGTTGCTTACAATTCATTATTTGCGCTCCATACGAATTTATTACCGGACATAAATATAAGAAAATTTCCAGTTTGTTTTTTGAGTCGAAATCAAAGCTTCCCAGCTTTCAGAACTTCACGGAAAGGTTAAAATGAGACGCAGATTATTTATGAAAGAGATGATAAACACAGATAATGAGAGACAAAAAAAGCTGTCCTAAGAGTAGAACAGCTTTTAAAAAATCTATTGGTCAGAATTATTCATCATTTCTAATTCATAACTCATAATTATTTAGTCTAGTTTTAGTACAGCAAGGAAAGCTTTTTGAGGCACTTCCACATTACCAATCTGTTTCATCTTTTTCTTTCCCTTCTTTTGTTTCTCCAAAAGCTTACGCTTACGCGTGATATCACCACCATAACATTTTGCAGTAACATCTTTACGAACAGCTTTTACCGTTTCGCGGGAAATAATTTTGGCTCCGATGGCTCCCTGAATGGCAATATCAAATTGCTGACGAGGAATTAATTCCTTCAATTTCTCACACATGCGCCGGCCAAACGACTGCGCATTATCAAAGTGAATTAAAGTAGACAAAGCATCTACTCCTTCTCCATTCAAAAGAATATCCAACTTCACCAATTTGGCTGGACGAACACCAATTAAGAAATAATCGAAAGAAGCATATCCTTTCGAAATACTTTTTAGTTTGTCATAAAAATCGAACACAATCTCTCCCAATGGCATTTCGTAGGTCAACTCTACTCTATCACTGGTTAAGTATTGCTGATTGGTCATTATTCCCCGTTTGCTCATGCAAAGATTCATAATAGACCCGGTATATTCCGACTTGGTAATAATTTGTGCTCGAATAAATGGCTCTTCGATAAAATCCAATGAATTGGGATCCGGCATATCCGACGGATTGTGCATTTCGAATTTATCGCCTTTTTTGGTGTGGGCAATGTACGAAACGTTGGGAACCGTAGTAATTACGTTCATATCGAATTCACGATCCAAACGCTCCTGAATAATTTCCATGTGCAACATGCCCAAAAATCCGCAACGAAAACCAAAACCAAGAGCCATTGATGATTCCGGCTCAAAAGTAAGAGAAGCATCATTCAACCTTAATTTTTCCATCGACGCACGCAAATCTTCGTAATCCTCTGAATCGATAGGATAAACCCCTGCAAAAACCATTGGCTTTACTTCCGCAAAACCATCGATTCCCTCTTTACATGGATTCTCTTTGTGCGTTATGGTATCTCCAACTTTTACTTCAGTTGAAGTTTTAATACCCGAAATAATATAACCAACATCACCTGTTTTAAGAGATGCTCTTGGTTCTTGTATTAATCTCAAAACACCAATCTCATCAGCCTGATATTCTTTTTTTGTATTTACAAATTTAACCGTGTCGCCTTTCTTTATTTCCCCGTTCATCACACGAATATAAGCAACAATTCCCCGAAACGAGTTGAATTCAGAATCGAAGATAAGAGCCTGCAAAGGGGCTTCAGGATCGCCGGTGGGTGCAGGAACACGTGAAACAATTGCCTCTAATATTTCAGGTACTCCCTCGCCGGTTTTTCCACTTGCCGAAAGAATATCATCCACATCGCAACCTAACAAATCCACAATCTGATCTTTTACATCTTCGGGATTTGCATTGGGTAAATCTATTTTATTTAAAACTGGTATGATCTCCAAGTCATTCTCAATGGCCAAATACAAATTGGAAATGGTTTGGGCCTGAATTCCCTGAGTTGCATCAACAATCAACAAGGCACCTTCGCAGGCAGCTATCGACCGTGAAACTTCATAAGAAAAATCAACATGACCAGGAGTGTCTATTAAATTCAATACGTACTTCTCACCATTTAACTCATAATCCATTTGTATGGCATGACTCTTAATGGTAATTCCACGTTCGCGTTCTAAATCCATATCATCCAATACCTGAGCTTGTTTCTCACGATCGGTAATGGTGTGGGTCACGTCCAGCAAGCGGTCGGCCAAGGTGCTTTTCCCATGGTCGATATGGGCTATGATACAAAAATTACGTATGTTCTTCATCTTATCAATAACGAATTAAGAATTAGTAATTACGAATTGTTAATTACAAATTACGAACGTTTTTTATCTATTCGTAGTTGGCAATTATTAAATTCCTAACTGAATCCGCAAAGATATTCAAATCCTTGGAATAATAAGAATTTGGTATTATGGATTGCAAATATATTCCCTGAAAAAAAATCGTCACTAATCGCAACAAAAAGAAATACTCTTAAACCATAAATGAAACCTGTATTATTATAACTCACTGCCCTTAATAAAATCATTGTGATAAAATTATATCTCATTAGAGATAAAAGAGAAGAGTAAAAAGTAATATTGCTACCTTTTTCATTTAATTGCACTAAGAATAAAAGGTATAAGCGGAATTAAATTATTTAGTGTATGGTATAGAATCGAATATAAAATACCATATCTCATTCTTATATATCCTAAAACTATCCCTGCATACAACTGTGGAAATATAAGAATCGGGAGCATCATATACATCCACAATTCTAGATCTCCATAGTTAAAATTCATTAAGTGAACCAAACCAAATAGTAAAACTATGAAATAATAAATCACAGGATAAAATTTAAAATATTTACGAAGCAATTTTACCCTTGAACTCTTCTTTTCCTTCAAAATAAATCCCGCCAAAGTCCCAGCAATAATCACTATTGTTCCAGTTATAAATGCAGCTTTAAAAAACACATAAACCGATCCCAAAATACTTAAACCAATAAAAAACCGTAAATTTCTATTGGTTGGCCTCAAAAGCAATCTAAACCATATTTCTTCCATGATCGGAGCCCACACAACAGCATGCAATACTAACATTAAATTGTGCTTAGGTACATTATGTTCTATATGTAACTGATCTTTTAAAAAATAAGCAATACTACTTAGGATCATTGTTACAACAGAAGATACAATGAATATTTTGAAGAAATGAAGCCAATTAATCTTCTCGCATTTAATATATCTTGGAAAAAGAAGATAATTTTTAAAGCTTATATTTTTCATGTTTAACCAAGAATAAAATGTAAATCTAATTTCTTACATCCAAACAATACTGATCAGTTAATAAGTTATTTTTGACAACTGAATTTCGCTCTCAAAACTCTATTTATTTTATAAAATATTTTTCAATACTTAACATTCCTATTCTATTACTCTTGAGATTTGCCCTATATTAATATAATATTTTGAAAAAATAGGCTTGCTAGCTTCACTGGAAAGCTATAAACAAACCTATATATTAATACCTACCTATTTAGTACCAATTTGACTCACTTAGTTCCCAAAGATCCCAACGTATCATTTGATACCAACTTAAACTTCCTCTTCCGCCATCTCCTCCAGAAGAGTAACCATCATAAGAAGTTCCAAAAGGTCTATCATTCATGCCACCTTCAATCTCCTTCAACTCTTTCTCATTCAAATTTTTCATTTTCACAAAATTTTAAATTATTAATAAATAAAGTTAATTTTGCGCAGGCTTTGCCTTAGTCCGATTAACAGCTTTGTATTTTTGCGAGTATTTCTGTTTTTCGGGCTTTTTTTTTACTCAGCCTACACATTTTGTATTTACATTGGCCAATATTGAAATACGATTATAAAGATAATCGCAAACAGTCCAATAAACTTGGACTGAACAATATTTTTTTAATTGAGAACTGGTATTTCCGGCATTTGTTTCTGCCACATCTCATAATATTTGCCTTTTTGCTGATACAATTCGCTATGAGCTCCTTCTTCAATCAGCTTTCCTTTCTCCAATACAATAATTTTATCGGATTGCAGAACAGTTCCCAGTCGGTGAGCAATCAAAATTATTGTTTTACCCTGTGCTTTTAAATTGCGAATACATGTCTGTACCTGCTCTTCGGAGATAGAATCGAGAGAAGAAGTGGCTTCATCCAATATCAGCACCTGAGGATCACGATACAAGGCACGTGCAATTGCCAAGCGTTGTTTTTGTCCTCCCGAAAGAGAAGCGCCATTCTCGCCCAACCAGGTTTGAAAACCATTGGGCAATTCTTCTATAAAATTAAGGATTCCTAATTGTTTACAGATATCCAGTATTCGTTCCATATCGGGTTGAAATTCCCCTACCGCAATGTTTTCGACCACATTACCAGCAAACAAATCTAAATTTTGAGGTACAATACCCACATAATTGCGCAAACTATCGTTCGAGGCATATTTTAAATTTACATTCTCGATGTAAATGTTTCCATCGTTTAAAGGATAAAGCTTTTGCAAGAGGGCTGCTATGGTTGTTTTTCCAGAACCACTTTCCCCAATTATCGCAGTAATTTTTCCCTGCGGAATTTGCATGCTAAACTTTTCAAACACGTCAACTCTTGTTCCATAACTAAACGAGACATCCTGAAAAAGAATATCTCCTATAGTTTCTTTTTTTAATTCAATCATGTTCTCCTCTTCTTCGCGCTCCAAATCCATAATCTCGAACAAACGATCGGCAGCAATTAATGCATTCTGTATCGATTTGTTCATTCCTATTAAACTTGCAACCGGTCCGGTAAAATAGCCAATTATGGCATAAAAGGACATCAACTCCCCTGGTGTAATAGTACGATCAATTACCAGATAGCCACCAAACCACAACAAAACAATCGTAAATATCCGGCTTAAAAATTCAGAGGAATTAGTTGAAAAAACAGAATTCAATCCCGATTTATAACCTGTTTGCAGCAAATTGATAAAACGGGTTTCCGTTTTAATATTGGCAAATTCTTCCAGACTTAACTGCTTAATGGTTTTTACCGAGTTTAACGATTCTACCAATTGAGTCTCCAAATCGGCCGCCCGTTCCATTACCTTTCTTTCCTGCTTTTTATTTAGCTTGTTGGTGATTAAATATACCAGAGAATACAAGGGAATAATAAGAGCCATTGCGAGTGCCAGTTTCCATGAATAGATAAACATCAATCCAAAGGAAAAAACCACAATAAAAATATTTACGATTAAACTAATGGCTGTGTCGTTAATAAACGAACGAATTTTTACAGCATCATTTATTCGGGAAATAATTTCCCCTATCCGCATGGTATCAAAAAATCGCTGAGGTAATTTCAACAGGTGTTTGTAATAACCTAAAATCAAGCGCGAATCAATCAACTGTCCGGTTTTTAAGACCATCACTGTTTTCGATGTTCCAATAAAAATTTGAAATATCACCAAAACAACCATGCCCACACTAAGCAGGTTAAGCAAGTTTGTATTTCCATCAACCAAAACAAAATCGGTTAGTTTTTGGATATAGATGGAAGTAGATAATCCTAAAACGGTGTAAATAACAGCTCCAAATAATGCTTGAAACAATGTACTTTTATGCGGTTTCAACAAAAAGAAGAAACGGGATATATTTGATACCTTTTCATTTTTTTGCACAAATTGCTCATTGGGAACCATCAATATCAATACACCAGTCCATTCCTTTTCAAATTCAGCAATGCTCTTTTTATGAATCTGTCCATCTCCGGGATCCATTATTTCAACATGCTTATCGCTTACTTTATAAATAACAACATAATGCTGCAATACCTCTTTTACTACAACATGAGCGATGGCTGGCAAAGGAATTTTAGGAAGACTATCCAATCCTCCCCGGACGCCTTTTGCCGTAAAACCCAATTTCTCAGCTGCTTTTATCAGGCCTAATGCATTGGTCCCCTTCTTATCGGTGCCTGCCAATTGCCTGATTCTGGAAATTGGTAGTTTTAATTTATAATGCGCCGAAATGGAAGCCAGACAAGCCGCCCCGCAATCGGTAATATCATGTTGTTTTATTTTAATACTCATTTGTTAGATTTGAGACGTGAGACGTCAGAATTGAGATTAATAAATCCCAACTAAGTTTAGAAAATTCTTAAGAGTCTTAGAAACTGTTTAAAAATTTATCCTTTAGCTTTTTATAAGCCAAAAACCTCATAATTGTGTTAAATTATCTTTAAATAGAACCACTATTCGCATCAAATTTGCCTTATTCTGAGTCTTTTTTCTTCGATAAAAATTTCTAAAAATAAATTTAAACAGCTTCTTATTTATGATTTTATGCGGGGATTCAGCCAGTCATCAACCTTATCATACAACAATTGGAATAATGTCCGTTCCGTAACCTGAAAGCGAGCCGTTAAACTCATGCCTTTCGTCAAATTGCCTTCGTAACCATTTTTCAATGTCAGGTGCTTCTGATCAATACTGCACCTTACTTTAAAATAAGCATTGTTTTCCATCTGAAAAATATCAGGAGATATTTCAAGCACCCTGCCGTTAGCAAGTCCCCACTGGTTGTAATTAAAAGCATCCATCTGAAAATTTACACTCATGTCTTTTCTAATGTATCCAATATCAGATGGAGACAAATAACATTCAACAATTAATCCACTTGCCGGTGATATTTGGCAAATGGTCTGCCCCGGAGCCAAAAAGTTGCCTGATTGAATTCCTGTAAAATGGGTAATGGATCCTGAAATGGGAGCCGTAATTACATAATTTTGTTTCTCCTTATTATTTTGAATTATGCTCGATTCCAAATCCATATTTTCTCTCACAAGTTCTCTGAGACTGGTTTGCCATTCCAAATTCTTCTGTTTTATATACAGATCTTTGTTTTGACGTGCTTGCTGCAATCCATATTGAATGTTTTCAAAATCAACTTTAGCAACCACCTCTTTTTCATACAAGCTTTTATTCAGGTCGAAATCCTTCTTCTTTTGCTTTATGTCTGCATCTAACTCTACAAGCTTTTGCTTGTACTCCTCCAATTCATTCTGATAAAGGAATGTTTGTAACCTCTTGGCACTGGAACTAATTAGCATTTCCAAATCTTGTCGATACTCATTATTTAAATCCAATCTACTACTTAATGATTTCAATTCATTGTCCAATTTTTGAACATTCAAAATCAAAAGTGTATCACCTTTTATTACTTGTCGGTTTTCATGCAGTCTATTTTCTGCAATTTGTCCGTATATAGCCGAAATCACATTGTTATTTTCATTTAAACTACGAATGGTTCCCCTGCCTTGCTGTGTTATCGGAACATTCACAACAGGTAACGCCAGACCACCAGCAATTAGTAAAACAATAACAAGCAAATAAATAATTTTAATATTGGTATTAAATTTTGCAAAATGAACTTCGGTAGTTTGTGATATAATCTCTTTAGGAAATATTTTCTTCATTCAATCTGATTTTCTTATTTGTAATCCAAGACAATTAAATTAACAATTGCCTCAGCATTTTTTCATTTCAATTCAAAATTAGCCCGAAACAGTCCAGTAAACTTGGACTCTTGCGAAAAACATCCCCCATTGACATTAACTAATTGCTTTTTTCTCTTAATCACCCTTAAAGGATTTTGTATTTCAGGTTCCATTTCTCCTGAATACTCATAAGAACCATTATCTCTATTGTAGCTTACTTCAATACCTAAATCCTTTAATTCCTCAATATGATTAAACAAATGACTTCGGGAAATACCTAATTCCTTCGCAAATTTATTTGCATTCCCAGTTCGTCCATCTTTAATCAAACCATCCATTCTCTTAAATCGTTCCACAACATCAATAACCTTACGCATAATATTTTCAATTTATTAGTCAGAATATTCCTAAGTAGTAGTAATAGTAGTATATGATTCACCATGCACTTCAATATATTAATTCCAGTATTGTTAAAAAGGTAACCCTAAAATATGTTAAAAATTACAATTGAATCAAGATTTCTTTTTATTTAACTAAACATCAAGCAATTAAAAATAAATTATTTTCCCGGTAGGGTAACTTTCTAATTTGTCGGTTCACAAGTAAGCGAGCTCATAAAACTTAAATGTAAAATCATAAAAAAATTAGAATCATGAAAAAGTTTTCTTTTTTACTATTAGTAGGTTTAGCAGTTGTATTTTTCTCTTGCGATAAGAGCGAAGATGTAATTGATGTATTGAACGAAGATCAGGTTGAATTGAACAACACTGTTAAAACAGTGGTTACTTCTGAAGAATTAACCGAAGATGTTATGGTATCGGTTGATTATGAAACTGATTTATTCTCATTTGCTGAAGCTTATTTTGACGAAGCCACAACTTCTACAAAATGTGCCGTTGCTGACCGTTACTGTCAATCCTTTCAACTTTGGAATCGATACAAAACCGATCAATTGCCTGATGTATCCATTGAATTTGGTGAAGAAAGTCGTTTTCCAATGACAATTACTATCAATTATGGCGATTCTACTGTTCTTAACAACGGTCGTGTTATTAGTGGTACCATTGTTATTGTGCTAACAGCAGCTCCTTGTACAGATGGTGCCGTTCGTGAAATTACTCTCGACTTAGTGATTGATGGTATTGCTGTTGATGGATGGAAACGAATTGAGTATACCGGAGAACAAGGCGTATCCAAAAAGTTTGCATGCACAAGCGAATTAACATTCACCTTCCCTGATGAAACAACTTTATTCCGCTCATCAGAAAGAACCAGAGAATGGGTTTCCGGTTTGGATACAAAATGGGATGTCAGCGATGATAAGATTGAAATTAGAGGTTCTGTTACCTGCGTAGATTCGGAGCAAAATGAATATTCAAAAACAATTGATGCAGAAAATCCATTGGTAAGAATTGGAACCTGCCGCGTAATTGTAAGTGGATTGGTCATCTTTACTCAGAATCAAGTTGAATTTGCAAGACTTGATTATGGTTACGGAGAATGTGATAACATTGCAGCTTACACATACGTTAATGATGCTGGTGAAACAGTAACAGAAGAAATTGAAATTGGAGTACACCTAAGACTTAGGGACAAATAATATATTTGAATCAACCAAACTGAAACTGGTGCAGAGTATTGCTTTGGTCCTCTGCACCAAATTCACCGAAAAAGTTTATTTTTACTCTAAACCAATCCCCAAATCTTGACACAGGAAGAATTTAAACTCTTATTTGACAACCATTTCGATTCAATCCGGAACTATATTTACTATCGTTCCCGGGATGAAGAACTGGCCACTGATATTGCGCAGGATAGTTTTATGAAATTGTGGGAGAAGAATTTAGATTTCGATGAGAAACCTTTACGATCTTTACTCTACAAAATTGCAGGCGATCTTTTTATCAGTAAATACAGAAGAGAAAAAGTAGCCCAAAAATACTTGGTGAAATTAGAACCTGCTGTTGACAATCACTCACCTGAAGATCAACTGGCGTATAAAGAACTAACAACAAAATATGAAACGGCACTGGAAGAACTCTCGGAAAAACAACGAACTGTTTTTTTAATGAGCAGAATGGAAGGCTTAAAATACCAGGAAATTGCCGATCGATTAGAACTAAGCGTAAAAGCTGTTGAAAAAAGAATGTCATACGCACTTTCATTTTTAAGAAATGCTTTAGGAAGATAAATGAAAAACGACAACCAACATAACGAACTCAAGCCGGATATGGATTTTCTAAATTCACTTCCGAAAATCGAAGTCACTTATTCAAAATCCAAAGAGGATGTCTGGAAAGAGCTTTCGAAGAAAACCTCTGCTCCCGCCTCTGTAACAAAGATAATAAGGGTGCAATGGATAAAATATGCAGCCGCAGCTTGTATTCTAATTCTGTTAGGATTCACAGGTTTCATAAATCTTTACACTAAAACAATTCATTGTCCAAAGGGGGAACATTTAAGTGTTAACTTACCCGATCAGTCAATAGTCGATTTAAATGCAAACTCAAGCATATCCTACAAACCATACTGGTGGAGATTTTCGAGAAAAGTAAAATTTGAAGGCGAAGCATTCTTTACAATTACAAAAGGAAGTAAATTCGAAATTGCCTCGAACTATGGCAAGACCTATATTTTGGGAACCAGCTTTAATATTTATGCCAGAGGGAGTCAATACAAGGTTACCTGTTATACCGGTAAAGTTAAAGTCGTTTCCAATCTTACATCAGACAAAATTCTTTTGCTGCCAAACGATTATGCCTTTGTTACCCAGAATGGTAAAATAGAGCTTCAAAAATGTAAAAACACTGAGGATAAGATATCATGGCGCAACAATTTGTTTCTATTCACTAAAACACCTTTACCGCTTGTTTTTGAAGAAATTGAACTGCAATACAATATTAATATCGTAGAAAAGGGTAAATTTGATTTAATTTATACCGGGAAGTTTGGCAAAGAAAAATCTGTAGAAATGGTATTACATACCGTATGCATGCCTCTTGGATTAAAATTTGTAAAAGGACCCAACAACAATTACATCATAACCTCTAATGCCCAATAAGTGAGACGAATCATCATCTTTCTACTATTAGGATTGGTTTTTTCAAATATTTCTGCTCAAAAAATTACAGTTAAAGCCAATAAAAAAGCTTTGAGCGAAGTATTGATTGATCTAAGGGATCAATATGATTTTCAACTTTCTTTTAATAATGATTTACTTTCCAACTATATCATAAGTATAGACAAATCTTTTTCTTCGAAAGATAAAACAATAGACTTTCTGCTGCGAAAACTTCCTCTTAATTATCAAAAATCCAATGAGGTATACTTAATTTTTCCGCAAGAAAGAATTACTCAATATCGAATTTTCGGCCAAATACTGGATAGGGAAAGCTTGGAGCCTCTTCCTTTCTCTCATCTAACCATTAACGATTCGCCCATGGCTACCGATGAGCAGGGAAACTTTTCGTTTACTTCGGAAACAGATAGTACCTTTCGAATTTTAGCTTCCTATTTGGGATACTTCATACACGACACCCTTGTGAATCAAGGAGCAAACCAAAATATTCTGCTAAGTGCTGCCAGCACCGATCTACCAGAAATAACAGTTACGGATAAAATTGTTCAGACATTTATTAAAATGGGTAATCAGGCCGGAAACTTAAAACTAAACCATAAAATAGCAGGATTTCTTCCCACCAACAACGACAATTCTGTTTTTGAATTGCTTCGCTTGCAACCGGGAATTCTAGCCGCCGGCGAACAAAAAAACGACCTGATTATTTGGGGGTCATACGAAGGTGAAAGTCAGGTATTATTCGATAACATTACTCTTTGGGGACTAAAAAATGTTTATGAAGATATTGGCGCGGTTAATCCTTTGGTTGTAAAAAATATTGAAGTTTTAAAAGGTGGTTTTGATGCCCGCTACGGCGATCGGGTTGGTGGAATTGTGCACATTACCGGCAAAAACGGCAGTCGTCTTAAGCCTACTCTAAATCTGACTTTAAATAATATCACGGCAAGTGGATCCTACGAACAGCCTATTGGTAAACGATCCTCTATGCTATTGGCCTTCCGGCAAACTTATTACAACCTTTTTAAAGATGAGCAGATCAAGTATGCTTCATCAAACATTGGCAACCTAGGACACGGCCTTGGGCAGGGAAGTGATGTTTCCCCTTTCGGTGATTTGGATGTAGCTCCGGATTATAAATTTCATGATATCAACTTTAAATTCACAAGCAATTGGGAGAACGGAGATAATTTATCACTAAGCCTGATGACAGGAGAAGATAGATATTCATACGATATTACAACAGAATCGTATACAAATGCAAAAAAACACAAATTCGAAGGCAATAATCAATTTGGTGGTTCTATTAACTATGGGAAAGTTTGGAGAAATGGAAATACCAGTTCGCTATCCGTTTCCCGGTCTGAGTTAGATACCAAAACCAGCGATGTGGTGTCTATAACCAGAATTCGTACCAACGAAGAGTTCTTCAGAAGAGATGACAAATCCAAAAACAGCATTTTAGAATACAGGGCAACACTTAAAAATTCATTTGTTTTTGCTGAAGATCAAAATTTCGAGACCGGAATTAATTACATCAACAATGAAGTTAATTTAAAGGAAGACTCTCTCGACATCAATATCCTGCACATAAAATCCAAAGCAGACCGAATTGGCTGCTATTTTCAAAACAATCTGAATATTAGCAGCGGTGTTTCCATTAAAGCCGGATTCCTGGCCAATTATCCAATCAATCTGAAAAAAGTATATTGGGAGCCACGAATTTCTCTTAGTCTAAAACTCTCCGAGAGGGTTGGGATCAATGGTGCCTGGGGCTTGTACAAACAATTCATTACAAAAAGTTCTGTCGTAAGTGAAACTGGAGATTTCCGTTACATCTGGGTAGGCGCCAATGAAAAAGACATTCCCGTATTGGAATCAGTTCATCATGTTGCCGGAGGATCTTATAACTACAATGGATTTACATTTAGCGTTGAGGGGTATTATAAAAAAACAGACGGACATACCCGATATTACAAATACCGACAAGAAGGCAATATATCTTTGGGTAAAAGCAAAAGTTACGGGTTGGATATTTTTGCAAAAAAGGATCTGGGCGATCATGCCATATGGATCTCTTACACCTTAAGCAAAACGCTCGAAAATTTCGATTATTTTAATACCAACGAATATCGCAGAGCACTGCACGATCAGCGTCATGAATTAAAAACAGCAGGTTTACTGGCTTTGAAACCGTTTTATATTTCAGCAAATTATATTTACGGTTCTGGTTTCCCGATCTATTCGAGCCGAAACAAAATAGTAGCTGAACCAGATTACACAAGACTTGATGCAGCTCTTATTTACAAGTTTTATCCTAAAAAAACAAAATGCGAAGTTGGAGTATTATTCCATAATATTCTAGACCGCAACAACATCACCTACGAATCTTACGAAAAAATTCCATTGGATCAGATCAATTCGATCAGTATCTATACAGAAACAGTACCTACTTCAATACGTTTGTATTTTAAAATCACAATTTAATAGTGATTGATTACTCAAAACATTCCATAAAAAAACCGGCGAAGAAAAATCTTGCCGGTTATCACAACTAAATATTAAAACATAATCAAAAAGATGGTCTAAATAATAACAAGAAGAATCTAAGAGATCCGATTAAGCATGGAATGTTTCTCAAAAAAGTATAATCACACCTAACTTACTTTTAAACTACTAATTCTAACGGATTGGATCATTCGTAAATATTTTTACTAACAAGCCAAAAAGAAATCGTTCATTTCCTCACAGAACCATCACAACTTAGTATTCTTCATGTTTGGTTAATAGTTAGATCATTAATAACACAAGGGGGATAGTGTTACCAACTCTCTAAAAAATTGCAATTGAATTAACAACTACAAATGGTTTTTAAAGTACGCTGTCACCAGAAATTTCCTCAAAACTACTCTTTAAAGCAGCCATTCGTTTCTGATGGATTGGAGCTTTCGTTGTATTTGCAACAACAGAATTTAATTTGCCTGACAGTTCATTTCTAAATGCTTCCAATTCTTCAACTGAGACCACTTCTTTAATGGATTCCACCAATCTGGTCAAATTCATTACGCCGGCAAATTTATTAACAATCACATTCCCAATTTCAATAGCCTGATTTCGACTAAGATCTTTGTTAATTTGATCGACTCCAATACATTCAAGAGCTTGATTTAATCCGATAACTGTTTCTAGTTTCTCGGATTTTGTTAATTTTGATAACAGATTTGTTGTATTCATGTTCCGTTTCAAGATTATTTAATTGAATCATTCTCTTGATTTGATGATTCAAATGTAGCTCATGAATTGAGATTACGAAAATCGTTTTTTAATACAAACTACGAAGTTCAAGCAAAATGAAAATTGAAAATTACACTGTTTACCAAACAGTTAACTCACACATCTTTTACAATGCCTAAACAACAAATAGACCCTCTGTTTCAATTAATTAAATCGATTTCGAAATCGGAGAAACGAAATTTCAAGTTGTATGCCAATAGAATTAGCAGTGAAAAGGAGACGAAATTCTTACAACTTTTCGATGTTTTGGATAAAATGGATGACTACAATGAGACCATCATTTTAAAAAAAGCAAAAGAAATAAAGCAATCTCAGCTTCCGAATCTCAAAGCACACTTATACAAACAACTTCTTACCAGCCTGCGATTAACGCAAATTAATCATGATATCAGCATCAGTATCCGTGAACAGATTGATCACGCAAAAGTTTTATACAACAAAGGCTTATATCAGCAAAGTTTAAGAATACTTGATAAAACGAAAGCCCTGGCCCGAAAAAACAAGAAGAATATTTTGGTATTTGAAATTGTTCAATTCGAAAAGTTATTAGAATCGCAATACGTTACTAAAAGTATTGAAAACAGAGCCGAAGAAATTACCCGGGAAGCAACCGAAATCAGTAAAATTATGGATGGAGTTGTATTCTTCTCGAACATGTCGATTCGACTTTATGGTTTATATCTTAAAGTTGGATATGTCCGAAACGAGAAAGATTTATTGATGGTGAAAGAATTTTTTAACACCAACTTACATCCCTATGATATTCAATCCTTAAGTTTCTTTGAGAAATTGTATTTGTTCCAATCCTACGTTTGGTATTATTTAATTGTTCAGGATTTTTTAATGTGCTATAAATATGCACAAAAGTGGGTTGATCTTTTTCAAACAAATCCAGAGATGATTCACATTCATACCGATTTGTATCTGAAAGGACTGAACAATGTTTTGGCAGCTCTCTTTTACACAAATCATGTAACTACATTTAAAAAGAACCTGCGCTTATTAAGAAAATTGGAGAATGAAGAACAATTCCAACACAATTCAAATTTAAATATACTTTTAAATATGTTCCTGTATATGCACCGTATAAACAGGCATTTTATGGATGGGACTTTTAATAAAGGAATACACCTAATTCCAAAAATTGAACATTTTCTTGAAGAGAATAAATTTGGAATGGACAATCACCGCGCGTTGGTTTTCTACTATAAAATTGCGTGTTTGTATTTCGGCAATGGTCAATACAAAGAAGCGATTAAATATTTGAATCGAATTTCCGATGTAAGAGATACCACGCTTCGCGGCGATATTCATTGCTTTGGCAGAATATTAAATCTAATTAGCCACTACGAGTTGGAAAATACAGAACTCTTGGAATACCAAATACGATCGACCTATCGTTTTCTGGCAAAAATGGAAGATTTACAGGAAGTTCAAAAATACATCCTTCGTTTCCTAAGAAAACTTAGCTCAATCAGTCCTGATCAATTGAAGGATGAATTGAAAAAATCAAGAATTGATTTGCAAAAATGGGTTAATGATCCTTTCGAGAAAAGAGCATTTTTATATCTGGATATTATTTCGTGGCTGGATTCAAAAATTGAAAATCGGCCGGTACAGGAAATAATTATGGAAAAAATTGAAAAAAATAAGCGATAGTAGATAAGGGGATCGTTCGATCCCCTTTTTTTTATTTTTGATAAGCAGACAAATCCTTTTCAAAAAAATCAGCCGGATTTACAAGTTTCCCATCCTTTTTAAGCTCAAAATGCAAATGTGGACCCGTTGTCAAGCCTGAAGTTCCAATCGTTCCAACAAGATCTCCTTTCGACACTTTTTGTCCTTCTTTCACTGAGTAAGAATCCATCTGAGAGTACAAACTGGAAAAACCATTCTGATGATCGATAATTACAAAACGACCGTATCCTTTCCCTTGTACAAATTGATTGTTCACCTTGCTAACAATTCCATCAGAAACAGAAAGTACAGGAGTTCCTTTAGGAGCAGCAACATCCATTCCGTTGTGAAATGTTTTCTTTTTAGTAATTGGATGGATTCTTTCTCCGTAACCCGAAGAAATAAAAATTTTTTCTCCCTGTTTCAAAGGAAAACTCAATTGTTCTACAGGGTAGAATTTATCGAAATTGCCTTCTAAAAACTGTGGTGCTGATTCCGAAAAACTAAAACTCAACAAACTGATTAAAAGTACCGGAATAACCAGAATAATTTTAAGATGTGCTAATTGAGATGTATTTATTTTTTTAATCATTTTAATTCTTTTTAAAGTTAAGGATGAATTAAAAGAACTGGTCAAAGCAAACATCATCTGGCTTTCCACATTGCGTAAAAGGGATTTTTGATAATTTACTTTGTCAATTCCTTCATATAAACATTCCCTATCGGCCAAGTATTCATGTATTTCGATCAATGATCGATTTACTAAATAGATGAAAGGATTAAACCATAAAACCGTTTTCACTAACTCAATGAATAATAAATCAAGAGAATGATACTGTCGGGCATGTATGGATTCGTGCAAAAGAACATGTTCTTGTTCCGATTCAGGAAGTAATTGTGGGTTCAAAAAGACATATCCAAAGAAAGAATACGGCGAAGAATTTTCGTTTACGGATACTATTTTTAAACCATTACAAATTCTTATTTCATTGGCTTGTATTAATTTAACGAGATGAAATACATGTCTTACAATTCGGAAAAGTGATAGTAATACTCCTATAAAATACAAAATCAAAAGGAGCGAAATCATTGAAAAAGAAGATACTTTCGAATCAATATCAGTAAATGGAATAAACTCCGTTTGAAATGATTGTTCAAATTCTCCTGTAAATTGATTAAGCATGGAAAAACTTTCAGCTCCCCACGAAAAACTTAACAGTGGGATAATCAATGACAGTAAAGTAATAAGCAACAAATACCATCTATTTCTGGCAACAAAGGTGTCCCCGGCCAAAAGCAATTTATACGCAAGATAAAATCCAGCCAAACAAATGCCGGACTCCAATAGATAGATTCCAAGCTCAAACATTATCCTTCTTATTATTGATTTGCTCTTCAATTAAAGCTCTCATTTCCTCCAATTCCGAAAGTGATAGATCTTGTTCGCGAGCAAAAAAGGAAGTAAATCCTCCAACTGAATCATTAAAGAAACTCTTCATAACTCCTTTCATAAACTCTCGAGTATAAGCATTTTTTGATATTAATGGATAGTACTGATTTACTTTCCCAAAAGTTGTAAAACCGATTATCTCCTTTTTTACCAAAACCCTTACTACTGTTGATATGGTAGTATATGCAGGTCTGGGATGTGGAAATTCTTCAATAATATCTTTTAGGAAAGCTTTTTCAAGCTTCCATAAATATTGCATAATTTGTTCTTCCGCCTTTGTTAATTCTTTCATGGCGCTAATGTATGACTATTTTTATAGTCGTGCAACTATTTAAATAGTCATATTGGAAAAATTTACAATTTGGAATACGTGTATCCCATCATGAAACTGTCATATACACAAAGCATTCTGTTTAGTATACACTTAATATCAAGTCATGAAAAATCTGATAATAGTTTATATATCAATCCTTTTAAGTGGATGTGCGAGTTCGTATGTATCTTTTCAAAACATAGAAAAACCAAAGGAAGAATATCAAAAAATATTTGTAATTACTGTTTTTAATGAAATAAATATTAAAACATTAAATGAAGAAACCTACAATGAATATTTCCGGGATAACATTAATGATTTGAAATCGATGGATCGCAGAAGACTTATGGAGAATGCGCTTAAAAATGAAATATCCAATCCAAGAACACTAATCATTTCATCAAAAGACGAATTCAAGGTAAACATTGATATTAATTACAATGATTTTATATCAACTGTATACAAATATGATACTGAAGCCATTCTTCTTATAAATGAAACAGCTTACTATTATGAGGTAAGCGAAAGAATAAGTACGTGTGGAGAGATTAGAATGTGTATTTCGGTGTATATGTGCCACCCATTTCGGTGATGTTGTGCCACTAAAAA
>NZ_JAUCMW010000012.1 GCF_030372765.1 Labilibaculum sp. K2S | reverse complement strand
CTCCATTAAAATTTCAATACGGATTTAAGTTCTTACAGCTTTTTTTGCCATTTCCGTGCCGAAAGAAACGTTTCGTTGGGAGTACTCTCTGTTTTCCAACCCAACTCCTCATTTGCCGGGTTGTAATTTTATGGAGCACCCTTTCGTCTGTTGGCACTTTGTTCACAATATTATTTTCAAATGGCGTTCATAAGTACCCGCAAGAAGGGAAGATTCTGTTTGTGAACGATTCTCCCATTTTAAGTGGAGATATTCGAAGAACAGAGGGATGCTTAGGTTTATACTATTGCTTGGGAAAACGAATATTTGGGTATAAAGAGTTGTTTTTAGGGGAAGGAGTACTTTTTAGTGTTATTGGGAAGAAATCCAGAAAATCAACAGCGTTTGGTGAGGAGAGAAAAGGATACTGGAAAAAATCCTTCAGATTTCGAAGAGCGGAACTCATTCGAAAATAAAATCAGCAAGACTGAAATTATTTAGTTCAGATCGTCGTAAATTTCTGCTGGTAAGGGAGTAATAAACAGTGTCGGTGCGCAAGGATTCAATGACAGTTTTTTCGTATTCGATGTTGTTAAATGTTTTGCTCTCTATTGCCGGGCGATTGTTCTTTTGGCTGTTTTCTGTTGTGTAATCGGAGTTCTTTCTACTTTCAATGTCGACAAAATGGCAAAGGGTTAATAGAAGAATAATCATTGCTGTGGTAAATGGCTTCATAACTAACTGTTGTATTTTTTGGGCGAATAACTAAGTCTAATTTATTGGTGCTGAAAGGAGCAATGGGTTGCGTAACAAATTAGAATAATTATTCCACTTTACTTTTTAGCTGTTTATTTTGCCAGCCGTAAACTGATTAAGCGCCTCGTAAACTTCTTCTGCATTATTGGTATTCATTAATTCATTACGAAGGGCCGAAGCGCCGGTAAATCCGCTGGTGTAAATCTTAAAGAAACGCCGCAGAATGGCGAAATTCTTCTCACTTCCCCAGGTTGTATCGAAAACGCGGGTGTGCTCTTTCAGTAGGGCCAGCTTTTCGTCCCTGCTCACTTCTCCCTTATCGGGATAAAAGAACCAGGGATTTTTAAAAATGCCACGGCCTGCCATCACGCCATCAACGCCATACTGCGCCACTTTTTGCAGTCCTTCTTCGTACGACTCCACGTCGCCGTTGCCAATTATTTTGATCTGCGGAGCAAGTTGATTTCTTAATTGCACCGCTTTCGCGATTTCGTTCCAATCGGCCAGTCCGTTTGACAGTTGCTTTTGTATGCGTCCGTGAATGGTGAGTGCATCTATCGGCATTCCCAAAAGGTGAGAGATCCACGATTCGGTAACCACCTGCTTAAAACCAATTCGGGTTTTCACGCTCAAAGGCAGATTGGTGGCCTCTTTGGTGGCCAATATAATTTCTTTGGCCAGATCGGGCTGAGCAATCAGAGCTGAACAGCAGCCGTTTTTCACCACATTCTTAACCGGACAGCCCATGTTGATGTCAATGCCGTCAAAGTCGGTTTCCCGGGCAATGTATTGAGCAGTTTTGTAGTATTTCTCCGGATCTTTTCCCCAAATCTGTGCAATTATCTTCACGTTTTTCTGCTTTAGCAAGGCTTTCTCCGAACCGTTAATCCGCAGGCGGTGCTTTACCTTCTCGTGTCCTACGGGATGGCACATGCCGTCAACCGAAGTAAATTCTGAGAATAGAATGTTCAGTTTCCCTTCCTGCGAAGTTTGTAAAACGATCTCGCGAAACGAGGTATCGGTCACGTCTTCCATAGGAGCGAGTGAGAAGCTGGGAGTTGGTATGTTGTGCCAAAAATTCATTCTTGTGATATCAATTATCGACCTGTAAGCGTTCGAAGAACCTGACAGCGTCTTTGTTTTTACTACTTCATCCCGAGGAATCTGTTTCTAACGAAGAGATCCTTCACTTCGTTCAGGATGACGCTTTTTGCTTTCCTTATATTTCGCCGAGCTAACGCACGGCTCAGATGATGGTTTCTTATTACTTGTTGCTTTTTTTGTCATCCCGAGGAATCGAGGAATCTGTTTCTAACGAAGAGATCCTTCACTTCGTTTAGGATGATGCTTTTTGCTTTCCTTATATTTCGCCGAGCTAACGCATGGCTCAGATGATGGTTTCTTTAAACTTGTCCCTTGGAGCTTAATTGCGAAAGTTTCGGTCTGATCCGCTGTCTGTAAATCTGACTTTTACTGTATTTATCGTGAAATTTCGATCGCAAAAGGATGCGCTCTTCCAAGGGCAATTGAATAATTTCAGCACACTCATCGGTACAGCACCCTTTATAATGATCGCGGCATTCGTTGCACTGAATAAAGAGCAAATGGCAATCGTTGTTGGCACAATTGGTGTGAGTATCGCAGGCTTTTCCGCATTGGTGGCACTTGGCAATAACTTCTTCGTTGATGCTTTCGCCCAACCGCTCATCAAACACAAAATTCTTTCCTCTGAATTTAGATTCCAGCCCAAGCTGTTTTATTTCCTGTGCATAGGCAATTATGCCGCCATGCAATTGGTTTACATCTTCGAAACCGTGATGCTTTAAGTAGGCGCTGGCTTTTTCGCAGCGAATTCCTCCGGTGCAGTAAAGTAAAACTTTCCGATCTTTTTTATCCTTCAAATCATCAACCACAATGTCTATTTCCTCGCGAAAGGTGTCGGCATCGGGGCAAATCGCATTTTCGAAATGGCCAACTTCACTTTCGTAATGGTTGCGCATATCTACCACGATAGTATCGGGATGACTTACCTGCTCGTGAAACTCAAGCGGAGAGAGGTGATTTCCCACATTGGTAACATCAAATGCATTGTCGTTCAACCCATCGGCAACAATTTTCGGACGCAGTTTTACTATTAACTTGTAAAACGATTTCCCATCATCTTCAACAGCCCATTTTATGGGCATATCCTGCAATTCCGGCAAGCTGTTTAAGTGAGAAAAGAACTCTTCCAGATGGTGTTCGGGCATGCTCATTTGCGCATTAATCCCTTCGCGGGCAATGTATATTCTACCCTTACCCTTTAATTCGAACCATTTCTGATACAGTTTATCGCGAAACTCTTGTGGATTTTCAATGATCACGTACCGGTAAAATGAAAACGTTTTTCTGCTAAAGTTTTCGTTTTCAAGTTGTTTCTTTAGTTCTTCTTTGCTAAGTTTATTGTGAAGCAGCATTTTGTTATTCTAATTTAGAATTAATAAACTTTGCAAAAGTAATGGTTTTTTACATTCAAACAAGCATGAAAAAGACTGGCAGGGTATAAATAGGACATGTTAGTCTTAAATTACTATGTTTGCAGAATCATTTTAACAAGAATTTATGGAAAAGAAATTTCTGATTGTAGGACAGGGAATAGCAGGATCTTTACTTGCATATGATATGTACAGGGCCGGACTTAATTTTACGATTGTTGCGAGTCCCGATAAAAGTGCTGCTTCCAATGTTGCTGCGGGAATGTATAATCCGGTTGTTTTTAAGCGGCTTACCAAAAGCTGGATGGTGGATGATGTGTTGCCTGTTATGACAAAAATGTATCAGGATTTGGAGAATGACCTGGGACACCGGTTCTTGTTCCCGATGGATATTATAAAGCCTTTAGCGGATAATGAAATCAAAATGTGGGAAGAACGGATGGCAGACGGCAGCTTCTCCGATTATCTTGTGGGGATGGGAAGCAATTCGATTGGGAAAGGCTTTAAGGATTTTGATTCTTATGGACGGGTAACCAACTCCGGCTATCTCCTTTTGGGCAAATTGCTGAAAAAGCTGCATAAGTTTTTTAAATCGAAAGGACTTTTAGTAGAGACAAACTTTAAGTATAAGGATATTGGGTTTATTGATGGGGGGATTACCTGGCATGGATTTTCAGCTGAGACCATTGTTTTTTGTGAAGGACATCACGCTGTTGAAAATCCTTATTTTAAGGGTGTTGGTTTTAACCCGACCAAAGGGGAATTGTTGGAAATTGAGTGCGAAGGTTTATCCGAAGATTATATTTTTAATAAAAACCTATTTGTTATGCCACTTGGGGAGAATCGGTTTAAAATAGGAGCAACCTACGATTGGAAAAATCAGAACGAGGAGATTACCCTCGAAGGCAGAAAGGACTTGATGGGGCGTTTGGATAATTTAATTTCATTGCCCTACACGGTTGTAAATCATTGGGCTGGGATACGTCCAACCGTAATCGATCGTCGTCCGGTTTTAGGAACACATCCGTTTCACAAACATGTGGCAATTTTTAATGGATTGGGTACCAAAGGAGTGATGCTGGCACCTTATTTTGCCCGCGAAATGGTTCGCTTTCTTTCGGTTAACGATTATCCTCTTGCCAAAGAGGTTGATATTAGGCGGTTTTTATAAAATAGAAATCACTTGATCTCAGTTTTGTTTAGTAATCTCTTTGTCAATTTATTTTCCCAGGGAAGAGCCGAAAACAGTTCCATGAAAATGAAATAGCTGTAAGCAGAGATGATATTCTTGCCTACAGCTGCAGATTTTTTCTAAAGATTAGATGCGAATTTTCACAACCAGTTTTTTAACCTTTGAGTTTTCAACATTCTTAATGCAAGGGCAATGAAGATCATCTGGAAAAAAGATGGCAAACATTCCTTCTGTTAGTTCGAAAAGAGTTGAATCGTTTTTATAAAATGCAACATCTTTCTCATTGTTTACTGTATGAGGAATTTGGTTACTTAAAATACTAACACCCATTAATTCTGTTCCCGAAATTACATACTGAATGTCGATGTGTTCGAAATGACTTTCCAATTTGCAATCTTCCAGATTTTTTGTGTTGTACTCCTGAACAAGAGCAAAAACATTTTCTCCGTCAATTTCATATTTCCCCACCTCGGTAGTTAGCAGGTCTGTACTGTTGATGTATTCAAATGCCTTGGCAATTCGCTCACTTACTCCAGCGTAAAGCTGCGAGTTTTCAATTTTATCTATTATCATTTTTCAATTTTTTTCCAAAGTTCGAAATAATCTTGTAATGTAAGTGTTGAATAGAAGTTTTTTTGATGCAGATTTTTTCGCGAATTGGTGCAGATGGAGTAGGCAGAATTGTTTGGAATACAAGATTCTGATAACTGAGATTATGCTTTGTAATGATGATTGATCTGTTGAAATGTGTTTACTGAGAAAAAGAGGGTGTCCGAAAAGTAAAGTTTCCCTTGGAAATGTCATGCTGAGCGAAGTCGAAACATCTGTTATTCAAACATAAAGATTCTTCGGCAAGCTCAGAATGACAATAAAATTGAACTTTTCGGACACCCTCTTTGTACATTTATTGTCAGGAATGCCCCATCACAACAATCCGGATAATCTTCATATTAAGAACAAGGAACCGATAGGTTTGATAGAAGATTTCTTTGCGCCAAAATTTGGTGGTTTTGGTTGGCATTGGGGGATAGGCTTCTTCGTAATAACCCCTTCTTTTTGTAGTATTCATGGTATATCTGTTTTAACAAATTCGACTTTATTTTACTCAGGTAACAACCACCAAAACGGGTATCCTTTAGCTTTGTGCAGAAACATATAATGCATGGTCCATTTTAACCAATGCCCGGCTAATCCGGGTTCTCCCATGGTATATTTAATACTTCGTCCCCATTCAGGATATTTGTCCCAATCCTGCACAATAGGATAAACGGTCATGGTTGCAGCGGAACCTTTGGTCATGCCAAATCCTGCCGATACAATACAAGCAGCACCCATTTTAGCCATCGAAGCTCTGTGTTTTAATTCGTGTTCGCCTTTTTTCACCAAGTTTACAATGTTCAGGGCAACCACTTTACCCGATACGCCCGACGGCATTCCGGTGCGTGGCGGAGCAGGGAAAATGGCCGTTCCGTTTTTGCTCTTCATTGGTTTAGAAATGGAGTGAGGAGGAGCAAATGCAATTCCCGGGGCAAATATGTTTGGATAAGTAGGATTGCGGTATGTTTCGGGCCAATCGGCAGCTTTCCATTCCTCAAAATCTTTTGCGGTGTAATCGGCATCAACTTTGGTGAAGCCGTTGGGAGCAAAAATAGTGGAGGTGATGTCCTCGTTGTTTTTATCGAAGGCTTTTAACCCAACCCCCGAAAAGCCGGGAATCAGCATCGAGAAATCGAATGCAACGGAATTTTTTTCACCATCGAGAGTTTCGTAATTTGCTTTTCCGGGTTCAATTTCAAATACGCCAGCACGTTTAATCCATCTGATTCCGTTTTCAATTAAGAAGGACTCAGCAAACACTTTGGTTGAAGTGATGTAACCGCCACGTTTAATAAAGGCGCCACCCATTCCAAAATCGCCCAATTCGTATTCGTTGGTGATCCAAATCAATTCTGCCAAATGTTCCAGTTTCCGTTTTCTTATTTCGTAGGAAACATTTAAAATGTACTCGAAGGCAGCTCCTTGGCAGGTTGCCATCGAATGGCCTGTTCCAATAAGAAAGGTTTGTTTTTCGCCGGCCTCCATTTTTTTGAAGCAAGCTTGTAGTTTTTCCCATGCATGAATGGCATGATCGCAGGAGCAAACAGATTCTGTATTTTTACCGGGACCTAATCCCGGAGTGCCTTCAAAATTAAGTTTCGGTCCGGTAGCATTTACCAGATAGTCGTAATCCACTTGTTCCGTTTCTCCTTTTTTTTCTGGATCGGTGTATTCAATGCTTACAAATCCTTTGGTAATTTCCTGATTGCCTTCCGGATGAATTGATACTGCTTTGGCTTGCTTAAAGTCGATTTTCCATTTGTCGTATACTTTTTTGAGCTTGAACCTAACCTGATCAACTTTCATTCGTCCGACACCAACCCAAATGTTGGAAGGTATCCACTGGTAATAACTGTTTGGAGAAACAACAACAACTTCGTGTTGTTTTCCAAGCTTTTTTCTGATAAAGGCGGCAGCGGTATGTCCGGAAATACCTGCTCCTAAAACAACGATTTTGGCCATAATTTATTTGAATTTAGGGTGTATTTTGGTAGTATATGATTCAAATACAATTTGTCTAAGAAAAGGAAATGTCAAACATTCAGTTTTCTTTTGTTAATTATCTAATTTAAAGAATAATATTCAGATATCTAGATGTGTTTAGCATTGTTTTAAGTCATTATATGCTGATATATATCAACTTGCATTGCAGAATGTATGAGATGCCTTGCTTTTATTGGGGTTTTATGTCGGATAAATTTTGTTTAGAATCTTTATAAACTTGTGATTGTCTAAAGTAATACCAATTTAATTTCCAAAGTATCTTTAAATAAAATGGTATAATTTCCAGCTTGATCAAGGCAAAAAGTAAAAGATACCTGAGTTAGCTGGTATCTTAGTAAAACAGGATGGAAAAAATCAAGATTCTCATAATTTTTAAATTAAATGCATTACAAATTGACAGGAATTTTGTATCGATAAAATTCTTAATTACATAATATTTCTTCATCTGATTGTATTGTCACACTAAAAATTCACATTCAAAGAAATAAAGCTTATTTTCACAAGCTGTAAGATAATTTTACGATTACTATATAAAAGAGCAAAGAACATGATGGACCCCAGAATAGAGAATCTGAATGTGAGTGAAGAGCAGTCTATTATTACTCCAATAGAACTTAAAGAATTATATCCGCTTAGCGAAAAACACATCGAAACCGTTAATAACGGACAGACTACGATTAAAAATATACTAAATGGCAGTGATAAGAGAATACTTGCTATTGTTGGACCTTGCTCTATTCATGATATTAAATCGGCAAAAGAGTACGCTCAAAAACTGAAAGTGCTGGCTGATGATTTACAAGAGGATTTGTTTATTGTGATGCGGGTTTATTTTGAGAAACCCAGAACCACTGTTGGATGGAAGGGTTTGGTGAATGATCCTTACATGGATAATTCCTGCAGGATTCAGGAGGGTTTAAAGCAGGCTCGGGAGCTTCTGGTGTACATTGCAGAACTTGGACTGCCGGCTGCCGGCGAAGCATTGGATATTGTTACTCCTCAGTATATTCAGGATCTATTTTCGTGGACCGCGATTGGTGCCCGAACTACCGAATCGCAAAGTCACCGAAACATGTCAAGTGGCTTGTCTTCGGTTGTTGGCTTTAAAAACGGTACCGATGGGAATATTGATATTGCCATAAATGCAATACAGGCTGTTGCATCTCCTCATAATTTTGTGAGTGTCAATCCTGAAGGAAAAGTGGCTGTGATTCGTACCTTAGGAAATCCAAACACCCATATCATACTTAGAGGAGGTAAAAAGCCTAATTTTGAAGCAGAATACATTGCTGCGATTGAAAAAAAACTGTCTGATCTGCAAATTGTGCCAAGAATAATGGTCGATTGCAGTCATGCAAACTCTTCTAAAAAAGCCCAAAAACAGGAAATTGTTTTAGCCAGTCTGGCTGAGCAAATTGCCAGAGGGAATGAATCCATTATGGGATTTATGATCGAGAGTCATTTGAATTTTGGCAAACAGAGTATTCCTGATGATCAATCTAAATTAAAATATGGGGTTTCGGTGACTGATGAATGTCTTGATTTTGAATCGACCGAGAGGATATTAAGAGAATTTTGCAGGAAAATAAAATAGTGAATGATGAGCTTATAAAAATCCCGGTATGCAAACTCATACCGGGATTTTTGTTGTTATTAACTTTTAACCCGTTGTTTTATCGGGTTTTGCTTTTTAAAGGCACACCATGTCAGGTAAACTGCACCGGTAAGAATGCATACAACAGATAAACCTTCAAGAAATCCCAATTCGAAATCTGTGAATTGATCCTTCAATTTTCTGCTGATTAAAAGTAATATATTACCAATTCCGAAAAGTGAAAATAGTAGTATTCGTAATGTATTGTTCATTTTGTATGGTTTATGTAATTTCTATTTTTTAGGTTTATCATTTTGCATTTCGATATAATCGGCACTGTTTCTGAAATCGCCAAGTAAATATTTGCAGAAATATTCACCGCGCAGCCAGAAGGAGTATTCGCTCATGTCACCAAATCCGTGACGTTGACCGGGATAAATGAAGAAATCGAATCGTTTGTTTGCTTTTATCAAGGCATTGGCCATTCTAATTGTATTGCCCGGATGCACATTGTTATCGATATCACCGGTAACAATCATCAGTTTTCCTTTCAGGTTTTTAGCCAGGCTTGGATTATCATCAATTTTATAGGTGAAAGTAGTATCTCCCTTTTCAGATATTTCCTCTTTTACACCATGATGAGTTTCACTCCACCAGCGATTGTAGATGTTATTGTCGTGATTTCCGGCAGCGGAAACAGCTACTTTAAAGAAATCAGGGTAAACCAACATGGCAGCTGTAGACATGAATCCACCGCCTGAGTGACCGAAAATTCCCACTTTAGTAATATCAATAAAGTCAAATCTGTCGGCCAATTGTTCCAAACCAACTTTCTTATCTTCCAAACCATAATCTCTTAGGTTGCCATAACCATAGTTGTGGTACCATTTCGAACGGGCAGGGTGACCACCGCGATTGCCGAGAGTTACTACAATAAATCCCAACTGAGCCATACGATCGGCTCTATCCATGCGGGTCGAGAAGCTTTTGTAAACGGCTTCGGTTTGCGGTCCCGGATAAACATAGGTTAAAATTGGATATTTCTTGTTCGGATCAAAATCGAATGGCTTGTACATCACTCCATAAATATCGGTTACACCATCACCGGCTTTTACTTTAAACAGCTCGGGGAATTGATAACCGGTTTCAAATAATCGGGAAAGATCAGTGGCTTCCAAATCGATTAATTTGCTTCCTTTCGAGTTGTATAGTGCCGAAACCGGAGCTGTATTTACTCTTGATGAGTTGTTTACAAAGTAGTGGTTTTGATCATTCAGACTTACATCGTGCGAGAAATTTCCCTTGTTCAAAAGTTTCAATCCTGTACCATCAAAGTTTACACTGTAAAGGTGAGTGTAATATGGATCTTCGTCTTTTTCCCGGGCATTTCCAGTAAAGTAAAGAACTCTGTTTTTTTCATCAATTCCCTGAATTCTATCGCAATGCCAAGGGCCTGATGTAATTTGATTTTTTAGATTTCCTTCCCCGTCGTAAAGGTAAAAATGTGCCCATCCGTCGCGTTCAGACCAATGGATCAGTTCCCTGCCGTTATTTACAAATCCCAATGGTCTGGTTTCGATATAGGTATTTAAACGCTCTTCAATCAAAACTTTCACTTCACCGGTTGAAGTGTTGGCAGTGCAGATATCAACACGTTTCATATCGCGGCTCTGACGCTCGAAATACAATAGATCGCTGCCGGCAGATAACCATTTCGAAAATTGCAAATCATCATCTGCATCCATTTTTTTACGGGGAGCTCTAAGAATCGAAAGAGTCTGATCTTTAAATGCCGAAGCTTTTACTTTAACAGATTTTTTGCTTTCCCAGTCGAAAATCAGAATTTCATATTGAGGAGCTTCTTTTTCTCCCGGCATATGATATTTGTAACTTTCTAGGGTAGGTCGGGGAGAAGCAACCGAGTTGATTACCCAAAGATCTTTTACTTCGCGCTCATCTTCTCTAGTTAGTGCAAACTTTTTTGAGTCTGCCGAGAAAGTTACATAAGCAGCTTTGCGTTTGTCTTTTTCTTCTTCTATTTCTTTATTGGTTTTGCCATAAGTACCACTGCCATAGCTGTAATATTTTACACCATCTGTAGTTAGTTCATGTTCAATAATGGTAGAATCTTTTTCATTCTTTTGAGCTTTTTTATAGTTCTCTGCATCCATCCAGTACAAATTGTGATGTTTTGCAAAAACCACATACTCCTGATTTGGAGCTACCGAAGCCCAATCTTTTTGCTCCAAAGGCTTTTCGAACTCACTCAGTAAATTTAGCTGTTTAGAAGCAATTTGATATTCGAAATGCCAAACTTTGGCAACCATTTTCTTTTTGGCTTTTTGCTTTTTTTCGCCCTCTTTTTCCTCTTCCTGCTTATCACCGTTTTCGTCGTCTTTTTCTTCCTCTTCCACCAGTTTACTTTTCACCTCAAATTGAATCGTTTTTTCATTGTTGATAAATTTCAATTTACTGATATCCAAATGCTCTGCATCGAAAGGATCTGCCGTTAAACGACTCATGTCAGCGGCCATTTTTACTGCATTAAACAGCTCTGATTTTGTGCTGCTTACAGGATCGACCAAATAGTAGAAGTTTCCTTCGGAGGTTTTGTAGTTGTACCAGAATTTTTCACCGTTCTTTAACCAGTGAGGAGTAACACTGGTAGAGAATACGATTTTTTTTAGTCGGTTAGGCGAGAATTTTGCTGCCAATTCATAATTTGCTTTTGCAACAGGAATTTCCTGCGCAAATAAGCCTATTCCTATTGTTAAGAATAGGAGAGTCAATAAATTTCTTTTCATGTTGTTGAGTTATGCTTGTGTTGTTTTAAGACAACGAAAATAGAAATAGGAGCAAGAATAATTGTGATTTTTTCACACTTTTCGATGAGGTGGGTGATTTGCGGGATGTATGATCGAGATCTTGCCGTTTTGTTTAAGGCTATTCCTCCTCTGCCGATAGTTCCAGAAGCTTAAGAGCAGTATTCCAGTTTCGTGTAGTTGCTTTCACTTTTAGTTTCGATTCGAAAAACTGATTGCTGAGTTTCGTTTTGTGATACTGCCCCAGGCAGTAAATAAATACATCTTTATCGATAATTTGAAAACGATCCGGTTCAAAGTTGAACTCACTAAGCGCTTCGCTTAATTCTGCTTTTGGAGTTTCATTGAGGAAGGTGATAAAAAGACTCTCTTTTTCATAAGAATCAGTATACGGATTTGACAGAACTGATTGTTCCCATTCACTTTGCGTTCTCACGATTACAGGAACTTCGAAACCGTATTTCTCCAAAATGGCATCTTCTAATTTTGCTTCAAGTATAGAATTGGAGACGTTTTGATATTCAAAAATTACATTTCCGCTCTGTATGTAGCTGATACAATCTGTAAATCCCAATTCAGAATACAGTTTTTTAAGATCTGCCATCAGAATTTTACGTTTTCCACCCACATTTATTCCTCTTAAAACAGAAATGTATTTTACTCTTTCACTCATAGGGTTTCAGGTTTTTATAGACGACGACTGGATCATGGTGTTATTCGTCATGCATTTGTAATTTAGCCTCTTCGTAAGCTTCCAAAAGGCGCTCCGGAACCAATGAAGGTCTCTGTTTTTCAAGATTGTAAAAGCAACCTGTCTGCTTTCCTTTGCAATGAATTATATCACCGGAAAAGATCTCAAAATCCATTTCCCATTTGCTGGATCCCAGATTTTTAATTTTGCATGTTCCCCGCGGATGATCCTGAATGGTTAACGGAACTTTGTAATGTACTTCGGTTTTAATTAAAATAGGGGAAATATTGGTAGCTATCATTTCATTGTATGGAAAGTGCTTCTCCAAAAACAAATGTCTTAAATCTTCGAACCATCTGATGTATACAATATTACTTACGATTCCCATTGCATCAATATCGTAGGCTTTAATGCCTATTTCCATTTCAACGATCATTAAATCAGTTGTCATTATTTTCGATTGTTAGTGTTTGTTGTTGTGCGGCTAAATCTACATAATCTAAATTGATATCGAAAATATGGATTGGGAATTAAATCGCCTTTTTTACTCCAAAGGGTTTTCCTTTGCCTGACCTAAGAGCTGAAGGCCTTCTAAAGCCGAAGGATCACTTGGGAAATACCATAGACTTTTTTGAAATAAGATGAGAGCCTCTCGGCTTTTGCCCATTCTATAATTGGTCCATGCAAGCATAATGAGTGCATCGTAACCAAAAGGATACAAATCCACTACCTTTTTAAAGTGCTGATGAGCTGTTTCATAGTCTTCCCGTCCATAGAAAATAAGACCTAAGCGATAATTGGCAACAGTTTGGTTGGGGGATATTTTAAGAATTTCTTTGTAGATATTGACAACTTCGTCCCATTTTCCAATGGCGGCTTTGGGTAATACCAATCCAAATTTGGCTTCTTCGGCATAAGGTTTTAAATTAACTGCCCGTTGATAATGAGAAATGGATTCATTAAACAAACCAGCCTGATAGTTGAGCCAGCCTAAACGTAAATTAATTTCATATGAATCCAGATCATATACTACTTTTAGCTGATCTATAGCGTGAGAAAAATCCCCTTCCTTTTCATCTTTATAACTCTCTTCGAATGCCAGGCCTGTAGTCTTAAAATCTTGGCCTGTTGCGCTGTTAAATAGTAGAATGACGAATAGTAAAGAAAATATATTGCGTTTTGATTTTTTTAGAAGTTCCATTTGATTCCTCCGGTTATTGATTGGACATTGATGTTTTGACTATTCAACTCATCATCTATTGTATAATTATTTTTTTCTTTCTGGTTTTGCCAGATCAGGAACAGATTAAGTTTTCCTTTGAATAGATACTGATAAATCGAAAGCTCTTTTCTGTTTTTTACAAGATTAACGCCGTTGAAAACAGAATATCCCTGATTTTCGATCTGTTTATACAAATCGCCAAAAGTATATCCTGCACTTGCCCATGTATTTTTTGCAATTCGAAAGCCTGTTCCTGTTTTCCAGTATTTTCTGTTGTGCCAGCTACTTGTTTGTTCTTTTTCCATTTGATTGGTAAAACTACCGGTTAAGTATAGGTTTGTGTTTCCCAATGGATAATATCGAAGTTCAATTTCTTGCTGCCAACGTGTTTCATTGTTCATTGAAGAATATAGTAAGCCTAAATCAAGTTGTAAATTCGATATTTTTTGCTGCAGACCGAGGTAGGCAATAAAACTGTTTTGTTTGATAGAGTAGGGATAAAGTTCTGTGCCTTCATCAGTAGTTACCGGATCAGATTGATTGCCGCTGCCCCCCGGGCCATTCCCGTTTCCAGCTTTAACCTGAGGTTCAATTGCCGCCACTCCATTCTGAACATTTAGAGGATTGCCGTTTATTTTTGTTGTGAGCCAATGTCCTGCAAGTATCAATTGACTTCCCCAGTTCAATTGAATAATACTTTTTAAGTAGTATTGATTTTGAGTGAGATCCTCGTCGTAAAAGTAACTCTCACTGACAATGGAATTCTTTACATCTACATGACTAAATGCCTGGAATAGTGAAACTTTTTCTCCCAACTGATGATTCAGTCCAATACTATAGTGCAGAAAGTCTTTGCGAACAGTCTGTTCCTGCAATTGATCTGAAGCAATTGCATAATCATCCAATATTTCATGTTTAATTTCTGAATAGATACCGGAAATAACTTTTGTTTTGCCGATGTTATATTTTTCCGATGTAGACCGGGCTAATTTGTTTTGGATGCGTGCAGCATCTTTTTCCTGTCCTCCTAAAAGATATGAGAAGTACAAATATTCTTTTATAATGGCATCTTCGCCATTTTGCAGGTATAACTGATGAAAAAGACCAGCTGATTTCCTGTATTTTTTCAGCTCGTAATTAGCAATTGCCATACGGTATTTTAGATAATAAAAATCAATTCCCTGCTTGTTGGCTTTTTCCCCTTCAAGAATCAATTGTTTCCATTGCCCTTTTTGGAACAGAGCAAAGCTTTCTTTGTCTACCTGGGCAACACTAAGTTTTTTCTGGGAGTTTGCCGATAGACCAAGAAGAATAGCCAGTATTAGTATGCTTGCATGTTTCCACATTTTATTTCGATTAGTTTACCATTTCTAATAATTTTTATCTGAAGAGAAGCACCACTTTCAATCTTGATTTCACTTGTTAGATGTTCTCTTTTGTTCAAATATCCGCACTCTATTTTAGATGAGAGTTCAATTTTTTCGGAGTTGATTCCTTCTTTTTTATTTTGGTATTTTAATTGATAGTTGGATTGCAGATAAATGTAAAAGGGAGCGATGAAATCCTGCAGGAAAAGCTTCCTTGCTCTGAAAACCTGATTCGGAGGAATTTCAGCTATTACATTCAGATCTTGATAATATCCCAAATAAACTTTATAACAGGACAGATAGAGATAGTAGAGTAGAGAGCGTTTATTGCCCAGGTAGTTATGGAATTGTAAAACGTTGGCTTCTACACTAAAAAAAGCTTTTGAATTTGTTTGCAAGCACTGAATGTAAGTGTTTCCAATTGCATCGGACTTGACTTCAAAATCCCAATCTTTTTCTAAAATTACCAGTTTTGAATCGAGACCGGATTCTACTGTTAACGTAAATTTCTGTCCGGCCTGAAATCCCAATGTCTGAGACAATAACGGATGGATTTCTCCCCGTAAAAGTTTTGTATTTGTTGGCGGTTTCGCATACGATTTTAGAATTACATCTTTGTCCAGGCGTTCTATATAATGCGGAAGTGTTACATCCAATGTTGCAGATCCAATATAGGGTGTGGCCTGAAATTGAAAGTGCAGATGAGGGTAGGGTGATCTGCCGGAATTGCCGCACAAGCCTAAAACCTCTCCTTTTTTAACAAGATCTCCTTTTTTTACCTTAAAACTTCCTTCTTTAAAATGGCTCAATTGTGAGAAAAGACTGTGGTTGTGACGAATCACCAGAGAGTTTCCCCAATTTTGATCCAAATTCACCTGTCCAATTTTATTATCAGGAATACCATCCAGAATATTTACAATCTCACCATCTGCCGGGCATAGTATTGTTCGGTTGTAACAGTAGTAATCTTCCACAAAATCGCCATCATTTTTATATTGCTCATCCTGATCATTAAGCATTGAAAAATCCCAGGCATGGCGCCATTCATTCTTATGAGTGTATTCACCATCATGAGCTTGGGTTACCGACCATTCTCCAATAAAAGGAAGTTGAAAATCGGCAACTACATTTGCAGATAAACGTTGAGCATTGCTTTTGAAATAGTACAAATTTTTCTCTGGAGAATTGTGCTGCACCTGCACTTCCTGCAACTTAACACTCGGCTGATACCGCAATTTTAAAATGTAAAGGAAAAGAAGAGTTACCAGATTAAATGGCAGTGCATAAACGGATAATCGGTAAGGGGCAAACCAATGCATGCTGCTGAGTGTTGCTAAAACCACGATTGGCAATAACAGAATAATCCACAGATAAGTATAAGGGGATGGAATTAAGTAGAAAGCCCCAAGAGCAATTGAAGTAAGAATAAAGTTAAAGCCGATAAAAGTATAGCCTAATTCGCTAATGTTTACATCAATAAGGATATAAAAAAAGTAGGCGACATAGAATCCTAAAATGGCGAATGTAAAGGCAATTCGGGAATAAAAAAGCAATCCAATCAGGATCAGTAATCCTGCCAGCCAATTGCTTTGAAAGAAAATAGCTCCCAGCGATTTTAGAAATATAGATACAGATTCATGTATTTCCCAATTTTGAATAAAATGATAGACATTCACCAGTTTTTGACCACCAAGGCTGAATAGTTCGTTGGCCTGATAAATGCCCCGTTCACTAATTCCCAATGAGGTTAAATCACTGCTTGCAAGCATAATCATCCAGATGCCAAGCAAAAAAGGAACACTTAAAAAGGGCAGAGCGTATTTGGCGAGTACACCCTGCAAGAATAAACAGATGAATAAGGTGAGAATGGATGACAGAATCACCAAAACAGCAATTTCGAGTCCCGGCTGAAAATATAAACCGATGCCTAGTCCTACCAACAAACTATTAAATCCATAGCTTCCATCTTTAATGTAGTAGGTTGAGAAACCCATTTTGCCGGCAACTAAATTTGCTGTTAAAATGGAAATCAGACCTGCTGTTCCGGCCCAGGGATCGAAAAAACTAACCACCAAAAGCAGCACAGCAAAGGCTTTGTTTCGTGAGAAAAATACCTGAGCGTAGCTGTTTAGTGTCGCTTCGCCTAAAAATAGTATGTTCTGTTTAAGCTCTTTCATTATTATTTAAGATGTTTCGGAACATTTTCCTGGGCATTAAATTCTTGAAAGCTTTCTTTTTTTCGGATAACGTGTATTTTTCTGTCTTCATCAATTAATAATACAGGAGGACGAAGTTTTATGAATTGCATCCATTGGGTCATGTTATAGGCTCCAATTCTTGGAATTACAATGGCATCGCCCTTTTGAAGCAAAGGAAATTGAATGGCTTCACGAATTATATCAATGTTCATGCACAAAGGTCCGTAAATCGTTGTGTTTTCGGTTTGCTCCGAATTTAATTTCGTAGGCATAACCTCATGTGCGTACCAAAAGGCAGTGAATAACATATTTACTCCAATATCAATAACCGTGGCTCTGCGTCCGTCAACCAAACGCTTGTTTGCCAATACGCTTCCTAATGCATAACCGGCTTCATCAATTAAAGCCCTACCTGTTTCCAGTAGTAAAAGAGGCAGCTTATCGGGAGGCAATTCACTTCCCAGAAGAGCAGAGGTTAGTGCTTCGGCGTAATCATCGAAAGAAGGACATGTATCTGCCCCGGGAAGATAGGCACCTTTCAGTGTGTTCTTTGTCGCAAACCCTCCACCCAAATCGAGGTATTTTATACTGTGGTTAAATTTTCGTTGCAAACGAACGGCCATATCTGCCAATTTACCGGCTGCAATTGCGTAGGCACTAACCGCTGTAATGTATGTGCCCATGTGCGTGTGCAAGCCTACCAATTCCATATGTTCATGCAGCATTATGCGGTTTAGTGCATGCCATGCTTCTCCGTTTTCAAGATTAAATCCAAAACGATCCCATCGTGGATAAATACCTGCATCCAAATTGATGCGCAATGCTACATTTGCTTTTTTATCCAGCTTTTGAGCCAATTCACCCAGAAAATAAAATTCATCCAAACTGTCCAAATGAATCATTGCTCCATCGGTAATTGCTCTTTCTAAATCCTCTTTTGATTTTTCGGGGCCATTAAATATGATCTGATCGCCTGAGATACCGTTTTCGATTGCTTTGGAGTATTCGAAACCGGAAACCACCTCGGCCCATGCTCCCTCTGAGTGAAATATTTTACAAACAGCATTCATGTAATTGGTTTTGTAGGACCATGCAAATTGCACCCGTGGATATCGCGTTGAAAACGCTTTATGAGCGGTTCTGTAGGTTTTCCGGATACAAGGTTCCGATATTACATATACCGGAGAACCAAATTCCTTTAAAATGTCGTGTACTGAATGTTCTTCTATATGACTTAAAGTTGCTGTTTTAGTCTTCATTCCGAATTTATCGGGCATGCCGGCGTTTACTTTATTAAGTATAGGCCTTTCGTAATCCAATTTCTTCATGTGACAGTTTATTAAGTTTTTTCAATTTTTTGATAGCTGTTTGTTTCGGATTGTTTCTTTTACATTTCTCCGGTAACCGATAAGCTTCCGAATTGCGCGATATCCCCAATTAAATCAAAGGAATATCTGATAAACATTTTTCCGACTTCATATTCCAAATAGTTTGGGACATCCATTCCAAAAGCTAGTTTTATGAGAGCTTCAGGAAGATTTTGTCCGGCGGCGACAGCCAAATAGACCCATGCCGGAATTCGTGGATTGATTTCGATCAGGAAATATTCATTCTGATTGGTTTTTATCAGTTCCAATTCCATTCCTCCCCGCCATTTGGTTTGTTTGAGTAAGCTCCTGGTTAAATCAAGCATTTTTTCATCCTTAATGGTAACTCCTCCCCAGGCTTTCCCTTTATCAGTAATGTATTGTTTTCGCATGGGTACTGCACCAACGGTATTTCCTTGTCCGTCGCCTAAAGCGATAACATTTACCTCAGTGCCCCGGATAAATTCCTGAATGATAACAGGCAGGCCCCATTTTGCTGATATTTTATTGAAATGAGTATTTACCTGTTCAGGGGTATAAGCCAAATAAGCATCGTAAAATTTGCCTTTAACAAGTAAGGGATATTCAAAATCTTCTTTCAGTTCATCAATGTCTCTTCTACTGGTAATTGATTTACTTAGCGGAACTTTAATGCCGTATTTTTCGCCGTATTCGTTAAGATTCGCCTTGTGTCGTTCCTCGAACTGCTGCATGGTAGGCAGGAAGGTTCGAATGCCCATTTTCTCAAGTTTTTCCTTCGATTGAATAAAGGTGTACAACTCAGCATCCAGATTGGGAATGATAAAATCCAGATTTTCTTTGGAATTGATGTACTCAATTCGTTCAAGTACAGCCTCTTTTCCTGACGAAGGATAGGGAATCTGATAGGTTTTATCTACCAAATCGCGCATGTAAATTCCCGGCTCCAGATTTTCGTAAGCCAAACCAATTATTCGTACGTCAAAATCTTTGCTTTCTTTTAAACCTCGAATAACCGGTATTCCCGGTCCGGGATTATCGGTATTGTTTAATCCTGTGACTGCGATATTAAATTTTGGTTTCTCCATTTTATACCATTTTGAATAGTTAGTGAGCTATGGCGAGCGAAAACAACCCGGTCTAATGCCGATGGAATTATGTTGAGTATGACGTACCGAACAAAGTGAGCTAATGAACCCCTATGTAATTATCCGTGAATAAATACAACCCACTTATTTATCCAATCGGTATTATCTGTCAAGCAATTCGTTGTGCTGGAGCATTTTTAAGAAATCTTCCATGTTTTTTTCAAGAGTTACCAGATCTACTTCATATCGATCGAGTATTAATTGGTTAATCTTTTCGATATCGTATCCTTCTTTTAAATAGTTTAATATTTCTTTTGCAATAGGATTTACGATAAAGGAGTCTCCCGTTTCAGGATTGAATAAGAATCCGTTTTCACTGACGGCTACGTTTCTTTTTAACTTCATGATTTCGGAATTAATGCATACTTTTTAAAGATTTGTGTGCTTTTTGGGTCTTTATTAAAATAAAGCACGCTAAGTCTTTAAATATCATTGAAAAGGTAGGGAAGTATCAGGTGGTAAATATTACAATATTTCGTAAATAAGTTATAATATTTGGTTTTGCTAAGCAGGGAAGAGTATCCTGAGTGTTTAATACAAGGAGTGTAAGGGTTTTTTATGATCCTCTTGATTTTTTTTGTACTCGCTTACAGATAAGCCGGTAATTTTATGAAATTGGTTGGATAGATATTGAACACTGCTGTAATCCATCAGGAAAGCAATCTCACTTAATGTGTATTCTTCCTGATCAATTAGTTCTTTAATTCGTTCTATTTTATTCAGAATAATAAATCGTTCCAAGGTAATGGATTCGTGGCGCGAAAATAGTTTGGATAATTGCTGGTAGCTTAATCCAAGTTTGCCAACCAAATATTCCGATTTTTGAACAATAGAGTCGGCATTATTCATTTGATGAATCAATTCAATAACGGCTGTTTTAATTCGTTCAACAATTTTTTGCTCATGACTAATTACTAACTCCATACCATTTTCCTGAATGATGGAATTAATTTTTTCCATATCGAGATCATTAGGATTGTAGGTAATTGTAGCCATTCCTAGCCGAATTTTATCGACACGAATTGCATTTTCTTTTAACGACATGCTCAAAATCCGCACACAACAATTGCAAACCATATTCTTAATGTAAATGGTCTCTGTATGCAGTCTGTCATCTTTTTGATGCATGGGCGATTGTTTCAGTACATTTTTCTATTGACCGTACAATCCTCAATATAGCAATAAAATTAATTTTTCGTGAAAGAAATAAGCTTGTAAAAGACAGAAAGATAGGCAGGTCTGTTTTAAACGAAGGAAAGAACCCGGTTTAATGCCGATGCAATCTCAGTGGAATTCTTGAAATTCGATGGATTAAAATTCATCGTTATTATATTTTGTCCTTTCAGGACATTTTGTTTTTCCAGGATTTCACCCATTCTGTGAATGAAAATTTATCTTACAGAAAGCCTTAGCAGGCGGATTGACAAATTCCGAAGGAATGACAAATAGTAACGATGGGATTCATCCCATCGAAGAAGTAGGGACAATAAGTAAGCCCTGAAGGGCGAAGTAAAATAATTATGGGCAATTGTTGGTACATTTCAAATCGACTGCTCTTTTAAGCCCCTTTAGGGGTTTGGGGTAAAGTACGTCACACAAAACACATACTGCCACAGCAAGACTTGGAGTAAAACGATTGATGAGATATTGGTGGGTGGTAAGCAAAAAATATCACCACGGAGTGCACTGAGGTTCACAGAGTTTTTTTGTTTGTTTTTTTCTCTGTGTCTCTTAGTATCCTTTTGAAATACTGTATTTGTCTTTAGGTGGGTATTATGTAATATTTCTCTCTTTTTTGGTTTACTATCTCTGCAAAAAAGAATACCTTAGTTGGGTTTTAGAAAATTACCATACTTATCTGCTTGTTGTGGTTCATTTAGAAAAGACTCGTTGCTAATAATCTAAATTTTAAAAAATGGCTAAACAAACTCCTGACCATTGGTTGACAATTGCTAAAAAGATCAATTCTATTGCACAGTCTGGATTGGCTTTTACCAAAGACAAATATGATAAGGAACGATATGAAGAATTACGCGATTTGAGCATTCAAATTTTTAATAATATCACAGAAATTGATTCAGAAAAACTGGAATTTATTTTTAACCGGGATGTTGGATATCAAACCCCAAAAGTTGGTGTACGAGCAATTATCTTTAAGAATGATAAGATATTATTAGTTAAAGAAATAATGGATAACAAATGGAGTCCACCTGGAGGATATGCAGATAATGGAATGCTGCCAAGTGAAATAGCAATTAATGAAGTCAAAGAAGAATCTGGTTTTGATGTTAAACCGATTAGAATACTTGGGCTAATCGATTATAATAAGCATCAGAATAGACCATTCCCATTTGATATATACCAAATATTTATGGAATGCGAGATTGTTGGAGGAGAAGCGAAAATAGGTTTGGAGACAAGTGATGTAGGTTTCTTTGATATTAATGATTTGCCTGAATTATCAGTACGTCGGGTAACAAAAGATCAGATTTTGAAAATGTATGAATTATATAAAAATCGTAATCTTCAACCAATCTTTGATTGAAAAAATATAAAACGAACCGCAAAAGCTAAATTGCCATGGGCGATGATGAGCAGTTCGAAGTTTAGAGCAATTAGCAAAGAGGGTGTCCAAAAAGGAATGTTTTGTATTGGATTGTTATGTTGAGCGAAGTCGAAACATCTGTTTTTCAAAGTGAAAGATTCTTCGTCCCGATTCATCGGGATCAGAATGACAATAGAACAATACTTTTTGGACACCCTCTTTTTGTTTTAGCTGTGTTCGTATTGGTGGTGGAGAAAGAGGCACCCATCATCAGCAAAGGGGCTGTATTTTTGTCTGAATTGGAAAATGTCAATGTTTATAGGCTTTTCATGATGCTTGTATTTGTTTCGCTTTGGAGCGGAGGTATTTTCGGCATAGCAATAGTATCATTTGTAAGGAGCGGAGGCTTCCCATGCATAGCAATAGTGTCATCTGTAAGGTAGGAAGGCTGTTTTTTGATGGCAAAAGTCCCTTCGCATTGGAGCGGAGGTCTTATTGACATAAAAAAGAAGGTTTTTATCTGTGCGAAGACCACTTTTTTATCAGAAAAGCTGTATCGCAGCAATGCGAAGGGACTTTAGCCACAAAAATAGAACCATCTGTCTGATGCGACGAGGGTTCCGGCATCAGAAAATCGTCATCGTTCTCGCGAGGATAGGGTGCCGGCATCAAGAAAATAGCTTCGCTTTCGAGCGAAAGCTTTATCGGCATAAGAATGGAGTCATCTGCTTGGAGCGACGAGGGTTTCGGCATAAAAAAACAGGCATCGCTTTGTAGCGAAAGCTTCATCGCCTGTATGGTGAGGAAATAAAAGCCCCACAAAGAAAAAAAAATGATCCTTGTGGGGCATGTATTTTTAGTAAAGAGCCGTTTATCTTCTGGCCTTATCTAACAATTTTAAATCAGCCAATGCAATTGCGGCTGCTGCTTCAATAATTACCGGAACACGTAAAGCTATGCAGGCATCGTGACGGCCTTCTATCAGTAAATCCTCCACTTCGCCTTTGGCAAAATTCATGGTTTTCTGATTTCTGCCAATCGATGAGGTTGGCTTTATGGCTACTCGAAATACCAGCTCGTTTCCGTTGGTAATTCCTCCGTTGATTCCTCCCGCATGATTGGTCTCCGTTTTTCCGGTTTCATCAATAAAATTATCGTTGTGTTCCGAGCCTTTCATTTTGGCAGCAGCAAAGCCGGAACCAAATTCAATTCCTTTGGTTGCAGGTATCGCAAAAATAAGATGTGAAATCATCGACTCTACTGAATCGAAGAAGGGTTCGCCGTAACCGATAGGAAGATTATTGGCTCTGCATTCAACAATTCCTCCTACAGAATCGTGCTGAAGCAAGGCATCTTCAACTGCAGCATCAAAATTGCTTTGTCCGCCAACTTCGGTAAGCTTGGCATCGATTTGCACATCACCCAGAATCTTTTTAGCTACTACACCAGCAGCAACTATTCCGAGGGTGATTCTTCCCGAAAAATGACCGCCTCCGGTATAATCGTTGTGTCGGCCAAATTTATGCTGAGCTACAAAATCGGCATGTCCGGGACGCGGACTGTCTAACAGATTGCTGTAGTCTTTCGATTTGGTATTTTTGTTATGGAATAGGATGATTAGTGGGGCACCCGTAGTTTTTCCCTCGAAGGTTCCGCTTAAAATGCTGGGCATATCTGCCTCAATTCTTGGGGTTGTACCTCTTGCGCCAGATTTTCTGCGGCTTATATCGTGCAGAAGATCTTCATCGGTTAGGTCAATTCCTGATGGACATCCGTCGATAGTGATACCAACTCCTTTACCGTGCGATTCTCCAAATATGCTAAGTCTAAATATTCTTCCGAAATTATTCATTTATTATTGTTATTAGTAACCAGTCATTAGTAGTTCGTAAAAATAGCCAATGTTTATTTTTCATTGGTAAGTATCGAATGAAAATTTTCTTCATTCAGTATTTGCACGCCATTATTTGCCAGTATGTTAGCGGTAAATCCGTTTCCTTCTTTGTATTTACCCGTGAAACTGCCGTCATAAATTTTTCCGTATCCGCATGACGGACTGTTGGCTTTTAAAATGACCGTTTTACAATTCAAGGCCTTTGCCACATTCGCGACTATTTCGGCACCCTTGGTAAATTGGGCAGTATAATCATTTTGATCCCGACCAATAACCTTTAATTCGTTATTGATTTTCACTATTTCGCAAGGGATACGTGGTGTAGTAAGACCACCTAAATTTTCCGGACACAGGGCAATGGCTTTGTTTTCAAGAACCAGTTTTTTAATTTCTGGAACTTCGTTGCTTTTGCCATCGTATCTGCATTCGCAACCGGCCAAACAAGCACTGACTATTATCATTTTACAAGTATTTTTTATAATTATTTCTTCTGGTTTATCCGTTTTAAACAAACTGACTGTCGAAATAAAACTGCGCCACACCGCCACCTATTTTTCGTAAATCCGTAAAAAATTCAGGATACGATTTTGCAACACACTCGTGCTGACCTATTTCAATCGGACTTGGTGATGCCAATGCTGTTACGGCCAGTGCCATGGCAATGCGGTGATCATTATTACTTTTTGCCAATCCTCCTTGTACGCTACCGCCGGGAATTATCATTTCATCGTCTTCGATGCGAATTCGAACGCCTAATTTGGCAAATTCTTTTTTTAGAACGATACCCCGATTGCATTCTTTATGCTCTAATCGGTGAACTCCCTTAATTCTGCTTTCTCCCGCACAGTGACAGGCCAAAGCCACCAAAGGAGGGAAGAGATCAGGACTATGTGTGGCATCAAAATCAAAGGCATTTAAAGTTTTTTTCTCAACCGTTAAATTGTTTCCTTCCCATGTAACGGAGGCGCCGCATTTTTGCAAGGCATCCAAAATTGCCTTATCGGCCTGATAAGAATCAGGATTCATGTGTTCCAGTGTTACAATTCCTTTCAACGCTCCGGCAACCAAAAGAGGAGCAGCTGAACTCCAATCAGCTTCAATTGTGTATTCAGTTGGTTGATAAATTTGATTTCCTTTTATCTGAAAGTTCTCGTAATTCTCATGTTCTATTTCAATACCAAAATGCTTTATTAAATCCAGAGTCATGTTGATATAAGGAATGCTTTTTAAATCTTTTACTTTCAGTGTTGTATCTTCTTTTCGCAAAGGCAGAGCCATTAAAAGGCCTGTGAGGAATTGAGATCCAAGCGATCCGTCAATTTTCGCGAAATTACTTTTGTAGCCGCCTTTTATACGAATGGGCAGGAATCCCTTGCCGGGATTTTCACATTCAATACCCAAATTTTCCAATCCTTCAATAATGTTCTGAACGGGTCTTTTTAGGATGCTGCCTGTTCCCGTAATTTCCATTTCTTCCGGCTTCAGAGCAACAATGGGAGAGAACATTCTTAACGAAAGTCCCGATTCTCCAACATGAATGCTTTTGGGAGCTTCGCTTACTTTGGAAGTTATTTCTACCGAATTTTCCTTTTTGGTGACTACCGAACCCATTCGTTGTATGATATCTGTTGCGGCATCAGCATCTTCACATTTGCAGGGATTGTGAATTACAGAGTTTCCGTTAGCCAACATTGCAGCGGCTAAAGCTCTTTGCATCATGCTTTTTGAGGAAGGCGGCGTTAGTCTTCCTTTAATGGTTGAGGATTGAATTCGAACTCTCATAATTTTGGGTATTAATGTGCTTATTTAGGATTTGGCACAAAGTGCAATCACCTTGGTTTTCAGTTCTTCAATAGGAAGGGTAACAATTGTGGCTTCTCCTATTTTTTTGAGTAGAATAAAATCAATGGTCGATCGGTTTTTCTTTTTGTCTTTGATCAGATATTGATTAATCGTGTCGGCAGAAACGTCATGTTCCAGTGGCAATTCAAATTTTTGCAGTAAGTCATCAACTTTTTTCGCATCAGAATTGCTTAGTTCACACAACTCCTGAGACAATTGGCAGGCTAAATTCATCCCAACCGATACGGCTTCGCCATGAGTTAAATCTGAATTATTCTCTATAGCATGACCAATGGTGTGACCGAAATTCAATTTCTTGCGTTCGCATTTTTCAAAGGGATCACCTTCAACAACCTCTGTCTTAATCGAAACAGCTCTGTAAACCAAGTCTTCCATTAAGTTTGGATCTAAATTCAGAAGAGCTTCGCAGTTATCATTCAGGAAATTATACAAGTCTTCATCTTTAATAAAAGCATGCTTAATTACTTCCCCAAATCCACTTCTAACTTCGCGCTTAGGCAAGGTTCGAAGCAAAACCGGATCGCAAATCACAAACTTGGGAGGATTGAAAATACCAATCATGTTCTTCAGTTTGCCAAAATTAATTCCGTTTTTTCCGCCAACACTGGCATCAACCTGAGACAGCAGGGAAGTGCTGATGAAACCAAATTCAAGACCCCGCATAAAAATAGAAGCCACAAAACCTGTCACGTCAGAAACCAAACCACCGCCCATTCCCAACAGAAAACTATTTCGGTCAGCACCTCTTTCAAGCAGTTGACCGATGATTTTTTCGATGGTTTGCCAGTTTTTGTTTCCTTCTCCACAACCCATTACGATATAATCGAACTGGTTGATGAATTCGGAGTAGTGCCGGTAAATGTTCTCATCGCAAATTAGAAAGCATTTTTTCTCCGGCAGGTAGTTCTTAATATTGAGATAAGATTCTCCTACAAAAATACTGCTGTTTTGCTTTTCGATATGTATGGTCTTCATTCTTTTCTGAGTAGTTAGTACATAGCAGTTAGTACATAGCAGTCAGCCAAAATACGAACTGCTACATACCAATTACTACTATCTATGAATTCATAATTTCTTCCTGCTGGTTGATTGATTCCTGATGGATTGCTTTGAATAAGCTATTAATGAATTGTTCACTAAAGCCTTTTTTCTTTCCAATTTCCATACTTTTTTCCAGAATACTTCCCCAACGTTTGTTTTGCAAAACGGTGATGTTGTTTTCTTTTTTGTAATGACCGATTGTTTTGGCTACCTGCATGCGGTTCTCTAATAATTCCAGTAATTTCTGATCGAAATCATCAATTAAATGTCTTAGTTCGCCAAGAGTATTGTCAACCAATTCATTTGGAGCCTCAGGATCACGAAGAACCAAGTTAGCTAAAAGTTCCTGAAGAGCGACCGGGGTTAATTGTTGTTTGGCATCACTCCAGGCTTCTTCGGGTTTGCAATGCGATTCAATTATTAATCCTTCGTAGTTCAAATCCATTGATTTTTGAGCGATTTCTTCAAGTAGGTCACGATCTCCTGTAATGTGACTAGGGTCGCAAAAGATAGGAAGCTGCGGCATTCTTCTTTTCAATTCAATTGGAATTTGCCATTGAGGATCATTTCTGTATTTCAATTTTTGGTAGGTCGAAAATCCACGGTGAATCGCGGCTAATCTTGTTAATCCAACCGCATGAAGTCTTTCGATTGCACCCATCCAAAGCTCCAAATCAGGATTAATTGGATTTTTTACCAAAACAGGAATGTCATGACCGCGTAATGCGTCAGCAATTTCCTGAACAGCAAAAGGATTAACTGTGGTTCTTGCGCCAATCCATAAGATGTCTACACCTGCACCCAAAGCCAGTTCAACGTGACGGGCGTTGGCTACCTCTGTAGCTGTAATCAATCCGAATTCTTCTTTTACTTTTTGCAGCCAGATTAATCCTTTTGCGCCAATTCCTTCAAAGCTGTTTGGACGGGTACGTGGTTTCCAGATTCCTGCGCGGAAAATTGGAATACCTGCAGCTTTAATTCCTCTTGCTGCATCCATCACTTGTTCCTCGGTCTCTGCGCTGCAAGGTCCTGCAATAACCATTGGGCGGGTACTAACGTCAACTGGCCAGCTGCTTAGATCCTTAATTTCCAAATTCTTCATTGTATACTGTTTTTTTTACTCTTTTCTGAGTGATTAAAAATATGGTTTTTTACTTAGATAATATTTTGAACTACTTTTCTGTTTGTAGTATCGTTTCTTTCTCGTTTTTTTCTTTCTGATCAAGAACCCTTCTGATGTCGTTTGCTTCAAATATTAAATCATTAACACCATTCAAATCGTCCTCCTCAATTAAATCTTTAAACTGTTGAAGGGTATTGATGTATTTTTGAAGCACTTTGCCAATGTTTTTCTTGTTTTGCTGAAAAATTGGTGTCCACATTTCGGCCGAACTCTTTGCCAAACGAACAGTAGAATCAAATCCACCACTCGCCAATTCAAAAATATGTTTTTCCGATTTTTCTTTGTGCAATACCGTTAACGATAAAGCGAAAGCACTAATGTGAGATAAATGAGATACGTAAGCCGTTTGTCTGTCATGCACTTCAGCATCCATAAATACACATCTCATTCTCAGGCAATGGAACATTTCTGTTATCAGCTTTACTGCTTTTTTGTTGGAATCTTCGGGATTGCATATAATGGCACATTTTCCATCGAACAATCCTGAATGTGCTGCCTGTGGACCTGAAAATTCAGTTCCCGCCATTGGGTGAGCAGGTACAAACTGATTTCTTTTCGGATGATTTGCAACCGACTCTATCAACTGTTCTTTGGTTGATCCTAAATCGGTAACAATCTGATGATCTATTAGATTCATAATGTTTGGTAATGCTCGTAAGCAAGCATCAACAGGAATCGCTAAAACAACCAGATCCGCTGATTGTACTGCACTTTTTAAATCCTGAATTTCATCAACGAGGCCCAATTTTTTAGCTGCGTGAGCATTGAGAGTATTGTTATCAACCCCAATCACTTTACTGACAAATCCTCTTTTTTTCAAATCAAGAGCTATCGATCCTCCAATTAATCCCAATCCTATTACTGATAGTATCATTGTTTCGAATTTTTCTGTTCTAATTTTCTTTAATTCTATTAATGGCTTCCTCAATTACCGCCTCGCTGCTGCACAATGAAATACGAATGTATTTATCTCCCTGATCTCCAAATATTCCGCCCGGAGTAATAAATACTTTTGATTCCTTAAGAACTTTATCGCTTAGTTCGTAGCCATCCTTGTATTTTTCAGGAATTGCAGCCCAAACAAACATTCCGCCCTGATCTTCCCTAGGAGTACAATCAATCAGATTCATCAGTTTAAAAACCAAATCCCGTCTGATTTTGTATACCTTATTGATGGAGTCGTACCAGCTTTGATCCTGAGCCAATGCTTTAACAGCAGCTTGCTGAACCGGATAAAACATCCCCGAATCCATATTGGTTTTTACTTTCAATACAGGTTCCAGCATTTCCGCTTTTCCGCAAATCATTCCAACTCTCCATCCAGGCATATTGTGCGACTTGCTCAGCGAGTTTAACTCAATGCAGCAATCTTTTGCTCCTTCAATGCTCATAATGCTCATCGGAGAATCGTTAAGAATAAAGCTGTAAGGATTGTCATTAACAATCAATATTTTGTGTTTTCTGCCAAAAGCAACTACTCTTTCGAGTAATTCTTTACTTGCCCGTGCTCCGGTTGGCATATGAGGATAGTTGATCCACATGATTTTCACCTTGCTTAAATCTCTTTTTTCGAGGGCATCGAAATCAGGATGATAATTGTTATCTTCAATCAGTGGATAAGAAACAATTTTTCCACCCAGAAGGTTGGTTACCGATGTGTAGGTGGGATAGGAGGGATTTGGAATTAAAACCTCGTCGCCTTCATTCAAATAAGCCAGTGAAGTAATCATGATTCCTTCCTTAGATCCCATTAAGGGCAATATCTCGTTGGCCGGATCTAAATCTACATGGAAAAAGGTTTTGTACCATTTCGAAAATCCTTCCCGTAAGGCAGGAATTCCCTGATACGATTGGTAACCGTGGCTTTTGGGATGTTCACAGGCATCTTTAAGCATTCCCCAGGTATCTTCTGAGGGAGACATGTCCGGATCACCAATTCCCAGATTGAGAACTTTTACTTCACCTTCGTTTAGTTTTGCTATCTCTTTCAGTTTTACAGAGAAGTAGTACTCTTTAACTCCTTGGGTTCTATTTGCTGGTTGAATCATTATTCTTGTGGTTAAAATTTGGTTCTGTTTCAAAAAAAAAACCTGCTCGCTTGGAACAGGATTTTTGTTATACTTTTTACTTAAAATTAGGTATAAGGCATCCCGCCCGGTTGTTGTTGTGCCAGAAATAAAAATAATAATATCGAAATGCCAATCCTGAATTGTTCATTGTAATTTTTATATGAAAAAGGTCTTACCTGTTGGGCAAGACCTTTAAATGTATCTGTTCGAGTTGTTACATATCAATTCTTGCCCTTATCGTTGTGGATAATAGAAATACCAAAAATAATAAAAGAAAGTACTGAATGATTTCATAGTAATAATCAATTGTTTCATTATTGTCTGCGCCAAATGTATGAATTATTTCTTATCCTGCAAATCTATTTTTTAGAATTAATAAAATGCTAACGTTTGAATTCTATTGGTGTGTTTGGCTGTAGATATAGTAAAATCAAGTGGTTTGAGCTTTTTTTATAAACAATTGAAAAAATATTATAATTTGATTAATTGGGGTAAAATAGGGGGCTTGTAAGATAATTTGAGCTTTTTATATGCAACACCCTATTGTGAATTGGGGTGTGTTGAGTGATGATATGGTTTGAATTGGGTTTGTGTAATTAAAATAAAAAAAAATAACATTGGCTGTAAGTCTTTGTTTTAAAGGAAAAGTTTAACTTATCTCTCTTGGAAGCTGGATAATTTGTGAATTTAGATTTGGAATTTGAATAAATTATTAATTAGATTTGTAGGAAGAAAAAAAAGAAATATGATTGGAATGAATAGCAAATATTGGTGGTGGCACATTTACGAACTCTCAAAACCAGAGCAGAGGTGACCCCCGTATGTGCAAAATTTAGTTCCTAAAATATAGTTAAGAACATAGCAAACGGCCTACTGATACTCAGTAGGCCGTTTTTTTTTGAATCGAATTTAACTAACAACCAAATGATAAAGTTTAAATACCTAAAAAAAGAATTACTTGCCGATGTAATTACTCCGGTGAGTATGTATCTGAAATTGAGAGATCGGTTTCCGGGTGCAATATTGTTGGAGAGTTCGGATTACCACAGTCCTGAAAATGCCAGTTCTTTTATTGCTTTGGAGCCAATTGCCAGCATCACTTTAAAAGATGGGCAATTGATTGAAGAGGTGGAAGGCAAAAAAGAAATTTTTGATGCCAGAGGCAAAGGCAAACGCTTTGTTTCGGGCAAGTTAAAAGATTTTGTGAATCAATTTGATCTGGAAGGAAAGGAAAATGTACCCAAGGCAAATGCACTTTTTGGTTACACAACTTACGATGCAGTTCCTTATTTCGAGGATTTGGATTTTAATTTGGACAAAAAGCAGTCGGGCATTCCGCAAATGTGCTATTCTCTATATCGATTCATCATTGAAGTAAATCATTTCAACAATACATTAAAGATTATTGAATTGGTGAAAAACGGAGATGAGTCCAGAATACGCGAAGTTTCTGATTTGTTGAGAAATAGAAACCTGCCGGCTTTTACTTTTTCGCTGGAAGGTGAGGAGCAATCGAATATGGATGATGAAACCTATAAAAAAATGGTGACTTTGGGTAAGAAGCACTGCAAAAGAGGTGATGTTTTTCAGATTGTTCTTTCCCGTCAGTTTTCACAAGCTTACAAAGGTGATGATTTTAATTTGTACCGCGCTTTGCGGTCAGTTAATCCATCGCCTTACTTGTTTTATTTCGATTACGGATCGTTCCGAATCATGGGATCATCGCCTGAAGCGCAGATTGAAATTAAAAACAAGAAGGCATACATTCATCCAATTGCCGGAACATTCAGAAGAACCGGTGATGCAGTGAAAGATGCTGAACTGGCTAAAGAATTGCTGAAGGACGAAAAAGAGCAGGCAGAACATGTGATGCTGGTCGATTTGGCCAGAAATGATTTGAGCCGTGATGCACAAAATATAAAAGTAGAAACCTTTTGCGAGGTGCAGTATTTTTCACACGTAATTCACTTGGTATCTAAGGTTTCCGGTGAACTTCCCGATGACTACAATCCCTTTCAGTTAATGGGAGATACATTTCCTGCAGGAACCCTGTCGGGAGCTCCTAAATACCGCGCTATGCAGTTGATCGATGAATACGAACCAACGGCAAGAGGTTTTTACGGCGGTTGTATCGGTTCATTGGGATTTAACGGGGAAGTAAATCAGGCAATCATGATTCGAAGCTTTTTAAGTAAGGACAATCAGCTGTATTTTCAGGCCGGAGCTGGAGTGGTTGAAAAATCGAAAGAGGAGAATGAGTTAAACGAAGTGGGTAATAAATTAGCTGCCTTGCGAAAAGCTATGGAATTGGCACAAAATATATAGGATATGAAGATTTTAGTTTTGGATAATTACGATTCCTTCACCTATAATTTGGTGGAATATTTGCGAAAGTTAGGTGCGAAGGACATTGAGGTGCACAGAAACCGGGAAATCGATTTGAAAGAGGTAGCTAAGTTCGATAAGATACTATTGTCGCCAGGACCGGGAATTCCTGACGAAGCAGGCATTTTAAAAGATGTGATCCGCGAATACGCAGCTACTAAATCGATATTAGGCGTTTGTTTGGGAGAACAGGCAATTGCAGAAGTGTTTGGCGGGAGCATTGAGAATTTGGATAAAGTATATCATGGTGTGGCTACTTCGGTTTTTCGGACTGCTGATGATAAAGGTGTTTTGCAGGGAATCGATCAGGAGTTTACGGCAGGAAGATATCATTCATGGAATGTCACGAAAGAGAATTTACCGGATTGTTTACTGGTTACCTGCGAAGATGCAGAGGGACAGATCATGGGAATCCGCCACAAGGAATATGACGTGCAGGGTGTTCAATTTCATCCAGAGTCGGTTTTGACTCCTAATGGACTGAAAATGATTGAAAACTGGTTAAATTCTTAAATCTAATATCTCACATCTCAAATCTAAAAGAACAATGAAAAATATACTTCACCATTTATTTGAACACAAAACCTTAAAAAGAGAGGAAGCGAAACAGGTTTTGATTCAGATTACAAAAGGGAATTTTAACGAATTTCAAATTACGTCCTTCTTAACGGTTTTTATGATGCGAAGCATTACTGTTGAGGAACTAACCGGGTTTCGCGAAGCTCTTCTTGAATTGTGTATTCCTGTTGACTTATCGGAATACAATGGCGTTGATTTGTGCGGAACCGGAGGCGATGGAAAAAACACCTTTAATATTTCAACATTAGCTTCATTTGTAGTTGCCGGTGCCGGCGAAAAAGTAACCAAGCACGGGAATTACGGCGTATCTTCTTTTTGCGGATCGTCTAATGTGATTGAACATTTGGGTTATCAGTTTAAAAATAAGGAAGGAGATTTGAAACGGGATCTGGATGAAGCAGGAATTTGCTTTTTGCACGCTCCTTTATTCAATCCAGCCATGAAAAACATAGCGCCAATCCGTCGCGATTTAGGAGTTCGAACATTTTTCAACATGTTGGGTCCCTTGGTAAATCCATCACGCCCAAAGAATCAGATTGTCGGGGTTTTCGATTTGGAACTGGCCCGTTTGTATCAGTACTTATTGCAGGAAACAGATTCCAGTTATACAATCATTCATGGAATTGATGGGTACGATGAAGTCTCCCTGACAGGGAAAGTGAAATTGATTGGAAACCAAATCGAAGAGCTGTTGGAGCCGGAAGCATTTGGGAAACGGAAATTGAATCCGGAAGAATTGTATGGTGGCGAAACAGTAGAGGAAGCAGGGAAAATCTTTGTCGATATTCTCAAAGGAAAAGGAACTTACGCTCAAAATTCGGTGGTTACTATCAATGCAGGCATGGCAATTCATTGTCTGCATCCCGAAATCAGCAGGGCTGATGCTATTGGTAGAGCCGAAGAAGCTTTGCTTTCGGGAAATTCGTACGAGGTGTTGAAGAAACTGACAAAAGGAAATTAGGCATGAATGCAAAGCAAAATATATTAGACAAGATTGTGCAGCAAAAATTGGCTGAAGTGGCTGTTCAGAAAGAGCAGATGCCCATTTTTCAGTTGATGGAACAGGGTAATTTCAAACGGACTTGTTTTTCAGCCAAAGAGTCGATTGCCAGAACGGGAGCTTCGGGTGTGATTGCAGAATTCAAACGCCAGTCGCCTTCCAAGGGAGTGATTAACGGAACAGCAAAACCGCGGGAAGTGGTGAAATCTTATCAGGTAGCAGGAGCTTCGATGGTTTCGGTACTGACTGATGAGCTGTTTTTTGGTGCAAAGGCAGATGATTTTAGTACGGCCCGCAAGACTCTAAGTATTCCATTACTGCGGAAAGAATTCATAATTGATGCTTATCAGATTTATCAGTCGAAAGCAATGGGAGCAGATGTAATCTTGTTGATTGCAGCTATATTGAGTCCCCAGCGATGCAAGGATTTTGCCTTTATCGCAAAGGATCTGGGTATGGAAGTATTGCTTGAACTGCATGATGAATCGGAATTGGAGCATGTGAACCGATTTGTTGATTTGGTGGGGATCAACAACCGAAATCTGAAAGATTTTTCGGTGGATACAGATCGGTCAATCCGATTGGCAGCTAAATTGCCTGAAGATATGATACGCGTAGCCGAAAGCGGTTTGGATAGTCCTGAGGTTGTGCAAAAGATGAGGGCGAATGGTTTTCAGGCATTTTTAATGGGAGAGCATTTTATGAAACAGGATTCACCGGGCAATGCCTGCAAACAATTCATAGCAGAAATGTAGGGACACGCAATGGCGTTGGAAGATGTCAAAAAAACGGGTAATTGTCATTCTGAGCTTGCCGAAGAATCTAATGGTTTAAGAAACAGATGTTTCGACTTCTCTCAGCATGACATCAATATATTGAAAGTTTTTTTTGATAGCCTGATACATAAAAAAAAATAAAAAACAATGAAAATTAAAGTCTGCGGTCTTCGCGATAAAAGTAATGTTAAGGAGTTGATGGTATTGCCATTAGACTACATGGGCTTTATCTTTTATTCAAAATCTGTACGTTACGTTGGAGACGATTTTGAAGCAGAAATTACGAAGATGATTCCTTTTCATATCCGTAAAGTCGGCGTTTTTGTAAATGAAGCTGCCGAAAAGATTCTGACTTTGGCGAAGAGATATCAACTTGATGCAATTCAGTTGCATGGAGACGAAAGTCCGGAAGAATGTCATCAGATAAAAGAATCTGGTTTAGAGGTGTTTAAAGCCTTTCAGTTGAATGAAGCATTCCAGTTTGAATGCTTGGAAGCCTATCATAAAGCTTGTGATTATTTCCTGTTTGATACAAAATCAGATTCTTATGGTGGAAGCGGTAAAAAGTTCAATTGGCAAATTTTAAAAAAATACAAAGGTGAAACTCCTTTTTTTCTGAGTGGAGGAATTGGAATGGATGACCTTGAGGCAGTAAAAGCCTTTCAACATTCCAGATTATTTGGCTTGGATGTAAATTCAGGATTTGAACAAAGTCCTGCAGTAAAGAATGTGGTGTTAGTAGAAGAGTTTTTAAAATCAGTAAGACAAACTAATGATGAGCAAAAATAAATATGCAGTAAATGAGCGTGGTTACTACGGGCGATTTGGAGGTGCTTATATTCCTGAATTGTTACGTGCAAATGTTGATGAATTACGCGAAAACTACCTGAAGATTATCAATTCGGAGCAGTTTCAGAAAGATTATAAACGTTTGTTGGATAATTACGTGGGCCGGCCAACACCACTGACTAAAGTGGGGAATTTATCGAAGCGTTACGGAACCAATATCTACTTGAAACGCGAAGATTTAACGCATACCGGTGCACATAAAATCAACAATACCGTTGGGCAGATTCTGATCGCCAAATACATGGGCAAAACCCGTATCATTGCAGAGACAGGAGCAGGGCAGCATGGTGTGGCAACGGCTACCGTTTGTGCTTTGTTTGGCTTGGAATGCGTTGTGTACATGGGAGCATTGGATATCGAGCGTCAGGCACCCAATGTGGCTCGAATGAAGATGTTGGGCGCGAAGGTTGTTCCTGCCATTTCGGGCAATCAGACTTTAAAGGATGCTACCAACGAGGCTATCCGCGATTGGATTGCCAACCCGAATTCATTCTACTTGATTGGTTCGGTGGTGGGGCCGCATCCTTATCCAGACATGGTAACCCGGTTGCAGTCGGTTATATCCGAAGAAATTCGCGAACAACTGACCAAAGAGACCGGAAACCCGAATCCTGATTACGTGATTGCCTGTGTGGGTGGAGGAAGTAATGCTGCCGGAGCTTTTTATCATTATCTGGATGAAGAGGATGTAAAATTGGTAGCCGTAGAGGCTTCTGGTTTGGGTGTTAGCAGTGGCGAAACAGCTGCAACCATTACCATTGGCGACATTGGTTTTATTCACGGCAGCAAAACCATGCTGATGCATGATGAAGATGGTCAGATTACGGAACCTTACTCTATTTCGGCAGGTTTGGATTACCCTGGTGTTGGACCTTTACATGCACATTTGGCCGAAACTGGCAGAGCACAATTTCTATCCGTAACCGATCGTGAAGCTTTGGATGCCGCTATGGTATTGGCGCGATCCGAAGGAATTATTCCCGCTCTGGAATCGGCACATGCTTTGGCAGCCCTGGAGCAAATGACCTTTGATAAAGACGATGTGATAGTCGTTAATCTTTCAGGACGAGGCGATAAGGACATGGAGACCTACATAAAAAACATTTAATAATGATGAATTAAGAATTATTAATTAGGAAGTAAGTGAGCAAGGGAAAGATTTGTGGATGAATACAGTTCACTTATCATTTATAACTCATAATTCATAACTTGAAAACATATGAACCGAATAGATCAATTATTTCAAAATAAAGGAAAGGATATCTTATCCATCTATTTTCCTGCCGGATACCCAAACCTGAACGACACCGTACCCAACCTGCAGTTTTTACAGGACAAAGGAGTTGATTTGGTGGAGATAGGAATCCCATTTTCCGATCCTTTGGCCGACGGACCTGTCATTCAGATTGCAGCAAAGCAATCTTTGGATCAGGGAATGAGCCTGAAACTGCTTTTTCAGCAATTAAAAGAAGTTCGAAGCACCATTACCATGCCTTTGATATTAATGGGCTATTGGAATGTGGTTTTTAAATATGGTGTGGATGCTTTCCTGTTGGATTGCCAAAGCTGTGGTATCGACGGGGTGATTCTGCCCGATTTGCCATTGGAAGAGTACGAAGAGGAATTCAAAACAAAGTTTGAGGCGCATGGCGTGTACAATATTTTGCTGGTAACTCCTCAAACTACCAATCAGCGCATGGCGAAAATAGAAAAAGCCGCCAAAGGATTTTTATACATGGTTTCGTCCTCGGCGACAACAGGTGGCGCTTTGGAGCAAAGTACCGAGAGGGAAGATTACTTTAAAAAGGTGGCCAGCTTGGAAATTCCTTCCCTCATCGGATTTGGAATTCACGATAAGGCCAGCTTTCAGCATGCCTCCAGCTTTTCGAACGGAGCAATTATTGGTACTGCTTTTATAAAAGCGCTAACCAGCGGTACGGCTTCCGAATTTGTGGACTCACTATTGTAGCATGAATAAAGAATTTAGCACAAAAGATTAAATAATTGTCATTCTGAGCTTGTCGAAGAATCTGTGTCCTTGAATAACAGATGTTTCGACTTCGCTCAACGTGACGCTTCAAGTGAAACTTTATTTTTCGTACACCCTCCAACATGACCTACAATACTATAAGTCTGCTTAAAATCTCAGCTTGTCAGTAATTGTAGTCAAAGGAGTAATGTATACAAAAAAGCACCCGCCAAATAACCAACAAGTGCTATCCAACTGATTTTTTTCAGATACCAAAAGAAGTCTATTTTCTCGATTCCCATGGCAGCTACACCGGCAGCCGATCCAATAATAAGAATACTACCTCCTGTTCCGGCACAATAAGCAATAAGTTCCCAAAAATAATGGTTAGTGGGAAATACTTGTAAATCGTACATACCCATTGATGCGGCTACCAAGGGTACATTGTCTATGATTGATGAAAGAATACCCAACGACATTGCAATGGTGGTAAGATTACCAACCGATTTGCTAAGTGCAGCAGCAAAACTTGACAGCAGGCCCGTTGATTCAAGAGCCGCAACGGCCAAAAGAATCCCCAAAAAGAATAAAACACTGGGAGTGTCAATTTTTCGTAATGCATTTGTTACAGTTATTTTATGTTCGAATGCTTTGTTTTTGTTTAAAAGTTCGGTTACAATCCACAATACCGATAAGCCTATTAGTATCCCCATAAATGGTGGCAAATGTGTTATGGATTTAAAAATCGGAACAAAAATTAAAGCCGCTATACCTATAAAAAAGACGATTCTTTTCTCGGAATTTAAAATGTTTGATTCATGATTCGAAGGATCAATTCTCTTAAAATCACCTTTCACCATTCGTGAAATTAAAAATAGCGAGACAATCATATTTATCAGACTTGGTAAAAATAATTGATGCATGATGTTAAAAGTTGTAATCTGACCTCCAATCCACAGCATTGTTGTTGTTACATCACCAATAGGAGTCCAGGCTCCTCCTGAATTTGCTGCAATTACAATCATACCAATAAACAACAGCCTTTCATTTTTCTCATTTAATAATTTCCGGGTAAGTGTAACCATCACAATCGTGGTGGTAAGATTATCAAGAGCTGCAGAAAAGAAAAAAGTGATAAAGCTTAAGATCACCAGAAGAATTCGTTTATTGTTTGTTTTAATGAGTTTTGTGATGACATCAAAACCACTGTACGAATCAATTAATTCAACAATTGTCATGGCACCAATCAGGAAAAATATAATTTGCGATATGCTCCCAATGTGTTCAACCAGTTGATGAACGATTTCTTCCGAATCTGATTGAAATAAAATATAAGTTGTCCAAATCACACCTCCTGTAAACAGAGCAATAGCAGCTTTGTTGATTTTAACTTTGCTTTCGAGGGCAATTAATGCATAACCAATGCTAAAAGCGATGAGAATGATCGTGTTCATTGTTATCTTTTTTGTAGTAAGTTAAATCGTGAAAATAAAAGCATAATGTTTACTAATTGACTTACGAATGTACATTATAAAACAGAAAAGTGTATTTGTTTTGGCTGAAAAATAATGCCTTATTTATTTTTTTAACTAAGATCATTTATTGGGTGCATCACAGGCTGGGAGGTGAGTCTGTGCTTTCTCTCTTTGTAAAATACCAGCTTGTCAGGCACTAACCATAAGCGAGCCGTTCATGTTAGGATCAGACTTGATTCGAAATGGATTTTGATCGTAATTTGCTGTAAATCAAAAAAAAAGGATCCTGCCCGGCAAGATCCTTTTTTTAGTTTGTGATGGTTTTAGAAAATAATACCTGCTTTAAAGCCTGCTGTAAGGTGGAAGATTGTTTTGCTTCCCGCCTTTCTTTTCGACAATCCAAATTCCCACTCATCAAAGGATTCAAAACTCTCATCAACATGTGGATTAATAACATTGGAATACTTTACCGTTCGATAGGCAATTCCTCCGCCAACATAAAAATCGAAACTGAATTTGTTGTTGGCAATTATTTTTATACCGGACTTTATGTGTGCACCCATTTTTTGTTTTAGAAAGTCTGCTTTGTCGTAAAGAATAGCTGTTGATGTGCTTTTGGGATAGTAATGATCATCGTAATTGCTGTTTGAAGTTTCGAGGTAAAAAAATTCAATGGCACCATATATCGAGATTACATTATTGGGTTTTAGAAAGTAGTATTTTAGTTCCGGTCTCACTTCCCAAAACTGATAATCCTTTTCCAGATCCGAATCATTTACCCGGTAAAAATTAATCACCGAATTTCCCAAACCAAAATCGAGACTGTAGGCAAATTTATCCGATTGCTGATACTCAACACCCATTCGCAATCGTGGCGTAAAATCCAGCAGTGTTGATGGTGTTGTATGAATTTCAATTGTATGGTCTTTTTCTTTCGGCTGGGAATGTATTTCCGGTGAAAAAAAGAAGAGCAGTAAGACTATGCCAATAAATTTATTCATGAGTGGGAGTCTGTTATATTGTTTTATGCATTCGAGCTTTCTCCTGAACCATCAGTAACAAGCCAATAGCGAATAGAACCGAACCAATAAAAAACAGAGGAGTGGTAAATGTAAAGATATTAACACTTCCTGAAAGAAGGTCTGTATTACCAACTTGAATAAGGTAGGGAATAGCAATGCTCTGAAACAAAGAGCCTAGAAATCTAATTCCAGCACCTACAATCAGAAATATACCAGCAGTACTCTGCTTATAGGTTAAATTTAGGATGCATGCTATTAAAATTATTATTTCAGGAATAATAAACAGCACTCTTTGTAAGATGTTTAGTAATGTATCGTCCATTTTCTTTAAACGTAAATTATTGATTTGTAATTAGATTGTTCTTTATTGCTTGGTTCCGGCTTCTTCAGTAACTGGTGGTAATGATAATTCACAGCTGTTTGCGATGGGATATTCATCACAAGATATCTGCCTGCAGGCATAATCTTCGGGTAAAACGTCTACCCAATAATCATCACCCAAAAGCTTGAAAAAATAGCGATTATCGATATGCTTTTGAAATGCTTCTCTTATTTCAAAATGATAATCATGTTTAGTTGTATTGTCTATGGAATCAGTCGATTCCACTTGTATGTATTTATTAGCCAGATAACGGATGTAGATTGTGTCTTCGCAAAAAAGAATATTTTTCGGTTCTCCACTTCCACCATCCCAAATCACATCACCATTGTCTATTGATAATTTATAAGAGAATTGATGGGTTGTTCCATAATCATGTTTTGTGAAAATACCTATGGCAGTGGTTTCTTCATTGGTCTTTTCGACCATTAAATGTTTTCCGTTTGGTAATAGTTTACTGACTTTGTCAATATTTTTCTCTGAATTATAATTACAGCCACTAAAGAAGGAAATAATTATTAGAGCAAAAAATGCTATTTGTTTGATCTTAAATTTATATCTCATTTTTTGTTTGTGCAGTTGTTTAGTCTTTTACAATCAGCTTTTGTAATGAATGGGTTTATTTTATTAATTGCAAACCACTGTATACTTCCTTTGTTAATTAGCAGTAATAATGATATTTTATGTTCTGCAAAAATAAATTAATGGCCGAATTTATCAAAAGAAAAATAGATAAACAAAATATAGTATTGGATTAATAGAGTAAAGCAGCAGAAGTGTGATAATTTGTATTAAGTATGGATTGGTATGGCTTGTCAGGTTATGACCCGATTTTAACCGTAAAAGAGTTGTTTTATCAGATGAGCTTTGATTGTAATTTGCTGTAAATCACAAAAAAAAAAGATCTTGTCCGGTAAAATCCTTTTTTATTTGTTTGTGGCATGCAATTAGATTATTCTTTATTGCTTCCTTCCATTTTCTTTTGCCGTTGCGAATTTGGTTAATCGTTTACGATCTGATCAATTATTTCCATTATCTTCTCATTTTTTAAAATCGTTACACCCAATCGTTCTGTTGATATTCCATTAATCAATTTGTAATTGTAAATTGGCTTTCCCTCTACTAAGTGCGATTCAAAATATTTAAAATCGACACTGTCCAGCTTTTCAAGTTCCTGAGCAACTTCAACAATATGAGTCGATATAAAAAAGAGACAATCCTTTATTTCCGTGAAGCCTTTGGATACCATTAATGTAGCATCAAAGGCATCTTTAACATTTGTTCCTCTAAATAATTCATCAAAAATGACCAGTACTTTTTTCTTCTTTTTAATCTGTAAGGCAATTTCCTTCACCCTTCTAACTTCGCTGTAATAATGACTGTAGCCTTTATTTATATCATCGGAGATATTAATAGTAGAATACAATCCATTAAACAGAGATACTTTCATTTCTCTGGCAGGTACTGGAAATCCAACGTGAGCAAGATAAACACATAAGCCAATAGCCTTTAATGAAGTCGATTTTCCTGCCATGTTTGCTCCCGAAACAAAACAAAGGTTTTTATGATCTGCCAGCTCAATATCATTCCTTATTGGGGAGGTAATAAATGGGTGAAAAAAGCCATTTATTTTTAAATGAGGTTTGGGTGTTTTTGTTAGAACGGGAAATCCTAATTCTTTAATTTTTGATGTATGCGCAATTGATAAATATGCATCAAGCTGATAGGAGAGTTGTAGAATCCTTTTTATTTCTTCCTTTTTCTGGGATCTGATTAAGAAATCAAATTGATTGATTTGCCGGAAAGTAAATTTCCCTTTCGGGGGATTGATAAACAGCTTGAATTCTGCTGATTTTGTAATGCCTTCAAATTCCAACAATAGATGATTAAAGAATTCAGGCATGTCCGATTTATCGATAGCTTTTAAATAATCAGATAAAATATTCAAATGACTCTTAAGAAACTCAAGTCCTCTAAGGATAATATAATACTCGTTGCTTGGATTTATTTGATACGAAATGCTGGACTCTATCGAATTCAAAAAATTATCTTTTAATATTAGAGTGTTTTGATTTAGATAATACTCAATAAAGTCGAGATATTCATTGTCAAGTTCACACTCAACCGGATTATTACAAATGTATTTTATGGCAGAAATTCTGGCATTTAATTCTTCCAAGTCATTCAAGGGAGTTCGCATCATTTTTTCTAACTCATATCTACCGCCTTGGGTCTTGGTTGAATTGTAAAAGTCAAAGACTGATAAATCTCCTTTAGTTTGAGGGAAAATATTTAGATCAATTAAAGTTTGTTTATCAGTGCCGAATTTTGTCATAGGTCTTAAAAATTATAGGTGTCAAATTCGTTGTATTCGATCCCATTTTGCGAAAAGATGATCTCTACATAACGGATTTGTTCTGCATCATTCTTATTGGTAGTGTCTAGTTTTCTGAAATAGCTTTCATCTACTTTTGAAAACAAACTGTAGCATGTAGAAGAATAAAAGCGCATAAATGGAATTACCGGCACTCCGTATTTTAAACGTTCCGTAAAGTTAAATTTTGAAATGTTTGTAATTGTTATGTCTTGATCCTCATAATACTCTTTCAGTAGCCCATCTATAGCGTTTATGCTTTGTATTTTGGTGTAGAGCATATAAATTAAAAATGCACACACAATTAGAATGAATAGGATGCCGATAATCTCCATTGCTTCATTTTGAGTTTGATAATAAACTTATTCTTTATTGCTTCCTTCCATTTTCTTTTGCCGTTGCGATTTAGTGAACAATTCAGCACGTATCCTAATTATTAGGTTTTAAGTCATTTAACCATTCTATCTTTATACATTTTGAAAATAGCCCAAAGGATTAACACTCCAAAAAATACAATGTTTGCAACTCCGATTACAGTTCCTAAAATAGAATTAGTTGTATTCAATATGTAGATTCCTAATACTATGAATAAGAATGAAAGTCCAAATCTTTTTAAAATATGTAAGAGTTTTTTCATGTTTTCAATTTTTGTTAGTTCCATCGCAATGAATGCCAATATGTCTATTAAGCTAAATTAACTTGCTTATCTAATGTTTCTTCATTTTTACAAATAACTACCTAAATAGCCTATCAAGAGTTACTTTTCCGATAAATCATGATTTTTGTCTCTCCTAATAGATTGTCACGATCTGGAATACTAGACATTGTGTGTGTTTATTCTGTTTTTATAGGCATTTAGAATAAATCCAGATATGGCAATAAATCCAATTACAATAATAAATCGATATTCTTTAAAAGGATTCCAGGAAGTAATATCAGTTAATGCAATAGTCATTACAATCAGCATCATAAACCAAATCAGTATGCATAAAGTCCAAATTATTTTCGTTAATAAATTCATTTCAATCTGTTTATAAATATGTGGTGAATTCTAAGTAAACACAATCATGTCTATTTCAATAATTAATTTTTCGCTTATTCACTAAAAGCCTTCATCTTAACATATGCCATTTTTGCAATAGCCAGAGTTGCCAAAATCTTAAGCATATTTCCAGATGCAGCACCAACAGCAAAACCCAAATTGTAAGGGGCAGAGTTGGCATCGCTAAATGATATGTCGAATGCTGTGAAAATAATAGAAAGTAAAAAGATGCAAAATAGCATCAGGAAAATTCGGAGTGCTTTGTCGTTTTTCATTTTTAGTTTTTTAAGGTTTACTGTTTGGGGTAAATGGTTTTTAATGGTTGATCGGAATTGTTGGTATTTATTTCTTGTGCTAAATTTTTCCCGATGCATCGGGATCAAAGGCCATGATAATTTCGATTTTGTTACCACATATTTGTTTGTCTAATTAGATTTTGAAGCTTCTTTTTCTAATGTTTTTCTAATCTTTTTTAGGTGACTAATTTCAATAGTGCCTATTACAAGACTTGACCAGATGCCAGTCGAAAGTATTAAGTCCCCATATGGGTAGTGCTGTAGTTTAAAAAAAGTTCCAAGCAACATTAAAATACTAGAAATAGCCAATAGGCTATGCATCAATTTGTCAATCTGTTTTTTACTCATAATTTTTAGTTTAGTATTTGGGTTGAATGGTTTTTGTTAGTTTATCGTACTAGTGAGTTTTTTATTAGCTTTTCCTTTTTTGTTCATCCATATCTTCATGGTATATCCCCAAGCAAGGCCACCAATTAACCACAATGGAATTCCTGTTAATAAACTCCTTTGAGTAATTTCAGCTTGATTAATAAGTGGCATTATTAAAATTGTAATTATATACATCAATAGTCCCCAGCTAAGGCCAAACTTCAACCAGTTTTTTGTTGTGTTTTTTTCTTCCCTGAAATCAAGATTCAGGTTTTTATATCTTTCCGGTTGTTTGTTCAACCATTTTTGCTTTAGTGTTTTCGCAAACCAACCCCACAAAGGGAAAGTCACCAGCAGCACCAGTAAGGATGTTAAATTTCGCTGTGCCGGAATTATTTCGGTACACTTGTCGCAATAGAAACCATACCAATTTTTTGCTGCAGTTTTATTTTGAGCTGAATATTTAACAGCAGAATGCAATTCGCCACAGTGCGGACATGGAGTAAACGAGCGCTGAAACAAAGGCTTATTCCCTTCACGTTCTATGAGCATTACCTTAGGCATTGTTTGTCCTAAAAATAAATCACTAATAACTACTCCAGGATTAATAATCCAATGTAAAATTACCGGACTTTTCCAGTCCCATATTTTGTATTTGCTTTTGTCGTATTTCATTATTTATTATTAGGTCAATTTGTTCTCAACTAAAAACATCTTAAACTCTTTAGTATCTCAAAAAGTGCTGTGTTTACTCATTGGCCACCGAATGTAATCATAAAATAGAAATGTGTATTTGTTTTTTCGATAAAAAATGCTTGTTGCAAGTTGTACCATTCAAATTAGGTGATTTTCATAATGATCAGGATAATTTTTAGAAAGGGAGGTGTATTCGTGTTTATTTCCTTTGCAAAAGTGTTTTTAGTCAGCTTTTACAGATGCATTTTTATTTTTTGTCCATAAAAAACTACTTAACTCATAAAATTTGATTGTGTCCAACTGTTTTTCAAAATCCGCAAGAACGAGTGTTTACTGCAACTTCAACTTACTGAATACATAATGATTGGCGTGCACCCGAATAAAAATTCCGTAAAAAGTTTTTTATATTACTAATATAGTTGTTCCCGGCCGGGGCAGTTCAATCGTTCCTAATGATTCACCCCAAATCCCAAAAGCGGCTTTTGGTAGTGTTTATGAAAGTCCTCTTCAGGGGATTTAGGGTAGAGAGTTGGAGTGAAAAAGAAATAATAACAACCCACAACCCACTTGTAGCAATGTGAGTGGCTTTTTTGTATATCGCATACCCATGCAGGTTTGTAGTTCGTAGTTGAAAATTAAGCAACGCAAACCGGCAGGTGTGAGCCCAATAATATTGGATTTGTGGTAGTTGAATGTGTGTGATTGATTTAAATTCTGCAATTTATGTTTGTCTGTTTTTAAATTTGAACAGTTACCAAACAAGCCTCTGTTTTGTTGGTACAAGTCTGAGGCTTTCCGCCACAAGTTTGAAGTATTCCGGCGTAAGTCTGAAGTGTTCCGCCACAAGTCTAATCTTTTCCGCCATAAGTTTGAAGTGTTCCGCCACCGGTCAACCCAAAACTGATGGCGGACAGATAAACCGGAAACAACAAGTGAGAAAGTGGGGAGGAGGAACAAAAAGGAGTGCTTACAAGCAGTGTCCCAACTGCTTCAAGTCTGTCTCCCTTTGTTAAGGGAATCCCGAAAGTTTTCGGACCGAAGAACAGAGGATTTTTTTTATTCAAGAATTGTTTAAGAAAAACCATACAACTCTATTAATTGAAGAAAAAATTCTGCAATAAGGGTAACGTTTTTACTGTGAAATGTTTAAGAAGACAACTTTTCATTAAATATTCAGATTTTGGATCATTTAAAGCATTTATAACGTTGTAAATATATTTTTTTCTGTTCGGCAGCGTTTGCATGAAAAATGATGAAAAAAGAATATGTTAATTGCATTATGAATGAACAGAAAATTCATATTAAAATAATATAAAAAAGGACTGCAAGGCGCTATTATTCGGAATAAAATCGATAACTTTAATGAGAATTCAACAATTTTTTTATGATAAGATGGTTCTCTAACCATTTGTAAATCAATCCTAACATCGTTTGCGTATGGACTACCTCAAGTTTGATAAGGCTCAATTGGTGAATACTGAGTATTCTTTAAAAAAAGAATACATTAGAACCAATCGTGCTGGCTCTTTTGCCAGTTCAACTATTATTAATTGCAATACCCGAAAATATCATGGACTATTAATATGTCCAATAGATCATTTTGGTGGTGATAATCATGTGCTGTTATCCTCTTTGGATGAGACCATAATTCAGCATGATGCACCCTTTAATTTGGGAATCCATAAATTTCCAGGCGAATACAGTCCGAAAGGAAACAAGTATGTGCGTGAATATATCATGGATCCAACTCCAACAATAATATACCGGGTAGGTGGTGTGATTTTAAGAAAGGAATTTCTTTTGGTAGAAAAAGAACAGCGCGTTTTGGTTCGTTACACTTTGCTTGAGGCAAATTCTCCAACGACGATCCGATTACAGCCTTTTCTGGCTTTTAGGAATATTCATTCCTTAACCAAAGCCAATATGGATGCTAATACCAGATCAGAAGTTGTTAATAATGGAGTTAAAATACGTTTGTATCAGGATTTCCCATATTTATATATGCAGACTTCTGTTGAATCAGAGTTTGTTCATGTGCCCGATTGGTATTACAATGTAGAGTACAAGGAAGAAAAGAGAAGAGGATACGATTGCCATGAGGATTTGTTTGTTCCCGGGTATTTTGAGATGAATATAAAAAAGGGAGAATCGATTGTGTTTTCGGCCGGCACAAAAGAGATTTCCCCCAACGCAATATCGAAGCAATTTGCTTCGGAACTAAAGAAGAGGGTGATCCGGGATAGTTTTGAGAATTGTTTGGAAAATTCAGCGGTACAGTTCTTTTCAAAGAATGGTCAGGGAACAGGAATTATTAATGGTTTCCCTTGGTTTAGTACCAGCGAACGAAATACTTATTTGTCCTTGCCGGGATTGACTTTGGCACGTGGTGATGAGAAAACTTTTCTGGAGGTATTTGATAATGCATTTAAGCGGGTTTGCAATCGCTTTTCGAAAGATCCTGCCGTAAACGGAGGAAGGTTTTCTGTTGACGTTCCCTTGTGGGCGTTTTGGACTATGCAAAAATACATTGAAGCCGGAGCAGACAGAAAGGAAATTTGGAAAAAGCACAGCAAAGCGATAAAGGAGATATTGCAGAGCTATAAACATGGATCTAATCTGGCAATTAAGATGCATGACAATGGACTGCTGTGGATCATGGAGCAGGGAGTAACCTGGATGAATGTTAGGAATCATGGGGTATACCTGAATCGTAGAATGGGATATGTTGTAGAGATTAACGCACTTTGGTACAATGCTCTTTGTTTTGCTTTAGAAATGGCTGAAGAAGCCAATGATAAAGATTTTACAGCAGAATGGTCAGGAGTTAAAGAGAATTTGAAAGAATCATTTATTGATACATTTTGGGATGGGAATAAAACTTACCTGTCGGATTATGTAGACGATACACATAAGAGCTGGGCTGTTCGTCCCAACCAGTTATTTGCAGTATCACTTCCTCATTCCTGTCTTTCTGATGATCAGAAGAAAGCTGTTTTGGATATGATTGAAAAAGAGCTGTTGACCTCAAGGGGACTAAGAACACTTTCGCCTAACAGTCATGAGTATATTGGAGTGATTAGGGGCAGCGAGGAAATTAGAAATATGGCATTTCATTACGGATCTGTTTATCCATGGCTTTTTGGACATTTCGCTGAAGCTTATCTGAAATTGTACAAATTAGGAGGAGAGGGAACAATTCGAAGATGGTTGATCGAATTTGAGGATTGTTTGAATGAGCGTGGATTAGGAACGATATCGGAGATTTATGATGGGAATCCCCCGCATTTGCCCAATGAAGCTACCTCATATGCTTTAAGTGTAGCCGAAATTATTCGAGTTAGTAAAATGTTTAACCAATCACCTTTAAAATAGCGGTATATGAAAGTTCTAATGTTTGGGTGGGAGTTTCCACCTCATATTTCCGGCGGATTGGGAACAGCTTGTTACGGATTAACCAAAGGTTTGGCAAAAATTGATGATTTAGACATTGTTTTTGTTGTGCCAAAAGCTCATGGTGACGAGGATCAGAGTACAATGAGCCTGGTTGGAGCCAATTCGGTTACCATCGAACAGGTTCAGTCTCATGTCGAAAAATTTAAATCTCAGCATACTTATCTGGAAGTGGAATCGCAATTGGTTCCTTACAATGATCCGGATGAATATTACACGTTCAGGAGTCAGGATTTATATGGAAAAAACAAGTTTATTAAAGTTGATAAAGATGGGAAACTTGAATTTAGTGGAAAGTATGGTGCCGATCTTATGGAAGAAATCTATAAATACGCGTTTGTAGCTTCATCAATTTCTGCAGATCATGAACATGATGTAATACATGCACATGACTGGCTTTGTTACCCTGCAGGAATAGCCGCAAAAAAGGTATCGGGAAAACCATTGGTAATTCATGTTCATGCCACCGATTTCGACCGAAGCGGAGGAAAGGTCAATCCAAAGGTTTATGAGATTGAAAAAATGGGAATGGATGCCGCCGATAAAATTATTGCTGTGAGTAATTTAACCCGCAATATTGTGATCGAAAAATACGGACAGGATCCTGGTAAGGTTGTTACCGTTTATAATGCTGTTGAACCGGTTTCTTTTGAGGAAAAGCTTAAAATTAAAAAAGGTGTTAAAGAAAAAGTGGTGACTTTTTTAGGCCGGATAACAATGCAGAAGGGGCCTGAATATTTCGTTGAAGCGGCTTATCGGGTTTTGAAAAAAACGGATAATGTTCGATTTGTAATGGCTGGCAATGGTGATATGTTGGAACAGATGGTTGATCGGGCAGCACAATTGGGTATCAGCGATAAGTTTCACTTTACAGGATTTTTAAAGGGAGATGATGTGTTTAAAATGTTCCTTTTAAGTGACGTGTATGTAATGCCTTCTGTATCGGAGCCATTTGGAATATCACCTTTAGAGGCAATGCAATCAAATGTGCCTGTTATTATCTCCAAACAATCCGGCGTGTCCGAAATACTGACACATGCAGTAAAGGTCGATTATTGGGATATCGATGCAATGGCAGATGCCATTTATGGAATTATTAAATACAACGCTCTTTCGGAAGTTTTTAAGGAAGAAGGTAAAGAGGAAGTGGATAATTTGAAGTGGGCCAAAGCGGCTGTCAATGTTCATGATGTCTATGTTTCCGCAATCAAATTATTAGAACCATTAGTAAAAAATTAAGATTATGAAGGCACTTTGTTTATATTTTCAGATTCATCAACCCTTACGTTTAAAAAGATATAGGTTTTTTGATATCGGTAACGATCATTACTACTACGATGATTACACCAATGAGTCGATCATGAGAAAAATTGCAGATGAGTGTTATTTGCCTGCAAACAAGATTGTTTTGGAATTGTTGAAAACCAATAAAGGCAAATTCAAAATTTCATACTCCATTACGGGAATTGCTTTGGATCAGCTCGAGCAATATGCTCCGGAAGTTATTGATACTTTTAAAGATCTGGCCAAAACAGGAGATGTTGAGTTTTTAGCAGAAACGTATTCTCATTCTCTTGCATCATTAATCAATAAGGATGAGTTCATTCAGCAGGTTGCAAGCCATAGTGATAAAATAGAAGCTCTTTTTGGAATTCGGCCATCTGTATTTCGAAACACAGAAATGATTTATTCGGACGAAATTGGAGAAATGGTTTCCAAAATGGGATATAAGGCCATTTTAACAGAAGGAGCGAAGCACATCTTAGGCTGGAAGAGTCCAAATTATTTGTACTGTAACGCAATCAATCCGAAACTAAAAGTTTTAATGCGTAATTACAAACTAAGTGATGATATTTCATTCCGGTTTTCATCTGAAGGATGGAAGGAATGGCCGTTAACAACAACTAAATTTGTTGGATGGTTGAATGAAATGGATGATAAAGAAGATTTGGTGAATATATTTATGGATTATGAAACGTTCGGAGAACATCAGAAGAAGGAATCAGGAATTTTTGAATTCTTAGCCCATCTTCCTCAGGAGGTTATTTTAAAATCGAAATATAAATTTGCCACACCTTCGGAGCTTACTTCTGAATTTCACCCAATTGCGCAGGCACATGTTCCCAATGTAATTTCATGGGCAGATGAAGAGCGTGATTTGTCTGCATGGCTGGGCAATAAACTTCAGGATGAAGCTTTTCGAAAATTATATGCATTGCGTGATGATGTTGCCGTTGTAAATGATGATCGAATTAATAAGGATTGGAAATACCTGCAGGCAAGTGATCATTTCTATTATATGTGTACCAAGTTTGCTTCAGATGGTGATGTGCATTCTTATTTTAATCCTTACAGCTCACCTTACGATGCTTTTATTAATTATATGAATGTGTTAAGTGATTTCCAGATTCGTTTGAAAATTGTAAAAGATGGTTTAGCTGTTGATCCTGAAGAATTGCAATATCAGATTTCACAAAAGGATGAATTAATTGCCAGATATGAAAGAGAATTGAGTGAACTTAAAAACTAATCGTTTAAAATTAAACGATAAACAGGATCAATTAATTAGGAATAAAATACTTTCTGTATAGTAATTAATGGAAAGTATTTTATTGAATTTTAAAGTAGTCAACACTTTAGCTGGGTTTACTGGCTAAAAGTAATTAGTAAGCATATTATGGGTATGAATAATAGGGATTTAACTCCGGATTTTGTATTTGAAGTTAGTTGGGAAGTTTGCAATAAGGTAGGTGGAATTCATACGGTTATTTCTACAAAGGCCTTATCGCTTAAACCAGTGTTTAATGATCGGATCATTTACATTGGGCCGGATTTTAATAAGACTGAACACCGGGAAAAAGAGTTTCAGGAAGACGAAAAACTGTTTCCGGAATGGAGCGCAAAATTGAAAGCGGAAGGCTTATCGGTTCGGATTGGATATTGGAAAATACCGGGAAATCCAATTGTGATTTTAATTGATTTTTCGGGTTTTTTGGCGCGAAAAGACACTATTTACAGTCAGTTGTGGGAAATTTACCGACTGGAGTCATTGTATGGACAGGATGATTATCATGATGCCGCAATGTTTGGTTATGCAAGTGGTAAAGTCATTGAAAGTTTTGTACAGTTTAATGATTTGTCGAAAAATAAAATAGTTGCCCAGTTTCATGAGTGGATGACAGGTGCCGGACTATTGTATTTGAAAGATCAGGCGCCTGATATTTCAACAATTTTCACGACTCATGCAAGTATGCTTGGACGGGTATTGGCCAGCAATTATGAAAACTTGTACGATAATCTGCTTCATTTTAATCCAATTGAAAAGCCAAGACAGTATAATGTTACAGCTAAATGTTCAATGGAAAAATGTGTTGCTTTGGCTGCAGATTGTTCTTCAACAGTGAGTAATATTACAGCAAAGGAGTGCAGGCAATTTCATGGGCGTGCTGTAGATGTTGTGATGCCGAATGGTTTCGAAGATGATTTTGTACCTGATTCGGAACAGCTTGAAATTACCAGACAGGAATCTAAAAAAGAATTCAGGAAAGTAGCCGAATCGCTTCTTGGGTACGAAATAAAGGAGAATACATTGTTTGTAGGAACCGGTGGCCGCTACGAATTTAAAAACAAAGGTCTTGATGTGTTTTTAGAAGCTTTGGCTCAATTGAATGCAAACAAATATTTGGATCGTGATATTGTAGCTTTCTTTATGATTCCGGGAGATCAGCGTGGCCCTCGAAAGGATTTACAGGAGAATTTAGCTAAATATCCGGAAAAAAAGCTTCTGGAAACACCCTATTTAACTCATAAATTGGGTAATGAAGATAAGGATGAGATATTAAAAAAGATCAAGTCTTTGGGTTTTGGTAATGGCGAAGATGAGAGAGTTAAAGTTATTTTTGTGCCAACCTATCTGGATGGAATGGATGGCATATTTAATAAGTCTTATTATGAACTTTTAATGGGACTGGATTTGTCCGTTTTCCCATCTTATTATGAACCTTGGGGATATACTCCAATGGAAAGTGTTGCCTTTAGCGTTCCTACCATTACAACTTCTTTATCAGGATTTGGACAATGGGTTCAGATGATTGGGGAAGCAGATAGAGGTGGCGTTTCTGTTGTGGAACGAAATGACTCCAATAGAAAAGAGGTCGTTGAAAATATTTCTTCTCAGATCTATAATTTTTCAACAAAATCGGAGGATAATGTAATTCGGTGCAGGGAAAATGCAGCCAGCATTGCCAAAAAGGCATTGTGGAAGAATTTTATTGGAAATTATTACAAGGCTTACGAATTAGCAATCAAAAATAATATGAAAAAGGAAAATGAATCGCCTGTGCAGGTTTTGGTTGAAAATCATTTGAATGTACCAAAAAGCAATCAGATAAGTTGGCGGAAATTAATTATTGAGACCAATCTTCCAAAGGAATTACTTGGCTTAGAGGAATTATCTAAAAATTTATGGTGGTGCTGGAATTATAAAGCTATTGACCTTTATGAATCGGTAGATCCTAAGTTATGGCATAATTGCAAAAAGAATCCAATTTTACTACTTAAGCAAGTGTCAAGTGCGCGAATGAAAGAATTGGCGGCTGATGAGTCTTTTATGCAAAGCTATACTGCTGTAATTCAGGAATTCAAAAATTATATGGCCGAAAAACCGGCAGAAGGACAACCTAAAATTGCTTATTTCAGCATGGAGTACGGTTTAAATAATAACCTGAAGATTTATTCCGGTGGATTGGGGATATTAGCGGGCGATTATTTAAAAGAAGCCAGTGACTCAAACGTGGATATGGTTGCGGTTGGTTTTATGTATCGGTTTGGATATTTTACCCAGCGTTTATCTTTAAATGGTGAACAGTTGGTTGAGCTGGACGAACAAAAATTTTCTCAGTTACCAATAAGCAGGGTGAGAGATAGTTCTGGATTTGCAAAAACGATTACCCTTCCTTTGGAAGGAAGAACGGTTACCGCAAAAATATGGAAGGTTGAAGTGGGTAGAATTTCTTTATATCTTTTGGACACTGAAACTGAAATGAATGATGAACGAGACCGTTCTTTAACTGATCAATTATATGGCGGCGATTGGGATTATCGTATTAAACAAGAAATCCTTTTAGGAATGGGTGGTATTAAAACTCTTAAAGTACTTGATATCCATCCTGATTTGTACCATTGTAACGAGGGACATGCTGCTTTTATAAATGTGGAACGATTGATTGATCTGATTTCTGATGGTTATCAATACGGCGAAGCATTGGAAATTGTAAGGGCTTCATCTCTTTTTACCACTCACACACCGGTTCCCGCAGGACACGATACTTTTTCTCCTGATATGATTAAGCATTATCTGTCTTATGTTCCTGAGAAACTGAAATTAGGATGGGATCAATTCCTTGCTTTGGGCAGAGTAAATCCATTGGATTACAACGAGAGATTTTCAATGAGTAATTTGGCCGCAAACACCTCGATGGCGATGAATGGAGTAAGTATGCTTCATGGTAAAATTTCTCAGGAAATGTTTAATAATCTTTATCAGGGATATTTTCCGGAGGAATTGCATATTGGTTATGTAACTAATGGTGTTCATTATCCAAGTTGGACCGCAAAAGAATGGAGAACCTTGCATGAAGAAGAGTTTGATGAAGGATTCTTAAATGATCTGTCGAATAAAGAATATTGGCGAAAAATATACGATGTTGCGGACGAAAAAATCTGGAGCATTAAAAATGTTTTGCGTAAAAAATTGATTGATTTTGCAAAAAATCGTTTTCAAAAAAACTGGATTAAAAGATATGAGGATCCTCGTTCCTTGGTTGACATACTGGATTCGATAGATGAGAATGCGCTTACCATTGGTTTTGCCCGTCGATTCGCTACCTACAAACGTGCTCATTTACTATTTAGTGATTTGGAGCGATTGTCTGAACTGCTAAACAATCCTAAAAAACCAGTGCAATTTATTTTCGCAGGAAAAGCGCATCCTGCAGATAAAGCCGGTCAGGATTTAATTAAACTGATTGTTGATGTTTCCCGTCGTCCGGAATTTGTAGGTAAAATTTTGTTTTTGGAGAATTATGACATGGAACTTGGCCAACGATTGGTTAAAGGTGTTGATATTTGGATGAACACTCCAACACGACCATTGGAAGCTTCCGGAACATCGGGTGAAAAGGCAGTTATGAATGGAGTTCTTAATTTTAGTGTGCTTGATGGATGGTGGTTAGAAGGCTATCGTGAAGGAGCAGGTTGGGCTTTAACAGAAGAAAGAATCTATGATAATCAGTCATTTCAGGATGAGTTAGATGCACAGACAATTTACTCAATGTTCGAAAACGAGATTATTCCTCTTTATTATAAGCGCGACGAGAACAACATTCCGGTTGATTGGATCCAGTACGTTAAAAAGTGTATTGCTGAAATTGCACCAGATTATACCACAAAACGTATGATAGACGATTACAAAGATCGTTTTTACAGTAAAATGTACAAACGCGTCTTAAAATTGAGAGTGAACAATTATGCAATGGCAAAAGAAACTGCGAAATGGAAACAAAAAATTCTTGCTTCATGGGATAAAATTGAAGTGGTTTCTGTTGATGCTCCAAGTACTCCTAAGCACAAATATTTATCGGGTGAAAATTACCATGTAGAAGTTGCACTTGATTTAAAAGATTTGATTGATGAAGATATTTGCGTTGAATTGGTGATAAGAGCTACCATAGATGCTCAAAAACCTGGCCCAATTCGTACAGAACAATTAATTCTTGACCGTAAGGTGGATTCACTGGCCTTCTATCGTTTGGATTTGGTGTTGAATGATCCGGGAATTTTCGATTTTGGATTGAGAATGTATGCCTGTAACTGCAATCTTCCGCATCGTCAGGATTTTAATTACGTGAAATGGATTTAGAATAAAATATGTATGAAAAAAGGCTGTTTCAATTTTGAAACAGCCTTTTTTTGTATTTAGAACTAATGAAATTACTTTCTATTAGCTTTTTTCTCTCTTTTTTCTTCTCTTTTTTCTTTCGCCGTTTTTGTCGATTCCTTTTTAACGTTTTTCTTAGCGTCTTGTGACTTAGCCATGATATTTTAAATTAAAATTAAGTTTCTATTTTTTACTTATAAAGTGTGATTTCAAATTTACGAAATAAATTGGCATTTAATATTTTTTGTGTGTTTGGTTAAAGCAATTTTAATACCCATAGTTCTATCATTTCTTCGTGGCGCCAATTTTGATTTCTTTTTGTGTTCTTTGAAGCTGATCTGACTTTTTTATGCAAAAGCAATTCTTTTTCAAAACGACCGCCTTCAGCCAATTCCTTTTCGATAGGATGACTTTCCTTCTGATTGGTAATTTGTGCCAGATTTGAAAACAAAATTACAACGCGGCCATTACGTCTGGTGTGTTTTTTCGCTTCATCGAAAAAACGTGGGAATAAATCCTTTTCATAGTAGATAGCATTATCAATTCCTTCCGATTTGTTTGATGCCGGCAACCATGGCGGATTGAATACAATTAAATCTGATTTGCTGTCGTTTTGGGCAAATAAATCTCCGAATAAAAGTTCTATTTTCGAGGTCAGTTTACTTTTCTTCAGACTTTGTGTTAAGCCAATAATTGCATTTGGATTGTTATCGGTACCACAAACCTTCTGAAAACCATGCTTCAACAGTTGAAAGCTTAAAATACCAGAGCCAATTCCGACATCAATGGCAGATTTTTTTTCTCCCTTGTAACGTTCCAACCATTTGTCGAATAGTTTTAAATGTTCGAATCGGGTTGGGAAGTAAGTGCCATAGAACGGATGTATTTTTCTGTCAATTACAGGAATGAAAATACCTTTGTCGTACCATTGCCATGAACTGTTTAATCCTTGAACCTGAGAAAATGGCAGCAGGAATTCATTGAAATCGGGATATAGTGTTTCCAACCAGCCAATTTCCGGAGCTTTTCTTACCGAGAGTTTGTTGTTTGTTATGTGCAAAAGTAATTTATGAGAAAGTCCGCGATAAGCTGTGCGCAATTCACGTTGTCCTCTAAATGATTGATCTGTATATTTTTTCTCCAGATGTTTTTTTAACTCACTAAGTACAGCAAGTCCGCTGCTATAGTAATCAACAATTAAAACCGAATAACCTTCAATAAGAGCATCTACAGCATCCATTGGATCCATACGTTTTTTGTAGGGAACCACCTCGATATCTGCAACAATTGGTTCTGGTCTGTTTACTGATATTTTTTGACCTGATATGATCAGCTCTAATTCGTTTTTTAACATTCCTTATTTGTTTTTCGCGTTTAGCAAAACCAAGGTCAAACTCCTAAGCAATGTTTATTTCGCAGTTGATTTTTAAAAATTGTGTAAACGTAGTACAATTACTGATGATATTACGATCTATTCACTCAATTAATTGCAATAACAGCATATAAATCAGTGATTTTTTTAGTTTTTAATTTCGAACAGAAGATATTGATAGCCTGAAATGTTTAGAGACAATCCTTTTTCAGATGCTTCTTCGCAGGTAAACCTATGCTCAGCATTTGATTGTTTATTAACAAAACACAATTCTACCGGACGTGGAATCTTCATTGTTTCCAGTGCATGTGTTGGTATTTTTACTTGCAAATGCTGCGTGTGATCATCGAAATTACAAATCACTAATAGTTTTTGATTCGCGGTATGCCGCAGAAAAGCGTAAACTTTATCCGAATTAAAGATGTTTGAATCCGTGTTTTGCCACATGATATCATAAAATTCACCAAAAACAATAGCGGGAAGTTGTGCGTATTTTAGAATGTCACCATAGGCTGTTTGCAGTTTCTTTTGCTGATCAGATAATAATTCCCCATCAAATTTGCCATGATTCATCCATTTTTGATGTTCGGGTAAGTTCCAGTAATCGAATATGGTAGATCGTCCATCGGATCCACTGTAGCCGGATATTTCCATTCCTGTTTCGGCAAATTCCTGTCCTGAATAAATCATCAAAGGTCCACGGTGCATGCAAAGCGACAGCATCATCCCCGGAAGGGCTTTAATAGGATCGGAAGCAAAATAGGGCGAAGCAATTCTTTGTTCATCATGATTCTCCAGAAACCGAAGCATGTATTCATCCAGATTATTTAAGGATTGCCAGCATTGTGAAATATCTCTTGCTGCACGTTCTCCGCGAATTACTCCTTTAAGAGTGTCATACAAACCTACTTTGTCGTACAAATAATCGAATTTTCCGTTTTTAATATAAGTTTCGTATAAATAAGGATTGTATACTTCGGCAATAAAAAGGAGATCAGGAAATACTGATTTTATTTCGACAATTATCCAATGCCAAAATTCCACGGGTACCATTTCCGCCATATCACATCGGAAACCATTAATTCCTTTTTTTGCCCAATAGAGCAAAATATCTTTCATTTTCAGCCAGGTATCTGGAATTGGATGAAAATGAGTAGAGTGTCCATTCTGATAATCGACACCATAATTTAGCTTAACGGTTTCGTACCAATCGTTTAGTTGCGGATGTGCAGTAAATTGATCATTTCCTGTTGCCTTTGCAGGATATTCCTGATAATCTGTATTGGGAAACCGATTTCTAATTTCATCAGACAGATGCAATTGTTGGTGCGGTAAATAGTAGAAATTATTAGTGGCCGAAAATGCTTTACTGCCATCATCTTCGTCACCAAAATCAAGAATACTTTCCGGTTTTGTATCCGAATGATATTCCCGGGCCAAATGATTGGGAACAAAATCGATAATCACCTTCATATCGTTCTGATGAGTTCTCGCAACAAGATTATGAAACTCCTGCATTCTTTCATTTACGTCCTCAGCCAAATCCGGATTCACATCGTAGTAATCTTTAATTGCATATGGAGAGCCGGCTTTTCCTTTAATCACTAAAGGGTTTCCATCTGGAATTCCAGCATCTGGATATCCTTCAACAATCGCATGCTCGATGATTCCGGTATACCAAATATGGGTAATTCCAAGTTTTTTAATTTCCTGAAGAGCTGTGTTGCTGATATCATTGAACTTTCCGGTTCCATTTTCACTTCGGGAGCCATCAACAACAGGCTTCGTGTTTTTGTTTCCAAATAAACGGGGAAGCAATTGGTATATAATTGGTTTACTAACGCTCATATTTAAAAGATGCTTTTTGATGGAATATACTTGAATACCAGTGCGGTTCTACTTGGTAAATAGAGGTATACCCTGTGGTTTTTCGACATTGTTGCTTCGGGTTTGGAATAGTAAAGATGACTGCCATCCACATGATCGAAGCCACCATATTTTTTCTCGTCTGAATTAAGTACAAGTTGGTATTTACCTGATTTTGCAGGAATTCCGTAATAGGTAAATGATTCGCTTGGATTGAGGTTGAAAACGAAAAGTAAATCTTTTCTCAGAACAGCCAAAACTTGATTTTGCTGATCGGATTGAACACAATTGATATAAGGTTCGTGAATGAATTCCTCTCTGTTTTGCAGTGCGATCATATCCCTGTCAAACTCATTTAGATCTTCGAAACGTAAGAGATGATTGTCGACCAAACTCCATTGGCGTCGGGCATGTTTGTAGGACCAATTGTTTCCTGCGCGGGGAAAATCAATCCATTCCGGATGTCCGAATTCATTTCCCATAAAATTTAGGTAGCCGTTTCCAGAACAGGAAAGGGTCAACAATCGAATCAATTTATGAAGAGCAATTCCACGGTCGACCACCAAGTTTACGCTTGATTTGTCCATGCTGTCATACATTGACTTTTCAATTAAACGGAAAATAAGCGTTTGATCGCCAACCAAAGCCTGATCATGAGATTCTGCATAACTAATGGTTTTTTCTTCGGCTCGCTTATTGGATAATTCGTAGAAGATATTGCCTACATTCCAGTCTTCGTCATGGGTTTCCTTAATCAGTTTGATCCAATAATCGGGAATTCCCATGGCTAATCTAAAATCAAACCCCATTCCTCCATCCTCCAAAGAAGATGCTAAGCCGGGATATCCGCTCATTTCTTCCGCAACACTAATTGCATTGGGATTGTATTCGTGAATCAACTTGTTGGCTAAGCTCAGGTAGCAAATTGCATCCTCATCTTGTCCGCCGTCAAAATACATTTCATAGCTGGTAAAATCTTTCGATAAACCATGATCGTAGTAGAGCATGCTTGTAACACCATCAAAACGATATCCATCGAAATGATATTCTTCCAACCAGTATTTTATATTTGATAACAGAAGGTGAAGGACTTCATTTTTCCCATAATCGTAGCAAAGGGAATCCCATGCTATATGTTCTCTCCGTTCATCGGCATGAAAAAACTGGTATGGCGAACCATCGAAATTACCAATGCCTTCCAGTTCATTTTTTACTGCATGCGAGTGAACGATATCCATAATTACCATGATGCCTAAGGAATGCGCCGCATCAATTAGTTGTTTCAATTCTTCGGGCGTTCCAAAGCGGGATGAAGCTGCGAATAAACTGGAAACATGATATCCAAAAGAACCATAGTACGGATGTTCCTGAATGGCCATCAATTGAATGGTGTTGTATCCGGCCCGGTGAATTCTGGGCAATACGAGTTCACTAAATTCCTTATAAGTACCAACGCTTTCTTTTTCAGTAGCCATTCCAATATGGGCTTCATAAATAAGCGGCGATGTATATTTAATTCTATTGGCATCAAATTTCCATTCAAAAGGTTTTTCGTTTTGCCATACTTGAGCAGAATAAATAAGCGTATCCGGATCTTGTACTACTCGTGTGCACCAAACAGGAATACGTTCTCCTTTTCCTCCCGGCCAATAAATCAGTAATTTATATAAATCAGCTTGTTGCAGTGAAGCTAACGGCAGTTTCAACTCAAAATTGCCATTGGCAATTTTCTCGAATTGATAGTTCGCTTGTTCTTTCCAGTTCGAAAACTCACCAATAAGATACATTTTATCGGCATTTGGCGCCCATTCCCGGATAATCCAATTTTCAGAATCCCGATGGAGACCATAGTAAAGATGGCCGTTGGCAAAGGATGAAAGCGTAGTTTCTGTTAGTTCCTTTTCCTTTTGAGAAGCCGCGTTTAATCTTTTTTGAATCACATATTGATAATCGTACAACATGGGATCCGAGTCAACTATTTTAAGATGTTTAATCATAAGCGATATAAGAGTTCCGGATTAGGAAGTAAGTTGTTGATGCAACAAGTTTAAAGATACAATTTATCTGCTGTAATTATTTTAAAACAGAGTGAAGTTTTTTGAGATTTTTTACTTGCTGATAAAGAGGTTGAATTGTTGTGAATGCAACAGTTCTCTGCTAGCAGCAGTTATTTTTTTTAATAGTTTATCACCTCGTTAATCTCAATCTGTTTTCCTATCTTAATACGATTAATTGATATATATGAACGGGGAAGAAATATAATTATATGAGATCAGAGAAATTCCAAAATGAAGTTGATTTAAAGTACAAATTGTACAACAGTATATTTTTGACACTGCCGTTGGATGGTATTCATAAAACGGGAATTTTAATTCCCATTTTAAAAGAAGAATGCTCTAAGGGATTAGAGACAGGAAAATCACCGGTTGAAATTTTCGATGATTTTTTTGAGAAGCAAACCTCCTTTAAAACTGAAAAGGAAGAATTTGATTTCATGTTTCGGGTGATTCATTACATTGAACGACAGGTGGTTTTGCTGGATGCAGTGGAAGATGCAGTTTTTGATAAAATGAATGATTTAGATGGAGCCGGAAGTTTGAAAACACTAAAATCGAAGATCAAACAAACGGGTAAATCGGAGGGGTTTAAAAAAGATTTGGAGAAATTTGCTGTGCGGGTTGTGTTAACAGCTCATCCTACACAATTTTACCCCAGCACTGTTCTTTCCATTATCAATGATTTAATAAAAGCCATTCAAAAAAGCGATTTACTTCAAATTAAGCTATTGCTCACCCAGTTGGGAAAAACACCGTTTTTTAAGAAGGAACGCCCTACGCCCTATGATGAGGCAAAAAGTTTGAGCTGGTATCTTGAGAATATATTTTATCAATCGGCTTCAGATTTATATTCGGAATTACTGAAAAATGAGGAGTTTTCTAATGAAAAGGCTGGTTCTGTGATCTCGTTTGGCTTTTGGCCGGGAGGCGACCGCGATGGAAACCCTTATGTAAACACCGAAACAACACTGAAAGTTGCTGAAAGACTTCGATATATTTTGTTCTCGAATTATTATAAAGATTTGAGACTTTTGCGCAGGCGATTAAGCTTTAAAGGTGTGCATGAGTTAATTGTTGATTTGGAAGAAAGGGTTCTTACTTCTTTGAATGATAGTGATAAGGGGCCAGGAATTACTCTTGCTGAGATTAATGATTGTTTGAATAAAATTGAGAAAATATTAATTGAGCAACACGATGGTTTCTTTCTTGATTTGTTGAGGAAGTTTCAGAATAAGGTAAAACTGTTCGGGATTTATTTTGCAAATATAGATATCCGACAGGATAGCAGGATTATTGGTAAAGCTTTTGATGTTTTGCGCAAATCTTCTTCGGTATTGGATAAGCAAATTAGAAATACTGCTCTTGAGAGTTTATTTGAAGTAAAAGGATCGGTTAGCTATTTTAAAACAGAAGATGAGGTGAGTAGAGATACGATAAGTGTTTTTCCCACCATAAAAGAGATTCAGGAAAGAAATGGAGAGTTGGCCTGTAATCGATTTATTATCAGTAATTGTCAAACTTCTGTTGATGTGGCCCGGGTTTATGCCATGGCTAAGCTTTGTGCCTGGGAAGACTCTTTACCATTAGATATTGTGCCATTATTCGAAACGATTGATGATTTGTCGAAAGCGGATGATACAATGCGGGAGCTGTTTGAAAATAAGATATACTATCAGCATTTGGTTTCGAGAGGAAAGAAGCAGACCATTATGCTTGGTTTTTCTGACGGAACAAAAGATGGTGGTTACTTTTCAGCAAATTGGAGCATTTATAAAGCAAAAGAAAATATTACCCGATTGGCACGCGAAAAGGGAATTGTAGTTGTCTTTTTTGACGGACGCGGAGGGCCTCCGGCACGGGGAGGAGGGAATACTCACAAATTTTATTCTTCTCTGGGCAATAATATCGAAAATCAGGAAATACAGGTAACCATTCAAGGTCAGACGATTAGTTCGAAGTTTGGAACCAAAGCTTCGGCTAAATATTATCAGGAATTACTGATTACCGCCGGATTGGAAAACCGTTTGTTCGAGGATCAAAGTAAACAATTTTGCACAGAGGACAGAGAAATAATGGAGGCTCTTTCACAATATAGTTTGGAAGAATATCAACGATTTAAATCATCGGATAAGTTTGTGCCTTATCTCGAGAAAATGAGTGCTTTGAAATACTATGGAGAAGCAAAAATAGGTAGTCGCCCCAGTAAACGAAATGCATCAGCGGCGTTAAATTTTGAAGATTTGCGGGCAATTCCTTTTGTAGGAGCCTGGAGTCAAATGAAGCAAAATGTACCCGGTTTTTTTGGTGTTGGAGCATCCATAAAAAGGTTGAAAGAAGAAGGACGAATGGAAGGATGTAAGAGTCTGTATCAGAATTCTCTGTTTTTTAGAACTTTGGTTGAAAATAGTATGCAGTCAATAAGTAAATCTTATTTTTCATTAACACAGTACATGAAAAAAGATGAAGAATTTGGTGAATTTTGGAATTGGATTTATAAGGAATATCAATTAAGTATTGATATGTTATTGGAAGTATCCGGACAAGAGGAGATTATGGAATTATCACTGGAATTAAAGGATTCGATTCATTTGCGGGAAGAGATTGTATTGCCTTTAATATGTATTCAGCAATTTGCGCTGATGAAAATCCGTGAGATGGATTTATCTGGAAATATTGATCAAAATAAATATAATATACTGCAAAACTTGGTTATTCGATCACTTTATGGTAATATTAATGCCAGTAGAAATTCAGCATAAATAAGTTTAAGAAATATTTTCTAAACTAACAATTTTATAAGTCGAATATCGTTTTCTTTGTAATTGAGAAACGAATTAAAACAAAAAGAATCCCAATGAAGTTGTACAAAACATTATTTTCAATCGTTCTTTTCATCTTGTTTTCATCTGCAATATATGCACAGACAACAGAAACTTCTGCCGAAGTAAAAAAAGAAGTGAAGAAGCAGGAGGAGGCTACTACTCCAGAAGTTGTGAAACCTGTCGTAAGAAAGCCTGTAAAAGCTTATCTTGATGAAGGAACCATTAAAGAGCAGTTTGATTATATGATGACAAAATCCAATCGTTACGAGGATTATAAAGTCGTTAAAATCAGCTCTTTAGATAAATTTCAGTCGAATGTTACCGATTCGTTGAATTTAGTAAAAAAGAATTTGTCGGATACAAAATCTTTACTTGAAAATCAAAATACAGAAATTGCTTCTCTAAAAAAAGAATTGCAAACAGTAAAAAATCAATTGGAAGAAACGATTAATTCTAAAGATAGTATGAGTCTGTTGGGAATGCAACTGCCAAAATCGACTTATAATACCATTATGTGGGTTTTTATTTTGGGATCGCTTGCGATTGCCGGTTTGTGCTTCTTTCTATTTAAAAGAAGTAATGTTGTAACAGTAGAAACCAAAGAAACCTTAGAAGATGTACGTGAGGAATTCGATACTCATCGTAAGAATGCTCTTGTACGTGAGCAAAAATTAGCAAGGAAACTTCAGGATGAAGTGATAAAGAATAAGAATTTAGGTTTGTAATAATCTAATTTCATAGAAGTAATAGAGGATCGACTGAACAGTCGATCCTTTTTTTATAAGTCAAGATAACTAGTCCTAAGTGTTTCGAGTTGTTTTTTAATGAAAAAACCTTTTGAAAAGAGCAGCACACCAACAAAAGAAAAACACAAGAGACAGCGCAAATTTGCAATAGAATCCGCAGTAAAATTTATCCTGAGCTCCCAACTCAAAAGCTGATCATCCAAAGGTAAAGTATTACATAATCAATAAATGATATTGAGCTAAGGAGGATTGTTTTTTTTTATGATTTTTTCGTTTACTGTAAAGTTACAGTCGAAGTTACGGGTGTAATAATTGCTTATTGTGAATGTTTTATCATATATTTGTGAGATATATTACATCATTATGTTACTACAGTCTAATACCTCAGTTTTTTCGAATTGTGAAACTTGTACAGACAAATCCTGTGCTGTTCAAATGCTTTCTAGTGATGACTTGTCTTTGTTGAGTGATAACTACCATGAAGTTTCATTTGAGAGGGGAGAGATAATATTGTCGGAAGGTGCTTGGGCCGATCATGTTGTATACCTGCGAAGTGGTCTTGTGAAAGAATATGGAAAGGGGGATCGGCATCAGGAATATATTCTGCAGGTTATTAAGCCTCATTCTTATTTGGGCTTACATTCTATCTTTAGTGACAATATAACTCACTATTCTTACATGGCTTTAACCAATGTAACTGTTTGTTATATCAAGCTTCCTGTTTTTTCAACATTTATTAAAGAAAATGGAAGGTTTGGTTATGAAATATTGTCTTCGGTATGTAATGATAGTGTGAGGAATTATCATCGTTTTATCGATCAGCATCAAAAAAAGATTTTTGGCAAAGTTGCCGATGCTCTTTTGTATTTTTCATGTGTGATTTTTAATTCTCCGAATTTTATTTTGCCACTAAGCCGTAAAGAAATTGCTTGCATGATTGGAACCAGTCGTGAGAGTGTGTCGAAGCAGATTTGCGGTTTTGAATCTGACAAGATCATAAAAATAAATGGTCGTTGTATTTCAATACTGGATATGGATAAACTAAAGCAAATTAGCCGTGTCGGGTAATTCCTTCCTTTTTTTTAATACCTAAATGTTGGTATTTATCGTCTCTTGTTTTTTCCCCATCTTTACTTATTGAAAAGAGCCTAACATGCTGTTTTGGGCTTTTTTTGATTTTATATTACCTCTGGAAAGAGATTCTGCGTTATTAATTTTGAGTTTTATATGAATTGGCTGAAGAAAAACAGGGGATGGATTTTAGTTTGCATCATTGCGTTTGTTCCTTTGTTAAGCTTGTACGAATTGGCAAATTTTAATTTTGAGAATAACAATTATGATTTTCTCATTTTTGATGATTACGAATTATCTCCCGAACTAGCTGAGAAAATGGATGTTGATGCAATACCTGGTATTAAATATGCGATTCATACTACAGGAAAATGGGGCATTCGTTTTCTGATAGCCATTTTAATGTGTACACCTGTACGTATTCTTTTTGGATGGACAAGCAATTTGCGTACCCGTCAGGCAATTGGTATAACAACAGGTGTTTATGCCCTTTTGCATTTTTCTTTTTTTATCAAGTACGAGGGATTTTTAGCCATTTTTAGTGAAGTAAAACTTGTAACCGGATTCTTGGCTGGAATTATTGTATTTGCTTTAATGATTACATCCAATAAAAGGTCTATGAAGTTATTGAAAAAGGCATGGAAAAAACTTCACAAATTGGCTTATGTGGCAGCAGGTTTGGTCGTTTTGCATGTAATACTGCTGGAAGAAGACTGGCTTGTTTATGTTTGTTTATTGGGGCTGGGTTTTATAATTAGATACAAACCAATACGTTCGCGTTTGGAAGAATTACGAATGAAAAAAAACTAACAGGTTTTAGGCTGATTTTTGAATGTTTAGTCTGCAAAAAGCCTGCAGCAATTCCTCTGGTTTTCTTATTAAGAATTTTTCTTCTATCGTAAGTGATAATACCGTTTTGTTCTAACTCATTAAAAGTTAGATGTAAGTGCTTGTCGTGTTGTGGCAGCAAGGTTTGCAATATCTTGATGCGTTAGGTTTGACCGGATTTCACGTTCATCTCCAATTTTAATTCCATGCTCTATCTAATTATGGAAAGCTTTAATCTTAGGAAAAATTGCTATTTTCATGTCTTCAAACCCCAACTAATCTAATGTCTTATGAAATTATTGCTGAAATCGAAGAAACAGTATCTCTTTTTGCTCCTATTTGTTTTTTTACTATCCTGCTCATCTCACAATAAATCCACTAACTCGATTAGTGTTTTTGCGGCAGCAAGCGTTATTGATGTGATGAATGAAATTGCCCAGGAGTTTAAGAAGGAGACAGGAATAAGTGTTCGTCTGAATTTTGCGTCGTCGGGTATATTGGCCAGACAAATTGAAAGTGGTGCTGAGTTCGATTACTATGTTTCGGCCAGCAGGGAGTGGATGCATTATTTGGATTCTTTACAATTGGTTGATCGAAATTCGATTCGGAGCCTGGTTGAAAATAGAATGGTGGCTATTGTACCCATCGAGAATACAGATTTGTATCTGGATTCTGTTTCGATAGTTAATTTCCCCGATTTATTCAAAGGTCGAATTTCCATTGGCGATCCTGCTCATGTTCCAGCAGGTAAGTATGCCAGGCAAATCATGATAAACAATTCATGGGAAAATAAATTTGCCAAACGAATATTACCTGCTAAGGATGTTAGAGATGCCCTTTTTATGGTTGAGATGGGAGAGGTTGAAATGGGGATGGTATATTTATCAGATGCAAAGAAATCTAAAAAAGTGAGAACAGTTTATGAATTTGCTGTGACAGATTGTGATCCAATACTTTATTTCGGTGCAGGCAAAATAAATTCAGATAAAAAACTGGAGGCATTCGTTGCCTTTTTAAATGAGGATAAAGCCAAATCTATTTGGGAAAAAAATAGTTTTAAAATAGACTAATTATGGAGCATTGGTTCGTATTTTCGGAAACAGAAATGAGTGCAATCGGTCTTTCTTTTAAAGTGGCTTTGTGGTGTGCTGTTTTGGTTTTACCCATTGCTGTTTTGATGGGCTGGTGGCTGGCCCGTAAAACTTTTCGGGGAAAATCTTTAATTGAAGGATTTATAAATTTACCCTTGGTTTTACCACCTGTTGCTACAGGTTTTATTCTGTTGCTTTTATTAGGAACAAAAGGACTGATTGGTCACTGGTTGAACGAATTGCTCGGAATCAGAATTGCCTTTACTTATTATGCTGCGGTAATCGCTTCTATGATTGTTTCTTTTCCATTGGCTGTGCGTGCCATTCGACTTTCCATTGAAATGGTTGATCCTGGATTTGAAGAAGCCGCGAGAACTTTGGGAGCCAGTACTTTTCAAAGTTTTGTTAGAGTGACTTTACCTTTGGCATTGCCAGGTATTATCAGTGGTTTTGTACTCTCATTTGCAAGATCATTGGGTGAATTTGGCGCCACCATTATATTTGCAGGAAATATTTCCGGTGAAACTCAAACCATTCCATTGGCTTTGTTCAATCAGATTCAAATGCCTGGTATGGAAAGTTCGGCATTTAGATTGCTTCTGGTTGCAGTGCTTTTTTCCTTTTTGGCCATGGCTTTTTCTGAATATTTAGTGAAAAAATTACACAAGCGGAACTAAGTTTGAGAATCCTATTGTGAGAATTAGTTCTAATTTAATAATCAATTGTTTATGCACGCTTTGTCGGCACATTTAAAACGTAGTAAGGGTGATTTTTCTCTGGATATTGAAGTGGATTTTATTCAAGGAATTACGGGAATCTTTGGGCCGTCGGGGGCAGGAAAAACAACTTTAATGCACTTATTGGTTGGTTTAGAGAAGCCCGATGAAGGATTCTTGAAAATAGAAGAAACTACGATGGTAGATACTTTTAAAAATATTTATGAACCAGCCCGAAATCGTAAAGTTGGATATGTGTTTCAGGAAGGAAGATTGTTTCCGCACATGAATGTTCGAAAAAATTTACTTTTTGCAGCAAAGTACATCCCGAAAGGGAAACAAGTAATAGAATTTACCGAACTGGTCAATTTGCTGGAACTAAATAATTTGCTTGAAAAACGACCCGGACAATTATCAGGAGGAGAGAAGCAAAGGGTAGCCATAGGGCGTGCCTTGCTTAGTTCTCCCAAGCTTTTGCTGATGGATGAACCCTTTTCATCGTTGGATGTGAAGTTGCGCAGGCAGATTATTCCTTATCTGATAAAGATCAATCGAAAATTTAACATCCCCATGCTTGTTGTAAGTCATGATTTGCCTGATTTACTAAGTTTGACCCGGGAGTTGTTTTTGCTCAAAAACGGACGCGTTCTTGGGCATGGAAACTATCTTGATTTGATTGAGCAGGAGAATATGCTTGATGTAATGCGGGGTGCCGGTTTAATGAATGTAATTCAATTTAGGGTTGAAGCTCACGATAAGAAAAACGGATTAACTATTTTATCGAACAAAGACGCGAGTGAAGAAATAAGCATTGAGAGAGAAATGGTTTTGGATTGTTGCCAAATTGGCGATGAAATGAATGTGTCGCTTCGTCCCGAGGACATTGCCTTAACATTGGAGGAAATTCCCAATATTTCTATTCGAAATCAGTTGCCCGGAACGATTGTAAAAGTGATTCAAAAAGAGAATCGCAACTATTGTCTTGTTGATGTTGGCTTTAAATTATTGATTTCGATCACTCACGCTTCCCTTTTAAAAATGGAACTTTCCGAGGGGAAAAAAGTTTGGTGTTTGTTTAAATCGATGGCCTTGCAAACAAATACCTAAAAGGAATTAGAAATTAAGAATTGCAAAATTAAATTTTGTACTCATTGCTCATTGGTATTTTTTGCAAAGCGGACGCAACATTCCCTCTAATCCGTTTAGTTTTATTTCGTACATGGATGCAAGCATTTCGCCTAATTTCCCTGGAGGAAAACCTTTTTGTCTGTACCAAACCAAATAAGGCTCAGGAATATCAATTAGATATCTTCCTTTGTATTTTCCATAGGGCATTCTCATTCGAATTAATTTGATTAACTCTTCGTTCATTAAATCCCCATCTATATTGTCCATATCTTTTTGTAGATTGTTTTGCACAAAGATATTTTAGAATTTATTATAATAAGAAAATTATGCATCAAATTTACTATTGACATTCTGTTTAATTTTTCCATAACTTTACTAATGACTTTTAAACGGATAGAGATGAATGCAATAGAAAAACAATATATAGATCTGAATATTTTGTTGAAGTGGCAGGACAAAATTGATCTGCTGGAGGATTTGTTGAAGGTGTCAGCGATTCTGATTATGAAACTGCATCCTCACGAGTTGGAAGTATTAGTTAGTTCCCAAAACGAGAACAACCCATACTTGATAGGAGATAGAGGAGAATTAAGTATTGGTTCCTACTGCGATTCGGTTGTTGCCGGCAAAACCAAAGTTCACATTAAGGATGCTGCTGAAGATGATTTATGGAAAGATAAAATGACGTATAACAGCGGAATGTCCTGCTATCTTGGAATGCCAATTTTTTATCCGAATGAGGAATTATTCGGGACGCTCTGTGTGTTGAATAAGGAATGCAGAGAGTTTGATGATTTGGATCATAAATTGGTCGATCATTTCAAGGAAAGTATCGAATCAGATTTGGTTATTGATGAGCAGAATGATATCATTCGTAATTCTTCAATTTATTAACCTGAACTATTCGGCAAAACCACCACCTATCAATTTATCGCCAATATAGAACGCCACGGGTTGTCCGGGTGCAATAGCCCACGCCGGATCTTCCAGTTTCACCTCCAGTTCTGTATCGTTGTTAATTTGCAGACTGCTGTATTTTTGTGGATTTCGGCCCAAACCCCGCACAATGGTGCTGATGTTCGGTAATTTACTATCCTCAATATCATTAAAATAATAATTGGAAACTTTTAAATTCATTTTGTTCAGGTCATCTTTCTTTTCCAGGATAAGGGTGTTGGTGCCGGCATCAATCCGGCTTACCATCAAACCTGATTTTTCTTTCAGTTCCAGACCCCGTTTCTGACCGATTGTGTAGTAGGGATATCCATCGTGCCAGCCTAAATGATTGCCTTTTGTGTCGGTTACTTTTCCACGGCCTATTTTTTGATCCAAATCAGGAATCATCTCCTGTAAAAAATCACGGTAATCCATACGATCCATAAAACAGATCCCCATGCTTTCTTTCTTTTTTGCCACTTCTTCGAAACCAAAATCCCCGGCTATTTCCCGAACTTCTGTTTTGGTAAATTTTCCAAGCGGAGTAAGGGTTCTCGACAAAATATCCTGTCCTAAATTCCATAGAAAATACGATTGGTCTTTTGCCGGATCTTTGCCTTTGTAGATATAATAACCGTTGGACTCTTTACAAATCTGAATGTAATGCCCTGTAGCTATAAATTCGCAGTTTAATTCATTGGCTTTTTCCAAAAGCAATTTCCATTTTAACTGGGGATTGCACTGAATACAAGGACTTGGAGTTCGGCCTGCCATATATTCATCCAAAAAGAATTGAATAATGGTATCACGAAATTCTCTGCGTGCATCAATCACATGATGTTCGAGACCCAACTGCTGTGCCAGCTTTTGAGCATCAACAATAAAATCGGGCAGTGGATCACCAGGATTAAAGGAATTATCTGTACTAAAAAACCAAAGAGAAACACCAATAACATGGTAACCTTGTTTCTTTAGAATCATGGCTGTTACCGACGAATCGGTTCCTCCGCTCATTCCCAATACTACTCTGGCTTTTTTGTCCATCTCCTCGTTCATATAATTCTCCATTTTGTCATCCGATGCAAAAATATCTCTTTAAAAGCTGATAACAAAATAAGTCTTGTCGGGCGAATCATAATGATTATCGAAAAAATAGGAGGGTTTTGCGGCTTTTTCCTATTTTTGGGCTAAATAAAACAAGTATTAACAACAAATCGCATAAAATGAACATTAAAAGATTGTCAGGTGGAATTCTGAGCGCAGGTTTGGCTCTTTCCATTATGGTAGGATGTGCTGAAAAGGCGCCAAAAGGTGCAGGAGTACTAAAAAAAGAAGACATGAACCTTGCAGTAAATCCAGGTGATGACTTTTTTGAATATGCCAATGGAACCTGGATGAAAAATACTCCAATTCCAGCAGATAGAAGTCGATACGGAGCTTTCGATATTTTAGGGGAAAGTGCTAATGGTGCTGTACATGATTTGTTGGAAGAAGCAGCAAAAACAGAAAATGCCGAAGCAGGAAGTAATCTGAAAAAGATTCAGGATTTCTACGCAACGGGTATGGATGTTGAAAAAATTAATTCTGTTGGAATTAAACCATTGCTGTCCGAATTTGAAAGAATTGCGGCTGTTTCGAATCCTGTTGATTTGCGTCACACTTTGGTTCACCTGCATAAAATGGGCATAAGTACTTTGTTTGGTGCTGGTGTTGAGCAGGACATGAAAAACACAACTGTTAATCGTATGTATTTGTCTGAAGATGGTATTTCCTTACCGGATCGTGATTACTATACAGCAGATAACGAAACGAGCGCGAACATTCGTGTTGAGTTTGTGAAGCACATAGCTAAGATGTTCGAATTGATTGGTGAAAATGCAGAAGCTGCAAAAACAAATGCGGAAACAATTATGAAATTTGAGACCCGCATGGCGACTAAATTCAATACTAATCTGGAAAACAGAAATTATCCAGCCATGTACAACCCTAAAACAGTTGAAGAATTGGCTGCAGAATATCCAAATTTCGATTGGGCTGCCTATTTCAAAGAAATTGGTGCTGATATTAAAGAGTATGTAATTGTTACTCACCCAAAATACACTGCAGAGTTAAATAAGATGTTGGCAGATGAAAAACTGGAAGACATTAAATTGTACTTGAAATGGAGAGTTCTTGATGAATCGGCCGGTTATTTAAACACTGAGCTTGAGAAGCAAAACTTTGCCTTTTTTGGAACAGTTCTTTCGGGAACAAAAGAGCAGCTGCCACGATGGAGACGTATGTCATCGGCAACAGGTGCAGTATTGGGCGAAGCTATTGGTCAATTGTATGTTGAGAAATATTTCCCTGCAGAAGCAAAAGAAAGAATGATTGAATTGGTTAACAATCTGAAAACTGTTTTGCGTGGAAGAATTGAGAAGTTGGATTGGATGAGTGAAGACACCAAAAAAGAGGCATTGGCAAAATTGGATGCTTTTGGGGTGAAAATTGGTTATCCTGATAAATGGGAAGATTATTCGAAACTGGAAGTTGGTACCGATTCGTATGTGCAGAACATGTGGAGAGCTTCCGAATTTGAGTACGAGAAAAATATTAAAAAATTAGGAGAGCCTGTTGATACTAAGAAATGGGGCATGACTCCGCAAACTGTAAATGCATACTATCACCCAATGTTGAACGAAGTGGTATTTCCGGCTGCAATACTTCAACCTCCTTTCTTTTATAAAGATGGTGACGATGCTGTAAACTACGGAGCAATTGGTGTGGTAATTGGTCACGAAATGACTCACGGCTTTGATGATTCGGGTCGCCGTTTCGATAAGGAAGGAAACATGAGAGACTGGTGGACTGAAGAAGACACAGATAAATTCAATGCAAAAGCACAGAAACTAGTCGATCAGTTTGATGGGTTTAAGCCATTTGATGATGTTCATGTTGACGGTAAATTAACATTGGGTGAAAACATTGCCGATTATGGTGGATTAACAATTGCTTTGGAAGCCTACAAAATGTCGTTAAAGGGAAAAACACCTGCTGATGTGGATGGTTTTAACAACATGCAGCGTTTCTTCCTTTCTTATTCAAAAGTGTGGAGAGGAAATGTAAGAGATACTTACCTAAGAAAATTGATTAAAGAAGATGTTCACTCACCAGGAAAATACCGTGTGAATGGTGGCTTGTTCAATATTCCAGAATTCTACACTACTTTTAATATTGGTTCTGAATCTCCTTTGTACCGTACCGAAGAGCAAAGAGCTAAAATTTGGTAAGAATGGAAATTAGTACAAAGTAATAGTAATTGGACTGATTTACTTGATGTATAAAAACACAAACCGTCTCGGGAAACTGAGGCGGTTTTTTTGTTTGAATTCATTTCGACGAGGATGAACTCCCCATTTTTCTAGCAAAAATATACTTCTACGGCCGGTTCTCTATTATTTTGCAGTAAGTTAAGAGTTCGGATAGTTCTGATTGCAGCAATCTAACTGTTCATATTGCCTTCCACAAGGCTGTTTGTTCTAAATTTCTCATGAAAATTTGATTTCATAAGCGTAAAATGCAAGTTTGTCTCTCATTTTGCTTTCGCAGATGCGTTTTTTACAAATTCCACACCTGATATTTTAATTACAGATGCGTGAAAAAGGCAATTGTCCTTCGATTTTACGCCAACAAGGCCTTCGAACACAATTTTGACCTTTAATTTGGCATCAACAGCCTTGTTGAAGATCTTTTTCACATGTGAAATTTGCTTTGCAGCTCCGTTCGCCTAAAATTCACACTTAGTTTTCTGTTTACAGATGGGAAAGCCTAAATGTAAGATCTTAAATTAATGTTTTATTATGATTGAAATTGTTTATGATAATTATAAAGATTTGTTAGCTTTGGGATTGTTAAACTAATTATCAAAAAAAAACAACAAAGCTGACAGGTTTAATGAAGCAAAATGGGAAACCAAAACGGTCAGCATCAGCAAGACCTGACAGCGTTAAAAAAGAAGAAAGATTGATCTTATAACTAGCTTATGCAAGTAACAGAGTCTTTAGAATTAAGCCCACCAAAATCAGGAGAGATTCAGTTCTTGAATGGTTTTGCAACAGGGAGAATTTTGAATATTGTCACAAGCAATCTTTACAAGTTGATGAAATAGAGGAGTGGTTGGGAATTTAATACAAATAAACGCTGACAGGTTCAAGGATGCTGTCGGGTTTAAAACAGAAGGATATAATTTACACACAATATGATTTTCAACCAAAAGAAAAAACAAGCAGAACAATTAAAAGCCTCCTTTGGGAAGCTGAAAGATAAATCGTACAATTTTGAATTAATAGAGAAGTATTTTCGGAATAAAGACCATTCAGCATCTTTTCAGGAACTTTCTGATAAAACTTGTAACGATCTTGATTTTGATGAGTTGTTTATGTTCCTGGATCGGACAAATTCAAAAGTTGGACAACAATACCTGTATAACAGATTGAGAGTGATTCCTATTGATTCTAAAAATGTTGAATTGGACGAAGAGTTGATCAATCAATTTGCAACTGATTCTAATTTTCGACTTCAGATTCAAACCGAACTAACGAAACTAAATCATCGGGAGGCTTATTACATTTCAGCTTTATTTCAGGAAGGGTATTTAGAGCCGCCAAAATGGTTTTTTGTGATGAGATTGCTATCCTTTACCAGTATTTTATCTGTCCTTCTTTTGCCTTTTAATTTAAAAATATTTTTTGTTTTAGGAAGTGTTTTTATTATTAACATCTGCTTTCATTTGTGGAACAAAAGAAACTTATCGAGCTATTCTGACTCCATTCCTCAGCTCCTGATCCTTAAACGAGTTGCAAATAAACTGTTTCAAACTAAGAATTTAAAAAAGATTAATCCCCTATTGAATGAATCGATTCAAGCAATTAATCAGATTAGAAACAGAATGCTCATCTTTAAATTGGAATCGAAAATTGAAGGTGATTTCCAAGTGATATTTTGGTCTTTTTTGGAGCTTTTTAAAATACTATTCTTACTGGAGCCATTGCTTTTGTTTGGTGTATTAAAACGTTTAGACATCCGAAGAGAGGAAATTGAGAAAGTCTACTCGTTTGTTGGGCGAATAGATGCTTTGGTTTCCATCGCTTCGCTAAGAAATGGCTTAGAAGTAAATTGTATTCCTGAAATATGCGAAGAGAATATCCGAATTGTTGGAGATCAAATTTATCATCCTTTAATTATTGACTGCGTTGCAAATAATATCGTTGTGAACGGCAAATCGATATTGCTTACTGGCTCCAACATGTCGGGCAAAACATCATTTATTCGTACCATAGGTCTCAATGTAATTGCGGGTCTTACGATTAATACCTGCTTTGCTGAAGCGATGGTGATTCCACGAGTTCGTATCTACTCTGCAATCCGCATTAGCGACGATTTAATGAATGATAAGAGTTATTACTTCGAAGAGGTTCTCACTATTAAAGATATGATTGGCAAGTCGTGCAATGGAAAAGCCAATTTGTATTTACTTGATGAAATATTTAAGGGAACCAATACTGTTGAACGGATTTCTGCTGGGAAAGCTGTATTGACTTCATTGGCAAAAAACGAGAACATCGTTTTTGTATCTACTCACGATATCGAATTAACCGATTTGTTGGAGAAGGAGTATGATTTGTATCACTTTAGTGAAATTATAAGCGACAAATCGGTGGCTTTTGACTACAAATTGAAGGACGGAAAGCTAAAAAACAGAAATGCAATCAGGATACTTGAAATAAATGATTTTCCGGAGCTGGTAATTAAGGAGGCGATGGCATTAGCAGAAAAATTAGATCGAAATAGGCTTTGAAGTTAAATAGTTTCGCTATTATTTGAGCAATAAAGTGATAAAGTTCGGCATTATGATGATTCATAATTAAGTAAAATTACTATTTTTGTTCAATTTCTATAAAAATATAAATCTGTAAATTTTGAAAGTGAAAACTCATTTGTTGTCAGGCTTGTTATTGCTTCTTATAACAACCTCCTGTTCTCAAAAAGATACCGCAAAGAAGGAAATCTCTTTTTATCATTGGAAATCGAAAGCTGAATTTAATAGTCAATATCAGGAATCTTTAAAGAGTGCAAATGCAAATAAAATCTATCTGCATTATTTTGATATAATATCGGAGCACGAACCCAATTGGTATGATGATGGTATTGTTCCAACTTATGTATTGAAAAGTGTTGCAAAGGAGTACAAGGAGTTTGAAATTGTTCCGGTTGTATACATTACCAATAGAGTTTTTCAGGTATCAAATCTGGAAATACAGAAATTATCCAATAGGATAAGAGATTTGGTGAATCAGATCAGTTTGAAACATTTTAACAAGAAGATTGCCCAAATTCAAATTGATTGTGATTGGACAGAAAGCACCAAATACGCTTATTTTGAATTGTTGGAAAACTTAGGTGAAGAATTTGATTTAGATGTGACCATTCGTTTGCATCAAATTAAATTTAAAGAAAGAACAGGAATTCCTCCTGTGAAGAAAGGTACATTAATGTTGTATAACGTTGGGGACTTAAAAGATATGAATCAGAATTCCATTCTGCAAAATAGCATTGTGAAGCAGTACATCGATTCTGAAACCAAATATCCTTTGCCTTTGAATATTGCTTTGCCTCTTTTCTCGCAAACAGTGATTAAGAATAAGGATAATGAAATTAAAATTATTAAAAATGCAGAGAGAACAAAATTTAAAAACGATCCGCATTTTAAACAAGTTGATGTGAAAAATTTTCAGGTGGTAAAGGATACGCTCTGCAAGGGGTTTTATTTGAGTGAAGGTTATGAAATCAAATTGGAAGAATTGTCTGTTGCTGAAATTGTGAATTCGTACCAAACAATAAAAGAAAGCAAACTAATTACGAACGGGATTATATTTTATCATATGGATGAAAAATCTCTTTCGAATATCAATCTTAGCGAATTAGTCGAGAAATTATGAAGAGTATTTTAACTGGTTTATTAGTATTTATATCATCTGCAGTATTTGCATGTGGTGGAGGTGATTGGGAAGGAATGTGGTTTTATAACTTGTTTGTACAAACAAATATTTCAGCCAAAGAGTTCTATCCTTTTTTAAGGGATGATTACAATGCCTTTTATGGAGAAAATTCTTATTCAGAATCCAAAGAACCTGAATATCCTGAAGGGAATGTAAAATTGTGGAAAGAGATTCTTACAGGTTGGAGTACCGAAGAAATTGAAATGGCAATTTACAAGCCTGAAGATTTTAATTGGACCAATAAGGATTCTGAAACAGAAAAGAGAGCGAAACTCTATGTAGATTTTGCCCAAGAGTGCAGTGAAGCATTTAGTTATAGAACCAGAAGGAACTCATGGGATTACGATGAGATTTTAGAGGAGAAGGATGTGGATAGGGAAGCTTTACTTGAAAAGGCAAATTCATTGTTGAGTAGTGAGACTGACCCGCAATTACAAGCGCGTTACTACTATCAAATTATTCGCATTATGCATTATTCGAAAGCATGGGGTGAAGCCATAGGCTTTTATGAAGCAAAAGTTGAAAATACAATACAAAAAAATGAGATTTACTATTATATTTTAGATCAAGTTGCCGGTTGTTATTATTCTACCGAAAATTATGAGAAGGCAGCCTACCTGTTCACAAAAATAGTGAGTAATAGTATCGATAGAAAAAAATCTGCATTTGTAAGTTTCAATTTTTGTACCTCTTTTGAGGCTGAAGGACGGTCTTTTGTAAATGGAATTGAAGATGAAAAAGATTTACTCCTGATAACAAGTTTGCGTAATTTCTCCAATGAGACTGATAATATTAATAAGTTTATTGGGTTGGATGCTAATGATAGAAGAGTTGAGCTTTTATTTATGCGTGCATTAAATAATGTTGAACGTGATGTGTGGCCTAAAAGTATTGGTGTAGGAGAGAGCAGACTGCCTAATTTAGAAGAGGGGCAGGATTACAACGAATTATTAAATATTGCCGAACTGCAGCTTTCTAATCAGAAGGTGAAAAATACTGATTTCTGGAGAATGGCCAGTTCGTATTTGTCTTTTATCAGGAAAGACGTAAATGAAGCAAAAAGAAAACTGGAAGCAGTAAAATCATTTGCAGATCAGAAAAAGATTCTGTCAATAGTTTATGAAGTTTTTTCATGGGAGAATATTTCCATTGAAAATGAGAACTTTATTTCTCAAGTGCTGTCAAAATATCCTAATAAAGGCACTTGGCCTGTTGATTTTAATTCAGATCTAAAGAGTTTTATTAAAGCTAAAATTGCCGGTATTTACTATGCAAACAATCAAATAGCAAAAGCATTTCTCGTTCATAACCAATTGGAATCGGGTGGAGGTATTAGTTCTTTAGAGCTGTTAGATGCTTTGGAGGCTTTTTATAATAAACCTAATAAAAGTGTTTACGAAAAAGAACTTTTGGAGAATAAGAGGAGTAACGACAAGTTTATTGATTATCTGAATTATCAGAAAGGGATTTATTATTTGTATCATAAAAATGCAGAAGCAGCATTGGAGTATTTTGGTAAGAGTACCAATTTGAGTGGCACGATATCGTTATCAAATAAAATATTTAGTAATAATATCATAGAATGTTTTTCCTGCGATGAAGAGGAAGTGATGGATGATGAAGTTTATAAAGCAGATTTGTTCTCTTTTATTAAACCAAACTTTTCTATTTCTGATTTGGCTGTTTATTTGATTGAATTGGAAAAGCTAACCGCTAACGAAAAACAGTGGAAAGCCAAATTGGCGAACTATTTATTAGCAAATTATTACTATAATATCTCAAATACAGGATATTACAGAGGGGCTTTAATTGGTGATTCCAATTGTTGTGATTATAATTACATTCACTATACGAGTGATCATTATCAATCCAGTGAAAACGGCGCTGATATTATTGCAAACAGAAAAGGGTTCAACCTTTCGGATATCACTTCCTACAACAAAACTTATTTTGGGCTAAGTGAAATTTCTATTGAGTTTTATCAGCGTGTAATTGAATTATCAACTGATAAGGAATTAAATGCCCGATGTCTTTATTTAATGGCAAAATGTGAATTGAATACCTATTACAATGAGGGAGGTGATGATACTTTTAAAGTTAATTTTAGTAAGTATAATGAATTGGAATTACCGAACTATAAAAGTTTTAAAACCCTGAAGGATAATTATTCAGATACAAAATTTCATGAAATGATTATCAATCATTGCAGCTATTTTAGATTGTATAGTTCAACCCACTAGTAGGGACGTGTATTCGCGCTAACTATAAACAAGCAACCTTAAATTTTAAAGTTGCTTGTTTTGTATCCTATTGTTTTAAAATAAACGAATATTGGCTCCGAACACTTTTTCTTGAAGCCCACTCTGATTAGGAGTTGTGACAAAAAAAACTGTAGTTTTGCTGTTCTCATTCAAAGTGAGGCTATCAATCAGTTTAAAACAACGATAATGAATATAAAAATAGTTGATTACGGAATTTGTAAAGCGATAGGAGAGACGAAGAAAGACATTGTTCCGGGTAGTACAACAGGATACTTTTTGCATTCTGACGATATGGAGTTTGTGGAAAAAACCGATGTTATTCATCCTACGGTAGGTTTGAGTTTTGGAATAAGTTATCAATTCGAAATTAATTCAGAGGAAGCGGAACTTGTTGATTTTGTGTGCAGGATTAGACATCCTAAATTGGTGAATCCAATTAGTAAGGAACAATTTATGGAAACCGTGGAAGAAAAAGATAGCTATACTGATGAGTTAGGTTATGACTTCTACACGTTTGAATTAGACTGGGAAATGCAATTTGGGGAATGGATTTTTGAGATTATCTATGGTGACAAGATAATGTGCAGCCAGACATTTATTTTGAGAGAATAAAGCAAATGGATGCACTTGGGACTCTTACTTTAAGTGGGGCTTCCAATACAAATAAACGAATGCTCATCCGAACTATATTCAGATGAGCATTTTGCATTTGTACTAATTGCCTTTAAAAAACAATCGTACGGGTACCATCTACAATAATGCGGTGTTCCGATTTGTAAGCAAGAGCACGGGCGAGTACAATACGTTCCAAATCGCGACCTTTACGGATCAAATCTTTAATGGTATCCTTGTGTGTAATACGCATAATATCCTGCTCAATAATTGGTCCTTCGTCCAGATCTTCGGTTACAAAGTGACTGGTTGCTCCAATCATTTTAACACCGCGTTCATAAGCTTGTTTGTATGGGTTTCCTCCAACAAATCCAGGTAAAAAGGAGTGGTGTATGTTGATAATTCTATTTTTGAACTCACGAATAAAGTTTGGTGATAAAACCTGCATGTAGCGGGCTAACACTACCAAATCGATATTGTGTTCTCTTAGTAAGGCAATTTCTTTGGCTTCCTGCTCCGGTTTGGTTTCTTTTGTTATCGGAAAAACATGGTATGGAATTCCGGCAGCATCGGCAATGGGTTTCAAATCCGGGTGATTGGAAATGATCAAAGGAATCTCGATATCGTACTCGCTCATGTTGTAGCGCCACAGAATTTCCTGAAGACAATGGTCGTATTTCGAAACGAAAATGGCCACGCGTTGCTTTTGATTCGAAAACTCAATTCTCCAATGTGCATCAAATTCTTTGGCAAGTGGTTCAAAAGTTTCGTGAAGCTTTGAAGCAGGTATCGACGAGTTGGCCATGTTCCAGGCAATTCGCAAAGAGAAAAACTGCTGGTTTTGGTTTACATGCTCATCCAAATCGATGATGTTCCCACCTGTTTCGTATATAAATTGAGTGATTTTGGCTACAATTCCGTTTTTATCAGGACAAGTGAAGAGTAAAAATGCATTTACATTATTTTCTGACATAATCGTTTCATTGGTACCGGAATTACGAGTTCCGTACATTAATATTCAAGTTACTAATTTGCCTCAATATGGAACGAAATTGTCCGTTAGGTAAGTGGTGTGTGATGCAAAAGTAGGAAAATTGGAGAATTATTAATTAAGAATTACTAATTGTTTACAACAAAATAAGTCATTTTAGCTCTGTATTCTTTGATTACATGAAAAAGTTGCAAATCTCTTTGAGGAGAGAGATAGAGTGAGGTGATTTTTTCGATTTCCTTAGCTTCCCTTTGTAGTTAAAGCTTTTATAATTTAGAGGATACAATAACCCCGGAGTAATACCAAATTAACATCAAAACATGCCTTATAAAATGTTTCTTTTCAGCTATATCTTCGTTAAAAAAGATGCATCGTAACATGGCTATGCTTTACTTTTTTGCCTCGATACAGCTAAAAATTAATTCATTTTAATTAAAGTCCATTTTGAAATTAAATTGGTATAATAAGTCAGCTATTGCTAAATTACCCCGGGCAAATATTGTTCGAGCTCTTTGACTCAATTGTGTTCTTTTATCTTTAAACTTTTTGCTTTAGTGCTGAGATCCCTCGCATCATTGGGAAGACTGGGGCTTGTGCCTTGTTCCTTTACACTTGGAACTTCTTTCTTGTACCTTTCTCCTTTAACCTTAAGGTTTACTCCCAATTCAAAATTTTAGTGAAAATATAGTTTTCTGCATCAGGAAGATATGCTTTTGCTGCTTCAACATCTTCAGCAGTAAGGTAATGCAGGCTGTAGTTCAAAACAGATTGCACGCGCTGACTGTTCACATCAACCAATCGTGGTTTCACCTTTCCGTTTTCGTCTTCTACATCTTTTAGAAACAGAGGAGACGCATCGCCTACAGGATCAACAGTCACCATACATTTCGAATGACCTTGCTTGAACAAAGTGTAAACCCCATTGCCCAATAAGGTGCAAAGACTAAGATCAAAACCGATTGGTCTGCAGCAACGGATCTCAAATCCCAGTTCAACCGGACGGGTTCCGATGTTCAGATTGTAGGTTTTCATTTTACGCTGAATTACCATGTTGAAAACATGCGCTTTGCTTACGTTGAACAATTCCGGATGTCCGTGAGCATCGTAGGTGAAATTAACGCCTGTGCTTTTGATTTCTTCATCGCTCATAAAATGGAAAACTCCTTCACTGATAATAGCCGCTCCGTAGTTTAAGCCCATTATTCTTCTCTTTATGATAGAGGAGATGACCAATTGAGCAATTTTTTCGGCAGAAATGCTGGTTTTATTGAACATTTCGGGAATAATAATCATTGGAAAATGACAGGCAGTACCAATTCCGAAAGCCAAATGACCTGCTTCTCGTCCCATAGCGGCCAGCACGAACCAGTTCTGAGATGTTTTGGCATCTTCGTACACAGTGGTTGCAATCTTAACTCCTTCGTCTTTAGCTGAGTGAAATCCGAATGTTGGAGATCCTTCAGGCAAAGGAAGATCGTTGTCGATTGTTTTTGGTACGTGAATATTAGAGATGTTTACCTTATTCTCTTCCAGATATTTTGAAATTCGGTTTGCCGTAGAAGCTGTATCATCGCCTCCAACGGTAACCAATAGTTTTACATTGTTTTCAACGAAAAAATCGGTTGAGAAATCGGAATTTTTAGGTTTGAAACGACTCATTTTTAGATGAGAACCGCCTCTTGTAAAGATTCCATCAAGAGTCTCGAAGTCGAGATCAACCATTTTACGATCCTTAGAGAAAAGACCTTTGTAGCCTTCGTGTAAACCAATTACCCGGTAACCGTTTTTCAAAAATACTTTTCCTACACTACTAATCACGGTGTTTATGCCCGGAGCCGGACCACCACCACACAGAATTACAACAGATTCTTTCATTGGATAAATGGGTATTTTATTTTAAAGATCCGGCAAAGATAGAGGAATTTGGAAAACTATACTTACTTTTTTGTATTGAGTAAGGTCCTAGTGTGATTTGAATTGTTGCGTTAAGGATTGCAGCGGAAACCCCGAAACCTTCCCGTCGCGGAGTGAAAGGGAGGTGAGGAGTTGAAGCGGAAAGCCTGACCCAAGGGATGGCGGGTGTGTAAGCTGGGGAACGCCCAAATACTCGTTTTTAAAGATAGTAACAGGCTGTGAAATAATATTTTGTAACCCGGTCTCTTTATCTTATTTTTACATAGACACCACTTCCTTAAGTACTTCAATAGATTTTCTAACCTTATTAAATCACAATTATGAAACGTAATTATTTGATTTTATTTGCCCTTTTATTCGTGTTGGCCGCTTGTCAGCCGAAAAAAAAAGTTGTTGAGATTCCTTCCTACAGTATTGAACAGTTTTATAAAAACACCAATGTGAGTGGCGGATCGTTCTCGAGCGATGGCAGTAAATTGTTGGTGAGTAGTAATGAAACAGGTATTTACAACCTGTTTGAGATTCCCGTTGATGGTTCTCCTGCCAAACAATTAACCAATTCGGAAAAGGAATCTTTTTTCGGATTGGCTTATTTCCCAAACAGCGATAAGGTGCTTTTGTCGTATGATCAGGGAGGAAATGAGAACAATCATATTTACATGAGAGATGTGGATGGTACGATTACCGATCTAACCCCTTTTGAAGGTGCAAGAGCTGGATTTTGGGGCTGGGACCGCGATGAGAAATCCTTCTATTATCAAAGCAATAAGCGAAACCCAAAGTTTATGGATTTGTATCAGATTAGTCTGGAATCCATTGAAAAAGGTGATTTTACTGCGAAGTTATTGTATGAAAATAACGACGGATTGGATGTTGCTGCTAAAAGTAAGGACAATAGATATTTAGCCTTAACACAAAGCATTACTACAAACAACAACGAAATGTATTTGTACGATAGAAAATCGGGCAAAAAAATGCACATTTCGGAGCACACCGGCGATGCAACTTACAATCCTCAGTTTTTTAGTTTGGATCACAAGTATTTGTATTATTTGAGTAATGAGGATTCCGATTTTGTTTATCTGAATAAATACGATATTGAATCGGGAGAAAAGGAAATGGTTTTTAAGGCCGATTGGGATGTTTGGTATGCCTACGATTCATACAACGAAAAGTACCGGATTATTGGTATTAACGAAGATGGAAAGACAAACGTTAAGATGATTGATTTGGCAACGAATGAGGAGGTTAAGTTGCCTGAGATAAAAGGTGGCGATATAAAATCGGTTGGTTTGACAAAGGATGAAAGTCGTGTCCGTTTGGTTGTTGGTACTTCGGTTTCTCCAAATAACATTTATGTTTTTGAAATGGGAGATGCTGAAGCGAAGAAATTGACTGAAACTTTAAATCCGGAAATTGATCCTGCAAATTTAGTGGAAGCTAAGGTGGTTCGTTACGAATCGTTTGATGGGGTGCAGATTCCTGCCATTTACTACCAACCTAAAATTGCAGCGATAGATCGCAAAGTGCCTGCTGTTGTTTGGGTGCATGGTGGCCCTGGAGGACAATCGAGAGTAGGTTATTTCTCTTTAATTCAGTTTATGGTGAATCATGGTTATGCTGTTTTGGCGGTGAATAATCGTGGCAGCAGTGGTTATGGTAAGAAGTTTTACGCGATGGATGACAAAAAGCATGGTGACGAGGATTTGAAGGATTGTATCTGGGGAAAGAAATTTTTGACCTCGACAGGTGTTGTTGATGAAACAAAAATTGGAATTATTGGTGGTTCGTATGGTGGTTACATGACTATGGCTGCTTTGACTTTTGCTCCTGAAGAATTTGAGGTTGGAGTTAATATTTTTGGAGTGACCAATTGGTTGCGCACTTTAAAATCAATTCCTCCGTACTGGGAATCATTCCGTAATGCTTTGTATGCCGAAATTGGCGACCCTACAACCATTGATTCGGTTGCTTTATACAATAAATCTCCCTTGTTTTTTGCTGATAAAGTAACCAAACCATTAATGGTGCTGCAGGGAGCAAATGATGTTCGTGTTTTGCAGGCAGAATCGGATGAGATTGTTGAAGCTGTTAAAAAGAATGGCGTGCCGGTAGAATACATCGTGTTTGATGATGAAGGACATGGTTTCCGTAAAAAGGAAAATGAAATTAAAGGGTATGGTCAGGTTGTTGTTTTCTTGGATAAATATTTAAAGAAAGAAGAAGTTAAGGTGGCTGAATAAGCGGAACAGCGAATAAAAATAAATGAGGGTGTTCAAAAAAAATTGGGCACCCTTTTTATGTATTCCAATTCAGAAATGGACTCTTAATTTGTATTAAGATACCTTTTTGATCATTTTAAATGTTGGATTAAATGAAAACACTTTTATTTCTTGAGGATGAATTTTTAGTGCGGTAAAATCTACTTTTATTTCCAAGGGAGGATGTTTAAAGTATCCAAAGTTAAGTTGTGTTTGCATTCTGTCACCTTTTTTAAGGATAGATTTATGTCCTTCGGATTTTGTAACAGAACTTACCACCTGATGCCTTATTTCTTTTTCGCTCTCAGGATCAACGCTGATAATTTGTATTGAATCGGGTGAAAAATTTAAATATTCACTGCTGTGATTAATTAATTTTAGATTCAAGAAAAGGCTGTCGTTATCATGGTAAAATTTGGTTGTTAGTACAATTCCATTCATCACAATTTCTGTTTCAGAAAATTGAAGACTTGATTGTAATTTATCTTTATTAACGGGTTGCTTTGCTAACGAATTTTCGTGTAATTTTTTAAGATAATTGAGTTGGATTGTTTCAATGTGCGAATTTTCTTTTGTTAGTTCGTATAGTGTAATTGAATGTTCATTGGCAAAATGATTGAGATAATTCGAAAATAATTTTTTGTTTGCATTGAATTTGATAACCTGATTTGTTATTGAATGACCATTTGTATCTCTAATGAAATTAAAATCAACAAAATAACAACTATCTAAATCGCCTCTTTTTTCTGTTCGTGAGAATAAATATTTATTATTTATGGGTGTAAATTTATAGAAGAATGATTGTGAGCTATCGGGAAGTAGTACAGTTTTGGTTCTAACCGAAATAGGATTGCTTCGGTGATTCTCCAGTGTTTGAATTTGAAGTAAGTAGGGGGAAATTATAATTGACGATTTTCTATTATTTCGAATTTGTCCGTAGAATAATAAAGTATCTCCGCTTGCATTAGCACATAGGCCGGCATTAACAAAAATTCCGTTTGAGTTTATTATACTTGGGGTTTCAAATTTAAGAGGATATTGTTTTTCCAGTTTGCCGGGTAATATTAATTTATCTTGATTGGAACATGATGCTGTAAGATGGATAAAAAAAAGAGTTGATAATAGTCGAATTAGCATAGCTGTGCAGTTTTTAGATATCAAGTGGAAGCCATGACTTCTGTTAAAAAATCATGGCTTAAATAGTAATTTATTTCGAAGACCAAACGGTATATCCGTGAGGTGGAGCCTGAATTTTAACCCACTTGCCACTCTGAGTTACTGGTTCCCAAGTTGAATTTCCTGTGTAATCTTTAATTGTTGTGCTTGACCAGTTGGTTTCAACCCATCTTTCCTGCCAACTATCTGAATTGTTGATATAAACAACTAATCCTGGACCATTCCATCCGTTTCTGCGTGCAACATATTCATCATTATCATCATATAATATTGATGTGCTGCCACTAGCTAGATTATTGTGAATCCATATTAAATTATTCATTTTATCCTTGTCCAGCCATTCTTCATAATCACGATAGAAGACACATGGGTATCCTTCGTGAGTTAGAATATATGAATATGCTAGCATTTTGTTCCAAATTTCATCTGTATCGTGATTGGTTACGAATGTAACTGCTCTGGTTGCATTTTGCTTCCACATCATGTTATTGTTCAATTTGGTTAGGTCATTTCCATCAAAAGCATCGTTCATTGCATAGTAACAGGCAAAATCGAATACGGAAGAATTGGCTTCATTGGCCCACCAATTAAGATAGTCTACATTGCTGTCCCATAATTCCCCAACCGAGAATCCTCCTACAGAAGCATTCCATTCTCTTACAACCCATGGTTCAAATCCTTTCACATAATCAAAACGCCAACCATCAAAGCCCATTACATTTTTGTAGTATTTGGCCACAGAGTTGGAGTTATTCCACAACCAATCCTGCACATAAGTCTTGCTGTGACATAAGTCAGGATATCCGCCAAAAGCACCTAAATCATTTGTTTCAATATCATTAGGATGAAAATCATTGTAATTTCGATAGAACAAACCAGATAATGGATTAAAATCTGTCCAAGTATCTGTTCCTGTGTATGGATTTTGCTCTGATGCTCCTCCGCTATTGTGATTGATAACGATATCAGCATACACAAGCAATCCTTCGTAATGTGCAGAACTGATCAGATTTTGTAATTCTGCTGTTGATCCAAAACGAGTTTCGATTGATCCCATTTGGTTGTATTCTCCAAAATCATAATAATCGAAAGGATCGTAACCCATAGAATAAGTTCCATTTTGAGCTTTGGAAGCAGGTGGTAACCAAATGGCATTAAAGCCGGCACTACTCCAATCGGAAACCTTAGAATCAAGAGTGTTCCACCAATTGCCCCCTGCAGGTACATCCCAATAAAAGGCTTGCATTAGTACACTGGCATTATTAGTGGTTTTGGTGGTTAAACTTGTCGTTTTAGTGGTTTTAACTTCTGGCTGAAGTTCAGTCATTTCATTTTTGGAACAAGAGGAAAACAGTAATCCCAAACTAAGTATGAAAGTTAAACTTAGGTAAAATAGGTCTCTCCTTTTCATAAGTAATAAAAATTTAGTAGTTAATTAAATGTTTGATTTTAATTTAAATAATCGTTTATAGTCATAACATGTTTCTTCTCTGTTTATGAAAGAAGAATGTTATAATTTATGATTAAATAAAAGTTTGCAGGTTTTATTTAATGATATAATTGATGAAAAAACACAACAAACGTTTGCGTAGAAGGGCTGAATATTAGATAGTAAGCGAATTGCAACGCAGTTTGATGCAACTAAAATCAAATCTTTAAAAAAAAATAAGGGCAAGAGATCCCGGAATTAAATGGTTTAATTAGGGTAGAGGTGGTATTAAAAAAAATAGGGAAATCATAATTGATTTCCCTGTTTTACTATTTTGAATCAGTAGTTATTCTGCAACTTCTACTAATTTTTCATCTGAGTGCCATAAGCCATGCTTTGTACAGAAAGCTGTAGCGGTTAGTTTCATTTTACGGGATGGTACTATGTAAAAATCAACTTCAGCCTGATTGGCTTCACCACCTAAAATTCCTGTTGAGAAAGTAGCTTGTGTTAACATTTTTTCACCATCCCAAAGCTGAACCCAAGCAACATAGTGATCGAAATCATCCGGATGAGCATAAGCATCACCAATTTTCACTTTCACTTTAAATTTCTCACCTTTTTTAGCTGAGTCATCGCAGTGAATAAATGCAGAATGTCTGTCGATATAATCTTTCTTAGCTTCACCATCAATGGTGTTAATGTCTTGGTACCTGTTAATTTTCATGTTTTGTTTTTTTGATTTTATTCCCTGTAAAATTCGGGATGAGAGGATTATTTTGCTTTTTATTAGTTTTTGCTTAGGTATTCTGCAACACCATCAGCAGTAGCTTGCATAGCTTCTTTTCCTTTGTTCCAGTTTGCAGGACAAACTTCGCCATTTTCTTCGAAATGCTGCAATGCATCAACCATACGAATTGCTTCATCAACACTTCTTCCCAATGGCAAATCGTTAATTACCGAGTGACGAACAGTTCCTTTTTTATCGATAAGGAATAATCCGCGGTAGGCAACAGGTGCTCCTGTAGATACTGCGTTTCCCTCTTCATTGTAATCGTACTCTGATGCTAATACGCCATAGTTTTCAGAAATTGTTTTTGATAAATCTGACACCAAAGGATAAGTAACACCTTTTATACCACCTTTGTTTTTCTCAGTATTCAACCACGCAAAGTGAGAGTATTCTGAATCTACAGAACAACCAACAACAGCTACGTTTCTTGCTTCGAATTCAGCTAGTTTTTCCTGAAAAGCGAGCAGTTCAGTTGGACAAACAAAAGTAAAATCAAGAGGATAGAAAAAGAATACTACTTCCTGTTTACCAATAAATTGATCCAATGAAAAATTTTCAACAATCTGATTTCCGTTAACAACAGCACCTGCAGAAAATGATGGTGCTTTTTTTCCAATTAAAGTTTGCATTTTATTTTGTGTTTTAATGATTATTAATCTTGCTTTTTGTAATGATTACAAATGTAGAATTGATTTGACTAAGGCACAAATTATATTAATCAATAATCTTTATACCTGCATCGAGAGAATTAATATCATTACTGATAGATTCTTTAACCATTCAGTCTTTCAGATAAATCCCATTGAAGGTAAAGGATAAAGGCTCATAAAGTTTTTATTTGAATGATAATTTTTAGTTTTGTAGAAGTTGCCAGGTTTAGTTTGGATAAAAGAACCTTACTGCATTGTCAGCAATTTGAAGGATATTTTTAAATTTAAACTGTTTCGGGAAAAGCTCCGATTAAAAATAAGAAAGAAATGCGGGTATTTGAGAATATAATTGAACTTACAGATTTTAAGGATTGTAAAGGAAAAATAAACACATCGATATTTGAGACAGAAGAAAGATCCTGTGTACCGTATTTTGTATATTTACCTCCTAATTGGACTCCGAATGAAACCTATCCATTGGTTTTGTTTTTCCATGGGCAAGGTGGCGACGAAAGTACATTTAATAAATACGTTCGGGCGAAACAATTGAATGATTGGATTAACAACGGGAATCTTGATCCGGTAGTAATTGCGGGAATTCGCGGAGATAATGATCGTGACAACGTTCAGTGGTTTACAGAGGAAAATGAACGTCTTTTGATAAAGGAGCAGGGAGGTGAATTTATTCGGTTTTGTCAGGATTCCTTTAATGCAGGAGGTCATGGAAAGCAGATTTCAATTGAAGGGCATTCGCGGGGAGCCGCCGGAGCGATTCATTACTATTTGAAATATCCGGGTTTGTTTTCGTCGATTATCGGAATGGGCTATGTAAGTGATTATACCCTGGAGAATAACTTCTTGCTTGGACAAAACAATTTAGAGATTTTAAAAGGTGAATCAACACCGCTTAGACTTGAAATTGGTACCGAAGATAGTTTTGTTCTGACGAAGAATCGCAGAGCTAGTTTTGAAATGCATCAGTTCTTAAAAGAAAATGAGATAGATCACTCTTTTGAAATATTGCATGGCGTTGAACATGGTTTTGATACCTATTGGAATTATTACAGCGATGAAGGAATGTTGAATGGTTTGGCTCATCTTAAATTTCACGAACGAAGCAGAAAGAGAAATTGTCGGTAAATACTTCGCATTATATCGAAAAGTTATCTATTTTGTACATAATTATTCCAAAATTGAATTCTCATGAAGTTTACCCGTTGTTTTTTTGTTTTTATCCTACTACTTCCGCTAAAAAGCATAGCTCAGGATACTGTATATTTTAATCAGGATTGGCTGGTAGCTGAGAAAGAGAACGCTCAGTTTTTTTCAACAATAAATAAAATTACAGAGAATCAATTTTTGGTAAAAGACTTTACAATTGATAACGTGCTTCTGTCCGAGTATCATTATAAGGGCTTACAAGCAAATATAGATTGGACCGGGCTCTACGAAGTGGGTTTTAATAAATATGCAATTGAAAATGGCCCGAGCAGATATTTTTATTCTTCGGGAAGCAAGAAAAAGGAGTCTGAATTTGTGAATGGTGAACAAAAAGGGATGATCACATTGTGGCATGAAAATGGAAAGAAGGAAAGTGAATTTTTTGCTGTAAATAATATTGCAAATGGTGTTTATACAGAGTTTTTCGAAAGTGGAGAGCCTAGTTTAAGTGTGAAATTTATAAATGATACCTTAAACGGGCCGGCTATTTATTATTATCCGAATGGCAAAATATCCCATATGGGAAAGTTTAAAGCAGGAATTAAGTTTGGAATTTGGACATATCTTTCGGAAGATGGCAAGCCTGTTGCCGAGGAGTTATATCAAAACACCTATTTTATTGATGGAGCGGCTATAAAGATTAGTTTTCCGGAAGGAGAGTGGTATTTATCCGAGAAGTACAAGGTTGATGGCAGATTAAGTTTCCTTTTTTACAGACTTGGAATGAATGAAGATGAGAATATCGAAGATTTAGCATCTTGTTTGATTTCTTTGGAAGCTGTACCTTCAGATATTGGTTTGATTGATTATTCTTCGCACAGAAGAAGACGTCTCTCGGTGGATGTAAAGAAAGTTATACCCAAGGAGAAACAACTATTTTCTCTTCCTCAAAGCATTGCTTATCTTGGAAATCATACCGATTCATCGGGTCATGAACGAACAACAATTATTCTGCATTCTATTCAAGCTGAAGTTGGAATGGAATTAATTCTTGATTGTTCAAGTGAAAATTATGAAGTTTTAAAAGAGGAATTTGAATACATACTGAAATCTCTTAAAAAGTAATAGTTACAAAAGGCAGTTTAAATTAAACGATGAAAGTCGTTTCTACTTAATTTTATTTGTAATCCAGTCTAATATTTATCAAAGTTTCCTGCGCATTATTTACCCAAAAGATACAAGAATCGTTGAGGCTGGTCATAATGAGCCTAAAAAAAAGACGCATTTTTATTCAAATCTGTATCTTTCATAAATTGTTGGATTTATTTGCGTTATACCCTTGAGATACCACAATCAGACAAGTCTTTAGCGTTACTCCTCATCCTCATCAAAATAATCATCCTCATCAAGCAGGAAGAGCTCATTTTCATTTACTATTTCTTTAGAGTAGGGTGGAATTTCGAAGTAGAACGGCATTTCGAACACCGGCAATGTTTCTTTAAAAAACTGACACAATGAATAGCGTTCTTTTTGAGCCAGATAGGTAAGAAGTCGGTCTTTGGTTTCCTGACATATTTTGGTTGTAAACATTTCTTTTATCTCATCGGGAGCATTTTGCAGCAACCACTCCAGCGAATCGAGATCTTCACGAAAAAGGTCGGCCGAAAAAGATTCAAAGTTCAAAAGGTTACTTAAGGGATCCTGTATTTCAGGCATGTATAGTTTTTCTTTGTCTTTTGTTTTTAGCTCGTACAGAAGATTGGAGAGGGCATATATCCGTTTTGCGATGTACTTGTTTACATCTTTTATAGACTTTTCCTTTTTGCGGGTAAAAGTTCTTTCGGCAGGGACAGGAAAAGAGACCAAATGTTTTTCAACAATGGCGCAAGACTTATAATATTTTCGTTCGAGCAGATGGCTTAGCAGTTTTTGTTTAACGATATCGGTGACCGGCTCAACCAATGTCCTCATGATGTACACCAAGGCTTTTGGGTCGTTTTTTGCAACCCAGGCTACGCTGTCGTAATAAGTACCAAGATCATTAAAACTGATGTCATCAATATCGCAAATGTCATCAATGCTGGAAATCATATAAACCGAGTTAAGAGCGTATTTGTACCAGCGGTAACGGGGTTTTCCATCTATTTCTTCCCATTCGTAGGCAGTAGCCTCGTGAAGATCCATTTTGTTTACAATATCATAAAACATACAATTGTGTATTTTTTGGTTTCTTTTAGTTCAAATTCTTATTCGTTTGAAGATTCATCCTCTTCAGGAACAGCCTTGTCTTGTTTAATAATCTGAGGAATCAATTCTCCGCAATTAGGACAAAAATTGACTGGGTTATAGATCAAAAAATCACATTTTTCACAATTTATTTTTCGGTAAATATTAAGCTTGGTATCCTTCAAATTTGAATCATTTTTATTTGGTTCTTTTTTGATTGGTCTGTTTTTGTTAAGAGTTTTTTCTTTTGTAATAAGCTTGGAATAGCTGAAGCCTGCTAATTCATGTAGTTTAAGTATTTCAAACTCACCGATTGATTTGTATCCTGCAAAAACACTTTTTGCGATACTAATTTCCAGATTAAGTATTTCAGCAACATTTTCAGCGTTTAGTTTTTTTTCAGCTAATTGTTTGTCGAATTCTTCAGAGTTAATATAGGATGTAGTCATATATTTATAGTTTAGATGTTTTTATTATTCATCATGAAAAGCGATAACTGTTTGAGAGTACGAAATAGCAATAACCTTTATAATTGTGATGTAAGCATAGTAATAAACCTAAAATATTTATCTTATTCTAATTATTCGAATCTTATCTATTCGAACCGAGTTGACTTCCTGATTCATATTTTTATTGAATTCTTCGAAGCTTATTTTAAAGAAATTGTTTTTGTTTGTCAGATCAATGGAGAAGGAATTGGAGTAGCCGTAATTATTCCAATCACCTTCCCCACGTTGCGGAAAAACGATACTTCCGGCATAGCTGTTATTCACCCAAAAACTACGATTTGCGCATTTGTTATTGGTGTTCACAGGGCCATTTCCGTTTGCATATAAAAAATCGATATAGTACTTTCCTTCATTAGGAATTCGAATGTTAAAATAGAATTCCCGATTTTTTTTCTTGCTCAATTCAACATAGGAGGTTTTGGCATTGGAGTCAAATTCTTCAGCTTCAATATGTCTTTTATAATTGGAATCGTATACATATAGGGGCTCACTATAGAACGATAAATTTCCCAAACCATCGTCTATCTGAATTTGAAATTCACTAGGTTCACTAATGTGTACTTCTGACATATAATTGTCTTCGGTTTGCAGAAGAAGTTCTCCGTTACGGTATACACGGTAATGATCAGCATTTTCTTTTTTATCCCATAACAATTGATTTTCCACAAAGCGGAGCGAAGTGGTTTCGGGTGACACCATATTATCGACCATATTCAGTTCTGATTTAGTAGGCAACTGATTGTTCATTCTAATCTCAATCTTGTGTTTCCCTTCCATTTCTTTTGGCACGATGGGGCGTTGGTAATATTTTCCATCTAAGGAGTAGTAGTTAATTTTATCGCCAAAGCCGTAAATTTCGATGTCTAAAATTGTATTTTGATAGCGAAGCCCTTTGATACTTTGTTTGCCCTTGTATTCTCTGGGGATAAATGGTTTGAATTCTAAATAATCGGCAGTATAATTCATTCCCATTAGAATTCGGTAAAAGGTAGATAAGGAACCGGCGACACTCCAAAGTTGACGGTCAGAATTTATTTCAGTTCCGTTAAAATCACCATTTTCAATCAAAAGATTTTCTTTATTGGTAAGAAAGAGCGCACTTGACCGCAACATGTTGGCAATTCCCCATTGAACGCTTTCAACGTTATTTGTTCTGCTTGAAGCCCAATTCCAATAAGCTTGCACAAAAGGCCAAATTGCTTGATTGTGATAGGCTGGTATGTTTGGAATCTGAGGATAGAAACATGGGGTTCCAAACCTAGTAACCGGAGTATTTGATATAATCTCTTTTTGTCTTTCTTCATTGGTGATATCCCATAGAACCATAAGTGCCTCACCCAAAGTTTCCGATTTATCCGAAAGCAATTGATTCTTTCTTCCGTAAAGATATTGTCCAAAATATTTTTTTTCGGGCAACCATAGTTTTTCATTCAGGCTGTTTTTTAAGGCTTCCGAAATATCCTGATATTTTTGCACATCTTTTCCAAGTATTTTTCCCATTTTCATCAATACCTGCAGACTTTGGTAGTGTACTGCCTGAGTTCCCAAATTATAGGAGTTGTAAATATCAATTGGTTCCATCCATTTTGGATAAGATTGTTCCCGCCAGTCTAAAAAAGAAGATTCCCCTTTAAATAGATATTTCTGATAATCCCAAACCACATTAAGATCATCTTCAGTAGAATTTTTTATGATGAAATAAACTTTCCTCAACCAATCCATGTCTCCGGTAGACTTGTACAATTCCCAGGCAGCCGTTGACCAGATCATTCGATCAGAACTTACCGGCCAGGAACCTCCTGTGCCTGTGTCCTGTACAATTTTTCCCTGCTTAACTTTTTTAAGCAAACTTTTTTTAGAAATTTCAGGATTAGTAATTGCAAGGGCTAAGATCACGCTATAGCTGATGTCTCGGGTCCAAACACCATTCCATTTTTCACCTGTATTAAAAGTTGTGTCGGGAGCAATATTCTTTTCTATTTCCTCAAGAGAAAGCTGATAAATGGCATTGAGTAAAACCTGATTCGATTCGTATTTAGGGTATTTGCTTAAGTCGGTTTTAAGTTGCCATTCTTTACTATTCAATCCAGGGTAATTAGAGCTGATGTGCGAATTGTTGTGTGCTATAGCAGTATGTTCTCCTTGCTCTATTCGATTAGGGAATACTGTAAAGGCTGAAGATTGATACAAAATGTAATCTTCAGGATTGCATCGATTTAAAAGAACAATCGCGAGGAGAATTGCAATAAGAATAAGAGGTGGAATGAAAAACCATTTTTTCATTTGGGGTGTTTTTGATATGCTTTTAAAAGTAACAAATTATGGAAAACTAATAACAGATATTAAGAAATAATATTGCACAAGGTGTTGATAGGAATGTAAATCGTTCAAAAATTGCAATGGATGAACTGCAGGTTGTTGTTATTGTGAATGCCGGGAGTTGAATGAGTCATGTTTGTTGTAATTAAGTCAAATAACTGTGTAATTAAAAAAGCGACCAAAGTCGCTTTTTTGTTGTGATAAATTAGTTGTATGTAGTTAAAAGAAAGTATTTAATCAAATTTATATAGAAAATAAATATAAAACAATATATAAATTGTTATTTATTCTCTGTATTCTGAATTTTAGCGTCTTCCATAATTATATCATAAGTATAGCCAGCTCCAAAATCTTTGTCCAATGCAATTGTTCCTGACACTTCAATAATTTGCCCTATAGAAACAACATCTTTACAAGTAATGGTAAGATCAAAATTGCCCTCGAAGTCGGAACCATCCTGAATGTGTATCCAGTTCTTACCCATAATGTTTTGATTGAATTTGGTAACCTTTCCTTTCACAGATATCTGCTTACCCGAAAATTCATCCTTTTTTGAAAAGAGCTCAGAAATACTTGTTATTCCTTTCGTCTTTTCTATTGAAACTTCAATTCTTTTAGCCTTTTGTTTCTTCATCGAAGAGGCTTGCATCGGCATGTTGTTTTCAATAGGTGTGTCAGAAATGGTGTTTAAGAAATAAATAACAGGAAAGTCGCGGTTTAATTCTTTGCTGTGAAAATTTTTCATTTCCAATGCGCCTTTATAATAATACGTTTTGCCTGTTTCTATTGGTCGTTGACCAACGGCCAGCCATAAATCATTATTCCCGTTTATATAGGTATAACCACCAGCATTAAATGTTTCTTTTACTACAACTTTACTAACTCCAAGTGGAAGAGTAGCTTCTTGATTTTCAGTTTTTTTAGATTGACATGCAGATGAAAAAATTGCAAGTCCTAAAATCATCAGTAATATTGATCTTTTCATGTAGCTTTTTGTATTAGTGTATGGTTTAAAGATAATAGAAATCAAATAGAAAAATAAGGAATTATACAGTTGCCTATTTATTTTGATTTTAAAGAGGCGTTAAAAAGTTGTTAAACAACCCTTGTTTTTGGTTGTTTGAATATTTTTTTTGCGTAATTCCAACTGAATTTATTTATTTGATTTAGTTTATGTACTGTAAATTAAAAAAGACCTGTGAGTCTTTAAAGTTCGTATTTGAACAATGATAGTTTGCAAGCATGCGTTTTTTATTTAAATCTAAATAGCCATAGGGTTAATACTTTTTTAATGCAAATGATTTGGTTCTTCTGGCATGAAAAGTGTTTAATATTATGTATTGTTTTTATTTAGACCTGAAATAGATTTAAGTTGAAATGCTATGTTCATTTCTAAAACAATGGAATAGCCTGTATCTTTAGAAAGTTGGAATGTAATTTAATATTGAATAAAGCCCGTTTATAATGAAAAAATATTTTGTCTTACTTGTATTTTTAATTGCTGTTACTACTTCTTTTGCCCAGGAAAATGCCCAATGGAGGGGGGTGAATCGTGATGGAATCTATCAGGAAACCGGATTGTTGCAGGAATGGCCGGTTGATGGCCCCGAACTGTTATGGCATATTGAAGGTTTAGGTGAAGGACATGCTTCTGCTGCAGTAACTAAAGATTTTATTTATATAGGCGGTACAGAGCTTGAAAATGGTTTTGTAATTGCATTGGATCATTCAGGCAAAGAGCTTTGGAAGCAGGTTTATGGTAAAGAATGGATGGATTCTTATAACGGTGTGCGCACAAGTCCAATGGTTTATGATGGTGTAGTTTATGTGATGAGTGGTTTGGGAAAAATAGTAGCCATGAGTGCTTCTGATGGAACCATTCTATGGTCAAAAAATATACTGACAGATTTTGGTTCTGAAAATACCCGTTGGGGAATAACAGAGAATCTTGTTGCAGATGGAAATAAACTATATTGTACTCCCGGAGGTTCAGAAGTTAGTATGGTTGCATTAGATAGAAAATCAGGCAAGCTGATCTGGAAAGCAAAAGGAAATGGAGAAAAATCAGCTTATTGCTCTCCTGCATTAATAAAGCTGGCAAACCGCAATTTATTGGTGACTCATACAAGTAGTTCAATTATTGGAGTTGATGCTGAAACCGGTACTTTACTTTGGTCGTTTGATCATCCTAATAAATATTCAATTCATCCAAATACTCCTTTATATAAAGATGGTTATTTGTATTGTTTTAGTGGATATGGTAAAGGTGGAGTAATGCTTAACCTTGCTGAAGATGGATCTGGCGTAAAAGAGGTTTGGCGAAATGAGTTGATGGATAATCAAATTGGAGGAGCTGTTCTGCTTGATGGTAAGATATATGGTTCTGGTCATACTAATCGTGAATGGTTTTGTTTGGATTGGAAAACTGGTGAAGTATTGCACTCAGCTAAAATGTTAAGTAATGGGAACGTAGTTTATGCTGATGGCAAATTGTATTGTTACGGCGATAGCGGAGAAGTTGCTCTTGTTGATGTTAGCAATGGAAGTTATGAAAAAGTAAGTTCGTTTCGGGTTCCTTTTGGTGAAAAACAACATTGGGCTCATTTGGTGATTAATAATAAAAGACTATATGTTCGTCATGGAAGTTCCTTGATGGTCTATTCAATTAAAGCAAACTAAGAACAATACAAAACCTATCAAACTTATGAATCGACTAATACTTGTCAGTATTGCATTATTAAGTGCTTTGACTCAGTGCAAAACAGAAATACAAAAAAGTGAGTGGCGTGGCCCTAATCGCACTGGAGTGTATGCAGAAAAAGGTCTTCTGAAGGAATGGCCGACAACAGGGCCCAAAATGCTTTGGCATTTGGACAGCATTCCTACTGGACATTCTTCTGTCGCAATTGCTCACAATACTGTATATCTTACCGGATTAAAAGATTCAATGGATTATTTGATGGCCGTTGATATGGAAGGAAAATTAAAATGGCAGGTTCCTTATGGTCGGGGATGGGATGAATCTTTTACTGATTCCCGTTGTACTCCTACTATTGAGGATGAAAGAATTTATCTGTCGAGCGGAAGGGGAGATTTGGCCTGTGTAAATGCTCTTTCCGGTGAGATGCTCTGGCAGGTAAAGGCCAATGAAATGTTTGAAGGTGAGTGCGGGGAATGGGGAATTTCTGAATCTTTGCTTTTATATAATGATTTGGTCTTTTATACTCCTTGCGGAAAGAAAACAACAATGATTGCGTTGAATAAAATGACTGGAGAAACCGTTTGGGAATCGAAAAGTATAGATGATAAATCCGCCTATGTTTCTCCTTTATTGATTGATCGAAACGGGAAAAAACAGATTGTTACAGTTACTGAAGAAAATGCAATTGGTGTTAATCCTGAAAATGGAAATATTGACTGGAGATTTGATTACGGTAGTTATGCTGCCGGAGAATGGAAAGCTAATATTAATACCAATACTCCATTGTATCAAAATGGAAAAATATTTATAACCAATGGCTACGATCATCATTCTGTAATGTTGGATTTGAATGATGATGCTTCTTCTGTGCAGTTAGCCTATGTCGATTCTCTATTAGATGTTCATCATGGGGGCGCTGTTCTTTTGGATGGCTATATCTATGGTGCAAATTGGATCAATAATAGAAATGGATATTGGGTTTGCATGGAATGGGAAACAGGGAAGAAAATGTATGAGACTGAATGGGAAAATAAAGGATCCATTATTTCAGCCGAAGGCATGCTGTATTGCTATGATGAGAAAGATGGTAATGTTGCCTTGGTAAAGGCAGACCCGAAAGAATTTAAAGTAATAAGTTCGTTTAAAGTACCATATGGAAAAGGTCCTTATTGGGCTCATATGGTTATAAAGGACGGTGTTCTGTATGTTCGTCATGGAAATGCGTTAATGGCATATTCGATAAAATAATCTTAAACTATTTTCAAGTCTGTCAGGTTTTTACGCCTGCCGGATTTAAATAATATTATTGAACTGATCTTAAGTTGCAGAATATGCTGTCGAAAAGAAGCGAAAAAGGATTAATTCTCTTGTCTGTTGTTATTGCAGGCATATTGTTTGTGTATTGGTTGGTTTATAATCCTGTAAAGGATATTCATACAAGTATTCCGGGAATGGATAACCGCCCGGCACAGAGTGAATCTTCTGAAAGAATTCTAATAGGAGAAGGATTTGATCTTTTTTCTGATCACACTTCAAATTTAACAGGGAAATGGACACAATTTAGAGGTGCAAAGTCAGATAATATTTCGACTGATAATATCAAGTTGATTAACAGTTGGGGCGACGGACCAAAGATTAAATGGCAGGTTGAAATGGGCGAGGGACATGCTGCTCCGGTTGTTTACAATGGGAAGGTGTATGTTCTCGATTACGATGAAGTGAAAAAGGCTGATGCCTTGCGTTGTTTCTCTTTGGAAACGGGAGAGGAACTTTGGCGCAGATGGTACAGAGTACATATCAAACGAAATCACGGAATGTCGAGAACGGTTCCGGCAATCAACGATAAATATATTGTTACCATGGGACCGCGTTGTCATGTTATGTGCACCGATCCTAATACAGGTGAATTTCTATGGGGACTCGATTTGGTAAAGGAATATATGTCTGAGATTCCATTTTGGTATACAGGTCAGTGTCCTATTATTGACAATAATGTTGTTATTCTTGCTCCAGGAGGTAAATCTTTATTGATAGCAGTTGACTGTGCTACGGGAAAAGTTCTTTGGGAAACACCTAACCCTGATAATTGGCAAATGTCTCATTCATCGGTTATGCCAATGACTTTAAATGGGAAAAAGATGTGGGTTTATGCTGCCATTGGTGGAATCGTTGGTGTTTCGGCCGAAGGTGATGATGCAGGACAAATTCTCTGGAAGACCAAAGAGTTTTCTCCTTCAGTGGTTGCTCCATCGCCGGTTGTATTGAAAAATGGTAAAATATTCATGACCGCTGGTTATGGTGCAGGTTCCATTCTATTTCAGATAAAAAAGAATGGAAACTTATATGAAGTGGCTACGCTTCAAAAATTCAAGCCTAAAGACGGTATTGCCTCCGAGCAGCAAACTCCAATTGTTTACAAAGATCGAATGTTCGCTATTCTACCTAAGGATGCCGGTGGAATGAGGAATCGCTTTGTTTGCTGTGATCCTAATGATTGTACAAAAATATTGTGGACAAGTGGAACCAATGATCGTTTTGGTATGGGACCTTATATTATTGCTGATGGTAAATTCTTTATTCTGAAAGATGATGGAACTTTAACTATAGCCAAGGCAAGCACTGAAAAGTTTGAGCTGTTGGATAAAACGAAAGTTTTGGATGGACAAGATGCCTGGGGGCCTTTGGTTGTTGTTGATGGGCGATTGTTAATGCGGGATGCGAAACATTTGTTGTGTATTGATATTAGAGCAAATTAAAAGGATAGACGTATGAAAAATAAATTGATTCTATGGCTTTTGGTAATTTTACTTCTTGTTGTTGTGGCTTTCATGGCAAAAGATCTTTTTGTGAGTACGGATAGCCCACGGGAAAATATTTATGAATATGATTTGAAAGAATTGCGTAAAGTCGATTCATCAAAAATTAGTCATAAAGAGGTAAAACAAATAAAAATTCAGGCAAATGAGCTTCATGGAATTGCCGTTGATAGTAAAGATCAGATTTATGTGAGTACCGATGAAAACATATTGGTTTTAGATTCGGAAGGAAAACAAATCAATTCATTAAAAGTGAGAGGAGAGGCTCGTTGCTTGACAGTTGCTGAAAATGGAAACATTTTGGTTGGTTTGGGCAATCGTGTCGATATCAGAAAACCGGATGGTAGTCTGCGAAACAGCTTTGTAGTCGCAGGTGAAAAGGCATTTATTACTTCACTTACCATTGATGGAGACAATGTTTACGTAGCTGATGCAGGACAGAAGATTGTGCATCATTATAATATTGATGGTGAGAAAATAAACGAAATAGGTGGGAAAAACCCCGAGGCTGGAATAAAAGGCTTTGTGATTCCAAGTCCGTATTTTGACTTGATGATTGGCCGACAAGGTGAACTTTGGGTTGTAAACCCAGGTAGACATGCTTTTGAGGCCTACAATTCCCGAGGTGAGCAAATTTCCTCATGGGAACGAACTTCTATGAGTTTGGAAGGTTTTAGTGGTTGTTGCAATCCTTCCAATGTTGCAATGCTTTCGGATGGTTCATTCGTGACTGCAGAGAAAGGGCTGGAAAGAGTGAAAATTCATCTGCCTTCCGGTGATTTTAAATCGGTTGTTGCCGCTCCCGAATTATTTGAAGAAGGAACAGTAGGTATTGACCTGGCCGTTGATTCTCAGGATCGAATCCTGGTTTTAGATCCTGTACAAAAAATGATACGAATATTTGAAGCAAAATAAACGATGATCAATAGAAGAGAATTTTTAAGAAATGGATTTAGAGGTTTGCTTTTAGGAGGTTTAGCCGTGATGAGCGGAACTCTGATTCTTCGAAATTACGGAGACGAAGAAGCTTCATGTGATTTTGATTTTCTATGTAAGGGCTGCGGTAAACTTAAGGCTTGCCGACTTCCGGAAGGTGTAAGATTCAGAACGAAGGTTTCAAAATAATTTGATTGAATAATGGAGGAAAATAAGAAGAATCGAAGAGACTTTCTCAATACATGCTTTCGTTTTGCGGCGGGAGCTGGCATTGTGGGTATTGCAGGAGTTTTGGCGGTAAAAAGCCAAAAGGGGGATTTCCTTTGGCAGTTGGATCCTGCAAAATGTACACAATGCGGACGTTGTGCTACGAGTTGTGTGGTAACACCTTCGGCAGTAAAATGCATTCATGTTTATGATATGTGTGGTTATTGCGATTTATGCGGAGGCTATTTTCGCCCAAATGTAAAAAATTTATCAACTGGAGCCGAAAACCAGCTTTGTCCAACCGGTGCAATCAAACGATCTTATGTGGAGGACCCGTTTTTTAAATATGAGATTATCGATGAACTGTGTATAGGTTGCGGAAAATGTGTAAAAGGCTGTGGTGCATTTGGAAACGGTTCATTGCAACTTCAGGTTAGTCATGATCTTTGTGTGAATTGCAACCAGTGCGCCATTGCCAGAGATTGTCCTTCCGATGCATTCTCAAGAGTACCAATCGAGCAAGCTTATAAGTTTGCCGGCTTTAAATCAAATAAAAAAATATAATCGATCACAATGAAGAAAAGCTTAGCCTTTATCTCTTTACTGATATTTTTTGTGGGAATGGAATTTGCGGCCTTTTCACAGCAGCAGCGTTTCCCAAAACCTGAATTCGAATCGGGCTACACACAGCCGGTTACATCAATGCCGGTACCAAGTAATGGAATGTTCGCTTTATTGGATGTATTGGTGTTAATTGCAGCACTTAGTCTGATTACCTGGTTCATTTTAAAGAAAAGATCAAGAACCGGAGTGATTGCAGTATCTATTTTTTCCATTTTATATTTTGGCTTTTTCAGGGAAGGATGTGTCTGTTCTGTTGGTTCCGTACAGAATGTTGTATTGGCATTATTCAATCCGGGCTATCACATTCCTTTATCTGCTTTGGCATTTTTTGTGATTCCTTTAGTTTATACATTATTCTTCGGAAGAACTTTTTGCGCAGGAGTTTGTCCACTTGGAGCAGTGCAGGATGTCTTCCTAATGCGTCCGGTGACTCTAAAGAAGTGGTTGCAAAAAGCATTGGGCTTAATTCCATACATCTATTTGGGATTATCTGTTTTATATGCAGCAACGGCAACCGATTTTATCATTTGTCGATACGATCCTTTCGTGGGGATTTTCAGATTCAATGCAACATTCTTCATGTATGCGATTGGTGCGGCTTTTTTGCTGATCAGCATTTTTATAGCAAGACCATATTGTCGGTTCTTTTGTCCGTATGGAGTTATTTTGAATTTGGTAAGCCGGGTATCGAAAAATCATTTGACCATTACACCTTCCAATTGCATTCAGTGCAAACTTTGTGAGAGCTCTTGTCCTTTGGATGCTATTAACAAACCTGTTGGAGTGAAACAAATGGAAGACAAGAGATCTGCTACCCGAAGATTTATATTGCTGGGTTTAATTATACCAGCATTAATGATTGTAGGTGGATGGACCGGTGCAAATTTTCATGAAAACCTTGCAAAAGTAAACTCGAAAGTTCGTTTAGCAGATGAAATGCTTCATTTCGATTCTAAAACGATGGAAGAGAGTTTGGAAATTGTAGGATTCAGAACTTCGGGGAAACCAGTAAAACAATTGTATCAGGAAGCATCAGAGATTGTAAAACAGTTTTATTATGGCGGTTGGATTCTTGGCGCTTTTATTGGTTTGGTTATCGGTTTGGCTTTATCCGGATTATCAACCTACCGATATCGTGAAGATTATACACCCGATAAAGGGGGTTGCGTGAGTTGTGCCCGTTGTTTAAAATATTGTCCGGTAGAAAAGTAACTGGTAAAACCAGACAGCGTCGAAGACCTGTAAGCGTTTAATTGAATGATAAGATTTTGCAGTAAAAAATTGATCTATGGCTAACAAATTTAAAATAAATCGCACCAACCTATCTCTGTGGAAAGGCATTGCAATGGTTGCAGGAACTTTCTCCTTCGTAATCTGCATGTTGGTTTTGGTGAATTACATTCAGATTAACAGAATTGATCCGGTAAATACTGAAGTGATTAACAGTTTGGTTAATCGTTTGAATGAAAATCCAAACGATGTTCAGTTAAGAGAGCAAATACGAGAGATGGATTTATTGGTTCGTAAAGCTTATTTTACAAATCAATGGCAAGTGAAAGCCGGAGGATATTTATTTCTGTTTGGTATTATTGTTACAGCCATAGCTTTACAGCTATTTTATGCCGGAAAGCAACAGTTACCACAGGTATCCGAAGAGGAGGAAGAGAATATCATTCTGTTTCGTGAAAAAGCCAGAAAATGGATTGTGATTGGTGGTTTTGGAATGGTTGGAATTACTTTGCTTTTTGCTTTTCTAACACACAAAGAGTTGGGGAATCAATTCACTGAGGCGGCAACAATAGCGAAAGCCAAGCATGCAGAAACAAAACAAACAAATATAACAATTGTTGCAAAAGAAGAAATCACTGAGCCTGTTGTTGAAGAAAAAGTTGTAGAAGAGGCTTTAAAAGAGGAAATTGTTGTTCCTGTTGCTGAGGAAGAAAAAGTGGTGGTTGAAGAGGCTAAAACCAGTTCATACAAAGGAACATATCCAAGCAAAGAGATGATGGCAAATTTTCCATCTTTTCGCGGACCGGGAGGAAATGCAATTGCCTACCAAAAGAACATTCCAATTGAGTGGGATGGAGCGAGTGGCAAAAATATCCTGTGGAAACAGCCTGTTCCTATTCATGCCTATAATTCTCCGGTAATTTGGGGAAATAAATTATTCCTTTCCGGAGCCAGTGCTGCAAGCCGGGAGGTATATTGCTACGATAGAAACAACGGAAAATTACTTTGGACAGCTAAAGCTGAACAGATTGCCGGATCACCTGCAAATCCGCCAGAGGTAACACCGGATACGGGTCATTCCGCATCTACCGTAACAACAGACGGGAATTTGGTTTTTGCCATATTCTCAAATGGTGATCTGATTGCAGTAGATATGAGTGGGAAAAAGCAGTGGGCTAAGAATTTAGGAGTCCCTGATAATCATTACGGGCATTCGTCATCATTGATTGTTTTTGAAGACAAGCTGATTGTTCAGTACGATCAGAAAAAAAACTCGAAAGTAATGGCTTTGTCAACATCAAGTGGAGAAGAAGTATGGAGTACTGCGCGCAAAGTAAAAGTTTCGTGGGCATCGCCTGTGATTGTTCAAAACGGAGATCAGGTTGAGATATTATTAGCAGCGGATCCTTGCATTGCATCCTATGATGCACAAACAGGAAAGGAATTGTGGAAAATAGACTGCATTACCGGTGAGGTTGGCCCTTCGGTAGCTTATGCAAACGGAATTGTTTTTGCCTTAAACGAATATGCCAGTTTGGTTGCGATTAAACCAGGAGCGAAACCGGAGATTTTATGGGAAGCTTACGATTACCTTTCCGATGTTCCGAGTCCGATTGCTTACAATGATTTGTTGTTTGTGGTGACCAGTTATGGTGCAGTTGCCTGTTACAATGCTAAAGCGGGAGAAATACTTTGGGAAAAGGAATTTGACGGAGGATTTTATGCATCACCAATTTTGGCAGATGGCAAAATATATTTGATGGATCGGAAAGGAGTAATGCACATTTTTAAGGCTGATAAAGAATATGTGGAACTGGCACCATCATCCTTGGGAGAAAAATCTGATGCATCGCCTGCTTTCGCAGATGGCAGAGTGTACATTCGGGGAGATAAAAATCTTTATTGCATAGGGAAATAGATATGGAGAAGATGATCGATTTTGTAGATGGAGTTGTTGCTGAGATTGGGACAGAACCAGATAAGGTAATTCCGATTTTACAGGCAATTCAAGGGAAATACAACTATTTGCCCGAACCCGCATTGAAAAGGGTTTGTGAAACCACAACAATTACTGAGTCTCAAATAACGGGAATTTCAACATTTTATTCTCAGTTCCGTCATCAGCCGGTGGGGAAACACGTCATTAAGGTTTGTGTTGGAACTGCTTGTCATGTTAAAGGGGCAAAGCAGGTATACGATGGTTTTCGGCGGGAATTGGGCTTGGAGAAAGGCGTAGATACCGATACTGAGAAGCTTTTTACGGTAGAGGAAGTTGCCTGTTTGGGTTGTTGTACGCTGGCACCGGTGGTTCAGATTGATGGTGTTACCTACGGTCATGTTGAAACGGGTAAAATAGCTGAAATTATAGAGGATTTTAAAAATCTGGCACCAAGCTCAGAAAAGATTGTGAGAGAAGTGACAGAAGAAGGAATCTCTCAGGGTGAAATTAGAATTGGATTAGGATCATGTTGTATTGCAAGTGGTAGTTCCGGAGTGAAAGAGGAACTGGAAAAGACATTGGCCGGGAACAAGATTAAAGTAGATGTAAAACAAGTCGGTTGTGTTGGTGTTTGCAATCAGGTTCCCATGATGGAAATCCATAAAAAAGGGGAAGAGGCAGCTTATTACACCAAAATCAATGCAAACGAAGTTCGTGACATTATTGAAAAGCACTTTCATTCGAAGAGTTGGATAAGTCGTTTCAAAAACCGCTTTTACAATTACGCGGAGAATCTTACATTTTCTGATATTCCCAAGAGTTCGAACCGATACAATGCAAATGAAGAACACACACCCATTGCTGAATTTTTAAAAGGACAAATTAATATTGCCACAGAATATAGAGGTGAAATTATGCCTTCCGATTTTGATGAATACAAAGCAAAAGAAGGTTTTACAGCTTTGGAGAAATGCCTGAATGAGCTTTCGGCAGATGAGATTATTTCGGAAATTGAAAAAAGCGGGCTGAAAGGTCGTGGCGGAGCAGGTTTTCCCTCAGCTATCAAATGGAAAATGGTTCAGAATGCAAAGTCTGATCAAAAATACATCATTTGTAATGGTGATGAAGGAGATCCGGGCGCATTTATGGATCGAATGTTACTGGAATCTTATCCGTTTCGGATTATTGAAGGAATACTAATTGGAGCTTACGCAGTGGGAGCAAGCGAAGGTCGTTTGTACATTCGGGCGGAATATCCCTTGGCGGTAAAACGCATTCGCGAAGGATTGGAAATCTGCAAATCAAAAGGCATATTGGGAAAAAACATTTTAGGTTCCGGTTTTTCTTTTGAACTGAAAGTATTTGAAGGAGCGGGAGCTTTTGTGTGTGGTGAAGAGACTGCATTAATCGCATCCATTGAAGGGAAACGGGGAATTCCGCAGTTGCGGCCACCGTATCCGGCAGAAAAAGGATTGTGGGATAAACCCACCCTAATCAACAATACCGAAACATTCTCTTTAATTCCATACATTATTCGAAATGGTGCGGAAGCATTCAGTAAAATTGGAACAGAGAAAAGCAAGGGAACGAAAGTGTTTGCCTTAGCCGGAAAAATTAAAAGAGGAGGATTGATTGAAGTTCCTATGGGAATTACGATCAAGCAAATTGTAGAAGAAATTGGCGGAGGAATTGCCAACGGAAAGCAATTTAAAGCAGTTCAGATTGGGGGACCGTCGGGTGGCTGCATTCCTGCCTCCATGTCCGATACGGCAATCGACTTTGATTCTTTGAAAGAAGTGGGTGCCATGATGGGATCGGGAGGATTGATCGTATTGGATGAATCGGACTGCATGGTGGACATTGCGCACTATTTCCTATCCTTTACTCAGGAAGAGTCATGCGGACGATGCACATTCTGCAGAATCGGAACGCAGCGCATGTTGGAAATTCTAGCAAAAATCAAGACAGGAAAAGGAAAATTGAGCGATTTAGATTTGCTGGAACAGCTGGCTATAAATACTCAAAAAGGAAGTATTTGTGGATTGGGAAGAACAGCTCCAAATCCCGTATTATCGACCTTAAAGTATTTCCGACACGAATACGAAGCACACATTAACGGCGAATGCCCGTCTGGTAAATGCGAAGAGCTAATTCGCTACGAAATAAACGACAATTGCACGGGTTGTACCAAATGTGCGCAGCGTTGTCCGGTAGATGCTATCAAAGCAAAACCTTACGAATTGCACGAGGTAAACCATGAATTGTGCATTAAATGCGATATCTGCAAACAAATTTGTCCGGTAGATGCTGTGGAGATAAAATAATTAAAAGACCTGACAGGTTTTTAAAACCTGTCAGGTCTATAGATAATATAAAGATGCCAAAACTAACAATAGACAATATAGCCATCAATGTTCCCGAAGGAACAACTGTTCTGAATGCCGCGCGTTCCATGGGAATTGAGATTCCCAGTATGTGCTATTTGGAGGGATGCAGCAATCATCCAACTTGTATGGTGTGCATGGTGCGAAATAACAAGAATCAGCAAATGCTTCCTTCCTGTGCTACTATTGCAAGCGAAGGGATGGATTTGGCCAGCAATGATGCAGAGGTGTTTGAAGCACGAAAAGAAGCCATTGAATTGTTGTTGAGCGATCATGTTGGCGATTGCGAGGCACCTTGCCGCGTGGCTTGTCCGGCCTATATGGACATTCCGAAAATGAACAGATTCATTGCTGCTGGTAAATTCGATGAGGCTTTGAAGATTGTAAAAGAGGAAATTGCCCTTCCGGGGATTTTAGGACATATTTGTTCTGCGCCCTGCGAGAAAGTTTGCCGGCGTAAGGATGTCGATCAGGCAGTTGCCATTTGCCTGTTGAAGCGAATTTCGGCAGATGAAGAGGAGTCTTTCTATTTTCCGGATAAGAAAGAAGCAAGTGGCAAAAAGGCAGCAGTTATTGGTTCCGGTCCGGCCGGATTATCGGCAGCCTATCATTTGGTAAAAGACGGACATGCCTGCGAGCTATTCGAGAAAGAAAACCGTTTGGGAGGAAGTTTGCTTGAAGCGATCGAAAAAGGAGAGTTGCCTGAAAGTATCCTGACAAAGGAAATAGAAATATTGAAACAATTTGGTGTTGTTTTTACTATCGATCAAAAAATTGAAAAAGAGAACTGGGAACAGATTAAATCCGGTTTTGATGCTGTAATCCTGGCAACAGGAAGTGCACTTGAAAATGTGGAGGAATTAGGTTTAAAATCAGCGAAGCCGGGACTGTGGGCAGACAGTGATACATTCGCTGCCGATCAGACAAGAATATTTGCAACGGGTAGTGCAATTCGCATTCAAAAAATGGCCGTGAAAGCGGTGGCTATGGGAAAAGAAACAGCATGGTCGGTAGATGAATTTTTGCGAAATGGAGAAGGAAAAGCAACAAAACGAGCCTTCAATTCACGATTTGGAACACTTCGAAAAGAAGAGTTGAGTGAGTATTTGAAAGAGTCCGTTTCGGGGGATCGTGTGGAGGCAAAATCCGAAAAGGGATTTACGAAAGAGGAAGCCATGGAAGAAGCTGCCAGATGTTTGCATTGCGATTGTCGTAAATTAGATAATTGTAAGCTTCGGGTTTGTGCAGACATTCACAATGCCGATCGCAGACGATTTTCATTTGGCGAACGAAATAATGTGGTGAAGTATTTCGACCATGAAAGTATTATTTACGAGCCTGAAAAGTGCATTAAGTGTGGACTTTGCATAGAAATTGCGGGTAAACACAAGGAAGAAACAGGTTTAACCAATATCGGACGAGGATTTACCGTTAAAGTAGCTGTACCTTTTAATCAAAGTATTAACAAAGCTTTGACCTTGGCAGCAAAAGAGTGCGCAATAGCTTGTCCAACAGGAGCGATATCGCTTCGCTCTAATTAGGAATTAATAATTTAAAACCTCACCCTTAATCCCTTCTCCTCGAGGAGAGGGAAATTTAAGCTCCCCTTCGCCTTTAGGAGAAGGGGTTGGGGGATGAGGTTAATATAAATTGTGAATTAATAAGTAAAAATGGAAGCGACATTGAGTCCGGAGATATGGGGAAAGACCTGACAGCGTTCTTGAACCTGTCAGCGTCAAAAAGAGTAAATTGAGAATATGAAGAAACAATTAATACTATACATCCTATGCATCGTTTTGGCAATTCCATCAATCGCCCAAAACAAGCACAATTGGCTGTCTTTCCGGGGCAATTCAAGCCTTACGGGGATAACCGAAGCTCGTGTGCCCAAAGCGCCCAAATTATTGTGGAGTTTTAAAACCGGTGATGCCGTTAAATCATCACCCATTATCAGCAATGGAACCATATTTGTTGGCTCTAATGATGGCAAACTGTACGCAATTTCAAAAACCGGAGAATTGAAATGGAAGTTCGATGCCAAAACATCTGTGGAAGCTTCGCCATTGTATCTGGATGGAAGTGTTTATTTTGGATCCTTGGAAGGAATCTTTTATTGTTTGAATGCCACCACAGGAGAGGTGAAATGGAAGTACACCACCGATGGTCAGATTTCAGGATCAGCCAGTTGGTTTTACGACAAATCGAGCAAACAGAAGAAGATTTTAATCGGAAGCTACGACTTTAATCTGCATTGTGTTGATGCAAAATCAGGCAAACTGGAATGGAAGTATGAATCTGATAATTTTATTAACGGAGCAGCTTCCTGCAATGGTGAAATTGCCGTGTTCGGTGGGTGTGATGGTTTTCTCCATCAAGTGGATGTGAAAACCGGAACGGCAAAAAACAAATTGGATATTGCCACCTACATCGCCTCATCCGTCGCTTTGGATGGAAATCAGGCTTATTTCGGAAATCACGATGGCGAATTTTTCTGTGTGGACTACGCTAAAAATCAGGTAAAATGGAAGAAAGAGGGAGCGATTTCCTATTTGGCTTCTCCATCGGTCTCGGCCGATCAGGTAATTATTGGCGCCGAAAACAGACAGGTTTACTGTTTCGATAAAGAAAACGGGAACCTTCAGTGGCAATTCAAAACCAAAAATAAAATAGAAGCATCTCCGGTAATTGCCGGTAATTCGGTAGTTATTGGTTCTGGAGATGGAAGAATATATGTTTTGGATCGAAAAACCGGTCAACAAGTTTGGTCTTACGAGATCGGAAGAGCCATTGTAGGAACGCCTGCCGTGGTGGAAGGGATGATTGTTGTTGCTTGCATGGACGGCAGTGTTTATGCCTTTGGAGAGAAATAAAAAAGCGCTGAAAGCCCCGAGAAGAGCGGGCACTTATGCGAAGGGAGGCTGCTTTATGAGAAGGGAGGCTTACTTTATGCGAAGGGAGGCTACTTTATGAGAAGGGAGGCTTACTTTGTGCGAAGGGCGACCATTTTATGCGAAGGGAGCCTTACTTTATTCGAAGGAAAACGATTTTATACTGATGGGCAGTAAAATACATCGAAGGACAAGTTGATTTCAACGAAGCAGGAACTGCATAGAACGAAAAAATGCTGAATAGTAGAGCAAAGATTGATATTTTAAGATCTGATTACAATAGAAAGAAATAGATTATGATTGTAGAACTAAAGAACATCACCAAATATTACCAAAACTCAGGAAGTACTGAGAAAAGAATCATATTGGATGATCTTTCTCTGGCTATCGAAAAGGGAGAATCCATCGCCATTGTTGGTCCATCCGGCTCGGGTAAAAGTACATTGCTGAATGTGATTAGTTCTTTGGATACAGCCAATTCAGGCAGTGTGATTTTCGACGGGGAAGATTTATCGAAGAAAAATGAGAAAGAATTGGCCAATTTCCGCAATCAGAATCTGGGTTTTGTCTTTCAGTCGCATCACTTGCTGCCTCAGTTGAATCTGATTGAGAATGTTTTGCTGCCATTTATCCCTGTAAAGGATAAAAAACAGAAGCAGGAAGCTGAAAAAAGGGCGTTGGAGCTCTTGGATTTTGTTGGATTATCGGAATTGATCTATCAGCGTCCGGGACAAATGTCGGGCGGAGAGTGCCAACGCACAGCAGTGGTTCGTGCCTTAATTCATCAGCCAAACCTGATACTTGCCGATGAGCCAACGGGTTCGCTGGATAAAAAAGCGGCAGAGCAATTGGGCGATTTATTGGTGAGCATCAACGAGAAGCAAGGGGTTTCTGTAGTTATAGTAACTCACTCGATGGATTTGGCCAAAAAGATGAAGAAGATTTATCAATTGGAAGAAGGAAAACTTCATTTGAGTACTTAGTAACTGGTCATTGGTAATGATACTTAATCAAATGATGATAAATAAAATAAAGCTTACCAGCTACTATGTACTAAACACTATGTGCTAAATATGACCATTTTAAAATACATCATCAAAAGTCTCTGGTATTTCCGAAAGCAGCATTTTGCAGTCTTTTTGGGAACAATTGTGAGTACAGCAGTGCTTACGGGAGCATTAATTATTGGTGATTCGGTAAAATACAGTTTGCACGATTTGGTCAACCTTCGTTTGGGTAAGGTGGAATACGCCATGCCAACCGGCGACAGATATGTTCGGGCTGAACTGGCAAAGGACATACAGGCAGATATAAATGTGAATGCAGCAGCTCTTTTGCAGGTGAAAGGAATTGCAATTCAGCCTGAAAATAAGACCCGCACAAATAATATTCAGGCGTATGGTGTTGATCATGAATTTTGGAAATTCTCTTCTGCTCAGCAAATTGACCTGAAAGCTGGGGAAGCAGCTGTTAGTTTGAATCTGGCAGATAAAATGAGACTGAAAATTGGTGATGAATTTCTGTTGCGGGTTGAAAAAGGAAGCTTAATTCCCGTTAATGCTCCTTTTGTTTCCGATGAGGATCAGACCATGGCTTTGCGGGTAAAGGTAAAAGCCATTGCCGGAGATCAGGAACTGGGTCGCTTTAGCTTAAAAAACAATCAGGTAGCGCCCTACAATGTTTTTCTTTCCAGAGATTATCTGGCCGGAGAAATGGAGATGGAAGGACGGGCGAATCTTTTGCTGGCCAGTCCTGCGGGCGGATCTGCGCTCTCCCTAAGTGATGTGGAAGGCAGTTTGGAGAAGAACTGGAATGTGAAGGATGCCGGTCTTGAAATCCGGTCTGTGAAAGGAAAAGACCAGTTGGAATTGATTTCGGATCGGGTGTTTATCGATACGCCAATTTCAGATGAGCTGGAGAAAATTGCAATTGATCAGCAATCTCTTCTAAGCTATTTTGTGAACCGCATCAGCTGTAAGGAGAAAGAAACTCCCTATTCGTTTGTGTCTGCCATCAAGGGTGATTCACGTTTGTCGAATCTGTCTGATGGGGAAATGATTATCAATCAATGGTTGGCTGAAGACCTGGATGCCAAAGTAGGAGATTCAATATCTCTGGATTACTTTGTAATTGGCGCTTTGCGGGCTCTTGAAGAGCAGAGGCAGACATTTGTAGTTAAGGAAGTATTGCCTTTGGATAGTGATTTGCTGGATCAATCCATGATGCCATCCTTTCCGGGATTATCAGATGCAGGCAGCTGCAGCGAGTGGGAAGCCGGCGTGCCTGTTGATTTTTCAAAAATCCGTCCGAAAGACGAAGACTACTGGAAACAGTACAAGGGAACTCCCAAAGCATTTATTTCATCGGCAAAAGCACTTGAATTGTGGAGCAATAAATATGGAAAATATACTGCGTTCCGATTTGATGAAAAGGAATTGAATCAGAACGATTTAGAGAAACTCATGCTTTCGGTGATGAGTCCTAACTTGCTTAATTTAAGTTTTGTATCTGTTCGCAGTGCAGGTGTTTCGGCGGCAGATAATATGGTCGATTTTGGAGAGTTGTTCTTAAGTCTCAGCTTCTTCATCATATTTGCAGGAGTCCTTTTAACCATCTTGATTTATTCTTTAAATCTCGACAGCAGAAGTCAGGAAAACGGAATTCTCCTGAGCTTGGGCTTCCCTAAATCTCAAATACTACGAATCAGAATCTATGAATCATTAGTAACCGTAGTTATTGGAGGATTGGTTGGTGTCTTAGGTGGCATTTTATACAATCATCTGCTTTTAAAAGCTCTTAATTCAGTGTGGACTGATGTGGTTCGTACCAATATGCTGAATGTTCATCTGCGCGGAACCACCCTGTTTACTGGATTTGCGATAGGTCTTGTGGTGGCTATGCTTTGTATTTGGTGGCTAACACGTAAAAAGCTAAAGAAAACAGCAAGTGCGCTCATTCAAAATACCATTGATGAAAACAGCTCTTTAAAAACCAATCGGATTTCTGTAGTAATAGGGATTTTATCAATGATAGGTACTGCCGCTATGATTGCTTATGCGTTTGCATCCTCCTTGGATCAAAATGCGGAACTGTTGTTGTCTGCCGGAGGTTTATTCATGATTGGAGCCTGTGCTTTTGTGCATTTCTACCTTCAAAAATTGAGTTTAACCAAAAGTAGCAAAACACCTTCTTTGCTGCAGCTGGCGATGAAGAACAGTGCACGCAACCGCAGGAGAAGTTTGGCAAGTGTGGCATTATTGGCCCTGGGCACATTCTCTGTTCTAATTACAGGAGCCAACCGAAAAACATTCTTCGATACCGAGAATGCGAATCAATCGGGTACAGGTGGCTATGAATATTGGATAGAAAGCACGATGCCTGTTTTATTTGATCTAAATACTGCAGAAGGACTTGAGAAAGTGGGATTTTGGGAAGGTGATCTCGATCCCTCCACACAATTTGTACAGTTCAGAGCCTTGGAAGGTGATGATGCCAGTTGTCTCAATCTAAATCAGGTGCAGAAACCCAGAATATTGGGATTCGATCCTTTGTTGCTCGATAAAAAGGATGCCTTTTCTTTCGCGGCACTTGCAGCGAATGTGGATTCGGAGCATCCATGGCAAGCCTTGAATCAGGATTTAGGAACAGATGTGATTCCTGCTTATGCCGATCAGACAGTTATTGTTTGGGGATTGAAAAAAGCGATTGGCGATACCTTAGTCTATCAGAACGAATTCGGAAAAGACATCAAATTGGTACTTATGGGAGGATTGAACAATTCTATCTTTCAGGGGAACATCTTAATCTCTGATGATCAGTTTCAAAAACACTTTCCGTCCATTAGCGGATCAAAAGTATTGTTGATTGATTCACAGAAAGATAGTGATGATCAGTTGATGCAAAAGTTTGAAAATAACCTTCAGGATTTGGGCGTTTCAGGAATGAAAACATCCGATCGCATGGCCGCTTTTTATTCGGTTGAAAACACCTACTTAAGCATGTTCATGTTTCTGGGAGGTTTGGGTGTAATCATCGGAACCATAGGCTTGGGAATTGTATTAATGCGAAACATTATGGAACGCAAAAAGGAGTTGGCTTTGCTTTCTGCAATCGGTTATCAGCGAAACAGCCTTTTTAAACTGCTGTTTTACGAAAACCTGTTTCTATTGATCGTAGGATTGCTTTGTGGATTAGGTGCTGCACTAATTGGTGTGCTTCCATCACTGTTATCACCCTCGTTTCATATGCCGGTAGGATATATCCTGACATTGTTGTTCGGTATTTTAATCAGTGGATTGATCTGGATTTGGATTCCTGCACGACAAATCAAAAAATACAATATCGTTGAATCATTAAAGAATGAATAATAAACTATTACTATAAAATTGACCCAATGAAAAATCTAAGTATCGTATTAATCGCAGTTCTATTTTTTGCTTGTAATTCCAAGCAGAAAAAAGTGAGTGACTGGAGAGGTGAGAACCGTTCCGGAATTTATAACGAAACCAATTTATTGAAAGAATGGCCTGCTGATGGTCCAAACCTGCTTTGGGATATTGATAGCATTGGCAATGGCTATGGCTCACCGGTAATTAGTGAGAATACAATGTATTTAAATGGTGAAATTGACAGTCTTGCTTACCTGATTGCTCTTGATTTGCAGGGAAATATACTTTGGAAAACGCAATTTGGTAAAGACTGGATGAAAAACTTTATTGGAAGTCGTTCAACGCCAACTGTGGTTGATGATTTGGTATATGTTGCCTCAGGAATGGGAGATATTGCCTGCATTCAAGCTGAATCGGGAGAAATTAAGTGGAAGATTAACATGCTGGAGAAATACAATGGTAAGAACACTCGTTTTGGATATTCTCAATCTTTATTGGTGGATGGCGATTTGGTTTTTGCTGCACCTGGAGGAGCCGAAAATAATATTATTGCCTTGAATCGGTTTACGGGAGAAATGGCATGGACTTGTGCTGGTGTTGGTGAGGTTTCTGCCTACTGTTCTCCTTTACTGTTGGAATTTCCATCCCGAAAAGTTTTGGTAACTTTCTCAGACAATGCTTTAATGGGTATCGAATCGCAAACAGGAAAACTATTGTGGACGGAACTGCAGGACACGCTTTGCGATATCAATGGAAACACACCAATTTTTGAAGATGGTTACCTGTATTATGTTGCCGGATGTGGTAATGGAACCGTAAAAATGAAAGTTTCTGAAGATGGAAGTCAAATCACGGAAGTGTGGAGAAATAAAGATTTAGATAATATTATGGGGGGTGCTGTAAAATTAAACGGTAAAATCATCGCATCAGGTCATCGCAAGAAGGTTTGGAAGAGTGTGGATGCTGAGACCGGAGAGACTCGGGATACATTGAGTTTTGGTCGCGGATCTACCATTGCTGCCGATGGAATGTTATACTGTTACAACGAAAGAGGTCAGGTTGGCCTGGTAAATGTGACACCTGAAAGTATGGAATTAGTAAGTAAATTTAAGGTGAAAAAAGGAACCAAAGAGCATTTTGCTCAGCCTGTAATCAACAAGGGAGTTTTGTACATTCGCCATGGAGATGCTTTATTGGCATATGATATTAAAGCAAATAGTAATTAACTGGTTCTTCATTAAAAAGGCAATTAGTAACCAGCTATTCGTCGTTGGTAAACTAATTACTATGTACTAAATACTAAAAAAATGAGCAAACAAATATTCATTTGCGGGTGCGAGAAGGATGGAAAGATCGAAAAGAAATCGGTTGAGAAGCTGATGAGCACCTTGGAGGAGAAAAATATAGCTTATACCTATATCGAGGACATGTGTGGTACAATTTTGAAGAATCCGGACGATTTGGAGAGTTTGTACAATGCAAAAGATGCTATTGTTTTTGGTTGTCAGACTCGTGCGATGCAGCATTTGGTGGCTAATTCAGGACGAAAGACAGAGGGGAACGGTACAGAATATCATCATGTTGACGATGATAGTCAGGAAGAGCTTATTTCTACTTTGGAATCAAATACAGGTGAACCCTTAAAGATCAAATATTCTGATTCATGGAAGCCTTGGTATCCCGTAATTGATTACGATCGTTGCAACGGATGTCGTAAATGTTTAAATTTCTGCTTATTCAGTGTGTATTCTGTTGAGGATGATGGAACTGTTGTGGTTTCAGCTTCGGCGAATTGTAAGGATATGTGTCCTGCCTGTGCCCGGGTTTGTCCTCAAAATGCAATCATTTTCCCAAAACATGCTGAAAGTCCTATTGATGGTGGCGAAGGCGATGGTACCGAAAATGAAAAGACAGATATTCTGGAACAAATTCAGAACGAAGATGTTTATTCAGTATTGAGCGCAAGAAGAAAAAACTTTCAGGTTTCCTTACTGAAAAAGGATCAGTTTAAAATGGCTGAAGATGAGCGTAGAGCTTGTTGCAGCAGTTCCGATAAAAAAGAAGAAAAGAAAGCTGAAAAATGCGACTGTGACTGCAATTGCAAGAATGATTCGGAAAGTAAATGCGACAGCAAAGATGGTGATTCAAATTCGTGTTGCTGTTAATAATAGTAATTGGTTGTTAGTAAATAGTAATTAGTTTAAAAATGGTTTGTGTCAAATTATTTTGTTCCGATGATCAACGACTATGTACTAATTACCAACGGCTGTGTACTAATTACTCTGTACTAATTACTCTGTACTAAATACTAAATAAATGCTATTTTCTTTAGGAACAAGAATACTAAAACAGGTGGATGCCCGATTGCTTTGGAAACTAGGTTATAATTTGGGATGGAAGGGAATGAAGGCGGTTTCGAAACACAAGAAACGGCTGAAAAACGGTGAGCTGTATCCTGCTTTTCTAATGATTTCGATTACTGATAATTGCAATCTAAATTGTCAGGGTTGTTGGGTAACAATCAACAATCAATCCAAAGGAATGGATATGGAGACTTTGGAGAATATCATTGTTTCCAGCAAAAAGAAAGGTTCTTACTTTTTTGGATTATTGGGAGGAGAACCCTTGATGTATCCTCATTTAATGGAGGTGATTGAACGACATCCCGATTGTTATTTTCAGATGTTTACCAATGGTACTTTACTAACTGATGAAGTGGCGCAAAAGCTTCGGAAACTGGGTAATGTATCACCCTTAATTAGTGTGGAAGGTCTGCAGGATGTGAGTGATATTCGAAGAGGAGCCAGTAATGTATATGGCAGAACCATGACAGGAATTGAGGCTTCTACCAGGAATAAATTGTTCACTGGTGTAGCTACAAGTGTCTGCAAGTCTAATTTTAAGGATTTGGTGAGTGAAGAATTTGTGAATTCCTGCATTAAAAAGGGAATTCATTATTTGTGGTTTTACATTTACCGTCCTGTAGGTGAACGTCCTAATACAGATTTGGCTTTGTCTGAGGAAGAGATTTTGGAATTGCGGCAATTTATGGTAGATATTCGCGTGAAAGCTCCCTTAATGATCATCGATACGTATTGGGATGAGAAAGGACAAGCGATATGTCCCGGTGCGTTGGGCTTGTCGCATCATATTAACCCTTACGGGGATATCGAATTTTGTCCGCCAATTCAATTTGCAGGTGAAACGGTTGGCGATGGCTCTGATATTGTCAATATCATCGAGAATTCGAAATTCATTGGTGGCTTGCGAAAAAGTATCAACGACTGCACCCAAGGATGTATTCTATTGGATAATCCGCAGGAATTACACACGATTCTAAAAGGTGTAAATGCCTATGATTCATCGAAAAGGAGTAGCTCATTTGAAGAATTAAATAAGATGAAGCCTTGTGCTGGTCATCACATACCGGGAAAAGAAATTCCGGAAAAAAGTTGGGTCTATCGCTTTGCCAAGAAGTATTCTTTCTTCGGCTTTGGAGCCTACGGATAGAATAATTACGAATTATAAAATATTCCAGGTTTTAAAAGCCTTCTTTTTCTTTTAGAAGAGGGATTTGGAGAGGTTTAAAAGAACGACCAGACAGCGTTTGAAAAACCTGTCAGCGTCAAATACATAGGGGAAATAAGATAATTATATTGCGATGATTTTAAAAAACAACCAGTCAAATATAAGCTTCGGAAACGATTTGCCTCAGCACCCTGAAAAGTTGAAGCAGATTCGTGATTTGATTAGAGATTACGCTGCAGAATGCGAATTAATACCGCCTTTGCAGGAAGAAGAAGTCATTTTTCATTCCGGGGAATTGATCAGAAAGCATCCTGAGTTGTTTTTGTATCAAAAGCTTTTGGCTGTGATGATTAATAATTATGCATGGAGTCAAATTGTTGCCGGAATTCCTTTTAACCGTCGCATTTTGTTGTTGCCCAAGTGCATTAGTCACTCCACACTATGTCCGGCAAAGTACGATGAACTCGGATTGCTTTGTGAGCAATGTGGTCGCTGCGATTTGGCTGAAATCATTTCTCAGGCTGATGAATTGGGCTATCACACCATTGTTACTGAAGGAACTACTTCGGCAAGTTTGTTATTATCTTCGGGTCAGGTTGAATGTGTTGTTGGAGTTGGATGTTTGCATTCCTTCGAACGTTCGTTTCCTTTGGCAGTAAAAGAGGCAGTTCCATCTCTTGCAATTCCTTTGTACAATAATAATTGTAAGGATTCTAAAGTGGATAAAATCTGGTTGGATGAAGTGCTTTCCATGCGCAGTAAATCAAACTGGAAAGGATGGATTGATCTGGATTCCATAAAATCTGTGCTAAAGGATTGGTTTGCAACAGCTCAATTAAAAACACTTTTTGGGCAGGATGATGATACTGTGGATATTGCAGTTCGTTGGATGGAGACGGATGGAAAGCGTTGGCGTCCAACCATAATGCTTGCGGTTTACGATGCTCTGACAGGGAAATCCGGTGAATACGATGATACCATTCAAAAATTGGCTGTTTCCATTGAATGTTTTCACAAAGCTTCTCTAGTTCACGACGATATTGTTGACGAAGATGATGAACGATATGGCAAACCAACACTTCATAAAGAATATGATATTCCTGTGGCCTTAAATGTAGGTGATTTATTGCTTGGGTATGGCTATCAGATGATTGCGGAATCGGAAGCGAAACACATTCGTAAATTATTGAAAGTGGCAGCATGCGGACATCGGGATTTGTCGCTTGGGCAAGGCGAGGAGCTCTTGTGGAGGAACAATGAAAAATTGCTTACACAAGAAGAAATTCTGCGCATTTTCAGCAATAAAACATCTCCGGCTTTTGAAGTGGCACTGCAGTTTGGCGCAATTTTAGCCGATGCTGATGAAAATATTTTAAACATTATCTCAGAATATAGTAATGCTTTGGGGATTGCATATCAGGTTAATGATGATTTGGATGATTTCAAGCAAAAAAGGATTGTCAGTGGATTTAATACCATTCAACCATCTTTGGTTTCGACTCTCCTGAACCAAAAGCATCCTGAAAAAATGCAGGAATGGTTCGAACGGACCAAGAATGGAGATGAAAGCATCAATACTGAGTTTTTAAAATGGGCGGAGACCAGACAGGCCATGAAAGAAGCAGAAGAAATGCTGAATATTTACAAGCGAAATGCTTTGAAGGCTTTGAAACCTTTAAATAATCCAACATTGAAAATACTATTAACCCGCTTGTTGAATCGAATAGTTCCTGAGAATTCATAAACCCCCAAAGGGGGCTACTGACTTACAAATTGTATTTTTTAAAAGTCCCCTTTAGGGGATTTAGGGGTTAAAAAAGATTATAAATATACAACACATATCATCTTGAAGAAAAATATAAACTGCAATCAATTCATACTCGAAGCACTTCTAAAATCGAAAGAAGTACTAAGCGAGGAAGCACAAAGTCAAATAAAATCCTTTTTGGGTTCTCAGAAAAGCGAAGTGGGTGGCTTTACAAATCGGGCTGGAAAGGCAGATCTGTACTATTCGGTGTTTGGTTATACTTTGGCCCTGATTTTAGATGTTAAACTGGATGTTTTGGAAGAACGAAAATATCTAAAAAGGATAAAATACATAGGAAAACTGGATTTTGTGCATTCAATGTGTTTTGTTCGATGCGATTTCTTGCTGCATCTGATTGATTTAAGGCAAAAATCCAGGTTATCTGCATCTAAATTCTTGACTATTAGTTTTGCTAAAGATTTAATTCTTGCAAAAGTAGAGAAATCCTTAAAAAATAATTGCTCTGAATTGTTATGGGAACTGGAAGAGAACATAGCAAATGATGGAGGATACAATCACAACAAAAAGGGTGCAGCCAGATCTACTATTTACGCAAATTATCTGATGTGGACACTTTATCAGGACTTACAAACCGATCAGGACGTTTTGGATGAAATTACAGATGCAAATAGATTATTAAGAGCTGAAAACGGATCATTTGCCAATGAAGAGAACAGCATTGATGGTGTTACTTCTTCAACAGCTGCAGGACTGATTATGAGTTCAACCAGCGAGTTGGAAGAATTGGTAAAAACGAAGGACTGGTTGAAACAAATGCTCACCAAACGCGGGGGTTTTAAAGCGGGAGAAGGTGTTCCTGTTGCTGATTTGTTATCTACTTCAACAGCACTTCTTGCTTTGCAGGTAACGGGAGAAAATATGCAGGATTATGCTGAAAATTCCGTAAATTTCATCAATCTGCACTGGGACGAGTCCGGCGGGTTTTTTGGCAGCATTGCCGACATGACCTGTGATGTGGAATATACCTACTATGCGCTTTTGGGCTTGGGAGTACTTTCTTGAGTTAGGAGTTATTGGTTTCATTGTCATCCCGGGGAATCGAGGGATCTGTTGAATTTGGAAGAGATCCTTCACTTCGTTCAGGATGACGTACTTGAAAGTTGTAATATTAACCATCAGTGTGTTCTTTTGATTTCTAACGGTGCTTACATTTTGACTATTTTTGATTCTTGTCACTTGATACTTATTTGAAAAATGACTCCAGGCTGCGACAACATACAATCCCTCAAACAAAAACTGGATGCTCACATCACTTCTCTTCGGAATGATAAGGGATTTTGGGATGGCAGATTGTCAAGTAGTGCGCTGTCAACAGCAATTGCGGTATTTGCATTGTGGAAGTACGATCCCCAAAAATACAATATCCATATTCAACAAGGATTGAACTGGTTGGTGAACCATTCTAATTTAGACGGCGGATGGGGTGATACCGTTCGCAGCAAAAGTAATTTGAGCACAACACTTCTGACCTGGGCTTGTCTATCCATTGTGAAAAATGATCCAACTTATGCAGGCTGCATTCACAATGCTGAAAATTGGCTGACTGACCGATTGAAAAAGCTGGATCCCGAATCAATAAGTACTGCTATCTTGAATCATTATCAGAAAGATCAGACCTTTTCAGTTCCTATTTTGGCCATGTGTGCGTTATCCGGCAGACTGGGAGATAAAGGCTGGGATTTGGTGCCGCAACTGCCTTTTCAAATGGCGGTTTTTCCGGATCGACTGTTCAAATTGCTGAACCTTTCTGTAGTAAGTTATGCCATTCCGGCTTTAATAGCCATTGGCTTGGTAAAATCAGTAAATAGCAAAGCAAGTAAACCCATTGCGACTTTAAATAAATCAGTAAAAGCAAAGGTGTTGAAGGTGCTGGCCGAAAAACAACCCGATAACGGAGGCTTTTTAGAGGCTGCACCGCTAACGGGATTCGTTCTCATGAGTTTGGTGGGATCCGGAGAGAAAGAGCTTGAGGTTTGCTCTAAAGCAGCTAATTTCCTTGATAAATCGATTCGGGAGGATGGAAGCTGGCCGATTGATACACATTTGGCCACCTGGGTGACTTCCTTGTCGGTAAATGCATTGGATGATGAGAATTTGGCAGGATTGCCTGAAATAGAAAAGACTGTAAGCTGTTTACTCGATCAGCAATTGAAAGCAGTACATCCCTTTACCAAAGCAGAACCTGGCGGTTGGGCCTGGACGCACCTGCAAGGAGGAGTGCCGGATGCGGATGATACTTCGGGTGCACTGGTTGCCTTGCATCGACTGAAAGAGTTTCAGGAGATTCCAAATAAAGTGGTTGAAGATGGAATTAACTGGCTGCTGAAATTGCAAAATTCGGATGGTGGAATGCCTACATTCTGCAAGGGCTGGGGAAAATTGCCTTTTGATTGCTCTTGTCCTGATATTACTGCTCATGCCATGAAAGCACTTGCTCTTTGGAGTAAGGAAATGGATCCGGAAGTAAGAGCAAAAATCCATAACTGTTTCAGAAAAGCCTGGCGGTATATAAAATCAACACAGCAAGCGGATGGTTCATGGTTGCCACTGTGGTTTGGGAACGAAGATGATGCAAAATATCACAATCCAGTGTATGGAACTTCCATTGTTTTGTATTCCTTAACTTGCATCGAGTCAGTATGTATATTCGGATTAGGTGAAGTGAAAATTAAAGCGGTAGATTTCCTTCTTTCTACTCAGAATCAAGATGGTGGATGGGGTGGAAATGCTTCTCTGATCTCAACAATTGAAGAAACTTCACTGGCAATCAGAGCTTTGAGTAGTGCAGATAATTGGCCGCAAATAAGTAAGGGGATGAATTGGCTGCAGCAAAACTTACCCAAAGATTTATCAGAAATAAAAGCTACCCCAATCGGACTCTATTTTGCTTCCCTTTGGTATTTCGAGGATATGTATCCATTGGTATTTGCCAGCTCTGCGCTAAAAGAAGTCATAGAATCATCTGCTTTTCAAAAAGAAATGGCAAACTCATTAGTTGAGAAGACCTGACAGTTTTTTTCAACCTGTCAGCGTCTAATTTGTCTGGAAGAGCTATCTCACATTTGAAATTTGGGGTGATGGAACATGAAATTTTTAATTTCAGTTTGAGTATTGTGCTTTCGGGATTACAAATCCCTGTTCCCGAAGCCTGCAAATTACAAATTTACAGGAGCTTCTATTATCTAGCTTTTTTAACCTTTTACCTTGTGCCTTTTACCTTTCTACTCATTGCAATCTACAGCCACTCCAATCATTTCCCAAAAAATCTTTTCAGCCATTACATTTACATGATATTCTATGGCTTTTCGGTTCTTGCGGCCTTTTGCTGAGAAAGAATCTACCTGAGCGGTAATCAGGTAATCAACATTTTTGGAAACTACCCGTTTTACGATTAAACCACGCTCTTTAACCAATTGCTGAGCCAATTCCCGATCGATACGTTGTCCGTTTATTTTGCAATTTAAATGGCCAGAGAAACAAACACTCTTGCCTTTTAATGATTTTAGTTGCTTTTGAACGCCCGGAGTAGTGATTTGGATTTTAGTTCGTTCATATTCTATCAATAATTTCAGATCCTTTGGCAGAATGCACAGCAATTCAGAAACCAGATTTATATCTTCCATTTCAGAATTGGTTAAAATCTCATCGAGCAGGTAAATTCGAATTAACTTTCGCAAATATTCCTCATGAATTTCCATAACCTGATCTTTGGATAGTTTGTAATCCGAAGCCAGTTCTACCAATGAAACGATTTCTTTTTCGCTAAGAATACGATCGGCAAGAGCACGATCCAGAACGTTTAAATATTGACGTACAGGAACTGAATCTCCGGCATTGGAGGTCAATCGGTTTAATAGGTCGTAAAGTCGTGTTTTTTGAATGTTTGCAATGTTTTTTGCCTCTTTACGCTTGATGAAAATATTGCGTTCTTTCGGACAATCTTCAATAGTAATAACAGATAGAAAATCTTTTACAAAACCTTCTATTTCAAATTGCTGGTTGTACAGGTTTTTAAGGATAGAGAAAAGCTTTGCTGTTGCCAATGAATCAGCCTTAGCGGTATGTCGGGCCGATAAATCGATGTCGTAATAAGTACATAGCTGTTCCAATCGGCGTAAGCCAGAGTCAGGAACAACCAAATTGGACAAATTTAGGGTGCAGATACCTTTAAAATCAGAAAGTTCTCCCTTCAGTGCAGGTTGTAAAAACCGGATGGCAAAATCAAGGTCATGCGCAACTAATGTTTTGCCGTTTAAGCGGGATAAAATATCTGGTGCAATTTCCGAAATGGAAGGTGCATTTTTCACCATTTCATCTGTAATTCCATGAATTTGGAAGCCTTCAATATCCTTTCCCGGGTTAACTAATGTTTCGTAGCTATCGAGAAGCTCGCCGTTCCAATTTACAGTTTGAATGGCGAGTTCGATTAAATGATCGCCGTGTTGAGGTGAAATACCAGTTGTTTCGAGTGAAATAACGGCAAATTGATGCTTGTAAAGTTCGAGTATCGGGTCGCTTGTCATGGGTAGATTTGGCTTAGTTTTTTTTGATTGGTAACAAATATAATATTATTGAAGAAATATATGACGTGAATTATGAGTTGTGAATGATAAATTATGAATTTAAGTTTACATGTAAGTGCATTAATAACTCATCATTTATAATTCCTAATTCTTAAAAATAATGTAGTTTTGAGACTCAGAAATAGAAAACACAAAATAATTATACACTATGAATATCGACAAACAACAGGCACAGGAACTGATTGATTTCATTCATGAAAGTCCGAGTACTTACCATGCTGTAAATAATATCCGTGAAGAATTAAACGAAGCAGGATTTCAGGAATTGGATCTTCGTGAAGAATGGACTCTTGAAAAAGGAGGGAAGTATTTTACAACAAAAAATGGTTCGGCTCTTTTCGCTTTTGTAATTGGTAAGGGGGAAATTGAAGAAGAAGGTTTCCAATTGATCTGTGCACATTCTGATGCGCCTGGATTTAAGATCAAACCAAATCCTGAGATAGCAGTAGAAGGAAATTATCTGAAGCTGAATACAGAAGTATATGGCGGGCCGATTTTACGAACCTGGATGGATCGTCCGCTTTCCATTGCTGGCAGAGTATCTGTAAAATCAAACGATCCGTTGAATCCTGAACATTTGTATGTGAAGATTGACCGCCCCTTGATGGTGATTCCAAATTTAGCCATTCACATGAATCGTGAGGTGAATGAAGGTGGTGCCCTAAATAAACAAAAGGACATGCTTCCATTACTTGCCATGATAACTGATGATTTGGAAAAGGACAATTGTTTGGTAAACCTGATGGCTGAGGAGTTGAAGATTGATGCCGAAGCCATTATCGATTTTGATATTAATTTATTCGAAGTGGAAAAAGGCTGTATTCTGGGCTTGAATGAGGAGTTTATTTCTGCCCCAAAATTAGACGATTTGGCCATGGCACATGCCGGATTAAAAGCGTTATTGGCCACAGGCGAATCGAAGAAAACCAGAATATTGGCCATTTTCGACAACGAAGAAGTGGGAAGTGTAACCAAGCAGGGAGCAGGCTCGCCGGTTTTGCGTCATTTACTGCAGCGCATTGTTTTTAAACTGGGAAAAGATATGGAAGCGTTTCATAGAGCCATTTATAATTCTTTCATGATTTCGGCAGATATGGCTCATGCTGTGCATCCAAATGGTTCAGATAAACACGATCCTACCAATCGTCCGTACATCAACAAAGGACCGGTAATTAAGATTCATGCCAACCAAAAATACACCACCGACGGCGATTCGGGAACCGTATTCGAAACCTTGTGTAAAAATGCCGAAGTTCCTTACCAAAAGTTTGTGAACCGTTCCGATTTAGTGGGAGGCAGCACTCTTGGTAATGTTTCCACCGGTCAGGTAGATATCCGTACAGTAGACATCGGAAACCCTATGTTTGCCATGCACTCTGTTCGCGAAATGGGTGGTGTTAAAGACAATGTGTACATCCGTAAAGTATTTACTTATTTCTTTGGATTGTAGCAAAAACTAAAATCTAAGAAAAGGCAGCACCAAGGTGCTGCCTTTTTTGTTTTGACGGCCCTGCTAAGTTTCTTGGGTAATTCAATGAGTAGCCTTATCTAACGACAGAAGTGGGTAATGCGCCAAGTAAGCAAGCCGTTTAAATTTACTTATTTATCTTTTAAGCAAGCCCGTTTTTAAATCAGGAACACCTTTAAAATAGGCTAGTGTCCTGTAATTTTAAAACCCAAAGATTCCATAGGTCTACTCATCGCCTCAATAGCGAATCTTGTAATATTAAACGTTTTGGCTATGAATCACTCTCTTGCGGCAATGATATAATAAACTCACTGCCCTTATTTACTTCGCTCTTTACGATAATTGAACCTCCATTTCGTTCAATAAATTCTTTACAAAGAATGAGTCCCAATCCGGTGCCCTTTTCATTATTGGTTCCTTTGGTTGATATATCCTTGTCTATTTGGAATAAATTATCAATAACTTCAGGAGACATCCCCACACCGGTATCGGTAATATGGAGACTGATGCTATCTTCATTAACCTGTGAATCAATGGTGATTTGCCCTCCTTTATGTGTAAATTTTATAGCGTTGTTTACTATGTTTCTAATGAATGTTAAAGCTGTATTTTTATCAATGGATACAATCACTTCAGCTTGAACCTTATTGATTATTTTAATGTTTTTAGAATCGGCATTTAACAAATAGGTAGAAATACTTGTCGCTACCAATTCTTTCAGATTTACTTTTTCTTTATTGATTCTAATTTCATCCGTTTGAGTTCTAGCCCAAGTTAAAAGGTTATCGAGTAAGCTATATGCATTAAGAGATGAGGTATTAATTTCTTGAATACAATTTTTTCTTTCCAAATCGTCAAATGAATCATATTCCGTAATCAATAAGTCTGAAAAACCAATTATGCTGCTAAAGGGACTTTTAAGGTCATGGGAAATAATTTTAAAGAACTTATCCTTAGTTGCATTGGCACTTTCAGCCGCAGCTTTAGATTTTGTTAGTTGCTTCTCAATATTTTTTTGTTCGCTTATATTTGAATCAATAGAAGCTATGCCAAAAGGATTGTCTTCTTCGTCAGTTAGTAAGGATAAAGTCATAAGCACAGGGATTTCCTTGCCATCCTTTTTCAATCGCAAGCACTCAACATCACGAACCAATTTACCTTCTACGCAAAGTTTAATCAACTCATCCATTTTTTCATGATCTCCATCCGGCACCAGTAGCTGACTTGATTTGTTAACTAATTCCTCTCTTGAAAAGCCATATACATTCACAGCCTCATTGTTCATTTCCTGAATATTGCCATGCAAATCTTCTATAAAGCATGGATTTGTTCCATCCAGAAATACCTTGGAGAGTTTTCTGATTTCATTTTCTGCCAACTTTCGTTCGGCTATTTCCTGTTGAAGTTGCGCATTAAGTTGCTCCCTTGTTGTTATTTCTGCCTTCAAATCCATATTAAGCGCTTCGTTACGAATACCTAATTCAAACGCACGCACACTGGCATCATGCATCACTTTACCAGCGCGCAATAAAATCGCAATGAAAAACAAAGAAAGCAAACCCATAAAATTGTAGAGAATTCCTCCTTCATAGAAAAACCGTAGTGATACCGGCAATGCAGAGAGGAATAAAAATGAAATATAAGATGGTCGCCATGTATAATAGGTTGCGATAGCTGCAGTACTCATAGGGATAACAAATATTGGCCATACTAACTGATATGCAAATTGTTCGCTTGGCCAGAAGAATACAAAGGGAATGACCCACGTTAAGCCGGAAACAATAACACCGATGGTATGAAGCTTTGCCCATCGATCAATATCTGAGTTTATTGCATCTCTTCTTTTAAACGCAATAACAATACCGCCTCTTGCTAAAGTGAGGATTATTATTATTCCCGCCCACAAGGAAAGTTTCCATTGAGGAACAATCTCCCAAAAAACGACACTGGCAGTAAGTGAAACGAGTAAAACACCAATCAGGCTAATCTGGGTTTGCTGATAAAGCAGTTTAATCTGGGCATCACGTACTTTTTGATCGATATTGGTGTATTCTTTTGTAGCTAATTTGTCTATTACCTCATTATTCCTCATAATAATGTCACTTTTGTGAATACGCGTTTTGGTTCATATTTTTTTCATACTGACTCTCTCAGTTAAGTAAAACAATTTAAAAACACTCTTACCTCTGTGACCGTTAAAATATAACAACACGACTGAACATCCTAATAAACTTTAAGTATTTGTGACTCACAATAACACCGGAAAAAGCTCTTTTTCGTTTTGGGAAATTGGGGGTGGCTATTATACTCCAATACGCTTGGTAATGTTTCAAGGGTCTCTGAGCAGGAGCTTTATCCTCATTAGCTATCCATTCTTTTCACAAACCCATATTTTTCGGGCGAAATTTCCCTTTCTACTTTTACTAACGCTGCAATAATCTGATATTCTGAATCCGGTGTTGCTGATTAAGTCTGTAATATCTGAGGTAGATACAATAACAAGTCGATCTGTGATTTCTGCTGTCGACTCAATAATGTGTAAGATATCAGTATCAGTTGCATTGGTGAACAAATTATAGGGCAGATCGATAATGGCAGCCTCATACCTATTGCTAATGTCTTTAATATCCGAGTGATATACATTTGCAGTATAGTTGAAGTGTGAAAGATTTTTTCGGGCATTCTTACATGTTTTTTCGTTAATGTCGCAGCCCTCAATGTTATTTCCTGCAAAACAGGCTTCCAACATGATTGTGCCAACACCACAACATGCATCCAGTATCTTTTTCTCTTTGCTTGCCTTTGCTGCAATATTGACAAGAGCTTTGGCAATATTTACACCTATTGAGTTACTGAAAGAGCATGGTTTTTGCTTGTGCTTGTGCCAGGCTATGTTGTTTTTAATTGAAACACCAAAATACCAAACACCCTCGTAACAACACAAAGCATAAGTAATTGTTGGGTTGTAATAATCATGAACACCTTCAATGCGGTAGCCAATATCTCTTAATTTATTTAGCCTGTCAGTATACTCAGTTGCATCACCGTCAACCACTAAATATTCAATTTTGAAACCTTCAATTCGTATATTTTCTTTTTTGATTTCATTTAGTAAGGTAGAGTAATCGTTAGAACATGAAATAATGTCAAGTCTGTTCTTAATGAAAGCACTGCTTGAAGGATCTATTTTTAGATCGGAAAAAAGCAGCTTGTTCTTTTCTTCCTTATTAAAAATGTATCTCGATTCGAGCGTGCACAACTCCCTTTCGGTACTATCGCAATTAAAGGAATATAGATATTTGTTCATCTGCATATTTTTTCGCCTTACATGCAAAGATGATACTATAAAATCAAATCCCATCTTTTGTTCTTGATATTCTTTTTTTTGTGTGATTTTAGCATTGCCCGTTAAGGCACATCCTTTACAAAAGGTAAAGAGCAGACTTTACACCAAATTGGTGAATCGTTCCCATATAGTGGGAGGGAGCACACCAGATAATTATAACATATTTTCCTGAGTGGTTAATTTATTTTCATGTTTTAACCGTTTATTATCCATGCTGAAATAGCATAATTATAAATACAATGCATCTCATTAATAAGTGTTTTAAAGAAAACAAATTAAAAAATAAATCGTTTAGCAAAAACTATAATTTATGTTGCGGTTTCATCACTAAACGTACCAATTCAATATATTTATTTATTTTTACGCAACACAAACATAATTCCATTTAATAATGAAAAAGCTCTACCTAAAACATCTCATAGCATTGAGTGTTATTTTCACATGCTTTGGATCATATGCTCAAGTTCAGAATATGGTACTTAACCCTGGTTTTGAAGTGTATGAAAAATGTCCTGAAAGTTACACTTTTATGGACCACACACATAAATTAGTTCCTAACTGGACCTACCCAACAGCTACTACTCCCGATTATTTCAATGAGTGTGGCTCTAATGAAGTAAAAGTACCAGATAATTTTGCAGGATACAGCAAAGCTAAATCTGGTAAAGGGTACGTGGGAGCTATTTTAAGTGGAAGTAACCGCGATTTCAGAGAGTACATTCAAGGTACCTTAAGCAACCCTATGCAAGATGGTCAAAAATATTGTGTTTCATTTTGGTACAAATTAGCATCTGGAAGTAAATTTGCTGTTGATCAGTTGAGCCTGCATTTTACAGATTCAGAAATAACGAATGATAATAAAACATTTTTAAACTTAAAGGCGCATTTAACGAATAAAGAGGGTTTATTTTTAGACAATACAGACGAATGGGTTCAGTTCTGTCAGGTATATACAGCTAAAGGAGGTGAGGAATACTTTGTTGTGGGTAACTTTAATAACTATGATAATACAAACTATGTAGTTACTGGTCGTGATACTAAGAATAAAAAAGGCAAGACATATGCTTACTACTTTTTCGACGATTTTGAGATTCGTCCGCTAGATGATTGTAATATGTGTGCATGCGTTCCTAAAGATTTAGCATGCGTGGTTATTGATTCTTCTTACACAGGAGGTCTAAATCCGGTTACAGGTCAAGTTCATAAAATAATAAATGATGGCAGCATTAGCTTAAAAATATCAGGAGGAGAACCTCCTTATACTATTGATTGGAGTAACGGAACAAAAAATGCACAAAAAATTCAAAACCTAAAAGCAGGTTCATATACTTATCAGGTAAGTGATCAAAACAATTGCCACTCGGAGGGTAATATTGTTTTTAAAGAGCCCCTGCTGACTAAAGATGCTTTTACCGAGGGATTAAGAAATATTGAAGAAGGAGGTGCTCTTATTTTAAATAATATTTTCTTTGAAACTGGTAAAAGTACGCTTTTGCCAACTTCATTTGAAGAACTTGATAAAGTAGTCGGTTTTTTAAAAGAAGGAACAGTTAGTTTGATTGAGATTAGCGGTCACACTGATGATGTGGGTTCTGATGAATTAAACCAAAGTTTAAGTCAGCAGCGAGCAGAGTCTGTGGTTACGTATCTTGTTGGCAGAGGAATCAATTCTCAAATAATCAAAGCTGTTGGGTATGGAGAATCTAAGTTTTTAGATACCAATAAAACAGAAGTTGGACGATCAAAGAATCGTCGTGTGGAATTTTTAGTACTCAAAAAATAAACTCTTACTTATGAATTCAAGAAAAATAAATATACTAATCATTTCGCTGTTACTATCATTTATTAGTTTAGCACAGAAGCCTAAAAAAATATACAATAATTATCTGTTCAAAGGCATGGAGGCAAGTGCAAAGGCTGATATTGACAAAGAACTTGGTAAGGCTAAGGAAGATTTTGATAACGTTTTATTGGAAGAACCTGAATCAGCAATGGCTAATTTAGGACTAGCCATTGTTTACTCATATGATAAATATTCTGACAAAGATTATTTTAAAGCCTGGGGATACTTTCAGAAAGCTTATGAAGCACAATCTCAGTTTACTGCAGACGATAACGATGTTTTAAACGATTTGTTTGCTAAACAAGATAAAAAGCGCAGCAATAGAACTGTAATTAAAAACATGGACTGGCAGCGCCAACAAGTGGAAGATAAGTTGATTAAATTTGTGCGGGAGGAAAATAATACAGATTATGCCAAGAGGTTTTTAAAAGAATTCCCTGATTCGAAATACTATACCAATGTTTCACACATCTTGAATTACATCCTATTTCGTGAAGCCGAGAATAAAAATACTGTTGCTGCATTTAATCAATTTTTAACGAATTATCCTGAATCAGCTCAAGCTGATATCGCAATAAAGATGCGCAATCAGTTAGCCTATAAAACTGCTGTCAATGAGGGATCATTAAATAGTTACCGGAATTTTGTTGAAAAATATCCTGAGGCTGCTCAAGTTGATGAGCTTAAGAAATTAATGGAAGGAATGGCTTTTAAAGAAGCATACGATAAAAATACACTTGAAGCTATTGAGCATTTTATAGTAGAATTTCCTAATTCATCAAAAATGTCGGAAGCTAAAGCTGTAAAACAGAAATTGCTTTTTGAATGGGCTAAAAGTGTAAATAGCTTAGAGGCTTATAACAAATTTGTGTCTTCATTCCCCGAAGGCAGTCGTTACGTTGATATTTTTAATCTAAAAGCCAGTGTATTAGGAGAAGAGATCCTTACGGATTTTCCAATGGAAAATTACCAATTTGTGAAAGGATTCGATAACCAGCAGTTTAACGATTTTGGGGGTGGAATTGCCAAACGCCCAAATGGAGAGCTTGTAGTAGCTGCATCGTCGTGCAAAGCAGAGGGAGAAATGTATGACTCTTGGCTTTTAGGCTTAGATACCAGTGGAAAAATGATTTGGAATAAGATGTTAGGAAACCGTTTTGATGATCTTGTAAATAAAGTGAGCATAAGCGCTCAGAACGAAATTTATGTTGCCGGTATTACTGATGCCATAGTTGATAGTGTGAAAGGGCAGGCGTGGCTTTATAAGCTCGATGCCAATGGTAAAAATATATTTAATCAAAGAATTGATATGGATGAAGTACTTGATTTTGTAGTTGATCCCGACAATAAAATTTTAGTTGCAGGCTATAGCAAAAACACAAACGATTCAACTTTTACGCCTGGTTTAGTAAAGCTCAATGCCAATGGTAAAATGTTGTGGTTCCGTGCCTACTCAAGCAAGGGCAAGCTTTATAATTTAGCTGGTGATACATCAGGTATTGCTTATGCTGCTGCCGGCAATTGGATATTTGCTGTTAACCAGGCAGGTTATTTAAAATGGGATATTTTGTTGGATCAAGGTGTAAAATCAACCGCTGTTGGTATTAATGGAAACAATAAACTGGTTTTTGCCGGTTTAAATGCTACAGGAGCTTTTGCAAGTGCATATAATACAAATGGGGAAAAGATTTGGGAATCTCCTATTCCTGTTTCTGGAAATGGAAATATAGAACAAATTATAAGTTTACCTGATAATAGTTTTGTTGTTGCAGGAACATTTAATAACAAAATTAAAGTAGTCCATATTGACGAAACAGGTAGTATTAAATCAGAAAAAGAATTTAGTTTACCACAAGGAATCAAACTAAACGATTTAACAGCTGCTGATGGAAATTTTGTAGCAATTAGTGCCACAAGATTAACGGAAAAAGGCGATTTAATTGTATTTGAAATGGAGCTATAAAAAAAAGATTCGTAAAAAAGGACTTTTCTTTTTTACTAGCTGAATTCAACCCACAAATGCAACTTCTGGGGTAAAGGTTTCACCTTATCTACCGACCGAAGGGAGATCACGACACGAAGTAAGTCATGCGCCCAATAAGCAAGCCGATTAAATTTACTTATTATCTATTGGAAGAGGCACAGTGGCGGTCAATAGACTGTTACCTGCCTACTGGATTTCAACGCGTTTTTTATTATTCTAGTTTTTGATAATCTATCATGTAAGCCTATTTTATCATTTAAAATTGGTACCCAATAAAATATTGTTAATCTACTAAGGTTTCTTATAAGAATATCCTTTAGTGTCGGATTGCCATTATCCATTCGGATAATCATAATGCCAAAAATAATTTTTCCAAATGTCTTTGACAAAGAAGTTTCTAAAATTAACCTATAAGCAAAATTTACTAATAATATTTCGACTGGAAACCATAGAATTATTAAGAACTTATTAAGAATCAATCCAATTATAATTACTATAAACCAGTCAAACAAAAAGGCGAAGCATCTCGCAATATTAATTTTCTTATTCTCTATAAAAACAGGTAATCTGTTTACTAAACTATGTATATTCAAAATCTTAAAAATCCTTACGAATAGTATTATAATAAAAGGATAAATAGGTAAATAATAAACCATTTTAAAATTCAAAGTCATGCTACTAATGACATTCGGCGAAATCTGATATTGAGAGATTTTTAGTATCAATAAAACATCAATAATAAATCCAGCAATTACTAAAGAAATTATAATAAGTAAATCATTCCATTTTATCTCTCGATTTTTAATTATCGAAATCCCAGCAATAAAACCAAAAATCAAAGAATAAGTCAACCTGTAATTAAAGTCTGGATATTCAAGATTCTGAATGTTGATAAAGACAAAGTTTTCAAGTATACTTAAAATCAGAAAACTCAATCCGATTAAAATCAATGTAGTAATTAGAGTATTTAATTGTCTCATGTTGCGAGTTCTGTTAAAATGCCATACAACGATATTGCAAAGTTTCTTGGGCGATTTCAAAAAGTAATCTTATCTACCAACTGAAGGGAGTCATGCGCCAAGTAAGCAAACCGATTAAATTTACTTATTTATATTTTGAGCGAGACAAGTTTAATTGGTTTGCTGGTGTTTCATAATTGCATTAAACTTTCAACCCTGGTAGCTATCGGGGGCTTATCACCGCCCATGGTAATTTAGCTTTTATTGAACGCTTAGGTGTTGTGTTCAGTATTTTATTATTCAATCTTTATAGGCAAGGTGAATTGAGGTATTTTGCAATTCATATATCCTGTTTTTTCGATTTCAAGCTTCGAAAAGTGTCCTAATATTTTTGCCGTATTTTCTTCAATGAACTTAAAATTACCAAACTTTTCATCTAATCTTATTTCGATGCTATCATTTGGATTTGAATATGATTTAAGTTTCACAAAGACTATTTGATGATTAATTAAAACAGTATTTACCGTATCGCATTCGGCAAGAACCATTATTTTACCATGATAGTTTCCTCCCAAATTCAAAGGTTTATTTTTAACATTATTTTTTAATCTATAGCAAAAAGGAAATACTGGGTCAATGATTGTTTCTTCTTGGCAAAAGACATTCTCAACCCCAAAAAAAATAAAAACTATTATTATTAATACTCTCATGACTTTAATATTCTGACTAACGGTTTTGCTAAATTTCGGGGGCGATTTAAAGGTTTTTCCTTATCAATGCGACAGTAAGCAAGCTGATTAAATTTACTTACTTATATTTTGAGCAAGCCAAATTTACAAGGCTTGCTGGTGTTTATTAATTGCACTAAACTTTCCCCCGCTACCGCACGAATCCTTTCGTGTGGCTTTTATCTTTTTATCGAAGAACGCGATACAATCGCGCACTAGCGGGGGCATTAGAAAGCACTTTCCTTTCGGATTGCTAAGTAGCCGGAGCGAAGGTTTGACACCTGCTATTTGACGAACCGTCGAAGCTGCGCTTCGGCGGGGTTAAAGAATACGCAAATGTTTCAAATACATCGCATCTGCGCTATGCCCTATACAAAATGTTAGGGGGCGTAATTGCTTACTTTTCTTTCAAGTTCTTCAAATAATCTGTTAAAATATTCATTGTGATGCATCATAAACATTTTAGTATTATTCATTTTCTCAAACGCATTCTGCGGTATAGGAGCATATCTTTCTTGGATTTGTGTTTCCTGCTCAGTATTTTGTAAAACATATAATAATTGTTCCTCAAGACTTTTAAAACCATTGTTTACTATTGATTGATTTCGAATCATTTTGTATGTCTTGAAATAATCTTCTAATCTTACCTTTATTACACTAGAATTTCCATTCAACAAGACAGAATATTTGTCACTTATTCTCCTTAAAAAAGTATTCAAAACAACTGCTCTTAGTTTCTCATTTTTATGAATTGAATATGAAAGCATATCGCAAATAAAAAATGAATACAAGTCAACTTCTAGCTTACTTACTAATCCATAATCGTTTTTGTTTGATTTAAAAGAAGTCAAAAAGTTTGAATATGTCTGCTCTCCGATTTTGAAGGCAATATTTATTATTTCATTTGGTAAAAAACGACTGTTTTTGTTTTCCGTCCTTACTCCATTTTTTTTAGAATCTGCTTTTTGTCTGTGATTGTTTTCTTTAGTTTTTTGTATGCGTGTTTTAGGTGGAGTGTTTTCTGAACTTTTTGTCTTTTTAGCATTAGGTCTTTTAGGTTTATTTCTTAATTGTGAAATTATACCAACAAGCAATCCAATGCATATAATCAAAACATAAATAAGCAACATAGTCTTGCCCCATAGGTAGCATAAGGCCACTCCCAAGAGCAAGATTGAGATTTTTGTAATGTTACCTGTAATTATTTCTTTTATTTTCCTGTTTTCTTCATTGAGTATGTTTTTATCACGATTGTCCTGTTCTCGATTATGAATTATCTTGATATTATCCTCAATTTCTTTTTTGGTTAAATCCTCATTAGGGAGAGCATGTGCAAAGGAACTTCTTATTTGTTCTAATAGGACTTTAATTTCAGGTGTGAATCCAAAGCTTAGTTTCTCAAGTTCAATGTATAAATCTTGTAGAGTTTGATAAAAACTAGAAATTAGTTTCTTATTCTCTGAATGCGCAATTTTCTTAATTTGTCCTCCAATTAAAACTTCATTAAGTAATTCACTTACCGCAATATTATCAATTCCTGTTCTAATCGGAGTCATATGTCCTCTACCATCGGATGTTTCACTTATATGTCCACCTGAAGATTGTTTGTTATTTTCTATTAATGATTTAAGTGAATCAATCAAATCATAATAGTCGTTGATGTCATTTGTGTTTGATGTTGTTGTCATTTTTATTAAAGATTAGCGATTTAGGTCATGTTCGCAAAGAGTAACAAAACTATGTAAGTGTTTTCTCATATAAAGAGTCTTTGCTGAAAAATAAGTCACACCTAACAGGAAGCATCCTATAAAATAATTTGTTAAATCATGTTCTTTATTAATTACTTTAGTTATTTCGGTAACATTCGAGTTATAATCACTTATTGAATACGCTCCTTCAACACCGTTCCAATTTGGATGAGTATACTCACAAAGAGAATCATAATATTTTCTAATACCATTTATCTCTTTATCTAGCTTGTCAATATAGTTCAGAATATTAGTGGATTTATACTCTTCACTATATCGAGTACCAAGTATTATTTTAGTAATGTCTTCATCAAAATCATCTGTCAACTGATTATTACTTATAGATTTATCAAAAGAAACAAATACTTTATTTGTAATTGCAAGGTTTTCTATAATTGCACGGATTAGCGGTATTGCTGGTATTATATGATTACTTTCTAGTAAAATAACAATTGATTCACTAAAATCTATCATTCTCCTGCTTATCACTTCAATGAATGATTGAACCTTCAATGGTAATTTGTCAATTCTAGAAAGAGAAAAGTGGTCAATCTTATCTAATGAATTGACTTTTAAATCTTCTATAATTGTTTTCACAACATTAATATCACTCATAGTCATTAATTTTTATTGCCGAGTAGTTCGTTATTTTTTATGCCCCCTAACTTATAAATAAACACAAGGCTGTTTATTTCGATTATCTAATTTTAATAGTGTGCTTCCCTCCAAAATAGGACAGACCAACAACAACTTTCTCTAAAGGCCATTAAAACTAAGCATTAAATGGATTAAACAGTAGTAATTTAGGTAGAGAAATCAATTAGCACAACTAAAAAAGAACTGCTCTACATAACACGAGTAGTAATGGTACGAGCGGAAGCTTTGCAATGGTGAAAATTACCTGTACATAATCCATTGCAAGTCCTGCAATGCTTCCTCCAAGGCTTGCAGAGCCTATTTTGAGTGTTACAAAGCCCATTCTAAGTCCTACAACATTCATTTTGAGTTCTGCAATGCTCATTTTGACCTCACAGAGCCCATTTTGAGTCTTGCAATGTTCATTTTGACCTCACAGAGTCCATTTTAACCTCTACAAAGCTCATTATGAGTGTGCGGAAAATAGTCAGCTGTTCATAACACTTATTTTAGTCTGTAGCCTGCAATTTTACTATAAAGTAGAGCTTAATTCATTGGATGCTCGAGTAATAATTAAAATTAATATTACTTAATAAATTTGTTATGTAATTATAGTTATGTAGATTCAAGACCGAATTAATTAAACGTATATAAATTTAAAAACTAAAATCAATGACTTTTATTAGATCAGAATCAAAATTTTTAGAACGTTCGCGTATCGCGTTAAGCAATGCTGAATTGCATCCAGATATTAAAGCTGCTTTGATTCCTTTTGGTATCGATGATGCAAAATTCGCCGAAGGTTGGGCGGTGTACAACAAAGCCAAAAGTGTTTGGGAATTAAATGCAAAAGAAGTTGCGGAAACAAGTGTTGCCTCAAACGCTTACAATACCGCATATGAGGAGTTGGAAGCAAAGTTTAAAAGGCATCGCGATTTAACCCGGATTCTTTGTACAAAAGATCCTGATACGCAAGTAAGGTTGGGCGTAACAGGGTATTTTCCATCGAAATACAACGAGTTTTTCGACCGGGTAAAATTGTTCTACACCACACTTGCAGCCAATGCACTTATTCAAGAAAAACTTGCAGTAATTAAGTTGACTCCTGAGCTGGCTGCAACCTGTCTGGCAGAACTCGATGCGCTGCTTGTTCTTCGATCTGAGTTCGACAAAGAAATGGGGGAGTCGCAGGTCGCAACCGAATCGAAGAATGCTGCGCTGCACGAATTGAGCGATTGGATGGAAGATTTCGATATCCTTGCAAAACTTGCCCTTTACGATACACCTCAACGCCTCGAAGTATTAGGTGTTTTGGTTAAAAGCTAAGTCCAAAAAACTCTAAGATATAAAGCACAGCCCAATTGTTGATTTCAACTTTTGGGCTGTGTTTTTTTGTGCATAGCTAATTATGGGGAATTTGTATTCGAAAATATTCAAAGAAAGGGAAAAGCAGCAGCGCTGCGAAGTATTTGTAGAAATTACAAGCTGGATTTTAAAAAAGGTGCAGCGCACCGCAGCTTTTATTAATACGAATCGGTATTTGGTCATGCTCTTACTGGTATTTACAGATACTGCCCCGGTACTCTGTACCTAAAAATCATGAACATGGCTGTTGCTACAAATACCACGGTG
>NZ_JAUCMW010000011.1 GCF_030372765.1 Labilibaculum sp. K2S | reverse complement strand
CTTAAAGCGGGTGCAAAGATAAATCATTTATTTCATTATATCCTAATCCCTAATCAAAAAAATTTTAAAAAAAATAAAATTGGAAGTTTAGTAGGTGTATACAATCATAAAAAGATTCCTACGACCACCCTACCACTGCCTATAAAATACTACTAAACAACCATTTTATAAATCCACTCTCCGTTGAAAGTGGATGCAAATATAACAGAAGAGTCTCCATACTTCCAAATGTTTTATGAGAAAAAATAAAACAAAAAGTCAAAACACTGATTTACAGCCATAAAAAAAATCACAACCTAGGTTGTGATTTCCAATTCTATCTCAATAATAAGAATTCACTCTAATATATCTTTTACTAATAATTGCTTAAGATTGTAAACCTGCTCCTTGTTTCCTAAAACAAATAGATGAAAAGATTTATCCAAAACTATTTCGGGAGACGGATTATATACATATGCCCCACCTTCATCTTTTAAACCTATTATATTGGCGCCCGATTTATCTCTTACATTTAACTCACGAATGGATTTCCCAACAAAACAATTAGCCAACTCCAAACAACTAACTTCTACTAAATTTACCCCTTTTGTTGATTGTAACAGAATATTATCCAGAAATTCGACAATATCTGGCTGTGCAACCAGTTTTGCCATTTGTTGTCCTCCCAGTCGATCAGGCATAATAACATTATTCGCACCTGCTCTTTTTAATTTATTGTCGGATTGACTTTTCTCTGATCGGGATATAATCTTTATCGTTGAATTCATTTCCCGGGCAGTAAGCACAACATATACATTCTCCGCATCATTTGGGATTGCTGTTATTAATGCTTTTGCATTCGAAATATTTGCCTTATGCAGCACTTCTTCCTGAGTAGCATCTCCCTGAACAAACAATAGTTCCGGAATCAAACGAACATTATCAATACTGCTTTCCTCAGAGTCAACAACAACAACATTTTCTCCATGTGCCATCAATTCAAGGCATGCCTGTTTCCCATTTCTTCCAAAACCACAAACAATAACGTGTCCACTTAATTTCTCTATACTTCTCACGGTTCTATAATCTTTTAAATTTCTACGAAAAACGCCATCTAAAATAAATCTGGTTACTGCTGAAGCTAAATATCCAAATATTCCAAAACTGACGAAAATTAAAAATATTGTAAAAAGTTTCCCTGTATCTGACAACGGATGCACTTCAGTAAAACCCACTGTTGTAATCGTAATCACGGTCATATAGAGGGCATCAATAAAAGTATAGGCATCATTCAAAAACATGAATCCACCTGTACCAATAAGAATTGCCAGTATCAAAAATGACATTGCAATGCTTAATGTACGTATGTTTTCCTCCCAAATTTTCTGTTTATTCATTCGTGCAAGATTAAAATCCAATATAATCATTAAAGCCTTACAAAAACAACGGAAATATTATATTTTCATCAATATAAATCAATATCAACGCTACGAATAATTCTGTTTCCAAATTCACACTGCAAACAATTAAATAAATCGCAATAATTGGACTTCAATTGCAATAAAGCCTGAGAATGATACGCGGACTTTACCTTAACACCACATTCTTTCCATTCCCGAGTAACTGAATTCTCCTCGGCAGAAACTTTATCCAACAAATCACAAGCTTTATCTTTCAATTTTTGAGAGTCATTTACTACCCCATAGAGAAATAAAACAGGGATAACACAATTAATAATTAACCCGTTAATACTCGATTGCCCAAGAATCTTAACTTTTTCATTCGAATCCGATCCGAATTGATAATGAGTTGTCCAGTACTCGGAAGCTTGACAGTCCAATAGTTTTTCGATATCCTCTATTGAATTCGCACAAAGTATTTGTGAAAACAAGGACTGGGAATTATGAACCAAGGCGGCGAATTGCGCAATTCTAACTGTTGGAAAATTGGATGGTCGCAACCGTAACCACTTCCATTGACCAGGAGTCAAAGGTTTCAATTGATATTTATCAGCCAGAAATTCATATTCCAGCTTCAACTTATTAAGATATGTATCTTCACAATTGAATTTTTCAAATAAACCTGACTGGCCAAACAGCAATGCTTCCAATTGGAAAATCGAGTTCTTTTGCCGGGCCAGGAATTTCATTGGAATGGATCTGGCCAACTGTTGAAAGGGATCCGCATTCACTTTCATACCAAAATATCGTGCCAGCACCTGATAAAATGTTTCCTCCCAAGAGTTGTTATTTTGCTCTAAAATGTTTTGAATCTCGTTAGACTTCCGCTCCAAACGTTCCAAAAGCATTCTATCAAGCCAATTCCGAACAAAAAAACTTTCAATCTTACCAATTTCATCCACACAGGGAATCCATTTTTCAGATAACATTAGCTTTCTGTAGTTATTCAATAATTCAGGAGTGAAACGAAGCACCAAACAGGGAATGACGCGATCATTTTTCAGAACAACAGATGAATCATCTTCCAAAACAACATGCAACACAACATTTTCGTATGCCCGATCAGTATGATGCCCATGAGAATACCAGGAAGAAGATTTTAGATGTATTTCTACATTTCCAGCCCAAAGAACATTGTCTATCCTTATTCTTGCATCAAAAAAATCAGGTCCGGAGTCGAAATTTTGTTTTCCGACATCAATAATCTCAATTGCATTTCCTTTTGTGGAGAAAAGACTTGTTTTAGAAAACAGATTCTGTTTCCAAATAAACTGCAGGAAATCTTCATTCATCGAATCAATTTTAAATCATCAAAAATCGAATTTAACAATTTATCATGTGTTTATCAATAAAAAAGGCGGTAAATCATTGATTACCGCCTTGTAAAATATTTAATCTGAATCTATATCAATGATTTCTCTTTAAGCAAAAGCTCCATTTCTTCCTGTAACTTTCTGGATTCCTCCTTAGCAACCTCAGCAAATTTTTCCGAAGAATCAGCAAAAATAATTCCTCTCGAAGAATTCACCAATAATCCGCAAGCATTATTCATTCCATACTTAGCCACCTCTTGCAGGCTTCCTCCCTGAGCACCAACACCCGGAACTAACAAGAAATGTTCCGGAGCAATTTTTCTTATATCACCTAACATTTCAGCCTTTGTAGCTCCAACAACGTACATCATATTCTCTTTCGTGCCCCATTCCTGAGATTTTTCCAGAACTCTTTCAAATAATTTCTGATTATTCTGTTCAAAAAACTGCAAATCGAAAGCTCCTTTATTTGAAGTAAGAGCCAAAAGAATCACCCATTTATTATCGTATTCAAGAAAGGGAGTTACCGAATCTTCGCCCATATAAGGAGCTACGGTAATTGAATCGAAAGGCATATTCTCAAGAAAAGCACTTGCATACATTTTTGAGGTATTTCCAATATCTCCTCTTTTAGCATCAGCGATCAAAAAAATATCTAAATAATTCTCTTTGATGTAGTTTACTGTTTTTTCAAGACTAATCCATCCTTTTGCACCAAGACATTCATAAAATGCAATATTCGGTTTATAGGCAACAGTAAATTCTGCAGTAGCATCAACTATTGCTTTATTGAATTCGAAAACCGGATCTTCAGTATTTAAAAGATGAGCAGGTATTTTCTTTATATCACTATCTAAACCTACACAGAGAAAACTCTTCTTTTTCTTAATTTGCTCGAATAATGCTTGATAATTCATCCGTTATAATTTTAATTTTTCGATCAGATGGAACTTTCCTCAAATTTAAATAATCATACCCAGAATATTGATTATAGAAAAACGGGCGTTTCATTCTTTGGTTGTTTACTAGATATTACAAAAAAGGCAGTGGAGAAACCACTGCCAATATTATTACAAACCACTTTCTTTAAGTCGTTCTGAATTTTCTTCAATTTGAAGCTTATCAATCACCTCCTGAATATCCCCATCCATTGTGGCCGCCAAATTGTACATCGTAAAGTTAATACGATGATCCGTCACCCTTCCCTGCGGAAAATTGTATGTACGGATTTTTGCTGATCTATCGCCGGTAGAAACCATTGTTTTACGCTTGGATGAAATTTCATCAAGATATTTTTGATGTTCCAGTGCATAAATACGGGAACGTAATTCAACCATTGCTTTGGCTAAATTCTTAATCTGTGATTTCTGATCCTGACATGTAACCACAATACCGGTTGGATTGTGAGTTAAACGAATGGCAGAATAGGTTGTGTTCACAGACTGTCCTCCGGGACCCGATGAACAATACGTATCTTTACGAATATCACTATCTTTTACATCGATATCAAATTCTTCCGCTTCAGGAAGAACAGCAACCGAAGCTGCACTGGTATGAACACGACCTTGTGTTTCTGTTTGTGGAACCCTTTGCACACGATGTACTCCCGATTCATATTTTAAAATCCCGTAAACGCCGTTTCCGGTTACGTTCATTACAATTTCCTTATATCCTCCGGAAGTTCCTTCACTAAAACTCGAAACCGAAACCTTCCAACCTTTAGATTCGCAAAACTTTGTATACATCCTGGCCAATTCACCAGCAAAAATACTAGCCTCATCTCCTCCGGCACCCGCACGAACTTCAAGAATAGCATTTTTAGAATCTTCGGGATCAGCAGGTATCAAAAGCAATTTTATTTCTTCTTCCAGCTCAGGAATTTTAACTTCCAATTCTTCCAATTCCATTTTTGCCATTTCGCGCAGCTCCTCATCCGATTCGCTGTTTAAAATTTCCTTTGATTCTTTAATCCTATCAAGAGCATTTCTAAATTCCTTAGCCGCATCCGAAACAGCTTCCAATTCTTTATATTCTTTGCTTAACTTTACATACCTCTTCATGTCTCCCATCACCTCGGGGTCGGTAATCAACTGACTAACCTCCTTGAATCGGATAAGGACACCTTCTAATTTATCGAGTAACAAATTACTGCTCATATTCTGTATTCTAAATTTTGGACAAAATTATAAAAATAAAATCATTTTAAATAAAGCTTTCACTATTTAGATGCTGATTTTTAAGAAATCCACGACTTGAGGCTGTTTTATGAATTATTTGACCAATATTTTCGCGTAGCAAATTATTTATCACTCATTTAAAAATTTTTATTTAATCTAATAAATCTTAATTTTAGAAATGTGGATCTAAACTGCCCAACTAACAGGATTAAAATATTATAATCACACCCTAACCAAACAAACTATGAACAATTTAATGAAGATTACTTTTTCGCTTCTTCTTATTTTATTAGCTGGCAGCTCCAAGGCTGATAATGAAAAAATTAAATTTGGAAAAGTCTCTGTGGAAGAATTGGAAATGAAAGTTTACGAGCAAGACACCAGTGCATCTGCCATTATTTTATATGACAGCGGAGCTTCTTATTTTGAAACTGAAGCCAAAAATGATGATACTGATTTTATCTGTAAATTTGAGCGTCATGTGAGAATAAAAATACTAAAACCGGAAGGCTTTGATTTTGCAACATTTAAAATTCCATTATATCATAGTACAAACGGAGAAGAGAAAATAGGCGCATTAAAAGCAAGAACCTATAATTTAGATGAAAAAATTCTTATCGATAAGTTGGAAAAGAATTCAATTTTTAACGAAGAAACAACTCCAACTATCAAAAGAGTAAAATTTACAATGCCAAACGTAAAAGTAGGCTCTGTTATTGAAATAAAGTATCAAATTTCCTCTCCATTCTATCAAAATTTTAGAGCCTGGCAATTTCAATACAGCATTCCTGTTGTCTATTCAAAATACAACACACGAATCCCAAGTTATTTCAACTATCAGATTACAACAAAAGGATACTATCCCATAAAGAAATTAGATGAAACGAACAGGCCAGAAAATTTTTTGATTAAATACAGAGATAATTCCACAGGAAATATTGATAGCAAAGTACACCAATATACTCTCACACCCAATTCCAATGTTAATGAATACTATGCGGAAAACATTCCTTCGTTTAAAACAGAATCGTACATGCTTGCCGAAGAAAACTACTTAAGCTGCATTGAATTTGAATTGCAATCTTACAAGTATGATTACGGAGTATTGCATAATTTCACTTCCACCTGGGAGGATGTTCAAGACAAACTAATTAAATCAGACGATTTTGGAGGAGCCTTAAAAAAAGATGGATTTATTAAGGACATTCTGCCTGAAATTATTGCTGACGCAAAAAGCGAAGAAGAAAAAACGGTTTTAATTTTCCAAGCAGTGCAGAATACAATTAAATGGAATGAGAAAAAACGTCTGTTTTGCGACAAAAGCTTAAGAGCTATATGGAAAGAAAAATCGGGAAGTTCTGCTGAAATCAATCTACTTTTAGTAGCCATGCTGCGTACGGCTGGAATACAAACGAATCCTGTTGTTTTGAGCACACGACAAAACGGAATTATTCATCCATCGCATCCTACAATAACCCAAATGAACTATGTTGTTGCCTGCGCAAAGATAGGAGACAAAAACTATTTAATGGATGCAACAGATCCCTATTGTCCAATCGGAATTCTTCCGTTTCGATGTTTAAATGACAAAGGCAGATTAATTACCGAAACCAACTCAGAGTGGATCAACCTTAATCCCAGCAAAGGATCAAAAATTGCAATTATGTCGACCCTTAGTCTAACAAAGGAAGGCAAGCTTAAAGGTAAAGTGTCCGAAGCTTTTTATGACTATGAAGGAGTGGATATCAGAAAAAAGATTTCGAATAACACAGACGGTCACACCGAGAAATTAGAATCGGATTATGAAGACTGGAACATTTCAGAAATTGAATATAAAAATCTAGAAGACAAAAATAAGCCCTTGCAAATTAGCTACTCAACAGAAATAGAAAACCTTGTAAACATGGAAGGTGAAAGAATCTATTTGAATCCTATTTTAAAATACAAAACACATGAAAACCCGTTTAAACTGGAACAAAGAGAGTATCCTGTTAATTTTGGATATCCAATAACCGTAAATTACCTGCTAATTTTGGAACTTCCCATGAGTTATATGATTGAAGAACAACCAAAATCTTCTAAAATTACGCTTCCTGATAATGGTGGGGAATACATATACCAAATTAATCAATCTGCTAACAAGGTGATGATTAAATACTCTTTTAACACAGGGAAATCGCAATATTTACCTTCTGAATATGAGTATTTAAAAGAATTTTACAATTATGTTATCACCAAAGAAAACCAAATTTTAGTATTGAAAAAAGTCGAGCCAACCGCAATAAAATAAATCTCTAATTGATTTCAAACAAAAAGAGGCTGTCTTATCGACAGCCTCTTTTGTAGTATATTCCTATGTCTTAATACTCAAATTCTCCAAATTCACTTTTTATCGTCAATTTTTTTCCTGTGTTTGGCTCACAACGGCCAATTATTTGAGCATCTACATTAAATTCTTTTGATATCGAGATAATATTTTCGGCAATTTCCTGTGGAACGTATAATTCAAACCGATGTCCAATATTAAACACCTTATACATCTCATCCCATGAAGTTCCGCTCTGTTCTTTTATCAGTTTAAACAAAGGAGGAACCGAAAACATATTGTCCTTAACGATATGAATATTGTCAACAAAATTAAGCACTTTCGTTTGAGCACCTCCCGAACAGTGAATCATCCCATGAATTTGAGATCGAAATTGATCCAAGATTTTTTTAATAATCGGTGCGTAGGTTCTGGTTGGAGAAAGCACCAATTTACCTGCATCAATATCAACTCCTTCAACTTTATCAGTTAATTTACAGTTCCCTGAGTAAACTAATTCCGCTGGCACAGCATTGTCATAACTTTCAGGATATTTTTCGGCCAAATATTTTGAAAATACATCATGACGCGCAGAGGTAAGGCCATTAGATCCCATACCTCCATTGTATTCTGTTTCGTAAGTTGCCTTCCCTGATGATGACAAACCAACAATTACATCGCCAGCCTGGATTTTTTCATTGGTAATTACGTCTTCTCTTTTCATTCGGCAGGTAACCGTCGAGTCGACAATAATGGTTCGAACTAAATCTCCTACGTCAGCAGTTTCTCCACCTGTAGAATGAATATTAACTCCCATTTTACTATACTCAGCTAATAATTCTTCTGTTCCGTTAATAATCTGAGAAAGAACTTCTCCCGGAATCAGGTTCTTATTTCTTCCAATTGTGGATGACAAAAGAATATTATCAACTGCACCAACACAAAGCAAATCATCCAAATTCATGATCAATGCATCCTGAGCAATCCCCTTCCACACAGAAATATCTCCTGTTTCCTTCCAATACATGTAGGCAAGAGATGATTTTGTTCCTGCGCCATCGGCATGCATAATATTACAATAATCTGCATCGCCGGTAAGATAATCGGGAACAACTTTACAAAATGCATTTGGATACAATCCCTTGTCCAGATTTTTAATTGCACTATGCACATCTTCCTTCGAAGCTGACACTCCTCTAAGGTTATATCTTTCGTCTTTTCTCATGGTTGTTTAGATAAAAGGTAAAAGCAACAAGCAAAAAGATTAGAATTAGAAGACTTTAAATCGCTCAATAGCAAACACCTAAAATAGTCTCACTCACTCTTACTTACTCATTTACTTCTTCAATTTTTTTGCTTCGGCAAAGGTAATCTTTTTCCCTTTATTGTAAGCGATTACAAATGCATTAATTCCAGTTTCACTAATCTTACCTGCTTCAGCCTTGGCTTCTTCCAAATCATCAAATATTCCGGTAGTGTATCTCAACGTAGAATTATCCACGCTTCCGCGGAAAACAACTTTGTATTTTTGAAGTATTGGCGGCATTGTGTTTTTATTGAACGCTCCTATCTGAACGGTATAGAAAACACCTTTAATTTCTGATAAATCTTTTATTAATGTATTCCCTATTTGATTGGAATCAGATCCTGGTTTTACTTTAGAATTTGGCCCCGGCTGATAATCTGTTGACAGCACTCTAAAATCGGTTCTGCGATTCAACTGATTAGCCTCTTCCTTCTCTTTCTCTTTCAGTTTACTGATAAAAGATTCGCTCAGCACATCACCTTCCGCTAAAAAGTTAAACTTTTTTGCCTTCACCGCATTAATTGTCTGAGGTTTCGATTCTCCATAACCATGAGCTATTAATCGATCCCAATAGATTCCTTTCTCTATTAAGTAATCGACAACAGACTGTGCTCTTTTCTGAGAAAGATCGCGGTTTGTAGACTCACTTCCAACATAATCGGTATGCGATCCCAGTTCAATCGTAATTTTAGGGTTATCATTTAATGTTTCCACCAAACCATCCAAAGCAGTTTTAGATTCTTCTCTTAATTGCCAAGATCCAAAATCGTAAAATATATTTGGCAATTCAATTGGTTTTTCAATCGGTTTTAAACCAATAACTGATTTAAAATTACGGCTGATTTCTATTCCTAAAGTGCTCACCTGCTCTTTGCCATTTAGATATCCTTCAGCTGAAACCATTACAATGTATTCCGATTCAGGATCAAGCTCCACATTAAATTGCCCGTCTTCAGTAGATTTACTATCCATTTGCTCACCATTCGAAGAAACGATATGAACATCTGCATTAGCAATAAATTCGTTTGTTTCAGAGTTTACAATTTTCCCCGAAAAAGAAAACTGCAAAGGCACATAATCAAATCTATAAATATCGTCGTTGCCGTTTTTTCGCGAAGATGTAAACATTCCCTTCTCCTGATCAGGCTGGAATACTATTGCAAAATCATCGGCAGTCGAATTGATTGGATATTTCATATTCTCCACTTTCCACACACCGGTTTCCTGCCGTTTTGCCTGATAAATATCCAAACCGCCCATACCTTCTTTACGGTCAGAAGTAAAGAATAAATCGCCATTGTTCTTTATGAAGGGGAACAACTCATTGTTTGGTGAATTGATTGGCCGACCCATATTTTGAGGTTCACTCCAACTGCTTCCACTCTTTTTTGCCATCCAGATATCATTTCCTCCGTAACCTCCAGGCATATCGGATACGAAATACAGAATATTACCATCAGCCGAAATAGAAGGGTGTCCCACGGACAGACTATCCGGAACCAGATCAAGTTGAGCGACACTTCCCCAGCCATCTTCCTGCCTTTGCACAACAAATATTTTTGTTCCCTGATTGTCTTTAGTTATTTTTCGAGAAGAAGTAAAATACAACACATCTGCCTCAGGAGAAAAACATGCAGCACCTTCGTTCCATTCAGAATTAATTGTATCTCCCACACCACGAGCCTTGCTCCATTGATAAGTATCAACAATTACTTTTCGTGATGTTGCCTCTCTCCCTTTTCTCTTTTTACTCTTTCGGATCACTTCATTGGAATAATGCGATTCAAAAATATTTGAATGAAAATCTCCGGTCACACCATCTTTTTTCGGCTTACCATTCAACTTTCTCGTTGAAGAGAAAAAGATAACATTCGTATCTTTCCCCATATAAACAGGACAAAAATCGCTGCTCGAAGAATTAAAGTCATTTAATATCTCAACTTTATATCTTCCCGGATACTCTTCCCACGTGCTAATTCTTTTTAAGATCTGAGAAGGATCATTCTCTGCTTTTGCTTCGGGCTTTAGATCCTGATACTCCCAGAAATTTTCCTCGGCCTCTTCCATTTTCCCATTTTTCACTTCAGCATAAGCTAAATTTAAAACTGCATTTGAGAAAGTATCCCGGTTTAATATGGCTCTTCGATACCATGAGGAAGCCTTACGCACCTCATTTACCTGATCGAAACAAGAAGCAGCTTTAAATGCAATATCAGCTTTAGCTTCTTTATCCTTTGACTTTTTGTAAGCCTTTTCGTACAAACCTTGTGCATAATAATACTGTCCGGATTGAACCATTTTATCGCCTCGATTTACGTAGGATTGCGAAGAACAGGAAACAAATACTCCCAGAATAATAAAAATACAGATATTGGAAAAAAGCTTCATCAGATGAGTTTAAAATTCAATTATTGTACTAACAAGGTATAAAAATAATTATTTTATTCCAGTGGTCAATGTTTTGTTAGTAGAGATAAACATTTCTTATATAAAACAGAAAAGGATGTTCAAGTAAATGAACATCCTTTTGCAATTTTTATTGTTGTCTCGACTAGTTATTGAATAACAATTCACGATATTTTGGCAATGGCCACATTTCGTTATCAACGACCAACTCCAACTTATCAATATGATATCTGATACTAGAAAGGTAAGGACGAACTTTTTCATCATAAGCCGTAGCCATTTCCATACCTTCTTTCAATACATTACATGCTTTACGAGCATCAATCATCTCTCTCACTTTAGCTTTAATTGAACTAATGTGAACCGAAATTTCTTTAATTAACTCTTTACGTGCACCAGACAATTCTTCATACTCACTGTTGGTAAAGATATCTCTTAAGCCCTGAACGTTTTGAATTAGCTTAGTTTGATAAGCAACAGCCGTTGGCACGATATGGTTAATTGCCAAATCTCCAAGAACACGAGCTTCAATTTGAATTTTCTTAGTGTATTTTTCTAATTCAACTTCAACACGAGCTTCCAATTCTTTCTCTGTCATTACTCCACTTCCAATCAAAGACTTTCTAGCTGCTGGATCAAGATACTTAGAAATTGATTCAGGAACACTTGTAATATTTGTTAAGCCTCTTTTCTTAGCTTCTACTACCCAATCTTCAGAATAACCATCTCCATTAAAACGGATTGGCTTGCATTCAATGATCATTTTCTTAAGAACCTGGAAGATTGCTTCATCTTTTTTGATTCCTTGTTCGATTAAAGCATCTACTGCAATTTTAAATTCTCTTAACTCAACAGCAACAGCCGCACTTAAAGCTGTCATAGCCGCAGCGTTATTCACTGAAGATCCAACAGCACGGAACTCAAAACGGTTTCCTGTAAATGCAAATGGCGAAGTACGGTTACGATCTGTATTGTCTAAAATAATTTCAGGAATTCTGCCAATACCCAATTTTAAAGCTGTTTTTTCATCAGGTGTCATTTTTCTTTCACCAACTTCCTCTACAATTCTATCCAACATACTTGAAACTTCATCTCCAAGGAAAGCTGAAATAATTGAAGGTGGTGCCTCATTAGCACCTAAACGGTGACTGTTTGATGCTGTAAGAATTGAAGCACGCAACAAATCCTGATTTTTATATACAGCCATCAAAGTATTTACAACAAAAGTAAGGAATTGAATATTCGCTTTAGGGTTTTTACCTGGAGCTAAAAGAACAACACCTGTATCGGTTCCTAATGACCAGTTATTGTGTTTACCTGATCCATTAATACCTGCAAATGGTTTTTCGTGGAAAAGAACACGGAATTTATGGTGACGGGCAACCTTTTTCATAACATCCATAACCAGCTGATTGTGGTCATTGGCAAGGTTAGCTTCTTCATAAATAGGTGCCAGCTCAAACTGATTTGGAGCCACCTCATTGTGACGGGTTTTCACAGGAATTCCCAATTTATGACATTCAACTTCCAATTCCATCATGAAAGCGGTAACACGCTCTGGGATTGACCCAAAATAATGGTCATCCAACTGCTGATCTTTAGACGAAGAGTGTCCCATTAAAGTACGACCTGTTAAAACCAAATCAGGACGAGCCAAATATAAAGCTTCATCAATTAGGAAATATTCCTGTTCCCATCCTAAATTGGTATGAACTTTAGTTACATTTTTATCGAAATACTGACAAACAGGAACAGCGGCCTCGTCAACTGCAGCTAATGCTTTCAGTAACGGCGCCTTGTAATCAAGAGCCTCTCCTGTGTAAGATATAAATATAGTAGGAATACAAAGAGTAGTACCAACAATAAAAGCCGGAGATGATACATCCCAAGCTGTATAACCACGGGCTTCAAATGTTTGACGGATACCTCCTGAAGGGAATGAAGATGCATCAGGTTCCTGCTGAGCTAACAAACTTCCAGAAAAATTTTCGATCATATGACCACCATCACCATAATCGATAAAACCGTCGTGTTTTTCAGCAGTTCCATCTGTTAATGGCTGAAACCAGTGAGTGTAATGAGTTGCTCCTTTTTCAATGGACCATGCTTTCATACCTGCAGCAATACCATCCGCCATTTTTCGATCTACAGCCAAACCTTTTTGATTTGCAGTCATTACTGCACGGAAAGCCTCTTTAGAAAGATACTTTCTCATAGATTCTACATTAAAAACTAATTCCCCATAATAATCAGTTACCTTATTTGAAGGAAAATGAACCGCTTTAGGTTCTCTTTTAAGTAACTCCCCTAACGCTTTAAATCTAATTGTGGTCATAAACGCAAAAATTTTAGTTGTTGATATTTTAATCCGTATTGAAAAAAAGGGGTACTCAGCAAAAAAATATTTAATTTTTACTCAACACCCCCCTTTGTAATGGTACAAATGTGAATAAAATAATTCAATTTCACAATTCTACTTGCAAAAAAAACAGCCTCAACCAAACAAAAAAACGATAAAAACAGGATCAAAACCCCTTATTTTTATCGTTTGCGCTTAAAATTTCAGTTTTTTTCAAAAAAAACCTACTTTTTATCTGACCAATGGAATTTTAGGAGCATTTTTCCGAATAACGTCCTTGACATCCTTTTTTGAGCCTATCAATTCATAAAATTTGAGGATATACTCTGTTAATCCATGCCTATTCTCTTCATTTAAATATTCGCATTGTGAAATCAATTCCAGAAATACTTCCTTCAGTTCATTAAAATCTGTAAAAGCAGCATTCTGTTCCTCATCGCTCCATCTGTAACCTTTATATTTTCGTTTGTACTTTGCATCAGAAGCTATCGTAGGATCCAAGGTGAAATAAGTATGATTGATTATTCCCGACCAATCAAAATCGAAAGGTACTGCAACTGGAATGCTCTGTTCATCCACCGACAAAATATCAATATTGTGCAACCGACAAACATCCCAGTCTGAATTTCCAATCATCAACTGAAACAAAGACAGCATTACCATATTCTTTCGAAGAATATTGTATTGCTTTAAATTTTTATAATGCAGTATCACTTTCCCGTTTCGGGTGGCAAGGTCATTTTTATCTTCCAGAAAAAAACCAAACTTACTAATGGTATCACTAGTAAGGCTATCTATGAATGAAACTTGTGATAAGCGAACCCTATAACTGTGTTCGTCGATAAGGTTATACATCTTGTAGATCAGATATTCTTTTATGGTGTTCTGCTCAAATCCATCCTCGTAAGACTGGCAATGACTTACGTACTTTAACTTGCTTTGCCCTTCGAACTCAGTTCCTGTTACACTTTCTACGGGCAACTTAAATCGTAATGGCGGAAAATCGCAGTTTTGTTTTCGTCTTCGGAAATTTCCCCGGGTCATTACTTCAACATCTATCTTATTCCCTAGTTGCTTCTCATTCTCAATTAACCGCAATTCGCATTTATGATACTTCCGATCCTCACCAATATCATTTAGCAAATTGGATAAATTAGTTTTTAATTCGAACTCAAGGAGCTTTTCGTTTTTAAACAATGGCAATTGCAACAAGCTGTCTCTATCCTTTTTGGAAACAGCACTAACTGGAATCGAATAGAGAAATATCAATAAGATTAAGAAGGCTTTTGTGAAAAAACATTTCTTGTTATTATTTTTTAGCCCAATTGTATTCAACAGTCTACTCATTGCATTATTTTGTAAAAACATTATTCAATTAACTCTCTTCTTCCATCTGAAAAACAACGATAATATTTTCCATCTTCAATTAACACTACCTGAGGCTCAATTTCAGAATATCCCATTGGAACATTTATTGCTACGACCTTACCTTCATGTAAAAAACGAATCGATTCAACCTCTGTATGCCCGAAAAAAATTCGATTAACATCATAATAAGAAAGTACCTTATTTAATTCTTCATTAGTAATGATCGAATAACTTCTTGATTTCATCAGATAACCTCTATACCACAAGGGGTTTTCGGGAAAATATATGGATCTCATCAACTCCTCATGTGTCATCTTATTATCTGCACTTAAACTATTTCGAATATCATTGTTTATTTGCTCCAAGCTAAGTCCTCTATCAACTAAATCAGGAGACAAGCCACCATGAACAAATAGTAAATCATTAATTTTAACCACGGAATTTAATGATCGAAGCCATTTCCCCAATTCTGTATCTACCCGAAAAAAACGCGGGTAATTAAACATTAACCTTTGGCACATATTCTTATACTTCGGAGCAACGTAACGAGAATCGTTCATTAAAACCATTACTTCATGATTTCCCAACAATAGATGTAGTTTCCCCTTATTTTCATTTGCCTGTCTCTGTAATTTCTTGATTAGATACAGACTTTCGGTCACTTTATCTCCCCGGTCAAAAATATCTCCAACAAAAACCAAATGTCCGTCTCCCCAATCCCAATCCAAGTTTTCATTAACGACTCCTATGTTTCGAAGTAATTCCACCAGTACATCATATTCTCCGTGCACATCGCCAATTGCCAACAGTTTTGTCACCCCTGAATATTCTGCACTTTGAATTGGATATTTTCCCTTTCGAAGCCAATACTCATTTCGATCACCTTTTTGTCCTTTAACCAATACCGAATCACCTTTTATCTTTATCTTTTTCTCCCGGATATCAATTGTATTCCCCTCTTTTTCATGATTAATATACCACGACTTCACAGTTTTATCGTCGAGCCAAAAGAAATGCGGACCATCTGCATAATCATCTAAATTAAGATCCTGAATATTGCCGTTAAAAACCTTATCGTAAGATGAAAATGCACCTGAGCTTAATTCATTCTTCTTTTCTTGTGCTTCCACATTGAATGACCATAAATTAATTACAGCCAGGAATAATACAATTACATATTTATAAAACTTAACCCTTCGATACATATCATCTGTTTTTCTTATTCAAATCAAATACCAAAATTACTATATCTCTTTAAATCAAAAACTAAACCAATATTTTAAAAAATGAAAAAGAGTTAACTGTCCGTAATTAACACAGCAGGTGTTCGAATACGAACTGTGATGGCATCTTATGAAGATAGTAAAAAATTAATGAAGCTTTTACATACAAAAAAACAGGGATCCCGAAGAATCCCTGTTACACTACTACTACATAGTACCTGAATTAGTATCCAGGATTTTGTTCGATTATATTAATTAACTGCACTCGTAAAAGAGTGGGCTCTTAAAGCTCTCTAATTCCAAAATCAACTCCTACTCCAACTGATCCCACCAAACAGGTGTTGTCAATCTCACATAAGGACTGTTATTTGGCATATTAACATAATTCCTATCTTCCTCATTATACTCATACATCATAGCCTTAATCCAATCATTTTCTCCAGGAAAAATATCCAAATTCACATTCTCCGGACGTTTTAAACCTGGGTATATTTCCGAACTGTAATCCATGCGTCTCATATCTACCCAAGTTTCAGCATTTAATATGTTTGTAATGTATTTTTGAACCATGATGTGAGAAAGGTTAATATTGGTTGTTCCAACTTCACTATCCAACAGGGTCAAATAAGCAGTAATATCTTCAGAACCAACACTCAGCTTTTCCAAATCAGCTTGCACACCTGTTCTAAAAGAATCATAAGCACCTGATAAATCTCCTTTTCTATATTTAGCTTCCGCCTCGATAAATTTCACCTCACTGTACGTAAACATGTAAGTTGGTGATGCTGCACTAGTATAAAAGCCACCATTACCAGGCGAATAGTTATCTTTTAAAGAGTTTCCTTCATTGTCTTTAGGCACTGCTGTACCAATAACAATTCCCTGATATCCTCCATTTACCGCCTCTGGTACAATAACAGACAATCTAGGATCTTCGTAAGGTGTGTCCAGATTCAAAGGATTTTTCAATAAATTCACAAAGAACTCAGAAAAATAATCAAATCTGCTGGAACCATAGCCGTGCGCACTGAATGGCTGATTGTCATTTTCAGCCGTTCCACCACCGTAATTTTTTTGAGCATTTACGTCGTTTGAATTAATCGCCTTGGCACATGCAGCAATTATTGCATCTGCATCGTAAGCCATATCTCCCGATGATTTTTTGGAAAGATGATTTAAATGCCTTGCCTTTAGCGCATAAGCAAATTGCTTCCACTTTTGTTGATCTCCACCATAAAGAACATCACCATTTTCTTTATTCAATTCAATTGAACTTTCCTGATCCAATTCCCCAATCGCTTCATCTAAATATTGAAATATCGTTTGATAGACTTCTTTCTGACTTACAAATTCAGGAGTAATGTTCATTGTGCTCTCTCCATCGTACGTACCCTTAGTCACAATGTCTCCATATTGATCGGTAGTCATCCCCAATATATAAGCTCGTAATATTTTACCAACGGCAACATAGTTAGGTGCATTGTATTTTGTCCCCAAAACAATTAAATCAGCCGTATTAGGTAGTGAATAAACGTAAGCATTCTGCCATAAAAAATAACGACCTGTTGTAAATGTATAATTCCAGGTTTCAGAATCATAATCTGCCGTACCCTGAGCACCGTTTTGTATTACTCCCAATACTTCTCTAATAGATCTGTATTGTGCAGTTCCTGTTGTATTTTCGATTGCTCCCTGAATTCTGTATTGTGGTTCCAGTGATGTTGTTGTTGGAGTCGTCTCGGAGCTGTTTACATCAAAATAGTCTTCACTACACGCAGTGAGATGAAGAACCATTATTACTAATATATATCTAAATATTTTCATTTTTCTAAATTTTAGAATTTGAATTTTAAACCAAGATCAAAACCTTTCACATTAGGAGTACCCAAATTATCGATGGACATTGACCCAGCACCTGAGATACCGGCGCCAAAAGTATTTACCTCTGGATCCACACCACTATAATTGGTTATTGTGATCAAATTTCTTCCTGTTGCATAAATTTCCAATGCAGTCAGCGATAATTTATCCAATACTCTTTGTGGAAATTTGTAGGATAAGGTCACATATCTTAATCTGGCAAAGGATCCATCCTCTACAAAGTTCTCAGAATTTAAAGAATAGTATTTCTGATAATAGCTTTGATCTTTTACAACAGCTATTTGATTTGCATTTCCATTCACATCAACGCCAGGTAAAATTACCGATTCGCCTCTGTCCAGCGTATTTTCACTAAGTCCATAATAAGATAATGCCGACTCTGTAGCATTATAAACTTCCTGACCTTGCACGATATCAATCAAAAATGACAATCTAAAGTTTTTGTAACTTAAAGAATTCGTAATTCCCAATGTCCAATCCGGAATTCGATTTACATCATCATATGTTGCATCTTGCAGAGTGGGTAATCCGTTAGAATTAATTACAACTTCACCTTTTTCATTTTGTTGCGGACGTTTACCTCTAAGACAAAATAATGACCCATCTAGGACAGCGGCTCCTGCAGCAGAACTATTAAATGTCCAGGAATCAGATAGGTAAACTTCGTTTAAGAAACCAGGAAGAGTTTTTACTTTACTATCATTCATTCCAAAATTCAAATCCATATCCCATCTAAATTTAGATGTTGTTGGAAATATTTTTAGAGAAAGCATTGCTTCCAAACCTTTATTTACAATAGATCCTCCATTAAGAGTAGCATAAAAAGTCCCTGTTGTAGGCGGAACCCTAATGTCTTCTAATATTTGATTTTCAGATTTACTGTAATAATAACTCAAATCAAGTCCAATTCTATTGTGAAGAAATCTGGTATCGACTCCCACCTCATAACTATTGGTAAACTCTGGTTCCAAATCCGGATTTCCAACATCAACACCATTCCATGTATACGCAGAACTAGCCAAACCATTAATATTAGTCCCCAGAGAACTTTCCAATGCACCAATAGGAGCATCCTTACCAACTTTTGCCCATGTAGCTCTCAATTTTAAATAATTAAGTCCTGATGGAGAAGTAATATCTGTGCCGTTGTTCTTTAAAAAATCGGTAACAATAGCAGACATTCCAACAGATGGATAGAAAAAAGATCTTTTATCTTTTGGTAATGTTGATGACCAGTCGTTTCTTCCTGTGGCTGTTAAGAACAGCACATTTTGCCAACTTAGCTTTAATTCTCCAAATAAACCTACAGTTCGTTTACGAGTAATTAATTCTCTTATCGATTGATTTTCAATCAGAACATTTCCAATGCTATAAATACCAGGAGCTTGAAATCCATCTCCGTTTGTATAGGTTGTTCTTATATCTAACTCTTCAACAGAATTACCTACCATTGCATCCAATGAAAAATCATCTGTAATTTTTTTCTGATAGGTTAAGAATAAATTTGATGTCAGCTTAGAGTGTTCCTTTTCAAATTGACTAATGTATCCACTTTCACGATTTTCAACGAAACCATCATCTCCTGTAATTTTCTTATTAAATTGATTGTAATGGTCAATTCCAAGTTTATAGGATAAACTTAAATCTTCACAGAAATCATAATTTAAACTCAAAATTCCAATAAGGCGATCCACCTCATCAGTATTCGGGCTATTGTGAATACTCCAATATGGATTGTCAAATTCTTGTGATGCAAAAAAACGTTTTTGAGATCCATCTGTATTTAAATAATCTTTAGCATCTATATTAACCGGATAAGCTAATAAACTTTTGAAACTACTTCCTGAAGCATTACCTTGTTTTGTACTTTTTGTTTTAGTGGTAATATAATTGGCCGATACACCTAAAGTTAATTTCTCATTAAAATTAGAATTTGCATTAACCTTAAAAGAAGTCTTATCGTAGCTTGTTTCTTCGACCACACCATCCTGCGATACATTTCCTACTGAAATATATATGTTTCCTTTCTCAGTACCACCAGAATAACTAGCGTTATGATTTTGTGTTATAGCTGTACTGTAAAAGTCTTCAATATTTTTATAAACGGAAGCACCTGAAGCCAATTTATTTCCCCATGAAAATTCAGAATCGGTATCAATTGTAGTACCTTGGGCACTCACCAATTGTTTACCTTGTCCATATTGTGTCTGAATATCCGGAGTTCCAAGAACCTGATTAACAGACATTGAACCTGAATAACTAATAACACTCGCCCCTGCTTTCCCTCTTTTGGTTGTAATAATAACCGCACCTTCAGCAGCTTGTATTCCATAAAGTGCCGCAGCTGCAGCTCCCTTTAGTACCGAAATACTTTCAATATCCTCAGGGTTAATGTCAGAGGCTCTGTTAGCACTCGCAACTTCCAGACTTGAGCTGGTTGAATTATCAATAGGAATACCGTCGACTACAAATAATGGTTGATTATCACCCGTAATTGAAGTCCCTCCACGAATCAGAATTACAGCAGAGGAGCCTGGGGCTCCACCAGAATTAACAATTGTAACACCCGACACTTTTCCTTGAAGACCACCTACCAAATTATTTTGGTTTCCTTCTAAAAGTTCGGTTGCATCTACGGCTTGTACGGCATACCCCAAGGCTTTTTTATCCTTCTTGATACCCATAGCTGTTACAACTACCTCTCCAACTCCAACCGACTGAGCAACAAGCTCTACATTAATATTTTCCTGATCATCAACCTGAATCTCTTGAGGTTCCATCCCAACAAAACTAAATACCAAGGTAGTACCAACCTCTGCTTTCAATTCGTATTTTCCATCTATATCTGAAATGGTTCCAGTCGATGTTCCTTTTTTGACAATGGATACCCCGGGTAAAGATACCTTATCACTGTCCGTAACCTTGCCTTTAACCAGCAAATCCTGTGCCCAGGATACTTGCCAACCAAGAAGCATGATTAGGGTAATACATGCAATTTTTCTCATTGTATTAATTTTTGGTTAGTAAAAAATAATTCTAAATCATTTATATTTTTGTAACTCCAATTCCAGGTAGGTCGGGCAAAATAACTTTTCCGTCCTGAACCTCAATTCCTTTAAAAGGATCGTTTGATATTAATAAATTTCCATCCAAATCGGCCCAATCAACCATAGGCGACAGCTGGGCTGCTGCACTAACACCACAAGACGTTTCGGTCATGCATCCTATCATCACTTTCATTTCCAATGAACGGGCTACATTCATCATTTTATGAGCTTCTCGCATTCCGGTACACTTCATCAATTTGATATTGATCCCGGAATAAACTCCATGCAATTTTGCCACATCATCCAATCGCTGAATGGCTTCATCTGCAATTGTAGGCAAGGGACTGTGCTGCGTCAACCAAGCCATATCTTCCAAATTGTGCTTGTCCATTGGCTGTTCAACAAAAACAACTCCCTGCTCTTTTAACCAATGAATTTTATCTAAAGCCTCTTGTTTGTCTTTCCATCCCTGATTCACATCCACGCACAAAGGCACATCTGTAATTTTTCGAATTGTATTAATCATCTCCTCATCGGTACCCCTCCCAATTTTCACTTTTAACATTTTATAAGGAGAAGCTTCTTTCACTTTTTCAATTACCACATCAGGTTTATCCATCCCAATGGTGAATGTGGTTACCGGAGTATCCTCCTGATTGTATCCCCATATTTTAAACCAAGGTTTATCTAATAATTTCCCTACCAAATCATGCAAAGCGATATCAATTGATGCTTTTGCGGCACAGTTACCTTCGGCAACAGAATCAACATAACTTAGAATTTCATTCAAGCGAAATGGATCCGAAAATTGTTTCAGTTTTAAACTACTTAAAAATTTAGTTGCAGTCTCGTGAGACTCTCCTAAATAAGGAGGCATGGAAGCTTCTCCATAACCAACAATTCCATCCCACTCAATTTTGGTAAGCATAACCGGGGTAGTTGTTCTGGAAAAAGATGCAATAGTAAATACATGTTTCAACTGCAATTCATAAGGTTCGAAACTAAGTTTCAATCCGGTTCCTGAATGTTTTGATTTACCTGTTCCTGTTCCTCCGCAAGAATTCATTGCCGGAAGCAAAAGTGCAGCTCCAGCCAACAAACCAGTATTTCCTAAAAATTTTCTTCTGTCTATAGTCATAATCTTTCTAATACCATGGATGCTCAGAAACTCTAATTATTCCTGATTCTCCTATTCGACTTAAAATCCTACGGCCACCCAGCCAGGTTACCGATCTATAATCATTATAATTTTCTGCTTTTGGATCGAAACTATTAATCCTAACTCGGCCTGAAGAATGAATATATTCTCCTTTATTCATATACATCCCCACATGAGTAACTTTCGTTGGTTTCTCATCTATTCCAGCTCTTCCGAAAAAAACCAGATCTCCCTCCGCCAACTTTAAAAATCCCTGCCCTGGAGAAATGGTATCTCCATGAAGAAACTGCAATGATGCATCACGGGCCAAAATGATCCCGTTTATAAAATAAACTGATTTGACAAATCCACTGCAATCTACCCCCTTTACTGAAGTTCCACCCCACAAATAAGGGCGACCAAGAAATTGCTTTGCTGTTTTGGTTAAAATAGATGCATCTTTCAACCCCCTTGTTTTCCAATCAGAAAGCAACTCACAATTCGATTTTTCAACTTGTATTCTTCTTCCATCAGGTAAAGTCAAATCATAACTGTTCTGATTCTCTTTCCCAACTTCGAGAATTGCCCCTGCAACCAAATCAGTCACCACCTCATTTTGTCCCGGATCTTTTACAACTTCGAAATCAGGAAGAAAGATTACTCTGTTTGAATTCCTCCACACCTCCATTTCGCTTCCTGTTTTTAAAGCAATTGCAGCTCCGTCAACCCAGGCAATGTACCGATCGGGAGTTTGTATCAAATACCATGAATTTTCTTCTTTTAAAACTTTAACAGGAGTTCCTAAAATAGCTTGCGAAACAAGCTCTGCCGAATGTCTGGAATGAGCTCTTAGGTTAACCACACTCAGATTAACTAAACCCCAATTTTTGTCCTTTAATTTTTCTTCTGGCAATAATTCTAAGCTATCTATTATTTTAACATCTAACTTTTCAAGTGCAGTATACAAAGCTTGCTTTGCTATCAACTCACTAGTTTCTCCTCCTACTATCAATTTATTGTTTTCGAAAAAGAACGAAGGTTGAAAAACAGCTTCTCTTTGATCTGGTGAATATTTAGCCTCTATCAGTTTGGAAATATTGTTTGCTTCAATTAAAAGTTGATTCTCCTTATTACAAGAGCAAGCGATTACAAAAATTATTAGAATAAGAAAGTATTTCATTTTCTAGGAATTAATTGGTATTACATGTTACATCTATACAAATATAGAATTCTAAAATTAAATTACAAGACAATTAGCCACATGTTTCAAAACATTCTTATTACACCAATTTCACAAATCAAAAATATGCTAAACAATAGGAAATAATAATATATTAAACATCCGAAAAAAATTCTTCAATGACCAGTAGATCAATTCATAATATTAGATGTGAATTGATCTACTGACCTCTAACTACTTTATCTAAAAATTATTTGCACTTCCCGAATAAACAACCGCAAGATGATGATCAATTTCTCAAGATTCATTCATATCAATGGTATAATCAACAAGCAAGTCAATTATGTCATTTCTCCAATCTAGAGCGAACTCCACAAAATACCTTTAATAACATGCACTGCTATTAAAATAAACCAATACAGAATCCATTCCATCAACACTTGTACCTTATATTATTCCTATTACTCAAATTCAAACAACCAATTTTTCACGAAATAATTTGATAGAAATTTTCATAAATAAATCTACATGTATGACAAAAGACTATCAGTTAACCTAATAAAAAATATTTCATCAAATTTATCTTTATAAAAAAGAATACGATACAAAATATTTCGTATATATAGTCACATAGATCTGTAATATTTTAATTTATTTAAATGACGAAAAATATCATCATAAAAATATTCACCATAAACAAATTACCATGTAAGATGTATTACATGTGATTAATTAATTTATATTTGTATTAAAAATACAAGATCTATGAATTTAGATCAAGACGATTATCAAACTAAATGCCTTACTACAAATGAAAGTTTCATAAAAAATCGCTCATCAATTCACTTTAGCTATGTAAATTTATAATATGCTTAGGGAAAGTATAGCCAACACATTAGAGAAGATACGATTATGTGACTAAAAAAAGCTTGTTTCTATTTACAGATTAAAACGATGCCGATCCAATGCTAGTTCAATTGACAACCACAATTTGGAACCTTCAAGCATAAAAGGCTTCGATATTGGTGTAAAAGTTCCAGCCTATAAATTAGAAATACTATGGATAGTATCCATTCCTATCATTTAATAGCTGAATAAAAATCCTTAAAAACTACAACAAATAAAATATAAATTTTAGGAGCTGTTCATCATTAAATATATCGTTGAACCTCACCTCTTTATTTAAAATTGATCATGAAAAATACAGTTATTCTTTTCCTTCTTCTATTTTATACCGTTCAAAATTCAACGGCACAAACAATTGATTCTACAAACATAAAATCTGAAATTGAGAATCTGGATTCCATAATAAACCATATTCAAAAAATCAATTCATCTGTTTGTATAAACAAAAACATAAAAAAACTCATTCCTATAAGAGAATTAGATAATAAGAAAATTGTTTCCATATCAATAGACACAATAAATACACTTTCTTCCTTTCAAAATACGCTTAAAAAATATTCTCGAATTAGCTGTATCGCAATTAACAGCGACTCTATCTCAACCAATTATGAATTAGACCATCTTCAACTAAAAAATAAGGATATTTTAATAATCAGTATTCACGATATTACAACAAAAAATTTAGAACAAGCCTCAAAATTGCTTTCTAAGCTAGAAGCTTGTCCCAATATTATACTTTCCATTTTTGGCTCACTAGAAATAATTGAACCCCTCCCTATTTTCAAATGTGCGTCAACAATATTATTTTCAAATAACAATACAGAGGATACTCATAAGGTAGCAGCTCAAATTATTTTTGGAGGCCTTACCTATTCTGAACATAGTCCAACGGTTTGTAAATCCCAGAGTGAAATTGATATTGCATTAGATGAAACAATCCGATTTCAATACACTATCCCTGAGATGGCGGGAATTGATTCTGAAACACTTTATCATATAATTGATTCAGTTGCTCAACTTGGTATTGAAAACAATGCTTTCCCTGGTTGTCAAATATTAATAGCTAAAGACCGAAAAGTGATTTATCACAAGTGTTTTGGCTTTCACACTTACGCAAAATTAGAACCCGTTCTCTCCGACGATATTTACGATTTGGCATCAGTTACTAAAATAACAGGACCACTTCCTGCACTTATGCGATTTGTTGATGAAGGCAAAATCAATATAGATGAAAAATTATCCGTTTACTGGAAAGATTTTAAAAGGTCGAATAAGGCTGATGTTCTATTCAGAGATGTTCTTGCTCACCAAGCTCAATTAGCCCCATGGATTCCATTTTGGAATAGCACCATTGATGAGAATAAAAACTTCAAAAGACACATTTTCAGCTTTACAAAGACAAAAAAATATTCTGTTGAAGTCGCTCCCCAAATGTATCTAAACAAAAATTACAGAAAAAAATTATATAAAAGCATTAAAGAATCCGACTTGTTGAATACAAAAGAATATCGATATTCAGGACTGGCTTATTTTATATTTCCAGAAATGATTAAAAATATGACCCATAAAGAATATCCCAATTATCTTAAGCAAGAATTTTACAGACCTTTGGGTGCTTATACGATAGATTTTAACGCACACAACAACTATCCTGCTTCCAGAATAATTCCAACGGAATACGATAACTATTTTCGAAATACACAACTACATGGATATGTAGATGATGAAGGCTGTGCAATGATGGGGGGCATATCAGGAAATGCAGGCCTTTTTGCAACGGCAAATGATTTAGCAAAGCTGATGCAAATGTATTTACAAATGGGAGAATATGGTGGAAAACGATATATCTCTGAAAAGACAATGAAAGAATTTACCAAAATTCAATTTCCAGACAATAACAATAGACGAGGTTTAGGATTTGATAAACCTTTACTTGGAAATGATACATTATCGATTGAAAAGTGTTACCCAGCCTACTCGGCCAGTGCCGAAAGTTTCGGACACTCCGGTTTCACAGGCACCTTTACATGGATGGATCCAAAAAATAATTTGCTTTATATTTTCCTATCCAATAGAGTTCACCCAACAAGAAAAAGTCGTCAGATTTATGAAAAAAACATTAGAATTTCAATCCATCAAGGAATCTACGATGCAATTCAAGTATTCAATGAAAAATACAAACAAAAAACGCTAAGTAAATGGCCAAATTAATTGCTTCTATAAGAAGCATATATCCTACTAAATGATAGGACTTAGCTATGTTTTTAATTTCATATTCAATCAGATGAATTTACATATTGGTATAATGTCAGGAACAAGTATGGATGGTATCGATGCTGTTCTAGTAAATTTCAGTGAAGGAAAAGTGAATGTACTCCAAAGTCATTCAGAAGATTTTCCTATTAATTTAAAAGAAAAATTAGATCTATTAGTAAGAACATTCAAGACCGATCTACTTACACTGGGAGAAATTGATCATCAACTAGCACTATGCTACGCGGAAACGGCAAATAATTTAATTAAAAAAGCAGGTGTTCATCATTCCCAAATAAAAGGCATTGGCTGTCACGGCCAAACTGTTTTTCATTCACCTTTATCCAATTATCCTTTCACGATGCAACTCGGTGATGGCAATTTAATTGCTGCCAAAACAAAAATTACTACGGTGACCGATTTTAGACGAATGGATATGGCTATGGGAGGCAATGGCGCACCTCTTACACCGGCTTTCCATCAAGCCTTTCTGAATTCAACCAAGGAAAAAAGAGGAATTTTAAATTTGGGAGGAATTGCAAACATAACAATTACTGCAGATGAAGAAATAAATGTAATTGGATTCGATAGCGGTCCTGCAAATTGTTTAATGGACTCCTGGATTTACAAAATCAAAAATGAAAAATTTGACAAGGGAGGAAATTTGGCCAAATCCGGCAAAATTATCCCTGAGCTATTAGATAGTATGCTAAGAGAAGAATACTTTGAAAAACCTGCCCCAAAAAGTACCGGAAGAGAATTATTCAACTTAAACTGGTTAAACAATCACCTCAAACTATTACCAACTTATCAGAATGCCGATGTCCAATCAACATTACTTGAATTAACTGCCGTTACAGTTTCCAATTCTTTAATAAAGGCAAATCTTAAACTTGACGCAATCTATACATGTGGTGGTGGTGCATATAATGATTACCTACTAGAAAGACTCCAATACCACATGCCAAATGTAAAAATATCGACAACAGATGAACTTGGAGTTTCGGTGCAACTTGTTGAATCAATCGCATTCGCTTGGTTAGCCATGCAAAGAATAAATAAGCAAACTGGAAATTTACCTTCTGTTACAGGAGCATCACAAAATGCATTACTCGGTGCAATCTATGAAAGTAAATAAAACGCCATGACACAAATCAAAAAGGAGTTTGATTATTATAAACCAAACTCCTTTTTACTTCCTCACTTAATTAACCAAATATTTTTTCTATTATACTTGTCATGATGTTAATTTGGTATTAGACATCAGCATCCTTTTTCGTTCAGAAATAAGAATCAAGCCCAAGAAAGTAATCAACCCATTCAAAATTAGCAACTCAAATCCAAACTGATATCCCCACAACAGTTGCTCTGAATAAGCACAAATTAAATAGGTTACTATTGGAGATACAAAACAAATATATGGAACCCAAAAATCTTTTACTTTTCTAGAGTTACTCATACCAAAAGCAAACAAGCCCAATAATGGTCCATAAGTATATCCAGCCACTTTAAACACAGCAGTAACAACACTCTGGTCATTTATGAGGCTAAACACCACTATCACCACAAACATGATAGCTGAAAATATCAAATGAATTCCTAACCTCTTTTTTTGCGTTACTTCCCCCTTCAAAAAATCAACACAAAAGGAAGTTGTTAAAGCTGTTAGGGCTGAATCGGCACTAGAATAAGCCGCCGCTGTAATCCCTAACAAAAACATTACACCTACTAGTAAGCCAAAATGTTTTAAAGCAAGAAATGCATATAAATCATCAGTTCTCTCAGGTATAATAATTCCATTCTGTTGCGCAAAAATATACAAAAGTACGCCTAAACAAAGGAACATTACATTTGCCAACACAAAAGACAAACTAAACCAATAAATGTTTTTCTGAGCTTCTTTGGTATTTTTACATGTCAAATTCTTTTGCATCATATTCTGATCCAATCCATTCATAACAATAACCACTGCAATTCCTGCGAAAAATTGTTTGAAAAAGTTTTGAGGAGACTGCCAGTCCCAAGTAAATATTTTTGATAGTTTACTCTCACCTATTGCGTTTAAAACACTCTGATGATCCAAATCTAATTTACTCATAATAACAACAATAGTAACAACAACCGAAGTTAGCATGAATAAGGTTTGAAGCGTATCTGTCCAAACAATAGTTTTAATTCCACCTCTAAAAGTATAAGCCCAAATAAGTAATATGGTTATAAATACCGTAAGCCAAAATGGAATGCCGAAAGCATTAAAAAAGGCCAATTGAAGAACACCAGCAACTAAAAACAAGCGAAAAGATGCTCCTATTGTTTGCGAAATCAAAAAGAAAATTGAACCTGTCTTATAGGTTTTATGTCCGAATCGTTGATTCAGGTACGTATAAATCGAAACCAATTCGAGACGATAATATAGTGGAATTAGTACTTGTGCAACCACCCAATATCCGACAAGATTTCCCAATACAAATTGAAAGTAACTCCATCCAGTATTCCCAACCTCACCAGGAACAGAAATAAAGGTTACACCGGATAATGACGCACCAATCATTCCAAACGCAACCAAATACCATCGCGATTTTCTATTTCCCGTAAAAAAAGATTCATTATTGCTATTTTTGGAAGTTAACCATGAAACAAATAACAACAAACCAAAATATCCAAAAACAATTCCAAAAACAATCCAAATATTCACTAGCTCTATTTTTAATTTTTCCTAGACTCCATAAGTACAAAAACTGATAATTATCGGATTACCTCCACTGAGGGTTCACTTTCCGTATTTGTTCTACTTAGTGATGTTACCACGTATTTGTATCCCTTATCCTCATCCTTTAATTTAAAATAAGAGTTCGCAGTTAGGCCAATAATTTTATCGGCATGATTTAAACTCACCTTAGAAGCTTTCTTAAATCTATAAACCACATATAATTTTGCTGAATCAGTAACATCCCACTCTAAGGAGCTATTCATTTGATTAAAACTAATTCCTACAGGAATTTTTGGAACAATAGCTTTAATCGTCCCATTTTCTGGAACAATAGCTATATTAGAATATACATCGTCAATTAGTTTTTCGTTTATTCCTTCCAAATCGTTCGTGAATGATTTAGAGCTAAAAAACATACTTCCATCAAGCCCTTTCAATCTACGAACCATTCGAATCTGTCTCATGATTTGATCTGAATTGCGCCAAGCTTTTACCTTCGATTTAGAATTCAACCGGTACGCACCATGACCAATATAACAGGGCTTGCCAAAAGAATTTTTTCGCCACCATTTAGCAATTATTCTATGATCGGCTACTTTTTTACCGATGTGCCAATAGATTTGAGGAGTTACGTAATCTATCCAATCATTTTTTAGCCATAGAAGCACATCCGCATACAAGTCATCATAATTGGTTTGTCCTGCTTTCGTTTTCGAACCAGATTTATCCATCCCCTTATTGCGCCAAACTCCAAAAGGAGATATTCCAAAAGGCATCCATGGCTTAATTGATTTGATTGTATCGTTAATTTGCCTGATCACCTGATTCACATTATCTCTTCGCCAATCATCAATTCGATCCGGATAAAAGTCGCCTCCATTTTGCACAAAACTTAACGAATCAGGAAATGGTTCTCCTGCAATTTTGTATGGGTAGAAATAATCGTCGAAGTGAATTGCATCCACATCGTATCGTCGAACTACATCTCCCACAATTTTAGCAAAATGATCTCGGGTTTCCTTTAAACCAGGGTTAAAATATTTATGCTTCCCATATTTCAAAAACCATTCTGAATGTACATTTGTGATGTGCATCGAATCAGTTTTAGTTACTGCATCATCATAAACAGCCCTGTAAGGGTTCAGCCATGCATGCAATTCTATTGCTCTTTTGTGACATTCGTCTATTGCAAATTCAAGCGGATCGTAAAACGGATCAGGAGCAACTCCTTGCTCCCCAATTAACCACTGCGACCAAGGCTCGTAGGGCGATTCGTAAAACGCATCGGTAGCTGGTCGAATCTGAAATACAATGGTATTCATTCCATTCTTCTTGTGTTGATCCAAAAGAGTGATCATCTCTTTCTTTTGTTCATCAACAGAAAGTCCTGCTTTCGATGGCCAGTCAATATTATCGACTGTAGCTACCCAAACAGCACGCATCTCTCTTTTGGGCGATTTTTTCTTCGCCATTGCACCAAATGCAATCAAAACCAACAATAAGCCTATAAATCCTTTTTTACTCATTTCTAATTATATGTTACTCTCATTTTATAAGTCCAATCTCCAAAATAGAGGTTCCCACCTTTAAAAATAGACAGACTCACTTCTTCCGGATACAACATCCAAAAGTTTCTCCTCAATAAATTGACCGGCGATAGTAAATTCACCCATCTCAATTAAAAAGGGTAAATTTGCTTTGCTTGTATCAGACAGCTTGCAACCTATAAAAAGCAAGTAGAAAATAATGACTTAAATATTTAATCATTCCACAAGACTTTTAAAGTTGTCATACATGTTACAAAAATATAAAATTTATTAGTTTTGCAATAGAATATCAAAGAAAATAAGTTCTAAATTGTAAAAACTTAAAAACGGTCATCATGATTAATAACAACACATTGCGTATTTACAAAGGATTAAAATATTCCCTTCTCCTCATCTGTATTCAAATATTATTTTCCCAAACAGCTATTCTTGCCCAAAAAGTAGAAACAGGCATAGATGTACTACAAAAAACCAATTGCGCTATTCTTACCGGAAAAAAGATTGGAATCATCACCAATCCTACAGGAGTGAATCAAAATCTAGAATCGACTATCGACCTGCTTCACGCTTGCAATGACGTAGATGTAAAAGTTCTTTTTAGTCCTGAACATGGAATACGGGGAGATCATGCTGCCGGCGAGAAAGTAGCAAACTACACCGACAAAAAAACAGGCATTCAAGTCTATTCTCTATATGGCAAGCAACAAAAACCAAATGCCAAAATGCTAAAAGGTCTTGATGCTATTGTATACGACATTCAGGATATTGGTGTCCGTTCCTATACATACATCAGTAGCATGGGATTACTAATGGAGGCTTGTGCCGAGAATGATGTGGAATTTATTGTATTGGATCGACCCAATCCTTTTGGGGGAAATAAAATAGAAGGTTGCTTGGTTGAACCAAAGCAAATATCTTTTGTGAGTCAGTTCCCAATACCCTATGTGTACGGGCTAACATGTGGCGAACTGGCTAACTACTTAAATAAAGAAGGCTTACTAAAGGATGGTGAAAAATGTAATTTGCAAGTTGTGAAAATGGAAGGATGGAAACGAGACATGACTTTTCAGGAAACCGGCTTGCCTTGGGTACCAACATCTCCGCATATCCCGAACTCAGCAAGTGCAATTTACTATGCTGCTTCGGGCATACTTGGAGAATTGTATACCATTTCGATTGGTGTCGGTTATACTCAACCATTCGAATTATTTGCTGCTGAATGGATTGATGCTGACGATTTAGCTGCAAGTTTAAATAATTTGCATGTTCCAGGTGTTCTTTTTCGACCAGTGCATTATAAACCATACTATTCTGTAGGGAAAGGAATTATGCTTCATGGGGTTCAATTGCATTTTACAGACATTCAAAAAGCACCTGTTTCCCTCATTCAATTTTATGTGATGCAGGAATGTCACAAACTGTATCCCAATAAAAATCCATTTGAAATGTGTGAAGCCTCACGACTAAGCATGTTCGATAAAGTATGCGGAAGCCAAGAAATCAGAATGCGATTTACCGAAAACTTTCTGGTAAAAGATATTGAAGAACTTTGGTTTTCAGAGACGAAATTATTTAAAGAAAAATCGGAGAAATACTATTTATATCAATAAGGAAATTGAACAAAAATCAAGCCTAATTTCCCCCTCGTTTCCTAAGCTAGGATTCGCAAAATGATTACATTTGCAAATTATAATTCTTTGTATCTTTAAAAACAGACTTCGAATCACCCCCCTCAGTGAATATCTTTCTTTTGAGTTAACTGCGAAATGAAAATACAAATTTCCACAGTTAAAAAGGAGCTAAGAAATTGCTGATTGACTGGTCAACTAAAAGGATTCAGAGTTGTCAATTATCAAATTAGTGTCATTTTAATACAAAAACTATGGTTTTATCCGAAAAAGATAAGATTAATGAGTTGTGTCAAATTCTGCTTGAGGTTGGAGCATTATTGATGGAGACTGGAGCAAATACATTTCGAATTCGTGTTACCGTAACGCGAATCGCCTCAACATTTGGATACCGCACCGAATTATTGATCACGCATCACGCATTAATGTTAACCCTATACAACGAAGAATCGGATCAATTTTTTAGCCGACTAAAACAAACATCGAGTCATCGTGTCAATTTTAAAATTGTGAGCGGACTTAGTCGAATGAGTTGGCACATTGCGGAGGAAAATTGGAGTTTTGAGATGGTCAGAAAGGAAATCGATCGATTAAAAGCGGTATCTCATTATCCACGAATTGTAACCTTACTGATGGTTGCTTTGGCTGGCGCCTCATTCTGTCGCCTTTTTGGTGGAGAAGCCATCGAAATGATCGTTGCATTTGTGGCAACCTTTGTTGGCTTATTTGTAAGACAGGAAGCTGTAAAAAGAGATTTCAATCCGTATTTATGTATTTTCTCGGCGGCTTTTGTGTCATCAATTATTTCGGGAGCTACCGTTTATCTGCACATTGGCAACAACCCCGAATATGCTTTTGCCACCTCTGTTTTATATCTGATTCCTGGAATTCCATTGATTAATTCTCTTCTGGATCTTCTGGATGGAAATATTATAAACGGCGTGGTGAGAGGAATAAATGGATTAACCATTGCTCTTTCGATTGCTTTGGGTTTATTGGGAGCAATACTTATTTATAACATTTAAATTATGGAGTGGATTCATTTATTTGAAACGTGGATTTGGCTAGGCTTTGCGGCTACCGGCTTTGCAGTACTCTTTAATGTTCCTCCCCGAACATTATGGGTAATATTTATCATGGGTGCTCTGGGTGGAACACTAAAACTAATCTGTTTAAAGTTGGGCATAAACATCATTCTTAGCTCTTTTATGGGCGCTTTACTCATTGGATTTTTAAGCGTTGCAGCAGCTCACCTTAGACATTCGCCTCCCTTCATTTTTGCAATTCCTGCGGTTATTCCAATGGTGCCTGGTGCATTTACCTACCGCATGATGTTGGGAATTATCCGTTTAACGGGGGAAAATGATCATACCCTTTTTCTTCAATTGCTGCAAGAAACTGTTGATAACGGATTAAAAGCCTTTTTTGTTTTAACGGCACTTTCGCTTGGCGTTTCGGGCCCCATGTTACTGAGTCGAAACAAATCGACAAAAGAAATTAGACCCAGCAAATTTCTAACTAAATTATTTGGCTCAAAAAAAGCTTCGGATTAATTCCGAAGCTTTTTTGTTATACCCATTTTGATGTTAATGTAGTATTAGATCTTAATAAATATTTTTCGCTTATAAAGAAACAATACAATTAGCCAATACACAAGAATGTGTGCAAGAGCAAAAAATAGCGAACCATTTAAATCTCCTGCCCAGGATGCGAATGCATTTTTATACAACCAGACGTATCCGGTCATTGAATTCCCTGTCTCATCAGATACATGAATCAAATAAATCATTACTCTTACCCAAACTCCTGAAAGAACATAAATGAATAATGGATTCATTCCGAAAACCAGAAAAGGATGAGCCCATTTCTTATATTCTAAAATATCAATCAGGTAAATCATTACAGCTAAAACCAAAAGGGCTAAACCTGCGGTATAAACCACATAAGAACTGGACCAGATTGGTTTATTAATCGGAAAACCCAAATTCCAAACCAAGCCAACTACCACACCTAAAGAACCAAACATCAATAGCTTTGCAACCAACTTCTTTCGCTCGGTGGAGGCGATTAAAAATCCCGAAAGATATCCAAGAATCACCGTTGCAATTGCAGGAAGAGTGCTAAACAATCCTTCCGGATCGAAAGTAACACCAAAGCCCTTGTACATATGACCTGCACCAAGAATCATAGCATCGAAAGCCATTGTAGGATTTCCTTCCAGACTATATGGATCATCACCGCCAAGGAAAAAAACCAATCCCCAATATGCCAGAAGAATTACTGCTGAGGCATACACCAATCGAATTTTACTCAGCGACAAACAAAGCAAACTTCCGATTCCATAAGCCAAGGCTATTCGCTGCAAAACGCCCATTATCCGAAAATCTTCCAATTTAATCTGAACAAATGGAAACGCATTTAACAACAAACCTATCGCGAAAATGATTACAGTTCGCTTCAGAATCTTCTTTCCTGCTTCGGGGCTTAATTTATGATCGAATTTTCCGAAAGCAAACCACATAGCAACACCTACGGCAAATAGAAAAAAAGGAAATACCAAATCGGTAGGTGTACAGCCATTCCACTCGGAATGGAGCAATGGAGCGTAAACATGCCCCCAACTACCGGGAGTATTTACAGTAATCATGGCGGCAATGGTTAATCCCCGAAAAGCATCCAAAGCCATTAAACGTTCTGTTTTTTTCATTATCTAGATTTTAAATGAGATTTTGAGATTGCAAACAATTCTTCCACACTCTATAACCCGCCTCATTCAGATGCAAACCATCATTGGTATAATCTTTTATCAGTTGGTATGTATAAGTTGAAAAAGCCGTATACAAATCCACGTAAGTGATTTTCTCTTTCTCACACAAATCTCTCAGATGATAGTTAAGCTCCAAAATTTTCATCCCATTAAAATTGGCACTCTTAAATAGACTATCATTAGTAGGCAAAAGACTTTGAACGATCAATTCAATGTGCTTGTGTTCTTTCAATATTGAAACTATTTTTTGATAATTAGCAAGAATATTTTCATAGCTTAAGCCCTCACCCAGATCGTTAATTCCCATCATCAGAAAAATCTTTTTAGGTTCCCAGAATAGAACCTTATCCAATCGAAATAGGATTTCATCAGATCGCTCACCCGATATTCCAAAATTGGAGATTTCAGAAGCAGGAAAGTATTCTTCCCAGCATCCTCCCTCTGTCAAACTATCTCCTAAAAAAGCAATTCTATTCTTCATTTTTTTCTGTTTTAATACCAAATTTTGGATCTATATCAATCAGTTTTACCATTATGAAACTTGGAATGGTACAAATCATCACCCAAATAAAGAAATGCTGATAACCCAACAACTCCTGCAACCAACCGGAAATCATTCCTGGAAACATCATCCCCGCAGCCATTAAACCCGTACAGAAAGCAAAATGAGCTGTTTTGTGTTTTCCTTCAGATACATAAATCTGATAAAGCATATAAGCTGTAAAACCAAAACCGTAGCCAAATTGCTCAACTGCCACCGAAGCACAAATCAAAAAGAAAGATTCGGGCAATGCATAAGAAAGGTAAACATATACCAGATTTGGTAAGTTAATAGCAATAACCATCGGCCACAGCCAATGTTTCAATCCATTTTTAGAAGCTAAAAATCCACCCAGCAAACCACCTAAAGTCAAGAAAATAATTCCTATGGTTCCATAAACCAAGCCTACGTCGCTGGTTGTTAAACCCAATCCGCCAACCTCTTTAGGATCAAGAAGAAAAGGAGATGCCATTTTCACCAATTGTGATTCCCCCAAGCGATACACCAAAAGCAATCCTACAATTTTCAAAATATCCTTTTTCAAGAAGAAAGTAACAAAGGTCTCTCCAAAATCAGAAAACACTGTGGAAAAACTTTTCACTTCGCGATCTTCGTCTTCTTGTGGATGTGGAAGTGCAAATTTGTGATAAACGCTAAACAGCAAAAACCCTGCTGCCAAAATATAAAATGTTAGTGACCATGCCAGCGGAATGTTATTTTCGCTATTCCCGAACAGTTTTGTCGTTTCAAAATATCCTGCCAGAATAATTAAAAGTCCTTGTCCGGTAATCATCGCCAAGCGGTAAAATGTACTTCGTATTCCAATAAAGTAAGCCTGTTTATTAGCATCCATTCCATACATATAAAAACCATCAGCAGCAATATCGTGAGTTGCCGAACTAAAAGCCAGCAACCAGAGGAAGGCTAATGTTGACTGAAAAAAGAATGTGGTAGGAACAGTAAACGCAACACCCGCCAGACCCGCACCAATCAACAATTGCATACTAACAATCCACCAGCGTTTACTTTTTACGATATCCACAATCGGACTCCAAAAAGGTTTAATCATCCAAGGCAAATACAACCATGAAGTATACAAGGCAATATCTGTATTCGAAATCCCCAGCTTTTTGTACATGATCACGGCAACGGTCATCACCACAACGTAGGGAATACCTTCAGCAAAATAAAGAGATGGAATCCATGCCCATGGTGAGCGGTTTTTTGTTTTTGACATTCTTTTTTAGTTTAGATTATAGATGTTAAGTATGAGAAATTAGATAATGTCGCATTTATCTTTTTACCCCTAAATCCCCTAAAGGGGACTTTCTTGCTACATGCAAACAATAGCTCCAAGATCGGTCGGATTGGATGGAATACGACAATAAATCGCTTCTATTGCTTAAATATAAGATTTGAGACATTTATAGCTTCCGAAAAGGAATACTCCAGTTTTTTCTCATATCTCTTATCTTTCATTAATATCTTTTTTCCAATTCTGCTCCACGGAAATAATGCAGCAAAATTTCATCGTATTTGTATCCTTTGGCACCCATCACCGCAGCTCCAATCTGACATAGACCAACACCATGTCCCCAACCGGCACCTATCAGAATAAATTTAGCCGGTACTCCATTCTCTTCCCCTTCTTTGTCAACTACAAATTCGGAGCTGTACAAATGCGATTCGGAAAGTACTTTTCGGATTTCCAATTCTTTTCCGATTACCAAACTTCGTTTTGAACCAACAATTTTCAGCTTGATTAAACGACCTGACTCACCTCTTTCAACAGGAATTAAATCTAAAATTTGTCCAAAATCTTTACCCGTTTTACGTGCTATTAATTCTGAAATTACATCTTGTGTATATTCTACCTTCCAACGATAAAAATCCATAGTTTCCTGATCGTAATCGTTCAAAACCTGCGACAAAATTTCCTTATTGGTGGTATTGCAAAAAGCTTCAGGCGAAGTACGGATCCATTTTCCGGCCACGGCCTCATTTTTCAGATTTAAATCATATCCTGCCGGTGCTTTGGGATTATCGATAACAGCCTGCAGGTATTTATGATTTTCGGGTTCCCATACATTTTCGAAAGTCTCGGCAACGCCACCACAACATTTCGAGAAACGGGCATCGCAGACTTCACCCTCACTGGTAAGCACCAATCCACGAGTTGCATTAATTGCATCAACTACCAATTGGGTCGATTGTTTGGTAATGCCTTGATAACGCTGACAATGATCATCGGCACAAACATCAAAATTCACATGATCTTCTCGATCGTACCAACGAATAAATTGCTCATCGGTTTCTACAATACTCTGATAATTCGTTTCTGATTTTTGCAACTCAGCCCCTTTTATCACCTGCGCGATTAACCATGAACGGGAAATAATTGCATGAGCTTTCAACAGTTCCATACTGCTGGTAGCACTCATTTCAGATGAAATAACACTTATCAAATAATCCTCCAAAGAAAGAACATTGATGGCGGTCAATTTTTCATCTTCGCAAATAAAGTGCAAAGCACCCTTGAAGCGCTGATCTTCTTTTCGTTCCCAATGGAATTTAATTCCAATAGTTACATCAAACAAATCGAAAGATGCTTCTTCGTAATATTTAGGATAAAAAATCAGTTCTTCATTTACAAAACCATCAAAGGCTATATTATCATTGATATAGAAGGCATCTTGCCTTCCTGTATATTCTTTTCCATTTTGCTGGAGGATGTAAATTCCATTTAATGTGAATGAAATTTTAGGCTCGTACATGATGCCTACCCGTAATTGTGGTTCGTTCATATTATAGTTCATTTGACTTTCTGTTTATGATAGTTTTTTCTCATATCGCCAGAATACTCTTTCAACAACTGCTCCTGCATGATGAGAATAAAAATCGATTGGTCCTACCCATGGAATTATTGCTGTTTTGAAGCCTATATTTTTCAAATCTTCCAGACAGCGGTACAACAACACTTTTCCCACTCCTTTCCCACGCAAATCGGGATGTGTTCCCATTGGACCAAACCATGGCAAACCTTTATTATTTGCGCTATGTGCCGAGAATGCTTTTATTTTCCCATTCAACTTTGCAATATGAATGGCAATAGGATTCAATTTGTAGGCCATCTCCAATTCAAATTGCCAAAGTTTCCATTCTTCAGCCACAAAATTCATCAATTCATCTTTATCTTCAATTGCTGCACGGGAAACTTCAATATTATCCAAGTGGAGTGCTTTGATTTTCTCATCATCAATCCATTCCCGAAACGATAAATTCACAGTAAGATTGGATGTATCCATAAATCGATTGAATCCCATTCGCATGGCAAAACAAAGTGCAGGTGTGTACCGGGGATCGATGCCCGGCATGAAATAATTCATTGGAACATCACCCAATCGCATCACATCAACCTTTCGCGAACACAATTCCTTTTCGAGCAGCTCATACATGCTTCGGGCAATTCCTTTTCTTTGATGCGATTCTTTTACAGCCATTAGTTTTACGTAACCATAGTTTACTCCCCGAATATCCATTCGACAGGTTCCCATCAAGAATCCAACAATAGCAGTTCCTTCCTCGGCAAGCCAAATTATTTCAGGATTGAAAAAAGGATCTTCATAAATTTTCTCGTGAAGCAATTCTTTGGTAAAAGAATCGAACTTGTATGCGTTTTGACACAAAACCAAAACTTCATCAAAATCGGAAGCTGAATATTTTCGGACAGTACAGGGCATAATCTATTTTTTTAACGCATCAATAATCTGTTCACATAAGGATTGAAAAAAATTATCATCAACACTTACTTGTTTGAAAATATCCACAATGTCATTCGAAGTAATTTTATCAAAATCCTCCCGGCGAGGAGTAATAAACACTCCGCCAAAATCGACTGATGCAGGACTTATCAGCAATTGCTGATCGCCTTCGGCAAAATATTGTGATGGACGATGCAGCTTTCGTGGAAACAAATGCATACTATATTTACCGTCCGCAAAAGAACAAATTGCATTAAGCATTGGCTCTTTTTCTGCTGCTTGCATATTTGCAAAAATATGATAGAAAACAGAAACGGATTTCATCATTTCCTTTTCACTTTCCGACTCAATTGAAATCATTTTCCTTAAATAATTCGGGAAAGCCCTCATCTCAACTTTGCTTGAATCACTCAAAAGTTCCGATTGCAAATTCTTCAAAACAGCATACTCTGTTTCTACCGGCATAAAATCTTTATTGCCTGCCTGAAAATGCATATGATCGGGAGCTGATGCTCCACACTTTGGTCCGTTATAAAACAAAGTATATCCTTGCATGTTTTTGGCCAAAGACAACATTCCTGAAACATTCTCTTCAAAACTCTGATCGACATGATCGATTTTTGGAATGGTAAAATGTTGTGGAATGATGGGAAACGGATTTACCAAAATCACAAAATCATCGCCTTGAGCGATACCACCTTGTTCTTTGGGAAGCTTATCGAGACACAAAAAACAAGCGCGATTCTCAATACTCTTTTGATCTACTTTCGCAGCTGAGGATCTAATTCTTTCAGGATTGAACTGAACTTTGATCTTATATCCATCGAATTGAAATTCTTTCTCCTCCACCTTTTCCAATCCCTTGTAATTTCCTGTTGCCAAAGGCCAATTTCTAATCTGATCGTTCAGAAAATCTCCCAATATCTGTCTGGAAGATTTCTCCTCCAATAAATTCTCTAATTTATTTATGCTGTTTACATTCATTGTTTCCCAATATCTTGACAAAATATATTCCTTTAGTCTGTTTGTTAAATTAAATCATTTAACGCTTACAGGTCTTCGACTCTGTCAGGTTATAACTTACTGTAACCTAGCCACCATAATTCCCGATTGATATTTACTTTGCATGAGCATTTCTGCCAAAGGAATATCTGAAATCACCACTTTTTTAGCTTTGCTGGAAGCGTGCATCAAGTGCAATCGGTTATTCACATGAATAGCAATTCCTACATGAGATATATCCAGTCCTTCAATTTTAGTCGTAATGGCAATTAAATCCCCATTATGAATTTTATCCTCCAAGGGTTGAATTTTTGCTTCCGGTATATAGAACAATTCTCTTTCATTGATTTCATTTTCGGTCTTCCGGATCTTTTCTACCAATGAAGCATCCGCTTGTAAAGCAGGATAAGAATCGACATGCGTACTCATAAAATTGATTGTTTTATTGTACTTTTCGCCACCAATTTCGACTGTAATATTTTTTACGATTCCTTTCTTTTCATTCTCATAAATCCAATCGGAGAAATAATGCAGGCGCGAAGAATAATCAGTCAGTTTACCATTTCGGTATCGCAGATTTTCAAGCTCTTTCAAAAAATTATCAGTTGCAACCGAATCGTTTGATAGTGCTTTTGATAAAGTCACCACATTCTCCAGATAAGTAGTACAATCCAACTCCCGGAAATTAACGACCAGCTGTTCCTTCTCATTCCCATCCAAAGTACCGCCAACATAAGCTGTTTGCAGAAACATTTTTGCCACTTCAACTACCCGATCATTCAATGACAATGAATCAATCGACATCGCCCCTGCTATTTTCCGAATAGAATTAAAAATTTCCTGATCAACAGAATCTTTAAATTGGACAGATTCCTTCACCTCTTGTTGGGATTTCTTTCCTTGGCAAGAGCTTAGAGAAATCAGCAATACCACTAAAATTTGAAAAACTTGCTTCATACTTCGTATTTTTTATCAGGTTTCTCACTAAAATAACACCTGTATTCCTCCTTTTTTTCTGATAATCTCTGTGCTCCCTGTGATTAAACTATTTTTTTACCATGGAGATCACAGAGTTGCACAGAGTCTAAATCATGTGTTTTAATCTATTTTTGGCACAATAATTTTCTAGCTTTCAATTCGATGGTACGAATACGATCTTTGTACGTATTGTGAGTATTCATTTTTTCAATATCCAGAGAAGCATCCGAATTATCATCCCAGCGACGACACAAATAAATTGGATCGTAAATTCTACCAATTTGATAATTACGCGAAATTGCCAATCCCAAAGCATAATCTTCTCCGTAATTTACATTTGGAATCGGATTCTTACGCAATACCGGAGTATAGAATGCACGGGGAGCTCCCAATCCATTAATACGAAGCGCATTGTTTCTTCCGTTTTCCGGTGTCCACTCTTTGTGATCGATAATTCCCGGAGGAATTTCTTCCAATGCGAAGTTCACCATCTGATAAGTTCCCACAACCATAGCACAGTTTTGACTGTAGAATGCATCTACAACTTTCTGCACAGTGGTTTCACCTGCATATAAATCATCACTATCCAACTGAATGGCAAATTTTCCGCAAGATTCATGAGCTACTGCCTCATTCCAACAGCCTCCAATTCCCAAATCTTTTCGTTCCGGAATAATGTGAATGATCCGATTGTCCACAGCAGCATATTTCTGAATAATTTCAGTCGTTCCATCCGTAGAGTAGTTATCCACAATAATTAAATTGAAATCCACATTCGCTTTTTGAGCCAACACCGATTTAATCGCATCCTCAATGGTTTTTACACGATCGCGAACCGGAATCACAACAGAAGCTTCCACTTTAAAATTGCCTTCATTAAAGGCAACATTGTCAAATTTTGGTGCTAAAAAAGCTCCAATTCTCTTTAAATGTTCGGTGCAGGCAATCTCCATTTCAATTTGTACTGCGCGATTTTTAGGATCAACGTAATCGAAAATTTTCTCTCCCGATTTTCTTGTATCCATTTCCTCTTCGGTGTACAACACTTCCGGAATTCTCATAAATTCAGAACGGGCTGCCATTGCCAAACGCAATTCATACAATCCTGCATGACGAAAAGAAGTGTCTACATCTTTCACTGCTTCTTTCAACACCTTCGCATCGTAAAAAAGAACCGATCCAAAATTAAAATCATCTCTCAAACTTCCTTCCTGATAATCGATTACCGGACAATTTTCAACCACACCATTCTTAATGGCACGATAATTTGAATACACCAAACCACTATTTGTATCCTTGGCTACCTTCAGAAACCGATCCAAAGCCAATTGTCCCAAAGTTAAGGCACTTGTTTTTGTATAGATGAAAACATATTCGGAATCTGTTTTCTCAGCAATTGCATGAACCGTTTTTCCGTGGGATAACGATTCCGATGTTAAAATATTAACACCTTCAGCATCTAGTTCTGCATCTCCACCTACCACATAAATCGCAGCTACCAAATCTGATTTTATCAGCTCATTAATTGTTATTTCGGTCTCTTCCTTTGTTCCAAAAGGAATAAAACATGTCACCTTTTCGTTCATAGTAATTATTGTGTTTTTATTATTTTCTTACTGATTAAAAAATTGAAGCATCTGTTTCATCAATTCATTTCGATGCTCTTTCGTTTCCAGTGTTTCGAATGGAAAGCCTAAAATTACAGATTGATAGTTTCCATCATACAATACACCGGCACTTTTATTATTTCCTGAATAACGAAGAAGAACTTTTGCGCCTTTACCTTTAGGTTCAATCGCGTCGGGTGCTTCAACCTTATATATATCGGGTGAATATCCTGTTTCGAATTGATATTCTCCTGTAAAATTATTTCGTACTTCGTTGGTATGCGATACTTTCCCCAATTTGCTCGCATGATTAGTTCGGAACTGAAAATGCAATTCATCCTCAGCAAAAGTTTTTGCCAGACTATCGCCACACAATTTCAAATCGGTTCCCACATAAGCACCCGAAAGTAACAAATTTGCATTTTCGCAGCTAATGTATTTTCGAATCGCCTCTCTCATTTCGGGCGTGTAAATTGTAAAATCCTTATTTTCTTTGCCGTAAATTCTCTTTGTTGTTTTTTCCTCTCCAAAAATCAAATCCAACACATAATAATCCTGCGCTTCCCAATTCAATTCTTCGAATGCCTCATCACTCATCGATACAAATCCAAAACCATTATCGCGAACCGCCTGTCCGTGTACAAAAGGATAATCGAAACTATTGCCCGGAATTATTCTTTCTTCCTGATCAGCATATGAGCTTCCATGACCCGAAGCGTCATCATCCAACCATTTCGACTTTCGATCGAAATCGTACTGATCACCCACATAGGCAATATTTCTTTTGTATGCGACACCCTCATCTTCCGAACTTACAAAACCGGCAAACTTCCCATCATCAAATCCCTGAGGAGCCGACACCCTATCAAATCCATTTACAATCAAAATCGGTTTCTTTCCGTTTTCTGATTTGCAATAGGCTAGAATCTCAGAATCGAAACTTTCGCCACCTTTATTTAAAGCTGTTACTTTAAAACTATAAATCACTCCCAGCTTACAATTTGTAATTCTATATTCGGAATTGGAAACAACTATTCCATTATCAAATCCCTCATCTTCAATTCTTGTGTAAACTTTGTATGATTCAGAAACTGCCGTAGGCTCCAATTGATCTGCTACTGGTTTCCATGAAAGAACAATTCCTTTTTCGGTTTCCCTGATTTGAAAATGATCAACAGGCAAAGGCTGAACCACATAATCTCTTTTATCCTGCGATGAAAGAAACTTTAAAATCCCTTTGTAATAAGCTCTGCAGATATCGAATTTAAACTTCGGATCCATTCCCTGATACATATCAGCAAAATTATGGTGCGATAACAATTCAGACAACATGGTAGGAACTTTTGGACGGTACGCTTCTGAATATTGCTTGTTCCACATTCCTCGCCTTGTCCATTTTGGTTCATACTTTTTACGAATATCCTGCACAACCTGAGATTGAATAATATCCGTTAAATCGCGGCTTGCCCATTTCGACTGTCCGTTTGGAAAACGATCTTCATCTCTGGTTGTAGAGTAAATGGCTAAACTTCCAATAATTGAATCATTAGAGGTAAAACCTGCATCGGTGTGGAATGCCAAAGCCATATCAACGGGTATCCCCAATCCCTTTACAGTTGGACTTTTTGTTGGGCCGGAGGGCGTTCCAAGCAAGTAATCCACCCACTCACCACGACTCATGTAATCATCCTTGTAATCGGTTTTGCCACTTTCTTTTTTCTGAAATTTAACTGCATCTTTCCCCCGATTACTATAATCTGCCTTGTAATCTTTATTAATGCTGTACACCAACGAATCGGGCATACCTGCATACTGAAGATAATAACGTGCTGCCTCCTGATATCTTGGTCGGTTACTTGTATATTTTTGCCAAACACAGGAGTCCATTTCAAATCCAAGCTCTGTTCTTTGCTTCTTCAACTCATCCAATTCTTCGGGATTTCCCCGGGCAATGTTCCCCATTCCTCCACCAAATCGAATCGCATCAGCCGAAATCCACTTTCCAGGCTCCTTACTTTCATTGGTCAATTCAACCATTCCCTTTTCGGAATTTTTCCCTTTATCAAAAAGAAAAGTTCCCAAATAAATCCAGGTTTTACCACCCATACTTTGATTCACCAAAAACTCAGTTTCACCTCCTGCGTGATGCACGGTATAGTGTGCATCATTCACATTATCCTCATCATCAGAATAGGAAACAGATACCGCATATTCTCCTTTTTCAGGAAAACAAGGAATGTATTGCACTTTAGCGGATACGTCAGTACCCGCCTCAGTCTGATAGCTATTTCCCAATTCAAATGGATTTTCGCCCTCAATATAAAATGGATACTTATTTGCGAAACCCGCTTGTGAATTCAATTCCCAAACGGAATCATTTGCAAGATATTCCGATCCTTCCGATGACCAATCAGCATCTACAATCACTTCATTTTTCTGAATATCTCTTTCGCGAGGAAACAATATGTTCGCTCCGGCATTTTCAAGCATCGGAGCAATATATGGCACTACAAATTCCATGGTCCACAAATCTTCCACCGTTGTATAAACTCTTGCCCGTTGCCATTCCCATCTGTCCAAAGTATTCTCATAATACCATCCATGTGAGTACCACAAAGCAATGTGTTTATTTTCCAATCCAAGTTTTGCATCGTTCCCTGTGTTTACTCTTCGCACCAAAGCTTTCGTTACTTCAGGATTCTTATTCAAACGATTTGTATCCACCTCAACAATTCCATTTCGATAGAGATTAGGAATTAAATCACTTATTTCCTGTCCCATACTTTCCATTCGGATGGAATAATCCCGAAATCTTCGCCCCAATTCTTCCTTGAAATCTTTCTTATATCTCTGTACAGATTCCGGACGAAACGGGATATACGAAAACACCGGATTCATATACAATGTGATTTCTTCTTGCTCTGAATCTATTTGCAAACTATCGTACTTAAATGTGAAAACAAAATCTTTGGAAGCTTGCTCAACAAAAAATTGTGCTGCTTTGTCGGCTTTTCGCTTCAGTCGGTCTGATTTCTTAGCGGCTATCAAATTAAAATTTGAGAACAACAACAATATAGAGATTACAAAAAGTACTCTAAAAAAACGAATATTTCGAAAAAATACAAACATGGAAATCATTGTTTTACGGTTAAAATGAACCAGTTTAAAAGAATCTGGAATTCGATAAATTGAATTCGGAAATTCTCAGATAAATCTAAACAATATACCTGACAAAAGCTTCAATTGCCTCGTATTCTGCCAAGCCTAATTTGTTAAATAAATCAGCTGTAGCCCTATTTCTTTCTTCTGATCTTTGCCAGAATAATCGGGAGTCATTTCCCATAAAAGGAGCACTTTCCATTTGCGATTGATGACGTAATATTGCATTTCGTTTGTGCTGCAATTCCTCAGGACTAACCGGAACTGCCATTTGGATTTCGTCCAAATCCCACTCCTGCCAAGCTCCACGGTACAACCACACGTAGCAATCCTTCATCCACTCCTCATCTTTCACTATTTTTAATGCCTGATATATTCCTTCCCAACATACCCGGTGTGTTCCATGAGGATCGGACCAATCACCCGCAGCAAAAATTTGATGAGGTTTTATCTTTCGAAGCAAGTTCACCAAAATTCGAACATCTTCTTCTCCCAGTGGATTTTTCTTAACCGTACCCGTTTCATAAAAAGGAAGATCCAAAAAATGAAGGTTTTTTGATCGAATACCAACAAAACGACAGGCAGCCTTTGCCTCTCCTCTCCTGATTAAGGCTTTCATATTTCGTACTTCAGCTGTATCTATTCCTCCCGGCTTTTTATTTTCCAACAGAAACTTTTGAATATCTTCAATTACACACTGAAGATTACCTTCGTTGGTATCATGAGTTCTCGAAAAACTCTTTACAAAAGAAAGATATCTAACTGCCTCGTCATCGGCAACCGCAATATTTCCTGAAGTCTGGTAAGCAACATGAACTTCATGGTTTTGATCTACCAATCGTTTCAAAGTTCCTCCCATCGAAATTACATCATCATCAGGGTGCGGACTAAAAACCAAAACCCTTTTACTTGCCGGTTCTGCTCTCTCCGGCCTGTGAGAGTCATCTGCATTTGGCTTTCCTCCCGGCCAGCCTGTTATGGTGTGTTGCAAATCATTAAATACCTTAATATTTACCTCGTAAGCCGAACCATACAAAGCAAGTAACTCACTCAATCCATTATCATTATAATCACGATTAGTCAGTTTCAAAATTGGTTTTTGTAATTTATTACACAACCAAACAGCCGCTTTCCGAATCCAATAACGATCCCACTCAATACTTCCAACCAGCCAAGGATTTTTTACTCTTGACAATTCACTTGCTGCCGGCACATCCAAAACGAACTTCACATCGGTATGTCGTTGCAAATAACTGGCGGGAACGGCATCGCACTGACTTTCTTCCAATGCCTTTTTTACAATCGCAGCTTTTCCTTCGCCCCAGGCCATTAAAATAACCCGGTTGGCTTTAAATATGGTTCCAACACCCATTGTTATAGCCGCCTTAGGTACATTATTTAATCCATTAAAATCTTTGGCAGCATCTCGTCTGGTCAAGGAATCGAGCATAATCAAGCGGGTTATCGAATCCAGTTGTGAACCAGGTTCATTAAACCCAATGTGGCCTGTACGACCAATTCCAAGTATTTGCAAATCCAATCCTCCAAAAGAATCAATCAACTTTTCGTATTCTTTGCAGTATCCGGTAATTGCAATCTTGCTTACCTCCCCATCCGGCACATGAATTTGATTTTTAGGAATATCGATATGATCAAACAGAACATCATTCATGTAATGATTATAGCTTTGTGCACTCAGTTTCAACATCGGATAATACTCATCCAAATTAAAAGTAATCACATTCATGAATGACAAGCCTTCCTCTTTGTGCAGACGAATCAATTCAGAATACACCCCTAATGGTGTTGCACCAGTAGCTAATCCCAAAACACACTTTTCTCCAAGCTTTTGTTTTTGCTTAATTTCATTTGCAATTTCACCGGCAACCCATTTGGCCGCCTTTTCAGCTGTTGAAAAAATATCTGCCGGCATTTTCTCGTACCGGGTTTTCACTGTTCTGTCGAACTCATCTGAAGGTTGGTAATACAACTTGGCTTCATCAAGCTCTTCCCTAAATTGCAGTATCTGATTCTCCATTTTGCTATCTCCTGATTTAAATTACTTTCGGATCAAAAATAGAACAGAAAATCATATTTTCCAAAATTGGTCATACATGTTATATAATACTTTTTACAAATGTTTAATTTTTATATATTTGTAACGTGAAAATAAATTCACCCGTACAATAAGGATATTAAGCAATGTAGAAGGAATGAAAATGGAAAAATACAAATTCAATATTAATTTAATTATTTGTAAATTCATTTTAAATTAACATTCATCATACATGTTATAAAAATAAAATCATGATATTAATTGCAGAGAGCGGATCAACCAAAACCGACTGGGTTCTTCTCGGAAGTAAATGCGTAACTAAACGCCAACAAACTTTAGGAATCAATCCGTACCATCAAAATACGAGTTCGATAATTAAAATAATTAGCTCACTTGATGATTTTGGTTCGGTTACCCAAATCTTTTTTTACGGTGCCGGTTGTGCCGTTGATGATAAGAAGAAAATCATTAAAGACTCCTTACTACAAATTTTTCCAGATGCAAATTGCGAAATTAACAGCGATGTTTTAGCTGCAGCCCGATCGGTTTGCGGAAGAGAAAAAGGCATAGCGTGTATCATTGGAACAGGATCCAATTCCTGCTTATACGATGGGGAAAACATTGAACACAACGTTCCTCCCTTGGGATACATATTGGGTGACGAAGGCAGCGGAGCTGTTATGGGTAAAAAATTGTTGGCTGATATTCTTAAAAATATTGCTCCTGCTGAAATAAAAAGTGCATTCTACCAGAAATACAATCTGGAATATGCAGATATCATAAACAAAGTATACAAAGAGGAAGCTCCCAGCCGTTTTCTTGCTCAATTTACAATCTTTCTTTCTGAGAACATTCAATCACCATATATATCGGAGCTTGTAAAAAAGAGCTTCGGTGAATTTTTCGAAAGAAATATAAAACAATACAATAATCACATCAACCTACCCATTCACTTTATCGGAAGTATTGCATACTACTTTAAAAATGAATTGGAAATGGTCGCAGCCAAGACCGGTTTACGTCTTGGAAGAATTGAGCAAAGCCCATTGGAAGGATTGATTCAGTACCATCTTGGTAAATAAAAATAAAATAATGAATAAAGCAGGTAACCAGAAAACTTCAAACAAAATAACAGAATCACCTTCTAACTTTTCCAATTTGGAAAAGATGTCGGTTAATGAACTACTTATTGGAATTAATCAGGAAGACGGACAAGTTCATTTGGCAGTAAATCGCGCAATTCCAGAAATCGAGAAATTTGTTTCCCTACTTGTTGACCGCGTTAAAGCCGGAGGTAGATTATTTTATATTGGAGCCGGCACAAGTGGCAGACTTGGCGTATTGGATGCTTCAGAATTACCGCCAACTTTTGGAGTTCCGGGAAATATTGTAATTGGATTGATTGCAGGAGGAGAAAAGGCCTTAAGAAATGCCGTTGAATCGGCCGAAGATGATTGGAACAAAGCCTGGGAGGAAATACAGGAACATGGTTTTAATCAGAATGATACAGTATTGGGAATTGCTGCTTCGGGCACAACTCCTTATGTTATTGGCGGTGTAAAAAAAGCCCGCGAAAATGCTTTGCTTACAGCTTGTATTACATGTAATCCAGGAGCTCCCGTTTCGCAAGAAGCAGAAATTGTAATTGAGGCAATTGTTGGACCCGAATTTGTTACCGGAAGTACCAGACTAAAAGCCGGAACTGCTCAAAAAATGATTCTTAACATGATCACTACCAGCTTAATGATAAAATTGGGAAGAGTTCAGGGCAACAGAATGGTTAACATGCAGCTAACCAACAAAAAATTGGTTGAACGAGGAACCAAAATGATTATGGAAGAATTAAAACTTGAAAAAGAAGTTGCCAAAAGCTTACTTTTAAAACATGGCTCAGTAAAAAAGGCCATTGAAGCTTACAAATAAATATTGTTTTAAAAACGATAAAAAAAACGGAGATTGAATGATCAATCTCCGTTTTTTATTGAAATTATAGTTCTTATTTTTTCAAATATTGTGTGTAAATCTCAAGGGTTCTGTTTATCTGTCCAACCATCGCTTCAAAAGCCTTATCAGCATTCTTATCCCGAATAGCTTCATAAATGGTACGATGAGCTTTAATTGTAAAATCTTTCTCTCCATCGACATTGGCATAAATCAAATTTCGCATACGTGGCAAAAGAGAATAGATTGGCTCCATAGTAATAATCACAATCGGATTACAGGAGGCCTTAGCAACATTCAAATGAAATTTATTGATGATATCAGCTTCCATCTGAGTATTATCCGGATCACAATCTTCCAAATCCCCAATATTCTTAAGCAATAGATCCAGATCCTTATCTCTTCTGTTATTCGCCGCCATCCTGGCAATTTCCGGTTCAAAAACACGCCGTACTTCAATAATTTGAGGGATCAAATTACTGTCAAAACTTAAATCATAATACAAATTTAAAGAATCAATGGCATCTTTGATCTTCAACTCGCTAACATACATGCCACTACCTTTTTTAATCTCAATTAAGCCGCGGGCACTTAATCTACGCAAAGCTTCGCGTAATGCAGTCCGACTAACTGCAAACATCTCGCATAATTCTCGCTCCGATGGAAGTTTAGCTCCCACCAGTAACTTCTTCTGGCGAATAGCCTCTTCTATTCGGCGCTCAATCTTCTGACTAAGAGTTTGAGCTGATCCTATTTTTCCAAAAATTTCATCCATGAACTGCAAATTTACTTCAACTTGTATGATCTATTGCGAAATATACAGCAATTAGTCTGTATTCCGTTAAAAAACCATGCAATTAAACCCAAATACAAACATAACCAGAAAAATACCGATTTTCAAGGTTTAAGCTTTATTTTAAACGATTCCGAAGTATCAATGAAATAAAATAATAATTATCCTCCGTAAAAATAAGGAATTAAGACAAATCCCAATCAAACTTTAAACTGATCATACCAAAATATATCTTTGCCTAAAAAAGGGTACTCTATGCCAGAATACCCTTTCCAATTATATTTGAATTGCAAATTATTATCCCATTTATTTAAACATTTGGGTTACTTCTTTAATTCTGCAAAATACTTGTAGAACAATGGAATTGTGTTGATTCCATTAAAAAATTGCTCCAATGGGAAATTCTCATTTGGAGAATGAATTGCATCACTTTCCAATCCAAATCCAATGAGTACAGATTTAATTCCTAGAATCTCTTCGAAAGAAGAAATAATTGGAATACTTCCACCACTGCGAACAGGTACAGGACGTTTTTCGTAAACTTTGGTATACGCTTTATCTGCAGCAATGTAAGCCGGGAAATCTATCGGACAAACATATCCTTGTCCTCCATGCAGCGGAGTAACAACTACTTTTACACAATCCGGAGCAATTGCTTCGAAATGTTCTTTAAATAGAACTGAAATCTTTTCCCAGTTTTGATTCGGAACCAAACGGGTTGAAATTTTTGCCGTTGCTTTTGAAGGAAGAACTGTTTTAGCACCTTCGCCAATATATCCTCCCCAAATACCGCAAACATCAAACGAAGGGCGAATTCCTGTATGTTCAGAAGGAGTATAACCCTTCTCACCAGCTAACTCTTTTACATCGATTGCTTTTTTGTACTCCTCAACATCAAAAGGAGCTTCAGCCATCATTTCTCTTTCGTCCTTAGTAACTTCAATTACATCATCGTAAAATCCAGGAATGGTAATATGACCATTATCATCAACCATCTGAGTAATCATTTTAGCCAAAACGTTGATTGGATTTGCTACAGCTCCACCAAACAATCCTGAATGAAGATCACGATTAGGACCAGTCACTTCAACTTCCCAATACATCAATCCACGTAATCCTGTAGTAATTGATGGTATGTCCGGAGCAATCATTCCTGTATCAGAAACCAAAATCACATCCGCCTGCAACATTTCTTTGTGCTCTTCACAAAATTTTGGGAGGTTAGGTGATCCCACTTCTTCTTCCCCTTCAATCATGAACTTCACGTTACAAGGAAGACAATTGTTCTTCACCATATATTCGAAAGCCTTTGCATGCATAAATGCCTGACCTTTATCATCATCAGCACCACGGGCCCAAATTTTACCATCCTTAACAACAGGCTCAAAAGGATCTGTGTTCCACAAATTAATTGGATCAACCGGCATTACATCCATATGTCCGTAAACCATAACCGTTGGCAATTTTGGATCGATAATTTTCTCACCGTAGGTAACAGGATTTCCTTCTGTTTCCATTACCACCGCCTTGTCAGCACCAGCATTCAACATCAACTGCTTCCAATATTCGGCAGCTTTATACATCTCTGGTTTATTTGCTTCAATCGAGCTAATTGATGGAATTCGAATCAGTCCAAACAGTTCCTCTAAAAATCTCTCTTTGTTCTCTTCAATATATGCTTTAATGTTATCCATAATAGTGTGTTTATTGGATTTAAGTAATTTGAAACGTAAATATAGTAATTTGAAATTAGCTTTCAGCCTCCATCCAGCGGAGATTTGCAGGCTATTAAATGTCAACACCCATCAAATCATAAATCAAATAAACACACATAAAGAGCATAAAAAAAACAGCAACCAAGCGGTTACTGTTTATAATATAATTTTGTGATACTTTTCCCCTTACATTTGGTACTTTGTCATCTACATTTTTTTCATGATTTCATCAATGTGTTCAGCGGCATATTGAAGTTCTTTATACCATTCTTCACCATATTTTCTGATCAATGGTTCTTTTAAGAAAACATAAACCGGGGTTCCGTTTTTAAATCCTAATTCTCTGGCAGGTTTGCAAATATCCCATTTGTTATAATTCACCGCATCAAACTCTTCATACTTCTGAATTCGTATCGGGTATAACTGACAGGAAATTGGTTTGCGAAAGTTTATTTTACCATCGAAAAAAGCTTTTTCGATACCGCATTGTGCCGATCCATTTTCAAAAACAGTATAAACACATTCTTTATTGTTAATGATAGGAGTTACCAAATCACCATCCGAATCGATTACAGTTTTACCTTGTTTTTCAATTTCATCAATGCCTTTTTCGGTAAGATACTCTTCTATCACGGGATAAATCTCCTCAATAATCAACTTCTCTTCTTCCTCTAACGGAGCACCCGAATCTCCCTCTACACAACAAGCCCCGCAACATTTTGAAATATCACAAATGAATTTCTTTTCGATCACGTCTAAACTTACTATGGCTTTTCCTATCTGTAACACAATGCTATACTTTTACAATTTCTACTTTCGTGGATTTAAGAAAAAAAAATCCGTATTATCGGCAAAGATAATACGGAAACTTATATTTTCAGTTACAATCTTCTATTTTATCAAAGATTTACCGGTCATATCTGCAGGCTTCTCAATCCCCATGATATCCAATAAAGTTGGAGCCACATCAGCAAGAATACCATTCTCAATTCCTTTAGGATTTTCAGTCACCCAAATGCAAGGAACAGGATTCAAGGAGTGTGCAGTATTTGGAGAACCATCGGCATTTACAGCAAAATCAGCATTTCCATGATCTGCAATAATAATTACATCATATCCATTTGCTTTAGCAGCCTCAACAACCTGCTCAACACATTTATCTACAGCCTGAACTGCTTTCGAGATGGCTTCATAAACTCCTGTATGACCAACCATATCGCCATTGGCAAAGTTCAAACAAACAAAATCAGCCGATTGAGCATTCAATTCAGCAGTAATCATATCGGCAACAGCCGGTGCGGACATTTCAGGTTGCAAATCGTAAGTTGCCACTTTTGGAGATGGAACCATTAATCTTCTTTCACCTTCGAATTCAGCTTCTCTACCACCCGAGAAAAAGAAAGTTACGTGAGCATACTTTTCAGTTTCAGCAATACGAATCTGTTTTTTTCCAGCTTTAGATACAACCTCACCCATTGTATTTTGAACGTTATCTTTATCGTAGATTACATTCACTCCCTTAAAGTTAGAATTGTAACAAGTCATGGTATACCATTCTACATCCATGGTATGCATTCCGAACTCTTTCTTGTCTTCCTGCGTAAACACAGTTGTCATTTGACGCAAACGATCAGTACGGAAGTTAAAACAGATAACTACATCACCTTTTTCAATAGTAGCAAGAGGAGCACCAGCAGCATCAACCATTACAATTGGCTTGATAAATTCATCTGTTACGCCTTCTGCATATGATTTTTCCATTGCAGTAACAACGTTAGAAGCTGATTCACCTTCTCCTTTTGTATATAAATCGTAAGCAAGTTTAACACGTTCCCAGTTGCTGTCTCTATCCATTCCGTAGTAACGTCCTATAAGAGATGCAAATTTTGCTGATCCTGTAGTTTCAATTGCTTCAACAAATTCTTTTACGAATCCTAATCCTGATTTAGGATCTGTATCACGTCCATCGGTTAATCCGTGAACAAATACATCTTTCAATCCAAAAGCCTGAGCTGCATCGCAAAGAGCAATTGCATGGGCACTTAATGAATGAACACCACCATTACCAATCAATCCAATTAAATGAACTTTTTTACCATTTGCTTTAGCATGAGTAAAAGCTTTAACAACCTGCTCGTTATCTTTAAGGGTATCCTGTTCTACCGCCATGTTTATTTTTACCAAATCCTGATAAACAACACGACCGGCACCAATATTTAAATGTCCAACTTCTGAGTTTCCCATTTGTCCGTCAGGCAAACCAACAAACCTACCTGCAGCCTGCAATTGCGAGTTGGGATATTTTGCCAACAGGCTATCCATGTATGGAGTAGCTACTGAAGAAATTACATCTGATTTTGATTTATCACCAATCCCCCATCCGTCAAGGATCATCAATAAAGCTTTTTTACTATTTGTCATTTTGAAGTATTTTATATCTTAAATTCTTTATTACTTGGTCTAAGTGTTACAAAAATATCGTATTAATTCAAATAAAAAAATTACTTAGAGACTTGAATTTCTTTATTTTAGATCGAAAACGTTTGTTTTTTGTAATTTATTCAAACTTTAACATTCCGAATGGATTTCTACATTCAAAAGCACAAAAAAAGCCGATCAAATGATCGGCTTTTTCGTGGTACCACCTGGAATCGAACCAGGGACACATGGATTTTCAGTCCATTGCTCTACCAACTGAGCTATGGTACCCTTTATTTTGGTGTTACAAATGTAAAGAAAATTTATACTTCGCAAAACAAAGCAAGCCATATCGAGTACAAATAGCAGATATAAAATGTCAATATGATTAAGTATCAATTTTTTCACAATATTATTTAGATTGATTCTAAAGATTGTTTTACTGAAAATTAAACAATAGATGACAATTTTACTCGTTAAAGAAACCTTAGGTATGGTTTTTGTTAAGCTTAATCTGTCTTGTTTTTTCAATAAATTACAATATCAAGCTGATTAATTGTCAAGATAAATTGACACACAGGGATAATTATTCCAGCTTGGTAATCCCGAAAAATTTCGGAACCATATGGCAAAAATTTAAAACTATAATCGCATGAAATTCTCAATTCTCAATAAATATTCACTTGTAGTAATTCTGGCATCCTTATTTCTATCGTGCAGTGATGATAATAATATATTGCCACGATCAGGTACTGATAAAACAGCCTATGAAATTATTGATAAAACGATGCAGGAGTGGTATTTATGGAATGAAGATTTACCGGATATTAGTTCAGCCAATTACTCATCGGCAAACGACTATTTTGATGCTTTACTATCAACAAACGATCGATGGAGCTATATTGCCAACCTTGATGAATTATTGGCTTATTTTGAGAATGGCACTTACACGGGTTATGGTTTATCCTTCAAATTTGACAGCAATAATGATTTAAGAGTAAAACTTATATTTGATGAATCACCTTTGGTTGCAGAAGGAATTACCCGTGGATGGAAACTGGTAAATATTAACCAATTGGCAATTTCAAACTTAAGTGAAGAACAAATATTAAATGAACTTGATAAATCAAGTGGAACTTTCATTTTTGAAAACAATGCCGGTGAGCAAAAAGAAATCACCGCTTCTCAAAAGGTACTGAATCAAAACACAGTATTAAAAAGAGAAGTTATTCCTTATGAAGGAACTCAAATTGCCTATCTGGCATTTGATAGCTTTTTAGGCAAATCGGAAGATGAATTAAACGAAGCCTTTACCTATTTTAAAGAACAAAATGCAAAAGAACTTGTATTGGATTTAAGATACAACGGAGGTGGCAACACCTACATATCCAACCAATTGGCAGATTTAATAACCGGCAATGCATACGTTGGTGAAGTGTACTCAAAAGTATCACATAACAATTCAAAAACAAGTGAAAATTTCACCGAAGCATTTGAATCACAAGCCTCAGCCTATGGCTTCGAAAGAGTCTTCGTAATTACCACGTCTGGAACCGCTTCGGCAAGTGAGATGGTTATTAATGGATTAAAACCATATTTGGGCGAAGAAAATGTGATTCTAATAGGAAGCAAAACTCACGGAAAACCGGTTGGTATGTATGTATTTGAGGAAAAAGCTTTGAATTTGGCCATCGTGCCAATTAGTTTTTCAATTACCAATGCTCTTAATGAAGGTGGGTATTTTGATGGCATTCCGGTTAACTATGAAATATCCGACGATTTAAGTCATGACTTTGGAGATATTGAAGAATCAAATCTTAAAGCTGCTCTGGAATATATTAAGAATAAAAATTTCCCTGCTATAACTGCTGCAAAAGCGCTATCAACAAGCGAACGGGAATTCAAGAAAAAAGGATTGGAAGAGCTGATTGATGCTTTCTAAAATTAGTGATTTTCGTAAAACAAAAAAGAGAGAAAAACATTGCGTTTTTCTCTCTTTTCGTGGTACCACCTGGAATCGAACCAGGGACACATGGATTTTCAGTCCATTGCTCTACCAACTGAGCTATGGTACCTTATTGGTGTACTCAAAGAAAAAGGATGTGGTACCACCTGGAATCGAACCAGGGACACATGGATTTTCAGTCCATTGCTCTACCAACTGAGCTATGGTACCCTCTTTACTTGAGCGATGCAAAAGTACGCAAAAAAATAAAATCACCAAATTAAATCAATAAAATTAGAGAGGAATTTTAAAGGAATCTAAACTTCTTACTACCTTTGCGACCTAATAAAAAAATATATGGTATTCGAAACTCACACATTATCAAATGGTATACGACTAATTCACCATGCTGTGAACGCAAATGTTGCACACTGCGGAATTATTTTAAATACCGGTTCACGTGATGAAAAAGAGGAGGAATGGGGAATTGCTCACTACATAGAGCATGTTGTGTTTAAAGGTACAACTAAACGGAAGGCATACCATATTCTGAGTAGAATGGAAGATGTAGGCGGGGAATTAAACGCATACACAACCAAGGAGGAAACCTGTATTTACACTACTTTCCTGGACAAAGACTACAAGAGAGCTATAGAACTAATTAGCGATATCACTTTCAATTCTGTTTTCCCTGAAAAGGAATTAGAAAAAGAAAAGGAAGTTATTTTGGATGAAATCAATTCATACAAAGATTCTCCTTCGGAATTGATTTTTGATGATTTTGAAGAACTAATTTTCAAAGATGATCCCATTGGACGAAATATTTTAGGAACTCCAAAACATGTAAAAAAGTTCAAGCGTGATGATATTTTGAATTTCATTAAGAACAATTACCACACAGATCAAATGGTAATTAGTTCGGTTGGGAACATTGAATTCAGCAAATTGGTGAAAATGGTTGAGAAATTCTTCGGATCCATTCCTAAAAGTATTCGCACCACCGAAAGGAAAAAACCAAATTCGTATGAAGCCCGCACACAAACCATGATAAAGAAAACTTATCAGAGGCATTGTGTGATGGGAAATATAGCCTACGACCTAAATGATGAAAAACGAATTCCCTTATCATTGCTCACCAATATTTTGGGTGGTCCGGGCATGAATTCCCGTTTAAATTTAACCCTTAGGGAACGACATGGATTGGCCTATAATATTGAAGCAAATTATACGCCCTATGCCGATACAGGTGTTTTCAGCATCTACTTTGGTACCGACAAAGGCAATCTGGATAAGTGCTTAAGTTTAATCAACAAAGAGATGAATTTACTTTGCACCCATAAACTTGGTTCCGGACAATTGAAAAGGGCTAAAAATCAGATGATTGGTCAGATTGCCATTTCTTCGGAAAACAATGAAAATCTGATGCTCAGCATTGGGAAAAGCTTTTTGCTGTACAATCGCATTGACTCATTGGAGGAATTGTATCAAAAGGTAGAGAGCATTACTGCCGACGAATTGCTCGAAGTTGCCAACGAAATTTTAAATAAAGATCTGTTAACCACTTTGATGTACAAATAAGCATGATAGAAGTTAATAAAGAACTTGAAGATTATATACTGAAGCACACCGAAAACGAAGATTCGGTATTAAAAGATCTTACCCGTGAAACTCACGTTAAAATGCTGCGCCCAAGAATGCTGTCGGGGCATCTTCAGGGGAAATTCCTAAAGATGACTTGTCAGATGATACATCCGCTGCACATTTTAGAAATTGGAACCTATACAGGATATTCTGCCATAAGTATGGCAATGGGAACCAGTGAGGATTGTATCATTCACACCATTGACTGCAACGACGAACTGGAACAATTTACCCGTAAATACATTAAGCGATCGGGATTTGAGGATCGCATTCAATTTCACATTGGAGATGCACTTGAGATTATTCCAAAATTGAAAGAAAATTTCGATCTCATTTTTATTGATGCGGATAAACGCCAGTACATCGAATATTTTGAGGCTGTATTTCCGAAGCTAAATAAAGGCGGTTTTATTTTGGCCGACGATGTTTTGTGGGATGGAAAAGTTGTAGAAGAAATCGACAATAACGACAAACAAACTCAAGGAATAATAGATTTCAATCACTTTATTCAGGAAGATTCCAGAGTCGAGAACCTGATTCTTCCCATACGTCACGGATTAATGATGATCCGAAAAAAATAAGTACATGGGAAAAGTAAAAAGATGAAAGTTAAATTGCATTACTAACTCATGAAATTAAAGATCCACAATCTTAACAAGGATGGTGGCACCGAGGTTCACATACCCTTTCTTTTGAATCAGTTTCCATCCTTTCTTCTCCAATTCTTTGGCTATTGCACCATTCAGCATGCCATGGGCAACTAAAACGGCGGTTTCCTCATCATGAGCAACTTTAATAAGGTTTTCAGCGGCTTGTTGGGCTCGAAGTTTTGCTTCTTTATGGCTTTCGATGTCCCGATGATTAAATCCCAGCATCCAACTGCCCCGGCTGAAGGCCTGCCAAACCCCAAGTGGCATCTTAAAGAAACTATTGGCCGATATCATTCGGATTTCAAACTCGCGAAAAACAGAATCCGAAACAATAGTGTAAGTATCTCCAAAAATTTTCAAAGCCGTTTCCTGCGCACGAGGTAAACTGGAGCAATAAATAATATGATTAGGCCGTAAATTGACTGCCACAAGTGAAGGATCGAAAGGAATAATTGGCACCGAATTGTAATCAATTACATACCGTATGGCCTCTTCAGCCGAATAAAACCAATTCTTTTTCACATTGGGCTTTGCATGACGAATTAAATAGATTTGAAGCATCTGTTTCCCTTGCTTCTTCAGATCAGCCTGAAGTGACGAATCGATCTCCGAAACGCAGGTAAACGTCACACATTTCGTTTTAGTAATCTGTTCAAGTGGCTTTTTCTCCCTCAGCAAATTACTCTGAGCAGAACATCCCAAAAGGAAAAATCCCAGAACAACTATTGGAATTGCTTTTATACAATATTTAATTGTTATCAAGTTTCTAATTTTATGTTGAGACAAAACCAAAATTAACAATTATTAATTGAACGAGAAGAAATCCAATTAGGAAAACTCTGCAAACCTCAGTACACTCTGTGGTTAGATTTTTTTCTTTCCACTCAATACCACCTTATCTAAACACAAATACTACATTTTTAAAATATATCACATTTTAACAATAAAGCATCTTGTTTCCCAATAATGAAGCATAAAAAGTGATATCTTTGTACCGTTTTAATCGATTCAGAAACAATATGGAAACAAAAAAATTAACCCAATTTAGTCCTGGAGCAGGCTGTGGATGCAAAATATCACCTAAAGATCTGGAATGCATTCTGAAAAGCAGCAGTCCATTAATTCCCAATCCTAGAATGTTGGTTGGTAACGATACCAAAGATGATGCTGCAGTTTACGATTTGGGAAATGGACAGGCTTTAATCAGCACCACCGATTTTTTTACTCCAATTGTTGATGATCCTTACGATTTTGGAAGAATTGCGGCAACTAATGCCATCAGCGATATTTATGCCATGGGCGGAAAACCAATTATGGCTTTGGCAATTTTGGCCTGGCCTTTGGAAAAATTATCTACTGATATTGCTCAAAAAGTAGTGGAAGGTGCCCGGGATGTTTGTGCTAATGCTGGAATTCAATTGGCCGGCGGTCATTCTATCGATATAGGCGATCCTGTTTTTGGTCTTTCGGTAAACGGACTTGTGGCAACCGATCGGGTAAAGAAAAACAATACTGCAACTCCAAACTGCACCCTTTTTCTAACAAAACCATTAGGTATTGGTGTACTAACCACTGCCGAAAAAAAGAAATTAATTGCACACGAGGACAATAAAATTGTTGTTGATTTAATGTGCACTCTTAATAAGGTTGGAATCGTTTTTGGTGAGCAGACTTATATCAAATCGATGACTGATGTTACTGGTTTTGGTTTATTGGGCCATTTGAGTGAAATCTGCGAAGGCAGTAATGTGAATGCTGAAATTGACTATGCTGCAGTTCCTAAAATTGAGGGTGTAGAAGAATTGATACAACAAGGATGCACACCAGGTGGAACCCGAAGAAACTGGGCTTCGTACGGACATTTAATTGGTGCAATCACCGAAGATCAGAAATCATTGCTTTGCGATCCGCAGACTAGTGGTGGTCTTTTGGTAGCTGTAGACGACAATCACATCAACGAGTTTGTTACTCTGGCCAAAAGCGAAGGCTTTGATCTAAATCCGATTGGGAAAATGGTTGAGCGTACAAACACAGATACTCCTTACATAAGCGTTAAATAAAAAATTATGCAGCGAAATACATTAATTCAGGTTACTCAGAACGGAATGGGAACCGGCAGCGAAGAATTGGGTTTGAAATTAATTACCAACTATTTTAAACTTCTGGATGCTGATGGGCGAACACCTAAAATCATTGTTTTTTACAATGCAGGAGTAAAATTGATCTGTGAAAACTCACCTGCTTTGGATGCTTTACAAAATCTCAGTAAAAAAGGAGTACAACTTCTTGCCTGCAAAACCTGTTTGGATTATTTTAATTTATCTGATCAAATAAAAGTAGGAACCGTTGGAAGCATGCCTGATATAATCACGCTTCAGGCTAATGCCGATAAAGTGATCAATCTATAAACGGATTTCAAAAAGATAAAGAAGCTCATCTGAACCACAGATGAGCTTTTTTTAATTTTCGAGCCTGTTTATTTCTGATTTTGGGGGGCTAGCCTAACCAATTCCAGCATTGAAAGAAAATCGGTACTGTACAACAAAAAAGAAACTCAATCCACTAACCAATTTTCTATTCTTTATCATTCAAGATTTCCTAAAGCTTTTGTATATTTAATACACAATTGTCTTTATTTATGTTCCTGAATAGAATCTTTGCTTACCTACTCCTTTTAACTTTCTCATTTCAAAGTTTTGAAGTGGTATTAATCACTGTGAACTTTAAAATAAATCAGGATTTTTTTGCGTCAATCTGCACCAATAAAGACAAACCTGAAATGAAGTGTAACGGAAAGTGTCACTTAAAAAAACAAATCCAGAAACACGAAAAGGAAGAGTCTTCAAAGGACAAACAAATCACCGAAAAAGAAGACCAATTATTCATTCAAAGCATAAGTATCCTCAAAAATAAACCCGCAATTCTGAGTTCTGAAAAACGATTAACTTACTCAGAACCATTACCTCCTGTTCAACATTATTTTGATATTTTTCATCCTCCAAAAATCAAATTCTGATCAATTACCTGTTATCAATCACAAATTAATAATTCACTGTAAATTCTACTTTATTGGGAGGCTTGCATCAGTTTTACACGATCAAAGCAGGCTACTCATATCAAGTAATTCCATTACCTAAAATACACAGGAATGAAAAATATTCTAATCGTTTGTCTCCTATTAATTGGGATACAAGCGCATTCACAACAAACTATAATACTGAAAGATACTGAAACCGGAGAGCCAATTTCGTATGCTCACTACCTATATCAGAATCAAAAAGGTACAAGTACTCTCGATGGGAAAATTTCGATTAAATTTATTGCTGCAGAAAAACTTCAAATTTCACATGTAAACTATGGGAAACTTGAAATATCAGGCAACAGACTGCAAGAAGCAATAAAGAATGGTGTTCTGGCTCTCACCCAATCATACATTTCTTTGCTGCCAACAACAGTAATTGCAAGAGCAAACAGCACTGCTAAAAGCGATATCATGAAAGTCCGAATCAGTGATAAACTATCGCACGACGCAGGTGATTTTCTGAGTCAGAGTGCCATGATTGGAGGTATTCGAAAAAGCGGAAGCTATGGCTTCGATCCAGTCCTTCGCGGCTTTAAATACGATCAGTTAAACCTCATTATGGACAATGGAATGAGCGCAACTGCAGCTTGTCCAAACCGCATGGATCCTCCGGCAAGTCAAATTCCGATGAGTATGGTCGATCGGGTCGAAATTGTAAAAGGTCCGCATTCACTGCGATTTGGGAATGCTTTTGGTGGCAGTATTCATTTTAAATCGGCACCTGTAAGTTTTAGCGAAACCGCAAAAGCATTTGGCAGAGCAAGCGGCAGTTACGAAAGCAATGGAAATGTATTTCGCACAGAAGCTATGGCCGGAGCAAAAGGGAAATTCTATAATTTTGGTGTTTACGGCGCCTACAGCGAAGGGGATGATTACGAAGATGGCAATGGCGATAAAACTCCTTCCGGTTTTAACCGGCGCAACATCGGAATGAGCAGTGTGTTTAAAGTATCCGATTCTCAGAGCCTCAAGCTAACAGCAAACAACAACTTTGCCAAGAATGTCGATTTTCCTGCACTAAATATGGATTTACGAAAAGATGATACCTGGCTGTTTAATCTTGCTCACAAAATCAACTTTAAAAGCACAAGCATTAGTTCCCTATCCACTTCTTTTTATGGCTCTTTTGTTGATCACAGCATGGACAACCTGACAAAGAATTTGAATCCGAGAACGGTGAACGCAATCACTTTGGCGAAAACAAAAAACTATGGCGGCCGATCGGAGGCCAGCTTTCAATTCAAAAACAGTTCTCTCTTTGCAGGTATCGATTACAAAGCGGAAGAAGCAGAAGGAACCCGTTCCCGCCAAATGCTAATGGGGCCAAAGGCCGGGACTACCTTTTTCGATAATCTTTGGCAGGACAGTAAAATTTCAAAAGCTGCAATGTTTGGAGAATATCATTTTGCATTGCAAGAGGTCTATTTTGTTGCCTCTACCCGCTTGGAACACAACAGTGCCAAGAGCAGAGAAATAACCACTGAATTTATAAATGCCAACCCTGAAAATCCATCTGACAAACTAAATATTTCGGCAAGTTTTGGCGCCACCCACGACTTTTCGGAGCAGATTAGAATGGGATTGTGGTTGGGAAGAGCCGAACGTAGCGGAAGCTTAACCGAACGCTTCATCAACTATTTAGCAGTTGATGTTGACCCGTACGAGAGAATAGGAAACGCAAAGCTGAAATCGGAGGTAAACTACCAGTTAGACTATCGTTTCACCTGGAAAACTAATCAATCTGAATTGGGCATCACCCTTTTTGCATCTATGCTGCGAGATTACATCAGCTCAGAAATCAGAACCGATTTATCGCCAAGATTAGCCACTGCACCGGGTGTAAAACAATATTACAATATCGATAAAGCAGTAATGCGGGGCTTCGAATTGTCCTGGTATCAGAAAATTACATCTTCTATTTATCACAAGGTAAATATTGCCTATACCTATGGTAAAAACCAAGATTTCAATCAGCCCTTGCCGGAAATTCCTCCACTCGATTTCAGGTATGCATTGGGAGCTTCCTTTTGCAGGAATAAGTTTCATCCGGAAATAATGATTCGTCATGCTTTGGAACAAAATAGAACATCAAGTAATTACGGAGAAAGCAAAACACCAGCTTTTACTATTGCTGATATTAAAGCCTCTTACGATTTTTCGGATAAAATCAGCTTAGTTAGTGGTGTTAGAAATCTTTTTGATGAAGCCTATTACGAGCACTTAAACAGATCGGTAAAAGGTAGTAATACGGCTATTTATGCTCCCGGGCGTAGTTTTTATCTGACCCTTAGTTTGAATCTTTAAAATAAATTACAACATCCACCACAAAGGACACAGAGTTTCACAAAGGATACCATTGTAAGGTTTCTCTGTGATACTTTGTGGTCTCAGTGGTAAAATAAATTTAGAGAAGTCTTGTGAAAGTCATTAGCCTACCGTACCAAAATCCTTTCGCTTGCACATATTAGCTACAAAAAAGTATACGTGTAACCGAAATTCATTTCCGAGAAATCGGCCTGACCAAAATTGGCATTGATATTTGCTCCGATAAAGAAATTATTTTTCGGTAATTTATTCGTGTTAATAAAATAGAAGTTAAGTCCCATTCTGCTCGAAAAATATCTTTTCAACTTGTATTTTACCTCACTAGCACCTCCTCCATACTTTTTATAATATTCTTTGTAGTATGGCTTGTGTAAATTCAGTCCTCCTTCAATATCCAATCCAAAATGCCCGATTAAAAACTCGCTTCCCAAGTGAAAATAGATGTTTGAGGCATTCCACGAGGGAGAATCAATATAATCTGGATTTGCGCTCTCCTCTATTTGATCGTAATAATGTTCGTAAAAGCGATAAGTAAAACCCGCTCTTACCTTAAGATGCCGTTTAAAAAGAATTCCTCCACTTAAAGCCGTCGAATAAACATTGCCTTTATCGCCACCAACAGGCTCACTTTTCCCGCCATATTCATGAATTCCCAATCCGGTTCGCACATTTATAAAATATCTTCGGTCGAGATCGGCATCTATGCCCAAATAAACATCTTTCTTCCGTGAAATTAATGTTCGGGAATTCAATTGACAGGCAAGACTAACATGAGCAGAATTTAAACCCATATTCGGTAATTTGGTGTGACCATTTGAAGAGTGCAGGTAACCTGCTCCCACGCGAAAATTCATTCGATTAAGGGCAAACAATTCGCGATACACAAAAGCCTGAAAAGACCAGGTCAATTTAGAACCAATTGCTAAATTTTGCTCGCTATCCTCATACGATTTGGTAAAATAACTTCCGCCCATTCCAAATTTAAGTGACCATACTTTCTGCAAATGCCGCCAAGGATGAAACTGAATAAAAGGCATAATACCATAGGCTCTGCCAAGGATAGAATCATTGCCAAAATTGGAATAAGAAAAACTCACTCCGGTTATCGGATGGTTATAGTATTTACTGCTGCTAAGATTACGGGTATCTTTTATTCCAACACTTAGGAAGACTGACTGAACAGCATGGGTTTTGGGAAAATCGTTGTAATTTGAAACTGTTTTACCAAGCATTAACTCTGGTTCAACAAAAAACAAGTATTTCGATTCTTTAGGCTGATTCTGAGCATTTACACAACAACCGCAAATGCTTAAAAACACCACCAAGAAAGTTATTCGTTTCAACATCAAATATCCATTTCAAATTATTTTAGCGCAAATATAATATTAACCATAAAATATAACAACATGTTCATTAAAAAATTATTCGGACAAAATTACAACCCGCCCTTCCAAAATTGGGTTTATAATTTTCATTTTTTTACAGTATGCTTTTAGCACTTCAAAATCCTCAATTGCCTTGGGATTCAATTCATCAATTAAAACTTCAAATTCTCCGGTTAATTTACCCAAACTGTAATTATTCAAGGAAACCGTTAACAATTCCTCATCGTCCAGCTCTTTCCCATCTCTCTCAACAATAATCTTATTGTCGGCAGAGGTATATTTATAACTAATTCCTGAAACCTGAAGTAACTGACCACTTTTATCTGTGGCATGCTCTTTTAAAAGCTGTTTCAATTCCTTCCCCTTAATTAGTATTTGACAAATTTTATTTCCGAAAGGAAGTAATGAACGAACCGATTTTAATGTGAGATTACCTGCAGGAATAGCTGCCCTTATTCCACCTCCATTAATAATTCCAACATTGGAATTGTGCCAATTCCGAAAAGCATCAGCAATTAAATTTCCGGCAAGGCTTTCGCCGATAATCCCACTTTTAAAACTAAGAGGGACTTCCAACCAACCAATCTTTTCGGCCAACTGCAATTCCATATCCTTTTTATAATACAGCTCCATATCTCTCAGATACTTCTCTGAAGTCACATCACTAGTTAAAGGAATAATTTCAACGAGTGGCTTTTTATTCTTTTCCAGGCTCAATTTAGCAACTGAACTCATGTTCCCGGCAGTAGCAACAATCGGGACACTGCCTTTGTAAAAAATATTGCTTTCGTGCTCGAACTGCTCCTCAGTTAAAATCAAATCAATTTCAGGAAACTGTTCCAACAATTTCCGATTGGTTTCCAAATTTGTTTGGGTTATGAGTACCAAAAAATCAACATTCCCCATTTCAGGCTGAAGCTTAGAAACAGACACAAATAAATTTTCCTGAACCACCAAATCATCATGAATACTTGTATTCATAGCGTCTGTCAGACCTATAAACCCGATTCGCAAACCACCAATATTTTTCACCAGAAAAGCAGGCAGATTCCCAAACACACCACCATCTCTGTTTTTAAGATTGGAACTAAACCACTGCGATTTGGATTTGGATAAAAGCTGAATGGTATGTTGTGCACCAAAATCAAATTCATGCTGACCGAAGTTGCAGATATCAACAGGAATCTCATTAAAAGCTTCAATCATTGGTTCACCTTTGTACATTCCTCCAAACAGAACGCCACCGCATAAATCGCCTCCATGAATGACCAATGTGTTTGGATTGGCCTTTCGTATTTCATCTGCAATTGTTTTTAAGCGGGCAACACCACCTCGTCCTCCGTCAACATCATCAACAGGGAAAATCTGATGTGCATCAGTGAAGTACAGTAGGTCTACCTTTTGTGCATTCACACTTAGATTAAAAACAAAAAAAATAAGGAATGATATATTTCGGAACATCAGGAAAATTTTATATTTAACCGAAAAGTAATAATAAATGCCTTTCTATTCAAATACAGACTTGATATCAATCACTAAAATAATGCTAATTTCATTTTTAATCTTATCTCTAAAATGCTGTCAATACGATAACTCTTTCATTCTTTTCATTTGAAAGTCATCATAAAAAGTACTTAAAAAAGTAAAAAAACTGAACATGGAATTCTTATATTGCATAGCGTTTGCCATGAATAATAAAGATTTGAAACACATGAAATGTCCTTTAGTAACAGTTCTTAAACAATTAAAATATTATGTATTCATATAAAAAAACCATCATACTATTTACCCTGTACTTCCTAATTATTCCTTCCAATACATGGGCACAAAACGAAAAATTTAGAGATTGCTCTTTTTCGATTGAAGAAAGAGCCAATGACTTGATAAACAAACTTACTCTGGAGGAAAAAATATCTTTACTCGGCTTCAATTCTCCAGCCGTTGAGCGCCTGCAAATACCTGCCTACAATTGGTGGAACGAGGGATTACACGGAGTTGCCAGAGCCGGAGAAGCAACAGTTTTTCCTCAGGCAATTGGTTTAGCTGCAACTTTTGATCCTTCGCTGGCTCGATCTGTTGCTGATGCTATTTCTACCGAAGCTCGCGCTAAGTATAATCTGGCAACAGCCAAAAACAGACGATTGCAGTATTTAGGAATCAATTTTTGGACTCCGAACATCAATATTTTCCGCGATCCCAGATGGGGAAGAGGTCAGGAAACTTACGGTGAAGATCCTTTTTTAACAGGAAAAATGGGAACCGCCTTTGTGAAAGGCTTGCAGGGCAATGATTCGGATCATTATAAAATTGCTGCCTGCGCCAAGCATTTTGCTGCGCATAGTGGTCCTGAAGCAATCAGACATACATTCAATGCAATTGTAGACGAAAAAGATTTAAGAGAAACCTACCTTCCGGCATTTAAAACCTTGGTTGACAATGGTGTTTCCGGCATTATGTGTGGTTATAACAGATTGAATGATGAACCTTGCTGCACAAGCGAAAAGCTTCTGGAAAACATACTTACAAAAGAATGGAGCTTTAAAGGACAAATTACAACAGACTGTTGGGCATTGGAAGATATTTGGTTACGCCATAAAAGCATTCCTACCAGCGTTGAAGTAGCCGCTGAAGCAATTAAAAAAGGAGTCAATATGGACTGTTCCAACTTAATTCAAGACGATGCCCTTGAAGCAATAAAAAAAGGATTAATCAGCAAAGCCGACATTGATAAATCAATTTATCCTACAATCATCACTCAACTTAAATTGGGTTTATATGATGATCCTGAGAATTCTCCTTATGCAAGTTTTGGTCTGGATAGCGTAAACAATTCCTATCATACGCAACTGGCACTTAAAGCTGCAGAAAAGAGCATGGTACTTCTTAAAAATAATGGCGTTTTGCCTTTAAATAAAGATAAAATTGGTTCCGTTATGGTAGCCGGAGAAAACGCAGCTAACATTAGCACTTTGGTTGGCAACTACCATGGTATGTCGGGTAACATGGTAACTTTTGCAGAAGGGATTGCAAAAAAAGCGGGACCGGAAACTGCAGTACAATACGATTTTGGTTGCAGCTATGCAGATACCACACGCTTTGGCGGAATTTGGGGCGCAGGAAATTCTGATGCCACAATACTCGTTCTTGGGCTTACTCCATTGTTTGAAGGCGAAGATGGTGATGCTTTTCTATCTAAAAACAGCGGAGATAAAGCTGATTTAAGCATTCCTTACTCCCATCTGGTTTATCTGAAAAAAATGAGAAAATCCCACGATAAACCAATTGTCGTTGTTTTAACAAGTGGGAGTGCTGTTGATGTTCAGGCAGTAGAACCATACGCAGATGCAATTATCCTTTCATGGTATCCAGGAGAGCAGGGCGGTAACGCATTAGCAAATATTATTTACGGAGATACTTCCCCATCCGGAAAATTGCCTCTGACCTTCTATAAATCTATCGATGATGTGCCTCCATTCACCGATTACAGTATGAAAAACAGGACCTATCGTTATTTTAACGGCGAAGTTGCTTATCCATTTGGATTTGGTTTAAGCTATACTCAATTTGATTATCGTTGGGCTCAAAAACCTTCCGACAAGTACAAAAAAAATGAGCAGATTTTGTTTCAAGTTGATGTGAAAAACACGGGAAATTGCGATGCCGATGATATTGTACAAGTGTATGTTGAATTCCCTAACATGGAACGAATGCCAATTAAAGAATTAAAAAACTTTAAAAGAGTCTCTTTGCAAGCAAATACCTCAAAAACAATAAGTCTGAGCATTGATACCAACGATCTAAAAAAATGGGATTTACAACATGGACAATGGCAACTGTACAAAGGCGATTATAAAATCCTGATTGCAAAAAATGCTAAAGAAACAGTTTTAGAACACATATTCACAATAAAATAAACACACATACAGGTGCTGGTTTTATACCCAAAACATTTCATAAAATGATGCAAGCAATCAGTCTTCGAATTAAATTTTAAAAATCCTGAATTTGTAATTCTTATATTGTATTGGGTTTACTATGAATAACAAAGATTTGAAACACATGAAGTCTGATAAAGAAAAAAATACAACCATCAATTCCTTACCTGGTTTAGAAGTTTTAAATAAACACTTCGAGGACTATCTAAACCGATTGAAACAAAACCTGACAACAGAAGGGCTTTCTCAGCTTATTCTAAAAGAATTTATGGAAGTAAGTAATTTCTTAATCACGATAGGCGATCAAGAATATGACAAAGTACGAACCGGCAAAAATTTCGACTTCTCCACAATATACAGCTTACACTATCTGTTGCCTGAGTTATTTAAAGATACGATGCTGATACACCGCGATGTACTGCTACAGCTTCAAATTTCACAAAATAAAAAGCAAGAATCACTGGTTGATGATCAGGCTGTTCAGCATCACTTAAAAGAATCCAAAGCAATTTTAGAAAAAGCAAGCCAATCCTTTGGGCAGAAAATCAGTACAGAACTAAATCCGATTCAACAAGCAGATAAAAAAAGAAGGAAGCTTGTATCTAAAGTCAAACACCAGCAAAACCCATGGGAAATCTACAAGAATCAGTTTCTAACCATACAGAATCAAACCAAAGAAATTGAAAAATCAGCTCATATTTTATCTGACATCATCCTTGTTTTTAAGGATATTAAAAATCACACCCAAAACATTTGCGCAACACTTATCAGTGAGCTTGAAAATTCTAAACAATCCATAAGCAAAGTAATGGATTCTGTTCAGAATTTGGATGAAATTGTTAAAACTGCGGACACCATTTCGTTAATTGAAGATATTCTGGATGATTTAGATAGTACAAATCCCGGACAAGAAACCTATGCTTTTGATATTGAATTAAAAATTGCATCGCTTAAAGAAAACAGCATTCCTGTTGCGGGTGAAGATGGCTTGCTCCTCATCAAAAAAATAGACTTTAATAAATCGGCTAAAAAGTGGCTGAACTATATGCTGCTCCCAGATATGATCGAACTGTGGCAAAACAAGGTTAATCTGGTCGCTTTTTATAAGCATAGCCTGCTAAATTTAAAAAGCAGTTTAACTTTACTGAAAAACAACAGTACTCTGGAAACCCTGCCTTCTCAGGTGCAAAGCATCCAAAATATGTTACGCTCAGCCAACGCGAATGAAAAGCTTCAAAGGAAGATAATTGGTCAAATGCAAGAAAAATTCAGTACCGAATTCTTCGTCACAAATATTTATAATACAGAAGATTTTTTAAAAGTTTCTTTGCAATCATCGATAACCCAGCTTACATCTTCAAAAAATAAATTCTTAACCAGCGCAGAAAGAAAAATTCATAACATCCTTTCTTTTTTTAGTACAAAATATGAAATCAGCACAACAGATAACCCATTTAAGAAATTAGAGGCAGCATCAAAATGCATTGAATACAGAACTTTTAAAGCGTCAAATATTCATTACGACACGCTTTTTTTAAATAAGAATTTTATTGGAGATTTGTTTCTGGTTCCCCGCGAAACCGAAAAACAAAAACTACAGGAAACCTTGAATCTATGGAAAAAAGGACATAACAAAGCGGTACTTGTTGTGGGAAATAATTTAAGCGGGAAATCTACTTTTATTGAAAGTGTGGCGAAAGATCATTTCGACAAGCAAAGTATTGTTCTCGAAACAGACAGCACTATTTCCATTGAAGGAAGAAAATTTACAACCACAAAAAATCTTACAGAGGCTCTTCAGCACATTAAGAAACATACCTATAATTCCCGTCCATTATTAGTGATTGATAATCTGGAACTCTGGAGAGACAAAAATCACAGTTTATTGGATAATGTAAAAGCCGCCATAGAATTCGTTGAAACAGAATCGGATCAGGTTTTCGTTATCATGACTACTTCAAATGCTATGCAGTCTCATTTGGATAAAAGACTCCCTTTCTCCAATTCATTTAGTTCCATTATCGATGTAAACAGGGCAAAAAATGAGGAGATCAACAAAGCCATTTTATTACGACATGGTGCCTCACACCAAAGCTTGGTGACAGAAAAAGGACTTCCCTTGCTCAATAAACAACTCGAGCTTTACGTACAAAAATTGTGTAAAAATTACGACTATAATATGGGCGAAGTATTGCAGGCATGGACCTATGCGATCACTACTGCTGATGATCACAAAGTAGTTTTTCAGGAAAAAGAGTATGATTTTGAAGATTTTTTCACCTCCGAAGAAGTTATAATTCTTAAATATGTATTATTATACAAGCACATTAACGAAATTGTATTGAAAAACTTTTTGGGCAATCGATACAACATTTCATACAAATCCGGATTAAAACGTTTAACAAATACAAAAGTATTTCTGCGAAATCCGGAGGGGAATCTCATTTTAAACCAAGTATTGTACCACAACATTCGTGAAATTCTAAAATACAGAGGAGCACTCAACTAAATGGAAAATATCGAGACACTATATACCTGGAGCGGTTTACTAGGCCTGCTTGTACTGCTGGTAGTCATCTATTGGATGCTAAAGCTTGTCACATACATTGGAGAACGCTTTGCTAAAAAGAACGTAACCAACAAGAAAATAATTGGCTTTTTAAAAAAAGCTCAGTTGTTTTATAAACCCATTGCAACTTCTTTTTTATTGCTTGATTTTATATCTATCAATTACATCACACACAGTATTCTATTGGTTTTCATAAGTTTTTTTGGTTTCTTCTATATCAAAAACTACATGAGTGGCATTTTTTTTAGAACAAACCCCTTGGTAAGCAAAGACGCATTTATCACAATAGGAGATTTTAAGGGAGAAGTTAAGAGTCTTCAATCCTTCGGTTTAATCATTAATGCCGAATATGGAGAGCGATTTATTAATTACACCGAAATTGAAAATTTAGGATTTGCAATCAACTCAAATGTGAATACCAAACTAAGGCAAACCCTTTACCTGCGTACACAACTAACAAAAGAACAGGTTTTAAATCTTATTTTTGACAATCCAATTTTAGATTTCGAACAAAAACCCAGCCTAAAAAACAGTGAAATTCCTCAGGTATATAAATTTCAGTTCACACTCGAGAATGGTGCTGCTACCGAAGATTTAACTGCTTTTTTACATGAAATACAGATTGAGACAAGTGTAACCAACAATTTTAAGTAATCACCATGGAAATCATTTCATCCTATAATTTGATTATTGAAGTATCCATAATCATAATTTTATCCTTTTTATTCAATGAATTATCAAAAAAAACAAACATTCCTGCTGTATTGATGCTTATCGTACTGGGGGTTGGTTTGCAATACATACTAAAACATTTCAATGCAGAAACATTAAATTTCTTTCCCATTCTGGAAGTTTTGGGAATTGTCGGTTTAATTATGATTGTGCTGGAAGCGGCCCTTGAACTGGAACTGAAAAGAGAAAAATTAATTCCCATTCTAAAATCATTTACTGTTGCCTTAACCGGCCTTATTTTATCAACATGGGCCGTTGTATTGATTCTTTACAATTTCATTCCCGGAATGACTATGGAATCGGCCTGGCTTTACGCAACACCTTTGTCAATACTATCCAGTGCCATTATCATACCAAGTGTCTCAGGTTTAAATGCAGGCAAAAAAGAATTTCATATTTATGAAAGTACTTTTTCGGATATCATGGGCATTATGATGTTCTATTTTTTAACCGGAAAATTAAACCCTGCCGAAGATAGCGGAGTAACAGGATTTGCAGGAAACATACTGCTCACCATCATTATCTCCCTGGTAGCCAGTTATGCAATTATTTTAATTTTTCAACGTATAAAAAGTAAGGTAAAACTCTTTTTACTGATAGCTGTACTCTTACTACTATATGCACTGGGCAAAAAAATGCACCTTTCTTCGCTTATTATTATCCTGATATTTGGATTGGTGATCGCGAACATGAAACTTTTTTTCAAAGGAAAACTCTCAAAATTAATTGATTTCGAAAAAGCACATCATATCTATAATGAGTTGCATACAATTACAGCAGAAACAGCCTTTGTTGTCCGAACCTTTTTCTTTGTAATTTTCGGTCTTTCGATTGCCGTTTCCTCCTTACTAAGTTTAAACGTAACAATAGTAAGCTTTCTGATTTTGATTTCGATTTATGCGATACGATACGTTATACTGCGCATTTTTGTAGGAAAAGATATACTGCCACAATTATTTGTGGCTCCTCGTGGCTTAATCACCGTACTTTTATTTTACAGCATACCTTCCGAAGCACAAGTTGAAGATTTTGAGCCGGGAATATTGCTTTGTGTAATTATTGGAACCAGTTTAATCATGACGTGTGCAATGATTTACGACAAATACAGAAACTCTATGGCCATAAATATTGCCTTAGACAGAAAAGTAGAAAGCGTAAAATGGAAAGCGCCAAGCATCGAAGATATGAAATAAGTAAACACATTTCGAGAAGATATAATTGAAATAAATTACATGATGTTTATTTCAGAATTGGGCGTAATTAAAAATAAAATATAGTCGGAGGAACAATATTTTTAATAGTTTGGGCATTAATTACAACTTTTATCCTTTTGGCTGTAACCAATTCGGAGGAAAAACTACCGATATCAAAACCTACTGCAATTAAACTAAACACACTAGCCTAAACAGACTGATATTATGGGATGATAGTGTAGTTAAATCATCTAAAACGGATTTGAGGATAGAAATTGCCGATCACCTTATATTCTCAGTCGGATATTTCCCCTTAAAATTGTTTGAATATTGAGATAAATTAAAAATAAAAAACATCGCATAGATTTTTACAGATTAATTCAATACTCAACCATATAAAAATTATTTTACAGTAATATGCTTATTTTATAACAATAAAAATGAGCTTGATAAATAAGAATTTATTTGTAAATTAGAATATGGCAATGATTTTAAGCTCAATTAAGAAGGTTTTATCCAAACCATTAGGTGAAATCTTTTCTATATCCCGAATTCTTAAAAATAGAACTTGGGAAAATAATAGTCTCTATTTGGATTTAGTGAAAAATTCTTTAGTGGGTTTGTATCAAACAACACCAGAAGGGCAAATTCTCTATGCGAATCAAGCAATTTTAAAAATGTTGAAGTATGATTCATTGGAAGATTTATTAGAAAAAGACCTATCAAAGGAATGTTACGTAGACAGTAATAAGCGAGAAAATTTCAAGAAGATACTGGAAGAAAAAGGTGAAATAATTAATTTTAAATCTGAATGGTACACAAAAGAGGGTGATGTTATTTATGTAAGAGAAGGTGCTCGTGCAGTACGGGATATTACTGGCAGAATCTATAGATACGATGGTTATGTTGATAATATTACAGATTTTAAACTGACCCAAATGAAGCTAATTAAGGCTACGCAGGAAGCTGAAGAAGCCAGCAAGTTAAAATCAGCTTTTTTAACAAATATGAATCATGAAATTCGAACACCAATGAATAGTATTCTTGGGTTTGCAGAATTGCTTGAAGACTCTGTTTTATCAAAAGAAAATCATCTGAAATATATTGGTGCTATTCAGCAAAGTTCTGTTCGAATGCTAAATACAATAGATGAACTTATTCAAATATCAAGGTTAGATGCTGATTGCCTGGATATCTATATTGAAGACCTGAATGTTAAGGATGTAATTGAAGACACGTATGTTCTGTATAAACCTGAAGCTGATGCAAAAGGAATTGAATTTTCTTATGAAAATAATTATAAGGCAAAAGAAATAATTATTTTCTCGGATAAAGAAAAGATAGAAATAATACTTAGTAAGTTGATTTCAAATGCTATTAAATATACAAACAAAGGAAGTGTAAAGTTTGGATTTGATTTTAAAACCAAAACGAACGAGATTCAATTTTATATTAAGGATACCGGTGTTGGCATTTCTTCGGAAGACCAAGAACTTATTTTTGAGCATTTTTACCGTATTGATAATGGTAAAGAATTAATTTATGAAGGATCAGGCTTAGGCTTAACGATTGTTAAGGAATACGTCAGGATACTTGGCGGTAAAATAAGGATAGAATCAGTAAAAGGGGAAGGCTCTCAATTTTACTTTGTTTTACCAATCAACTAATTATTTTCGAATTGATCCAAATTTAATACCGCTGCATTCCCCCATTCGTTCCCCCAAAAAACAAAACCCCTGTAAACATTGCTGTTTACAGGGGTTTTTGTACCCGGGGCGGGACTTGAACCCGCACGGCCGTGAAGCCACTGGATTTTAAGTCCAGCGTGTCTACCAATTCCACCACCTGGGCATCCTTTCGGATTTTGAGCGAGAAACGAGACTCGAACTCGCGACCCCAACCTTGGCAAGGTTGTGCTCTACCAACTGAGCTATTCTCGCATTGTGCTTTTAAAAGGGAACCGTTGTTCTCTCAATTGCGATGCAAATATATGCGTATTTTTTGATTCTGCAAAGGAAAAAAACCTTTTGACTCATTTTTTTTCAATCATCATAAAAGACATTACAAGGATCCTGAATCTGACTCCTTGAAATTCAGGCACTACACATCAAAAGCCTTTGTATATGGGACACTCACATTTTTTATCTTTTTTTACAATCCGGATATCTTTTTTATCTCATTCAACTTATTTAGAGCCTCAATTGGTGTCAGATTATTAATATCCAGATCTGAAATTTCGTTTCTGATTTGAAGAAGTACCGGATCATCGAGTTGAAAAAAGCTCATTTGATAACCTTCTCTCTGTTGGGCGATCTCACCAACTGGTTTGGCAAGCGATTCTCCATTTTGTTTTCCTTCCAACTGAAGTAATATCTCATCAGCTCGTTTCACAACAGATTTAGGCATTCCGGCCATACGTGCCACATGAATACCAAAGCTGTGATTTGATCCCCCGGAAACTAATTTTCTCAGGAAAATAACCTTATTATTAACTTCTTTCACCGAAACATTAAAATTCTTCACTCTTGAGAATGATTTCTCCATCTCGTTAAGCTCATGGTAATGCGTTGCAAATAATGTTTTGGCTCTGCTGTTACTGTTCTCGTGAATGTATTCCACAATCGACCAGGCGATAGAAATCCCGTCATAAGTGCTGGTTCCCCGTCCCAATTCATCAAACAAAATCAAACTCCGTGATGAAAGGTTGTTAAGAATACTGGCCGCTTCATTCATTTCCACCATAAAAGTAGATTCACCCAATGAAATGTTATCCGAAGCCCCTACACGGGTGAAAATCTTATCAACACAACCAATATTTGCTTCCTTAGCCGGCACAAAACTTCCAATTTGCGCCATTAAAACAATTAGTGCAGTTTGTCGGAGCAAAGCCGACTTACCCGCCATATTTGGCCCTGTAATAATAATTACCTGCTGCGATTCATTGTCCAGATAAACATCATTGGCAATGTATTTTTCATCGATTGGCAGTTGCTTTTCAATAACCGGATGTCTTCCCTGTTTGATATCAATTACCTGAGAATCGTTGATATCCGGACAATTGTAATGGTTCGCTTTTGCCAATTTCGCAAAAGACAGCAAACAATCCAGTCGCCCTATCATGGCCGCATTTAACTGAATGGTAGAAATATAATCAGCAATACCAAGAACCAATTCGTTATACAAACGGGTTTCCAAAGCCAGTATTTTTTCTTCAGCTCCTAATATTTTCTCTTCGTAATCCTTTAATTCCTGAGTAATATAGCGCTCAGCACTAACTAAAGTCTGCTTTCTGATCCATTCTTCAGGAACCTTGTCCTTATGAGTGTTTCTTACCTCGATATAGTATCCAAACACATTATTAAACGCAATCTTAAGAGAAGTAATACCTGTTCTTTCAATCTCACGCATCTGCATTTGCAGTAAATAATCTTTACCCGAGAAAGATATCTTCCTTAAATCATCCAACTCTTCGCAAACCCCATCAGCAATTACACCGCCTTTACTAACCATGTTGGGCGGATCAGCATGAATTTCCTTTTCGATCTTTTCCCGAACCGAAACACATGGATTCAATTGATCGCCTATTTTTAGCAAACCATCATTACCACTACTCAAACAATAGTTTCGGATAGGTTCAATGGCAATCAAAGCATTTTTTAGCTGAACAACCTCCCGCGGACTAACTCTGCCCACAGCAACCTTGGAAATAATCCGCTCCAAATCTCCAATCTGCTGAATTTCATCTCCTATGGAATAAGAAACCTTTTCATTCTCGAAAAAATGATTCACAACACGAAGACGATCATTAATACTCGCCGAATCCTTTAAGGGAAGAGCAATCCACCTTTTTAAAAGGCGTGCTCCCATTGGCGATAAGGTTTTATCCATTACACCCGAAAGCGTACTTGCGCCATCGTTTAAGGCTCCAAACAGCTCTAAATTCCGAACTGTAAATTTATCCAGCCACACGTATTTATCTTCCTCTATCCTCGAAAGCTGAGTTACATGAGCTGCCTGACTGTGTTTTGTGATATCCAGATAATGCAAAACCGCACCCGAGGCAATGATTCCATTGCGTAGCGTCTGAACTCCAAATCCTTTCAACGAACTTGTCTCAAAATGACGAAGCAATCTGTCCTTAGCCGCACTTTCGGTAAAAACCCAATCATCCATGGTGAAAGTATAAAACTTGCCACCAAATAATTCATGAAAGATTTTCTCTTTCCCTCTCTGATACAAAACCTCTTTTGGCTGAAAATTGCCCAATAATTTATCGATATACTCAAAACTTCCTTCAGCAGTTAAAAACTCACCTGTTGAGGCATCTAAAAATGCAATCCCGGCTGAATTTTTCTCCATATGAATACAGGCAAGAAAATTATTCTCCCGATGCTCCAAAACATTGTCATTATAGGATACTCCAGGCGTTACCAGTTCTACAATGCCACGTTTAACCAAAGTTTTGGTTTTCTTTGGATCTTCCAATTGCTCACATATGGCCACACGCATGCCTGCCCGTACCAATTTAGGAAGATAAGTATCTATAGAATGATGTGGAAATCCCGCCAACTCAACATAGGATGCTGATCCGTTTGCACGCTTAGTCAGGGTAATGCCTAAAATTTCAGAAGCACGAATTGCATCATCAGAAAATGTTTCGTAAAAGTCACCAACCCGAAACAGCAAAATAGCATCAGGATGTTTATCCTTCATCTGATAATACTGCTTCATTAATGGGGTTTCAACGGCTTTTCTAGCTTGTACCAAGGAGTTAATATATTTAGAGGTTACGCAATTTTTTATCTTTCTCGAACAAATATAATCAATCCGATTTAGAGATCAGAAAAAATAACAGAACAGAAAATAAGCTCACAAGTAATACTCCTAGTAAAACACGGTGATATACAATAGAGAAGAATTATTACCAGACGCCTATAAGCAGTATGAATTGCCTGCTTTATTTACCGCATATAGTATTGATTGGGAAAAACAGTTATTGGATTTAAGATTACATGTATTGTGTGAAAATTTGGAAAGTACAGCTAATAACTCGGTAGATCAGACATTGGCACTGAAGATATTCGACATGTATGACTTGATTAAACACTTATTAATTGGGCTTGAAACGGAAAGTACAGGAAAACTGCAATTGGTTAAAGAAGAAAGTATATCAAGCAAGGAGGTACATTATCAAACTTTTGATTTTGCTTGTAGAGTTGAAAAAGCAATTCCAGAAGAAAGATTTACTAAAACAAGCATTAAAAACTCTTAACATTAACCAAATATAAATATTAAGGACACTTTATGAGATACTACTTAAAAAAGCAAAACCCAAAAATTGGGTTTTGCTTTTTTACTTTAATAAACATTTTCCGTAATCAATTTGTAGTCTTCATAAGAATCATATTCCTTTTGTCCCCAATCTCCATTTGGAGCAAAAACATACCGCCATCTAGTATAATCTTAATTATCACATAAGTTAGCACTAACAGCAACAATTGTTGGATCTTTTACCAATTCTTATATTAATAAATCCTTTAACTGATTAGATATTTCCTCTTTTCCCAATTTAGAATCTGATTTAAGCTTAATATTCTTTCTTTTCCAGATTCCTTTTGTAGGATAATCATACTCCTGAGTCCAATCTTCAACTTCAACAGTCTTCCTATCCAAATTCTGAGGTGCTTTGTATTCAAACAACTTTTGGAAGAATTTCCTCTTTAAATCTAACATGCTAAAACAATACTTTATTTGATATACTTCCGGATCAATCAATTTCAATTGTTTCAAAACATTTGGACTGTGAAAATTTTCATGTTTTGTGCAAGTGATTGAAATACTATCTGAGTTAATTATCTTTTCATCAAACGAAAACATAAAATTCCCATTTTCAGTCCAATCAGCTCCCCTTCCTATTACTGCCCCTTCAGATATTACAGATATCGAAAACTTTGTACTGTCAGAAAAATTACATTTCCAAATAATGTAAGGATCCTTAGTTGGGGATTTTAATTCCACCTCCATAAATGATTTTGTAGGCTCTGTTATTACGATTGCATTCTCAATTCTTGCGGTTTCCGCATCGTCATCCAGTTTTTTTTCGGCCATATTCACAACTACTACAGAAAAGATGATTAGTAAAGTGATGACAACAGCAAATCCAATTCCAATTTTTTTAATAGCTTTCATTATTATGTAATTCGAATTCTGAAAATAATAGATTTAGCAAGCGATTAAGTAATGCTACACAAAAATTAGTTCAATCTATTTCCATCTAAAATACTTATCAATAATGTAAACACAATGCCTCTAGTGCTTAGGCGGGAATTTGATCTCGATATTTCTCAAGCATTTAAAATAACAATAAGAGTTATAAAAAAGAATAATGTATTCATTCGTCTCAGGCATTCAATTTAATACATCCATTTTAACTAAATCGTCCTGCAGTATAATAAATTCATATTTGTGCAGCCTAATTTTTATGAAAAAATTAAAAACCATGATATATTTTATCGTTTATTAAGCACTTTAGTATAAATTTATAAGACGCAGAACATACTAACTAACGACATTCAAATGAAAAACATTCTAATTATTGGTGCGGGTCTTTCATCAACCAGTTTAATACAATATTTATTAAAGCACTCTGAAAAAAACAATTGGAAAATTACAGTTGGCGATATGTCGTTAGAGTCTGCCCAAAAGAAAATTAACAACCATCCTAACGGAATAGCACTTCGGTTTAATTTAAAAGATTTAGAACAAAGGGCTGAAGAAATTTCGGCAGCAGACATCGTTGTGAGTATGGTTCCGGCCTCTATGCACATTATGGTTGCGAAAGAGTGTTTGCGCCATAGAAAACACCTGCTAACACCATCATACATTTCTTCTGAAATGATGGAATTAGACGAAGAAGCCAAAGAAAAAGGGCTTTGTTTCCTGAATGAACTCGGTGTTGATCCGGGATTGGATCACATGTCGGCCATGAAAATTATCGATCAGATAAAGGAACGTGGTGGAAAAATTAAAACTTTCAAATCCTTTTGCGGTGGCTTGGTAGCTCCCGACTGCGACAACAATCCCTGGAATTATAAATTTTCATGGAATCCAAGAAATGTAGTTGTGGCAGGACAAGGAACAGCACAGTTTAAAGAAAACGGTCATTACAAATACATTCCCTACCACAAATTATTCTCTACTCTTACCAAAACTAAAATATCAGGTTACGGCGATTTTGAGGTGTATCCAAACAGAGATTCGCTGCAATATTGTGAATTATACGGACTAAAAAACATTCCTACCATTATGAGGGGAACCATACGAAGACCTGGTTATTCGGAGGCTTGGAACGTTCTGGTTCAATTGGGCTGCACCGATGACACGTATATAATGAAGGACTCTCACAAGTTAACTTATCTCGACTATTTATTGAGTTTTCTGCCCGATAGTGAAAAATCCACAGAGGAAAACTTAGCCGATTTTACACACATCGATGTCAACTCTGTAATACTGACAAAACTAAAATGGCTTGGGTTGTTTTCTGATGAAGTTGTTGGTTTAAGAAATGCCACTCCAGCCATGATTCTTCAGAAAATTTTAGAACAAAAATGGGCTCTAGAGCCTACCGACAGAGATTTACTGGTTATGCAGCATCTATTTGATTTTGAAATCAACGGAGAAAGGAAAAGAATTACTTCTTCAATGACTTATGAAGGAACCGACCGCGAACACACTGCCATGTCGTATACTGTTGGAACTCCTTTAGCGATAGCAACAAAACTACTGGCCAAAGATAAGATTCGTTTGAAAGGAATTCATATTCCTACTTCACCTGAGTTGTATCAGCCAATTCTTGCAGAACTGGAAAATTTGGGCATAAAATTTATGGAAGAAGAAATTGTTTTGTAAGCACTTCAGCATAAATAGTTACGCTTTTCGCCTAAGATCATTCTCTTTTTTATATTTTTGATCTGCATTAATTATACGAAAATACATGTCCCGAATAATTCAATTTGCTTTTTTAGTGAGTCTTTTCACTCTTAATTCCTGTGCAGTAAAAAATCAAATATCAACCTATTGGCAGAATGAGAGAAATTTCAATTCCGAAATATATTCAACAACAGAGGCAAACTATTACAATGCCGAAGACCAAATAAGTATTAAAGTTTTCAATAGCGATAAATTTATCGATATTATTCTTGAAACAAATTCTACAAATACACTAAGGAAAATATACAATCTTGGACTTAGTGTTTGGATCGATCCAGAAGCAAAACTTCAAAACAATTTTGCTATTAACTTTCCAATGCCAGCTGAATTTCCTTTTAAAGAAGAAAAATTTGAAAATTATTTATCCCGTTTTTCACTAACAGAATTAAATGAGGAATTTTTGGATCGTTTCCAGCTATTCGAAGTTGTTAACGCGAAAAAAAATGAAAGTTTTTCCATAAGTACTCTGGAGGAAGACGATACCTATCAGGTAAAGCTAAGTTCGAAAAATGAAGTTCTATTTAGTTATCACCTTCGAATAGCAATGAGTGAATTTTACTCCAAAAGTCTGTCGGACAATGAAATAATAGGCATTGGAGTTGCAAGTATTAATGAAGCAAATGAGGAATATTATTCCGCTTTAAGCAGTAAAGAATACATTAATAAACGCATGGAAAGATTAAAAGCCGGCACCAATCAAAACCCTTATGAACTCGCGGAATGGTGGGTGAAATTTAAACTATCAACGGAATCGGAACAGTAGCTAAAATTTCAAATAAAAGTCTTTTGTCAGATCAATATATTCAGGAGAATAAACGTGTCTCTGTCCATTTTCCACTATTAATTCAGCAAATTGAGCCTCGCGTTTCTGCAAACAAAATTCAAACAAATAACGCTTGGCTGGCTTCCCCGGATTAGGCAAAACTGAAATCTTTCTTTTCAAATAAAAACCTGTTAATCCAGCCAATCTCTGAAAATATTCCCCCTCGTCAACAGGCAGAATAACTGATAAGACTCCTGATTCGGATAATAAGCTTATCGCTCCCTTCAATAAATCCTCAAAAGGCAAATAATCTGCATGACGAGCCTGTGTTCGTGATTCGCCTTTCGCTTTTAAACCATTTAGAAAATAAGGCGGATTGCTTACAATCAAATCATACCTGACAGTTGTTATTTGGCAAAATTCCTGAAAAGAAAGATGAAATGCATTCAGTTTTGGAGTCCACGGGCAATTTGCGAAGTTATTAACAGCTTGTTGATAAGAAGACAATTCAATCTCAACAGCGTCAATTTTCACATCAGAATTGGTTCTCTGTCCCAACATCATGGCAATCAATCCGGTTCCGGTTCCCACATCCAAAATTCGATTGGCTTTCGAAATATCTGCCCAAGCACCTAAAAGAACACCGTCCGTTCCTACTTTCATAGCCGAACCATCCTGGTCAATTCTAAATTGCTTAAACTCAAAATAGTTATTTGCCATTCTTCTTAAAATTTTTCAAAAACACCCAAACCGAATAAGGCATAGTCGTATTTTACAGGATCTTTGGGATCAAACTTTCTGAGGTTTTCGGTAATCTCTTCAACGGCCACCCAATCGTTCTGTTTCCTGGTTAGCAAACCCAATTTGCGCCCCACATTTCCTGTATGAACATCCAAAGGCAAATACAAGTCTGCCGATGAAAGTTGATTCCACAAGCCAAAATCTACACCCCGGTCATCTTTTCGCACCATCCAACGCAAATACATATTCAATCGCTTGGCCGAAGATTTTTTCAAAACATTTGAGATGTGTTTCTGACTTCTGTCCAAATGCTCAGCTTCAAAAAATACGCCTCTAAAATAGGCCAATGCTCCTTTCACAGTACCTAAATCATCAACTCCTTTTGCAAAAACATCTTCCAATCCACCATGATTCCGATAAATATTTTGCAGTGATTTCAGAAAAAAGATGCAATCATCACCATTAAACGTGCGATGTTTAAAATCCTTAAAAACTTCGAAATCGGGATTAGACGCATTCTGAATAAACTCATGAGGTTGGTGATCCATTCTTTCGACCAACCATTTTGCATTGCGAATAATTGTAGGTCTTTGTCCCCAGGCAATACTTGCACTTAAAAAACCGGCTATTTCAACATCTTCTTTTTTCGAAAAAGATCGTGGTATTTGTATGGGATCGGTGGTAATGAAAGATTCCCGATTGTATAAATCGTATTTCTCATCCAAAAATTCCTTTAAATCGGCAAGTGAAAAGTTAATTATTCCCATCGATCAATCCATCTGAAATACTGATTTTTCGATCCGACATATCTGCCAATTCCGTATCGTGGGTTACAATCACAAATGTTTGACTGAAACGATCACGCAAAGTGAAAAATAATTCGTGAAGTTCCTGACGGGTTTTAGAATCTAAATTACCGGAAGGTTCATCAGCCAAAATTACAATTGGATCGTTAATCAGAGCTCTTGCTACTGCAACTCTTTGTTTCTCACCACCAGAAAGTTCGGAAGGCTTATGATCCATTCTATGACCAAGATTCAGCATTTCGAGCAATTCCTTTGCCTTCGCCATGGCTTCGGATCTCGATTTTTTGGCAATATAGGCCGGAATGCATACATTCTCTAAAGCTGTAAATTCAGGGAGCAAATGATGAAACTGGAATACAAAGCCAATGTTCGAATTTCGAAATGCAGATAATTCTTTCTCATTGTATGAAGTAATATCAACACCATCAAAAAACACTTTCCCTGAATCAGGTCTTTCCAATGTTCCAAGTATTTGCAGAAGCGTAGTTTTACCCGCACCACTGGCACCAACAACAGAAACGATTTCTCCTTTTGTAATATTCAAGTCGATTCCTTTAAGAACATCAACCGTTCCAAAACTTTTTTTGATTTGATCAGCAGTTATCATACAGATGAATTACTTCGTGAAAACCAAATATACATAAATCAGATAAACTGTAAGCAGTAAAAATCCTTTCCAGCGATGAAGTTTTCCTTTATGCAACGGTAAAATCAGTAAAAACAAAAGAAAAGATACTCCCAACATGAAAAGTATATCAAACGATATGATGGGCTGACTAACAAATACATTTTTAATAATGGATGTAACTCCCAACACTCCAAAAATGTTGAATATATTAGAGCCAATAATATTTCCTATAGAGATATCCATTTCTTTTTTATAAGCTGCAACAGCAGAAGTAGCCAGTTCGGGAACCGATGTTCCAAAAGCTACCAAGGTCAATCCCACCACCCGCTCACTTACGCCAAAATCAAGGGCAATATTTTTTGCACTGTTAACTAAAATATTAGCACCAAAATACAAACCAACCGAGGAAGCAATAATTAGAAATATTGCTGCAAATATTGAATGTTTTGCTGTTTTAAACCCGGTAGACAAACCTCTGCTCTCTTTTCTTGATTTCCAGATAGTCCACACCATGAAAACGATCAGAAGTGTCACAAAAATAATTCCTTCGTAATATTCCAATTGCTGATTCAAAATAAAAATATAAAACAGAACCGATGCGCCCATCATAAATGGCCAATCGAATTTTATCGAATTACTTCGAACTGGTAAAGGCATTAGAATAGCTGTAAAACCAAGCACGAGAGCAATATTTGCAATATTAGAACCAATAATATTGCCAATAGCTATATCCGGACTACCATGAAGAGCGGCATCCAAGCTCACAAACAGTTCGGGTGCTGATGTTCCAAACGAAACTACCGTTACTCCAACAACAAGAGTCGAAACCTTAAAATGAGAAGATAATGCCACACCACCTTTCACCAACAAATCTCCGCTATATAAAAGGATAACGAAGCCGATAAAGAGATATAAATAGTCCATTGAAATAAAAAAAAATTCCACACTGTATATTGGTGGAATGATTAAACCTAAAATATAGGATTATAACTTCTTAGTCAGGTCATCCTTAAATTCCTTGATATGATCCAGAACTTCCGTTTCCTTTCTAATTTCGCTTTTAATATCTTCCGTTGCTCGTTTGAATTCTTTCATTCCTTTCCCCAAACCTTGAGCTAATTCAGGAATCTTCTTAGATCCGAACAACAACAGAATAACAACTAGTACGACAACAATTTCACCGCCACTAATAAATAAAAGAATCTGATCCATTTGCTTGATATTTTAAACAAATATACCGAAGAAAATTTAAACCATGAATATAGATTGCAATTCGATTTGAACCTAAGCAAAAAAAATCCCCCGAACCATACGATTCGGGGGACAATTTTATAATTAATTTCTAATTATTTCTTTTTAGCAATCACTTTAGATACATGTAAACTTGTGTCGTAAGCAATTGGCGTTGCAATGAAAAGTGAAGAATAGGTTCCAACAACTACCCCTACCAACAATGCAAATGTAAATCCCTGAATTGAAGTTCCCCCGAAAAGAAAGATAGCTAACAAAACAACCATAGTAGATAATGAAGTACTAAAAGTACGACGTAATGTACTATTCAAAGCACTATCCACAACCTCAACACGATCACGTTTTGGATGCAATCCAATGTATTCACGAATACGGTCAAATACAACCACGGTATCATTAATGGAATAACCCACCACAGTAAGTATTGCCGCAATAAATGCCTGATCCACCTCAAGTGAGAATGGCAACCATCCGTAACACAATGAGAAGATACCCAATACAATGATTGAATCGTGAGCCAAAGCAACGATAGCTCCTAAACCATACTGCCAGTTCGAAAAACGAAGCATGATGTAAAGGAAAATCACGATAAGAGCAAACAAGATTGACCAAACTGCAGACTGACGAATATCATCAGCAATAGTAGGTCCAACTTTTTGCGACATCTTTCTATTGTTTTCAAGGAAATCAGTTTTAGAAGCTCCATTTAAATATGGTTGTAAACCTGTATAAAGCAATTCTTCCACTTCATCATCAACATCGTTTCCTGATTCCTCAATTTTATATTTTGTAGTAATTTTCACCTGAGAATCACCACCAAAAGTTTTCACTTCAGGAGCATGTCCGTAAACAGTTTCCAACGATTTAGAAATATCTTCAACTGAAACATCCTGATCGAAAGCAACAACATATGTTCTACCTCCGGTAAAATCGATACCTTGATTTAAACCTCTTGTTGCAAGAGAACCAATACTAACAAGAATCGCAATACCTGAAATCACATAAAACACTTTTCTTTTCTCAAGAAATTTAATTTTTGCATTTCGCAACCAATTATCAGTAAACTTAGTTGTAAAAGTAATGTTCCGGTTACGTTTAAGAGAACCTTCAATAATTAATCGCGTGATAAAAATTGCAGCAAATAAAGACGAGAAAATACCAATAACCAAAGTGGTTGCAAAACCTTTAATTGGGCCTTCACCAAAAAGATAAAGAATAATACCAGTTAAAAGAGTTGTGATGTTACCATCAATAATCGCAGAATATGCATTCTTGTATCCATCAGAAATAGCAAGACTCAATCCTTTTCCACCTTTCAGCTCTTCCTGAATACGCTCATAAATCAGTACGTTCGCATCAACCGACATACCGATTGTTAATACAATACCGGCAATACCGGGTAAAGTCAACACAGCGCCCAACGAAGCCAGTACTCCAAAAATGAAGAACAAGTTGGCAATCAAAGCAATATTTGCAGTAAGACCTGCACCTTTACTATAAAAGAAAAACATATAAAGCAACACCAACACAAAAGCAATGATGAATGACCACATCCCTTTTTGAATAGATTCCTGTCCCAAAGATGGTCCAACAACTTCATCAGCAATAATATGAGCAGGAGCAGGTAATTTACCCGACTTTAGTATGTTTGCGAGATCTTTCGCCTCAGCAATGGTGAAATTACCACTGATACTGGACTGTCCGCCTTTTATTTCACTAATTACATTTGGAGCAGAATAAACATATCCGTCCAAAACAATTGCAATTGCACGATCAATATTATCTTTGGTTAAACGAGCCCAAACTTTTGCTCCTTCACCACTCATACTCATCGAAACTTCAGCTTGTGCTTTGTTTTGATCAATTTGCTCACGCGCAGAAGTAACAGCATCACCATCTAAAGGAGCTTTTCCATCACGGCTGGTTACTTTAATAGCAAACAACTCGAATACATTACCACCTTTATCAATAGATTTTACTCCCCAAAAGAATTTCAAATTACGTGGCATTACTGATTGAACAGCCGGCATTGCCAAAATTTGATTTACTCTGGCAGTATCTTTAATATGAGACATACCAACAACTGCTTTCGAAGATCCTCTTTGTGTAGGATTCAAAACAGAAAACAATGGGTATTTTTTTGCAATTTCTTTCTCATTAAGGTCAGCAGTCGAATCTTTAGCTGTTTCTTCAATTTTGTCCAAAAGAGCAACATCTTCATCTTTTGCCTCTTCCTTCACCTCTTCTTTAGTAGCTTCTTTAGCTACTTCGGCAGGCTCAGCCATTGTATTGATCGCTGCTAATTTTTCGTTTGCAGCATTTAAATACTGAGTTACTTCGTTAGCACTATAAGTTTCCCAGAACTCAAGACTTGCAGTTCCTTGCAGTAACTTACGTACACGAGCTGCATCTTTAATACCTGGAAGTTCGATAATGATACGTCCCGAAACATCAGCTTTTTGAATATTTGGCTGTGCAACACCGAAACGGTCAATACGGGAACGAAGAATGTTGAACGTATTATCAATCGCTGCATCAGCTTCTTTTTTAATCACTTTTAACACCTCAGCATTAGAAGCACCAAAAGGAATTTTATCTTTCATCTCTAAAGTTCCGAAGATATTGGGAGAAGATAACTGAGCATTTGGATTGATTGATTCGAACGCTTCACCAAAAAGAACAACAAATTCTTTTTGACTATCCTTTTGCATCGCTTTGGCTTTTTCTATGGCTGCTACAAAAGTTTCATCCTTGCTATTATTGGCCATAGCCTTAATAATATCAATTACAGAAACCTCCATGGTAACGTTCATACCTCCTTTAAGGTCAAGACCAAGGTTCATCTCCAATTCCTTACACTCTTTGTAAGTGTAATCTTTAATCCAAAGAAAATTGTAAACTCCTTCACCCCTAATAGAGTCAAGATAAGCTTGTTCCTTCTTAATATCGCCGGCTCCGAACTCTTGAGCTTCCTTTTCAACTGATTTGGTAACGTAAGTAAATGTCAATTGATACAAACTCACTAACGCAAAGAGTATAGCGAGTAGACGAATCGCTCCTTTATTTCGCATGTGTTTAGGTTTATTTAATTCTTATTTATGTGGTATATAATATTCTCAACCGCAATTAACGCACAAATATATTAATTTTTTTCAAATTCCTTTGTTCAATAATCTCAGGTATTTAACCGACTTTACGTCTTTGTTGAAAGACACGGGATTTAAAAAATTTTCAATTTCAAAATTTTTCTTCCATAATCGATAATTGCTCCGTGTTTTAAAAGAAAGTCACTTCCAAGTAATCCGCAAATTTCCCGCTGACAGTGCTCCATGTACATCTCGTTTATTCCTGCCAAATCGATAAGTGCACAATGAAAATCATTTACAAGAAGATCTCCTAATTGGAATGAATCTATCTTAACCATTTCGGTATTTAAACTTCCTTCCCCCAAACCCCGCGACTTAATTTCCGAGCTTTGATACTCAGACAAGGTGTAAGCAGGAACAAAATTCCGGTCCAAAACCGTTTTTGAAGCACCGGTATCAATCACAAGATCTCCTTCATGACTGCTGTTTACTTTACATCTGATTAAAAGATGGAAACTTTCGGTTTCAAGTTCAATTATTTCTATTGGGATCTCAATTTTCATGGGCTTTCTGAACAAAGGACAGCAAATATACCAAAAGAACAGAATTTTGTATCATAAATTACATAAAACCCTTAAAACATTAACAAAATAATAATCTATCTAAGAATTTTATAAATCCTTTAATTTACAAATGGTATTATTCCGAATTTAAGGTGAAATTTATTTTTATTTGATCTTATAAAACAAAAAAAGGTTGTTTCACGTAGAAACAACCTTACTATTTTGGCAAATGAAATCTTCCAACTAAGAAAGAATGTTCATTTCGTCTAGCACTTTCATTACAGATTTAACGGCCTCTGCTGATCCTTTCAACAATTCCATTTCCTCTGTATTTAATTTCACTTCGATTACTTTCTCGATACCGTTTTTACCTAAAACAACCGGCACTCCCAAGAAAATATCTTTCATTCCGTATTCTCCGTTCAACAAAGCACATACCGGGAAAATTCTTTTTTGATCGCGAACAATAGCTTCAACCATTTGAGCAGCAGCAGCACCAGGAGCATACCAAGCTGAAGTTCCCATAAGGTTTACCAACTCACCACCACCAAATTTAGTTCTTTCAATAATAGCATTCAATTTATCTTCTTCGATCAAATCGGTTACAGGAATACCTGCTACAGTGGTATAACGAGGAAGTGGAACCATTGTATCTCCGTGTCCACCCATCAACAATGCCTGAATATCCTTAGGAGAAACATTTAATTCTTCAGCGAGGAAAGCACGGTAACGAGCTGTATCCAATACACCAGCCATACCAAATACTTTGTTAGATGCTTTTTTAGCTGTTAAGAAAGCAGCATAAGTCATAACATCTAAAGGATTTGACACGATAATGATGATTGCATCAGGAGAATGAGCAATTACATTTTCAGTAACCGATTTTACAATACCTGCATTGGTAGCAATTAAATCATCACGACTCATTCCCGGTTTACGCGGAAGACCTGATGTAATAACAACAACCTCTGATCCTGCAGTAGCAGCATAATCATTAGTTACTCCTTTAACTCTTGTATCGTAATAATTAATCGGAGCAGTTTGCCACATATCCAGAGCTTTTCCCTCTGACAATCCATCTTTAATGTCAACAATAATTACTTCGTTTGCTAATTCTTTTTGGGCAATACAATTTGCACAAGTTGCGCCAACATTTCCTGCACCTACAACGGTAATTTTCATAAGGCTTTAATCTTTGATTATATCTATTTGTATTCGTATCAATGGAGAATTTTTTCTTTATTGGCTAGCAAATATATACACAATGCCAGAAAATAATTCAGAAAAAGACCTGCTTTTCAACAGTCTCACTTAAATATATAAAAATTAGATTACAATTATCTAACTTCTGACATATTTAACTATTTCTAAACTGGGTATAAACACCCATACAGGCTCTTCTGTTCAATAACGATAAACAGATCTCATTATCAGAAGCTATATTTAGCAAGGAGAACAGGAGTTCCAAGGTAAAATTTAATCAGAATAAATCCGATTAAATCATTCAAAAAAAGCTTTTATTTTTCAACATTGATCCAACGCAAACGATTACGGAAAATTTTCTTTTATCAACAAAAAAAGCGCAGAAAAATGAATCTCCTGCGCTTCTCAAAAAAAAAAATCCTATTTAATAATTTCCTTGATCTCTGAAATAATTTTTTCTGCCAATTGATTTGCAGTATCCTCATTTTCGCTCTCCGAATAAATTCGGATAATCGGTTCAGTATTTGATTTTCGAAGATGAACCCATTCCGATGCAAAATCAATTTTAACACCATCAATGTCATTCACTTTCTCATTCCTGTATTTCTCCTTCATTGCAACTAAAACCGCATCAACATCTATTTCAGGTGTTAACTGAATTTTATTCTTGGAAATGAAATAATTTGGATAACCTGCTCGCAGCTCCGAAACTTTTTTCTTTGTTTTTGCCATGTGAGTTAAGATCAATGCCACCCCAACCAAAGCATCTCTGCCATAATGACTTTCAGGGTAAATAATACCTCCGTTACCCTCACCGCCAATTACAGCATTATTTGCTTTCATTTTGGCAACAACATTCACCTCGCCAACAGCCGAAGCTTCGTATCTTCCTCCATGTTTTTCTGTTACATCGCGCAAAGCACGGGTTGATGAAAGATTTGAAACAGTATTTCCGGGTGTATTTGCCAATACGTAATCGGCGCATGCCACCAATGTATATTCTTCACCAAACATGCTTCCATCTTCATTCACAATAGCCAAACGATCAACGTCCGGATCAACTACAAATCCTAAATCGGCCTTACCTTCCTTCATTACCGAAGCAATTTCAGTTAAATGCTCTGGCAACGGCTCTGGATTGTGAGGAAATTGTCCGTTTGGTTCGCAATATAATTCTACTATATTTTCAACACCTAAAGCTTTCAGCAATTGAGGAATTACAATACCTCCAACCGAATTTACTGCATCAACAGCAACAGTAAAATTTGCTTTTTTTATTGCATCAGCATCAACCAACTTAAGTGCTAAAACATGATCAATATGCTTTTGGGTGTAATTATCTACATGGGAAAGCTGACCTAAATCATCTACATCTGCAAATAGAAAATCTTCATTATCAGCAATGGAAAGAACTATTTTCCCATCGATATCATTCAAAAACTCACCTTTTTCATCTAGCAATTTTAACGCATTCCATTGTTTTGGATTGTGACTGGCAGTTAAAATAATACCTCCCTGAGCTTTTTCTTCGGCAACTGCAATTTCTGTAGTTGGTGTTGTGGCCAAGCCAATTTCCACAACATCAATTCCTAAGCCCAAAAGAGTTCCAACCACAAGCATGTCGACCATTTCGCCGGAAATCCGGGCATCCCGTCCAACAACAACTTTTACCTTTTGTCCGTTGTTTCTTCGTAATACCCAGGTACCATATGCTGCTGAAAATTTCACAACATCAAGAGGACTTAATCCATCTCCAACCTTACCGCCAATCGTTCCTCTGATTCCGGAAATTGATTTAATTAATGCCATATTATTTTTAGAATTTTAATGTTTACCAATTCATAAAAAAAGATTCTGAACAAACGTTCAGCGCCTAATTTGTATGACAAATTTATAATTTCGATCAAGAGTAAAAAAGCAAAATTGAAATTGATTTTCTTTATTTCACTTTTTTAACTGGCGGAATTAATATATTCTTTGATTATTAGTACCTTTGCAGGTTCAGAACAATGATCATTTACTCAAAAATGGAAGAAAAAAAATACGGGAAAGATAGAAGAGAGAAATCTTCTTTTAGATCAAAAACAGAAAACAATAGAAAACCTGGTGACGCAAATCCTCGATTCAAAAAGGATTCAGAATCACGCAACAATGAGGGAAAATCAGAATATCCCCGACAACGAAGAGACAATTCAGAAAAACCTTTTCAAAGAGACAACACAAGACCACAATCATCAAGAAGATCTGATGGTGATAGTTCGGAAAGAAGTTCCGACAGAAGAAGAGCCGGATCGGAAGAACCAAATCGCAAATTTGGCAGGGATTCGGATTCACGGAATCGAAATACTGGTGCCAGATCAGAAAATTCTGACAGACGCAACAGTGATTCCAACAGAACTTCACGAGGTTCTGATTCAAGATCGGGTTCGTCAAGAAGATCTGACGACAACAGATCTGAAAAAAACTCTTATAGAGGAAAACCGCGATTTGGAGACTCAAACCGTAAATTTGGCAGGGATTCAGGATCACGAGATCACAACTATGGTGGCAGATCAGAAAATTCTGACAGAAGCTCCCAGGGTTCTAATTCAAGATCGCCAAGAAAATTTGACGATAACAGATCTGAAAGAGACTCTGACAGAAGAATACACCGATCTGAAGACTCAAACTTCAGACCGGGAAGAGATTCTGACCGCTCAAAAAGAGGAGGAGAAAGATCAGAATTTACAGAAAATAAAAGATTTTCAGACGATTTTGATGAAGATCAGGATTCGACTACAAAACCTTATGATCGTTTTAAAAACAAACCCGATAAAGAAACGCTTCAAAAAAAGCATTACAGCAAGAAAAAACAATTGGCTTTTGCTAAACTATCAGGTCCGGAAGATGGTATCCTAAGACTTAACAAATACATTTCGAACACAGGAGCATGCTCGAGAAGAGCTGCAGACCTGCGAATTGAAGAAGGCAGAATAACCGTTAACGGCAAAATCGTTAAAGAGGTTGGTACCAAGGTAAATATTGAAGATGTAGTTTGCATGGATGGCAAACAATTGGAGGCCGAAGCAAAAGTCTATTTGGTTTTAAACAAACCCAAAGATTTTGTGACTACTCTTGATGATCCTCTGGGAAGAAAAACGGTTATGGATTTAATTAGTCATGCATGTCCCGAAAGAGTCTATCCTGTAGGAAGACTGGATCGCATGACTACCGGAGTTTTAATTTTCACCAATGATGGCGATTTAACAAAACGTCTTACTCATCCGAGCTACAACAAGAAAAAAATTTACCATGTATTCCTCGACAGACCAATTTCTCAGGAAGAATTGGATCAGGTAATAACCGGATTGGAATTAGAAGACGGAGAAATTAAAGCTGATGCCATTAGTTTTGCGAATGACACCGATAAAACACAGGTTGGAATAGAAATTCATTCGGGTCGAAACAGAATTGTACGACGCATTTTTGAACATCTGGGTTACGAAATCGAAAAATTGGACCGCGTACTTTTTGCAGGAATCACGAAGAAAAACATTCCAAGAGGAAAGTGGAGATTCTTAAGCGAAAAAGAGGTAAATATGCTTAAAATATACTAAGCTCTTTAACTATTTATCTGATATACAGAATTAAAAATCCCGGCATCACTGCCGGGATTTTTTTTTAATATATCGTATTCTTAAAATTGCTTCAACAAATTAGCCATCTCAATGGCAGATACCGCGGCTTCGAATCCCTTGTTTCCAGCTTTAGTTCCGGCACGTTCAATAGCCTGCTCAATAGAATCTGTAGTTAAAACACCAAAAATAACAGGTACTTCCAAATCTAACGAAACACTCGCAATACCTTTAGTTACTTCTCCAGACACATACTCAAAATGAGGTGTTGAACCTTTAATTACAGCACCCAAACAAATAACAGCATCGTATTTACCGCTTTTTGCCATCTTCTTGGCAATCAATGGGATTTCAAATGCACCGGGAACCCAGGCAACATCAACATCATCTGTTGAAGCTCCATGACGGTTGATAGCATCCAAAGCACCTGCTAACAATTTACCACCAATAAATTCGTTAAAACGACCGGCAACAATACCGAATTTTAAATCTTTAGCAATAAGCTTACCTTCAATTATATTCATTTTATTTGATTTTAAGATGTGAGAAATAAGATTTCAGTTGTGAGATTACTCTTCCAATCCAAAAAAGTAATTCTTGTTACCCCATTTACTCATTAACACATTTACTTATTTAATCCTTTTATCATCATTTTGCAAATTCCACTTTACATCCTGATGCAATAGATGACCCATTTTATTCATTTTGGTCTGCAGATAGAATTCATTCTTTTCGTTACAAGTCATTTCAATCTCTTCACGTGCAACAATTTTCAACCCATAGCCCTTTAAACCTGCAACTTTCAGTGGATTATTGGTCATTAAAATCAAATCTTTAACACCCAATTCAGCTAAAATAGCAGCACCAATACCGTAATCACGCAAATCTGCTTTAAATCCCAACGCCAAGTTTGCCTCAACAGTATCCATCCCCATATCCTGAAGTTGATAAGCCTTTAATTTATTTATTAAACCAATTCCCCGGCCTTCCTGACGCATATATAACAATACTCCTCTACCAGCCTCTTCTATTCTTTTCAAAGCTTCCTGCAACTGATCACCGCAATCGCAACGCATAGAACCAAACGCATCACCAGTTAAACATTCAGAATGAACCCGAACCAATACTGGTTCTGAAGTATTAATATCTCCTTTTACCAAAGCAACATGATGCTCTCCGGTTATTTTATTCACATAACCATGAGCTCTAAATTCGCCATACTTTGTTGGCATGGCCGTTTCAGTCACTTTTTCAATTACACTCTCAGTTTGTCTTCGATACTCAATCAAATCAGCAATCGTAATCATTTTTAAGTCGTGCTTTTTGATGTATTCTCTTAACTGAGGAACACGGGCCATAGTCCCATCCTCATTCATAATTTCACAAATTACACCTGCCGGATAGAATCCAGCCATCCTCGCAAGATCTACAGCAGCTTCGGTATGTCCTGCACGAACCAATACACCATTCTTACGAGCTACCAAAGGAAAAATATGTCCCGGACGGGTAAAATCTTCTGGTTTGGCACTCTTATCAAACACTTTTTGTATTGTATGCGCACGTTCATGAGCAGAAATGCCGGTTGAACAATCTACCGCATCAATACTTACGGTAAAAGCCGTTTGTTTCGCATCGGTATTGTTGTACACCATCATGTCGATGTTCAATTCATCCAAACGTTCTTTAACAATTGGCATACAAATCAATCCTCCAGCCTGTCGGGCCATAAAATTGATTGCCTCAGGAGTAACCATTTCTGCCGCCATCAACAAGTCACCCTCATTTTCACGATCTTCATCGTCAACCACCACAATCATCTTCCCTAATTTGATGTCTTCAACCGCTTCTTCAATTGTATGAAATTTCATAATTTTATGTATTGTTGTTTTGTTTCTAATTTTACTTTTTATGCGAACCCATTCTCTTTCAGGAAATTCATCGAAATATCCGACTTCTCCACCTGAGCACTTTCCTCATCTCTATGAAACATGAATTTCTCAATATACTTTGCAGTCATATCACATTCCAAATTCACTTTCTCGCCCTGTTTTTTAGAAGTCAAAGTAGTATCCTCCTGTGTAAGCGGAATAATTGAAACTTTAAAAGTTTTCTCATCCACATAAGCCACAGTCAAGCTGATACCATCTATAGCAACAGAACCTTTCTCCACAATATATTTCAATATATTATTAGGTGCGGCAATACTCACCCAAATGGCATTATCATCCTGCTCCTTACCAACAACTTCGCCCAAGCCATCAATATGTCCACTTACCATATGACCACCCATTCGGTCGCCAACGCGAAGAGCCCGCTCTAAATTCACCCGACTTCCTACTCCCAACAATCCGAAATTTGTTCTGTTCATTGTCTCCGGCATAACATCAGCCGAAAAACCGGTAGAATTAAAACTAACCACTGTCAAACAAATTCCATTGGTTGCAATACTATCACCCAGCTTCACATCATCCATAATTTTACGGGCAGAAACAGTCAATCGAATTGACTTACCTCCACCTTGAATGGACTTAATGCTTCCTATTTCTTCAATTAAACCTGTAAACATTTCTTCAGTTATCAGTTACCGGTAAATAGTTATCGGATTACAAACCATCAACTATCTACTACACTTTTTTTTATTTTCCCGGTCAGCATCAGATCATTTCCAAGCTGATAAATTTTAATATTCTCCAATTCGATGGCATCTTTCATGAATTTAATTCCTTCGCCGCCAACCGGTGATTTAGAATTCGTACCACCAATAATTTTAGGAGCGATAAACGACATTACCTCATCAACAATGCCTGCTTCCAAAGCCGAAAAATTAAGCGTTGCTCCTCCTTCCAGTAAAATTCCATCAATGCCTTCACTTCCAAGCTTCACCATTAGATCAGCAAGATCAACTCTTCCATTTCTGGATTTTGAAATGATCACGGAATTTCCTAAGTTTTCAATTTTCGCAAGCTTTACGGAGTCAGCTTTATCTGTTACAGCCACAATTGTTTTGGCATGAACACCTGTATTCAATATTTTTGCATCCAAAGGAATTCGTGCAGTACTGTCCACCACTATCCTTACCGGATTTCGTCCTTCTCCTTTTTCCAATCGGGTAGTCAATATTGGATCATCGGCAATCACCGTATCAACACCAATCATGATTCCTGCCAGTTCATTTCTTAACTGATGAACACGTGCCCGTGATTTTTCGTTGGAAATCCAACGGGAATCTCCGGTTTTGCTGGCAATTTTCCCATCCAAAGTCATGGCTGTTTTCATGACCACATAGGGGATTTTATTTTGAATAAACTTCAGAAAAACACGGTTTATCTGACTTAGTTCTTCGCACAAATAACCGTATTCAACCTCAATTCCATTATCCTCAAGTAATTTTACTCCTTTTCCCGCCACCAATGGATTTGGATCTAACATCCCAATCACAACTTTAGCAATTTTATTTTTAACAATTGCTTCTGCACAAGGTGGCGTTTTACCATAATGGGAACATGGCTCCAAAGTCACATACATTGTTGCTCCCTCTACAGATCCTGTTGCAGACAAAAATGCATTTACCTCGGCATGCGGACCACCAAAATATTCGTGATATCCTTCCCCAATAATTTTATCATCACGAACAATAACAGCACCAACCAAAGGATTAGGATTTACTCTTCCTATTCCCTTTTTAGCCAACTCGAAGGCTCTTTGCATGTATTGATATTCTTTGCTCATTTGCATAAAAAAAAGCCCTGAACAGTTTATTAAACTATTCAGGGCATCTATTATAGGTATAGCCAAACGGAAATAATTTCCATTGACATGAAATCAATCAAATTGATCAATTGTTTTTCTTCTCCCATCCAGACTGTACTGTCGGTACTGGAATCACACCAGTTCAATCTCGTTAAAGATTCGCGGACTATCACCGCCGGTCGGGAATTTCACCCTGCCCTGAAGAAACAATAAAATATGTTAGAACAGGATTTCATGTCCTATTCTGCTACAAATATATAGTTTTAGGAAATAAAAACAAATCGCACAAACAGTCTTTACAACACACAGCAAATTAAAAACATCAAAACTTAAGCCACACCTATGCTACGAATTAGCTCTTTTAAACCATTACATATTGGTATTTCTATAAAAAAAACTCCAACAAGTTCTTTATTCCATCTTAATGAGTGGCAGACATTTTCGTAAATGGTATTAATTGTACTATCTTTGCAAAAATTTTTAAATCACTAAATTGGAGTACATATGCCTCATAAATCAGGTTTTGTAAATATTATTGGAAATCCCAATGTTGGGAAATCAACCTTAATGAATAATTTGGTTGGGGAACGCATCTCAATTATTACCTCGAAATCACAAACTACGCGTCACCGGATTAAAGGAATTGTTAATGGTGATGATTTTCAAATTGTATACTCTGATACACCTGGAGTTTTGCAGCCAAACTACAAGCTTCAGGAGTCGATGATGAAATTTTCGACTTCAGCATTGGTTGATGCTGACGTTATTTTATATGTTACCGACGTTATTGAAACGATTGATAAAAACGAAGAATTCCTTAAAAAGGTTCAAAATTCTGACATTCCGGTTCTTTTACTAATCAACAAGATTGATTTATCCGATCAGGAAAAATTAAATAAACTGGTAGATCGATGGAAAGTAACACTTCCTAAAGCTGAAATATTCCCAATGTCGGCAACAGAGAATTTTAATGTATCCAATTTGTTTAACCGCATTTTGGAACTATTGCCGGAAGGTCCTCCTTTTTTCGCCAAAGACGAGCTAACAGATAAGCCATCCCGTTTTTTTGTAAATGAGATTATCAGAGAAAAAATACTAACCAACTACGACAAAGAAATTCCATATTCGGTAGAAGTTGTAGTTGAAGAATTTAAGGATGAGCCTAAAATCATCAACATTATGGCAGTAATTAATGTTGAACGAACTTCTCAAAAAGGAATCATCATTGGACATCAGGGAAAAGCACTAAAGAAAGTAGGTACAGAAGCCCGACTGGACATGGAAAAATTCTTTGGTAAAAAGGTATTTTTAAAATTATACGTTAAAGTTGCAAAGGACTGGAGAAGCAAAGACTCTCATTTAAAAGATTTTGGATACAATCAATAAGTACAAAACAGTATTGACACATCAGAAAGATCTTTAAGATTTTAATCAATTGAATAAGAATTACACGCAGAGATTGCGTTAGAAAAATAAAATAATGAGCAATATAGTTGCAATCGTAGGAAGACCAAATGTTGGAAAATCTACACTTTTTAATCGATTATCAGGAACAAGAAAAGCAATCGTAAACGAAACTGCTGGTGTTACCCGTGATCGTAACTACGGAAAATCTGAATGGAATGGCATAGAATTTTCTATTATTGATACCGGTGGTTACGCGACTAATTCAGATGATATTTTTGAAGAAGAAATCCGCAAACAGGTAATGATTGCCATTGAGGAAGCCGATTCTATTCTTTTCGTTTTAGATGTGCAGCACGGAATCACAGATTTAGATTCTGCTGTAGCAGGAATACTTCGACGCACCAAAAAGAAAGTTTATTTGGTTGCAAATAAGGCTGATAATGCGGATTTAATTTTTGCAGCGAACGAATTCTATTCAATTGGTATGAACGGACAAGTTTTCCCAATTTCATCGGTTAATGGATCGGGAACAGGAGATTTACTGGATGCTGTAGTAAATGATTTTGAGATCAAACCAAACGATGATGATGAAGGTCTTCCGAGAATAGCATTTGTTGGTCGTCCTAATGTTGGGAAGTCATCAACTGTGAATGCTTTGGTTGGAATTGACCGGAATATCGTAACTGATGTTGCAGGAACAACAAGAGATTCAATTCATACCCGATTTCAGAAATTCGGTCATGATTTTATCATGGTAGATACTGCCGGAGTTCGTAAAAAACCAAAGGTACACGAAGATCTTGAGTTCTATTCGGTAATGCGATCAATCAGAACAATTGAAAGCGCTGATGTTTGTGTATTGATTTTGGATGCAACCCGTGGTGTAGAAGCTCAGGATTTAAATATTCTCGACATTATCCTCAACAATCGAAAAGGAGTTGTAATCATGATAAACAAATGGGATTTGGTGGATAAAGAAACCAATACCATGAAAGAATTCGAAGAAGAAATTAGAAATCGAATTGCACCCTTTAAAGATGTTCCAATTATTTTCACCTCTGCTATTACAAAACAACGATTAATTCAAGTTTTGGAATCGGCACTTGAGGTTTATGAGAATCGTATTCGAAAAATACCAACATCGGAACTAAATAATGTAATGCAAAAAGTAATTGCAGCACTTAATCCTCCTGCTTTGAAAGGGAAGTTTATTAAAATAAAATATGTAACTCAATTACCAACTCACGCGCCAACATTTGCATTCTATTGCAATTTGCCTCAATACATTAAGGATCCTTACAAAAGATATCTTGAGAATCAGATCCGCAAAAACTGGTCGTTTACCGGGGTACCAATTCAAATTTTTGTGAGAAAAAAATAAGTGCTGCACACAGCACAATCATTAGCCGATTCAGTTTCTCTGAGTCGGTTTTTTTGTGATTAAAGAGAAAATCATTTTCGATAACTAAAATTTTAGTTATATTTAAATCCTAATCATAAAACCCAAAACATGAAACATTTTCTTCTCCTACTATTGCTATGCATTGCAACAAGCATTCCTAAAAGTTTTTCTCAGAAAGCTGCAAAAGTAGATCAACTCCTGTATTCGGAACAATACTCCAAAGCAATTCCAATCCTTGAACAAATGATAAAAAAAGACAGCTTAAACAGTCTCTTGTATTTTCAACTTGGCAAAGCCTTTCAAAACCTTAACAAAGACAAATTAGCCATCAGCAATTATCAAAAAGCCAACTCTTTAAATAATAATTCCAAAACAATACTCTTGAATTTAAGTTCCTGTCTGTACTCATTAGGAAATTATCCCGGAGCCGAAAAATATCTTTCCAATTTACATTCCATGGATTCCTCTGATTATCAAGTCAACTTACTTTTGGCAAAAACACTTTCCGGTCAAAATAAACTCAAAGAAAGCCTGGATATTTATAAGCAAATCATCGAAACAGATTCATTAAATCCTTTCATCTACAAGCAAATAGGAAATTTAAAAGATCGGATGCAGGATTTCATGGGATCTTTATCTTCTTATATGATTTCTTACGAACTCAACACTGATGACTTATCTGTATTGGTTCATATCATTCAACAGCTTTATGAGATGACCGCTTACCAGCAAGCATTGGAATACTGTTCAAAAGGATTGGTAACTTACCCGGACAACACCATACTACTAAAGAAAAAGGCTCAGGTTTTAATCGGATTGGAATGGTACGATAATGCCTTAACAATTTTAAAAGATCTTAAAGCATCCAACAACCTAACTGATTCCGAACACAGACAACTGGGAATTTGCTACATGCAAACCCGGCAATATGAAGATGCATTAACTGCTTTTGCAAGTTGTGGTCCAACCTTTGAAAAAGACCCAATGATTAATTTTCATACAGGAATTTGTTATGCCCGCTTGAATCAACACGAAAAGGGGATTAAATTTTTGGAAGATGCCCTTTTTTATATCACTCCACCGATTGAAGCCTCTATGCATTTGTATTTGGCAAAATCGTACGGAGCAACCAAACAATTTGAAAAAGCGACAGCATCCTATCTGAAGCACATTGAAATGGATAACAGCAATCCTGATGTTCTTTACGAAATTGCAAGCGCCTACGAGGAGTATGGAGAAAATCAAGATAAAGCACTGGATTATTACACCAAATTCCTTCAGCAAACCTCCGACATAGAAGATCCTAAATATGAATATGCAAAATCGCGCATACTTCATATCAAAGAAAACATTCACTTCGGGAAATAATATCCCTATAAATAGGTATTGCAAGCAAATTAAGGATCACTAATTTTGTACAGATAAAATATGCCGGCGACAACTGAAACCAAATGATATTCAAAAAAATCTTTTGCCATAAGATAATTCTTAGTGTTATTCCTTCATTTGGTTTCGGTTTTCGGTTGCATTCTGCATGCATTTCTTCGGATACTTCACACTTTTTATTAATTTAGATTAATTAAAAAAAAAACAAGCTATGCGTATTAAAAAGGATATGAAGCTGGCTGATGTAATTCAATTGAATTATATGCTCATTCCAGTCATTCATCGTTTTGGAATCAATTTAGGATTTGGAGACAAAACCGTTGCGGATGTTTGCAAGGAAAACGAGGTCGACTTAAACTTCTTTTTGCAACTTGTAAACGCGTATCACGATAAAGATTACTTCCCAAAAGAAGAGCTTCAAACAATTCCGGTTAAGAATATTGTTAACTATCTTAAAATGACTCATTCAAGTTATTTAAATGATAAATTATCGGAGATTGAACAGAAAATTATCTCTCTTCAATCGGAAGACACCGAAGATCAGAAATACATTCTGCTGATCAGAAACTTTTTTGAGGGATATAAATCTGAACTTACAGAACACATTATGCATGAGGAAAATGTGGTTTTCCCGTATGTTTTAGCCGTTGAAGAAATCATTAAAAATCAAAATTTTACGGAAAGAAACCGTGAAATTTTCGAATCATTTTCCATTGGAAAATATGAGGAAGGACATAATGACGTGGAAGAAAAACTGATGGATTTAAAAACCATCATGATCAAATATCTTACCCCTCCGGCAAACAGTACACTTTACCATACAATTATACAGGATCTGTTCAAATTAGAGGAAGATTTGAACTATCATTCCAGAATTGAGGATAAGGTACTGACTCCTAAAGTTATCTTAATGGAAAAATCGATCTGCAACCTTATTTAAATTCAAACTATGGCAAGATCTACGATTCTTATTGCTGATAATTCGTGCATGATTCGAAAAGGACTCCGATCAATTCTTCAAAATCTGGAGAACTCCGAGGTGATTCAGCTTATCGACAATAAGGAGGATGTATGCGAAATTGTACACAAAAGAAAACCGGATATTCTTATTATCAATCCAGACATGCTGCCCAGTGGATGCCTGGATGCCAAGAAGGAATTTTTAAATGGGAGTAAACTCTCGTTGATCTTATTATCGGACAAGAAAAACCTTAAAAATAACTTAAAGGCCGATGGTTATATCAATTATATGGATGGGCAAAATACCATTCTTGATATGATGCAGGAAATTCTAAACAAAGGTTCATTTCCTGATAAAAATTCAGAGACAATTAGTTCCCGGGAAAAAAACATATTGAAACATATTGCTCTTGGCTTAACCAACAAAGAAATTGCCGATCAATTATTCATCAGTATTCATACCGTGGTTACTCACCGTAAAAATATCACACAAAAATTGGGTATTAAATCAGTATCCGGATTAACGGTATATGCCATTTTGCACAATCTTATTTCTATGGACGAGGTAAAATAGTTACAATTCTACCTCAACTCCGGCTTCTAAATTTATCGTTTTAAAATATTTTTTAAACTCATTCTGAACAAGAAAGCTTGTGCAATGTGTTGCTCCTAATATTTCCAATTTCTCTTCCCGAAAAAAAGTTACGGTTTTCTGAAAAACTTCATCCAAAATCTTTAAATGAAAACCTCCCAACACCGCATAAACCTTATCCTCCCCACAAACCTCTTTTGCGTAAGCCACCGTATTGCATATTCCGGCATGAGCACACCCGCTGATTACAATCAATCCTTTTTCACTCTTAATGCCAAGCGCAGAATCATCAGCAACAAAATCCGGTGATCCGTCCTCCAGGAGGAAAGTTGTTGATTGGGATTCAAAATCATTTAATCGTGGAATTTCACCCAAATACACCATTTTTTCACTGATCCAAACCGGCAATTTAGATTCCTTTAATTCGAATTGTGCTGCAATCTCATTTCTCGTCATTTTTAGGCCAACAGTAGTCTTGCTTTCCTTTCGGAATCGAAGAGAAAATGAATCGGGATGTGTAATCAAACGTTTCCCTGACACAAACTGCAAACCATCACCATGATCCCAATGACCATGACTCAAAACCAGAGTATTGATTTCATCCAGATCAACACCCATTTTTCCCGCATTCTCGATAAAAAGAGAATTTGGTCCAACATCAAATAAAATTTTTTCATCCGCCTCAACTACAGCCGAGAAACCATGAACAGCCTCAAAACCTTCTTTCGCAGTATTATCTACCAGTATTTTTACAATCATCTTATATCTCTTTTCTTTTAGGAATCCGTACAATAAAACAAGATCCAATATGCCTTTCCGATTCAACCCAAATGTTTCCGTTGGCATTTTCAACAATATTTTTCACAATGGATAAACCCAATCCCATACCACTCGATTTTGTTGTGAAGTTAGGTGAAAACAACTTTTCTTTGATCTCTGGGTTAATTCCGGACCCATTATCAATTACACTTACCTGATAATCGGAATCTATATCCTCTAACTCTATTACAACCTGAGCTAAGCTCCCTTCCGGGATAGATTGAATTGCGTTGTTAATTAAATTCACAAAAACGCGAACAAACTGTTCTTTATCAACAAAAACACTTGCATTCTCAATGGAATTCAAATCAAGATTCAAATCAAAATCATCATTTTTAAACAAATCAACTGTATGTTCGAGGATTTCAACCAAATTTAAATTCTCATTTTTAGCTGCCGGCATCTTTGCAAAATTCGAAAATGCTGTAGCGATAGATGACAGAGCATTGATTTGCTCTATTAGTGTTTTACTCACGCGATTAAAATGCTCTTCCCAATTTGGTGTTTTGTCCTCGAAGCGTTTCTGCAAAAACTGAATACTTAATTTCATAGGGGTTAATGGGTTCTTAATTTCATGAGCAATTTGCTTTGCCATTTCGCGCCACGCAGATTCCCGTTCCGATTTTGCCAAGCGGGAAGCACTCTCTTCAAGCTCAATAAGCATTTGATTATATTCCTTCACCAAACTACCTATTTCATCATTTTTAGTATATTCAATTTGCTCACCATACGTACCAAAACGTGTTGCCCTCAGTCTGTTTTGGATTAAACGAAGCGGATAAGTTATTTTATTTGAGATAATTACAGAAAGGAAAATAGCCAGCAAAATCATCAATACATGAAGATTTACCCCGGCAAGAATTAAATTAAACATTTCTTTTTCCAGTTCTTTACTTTTCAGGAAGTAAGGGAGATTTACAAATGCGATGGTTTCATTATTCTCATTAACCAAGGACTCGTAGGCCGACAAGTAAGACATTTCCCCGATCTGTTCTTTATGAATAAAATGAGTTCGCCCGTTAAAGAAAAGTTGATCGTAAGCAGCAAAATTCATCCTCTCGCCCTGTAGTTTTTTCTCAAATATCTCTGGTCTGGAAGTTGCAATCAACTCCCCGGATAAATTATACAAATGAATATCTGCAAAAATCAAATTCGACAATTGTCTTAATTGATCTGTTATCACCTCTGATTTTTGTGAGCGATCACCCGACAAATCCCGAATTACCTCACGTTTAACCAACAATAACTTTTCTTGCAGACTTCTGTTATTTGCTTCATTGGCCTGATTAATGTTGTAATATACAGTACCTCCCCCCAACAAAAGGAAAAATAGCATGAGTAAGCCAATAATTGAATATTGAATCCGGTATTTGAAACTTAGATTTATTTTGAATCTAGAAGAACCTTTCTCAAGCATCCAAATACAAAACCCAAAAATATAAAAAAGAAGAAAAACATACGGAATGGTTATCCCTCTGTTATACCATGATACAGAAGGGCAGCTAACTACAACAGCATTATTACCAAACTTATATATCAAATGGTCATACCCATCAATCTGTTTCCAGAAAAAATCAGCAGAACTTTCACCAAACCCGGCATTACTCATGAAATAATTGAATTTACCGGAAGAAGCAATCAGCTTCCCATTTTGATACTTCCCATAAGAATATTCATGGCTTACCGGACGCAAATCAACTTTTTCATCCAACAATAAATCCGGATACCCCAAACCCTCATTACCAAATTTAGAATCGAGGCGCAAATAAATTTTAACCTCATCCGAAGCAAATGATGGATTGGAAACAACACCTAAATACGAAACCATTCCATCAAACTCATTCAAGTAATAAAAATTACTATTCGGAATGGGTTCACCTGTAGTCACAATCATTTCTTCAAAAAACTCAAAACAATTTCTAATCTGATTATCGGGCTCAATATTTAAATCATCCATACTACTGCAAATAGTGACCTGAAGATGATATTGCTCCCAAAATCCTGTAAAGTATTTATTTTGAATATAGTCTGCTATTTCAGGTTCATTTCTAAAAGGCCGTTTGCACAAGTCTTTCAATATTGAATCCTGATCGAGCTTCTCTTGAATTTCCAACAAAAAAAATTCAGAGGTTGGATCATATTCTGTAGAAAGATTCATTGCCACCACTTGTCTATCCTGTTTTTCCTTTTGACTGGAGAAAGAATTGATCCTGTTGGTAACAAATATTGAAACACCTAAGAGTAAAGCCACATATAAAGAATATCGGCCTCCCTTTTCTTTCTGATAATTTATTAAACCCAAGACCAAAACCATTAAAATTGGAAAGCCCAGAGTTACAGCATCGGGTTTTACAGGATTGAAAAAATAAAATGCCAAACTAAAAACAATGGATGCAGGGATAACTGCGAATAAATAAGTTTTTAAATTCCAATGATTCCGGGCAATTTCACCCAGTAGATTTGCAATTTGCCCCAGAGCATAAAATAAAAAAATCAATATGGCAAAACCTATGAAAATACAAATCCCATTATCCTGAAATACAAACATCTGCAAACTAAAACTAGAGTCAAAAATTAAGCTTTCGAACAGATCCTCAATTGTAAAATACAGTAGATAAAACAGAATTAGATGCACAGAAATCCATCCGGCAACCTGATATGAACTTTTAGGCTTGAAGAATTGATTTCTTACCAAAAACCTGGAATAGGTATAAACGAAAATAAATAAGAAGAACGAGTTGATTACAAAATCCCCTAAGGATGGAAAGAAAAATGAACTCGCAAATAAAACAGGTGAAAAGATCTCAAATTTTGAAAAAACAGCGGGAAATCCCCAAAGCAGCATGAAATATCGTAAAAGCACCAAACCTGCTCCCCAAACAAGAAAAGCTGAGAGACCTAATTTCAAATCTTTTAATTGCCGCAGTAAAATACTGAGGAATACTAAGCCAGACAAAATTGCCCACAAATATAGTAATCCTACTCCTTTTTGTCCCCTTCTAGTGCCCATTCCGGCACTATCATCCGATAAAGAAAACAAGAATTTGCCATCGGTATTACTAACTGAAGCTCCCTCATTCGGATGTAAGGAAATATCGAAAGAATCGGGGATGAGAAAATCCGGCCCAAAATGATTTTTCAGAAATTTATTCTGATAGGGATAAATCTTTTTTAAAAGTAAGAATCCATACAGATCAATTGAATCCACTTTCTGTTTTTGCATAAAATAGAACCCATCATCCAGCCGGACAACCAATGAATTCTCTTTTTCAAGAAAGCTTTTCCCGGGTATCAGAAATGAATTATCGCTCCAAAACAATAAACTGTCTTGTTTATATGCAATTAAGACGAACCCATCTTTTTTTAAGTCCTTCTCAAACTCAGAAAAGCTATTGTATTTTTTAAGAACGCCATCCTTTTTTTCAATTGCAGTTTGAAGTTCGCTAAGATCTTTATTCAGTAACTGCTCTTTTCTCTCCAGAACCTGCCGGGCATGATTGGCCACATTTACAAGTCGGTCATTTTGCCTAAAATAATACTCTGTAGAAACTGCCAACAGAAGAAATACCAACGAAAGAACCGCAGGAATATATTTGAGAAGTCTATTTTTCAATTCGGATAGTTTTGAAATATTTTATTGCTGATACAAAATTCATGCTAAACCCCTCACAAATTAGCATAATTAGTTCAAAGCATCAAACGTGATGATAAGGCTCTCCTTTAATAATTGTCATTGCCCGATACAATTGCTCGGTAAAAATCATCCGAATCATTTGGTGGGAAAAAGTCATTTTCGATAACGAAACCTTTCCTTGTGCATTCCGATACACATCTTCAGAAAAGCCATAAGGACCACCAATTACAAAAACCAGATTTTTAATTCCACCAATCATTTTTTGTTCTATAAAATTAGAAAAAGCTACAGAAGAAAACTCTTTTCCTCCCTCATCAAGCAATATTAATGTATCTCCGGCTTTAATCTTTTCTAAAATTAATTCCCCCTCTTTTTGTTTCTGCTGATTTTCAGAAAGATTCTTCGTATTTTTTATATCCGGAATAATTTTCATCTCGAAAGGAAGATAGTGCACCAATCTCTTTTGATATTCTTCCATCCCGGTTTTCACAAAATCTTTATCTGTCTTTCCAATAACTAAAAGAACAATTTTCATTTATTTATAATTTTCAATTATGACTCTCCTTATTTGTTGTTTTGGCAAAAATTTGTGCAAAAATAAAATCTCAGTTTCCTTTCATTGAAAATGATACTCAAACTTTAATTAATACTTGCACAACGAAAGCATCAATACGCCTGATCCTACACATCATAACAATCAATTCTTTTCTTATTTAGAAAAAGAAATTCAGATTTTTTTTAACTTGCAGTGTATTTTTCGCACAGTATTTGTGTAAAGGTATATGATATTAAGTTGAAAATTATTCATATGAGATCTATAAAATACATATTTGCAGGAATATTCTTCCTTTTAGTTTGCTGCTCATCAGCAATTTCACAAAATCAGGATGATTTACCTCGGGAATTAATCAATGCTTTTAAGCAAGGTAATAGTATAGGCTTGTCAAATTTCTTTGGAGAGCGAATTCAATTAACGATACAAGATAAGGAAGCTATTTACAGCAAATCACAAGCGAAACAAATCATGGCCAAATTCTTTAAGGAATTTCCTCCAACAGGATTCAATAAGAAACATGTAGGTGGAAAACCAGAAGCCCGATATGTAATTGGCAGCTTAACAACTGCCCAAGGAGACTTCCGAGTCAATTTCCTGCTAAAAAATGACACTGGAAAATTTGTTGTACATCAACTACGAATCGAAAAAAACTAATTAAAGGCTCCAATATTTTGGAGCCTTTCTTTTTACAGAATGTCTCATCTTAATTCCGCCACGAAGCCAAATTCACCTCAATACACAAAACCAAACGAGAAAGAATCCACAACCACAAAACAATGGGGTGTAATGTAAAAATTTTACAATTTTAAATCCACACCCCCACACTCAATTAGGTTGTTTCTAAATTTTGCACTATTTTTGCCACTCAAGCGTAATATTTGACGGACTACAATCCATAATCACACCAACCGGATTTTGTACATTTTATAAATCATTTTTGTGATGAAAAACAGTAAAAAATGGCTTTATGCCTTATTGCTGCTTATTGTAGTGGCTATTGTCGGAGTATTTGTCCCTAGTGTTGAATTGGGAGTTAATGATCCAAATATTGTTTCGGGTGATGTAGCGTGGATGCTGACATCAACCGCCCTGGTTCTTCTTATGACTCCCGGACTTGCATTTTTTTACGGTGGTATGGTGGATCCCAGAAACATCATATCAACAATTCTTCAAAGTTTTGTTGCAATGGGAATTGTAAGTATGATATGGGTTGTTGTTGGATTTAGTCTGGCTTTTGGAGACAGCATTGGCCCGGAGGGTTTTGGCTTGGTTGGAAATCCGCTAACTTTCCTGATGTTTAAAAATGTAGGAGGCTACACAAATCCTGAAATGTCGCCAACCATTCCATTTGCTCTTTTTGCGCTCTTCCAGTTAAAATTTGCAATTATCACCCCCGCTTTAATCACAGGATCTTTTGCAGGAAGGGTAAGATTTAGAGCATATATGATTTTCATAAGCCTTTTCACAATATTTATATACGCTCCGCTTGCACACTGGACCTGGCATCCAAATGGATTTCTTCGCAACATGGGAGTATTAGATTTTGCAGGAGGTACAGTTGTTCATATGTCTGCAGGATTTGCGGCTCTTGCCGGAGCTATGTTTCTCGGAAAACGAACAAAATCGAAGTACAACGAGAAACGCTCCAACATTCCATTCGTGCTTCTTGGTGCAGGAATGCTTTGGTTCGGATGGTTTGGATTCAATGCCGGATCAGCCCTGGAAGCCTCATCGACTGCAGTGTTAGCCTTACTAAATACAAATACAGCATCGGCAGCAGCCATGCTAACCTGGATTTTTCTTGATGGTGCAAGAGGACACAAACCCTCAGGATTAGGAGCCGCTATCGGTCTGGTTGTTGGACTTGTAGCCATTACTCCTGCTGCAGGATTTGTAACTGTAGGAGCATCAATCACGATTGGAGTAATAGCATCTATCGTAAGTAATTACGCAATCACTTTACAAGGAAAAACATCTCTGGATGATACCCTTGATGTATTTCCGGCACACGGAATGGGAGGAATTACGGGAATGATTTTAACCGCTGTATTTGCTCATGATGTTGGACTAATACATGGAGAAATCAGAACTTTTTTAATGCACCTCATTGCATTGGTGATTGTTGGAGTTTTTACTTTCGGAGGATCTTACATCCTATATTGGATCACAAACAAATTTGTTACACTTAGAGTTTCAGAATACTCTGAAGCCAAAGGTTTGGATATATCACAACACGATGAATCCTATTCATTTGCATACAAAGAATAAAGGAAATCATAAAAAAAAGTCCCGCAACTTTCGTTGCGGGACTACTATAAAAAAACTTGTATGTAAATATTTTCACAAAATTTACATACAATGAATGTAATCATTTACAATCTCCATAATCCTAACTTCATTACCCAGAATTCGGTCATTCAACCCATAATCTTCATATAGTTTTAATTTTTTCACAACTGCATCAATTCTTCCTTTTGGAAAAATACCATTTCGCTCAAAAATCTCTCTTTGCTCAAGCAAACAATCTGCACTCTCCCAACAACAAGTCGGCAATTGCTTCAAACCATCTAATTTTTCTTTATACTGTGGAGCAAAAATATCTACATCTGCATACAATTCATCAGCTGTCTGCAAGCCATCTTCCATTTCCAATCCATACTGACCTGCAACAATCAAACCAGCCACCAATGAATAAATATCTGCAGAACCATCCGGCACTCTAAACTCAAAAGTTTGCTTACTTGAAAAATCTCTTGCATCAGCCGGCTCGAATGGATTCACACTCTTAATCATATCAGCAGCACCTACCCAACCAAGAGGAACCCTCACTAAAACAGAGCGGTTACGATCCCCCCAACAAACGTAAGTCGGAGCCTCCTGATGTGGAACCAAACGTAAATAAGAAGTAGGAATCGTATTTCCAAAAGCTGTTAAAGCTCCTGAAAGCTTCAAAATACCGGCAATCATTTTCTTAGCCGTATCACTCAACTTTCCATTTTCGATACAAATATTTTTGCCGTCTTTTTCTACCAGCATATGAATATGCAACCCGCTGCCAGCTTTGCCAACCGTAATTTTTGGAGCCCAGCTCACCAATACATTCTCACGGGCCGCCAACATTCTCACAATCCATTTTGCAATCACCAACTGATCAACTGCATCTTCTGCCTCAACTGGTAAAAACTCAATTTCATGCTGCTCGTAACCATCATCACCCGCTGAGAAATTCCCCACTTCTGAGTGTCCGTATTTAATTTTCCCTCCACACTGAGCAATTAAAACCATTGCTTCGCGTCTCAAACCTTCCCATTTCGTAAAAGGCCGGGAACTGTGATATCCTTTCTGATCAACATCAGCATATAATGTATGATTTGCACTTTTGATGTAATATTCCAGCTCGCCCATTGCCTTAAAAGTAAGGCCTGTAGCTTTTTTGAAGCTGTCATGTGCCTTTTTTAGAATGTACTCAGGAGCACTTTCCATTGGCTTTCCTTCGGCAGTATAAAACGAACAAAGAATATCCAGACATGGAACTTCCGAAAATGGATTCACAAATGCCGTTTTAAATCTTGGAATCACATATAAATCACTTGAACCTGCTCCTATATAGGAGAACAAACTTGATCCATCAACGCGCTCACCGGAAGACAGAATACTATCCAAATGGCTTTTACCCGTAATAATAAAGTTCAATGTTTTTAATTTTCCATCCTCGGCAACGTAACGGAAATTAATCATCTTAATCCCATTCTCTGCTATATATCTTATCAAATCCTCTTTTGTGAACTCGTTGCTTGGTTTTTGCAGGAATTGAACCAACTTATTTGGATCCATTAAATATTCATCCCTTGTCATAATACGCCTGTTTTAATTTGTGTGTTGTTATCATTTGTTATTGAGGGATAAAATAGCCTAGTTTCCACTGAATATCCAAGCGGAAATCAGAATTTAGAACACACAACATAAAAAGAATAAAAACCCCAATAAATCAACACATACAGACCATTAAACCTACTAATTCCCTTCGGCAAAAAACTGTTTTACAGCAGTTTTTCGAAATCGTTTTCGGGTGTCAAAAATAAGATTTTTCACACACACCCCTAAAAAGCGCATACACAAGTTAATTATCTTATATTTCTACTCTTCTTACTCCCTTAATTAATCAGGTATCAACCCAAAAGAAAAACAAGCCACAACAAAATACCCCTTTTTAATCACGCAAGCTACAAAACGTCATTTTTTACAAGTAAAGGGTGTGGTTTTGCAAATTTTAAGACTACTTTTTGTCTTTTTTACAAGCCACACCCCTGTATTTTTTATTTTTATAAGATAAGTCTATTTCAATACTGTTCAATAATGTTCGTATAATTAGCCTTTCACTTAAAATCTCAAAGATAAATGTATTCCGGTAGGAGCATTCTCCAACCTAAACCCATTTCTATGCTTCACAAAATATATCTCTCCATTTGTGTAATATTCATTTCCATGATGCAAAACCCTATGACAGTTATCAGGTACATAAGAGAAATACAAAGAATTTGGCGCATCAACTACAACATATCCCACTTCAGGATAGAATCTGTAATAATCTCCATCAGAAAAGTAGTAATCTCCGTAACTATGTCGGATTACAACCGGTGCAACAGCAAATCTTAAAACTACATTTCCATAACGATCGTGACGATAACAATTGTTTCCATGATTATTGTAAAAGTTTCTGTAACGCTGATTGGTATGAACCATTTTGGGATAATTATAACTTCTGTAACGATCGCCAGAGGAATGATAAGATTTTTTCGAATACAATCTATTATTGCGATTCCAATCTCCATGCTTATAATTCCCGTTTTTTTGGTGATTTGAATACCCTTTTATATTCCGTTCTTTGTAATATTTCGTGCTTTTCTTATTAGATGTGTTATTCTTTTTCCGATCTGAGTTATCTGAATAACGACTCTTGTTGTATTTCTCCTTTCGATCAGCATCTTTCAAACGAGTTGATTTATTTCGTTCTTCGTAACGAGTCTTCTCATATTGCTGCGATCTGCGCTGAGCTGATACACTTGAAGTAGAAATTGCGATTGCTGAAACCCATACGATACTGGCTGTCAACTTATATAATACAGACTTTCTCATGGCATTTAGTTTTTAATGTGTAAGCCAAATGACCCTTTCGTGCAGGATGAAATTCAGATACTCAATTTACACTCCTGAATGGCTTTCAATATTGTCATCCTATGGTGGGGACGAATCTTCTAAAAGTCAAGTACCGGTATACTTTGACTGAATAGAAGCAAAGCTTGTGCCAAAAATAAAAAAAACACCAATTTTCAGTAAAATTGGTGCTTTCAGCCTTCTTAATTCAAATTAACCGGCTCTTTAATCTGATGCCTTTTTGAAGCTCTATCGGTAAAACTACGTTTATCCGGTCGAATTAAGACCCGTAATGATTGATCCGAAGTCCAATAATTCCAAACCCAATTAATCAAGATAAAGAATCGGTTCTTTACACCTACAATCGCCATTAAATGCACAAACAACCAAAGTATCCATGCAAGGAAACCCTGCATTTTAATTCCAGGCAAATCAGCGACAGCTAAATTCTTACCAATTGTTGCCAAAGATCCCCTATCCTTATAATGAAAAGGCTTCATGTTTTTTCCCTGTTGAATATTTATTAGATTTTTTCCCAAAACAGCCGCCTGCTGCAAACCAACCTGTGCAACCTGTGGGTGACCATTCTGATATTCCCCCTCTTTTTGCAAGGCTAAATCGCCTAACGCATACACATTGTTCAAGCCACTTACCTTATTAAACAAATCAACCCTCAGTCTGCCCCCGCGTGTTGCTGCAATTTCCGAAATACCCTTAATAGGATTAGCCACAACTCCCGCAGCCCAAACCAAAGCGTATGAGAAAAACTCCTCTCCATCCGCCAAACTAATTTTAAGTCCGTCGTAATCGGCAACCCGAGCCTCAGTTTTCACAATTACCCCTAACTTCTCTAAGTAGGTTTTCGCTTTCGCTGATGCTTTCTCCGACATGCCACTCAGCAATCGATCTGATGCTTCAAACAAATACACATTCATCAAAGAAAAATCAAGCTCCGGGTAATCCTTTGGCAGGATCTCATTTTTCATTTCGACCAAAGCACCCGCCAATTCAACACCGGTTGGACCACCACCCACTAATACTATATTCATGTAATTGGCTGCCTTTTGCGGATCTGATTCGTTCAACGCCTTTTCGTAGTTACGCAGAATTGAATTGCGCAGAAAAATGGCTTCGGACACCGATTTCATAGGAATACCAAACTCCTCGATGTTCTTATTTCCAAAATAATTGGTATCCACACCAGTGGCCAATACCAAATGATCGTATTTTAACGAGCCCAAACTTGTATATATCTCCTGCACATTTGAGTTCACCTCCAACAATTCAGCCATTCGAAAATGCACATTTTTCCGTTTCTGAAAAATCTTCCGCAAGGGAAAAGCAATGGAACTTGGCTCCAGTCCCGAGGTTGCCACCTGATAGAACAAAGGCTGAAACTGATGAAAATTATTCTTATCAATTAAAACCACCTGATACTTTGTTTTTACCAGTTGCCGGGCAAGCTTTAAGCCTGCAAATCCCCCGCCAATAATTACAATTCTCGTTTTTCCATTTTCTGGAATATGCTTAATCGTATCCATATTTTTTTCTGCTATTTATTGCTATAATCAGGCCAGACAGCCTATATTTCCCACATCCACCACCCATCTTGGAGTTTCAGACTCTTTTATCTCTTACAAATTAAAGAATTATTTCTCCAATATTCTAATCAGTGCCAATCTTCAACCGTTTGCAACTGAAAATTTATTTTACGAACGAGCTAAGACCCATTTGCATGGATCAAAAAATCAGCGAAAAGCTCTTAGCTTCTGACTACAGGTAAAAAATAAAATGATCTCTTTTACTTCTTCGGAATTTTTCGATAATCAACTCTTGCAATATCTTGCTTCACTCGCTTACCGGGACGAAAAGCAATTGTACTTTTCTTAATACGATGTCGTGTTACCAGTTCTTCCGAATCGACCCCTTCGGCCGAAATATGAAGAGAAAATGTACCCAAATCTCCCAATTCAACACTCCTGTTATCTTTCAGCAAGTGAGGAATTAATTGAGTGAATGCCTCTAAAATTCCAACCACATCCGACCTGTTAAAAGAGGACATGTCCGAAATCCGTTCTGCTATATCCCTTAAATTTTCCTTCCGTCGGTTAGCTACCCGGGGGTAATACATTTCAGTTTTACCATTTTTACTCAATGGTGTTTTTATTTTCACTGCTTTATAGAAGACTGCCATATGCTGATAATTTGAATTGTTCCTTACTACCTGTTGATTCCTTTCTAATGAGAATCTCTAACTTACACCTACAAGTTAATCATTTTTGATGTACATCAAAAATAATTTTAATGTACATCAAAATATAGTTTGATGTACATTAAACTTACAACTTGTTAGTAGAAGAAAATCAAAAGAACAGGAGAGGAATGTCAAATGTTCCCTAAGAAAGGACCAAGCTATAGGCACACAACAAAAAATGCCGTTCCAAATGAATGAAACGGCATTGTATCTTTTAGCTTAAAAGAGTAAAAGAATTGCCTCGAAGAGGCTTACTATTCAGTAACCGCCCGTGAAACGGGTGGAACTAAAGCTGATAGATGGTTTCCCTGAAAGGGGAAAATCAATTCATATTTTGTTTAGAACTGCTGATTGTATCAGCATTTACCCCCGTCGGGGAAATGGATATATCTTATCTGATACCACCTACTTTGTAGGTGGTTACTCAAATTTAGTCCCCTCGTGACAGATTAACAATAATGAAAAAATAAATTATCTATTTATTTGCGTGAAGGATTGAAATGGAAACCCCACAGCGCTGATGCAAGATTCGGGAGAGAAGATGAAATAAAACTCTGTTGATGTAATTTTAAATCACCAAAAGTGAAAAAGAGAGGAGTTGGAATGGAAAGCCTGACCCGAAGAATTGAGGGGCACGTCCAAATGAAAATGCCGTTCCAAATGAATGAAACGGCACTACTATAATAGAGTATACTTCTCTTACTTCATACTGGCAATGCGGTCTTCTAAAACTTTAATTTTAGCTTCGGCATCGGCCATTTTCTTTTTCTCGATTTCGATGACTTTAGCCGGTGCATTGTTTACAAAACGCTCGTTGCTCATTTTCTTTTGAACCGAAATCAGGAAGCCTTTGGTATATTTCAACTCCTCTTCCATTTTCTTCAACTCTTCCTCAACGTCAACCAGGTCGCCCAAAGGAATAAAATATTCAACGGCATTTACAATGAACGACATTGCACCGGTCATTTCTCCGTTTGCAACAGTAATCTCCTTTAGGTTACACATTTTAGCCACCACACAATCGAAAGAAGCATCGTAATTGTCTCCCTTCAATTTGTAATTCATTTCCAACACCTCTTTAAAAGCGATGTTCTTTTGCTTACGGATATTACGAACAGCCACAATCACTTCCTTCACCTGCTCAAATTTCTGTAACAATTCGGAGCTGTAAGAATCTGGTTTTGGCATTACTGAAACCATGATACTCTCCTCATCGGAACGATCGGCAAGCAATTGCCAGATTTCCTCTGTTAAGAAAGGCATGAATGGGTGCAGTAACTGCATCAACTTCTCGAATAAAGCAACAGTAGAATCGAAAGTCTTTTTATCGATTGGCTGCTGATAAGCTGGTTTCACCATTTCCAAATACCATGATGAGAACTCATCGCGGAATAAGGTGTAAACAGTCATTAAGGCTTCGCTGATGCGATATTGCCTGAACTGCTCATCCAAAGCTTCCATGGTGTTGTTTAAACGCGCATGGAAAACCTCAGTTGCCAATCGGGCATATTCAGGTTGCTCGATATCGGCAACTTCCCAACCTTTTACCAAACGGAATGCATTCCAGATTTTAGTGGTAAAATTACGTCCTTGTTCCGGTAAGTTTTCGTTGAACAGCAAATCTCCTCCGGCAGGTGAACACAATAGCATCCCCACACGAACCCCGTCTGCTCCATATTTAGCAATTAAGTCTAAAGGATCAGGCGAGTTACCTAATGACTTAGACATTTTGCGGCCTAATTCATCGCGAACAATACCCGTTAAATATACATTAGAGAATGGCTTTTCTCCTCGGTATTCATATCCTGAAATTACCATACGGGCAATCCAGAAAAACAGAATATCCGGTCCGGAAACCAAATCGTTGGTTGGGTAATAGTATTTGATCTCCTCGTTTTCAGGATTACGAATGCCATCGAATACAGAAATTGGCCACAACCATGAAGAGAACCATGTATCCAACACATCCTCATCCTGACGTAAGTCTTCTGCTTTGTATATTTTTCCTGTTTTAGCATTTGCTTCAACAAGTGCAGATTCAATTGATCTGGCTACTACATATCCGCCTTCAGGTAAATAGTAAACCGGAATACGCTGTCCCCACCACAACTGACGGGAAATACACCAATCCTTCACATTTTCCATCCAATGACGGTAAGTGTTCTTGAATTTTGGAGGATGCAACTGAATATCGTCGTTCATTACATGCTCCAAAGCCGGTTTCGCCAATTCTTTCATGTTCAGGAACCACTGCATACTCAATTTGGGTTCGATAACGGCATCGGTACGTTCCGAAAAACCTACTTTATTTACGTAATCTTCTACCTTCACCAGATTGCCTGCTTCCTCTAGATCGGGCATAATTAAATCACGAACTTCGAAACGATCTTTACCAACATAAAGCTGAGCAGCCTCACTCATGGTTCCGTTATCGTTAAAAATATCAATGGTTTCCAGGTTATGACGATCGCCAATTTCGTAATCGTGAATATCGTGAGCAGGTGTAATTTTTAAAGCACCGGTACCAAATTCCATATCAACATACTCATCTTCGATGATTGGAATGGAACGGTTCACCAAAGGAACAATACAACGCCTGCCTCTTAAATGAGCAAAACGTTCGTCGTTTGGATTGATACAAACTGCCGTATCGCCCAAAATTGTTTCAGGACGGGTGGTTGCAATGGTAATGTACTCATCGCTTCCTTCCACCTGATATTGCAAATAGTACAGTTTCGATTGCAATTCTTTGTAGATTACCTCCTCATCGGAAACGGCTGTTTGTGCAGATGGATCCCAATTCACCATACGAACACCACGATAAACCTTTTCCTTTTTATATAAATCGATAAAAACATCGATTACCGATTCGTAAAGAGATTCGTCCATGGTGAAAGCAGTACGCTCCCAGTCACACGAAGCACCCAATTTTTTCAACTGCTCCAAAATGATACCACCGTGTTTCTCTTTCCATTCCCAGGCATGCGCCATAAACTCATCGCGAGTAATGTCATCTTTAGAAATGCCTTCCTGTCTTAGTTTATTTACAACTTTAGCTTCGGTTGCAATAGATGCATGATCGGTACCCGGCACCCAACAGACATTCTTTCCCTGCAATCTGGCTCTACGCACCAACACATCTTGAATTGTATTGTTTAGCATATGCCCCATGTGTAACACTCCGGTGACGTTTGGTGGAGGAATAACAATTGTATACGCCTCTCTCTCATCAGGTACAGAGTGGAAGAATCCTTTATCCATCCAATACTTATACCATTTGTCCTCCGATTCTGCAGGATTGTACTTTGTTGGGATTTCCATGTGTTTAACTAAAATTTAAAAATCTATACTACTTAAAAAATTTGGCTCAAAATTAAGAAAATCTGAGAGATATATCTCCAACAAAAAGCAACAATCTGTATGAAAGCGATCTGTAGTTCTGATTTTAAAATGATACAAGCTGTTTTAGTTGAATCTATCTTAAAAGACTGAACTATTAATTTGGTTTTAAATCACTGGCTTGATTGCTAAATTTCAGAATTTTAATAGGTTGTTCAAAAGCAATAAAAATCATTTTTTTTACTTCGAATTTTATCTACTTTTGGGCAGCGGAAAACTTTTTTCATAAAATACATAAACACCTAACAAATGCCTAAAATATCAGATAAAGGAAAATTAATGCCTGAGTCACCAATTCGTAAATTGGTTCCTTACGCAGAAGCTGCCAGAGCGGCAGGAAAAAAAGTATATCCCTTAAACATTGGTCAGCCGGATATTAAAACACCTGAGGTTGCCATGGAAGCCATTAGAAATTGTACCGAAAAGGTGATTGAGTATTCTCATTCGGCGGGTAATATTTCTTACCGCAAAAAATTGGCGAAATACTATCAGAACATCGGAATTAACGTGGACGAAAATGAGATGTTGATTACTACAGGTGGTTCGGAAGCAATTACTTTTGCTTTGATGACTTGTATGAATCCTGGTGATGAGATTTTGATTCCGGAGCCATTTTATGCAAACTACAATGGTTTTGCTGTAAGTGCCGGTGTGGTTGTAAAACCAATTACATCGAGTATCGAAAATGATTTTGCTTTGCCTGCAATTGAAGAATTCGAAAAATTAATGACTCCAAAAACCAAAGGGATTGTTATTTGTAATCCAAATAATCCAACTGGTTACCTGTATTCAAAAGAGGAATTGAACCAATTGCGTGAATTGATCATCAAGCACGACCTGTTCCTTTTCTCTGATGAAGTATATCGTGAATTTTGTTACGATGGCGAAGAACACTTCTCTGCGATGAAGTTGGAAAGCCTGGAGCAAAATGTTATACTCATCGATTCCGTATCGAAACGTTACAGTGAGTGCGGTGTTCGTATTGGTGCAATGATTACAAAAAATAAAGATGTAATTACCACCGCTTTAAAATTTGCTCAGGCCCGTTTGTGCCCTCCGGCTTTTGGACAGATTGCTGCCGAAGCATCATTAGAAACTCCTGCAGAATACTTCACCGAAGTTTACAACGAATACATTGATCGCCGTAACTTTATGGTGGCTGCTTTAAATGACATGGATGGTGTTTACTGTCCAACTCCTAAAGGAGCTTTTTATACTGTGGTTAAGCTTCCAATTGATGATGCAGACAAGTTTGCACGGTGGATTTTAGAGGATTTTGAATACAAAAACCAAACTGTTATGGTTGCTCCTGCTACAGGATTTTATGCTACTAAAGGTTTAGGTAAAAATGAAGTTCGTATTGCTTACGTTCTTAAAAAAGAAGAGTTGGCGAAAGCAATGGAAACTCTTGCTGAAGCATTGAAGGTTTATCCGGGAAGAACGATTTAATAGGTAAAAGCTGAAAGGCTTTACTAAATAGATACAGAAACGGCTCCAAAATTGGAGCCGTTTTTTATTTTTTATCTGATTGGAAAAAATACTTACAACAAATCGCAGGCATCAGCCGGCATCCAATGTTTGTCTTTCCCATCCCATTTTACGTTGCAGCCAATTGGGTTGGTTACCGGAACAGAGATTTCTTTTCCAGCCAAATATTCATCTATGGCTCTCTCCAAATCTCTGACTAAAACCTTAGAAATATCCCTTGGATTATCAACAGCTCTTCCCGTATAAATTAATTTGCGTGCTTCATTAAACAAATAAAAATGAGGAGTTCTCAATGCACCGTAAGCCATTGCCACTTCTTGTGTTTCGTCATACAAATAAACCCAGGGAAAATCATTTTCTTCCATTCGTGTTACCATATGATCGTAATCATCTTCCTCATAAGTATTTGCGGAATTGGAATTAATTCCCACAAATTCGACTCCATTTGGAATGTATTTATCAGCAATCATTCTGGTATCTTCATCGGAACCGATAACATACGGACAGTGATTACAAGTAAAGAAAACCACTAAAAGTTTAGATGATTTAAAATCGTTTAATTTATACCGAATTCCGTCGGTAGCTATCAGATCAAAATCCGGAGCCTTATCATTAATTTGTAAGGTAAATGCCATTTTTATCGTTTTATTTTATTGAACACTCCTTTAAATTTACTTATTATTTTGAGAAAATCTAAATTAATTTCAAGCTATCATATTGTTAATTTCCGCCCCTAAATCTGAAAAAACAAATAGTAATTAACACATAATTAATAGTCAGTTTATACTTCCTAAATTTCTCTTTTGTAAACTTGTTCTTGTTAAGGGCGAACATATATTCAACCACAAATAAAAGAATTCCTCAGAAACAGAACATCGGATTTGCAACTTAGTCGATACAACTTTCCTTTCTCTCCGGTGCTTCTGTTTCTCTTTCCTTTACTCCTTGGCAAAGTCCGGATAAATGAGATATTTTGCTCGAATTGCCATGAACTTGTTACGATCCTTTTCCCAACTGGCTCTAATTTGTTCTTCTGATAAGGAGTTTTCAATTTGAGTTCTCAGATTTGCAGTTCCTGCAAGATTTTCAAAAAAAGAATTGAAAAAAACAGGCTTGTCTTTCAATTCACGATAAGCATTTAATAAAAAAGACAGATCCAATTTTTTCTTCTTTCGAAAATCATCCATACTGATCTTCTGTAAATCGCAGCCAACACATTTTTCACCTTCAAACTTTGGGTATTTACTTGCTCCGGGAATGCTTCTTGGTGTAAACTCAAAATCCCCCTTTGTAAAAGACGGATGTCCATATACTTGAAACGGATAATTTGTACCACGCCCGGCACTAACCACTGTTCCTTCGAAAAAACACAGAGACGGATACAAAGCAACAGACAATTGATTTGGCAGATTTGGCGATGGTTTTACCGGCAACAGATAGGATTTCTCTCGGTTCCAATTTTTGCATGGAATCACTTTTAATTCACATTGTACTTTATTCTTCAACCATTTTTCCCCGTTAATCATTTGCGCATATTCACCTATCGACATGCCATAAACTACAGGAACCGGATGCATTCCAACAAAGGAACTGTATTTTATCTCCAGAACCGGTCCATCCACGTAATGGCCGTTTGGATTTGGCCGATCGAGAACAATTACCTGTTTTCCCTGCTCGGCACAAGCTTCCATCACATAATGCAGTGTGGATATGTATGTGTAAAAGCGAACGCCAACATCCTGAATATCGAACACTACAACATCAACATCTTTTAAATCAGCAGCCGAAGGTTTATAATGCTTTCCATACAAAGAAACAATTGGCAATCCTGTTTTCCCATCTGTACCATTGGTAATTTTCTCGCCCGCATCAGCATCTCCCCGAAAGCCATGTTCAGGACTAAATATTTTGGCAATCTGAATATTCTTTGCCAACAAAGCATCAACCAAATGCTCTCCCTTCGCCAAAGAAGACTGATTAGCAACCACGGCAACTTTCTTTTCGTTGAGAAGTGGAATGTATTCCTCAAAACGTTCTGCTCCGGTTAGTAATGCTTCAGATTGTTTTTGTGCACAAGATGTTACACTTACTACAAACAAAAGGTATGAACACAGCACACAATATTGAATCAATTGTTTTATTTTTCTCATTTAACTAATTTTTCACATCTGTAAACCCGAAATTACTACTTTTGTATTAATCTTTAAAAAGAACCTCAATTTGAATCTAGAACTTTTTATAGCTAAGAAAATTACCATCAGCAAAAAAGGCGGTGGAAATATATCTCATCCTATTATTAGTATTGCCAAAATAAGCATTGCTCTTGGTATTTCGGTAATGATATTGGCTGTAGCTATTGTTACTGGGTTCAAATCTGAAATTACCAACAAGGTTATCGGATTTGGTTCTCATATCCAAATCACAAATTACGATAACAACTCGTCGTTTGAAACTAACCCCATCGAAAAAAATGCAATCTCTGTAAGCAGTATTAAAAAAATACCCGGAGTTTCGCACGTACAATCCTTTGCAACTAAGCCGGGCATTCTTAAAACAAAATCGGATATACAAGGAATTGTTTTAAACGGAATCGGTAAAGATTACGATTGGAGTTTTTTTAAAAATCATTTGGTAGAAGGAAAAACCATTCAGCTCACCGACAGCACTAAAAGTAACGACATTTTGATTTCGGAGAAACTCTCAAATCTTCTTCAATTAAAAGTAGGTAACAAATTATCGGTTTATTTTATTCAGCAACCACCCAGAGTAAGAAGTTTTACCATTGCCGGAATATACAATACCGGAATGGAAGAATTCGATAAACTATTCCTTATCTGCGACATACAACACATTCAGAAACTAAATGACTGGAGTGACAATCAGGTTAGCGGCTACGAAATTTTCATTGATGATTTTGACGATTTAGATCTTATCGACCAACAGATAAAAGGAATTACAGCAACATCATTTACCGATGATGGCGCCGGATTAAAAGTAAGAAGCGTTGTTCGTAAATACCCTCAAATATTTAGCTGGCTGGATATGCTCGATATGAATGTATGGATCATTTTAAGTCTAATGATACTGGTTGCCGGTTTTAATATGGTTTCGGGTCTTTTAATTATTATCCTGGAAAAGACCAATATGATTGGAATTTTAAAAGCTTTGGGTACGGAAAACTGGTCGATTCGTAAGATATTTCTATACCAATCTGCTATGCTTATCGGACAAGGATTATTATGGGGAAATATTATTGGCATCTCCATTTGTCTGCTGCAATTCTTTTTTGAAATTATTCCGTTAGATCCAACCAACTACTATGTAGATACTGTGCCCATCAATCTCAAGCTGAGTCACATTATTCTTTTAAACATTGGTAGTCTGATTGCTACGGTTTCGATGTTGCTTGTTCCCTCCTATTTAATCACCAAAATAACTCCTGCAAAGGCGATCAAATTTGATTAACTCATCACTTCTTCATCCGGCTAAAATGCTTTGAATTGTTAAAAAAGTTAAGAATTGTTATAACTTTTATCTTCTTCCTTTTTGTATAATATCTTTGTTCCACACTAATTTTATTGAATTTATTCTTTAAGAATAAAACTAATCGTTATGATCCGACGTGATTTTATAAAAACCAACGGACTGATATGCCTGTCTGCAATTTTTGGGGTATTCCCAGGATGCAGTCTGCCTTATGAATACAGTCCATATGACAATGAGGTAAAACATAAATTCAGAGATTTAACCGCTAAAAATCTTGAAAAGTTAAAAAAAACAAAAAACGGTAACGAAGCCTTTAAATTTGCATTTATAACAGATACTCACACGTTTTATGATGAATTTGAAGATGCTGTTACTGCTCTAAATAAAAGAGATGATATTGATTTTGTGATACATGGAGGTGATTTAACCTTGAGTGCCCTTCATAAAGAATTTACATGGTTTAACGAAATAATAGCTAAGCTGAACGTTCCTTTTCTTACCGTAATCGGGAATCACGACTTTCTATCGAATGGCGAAAGAATATACCATACCTCCTTTGGTGAAAACAACTATACATTTACTTACAAAGGCTGCAAATTTGTGATGTTTGATAATGTTGTATGGGAACGGAAAAACACAGATCCTGATTTTGATTGGTTCAATGAGAATTTAAAGAATGATGGCAGTGCTAATCTGGTGATTCCGGTCTCACACATCCCTCCTTATTCAGATCAGTATGACGGAGAAGATTCTATACTGAATCAAATACTGGAGAATAACAATGTTAAACTCTCAATACATGGCCATACACACAGCTTTTATCATGGCAAAAAATATGACAAAACAGATTTTTTGGTAGGGGGTGATATTGCTGATAATCACTATCAGGTAATTACTATTGATAAAGACAATTATTCGATTGAAAACATCGCTTTTTAATGAAAAAACATATTTTACCCATTTTAGTATACAGCTGCTGTTTTAGCCTATCAGCCTTGGGAAGTAATCTTAACGGAGGACAAACTGATTCGATAAAAAGAAAATGGTATTTACCCCGTGATGCAAAAATTCAATACGCAGGTAATATTGGCTTTCTTTCTGCCGGAATCACCTACCATCTTGCAAAAGACTGGTATCGTCTTTCATTCATGTATGGAAGTACATCAATGCATTCTCATGTTCATACTCTAAATACAGTTGCAATTAAGAACACATTTCTGATCAAACAATTTCACATTGGTGATTTTGTAGTTGCTCCAATGGCAGGCTTAAGTATCAATTTTGGTTCAACCCACAATACATACCGAAATTTACCCAGCTACTTCCCCAATGATTATTATTTTCAGAATAAAATACATTTTGCTCCTTTTGTCGGCGCTATGGTTTACCACCCTCTTCCTTACAAAATAATTAAAGGAATCGATTTTTACACCGAAATTGGAACAATTGACAATTATCTTTTAGAAGGTATAAGAACAGAATATGTTAAACTTTACGATATCTGGAATCTGGCTTTAGGCATTTCCATTCATTTTTAAATATCATTCCCAACTTACAACGGCCAGTCGTTTTTTACCATCCAATTTAACGCTTAACGGCTTTTTAAACTGAACGTGACGAACGGCACCATATTCGGCAATCAACTCTTGCTTTTTAAGTGTTTGATAATCGATAAAGGATGTTTCTGAATGGTGGTGAATGGAACTGTAGCCAATATTCATAGATGTTACATTGTGAAAAAAGTGAGATCCCGATGATGCTTCCAAAGGATAATCCTCGAAGCTGGTCTCTACAATTAATTTCGAGAAAGAAATGTCGTTCCACTTCACGGGAATTCCGATCCATCGGTCGCGGGTGCCCCAACGCCCCGGGCCAATCAATACAAAACGTTTATTTTTCTCTCTCATTTCCTGATTTATTTTTGAGATAGTATCCGCAATCTCAAGAGTCAAATCTTTTTTGAATAATTCGGGCACAACATAAACAACATCAACAATATCATCCACCAAACCGTTTCCCATACTCATTTCAGAAATCATCAAAAGCTTGTTTTTGTCAATTTCATTCAAATCAATATTGTAATCATCAATATTACCAACTAAAGGCTTTATCTGCAGAAGATAAAACGAAGCCTTCCCTTCTTTATCTTTCGTTAAATCAACAGCAAACTCTATCTCAATCGGTGAGCCCATTGCTTCTTTTATAATATCCAAAACAAGTTCAATCGTTTTTGCCAGTGGTATGTAGTTGTATTTTAAAATATTGGCAAAATTGACGATTCTTGGTCCCATAATATCCAAACCAGGACTAATCGTATCGCTCATGGAATTATAAACAGAAGCACAATGCACTAAATTACCATGTTCTTCTGCTTCATCAATATCCAGACGAATTAACCCTGCCGTATCGCCCTCCAAAAGATCCAAATCTTTTTTATTGAGGTCTACAGCATAAAATTCTACCTGCGAGTTTTTAAACTGATCTTTCGCGCTGTTATTCTCAATAGTTGGGAAAACAGGTGAGAACCGAAATGCCTTTTCACCATCCACAACATATTTACCCAAACCAACACCTATCACGGCGTATCCTTCTTCGGGTTTCATGTGCCCAAAAGGATAGTAATTATAGGATTGAGCTACGCCCGAAATGTGAGGATAAAAAGCCGATTCATACTGATTGCCCACCACTTCCTGAATAACCACAGCCATTTTTTCTTCCTCAATTTTATAATTCATGGCCGAAACATTCAATCTTGCATCGATGGAAAAAATGGACGCATAAACCAATTTTACCGCGTCGGTTACCTGCTTAACCCGAACATTTAAATCGGAATGATTATTGGGTACAAGGTAGGTTTGAAAAACCCCTGCTACCGGCTGAAGCAATGAATCTTCAAACAATCCGGAAGACCGGATTGCCAGTGGCTGCTCAAAATTCTTCAGCATGATTCTTATTTTTTGAACCAAACGCTGCGTTAAGTCTGCATCCAGAAATAACCGCTGAATTTGCTCAAAATCATCCAAATCCTTAATCCGGTCTAAAAGGTTATTTCGATCTAAGAATGATTCGTATTCATCGACACCAATTACTGCGGTCAAAGGCGCCTTTATATTTATCCCTGGAACAAACCTGCTCAAATTCAGATTAAAAAGCATGGAGTTGATAAAAGCCAATCCCCGCCCTTTTCCACCTAACGAACCTGTAGACAAAGTGACTATATTGTTGGCATTAAGAGCAAAATCAGCATTAAACTCTACAACCTTTCCCTTATTTTTTTCGTTCCGGTAATTCTGAATTACATTAATTAAATAATCCCGGACATCTTCAGCCGATTTAAAATCTGTAATATGATAGGGTGCAATCATTTTAGCAACCCGAATCTCTCCACGGGCCATTAGCCATAAAGAAAAATGATTCTTTTTGGCATGATAAACCAAAGATTCGCCCGGAATATGATACAAATAGTCTTCAAATTCTTTTAACGATTTTGCCGTAGCAATTTCATTGCCCATGGCATCTTTATACACAAAATCACCAAATCCCAAAAACTGACGAATAAACAAACGAATATCCCCTCTAAGTGTTTCAGAGTTTTTATCGATAAAGCTAGTCTTCAGCTTAAAAGCATGGCTGGCATTGGAAACATCCGACGATTGCAATATAACTGGTAGATTAGGGTATTCTTCTTTGATTTCTTTTACCAAACGAATTCCGGCATCATCTAAAAATATTCCATCTTTTTTAAATTTCACATCCGAAATTAAGCACAATAAATACTCCCTAAACCGATAATAAATATCCATTGCCTCTTCGTAATTCGAAGCCAGCAATATTTTGGGCCGCGCCCGTAAACGAAGAATTTTATACTGAGCATCGGTACTCACATCATCGATTATTCGCTGGGTTTGTGCCAAAACACTCTGATAAAGCATTGGCATATATCTGGAATAATACTTCGCCGAATCTTCAACCAGTAAAATGACCCGAGCCAATCCAATCTTGGTATCATTTTCAACATTCACCTTATCTTCCAAACTCTTAATCATGGCAAAAAAAACCTGTGATTCGCCATTCCACACAAATATTTTATCTACACTTTTCAACTCTGTCCGTTGTTCTTCAAACAGAGCGATATCAGCATCATTATTCAGCAATAAAAAAATGGATATGTAAGGAAATTCTTTTTTAATTCGTTCACTTAAAAGGATTGGTGTTTTTTTATCTACACCAACCATTAATATAATCATATCAAAATGCCTGGAATGCAACTGTTCCATGCACTCTTCTAAAGTAGACACACCTGTAACCCGAGGCATTGAAGTTAAATTTAACTGATGATATTCACTGGAAATTTGTTCTGAAAAACGCCCTTCGCGCTCAATACAATAAGCATCGTATAAATTCGCAACCAACAATATTTCCTTTACTTTAAAAGGCATTAAATCGTGATAAATATCCCGGTCGGCATTGTTTTTATTCAAAAAATCCTGTAATAATTTACGATTCGTAACCGGAACATAGGGGCCTATTATTTCCTTCTTTTTAGGATCAACTTTCCTTTTCTGACTGAGCAGTTCTTTTCCCGTTTCACTATTGATGTAACCAACAATAATATTTCCAATATTCTCAATCAAGTGCCTTTCTTCTTTCAAAAAAGGACCTTCATCCTGTGCTGGAAATTTTTTCACATAACACACCTCAATTCGTCCGCTTCGATTATTGATCGTTAAAAATTCCTGAGTTAGAGTCCATTGGGAGAGACGAAATCCAGGACTAAGGTATTCTTGTCCGTCAAATACAATACGGGCAACCGTAAACTCCGGATATTGCCATGCTTTAGGAAGAATAAAGCAGATTTGCTGTAAAGTATCCTCAATGGACTTTCCTTCCTTGATAATACCTGTTGTTTGATTAATTGCGGAAAGTTCTTTTAAACGCTCAATGTTTTCAGCTATAATCTTATTGATTCCCTGCTCTTTACCTGAATTTGATTCCATACATTTTCGGTTTACTTACGTAGATGCATTAAAAATTGTAAAAAGATCGTAGTGATTTGGCTACTGTTTGTTGGTTCTTTTAAATTTAAACAATTTAAGTGAAACCTAAGCCCTTGACCTTGAGGGATTTCTTTTTTACCTTTAAATGTAATCCCAGCTATTTCCGATTGCGTTCATTCACACCCAGTATAATTCATGTCTAACTTAAACATTAATTACCATGACAACTATGTTAAAGGCTCCTTCCAGCAAGGAATTTATGGACAAATTAAAAAGTAGAACACCAGGAGAAATTGAATTTCATCAGGCCGTTCACGAAGTGGTGGAGTCATTACTTCCTTTTTTAGAGGAAAATCCAAGGTACAAAACAGCTAAAATCCTGGAACGGATTTCAGAACCTGAGAGAATTTTAATTTTCAGAGTTCCCTGGGTTGATGACAAAGGGGAAATTCAGGTGAATCGCGGATACCGTATTGAAATGAACAGTGCAATTGGCCCTTACAAAGGTGGATTGCGTTTTCACCCAACAGTAAACCTTGGTATTCTAAAATTTCTTGCATTCGAACAAGTTTTTAAAAACAGCTTAACCACACTCCCAATGGGAGGTGGAAAAGGAGGCTCAGACTTTGATCCGAAACAAAAATCGGATAATGAAGTAATGCGGTTCTGCCAAAGTTTTATGACTGAACTTTGTAAGCACATAGGACCAAATACTGATGTTCCTGCCGGAGATATAGGTGTTGGAGGCAGAGAAATTGGATATCTGTTTGGTCAGTATAAACGAATACGTAACGAATTTACAGGCGTTTTAACCGGTAAAGGTGCCGAATGGGGAGGAAGCGTTATCCGTCCCGAAGCAACCGGCTATGGCAATGTATATTTTGCCGAAGAAATGCTGAATACGAAAAATGACAGTTTAAAAGGAAAGATCGTAACAGTTTCCGGTTCAGGAAATGTTGCTCAGTTTACCGTCGAAAAAGTGAATGAATTAGGCGGTAAAGTGGTTACCTTATCCGATTCTTCCGGTTTTATACACGATCCGGATGGAATTGATGGAGAAAAACTCACTTTCGTTATGAGACTTAAAAACATTAAACGAGGTAGAATCGAGGAATATGCAAAGAAATACAATGTTGCCTATTATCCAAATGCAAGACCTTGGGGAGTGAAGTGTGATGTTGCTTTACCAAGTGCTACTCAAAATGAAATAAATGCTGAAGAAGCACAAATTTTAATTGATAGTGGCTGCATTTGCGTTTCGGAAGGTGCCAATATGCCTTCTACTCCCGAAGCTGTGGATATTTTTATTAAAAATGAAATATTGTATGGTCCCGGTAAAGCGGCCAATGCAGGTGGTGTTGCCGTCTCCGGATTAGAAATGTCGCAAAATGCAATGCGTTTAAGCTGGACCCGAGAGGAAGTTGACAATCAGCTTCAACGAATCATGAAAGATGTCCACACCACATGTGTTAAGTATGGAAAATCTTCAAATGGATATGTAAACTACGTAAATGGTGCAAATATTGGTGGATTTGTAAAAGTTGCCAATGCAATGATTGCCCAAGGAATAGTTTAGATGTTTAATCAAAAAAATATGGGTTGTTCTTTCCGAACAACCCCTTTTTATGCCAAATAAACTTACAGCAACTTATTTTCCCCTTTCATAATGTCAGGATTTTGTTAATTTTATCCTCCCAAACCAAAACCCAAATTAATGAGCCCAACAACCAAAGCCCCGGCAATCAAAAAAGGATGGCTTAGAGCAGTATTAATCATTATACCTTTCTTTATCGTAAGCGGAATTTTTCAAGCCTTAGGAGCCTTTATCTGGGCTGCCATTTCAAATGATAATATTTTAGAGGTCTTCCAAAATATATCAGAAATTCCTCCCCTGGGATTTTTAATTATGCAGGCATTGTCAACTTTTGGTACTTTATTGATCATTTGGATTTTTACGAGATTTATTGATCGAAAAAAAATGATTGATTTGGGTTTTTCCTTTCAAAAGCGAACAAAAGATATTCTTTACGGATTGTTGGCAGGTTTTATCATGATGGGAGCAGGCAGTTTAATTCTATATTTTTCTGGAAACTTAACATTTGATTCCATTACTTTTAATTTACTCGGATTAGCTCAGTCAGTCGTGCTGTTTATTTTAGTTTCAATAAACGAGGAAATATTTGTAAGAGGATATCTACTTCGAAATTTTATGGGTTCTATGAACAGATATGCTGCTCTAATTTTATCATCTCTGATATTTATGGCTCTTCATTTAATGAATCCAAACGTGTCAATTGTTGGACTGACCAACATTTTCCTTGCGGGATTACTATTGGGAATTGGCTATATCTTCACTAAAAATCTATGGTTTCCATTGGCTCTGCATTTTAGCTGGAATTTTTTCCAGGGACCAATTTTCGGATACGAAGTTAGCGGAACCAATTCCACCTCGCTAATATCACACAGCATTCATGGGAATGAAATGCTGACAGGAGGACAATTCGGTTTGGAAGGATCAATTCTTGCAACCATTCTTTGTTCTCTTGGCATTGTATTATTCTGGATGGTATACAAAAAACAGAACATTTTATCAACTACAAATAACTAATTGGTCATGAAAATATTGCTTTCATTTTTTTTATTATTTATCCTTTTTGCTTGTTCACCACATTCAAATTCAATTTTAAACAATTACTCTTCTTCCGATTTAGAACGTATTTTCGAATCAGAAAAAATCAATGGTTGTTTTACCATTTATGATTTAAAAAATGATGCCAGATTAAGTTTTAATGAGGAACGATTAGACTCCACATTTCTACCGGCATCAACATTCAAAATACTTAATTCGATGATTGCTTTGGAAACCGGGGTAATTAAGGATGAAAAAGAAATCATTAAGTGGGATAGCATCAACCGCAGCTACGACGAATGGAATAAGGATCAAAATCTGGAAAGTGGATTAAAATATTCTACTGTTTGGGCTTATCAGGAACTAGCACGAAGAATTGGAGAAAAAAGAATGAAGTATTGGGTGGAAGCATCCAATTACGGCAACAAAAATATAAATGGTGGCATTGATGTTTTCTGGTTGAAAGGAGACATTAGAATCAGCCCCAACCAACAAATCGATTTTTTACAAAAATTATATTTCAACCAACTTCCTTTTTCACAAAAAAATCAAGAAATTGTGAAAAAAATAATGATTATTGAACAGACACCTGATTATACAATCAGAGCCAAAACAGGATGGGCTGCACGAATAAACAATCAAATTGGATGGTATGTTGGCTATCTTGAAAAAGGAGAAAATGTATATTTTTTCGCTATTAATATCGATATTAAAAATTCTGATGATGCTCCTAAAAGGAAAATCATAGTTTCCAAAATACTTGATCATCTTCAATTAACTAAACAAGAGAAATCTTAGCAAATTAAAGACCATGAAAAATATAGTATTGTTTTTATTTCTTACCGTTTCGGCATCCACATTCGCCTCTTCAGGGCAAGAAACCAACACTTACGAAAAAGATTTGAAATATCTGTTCCAGATAAACGGATCGCAAGCAAGCTATCAGGAATCAATTAAAGCAATGATTATTCAGCTTCGAAATCAGGAATCAAATATTCCTACTGAATATTGGGACAAGGCAGAAGTTGAATTCGTGAATACTTCGGTTAATGATTTAATCAAAATGCTTCTGCCAATTTACCGACAGAACCTTTCTCACGAGGATGTATTAGCAATGATTGAGTTTTACGAATCGGTTGCCGGAAAAAGAATCGCTCAAAAATTACCAAAAATCACCACTGAAAGTATGCAGGCCGGAATGTCGTGGGGACAAACAATCGGAGAAAAAATAAAAGCAGATATTGAAAGCAAAGGCTTCAAAATCAGATTGCCCTTTACGCCCTAATTTCCAAATCAAAATTCATTAAAACAAGGGGCAAACCTGAATTAAATCATTTCTTAAACAACAGATTATTAGTATTTTTTAGGGTTACTAAAAACTAACCCAATGACTAGTATATTCACACCCAACAAAAACTATCTTCAAACCAAAGAGCAAATTGGCTATGTCCCCCGCCAGCAAGCCACCGAAGACGATTATCGTCGAATAGGTTTCATGTCCGGACTAGAAGTTCACCAGCAACTTGACACAAAAGAAAAATTGTTTTGTCACTGTCCTTGTGGTGTCTTTCACAAAAACGGAGCTTACGATGCAGAGATCATAAGACATATGCGCCCGGCAATGAGCGAACTTGGCGGATATGACGGCACAGCCCTAATGGAGTTTAAAACCCGAAAAAACATTATTTATCGTATCAACAACGAAACAGCCTGCACTTACGAAATTGATGATACTCCTCCCTTTAGAATTAATCAGGAAGCTCTGGGAATTGCCCTTCGAATCTCACTTTTGTGCAAATTAAATATTGTAGGTGAGGTACATATTACCCGAAAACAGTATTTGGATGGAAGTATACCAACAGGCTTTCAGCGAACCGCAATTTTAGGTGTGAACGGTCAGATTCAACTAAGCAATAAAAAAGTAAATCTGATACAATTAAGCATCGAAGAAGACTCTTGCCGTGAAATTTCAGACATTGGACATGAGCGGTATTATAAGACAGACCGTCTTGGCACACCACTCATAGAAACAGTTACCGCCCCCGAACTAAACACTCCCAATGAATTGCAAGAGGCGGCAGAATACATCCGTTTTTTAAATAGAAGCACAGGATTGGTTCGCACAGGAATGGGAGCAGGTCGCGAAGACGTAAATGTTAGTTGCAAAGGCGGATCGAGAGTAGAAATTAAAGGAGTCGCTCACAACAAATGGATTCCGGAACTTTCACACAATGAGGCTTTCAGACAATGGGCTTTGCTGAATATCAAAAAAAAATTAGTCGAACGAATTCAAAAAGAAGATTGGAGCATTCTCACACAAGAATTAGATTATCACGACTATAATTTCACATATGCCCCCTTAATTGAATGCAAGGAAAAAGAACATCAGATTATTGCTGTTAACCTTCCGGAATTTAAGGGATTACTATCACACTTCACGCAGCCAAACCAAAATTTTGCAGATGAAATTGCTCAGCGCTTAAAAGTAATTGCCTGTATAGAACATCCCAATTTAGTTCATTCAGAACAGGAAGAAGAATTGTTGTCAAAAGAAGATTTTAGTAAAATACTCATCAAATTAGGATCAAATTCTAATGATGCGCAATTAATTATTTGGGGAGCGAAAGAGGATATTCCTACAGCAATTGAAACAATAGCGGAACGTTGCAAAATGGTTTTTGATGGTGTCCCAAACGAAACACGCAAATCGTTGCCCAATGGAACAACAATCTTCGAGAGAGTTCTTCCAGGTGCCGATCGAATGTACCCGGATACAGACTCCGCTCCAATCCCCTTATCGGATGAATACATCAATGATCTTGGTAAAGATTTACCAAATGATATTTGTGAGCGAATTAATCAAATGGATGAATGGGGAGTACCTAAAGATTCTCACCATTTTATACTTAGCAAAGACCTATATCCAATCATTAACGAAATAACTGACAGATTTCAATTCGATCCTAAAAGTACTGGAATATTTTTTGGCCACACTTATAAAAACATCATTGGGAAATACAGCATCCATCCCGAATTCAATTACCGAAAATTAGTCGGACTATTCAAGTTCATTCACGATCAAGAATTACATCCAAACATTGCACGATACCTTTTACCTATTCTCTACCAAAACCCAAGTATGGATTTTGCCTCCATGTTAATCAGCTTAAAATTTAAAAAAAGAAGTCTGGCCGAGTTGATCGCTCCAATTGATTTTCTGGAAGAAAAATTTAAAGACTTACATCCATCAGAGAAAAGTGAAAATGCCAGTCACTGGATCATGGGGCAATTGCACCGTCAGGCAATTGGGAATATTGAATTAAGAGAATTAAGAATAAACATCGACAAACGACTTAACTAATGGAAGATATTTTTCAAGGATACAAAGGAATGGCTCTTGATACCCTAAAAAAATACAGTGTTCGGGTATGGGGTAAAACACATATTGTTACCACCCGGGGCGAATTCGACGGAACCATCTTACCCAGAGCAGAAAACGATGATGACCAACACATTGTGCTTAAAATAATAACAGGTTACAACATTGGAATAAATGTTACAACCATAAAAGAAATGAAGGAAACCGGTTACAAAAAAGCGAATTATAAAGTTCCCGAAAAAGAATTTCCTTATACAGATGGACAACCAGCTGTAAAGTTGTTTGGCACCGGAGGAACAATCGCATCCCGCTTAGATTATAGAACCGGAGCCGTTATTCCCGCATTTTCTCCTGGAGAACTTTATGGATCTGTTCCTGAACTGGCCGATATGTGTAATCTATCTACCGAGAAAGTTTTTGCTGTGTTCAGTGAGAATATGGGGCCTAAACAATACATTTCCTTAGCCATTGCAATTGGAAAAGAAATTGAAAACGGAATTGATGGAATTATTATCGCTCATGGAACAGATACATTGCATCATACTGCAGCCGCCTTAACCTATATGGTTCAGGATTCACCCGTTCCAATTGTTTTAGTAGGTTCTCAGCGATCATCAGATCGTCCGTCATCAGATGCAGCTTTAAACTTAATGCACTCAGCAGTGGCTGCCGGTCATGGTGATATTGCAGAAGTAATGGTTTGTATGTTTGGCCCAACTTCAGATGAATACGGATTTTTACATCGGGGAACCAGAGTGAGAAAAATGCATTCAAGTTATCGATCTACCTTCCGAACTCTTGGTGATACACCTTTAGCTACTGTTACCAGAAAGGGGGTTAAACCAATTAAAAAACAGTACAATCACCGACGAAAAGATCGAAACGTAAAAATCCTTCCTTACTTCGAAGAAAAAGTTACTATTTTATACTACTACCCAAATATGCAACCCGATATTATCGATGCATTAGTTGACTGTGGCTATAAGGGAATAATTATTGCAGGTACCGGACTTGGTCATGTCAACAAACCGGTTTACCCAGCTTTAAAAAGAGCAGTTGAAAAAGGAGTTCATATATTCATGACCGTGCAAACTCTTTGGGGCTACACTCACATGTTTGTTTACGATACAGGAAGAGATTTACTGGCAATGGGAATTGTTCCGCTTGATAATATGCTGCCCGAAGCCGCCTATATTAAATTAGGATGGACATTAGGCCAAGCAACCAACCGGCAAGAAGTAATTGATATTATGCAAAAACCCATAAACGACGAAACAACCAAAAGAGAACCCTATAATGGATATCTCGTGTACCAGGGAGGAGTTCCGGAAGTAGAACAATTTGTTAAAAATTTTAGAAAATAATTTGAACCCCGATCTTTTCCGGGGTTTCTTTTTGCTGTTCAAAAAAAGATTAATAATTTTTTCTTATTAGAGGGAAACATTATTCTTATCTTTAAGTATTATTAGAAAAAAGCCTTTATGAGTACTTTCGAAACAATATTTGACCTCGAACAATTTACCAGTATAGTAAACAATGAACTAAATAATGGGTTGCCTGGTTTCGAGGCTCAAAACCTAATGTCCCCATCAATTCGGGATCATGCCCTTAAAACAAGTGATCCCAGTATTGCCCGGGATAGTAGTGTTTTACTACTCTTTTATCCAAACAATGGTCAATTGTATATTCCCTTCATGAAAAGAACAACAGGAAACAACAGCCATAGTGGCCAAGTTAGTTTGCCAGGAGGAAAATATGAAGAAAATGATGCAAACAGAACAATAACTGCAATTCGCGAAACAAATGAAGAGCTTGGTGTCGACTGCAAAAAGATTAAAATATTAGGGTTCTTAACAGAACTTTATATTCCGGTCAGTAATTTCATGGTTTTACCCGTATTAGGATATTGCGAAAAAAGACCTGAATTTAAATTGAACGAATTCGAAGTTGAGGAAATAATAGAAATGCCAGTATATCAACTATTAGGAAAAGAGAATATTAGCAATTTCGCTATTAACAAAAATGGATTCGAAATCCACGCTCCTTATTTTCAAGCAAAAGAGCACAAAATATGGGGAGCTACTGCAATGATTTTATCCGAATTAAGAGTAATGTTTCTTCGATCCGGCCTAATTCAATAATACAATGTTTTGGTAATTACTATAACGTTCCAAAATTTTATTCACGTACTGATAAGGCTCCGAACCACGGCAATAACCATATTTTACTACAGGATCATTAAAAAACTCCGGCTTCGATTTATTTAATAAATAATAGTCAACACTTCCCTTCCATTGATCAGGGTTTTTACCATTCTTTTCAGCCAAACGTCTGGCATCCAGCACATGTCCTAAACCCACATTATATGATGCAAGTAAAAATTTCAACTCATCAGTCTTGTCAGACAAAGTCTCATTCAATTTCCCTTTTAGGTATTTCAAATGCCTAACTCCGGCATCAACATTCTCAATAGGAGAAGATAAAGAATCAACATCATATCGATAAGCCGTTTCGGGCATTAATTGCATTAAACCAAATGCACCAACCCATGATTGCGCCTTAGGATCAAAATTAGATTCCTGAGATATCAATGCTGACAGCAATCTCCAGTCCCAATCTATTAGTTTCGCCTTTTCCTTAAGAAGATCATCAAAATCCGAAATCTTACCACTTTTCACAGTAAAATACTCACTTTGCATCATCTCTCCGATACGGCTACTCTTAAAGTATCGTTGATAAATTCTTCTGTATTCTTTCGTTTTTTGAAAATTCATTAACCACATATTAACATCATGAGTTAAATGATTCGCTCCTTTACGCAAGGCCCATGCCAAGTTCTGTGGCAAACTAACACTTGTCTTAAACTCAATACCAGGATAATACGAAGAATTAACCATCGCTACATTTTCATCTGCAACAGTATAATTAATCTCACCACTGGCAACCATCGATATTAGTTCCTCTTCCTCCACCATTTCAACAACTACTATATCAATAGGTATTTCCATTTCATTAGAGAGTCGTACCAAATGCTCCTGAAATGATGATCCTTCTTGTACATGAATTCGTTTACCTCCTAAATCAGCCTTGTTCCTAACGAAACCGGTAGAATCACTAACAGGACTTCGCTGAATTAGTACCTGTGGCGACTGACTATGAGGAATCGTAAAATTGAATTTCTCCATGCGATCCGCAGTCACTGCCAAATTCATCCCTAATAAATCCACATCGCCTCGTTCCAAAGAGGCAAAAGCAGATACCAAGTTATTGTTTACAGTCAACTCTAACTTAACACCCAAGTGTTTAGCCAAAGCTTCCAGCATTTCATATTGAAACCCCATTGTATGCCCCTTGTATACAAAGTAATTAGTGGAATTGTAATCCGTAACCACACGCAACTTACCACGAAGCTTTACATGTTTTAACTCCACAACTGGTTTTTCCTCAATTTGCAATCCAACCATCTTACGGTTTTGATTACAAGTCTGAAGAAAGACCATGAAAATCACAGGGATAAATAATTTTAAATATTTGATTCCAGACATAACTTTTTCCTTTCCTAATTAAAAATTAGAAAAAATCAGATTTCCAACCTAGAAATATTTGATTCCAGTTCTTGGTTTTTAAAATAAATCCTTAATTGTAAAAAGTCCAGATTAGTCCATATTTTAACATGGCTGGATTGAGAGGGTAGTGTGGAGCAACAAAATAACTTTTACTCCCTATCGACGCGTTCATATGTTCATACATAACAAATATACGAGTACGTTTAATTCTAAAGTTAAAGTATACATCAACCTTAGGATAATCACCAATTTCTTTCTGATCCTGCAAAAAGAATTGTCCTGTTGATGGCATATAATCAGGAGCATAAAAAGCTGTATTGTAATGCACGGTAAATCCTACTTGAAGCCCTAATGCGCCTTTAAAAAATGTATTTTTATAATAATTATTACTATAGATTGAAAAAGTTGGTAATGGTAAAATTTTATCCTCAGATCCTTTTTGACCAACCAACTTTTGACTTAGATAAAAGTTTCCCAACTTGAATCTTTTTTCTAAATATCCGGTCAATACCGTAATCCCTTTACCTGTTTGCTCTGGAATAGTATCCAGTCCAAAATAAGTGTAATTATCTATTTGGTTAATTTGCCCACCTATTTTTAAATTCCTTTTCTCATTAAAATATTCAATTCCAAGCTCTAATTCGGTAATTTTATCCAAATTTAAATTCCACTGCTGATGATTTCCATAGTACTTAGAAAGTAAAAAATCAGGTGTTTTAGAATTTAATTTAGCCAGAACAGATACACCGTGATGAATTGAATCTTTTTTTCCAATCCATTTTGTTAATTCATATTTTAGTTCAAAATCATTTTGCTTATATCCTTCGAATACATACCGTCCTGTTGCATTCCAATTTAAAGATGAACCTGCTGAACTAAATAAACTTGCAAGGAGTTGATTGTTATGAATTTTCGTATCCTTTTGATGAAAGGATATTTCATTTACTGCTAATCTGGAGTTGTACTTTCCTAAATCGCTTATTATTCCAAACCTAGCTCCCAAACGAATCCATTTGTTTTTATTTTCATTAAATACAAGCTGAAACATATTTCTAATGTTTGAATATTCAACTTTATCAAATGTAGCCTTAGTATCATAATAATAATTTGAATAAAAAGTATTATCAATTAATGTTTCCTTGTATCTCCAACTATCTGATTCATATGCCAAATTGTAAATAAAATTTATAGGATAAGAATAGGACGTATCCTTCTCTTGAATAACTTCTCTTTCTTCACCAATACCATAGGAATGATTCATGAAAAAGTTAAAATTAGTCAATTTACTTCTTGCATCATCAAGCCGAACTTTCAAATTTTCAGGATCCTCACTCTTCTCAGTTAAGTCTGTATCTTTAGACAATCCACCGTTCTCCTCGTTATTCATACTATTTTGATTCAAAACAAAATCCAAACCGTACCTTTCTTTTTTATAAGAAGAGAAAAAGCTAAAATCATACAACTTTGTTTTCTGATTTTGATACTGCCCATCACTCGAAATTAAATTATAACTAACTCCAACATTCAAGTTAGGATTAATATTCTGTGTTTGCAACACTCTCAATAAATTCTCCGCTCGTCCCTTAGGGCCACCTGTTTCATAATAAACACTTGTAAAAGGTGTGGTTGTATTAAAGAATACGATATCTTCCGGTTTAAGCATATAGTTTCTATAAGGCGAAAACGGTAAGAACTGTTCATTGACATTACGATCTCTATAAACATTTGAAAGATATGGAGAACCTAAATTGCCTAAATAAGTATTAGAAATACTATTTCTAAATATTGGATTGTAATTATGTTGAGAACCCAGAATTGTATCCAATTCAACAAACTCCCTTTTAGAAGAAAAATCAGTAAGTTTCCAACTCTTTATAACAGATTTTACACTATTGTAGCCTAAACTATCAAGTTCATTACCTTCCTTTCCCAATTTACCTCTATTTCCTAGTTTATCTCTTTGAGGATCATCAAAACCACCATCGTAAACCTGAGCATAAGAATTCAGACAATGACAAATCAAAATTGTTACAAGTAGGAAGAATTGTTTCATAGCCAACAAAGATAAACAAACTGTTATTAAGTTGAATGGATTGATTCAAAATATAGGTTAAAAAACCTTAGAGAGAGTTAAATAAGAGAATATTTAGGATCTGTATAGAATTAAGATCAATTCTGCTTTTAAAAATTGCAATAAAAATTTACACATATAACAAAAAAGAGTCTCATTCCATTGTGGAACAAGACTCTTTTAAAAGTTGGC
>NZ_JAUCMW010000010.1:40363-164314 GCF_030372765.1 Labilibaculum sp. K2S | reverse complement strand
AATATGAAACTATTAAGTCCGATCAATTAGGGATATTTTAATATCGAACTCAGGTTAATACGCGATGTTGGAGATGTTGCATTTGTAGGAGTAACGCTCACGCCCGAAATTCTAATAGTTAAATTTTGGCAAAATATTATAAAACAGATTTTAAGTTGATGATTGTGAACCTACTTAATCTTATTTAAAATGATTAAAAATAATTTCTATCTTTAGTTTACTTTAAAACAAGGGAAATGATGAGAATCAAATTTACGTGGGGCGTGTTGCTTTTATTGCCAACAGTCAGTCTCGCTCATTCTCAAAATCACGATCAAACAATGAAACATACACATACAAATCATTTAATTAAGGAGAATAGTCCTTACCTGTTACAGCATGCTCATAATCCTGTTAATTGGTATCCCTGGGGCGAAGAGGCTTTGGTCAAAGCCAAAAACGAGAACAAACCCATACTGGTGAGCATTGGTTACGCCGCCTGCCATTGGTGTCATGTAATGGAGCGCGAGAGTTTCGAGAACGAAGAAGTCGCCCAGCTGATGAATGAATTTTTTGTCTGTATAAAAGTCGATCGTGAGGAGAGACCGGATATCGATCAGATCTACATGGATGCCGTACAAATGATGACTGGCAGTGGTGGTTGGCCTTTGAATTGTTTTGCCATGCCCAATGGAAAACCGTTTTTCGGAGGTACCTATTTCCCTGCTGATAATTGGATGAATGTGCTAAACGGAATTCAAAATGCATGGATCAACGAACAAGAAAAAGTAAAGAAGGTGGCCGATCAGTTGGCCAAGGGAATCCGTGAAAACGAAATAATTACGGTAAAGGCTGAAGCCGAACCATTCGCTGTCGCGGATTTAGAGAAAGCATTTCACCTTTGGAAACAGGAATTTGATACTCGCGAAGGGGGAAACAATCATGCCCCAAAATTCCCATTGCCCAATTCACTTCAGTTTTTGTTGCGTTACTATTACTTTACAGAAGATCAGTCGGCGCTCAGTCAGGTAAGGCTTACGCTTGATAAAATGGTCATCGGCGGAATTTACGATCAGGTGGGCGGAGGTTTTTCCCGATATTCAGTCGATGCCATATGGAAAGTGCCGCACTTCGAAAAAATGCTCTACGACAATGGGCAGCTGATCAGCTTGTATGCTGAAGCCTATCAGCTCACTAAAATTGCCGAATACAAACAGGTAATTCAGCAAACTCTCGAGTTTGTCGATAGAGAATTAAGCTTGCCTGAAGGTGGCTTTTATTCCTCGCTCGATGCCGATAGTGAAGGGGTGGAAGGGAAATTCTACGTGTGGGAAAAGGCGGAAGTTGATCAGCTTTTAGGCGATCAGTCAAAACTATTTTGCGAGTATTACGGCATTACCGACCGGGCCAATTGGGAGGAAGGAAACATTCTCATGATCCAGACTGATAAAAAGACTTTGGCCGGGAAGTATGAAATATCCGTAACAGAATTGGAGAAAGTTTTAGAGGAGGGAAGAAGAGTTCTTCTGGAGAGAAGAAAGGACCGGATCCGACCTGGTTTGGACGATAAATCGTTAACCAGCTGGAATGCACTCATGCTAAAAGGATACGTAGATGCATACAAAGCTTTGGGTGATGAAAAATATTTGAATAGAGCTATTAAAAATGCTGAGTTCATTCAAAAATACCTTTGGAAAGGAAAAGCGCATTTGCACCGTAATTACAAAGATGGCAATTCGAAAATCAATGGATTTTTAGACGATTACGGTTTTACCGTTGAGGCTTTTGTCGCACTTTATCAGGCAACTTTTAACGAGAAGTGGTTGCTAAAAGCCAACGATTTGCTCGGGCATGTTATCCTTCATTTTTCCGATGATCAGTCGGGCATGTTTTTCTATACATCCGATGAAGATGATGCCCTAATTGCCCGTAAAATGGAATTGCTCGATAATGTAATTCCATCATCAAACTCATCCATTGCCAAAAGCCTGTTCTTAGTAGGAACTTATTTAGATAAAGGCAGGTACATAGAGCGTTCCGGGCAGATGCTGGCGAATGTGAAACCTCGCCTCGAAAAGGCCATAAACTATCATTCCAATTGGGGACAGTTGTATTTTTGGTTGGCAAATCCGCTCATCGAAATTGTTGTTGCAGGAGAAAATGCCATGGTTCAAAAACGAAAAATTGAAGAATTATTTTTACCCAATGTCTTGATTTCAGGGAGCAAAACCGAAAGCAGTTTGCCTTTGTTGCAAAATAGATATGTAAATGGACAAACAACTTTCTATCTTTGTGAAAATAATATATGCAAATTGCCTGTTACTAAAGTAGATGATCTGTTAAAACAACTGAGCGCTATAAACACTGATCAGTAAACAGTTATCAGTGAACAGGGGAGAATGATTTTTTTTGAAAGCCTGAAGGGCTTTAATATTTTAGCCCGGCGCAACGCCCCGGGAATTGAATAGTGGACATAAAACCGTCGCGCAAATTAATTTTAAGTAAAGAGATTCCGTTCCTCGCGACGAGACGGAAATGAATTTTAAAAAGAACCAATTATTAAAAATCATAAAAAGATGAAGAAAAATAGGCGTACCATTTTACTTTCGGGCTTTTTGTTGTTTGCAATTGCATGTGCAACAGTGCCCATTACCGGAAGAAAACAAATGAATTTGTATCCAGAAACAGAAATGATTGCCACCAGTCTCACCCAATACGATGCTTTTTTAAAGGAGAGCAAGCTTTCCGATAACAAAGAGCAATCGGCAATGGTGAAAGCTTGCGGTGCACGAATTTCTGTTGCGGTAGAAAAGTTTATGAACGAGAACGGTATGAGCGATCGCACTGCAAATTTCGTTTGGGAATTTAATTTGGTTGATGATGAAACCCCTAATGCATGGTGTATGCCAGGCGGTAAAGTGGTTTTCTACACAGGAATTTTACCTTACACACAAACCGAAACCGGTATGGCAGTTGTTATGGGACACGAAATTGCTCACGCCATTGCCCGTCATGGTAACGAGCGAATGAGTCAGCAAATGGGTATTCAGGCTTTAGGACAAGGTTTGGCAATTGCTTTAAACGAAAAACCTGCCGAAACAAAACAAATTTGGAATACTGCATTTGGTGTAGGTTCCAATGTATTGGTTGTATTGCCATTCTCGCGTTCTCATGAAAGTGAAGCCGATAAAATGGGTTTGATTTTTATGGCTATGGCCGGATACAATCCTGCTGAAGCAATTGATTTTTGGAAACGAATGGGAGAGAGCGGCGGTCAAAAACCACCGGAATTCCTATCTACTCATCCAGCCGATGCAACTCGTGTTAAAGATTTAGAAGCATATCTGCCAGAAGCAATGAAGTATTACAAGAAATAATAATTTGCAGCATATAAGAAACTGTTTAAAAATTTATCCTTTAGCTTTTTTATAAGCCAAAAACCTCATAATTGCGTTAAATTATCTTTAAATAGAACCACTATTCGCATCAAATTTGCCTTATTTTGAGTCTTTTTTCTTCGATAAAAATTTCTAAAAATAAATTTAAACAGCTTCTAAAATTTATGGCGTTCTCACAACAGATGAGGATGCCGTTTGTTTTTATAGTAAGGAAAATACAATTAAAAACCTGACAGCGTCGAAGACCTGTAAGTGTTTGTTGTGTTTAATGATTTTAGAAAGGAGATATCTTTTAATGAATAGGAAAGCTGTATTCTCCTCTCCTTCAGGAGAGGGATAGGATGAGGTTTTATCTGAATTTTATTGTTTTTTTAATTTTATGAGTCACAAAATACCCCTCTGTCCTTCGGACATCTCCCCTGAAAAGGGAGAAACCAACAAATAAAGTTTTGTCAGGAAATGGGTGCTGATTTCTGAAACTATGTTCTCCTTTAAATAAATAATTCATATCGCAGTCAGCGGTTTTTATTTTTCGAGGAAACCTGACAGCGTCGAAGACCTGTCAGCGTTTGTATGTGCAATGATTTTAGAAAGGAGACTTCTTTTAATAAATAGAAAGGCTGTATTCTCCTCTCCTTCAGGAGAGGGATAGGGTGAGGTTTTTACCTGATAGTGGTTTCGGAAGTAACGGAGAGGCTTCTCTCTTTCACCTTTTTCCTTTTCCCTTGTTCCTTGTTTTTCACTTCCTCAACACTTCCTTATCTTCAAAATCCTCCGAATTCCATATCTCTTCAGGAATAGAGTCATCATCTTCGGGGATAATAACTGTAGGTTTTTTCGGCCCTTGGTTGCGATAAGCCAAGGCGTAAATCAGACCAGAGAAACCACCAAACAAATGACCTTCCCACGAAACATCTTTTAGAATTGGGAACACGCCCCAAAATAAGCTGCCATATAGAAAAGCCACAATAAAAGAGATAGCAATTAAACGGTAGTGATTACGAATAATTCCGCTGAAAAACAGGAAGGAGGCAAAAGCATAAACCAATCCGCTGGCACCAATATGATAGGCTTCGCGCGCACCAAGCCAAACCAGAATGTTTGCTGTAAAATAACACAGTATGAATATTTGGTACGAGAGCGGACGATAGAAATAAAAGATACCCCAACTTAGTACAAAAAAGGGAATTGTGTTGGCCATTAAATGACTAAAATCCTTATGAATTAACGGACTGGTGAGAATCCCGATTAAACCTTTGGTGTGCAAAGGGAAAATGCCCAAATAATACAAATTCAGGCCAAGTCCCCATTCAAAAATTTTAACAGTCCAAATCAAGAAAATAAAAGCGATCGGAAAAATCAAACTGTGCTTTAGCTTCAATTTTTCAAAATCCGAATTGTATGAAGTTTTATTTTGCAAGTTTTAATCAGTGTAAGTTTTTTTGAAACCCGTTAGTATTTTGGTGCATTTTGGAATTTATTTATTCCAATTCAAGTTCTTCCTCTACATCGGTTTTCGGATTCGAAATTTCAATCACTTTTCCGTTGATACATTCAAGCGTACGTGCAGGAAATTTTTTCAAAAGATCGTGCTGATGTGTTGCCATCACAATAGTTCGTCCATTTTTACTGATATCCATAAGTAATTCCGCCAATTCATCTGAGGTTTCAGGATCAAGATTGCCTGTTGGTTCATCGGCTAAAATAATATCCGGAGAGTTGAGTAAGGCACGGGCAATAACGATTCGCTGCTGTTCTCCTCCCGAAAGCTCATGTGGCATTTTATATCCTTTCTTATCCATTTTTACTTTACTCAACACTTCCTCTATTCTATGGTCAATCTCCTTTTTGTTTTTCCAGCCGGTAGCCTTTAAAACAAATTCCAGATTAGCGTGAACATTACGATCGCTTAACAATTGAAAATCCTGAAATACAATACCAATTTTTCGTCTTAAAAAAGGAACTTGTTTTGTTTTGATGATAGGAAGATAAAATCCGGCAACCGAACCGCCTCCTTCTTTTATTGGCAGATCGGCGTACAAGGTTTTCATTAAACTGGTTTTTCCACTACCCACTTTACCTATGATGTAAACAAATTCTCCTTTTTCAATTTCCAAACTAACATCTGTTAGAATAATATTATCCGCCTGACGGATAACTGCATTTTTAAGTTCAATGATAGGAGATTCGGACATATATTTCGTTTTTTTTAAATTCAAATTGTGTGTTAACATACAAATCTAAAAAATTATTTCGGCAGAAGGTTTTTTATTGCTCTTTTCTTTATTAAAACAGAGTGCAATTTTTCTTTCTTTCCTTCGTTTGAATTACGATAAGCTTACAGATTATTTATACCTTTAAGCCTGATTTTATGAGTTGAATTTGATTCGGGAATCAGCCACTGAAAGGCTTGGATATTCAGCGTTTTTTTAACTTGTTATACCTATCACACGCAACGTAGTATGAGAAACAAATGTAGTTTGTGGATTTTGACTTCCCTGTTTTTTTTATGTTTGGGATTTACAGTTCAGGCCCAAAAATCATTAACCCATAAAAGTAGTAATCAAGTTTGGCAATCGGCCATGGAAATGTTCCAAAACAAAAATTATGGAGGAGCAAGACACGAATTTTCCGATTTTATTCAAATGGAGAAGGATGCTTATTCCGATCGATCCACCAAAGCAGATTTTTATATGGCTTGGTGTTCCATCGAACTTTTTCGTCCCGAGGCAGAAGAGGAAATGAAATCCTTTATTCAGAAACATCCCGAAAGTAATTTAAAACAGGCTGCGTATTTTCAGTTGGGGAGACAGCAGTATCGAAGTAAGAAATACAAGGATGCTTTGGAATGGTTTAAACAGGTAGATGTTTATGCCTTAAATTCCGATCAGCGAACCGAATACCAGTTTAAAATGGGCTATTCTTATTTTGTAGAAAAGAAATATGAAGAGGCCAGACAATTCTTTTTCGATATTATCGAGGTGTCCGGAGAATATAATGCTCCGGCAAATTACTACTATGCTCACATTGCCTATTTAAACGGGAATTATCAAACCGCGCTGAATGGTTTCGAAAAGCTGATTAAGAACAAAACCTTTCAGCCAATTGTTCCTTACTACATCACACAAATTTATTACCTGCAGGAGAAATATGCCAAGGTAATTGAATATGCGCCGCAATTTTTAGATGATGCCACGGTAACGCGAAGTGATGAAATTGCAAAAATGATTGGACTTTCTCATTATCAGTTAAAAGAATATCAAAAGGCAATTCCATTTCTGGATAAAGGAAAGAAAAGCTTTTCCCGTGAGGATAAGTTTGCTTACGGATATTGTCTTTACAAGCAAAAGAAATTTGGCGAAGCGGCAGAGCAATTCGAGAGGGTTGGCGGCGAAAATGATGAGTTGCTGATGGTTGCCAATTACTGTTTGGCTGATTGTTCCTTGCAACTGGGAGATAAAAAAGGAGCTAAAGTTGCTTTTGCAACAACTGCCCGAATGGATTTTGACAAAAATATGCAGCAGGATGCTTTGTTTAATTTTGCGAAATTGACTTACGAGCTTTCTTATTCTCCTTTTAACGAGACCATAAAGGCTTTCGATGAATATTTGCAGAACTATCCAAACTCTGATCGCAATGATGAGGCTTACGATTACCTGGTGAAAGTATACATGACCACTAAGAATTATGGGGATGCTTTACTTTCGATGGATAAAATTGCAAATAAAACTCCGGAGATTAAAAAGGCCTACCAAAGAGTTTCCTGGCTGCGTGGTTTAGAGTTGATGAAGCAGTTGAATTACAGCAAGGCAATCGAATCTTTTAATGCATCTTTGCAATACAAAATTTATAATTCTCAGATTGCTGCCGAATGCATCTACTGGAAAGCAGAAGCTTATTATCGAATGGGTGAATTTGCTAAGGCAACTAATCTTTACAACGAGTTTTTATTGTCGCCGGGTGCCGGTTCTTCGGAATATTACGAGCGTTCCTATTACAACATCGCATATGCTTACTTCGAGCAGGATAACTACAGCGAAGCTTCCGATTGGTTCCGCAAGTTTGTCAATCAATCCGACAAAAAAAGCACCTTTGTTTCGGATGCTTGTAACCGCATTGGCGATTGTTTCTTTTTAAACAGAGATTATAAAAATGCAGCCGAATATTACCGAAAATCAGCGATTGCCAACAAATGGGATACAGATTATGCATTGTATCAGCAGGCTCTCTCGTTTGGATTATTGGGCAACACAAACGAAAAGTCGCAATTATTGGAACAGATACGTACTTCTTATCCCGATTCTGAATATTTAGATGAGGCATTGTTCGAATTGGCGAATGCAAAAGTGAAGTTGGATGATCAGGCCACTGCCGTATCTATTTATAAAGAATTAGCTGACAAATTTCCGAATAGCAGTTATGCTCCCAAATCATTGCTGCAGTTAGGACAGCTGAATTACAATGCGAAAGAATACCAAAAAGCCATTAGTTCTTACAAAGAGGTGGTTTTAAATTATCCGCAAAGCGAAGAAAAGAAAAGTGCCTTTATCGGATTAAAGAATGTTTATGTTGATATGAATAATGTGAACGACTATTTTGCTTTTGCAGAGTCGTTTAAAGGAGGTGGAGCAATTCGAAGTTCAGAGAAAGATTCTCTTTCGTATATTTCAGCCGAACGATTGTACATGTCAGGCGATACGGAGAGAGGTACAAATGCTTTGAGTGAGTATTTATCCAATTTCCCAAATGGAATGTTTCAGTTAAATGCACAATTCTACAAAGCAGACGCGGCTTTAAATCAGCAAAAATACGATGAGGCACTTGCCGGATTCGAACAAGTACTGAGTCGTCCAAACAACTTGTTTACAGAAAGGGCTTTGCTGGCTTCGTCACAATTAAATTACAGAAATAAGAATTACTCTCAGGCGAAGAAACAATTTTCGAGATTGACGCAAATGGCTGAGATTCCTGAGAATGTGAAATTGGCTAAAGTGGGTTACATGCGATCGGTATACAGTTTAAAAGAGTATGAAAACACAATTCAGGCGGTAAACGATGTACTCGAGGTTGCCAAATCGCAGGAAGAATTAATACGGGAAGCAAAGTATAAGCGAGGCAAATCTTATTTGAATTTGGCAAATGCAGAAGCTGCATCGAACGATTTTAAAGAATTAGCTAAGGAAACACAAACTGCCGAAGGTGCCGAAGCAAAATACCTTTTGGCTAAAATATATGCAGAAAAAGCTCAGTATGATTTGGCCGAAAAGGAGATCAACGAGTTCATTGAAATGAATTCGCCTCATCAGTATTGGCTGGCAGAAAGCTTTCTTTTGCTGTCGGATGTGTTTCTGAAAAAGAATGACCCTTTTCAGGCTCGATATACCTTGCAAAGTATTGTTGATAATTATGCGGTAAAGAACGATGGGATTATCGAAAGAGCGCAGGCGAAATTAGATGTTCTTTTAGCCAGAGAGAAAAAAGCCGAAGAAAAAATAACCAATAGTGAAGTGAAAGTTCAGTTCGAAGGAGCCGACAGTACCGAAAGCAATAAGTTATTTGAAAAATCTTCGGTGAAAACAGATTCTCTTAAACTAGATGAGGAGAGTATAATGTTAGAGAAAATGTTAAATAGATTAGATATTAAGTAATTAACCACTAATAAAAAAAAGTAATGTTCAAAAAGATCATATTCACTGTTGCGATAGCTGGCTTGGTTTGTTCAGTTTCTCATGCGCAGGAAGAAAGAGATTTAAATAAAGAGGTGAAGGTGAAAACCGCTTATCAGCCAAAAATAAATAAATCAAAGCGAATTGGTGAATTGCCGGTGGTTCAGGATACAGCAACTTTTACACCTTCGTTTTCCTATTTTATACAAACAAAACCTTTGACAGTAGGATTTTCCCCGGCTTTAATTCCGGCAGCACGAATTGTTGGTGAGCCATTGCAATCAATTAACAGTCATGCCTTAACTCTTGCAGGGGGTAATTATTCAACCCTTTTCGGGGATTATCGTTTCAATAACCAACGCTCGAAAATAAGCGATTTTGGAATTCATATTCGTCATTACTCCACCAACGGAAAATTAGAGTTGGAAAATGGGCGAAAAGCAAAGCCAGATTGGAAAGAACAATTGGCTGAAGTATATGGCAGTGTGTATTTAGAGGAAGGAAAAGTTTCTGGAAAAGTTTATTATGAGCACAAAGGCTACGATTTTTTCGGTTTTCCGGCAGAAGATGATGTTGCTGCAAATTATGTGAATTTATTTCCATATACTGAGCAGGTTCAAAACCGTTTTGGACTGGATGCAGAGTTTCTTACTACCTTTAAAGATGAAGAGAAGCTGAATTTTGGTGTTGGTTTACAATACGAGCATTTTGCCGATGATATCTATGTAACAGAGAATGATGTATTGATTAGTGCCGAGGCTAAAATTCGTCGTGGTGATGGTTTCTGGAGTTTAAAATCATCTTTTGATTACTTTGCAACCGACGGAATTACTAGTATGGAAGAGTTGGGAAGCATGTTTGAAAGAAATACTCTTGTTTGGAATTTAAATCCTCAGTATTTGCTTCAAACCGGCAAATTGAATTTGAAATTGGGATTGAATACAGTTCTTGCCATGGGCGATGATTCAGATGCAAAGCTGTATCCGGATATAGCTATCGATTTTGAAGCAATTGATGGCATTATGACCCTTTTTGCCGGATTGGATGGGGATCTGAAAATGAATAATTACAATGATATTATTGCTGAAAATCCATACGTTTACTCAGGTTTGAATGTGATGCCTTCCAATCAAAAATACAAATTGTTTGGTGGAGTAAAAGGCAGTTTGTCTTCTAATTCATCTTTCAAATTATCGGCAGAATACAGCTCGGTTGATGATCAGTACTTCTTTATACAAAGAAATGCGGGTGCGGTAAATGCAGATTATTTTGGTCCTACTTATTCAAATAAATTTGATGTGGTTTATGATGATATCAGTTTGCTTCGTTTAGGTGCTGAAGTAAGCATAGGTTGGACCGACAAATTGGATCTGAATTCAGCGGTTTGGTTTAATAAATATACTCTCGATAAGCAAGCTGAGGCTTGGCACAAACCAGAATTTGAAATGAATGTTAATGCCACATATGCATTCACAACTGATCTTGATTTTCAGGCGGGAGTTAATATATTGGGAGAGAGGCCTGTTTCAATTGGATCTGCGGTAAAAACATTGGATGCCGTGTATGATCTGAATATTGGTGCGAGTTATCGTCTAAATAAGCATTTTACGGCTTTTGGGAAAGTAAATAACCTATTTGCCGACAAATACTACCAGTGGGATGGATATCCTTCTCAGAGACTTAATTTTCTATTGGGTGTGAAAGTCGTATTTTAGAGCGCGTTAAAAGCATTTTACTGAAGGGTGTTCTATTCGTAGAGCATCCTTTTTTTTATTTTGCTTATGTTTGCAAATTGTTTTTTGCACGCTTTTTGCTATTTTTAGTAGTATTATTAAATCTCTATCAAAATTATGTCCTGTAAATTGATCCGTAAATTAAGATATATACTTCCGCTCGTTACTATACTTTTTTCATGTGTAAGTGAGCTTTGTGCTCAAAAAGAAGAGCGGTGGAAACTTTCTGTCAATAATGACCAAAAGCCACTCGAAATTTTAATGGAGATGGGGATGGAGGATTTGGGAGTAACCTATCTGTTCGATATCACCAGAGATACTCTTAATCTGGCTTTTGTGGCTGAAGAATCAATTGATTGGGATTCTCATGGAGTTAGTGTTTTTGCAATGCCCAAGAACAGTGAGGTTCTTAAAATAAAACTCGACAATGCTGATATGGAGAATGTTCAGGTTGTTTTTTACAAGATGTGGAAAGCAATGCCTAAAAATTTTAAAAACGTAACTACGGTATTTGAACTGCACGAATACGGACGCACAAAATCGGGAACCGATATGAATAGTTTCATTATCAGGTTTAAAATGAAAAGACCCCGCCGAAGTAATTCTATGGAATTATAAACATAAACGGACACAACTTTCTTCTGATTAGTACATTTAAAAACAGTTTGTCAAAAACTATTAAAAAGCACGATTTTTCTAAATAAAACAGCCGGTAAACTCATCATTTTTACTATCTTTGTTTTACTTTTATTTTTGGGCTTTAGTGATAGTGTAACGTGCTGACAGTAAATGTGTTTTATCTTTCTCTCCACTGCTGGTTTTTATCGGTTTAGTCAGAAAAAAACTTTCCTGAGAATAAATTAATTTTTGTACAAAAAAAATATTAGAATATAAGATCATGATTTGATCAATAATCATACGATTTATTGATCAAGTTATTTGATTGACAACTAAAGATCTGATAAATGAGTGATTTAGAAAAGAAACCAAACGGGAATAATGAATATTCTGCTGATAGTATTCAGGTATTAGAAGGATTGGAAGCGGTTCGTAAACGCCCTTCTATGTACATTGGTGATGTAAATGTTAAAGGTTTGCACCATTTGGTGTATGAGGTTGTAGATAATTCGATTGATGAGGCCTTAGGTGGATATTGTAAGAATATCGATGTGTTTATTAACGAGGATAATTCAGTTACCGTTAAGGATGATGGTCGTGGTATCCCTACCGAGCTGCATATAAAGGAAAACAAATCAGCACTTGAAGTAGTAATGACTGTTTTGCATGCCGGTGGTAAATTCGATAAGGATTCTTATAAGGTATCCGGAGGTTTGCACGGTGTTGGTGTTTCTTGTGTTAATGCATTGTCAATACTTTTAACTGCGGAAATTCATCGTGACGGAAAAGTATATCGTCAGGAATATTCAAAAGGCGTGCCTTTGGCTCCGATAGAGACAATAGGTGAATCTGATTTGACAGGAACCTATATTACTTTCAAACCAGATGATTCAATTTTCCTTGTAACTGAGTATAAATACGATATTTTAGCTGCACGTTTAAGAGAGTTGGCCTTTTTGAATAAAGAGATTCGTTTGAATCTTACTGATAAACGAGATTTAAATGAGAATGGAGAACCTCGTTTCGAGACCTTTTATTCAAAAGAAGGATTAAAAGAGTTTGTTGAATACCTTGATAGTACAAGAGAACGATTAATCGAGGAAACCATTCATGTTTCGATAGACAAGAATGAAGTTCCTGTTGAAATAGCTCTTCAATACAATTCTTCTTATTCTGAAAATATTCACTCTTATGTGAATAATATCAATACAATAGAGGGTGGAACTCACCTAACGGGTTTCCGTCGTGGATTGACCAGAACATTAAAAGCATTTGCTGATAAGTCAGGAATGTTGTCAAAATTAAAATTTGACATTAGCGGTGATGATTTTCGTGAAGGTTTAACAGCTGTTGTTTCTGTGAAAGTTGCAGAGCCGCAGTTTGAAGGACAAACCAAAACAAAATTAGGAAACTCTGAAGTAAGTATTGCTGTTGATCAGGCTGTAAGCACAATGTTGGCTAATTATTTGGAGGAACATCCAAAAGATGCCAGAACCATTGTACAGAAGGTGATAATGGCAGCTACGGCTCGGCACGCGGCTAGAAAGGCTCGTGAATTAGTACAGAGAAAAACTGTTTTGGGTGGTTCTGGATTACCTGGTAAATTATCTGACTGTTCGGATAAAGATCCTGTAAATTGTGAAGTATTCCTTGTCGAGGGAGATTCGGCGGGAGGAACAGCCAAGCAAGGTCGAGATCGTAAATTTCAAGCAATTCTTCCATTAAAAGGTAAAATTTTAAATGTTGAGAAAGCCATGCAGCACAAGGTTTTCGAGAGTGAAGAAATCAAGAATATATTTACTGCTCTAGGTGTTACAATTGGAACAGAAGAGGATAGTAAAGCTGCTAATGTGGAGAAGATTCGTTACCACAAGATTGTAATCATGTGTGATGCGGATGTCGATGGTAGTCACATTGCGACTCTTATTATGACTTTCTTTTTCCGATACATGAAATCATTAATCGAAAGTGGTTACTTATATATTGCAACACCTCCATTGTATTTGGTTAAAAAAGGTAAGAACGAACAATATTGCTGGAATGAAGATCAGCGTTTGCGCTTAATCGAAGAATGGGGTGGTGGAAAAGAATCTGGTTTGCACATTCAGCGTTACAAAGGTCTTGGAGAGATGAGTGCAGAGCAATTGTGGTCGACAACCATGAATCCTGAAGCGAGAACATTACGCCAGATAACGATTGAAAATGCGGCTGAGGCTGATCATGTATTTTCAATGTTGATGGGTGATGAAGTTCCTCCAAGAAGAGAATTTATTGAAAAGAATGCAACTTATGCGAATATTGATGCATAAGTAGTAAGATGCAGTATGTTAAGCCCTTGAGTTTATTTCTCAAGGGTTTTTTTTTATTATTAAATCATCAATTTTGTGTTTTTTATTTGTTGTATAAAACAAAATGAATACTTTACTTCGCGTAAATTTTAAAGGTTGAAAATATGAATATTTGTGTGTTTTGTTCTTCCAGCAATTCTGTGGATGAAAAGTATTTTCTGGAAGCTGAAAACCTGGGAACATCGATTGGTGAATCAGGATACAATTTGGTTTATGGGGGAACTAAAGTGGGACTTATGAATCAGGTTGCAGTTTCGGTTAAAGAGGCAGGAGGAAAAGTGATTGGTGTTGTGCCAAAGTTGATTAATGATTATGGAATATCGGCTGATTTTTTGGATGAATTAGTTATTACTCCTGATATGTCGGAACGGAAAAAAATTCTGCGTGAAAAATCAGATGCATTTGTAGCTTTGCCAGGTGGTTTCGGTACGCTCGAAGAGATTCTGGAAGTAATAACTTTGAAACAGTTAGGGTATCATAACTTACCAATTGTGTTCATTAATACTGATGGGTTTTATGATTTTTTAAAAGGCCAGTTTGAACTTTCTTATCAGGAGAATTTTGCAAAAGAGGATTACCGCGACTATTATTTATTTGTGAATAGTTATGATAGTGCTATGAATTATATTCAGAACTATAAAAAAGAACAATTAAAGACAAAATGGGATTAGTTTTTTAGAAACTGTTTCTCGATTGAATCCAGTAGTTTTGCTGTTTTAATTGGTTTTGAGAGGTAGTCATCGCATCCGGCCGTCATTACTTTTTGCTTGTATTCTTTTTGAAAGTAAGCGGTTTGGCCAATAATCGGAATTTGTGAGTTGAATAATTTGATTTCTTTCGTTGCATCGTAACCGTTCATAATTGGCATTTGTATGTCCATTAATACAAGATCAACAGCAATTGATTGACATATTGTTACAGCTTCAATTCCATTTGTTGCCCAAAGTATTTCTGCGTTGGTTTTTGCCAGACTTGCTTTGAAAAAGGAGAAATTAGTCTTCTCATCATCTACAATAAGAATGTTCTTGCCTTTCCAGTTGTAAATTTTTTTGTCACAAACTTCTGGTGTTTCAATCTTCAGGTTGTCTCTGTTGTAGGGAAGGGTGACAAAAAAACAAGTCCCTGCATTCTCTTTTGATTCAACTCTTATGTCTCCGCCAAGTATTTCAGCCAATCGGTTCGAAATAGTTAAGCTCAGGCCTGTTCCGCTATACTGTCTGGTGTCCGATCCATCCATTTGTCTGAAGCTGCGAAAGATATTTTTCAGGGATTTTTCAGGGATTCCAATGCCAGTATCTTTTACGAAGAATTCGATCTTGTTTTTTTCTTTAAGACGATAACCAAACTCTATAAACCCATTGTCGGTAAATTTGATTGCGTTTTCGATTAAGTTTGATAGTAATTGTTCTAATCGGCCAAGATCAGTATAAATAATAGAGTCTTTATCGTTTAGAGTCTTTTGAATTTTAAGTATAAGGTGGGATTTTTTATTCTTGTTTTTATGAATGTAATACTTTTCATATAATTTGGTAAGTAATGCATTAACAGGAATTTCCAAAGAGGAAAGTTTTATTTGTTTGCACTCTATTTTCGACAAATCAATTATATTGTTAATGAGTTGTAGTAAATTAATACCACTTTGTTTGATTAGAGCTCCGTATTCTTGTCGCTCGCTTTTTGTAACGTCTTGAGATGTGATAATTTCAGTGAATCCAAGAATATGATTCATTGGAGTTCTAATTTCATGAGACATATTTGCAAGAAATGCTGATTTTAATTTATCAGATTCTTCTGCTTTATTTTTTGCTTCGGTTAAGTGTTTTTCATATATTTTTTTTTCTGTAATGTCCCTGTAAATGCCGAAAATTGCAATCTGCTCACCATCAACTTCAATTGGATTTCCCATAATAGAAACGTCAATTAGTCTGCCATCTTTACATTTCCGGACAGTTTCAATTTCTACCAGCTGGCCTTTAGCTGTGATGTAATTTAAACTATTGGCTTCATCTTGTTTTGTTTCATCGGCAAGTAAGGTATCTATAACGACTCCTTTTAAATCTTCTTTTGTATAACCAAACAGATTTGTAAATTGTTTGTTGATTTTTATACCATTACTTTCGTTGTCGGTAATTGCGATCGCTTCCGGAGAATTTTCGAAAAGTTGTTCAAAATAAGCAGTTTCAATATTAAGCTGGTGCTCAATCGATTTTCTTTTAAGAATCATTTCATTGGCATGTTCACCAAGAATTTTAAATTCTTTAAAATGCAGTTTAGATATGTCAATTATGTGTGAATCACTCGCAGCGTTTTTGTAAAATTGAGTTAGAATTTCTAATCCCGACTTGCTGCTTTTCACCATAAATCGGGTAAATGCAATAATAATAATAATAATTGTCAGTAAAAAGATTAAACCTGCTTTGATGAAATACCCATTCACAAGAGCTTTCAGCTCATTTCTTTTATTCTGAATTGATTCTGTGAGTTGGCTAATATGAACACCACTGCCAACTACCCACTGCCAGTCTTTATAGGTTTTTGCATACATTAATTTTGCGATAGATTCTTGACTGCCCTCTTTGTATGAATCCACATACCTCACGAATCCACCATCTTTATCTGTTCCTCTTGTAATTAGCTCCTGAACTACCTTTTTGCCATTTTTATCTTTTTCATTCCAAAGATTTTGACCAATAAGATCCTTTTGTGTATGTGCTAGACAAGTTCCGTCGAAATTAAATACTTCAATTGTGAAACTTTCATCAAATCGCATGTCTGTGATTTTGTCCAGAATTTTATTTTGAATTCTCAATTGGTAGTTTTCTTCATATTGAGTACATCCGATGTACCAATTATATGGTTTGAATATTTTAACAAAGGATATTTTAGGAGCGATTTTTTGCCCTTCTTCTTTTTGCCAGGAATACTTTGAGTAACCTTCTCCTTTAGTTTGTGCAATTTTTATTTCATTTTTAATAATCGGAACACCAAAAACATCTTTAAGTGATAGTTTGTTTTGTCCTTCCCATTCCGGGTTTTCCGAATCCATTTGCACAACACCAGCCAAGCTGTTTATATAGAAAAAACCGCTTTCATCATTACAGCGGACAGAGCGCAAAGCGTCAGTGATAAGTTTCTTTATCTGACTTTCTGTAAGATCATTTTTACAGCTGTTATATATGTTTGCAGCAATGGAGTGTGCTTCGTAAACTCTGTTGCTAATGTCTTTTTTTAGAGTATTTCTTGTTTGCTCTCTCTCGTTTTCAATATAATTTATAAGAGTTTGAGTTTCGTGTTGAAGGGTTTTTTCTTGTATTTTAAAAAAGTCGTCCTGAATCTGTTTGGACTCTTGCTTAAATTTTTGCCTTGCTTGCTGCACCCAAAAAATCCCAAGAATGGAAATTAGGAGAAAAGAAGTCGCGAGAAGTGAAACCAAAAATACTTTAGAAATACTTTTGTCTTCAATGATTTTAGCAAGAAAGAATTTCATATTAAGGTGGAAGTAGAATTCAATTATTATGTTGTGAGAGTACCATTAAAAACATGTGTTGCCGGCCCTATCAGCCAAATATCTTCAATTTGGTTGTTACTTATTTTTTTGAAATGAACTTCAAGAAAACCACCTTTTGTCTTAATCTTAAATTTGTTGCTGTCCGTTTTAAAACCGGCACAGATAGCCGATGCAACAACTCCTGTTCCGCAAGAATAGGTTTCATCCTCAACACCTCTTTCGTAAGTGCTGACAGTGAGGTTTTGATCTTGAAATGATACAAAATTCACATTTGTCCCTTTTTCGGCGAATCTATTATTGTAGCGTATTTTCTTTCCTTCAGTAAAAGTGTCGAAATTTTCATGATTGGATATGAATCGCACAAAATGAGGTGATCCGGTATTTAAAAAATAAAAATCGTCACCCATTTCAATATCTAAAACATCAATCATTTTTAGACTAACCTGAATACCATCTTCAGTATTCGTAATTTTTGCTTCATGTTCTCCATCAACAGCAATGAATCTTGCTTTTTCTGAGACAAGTCCTAAATGATAGGCAAAAGCAACAATACAACGACCACCATTTCCGCACATGCTGCCTTCTTTTCCATCCGAGTTGTAGTATCTCATTCTAAAGTCGAATCCGTCTTCATTTTCAAGCAACATTAATCCATCCCCACCAACACCAAATCTTCTGTCGCAAAGTTTTTCGATTAATGAGAAGTTATCTGGAGTAATTCTACCGCTTCTATTATCAATTAAAACAAAATCATTCCCGGTTCCCTGATATTTTGAAAATTCAACTTTCATTTTTAAATCTTGTTAAGAAGTGTTAAATACCAATAAATTATAAACACTTGTTAAGTTTATATCGTTAAAATTGTCGTATAAATGTAGAAATCTTATTGGTACCAGTTATTTCGTCACTCAAGAAAATCAAAATTATTTGATCCGTGAAATAATTTGATTTTTATTTTGGATAGAGAAAGCAACATTCTGCTTTTTTTTTGCATAGTAAGAAAAACAACCTGTTTGATTTCAAGCAGGCATCATATAATTATTAATTAATAAAGTTTTTTCAGATGAAATTGAAATTGTTTTTGGGAAAATTAGCAATTGCCATTTTAGGTGGAACAATTGCTGTTTTATTATTTGTGTTATTTACTGATAAAAAAGAAAGAATTATTACGGTTCCGGAAGTGCGAACGACACAACTTACGAATCATTCCGTTGGAAATGTGCCTCAGGTTGATTTAACATACGCTGCAGAAATGTCTGTAAAATCGGTTGTTCATGTAAAAACACTTTATTCAAATGAGGAATATCAATCCAATCCCTTTTATGATTTTTTATTTGGAGAGAGAGGTAGAAGTCAGCAGCCAAGAGCTAGCTTAGGATCTGGTTCTGGAGTAATTATTTCTGATGATGGATATATTGTAACTAATAATCATGTTGTACAAGGATCGAATTTAATAAATATTGTATTGTACGATAAAAGAGAATACGAAGGGAAATTAGTTGGCTTTGATCCGTATACCGATTTGGCTCTTATCAAAATAGATGAAAAAGATCTTCCGAAAATGGATTTTGGAAATTCAGATGACATAAAACTTGGAGAGTGGGTTCTTGCTGTAGGTAATCCATTTAATCTGACATCTACGGTAACGGCTGGTATTATTAGTGCAAAAGCAAGAAATCTTGGTTTAAATGGAAATAGAATGAGTATTGAGTCATTCTTGCAAACAGATGCTGCCGTTAACCCAGGTAACAGTGGTGGGGCTTTGGTTGATACTAAAGGTAGGTTAATTGGAATTAATACTGCAATAGAATCCAGAACAGGTTCATATTCGGGTTATTCTTTCGCTATTCCAGTTGCTATCGTTGAAAAAGTAATTGGCGATTTAAAAAACTACGGAAAGGTTCAAAGAGCATTTATAGGTGTGTCTATTCGTACGGTTGACGCTAATTTAGCTGATGAATTAAAAATTGATAAAATTGAAGGAGTATATGTTGCGAATGTAAATGAAGGTGGTGCTGCCGAGGATGCAGGAATTAAAAATGGAGATATTATATTGAATATAGAAGGGAAAGTTGTAAATTCTAGTGCTGAACTTCAAGAGCAGATTAGTAAGTTCCATCCGGGTGACAAAATTAATGTTTTATTAAAAAGAGAAGAGGAAAGGAAACAAATTGAGGTAGTCTTACGTAATAAACTAGGAAATACCAACGTTATTAAATCTAAAGATCTGGCTTTTCTGGGTGCTGAATTTGAGCCTATCTCAACACAGGAGAAGTATCGTCTTCAAATAAACAGAGGAGTGAAGGTAAAGAATCTGCGTGATGGGAAGTTTAAGGACGAGGAGATTAAGGAAGGTTTTATTATTTATAAAATTAACGAAACGCCAATTTTCAAGGTAGATGATATTAAAGATGCCCTTCAGGATGTGAAGGATGGAGGTGTATTTATCTCTGGAATTTATCCGGATGGAAGCGTTAAGTATTACGCGTTTTCGCTAAATGATAAAGATTAGGAAATTAAATGGGAAAATAATAATAATTCGAATAAAAGAGCAATTAATTTTGACTTTAAGTATTTAAAAGTCTAATTTTGCAAAATATTTCGATGAAAAGGGACTATGAGACAATTAAAGATAACCAAATCAATTACCAATCGTGAAAGTGCTTCTTTGGATAAGTATTTGCAGGAAATTGGTAAAGAAGATCTTATTACGGTAGAGGAAGAAGTTGAATTGGCGCAGCGAATAAAAAAAGGCGACCAACGAGCTTTGGAGAAATTAACAAGAGCTAACTTACGTTTTGTTGTTTCGGTTGCGAAACAGTATCAAAATCAAGGGTTAAGTCTGCCAGATCTTATTAACGAGGGTAATTTAGGTTTGATTAAAGCAGCTGAAAAGTTTGATGAGACACGAGGATTTAAATTCATCTCGTATGCCGTTTGGTGGATCCGTCAATCTATTCTGCAGGCTTTAGCTGAGCAATCAAGAATTGTTCGTTTGCCATTGAATCAGGTTGGTTCTTTGAATAAAATTAACAAAGCTTTTTCTAAATTTGAACAAGAGCACGAGAGAAAGCCATCTCCTGAGGAGTTAGCTGAATCTTTAGAGTTGCCTGCTGATAAAGTAGCAGATACACTTCGTGTTTCCGGTCGTCACATTTCTGTTGATGCTCCGTTTGTTGACGGGGAAGACAACAGTTTGTTGGATGTATTGGTGAATGATGATTCTCCGATAGCCGACAGAAATCTTTTGAATGAATCTCTTACTAAAGAAATTGATCGTGCACTAGCTACTCTTACTGAAAGAGAGAGTGACATTATCAAACTTTTCTTCGGTATTGGTATTCAGGAAATGACTTTGGAAGAAATTGGTGAAAAATTTGGTTTGACACGTGAGCGTGTTCGTCAGATTAAAGAAAAAGCGATTCGTCGTTTACGTCATACTTCCAGAAGTAAATTACTGAAAACTTATTTGGGATAAAACATTCCATTTACGATATGTAAAAAGCAGTTTCGAAAGAAACTGCTTTTTTTTATTTCTTTTCTTTTAACTGCGCTTCAAGCTTATACATTTCATCGCGATATTGAGCTGCTTGTAAAAAGTCCATTTCCTTAGCTGCTTTTTGCATTGCTTTTTTGGTTTGCTCAATTGTTTTTTCCAAACTGCTTTTACTCATGTATTGAACAACAGGATCTGCTGCGATTTCAATTGAATCCGGACCGGAATAAGCGACAGGTTCGTTGTCTTTGCCATGATTCATCATGCTTGCTTTTGAGCGGGTAATTTGTGTTGGAGTAATGTTGTTTTTGGTATTGTAAGCCAATTGTTTTTCTCTTCTATGATCTGTTGCATCAATGGTTTCCTGCATCGATCGGGTAATTTTATCGGCATACATTATCACTTTGCCATTCACATTACGGGCTGCTCTTCCCGAGGTCTGTGTTAATGATCTGGTAGATCTCAAAAATCCTTCCTTGTCGGCATCTAAAATTGCAACGAGAGACACTTCCGGAAGATCCAATCCTTCACGTAATAAGTTTACACCAATTAAAACATCAAAAACACCATTTCTTAGATCTTCCATTATTTTCACCCGGTCTAATGTAGTAACATCGGAATGAATGTACCGGCAGCGAATATTTAAATTGGTGAAATATTCCGACAATTCTTCCGCCATTCGCTTGGTGAGTGTAGTAACCAAAACACGTTCACTAATTTGTGTGCGTTTGTCGATTTCGGCAATTAAATTGTCTATTTGATTAAGGCTTGGGCGAACTTCTATTTGCGGATCAAGTAATCCGGTTGGTCTGATCACCTGCTCGACAACAACGCCTTCGCATTTTTCTAATTCGTAATCGGCAGGTGTCGCACTTACGTGGATTGTTTGTTTGGCAATCTGTTCGAATTCTTCGAATTTTAATGGTCGGTTATCCAGCGCCGAAGGCAAGCGAAATCCATATTCAACCAAATTTATTTTTCGGGAGTGATCGCCACCATACATGGCACGAATCTGTGGAATGGTAACATGACTCTCATCAATTACCACCAAAAAGTCATCCGGGAAATAATCCATAAGGCAGAATGGGCGAGTTCCTGCAGCTCTTCCATCAAAATACCGCGAGTAATTCTCAATTCCTGAGCAGTGTCCCAATTCGCGGATCATCTCTAAATCGAAATTGACTTTTTCTTCCAAACGTTTTGCTTCCAGATGTTTTCCTATATCTTTTAAAAAGGCAACCTGAGCTACCATATCATCCTGAATTTGATGAATGGCTTTCTGGACCCTGTCTTTACTGGTAACAAATATATTTGCAGGGTAAATTGTTATTCTGTCATAGTGGTCTAATTTAGCTCCGTTAATTGGGTCGAACGAGTAAATTTCTTCAATTTCGTCGTCCCAGAATATAATACGATAGGCAAAATCAGCGTAGGCTGGATAAATATCAATTGTATCTCCTTTCACCCGAAAATTTCCACGGTCAAACTCTATTTCATTTCTTGAGTACAAAGCATCGACAAAGGAGTGAAGAAGTTTGGTGCGCGAAATTAATTGTCCTTTTTTAATTTCGGTAACATTGGCATGAAAATCTTCTGGGTTTCCAATACCATAAATGCAGGAAACCGATGAAACTACAATTACATCCTTTCTTCCGGACAGAAGGGCAGAGGAAGCGCTTAAGCGCAGCTTTTCAATTTCATCATTAATGGATAAATCTTTCTCTATATAGGTGCCCGTTACCGGTAGATATGCTTCCGGCTGATAATAATCGTAATAGGAAACGAAATACTCAACGGCATTGTTTGGAAAAAACGTTTTGAATTCACCATATAATTGAGCTGCAAGAGTTTTGTTGTGACTTAAAACCAAGGTAGGGCGTTGTACTTGCTCAATTACATTGGCGATGGTAAATGTTTTACCCGAACCGGTAACCCCAAGCAGAGTTTGATGAGGAGCTCCATCGTTTAAGCCTTTGCATAATTCTTCAATGGCATTTGGCTGATCTCCTGTGGGTTTAAATTTTGATTCAATTTTAAATTTCATGCAACACTTTTAATTGGTTCTATGTCTGAATTGCTAAAATATAGAAACAATATGAACCTTGATAGTTTTAAATGGAAAATCTAGCTTATTAGATTATTTCAGAAAGAAAAACAGCCGATTACGTTGTTGGTAATCAGCTGTTGTATTTTATTTGATTGTTTTTTTCAGTTGCTTAATTGAAAGTAAACGGGGAAGTGATCGCTGTAACCACCAAAGTATTTAGGACCGGCGTAAGTGCGGTTGGGAACCAATATACCTTTTGGGGTTTTGTGGCAAATCCAGTCAGCATTAAAGATTTTTCCTGCCTGATGATTTGTATGCAGCCCGTTTGTATTGCTGATAAGGCTGTTGGAAATAATTAGATTGTCGAGCATGTTCCAATCTCCCTTGTAGTTGTAAGTGCCTTTTCCGTTCATCTTTAAATCGTACATTAGATTGTAAAGAGCTTCTGGATTTGATGTGTCCTTATTGTTGGTAGCGGCTAAAATCTCTTCAGCAGATTTGTTGTTAGGTTCATCATTAAAATCTCCCATGATAATGATTTTTGCATTGGCATTTTTTTCCTGCAATTTATCAACGGCAATTTTTAATTGCTCTGCAACAAACACACGATTTTTCTCCGATTTTTCTGCTCCTCCTATTCTTGATGGCCAATGATTAACAAATATGTGTAAGGTGTCATTAGAACCTAAAATACCCTGAACATGAAGAATATCACGTGTTTTATAGTTTGGTTCATCTGGAAAATGAATTCCAATTATGTCATGACTCAGGTATTTGAATTTGTTTTTCTGATACAGAAGTGCACAATCAATTCCTCTTCCATCCGGACTTTCGGTGTGGGCGATGCCATAATCAGCAGATTTTAATTTTTCCTGACTTATTAATGCTTCCAGTACAGATCGGTTTTCTACTTCACAAAGGCCGATAATGGCAGGGAAATTATTTTTATCGATGGAAGATAATACACTGGAAAGATTTACCAATTTTTTTTGATATCGTTCGGCAGTGTATTCTAATTTTCCTTCAGGAGTAAAATCGTCATCCCGAGTGTTTGGATCGTTAAGAGTGTCAAATAAATTTTCAACATTATAAAAGGCAATTGTATACTCCTTTTTTTCCTGAGAACAGGAAAAGGCGATGAGAGCCACCATAAGAACAAACAGTAATTTTTTTAACATGAAATAATTTTATTGATTCTAATAAAAAGGAGTGACATCGGTTACTCTCATGCCTGCCGCTTCAGCGGCCTGAAAGCCTAAGCTTGCATCTTCAAACACTTGACAATTTTCAGGGGAAATTCCCATTAGTTCAGCACATTTTAAAAATGTATCCGGTTCCGGCTTGTGATTTTCTACATCATCAGCACTTACCAGAATAGAAATGTATTTGTCTAAACCTAAAAGCTGCATTGTTTCAGAGGCAATGTTGCGTTTCCCACCAGTTCCTACTGCCATTGGTATTTTGCCATGATATTTGTATACCAGATTAGTAACGGCAGTAATCTCTTTGATTTTGTGCATCTCCTTTGCGAAAAATTCTTCTTTCATATCAGAGAATTTTTGTGGATCAATAGTACGGTTGTTTTTCTCGTTTAGTAAATCGATAATTTTAGAAGATGGCATTCCTGCACAGCTCTTTAAAAAATCAAGACTAAACTCTAAGTTCATGATTTTGGCTGTTTTTACCCAAGCGTCATAGTGTAAAGGCATGGTGTCAGCCAAGGTTCCATCTAAATCAAAAATAAAAGCTTTAGTACTTGGGAATATATCTATTTTTTTCATGGTTTTTGTTTTAGTCTTTCTATTCGTAAATTTATTGTTACAATCCTATTTTTGCCTGTGTAAGATTACATTAAATAGATTAGAAAGGGATGCCTAAATTATTAAATAATTTTTAATTAATTGCACTGAATTTTCGTTAATTGTAGATTCTTATGGTGTTGTTTTATGGTCTGAATAACTGCTTGTTAAATTATTGATTGCTTGGATGTTTCGTTAAAAATATTTAAATTTCGATTGTTTTAACAACTTTTTATTTAATCAGCCGTTATTATAGCTGTTTGATTGAAGTGAATATTAAAAATCAGTATATGAAGATTGTAGCAGGAAGTTTGATTTTACTATTTGTGATGATGAGCGGTACTGTGAGTGCCAAAAACAATTCTTTGGCTGAAAAAAGAGCAAATCTAATTACATCCTGGATGGAGAAGAAATTGGATTTGTCTGCGGAACAGATTACCCGGATCGAGGTTTTAAATTTGAAGTATGAAAAAGAAATTGAAAAGCTGACGATGGAGAAGGATGGATTTCCTTGTATGCAGGCAGTTCGTGATAGTTTGAAACGTAAAGAATTCGAAATGAAAGACGTTCTGTCTGATAAACAGTTGGCAAGTTACATTGAATGTAAGTGTGAGCTAAAGGAAGAACTCAAAAGGAATTGCAAAGATTTGATGTAAGAGTAAATTTAAAATATAGGATCCCAATCTGTTTAGGTTGGGATTTTTTTTGTCCAAATTCAGTAATGGGGATAAAGAGATGAAAAAATCTGAATTATTTTCATGTTTGTAACATCCGTTACACTTTTTGCTATCATCCTGTCGCATCTTTGTGGTATTGAAAGAGGAAATCGGATTTCTTTTCAGAAATTATTTAGTTTGCTCTTTCTCAATTTTGTTACTGAAATAATCAAATTTATAACATTAAAAAATATTATTATGGCTATGTTTTGTTATCAGTGCCAAGAGGCAGCAAAAGGAACCGGATGTACAATTAAAGGTGTTTGTGGAAAAACCGATGAGGTTGCAAACATTCAGGATTTGCTGATGTATGTGATGAAAGGAATCTCAGTTTTTAGTACCAAAGCCCGTGAAGCTGGTGTTGAGAATGATAAAGTGAACAACTTCATCATGACTGGTTTATTTATGACTATTACTAATGCTAATTTTGATAAAGTAAAATTTATTGCCGCTATTCGCGAAGGTCTTAAATTACGCGAAGAAATTAAAACTCAGGCTGAAGCGGCTGGTGTTACTTTTGAAAACCTTCACCACTCTGCAACATGGTTTGCTGATAAAGAGAATGATTTTGATGCAAAAGCCCGGGTTATTGGTGTTTTGTCTACCGAAAATGAAGATGTTCGTTCATTAAGGGAATTGTTGTTGTATGGCTTGAAAGGATTTGCTGCTTACGTTGAGCATGCTTACAATTTAGGTCTTGAGAAAGCTGAAATGTATGCATTTATGCAGAAAGCTTTACAAGCAACTACTGATGATACATTATCTGCTGATCAATTGGTTGCTTTGGTTATGGAATGTGGTGCTAATGGTGTTACTGCTATGGCTGTTCTTGATGAGGCAAATACAACTGCTTACGGTAATCCTGAAATTACTGAAGTAAATATCGGAGTAAGCGATAAGCCGGGCATCTTGATTTCGGGTCATGACTTGAAAGATATGGAGCAATTGTTGAAGCAAACTGAAGGAACTGGTGTTGATGTTTACACTCACTCTGAAATGTTGCCAGCTAACTACTATCCAACATTTAAAAAATACAAGCACTTTATAGGTAACTACGGAAATGCATGGTGGAAGCAAAACGAAGAGTTTGAAACTTTCAACGGACCTATCTTGTTTACAACCAACTGTATTGTTCCTCCTAAAGCAACATCTACTTACCAGGATAAAGTATACACAACAGGAGCTTCTGGTTTCCCAGGATTCAAGCACATTACTGCTGGTGAAGATGGGAAGAAAGATTTCTCTGAAATTATTGAATTAGCAAAAAACTGTGCTTCTCCAACAGAGATTGAAAACGGAACTATTGTAGGTGGTTTTGCTCACAACCAGGTGATGCAATTGGCTGATAAAGTTGTTGATGCTGTGAAAACAGGAGCTATCCGTAAATTCTTTGTAATGGCAGGTTGTGATGGTCGTATGAAAGGTCGTGATTACTATACCGAATTTGCTGCTGCTTTACCAAAAGATACCGTAATTTTAACTGCAGGTTGTGCTAAATACCGTTACAACAAATTAGAGTTGGGTGATATTGGTGGAATTCCAAGAGTATTGGATGCAGGGCAGTGTAACGACTCATATTCTCTGGCTGTTATTGCCTTGAAATTGAAAGAAGTATTTGAACTAAACGATATCAATGATCTACCAATTGCATACAATATTGCATGGTACGAGCAAAAAGCTGTTATTGTATTGTTAGCTCTTCTGTCATTAGGAGTTAAGAACATTCACTTAGGACCAACACTACCAGCTTTTCTTTCTCCAAATGTAGCTAAAGTGTTAATTGATACTTTCGGAATAGCTGGGATCGGAACGGTTGACGAAGACATGAAAATGTTTTTAAACTAAAAATAAATTGAGAATTAGGAAGGTGTTTCGTGTGTGAAGATTGATAGAGGAGAAATGCGATCGGAACTCTTTTTGAATTTTTTAGGCTTTGTTAAATAGTAGTTTGTTAGGGTGATTAGCTGCCTAATGTAGATGATTTAAACTCTGCATTAGGCAGTTTTTTACTTGATTTTGTTGCCGTTTGGGGGACAATTAGTGTAATGTTATATGTAGTTATGGATCGAGCTAAAACAATGAAATTCTTAAATAAGTACCATAAATGGCCTTCTTTGGCATTGACTTTCTTTATTTTATTATTCGCAATATCGGGTATTGTAATGAATCACCGGGGAGTATTTTCTTCTGTTGATATAGATCGAAAATATTTGGGCAGTGAGTATCAGTATTCAAATTGGAATAAGGCAGCGGTAAAATCAGCAGTTACAATTCAAGGAGATACAGCATTAATTTATGGCAATATCGGAATCTGGAAAACTACAGATAATTTAAAAACATTTCAGGATTTCAATTCCGGCTTAATGTCAGGAATCGATAACCGGAAAATAGAGAAACTTATTAAATCCAGTTCGGGTGAGGTTTATGCAGGAACATTATTTGGTCTTTTTTACTACAATCCGCAAAGTGAAAATTGGGAAAATATTGACTTACCTGTTTTAGAGGCGAGAGTTGTTGATTTGATGGAAATTAAGAATCAACTATTTGTTTTGACACGTTCTCACTTGTTGAAAAAAACAGAGATTGGTTTTGAGATCGTAAATTTGCAGCCAGATCAGAATTACGACAATAAGATCAGTTTGTTTAAAACTCTTTGGGAAGTTCATAGTGGTGAGGCTTTTGGTATAATAGGGCAGTTGTTTGTTGATTTTATTGGTCTTGTTTTTATTTTTCTGTGTGTTAGTGGTTTGGTGTATTTTATCTATCCCAAATGGATAAAAAAGTTAAAACAGAAAAGTAAAGATGCTAAGAGGAAGATTAAATTTCTGAAATTTAATTTGAAATGGCACAATCATTTCGGGAATTGGTTAATGATTTTTCTTGTCTTAACCACTCTAACGGGGATGTTTTTGCGTCCACCTTTATTAATTGCAATAGTCTCGAATCGAGTAGCTAAAATTCCATTTACACATTTGAACAACCCCAATCCTTGGTACGATGAGCTGCGCAGAATAATGTACGATGAAGAATTGGACCGAATTCTATTGGCAACCAATGAGAGTGTGTATTATTCTGATGATGATTTTATTTCTGCTCCTAAGGCCTTTATCGTGCAGCCTCCAATTTCAGTAATGGGAGTGAATGTTTTCGAGAAAGCAAATAGCGGGAGTTATTTGGTTGGATCGTTTAGTGGACTTTTTTATTGGATCCCTGAAAAAGGAATGGTTTTCAATTACATTACTAAAAAGCCATATGTTCCGATTAAAACCTTGGGAGCACCAATTTCATCACATCCTATTGCCGGGTATTTAAAAGATGCAAAAGGAAAAGAAATTTTGTTTGATTACAATTTTGGGGCAGGAAATTTAAGTGATAATTCTGGTTTTGCTCCGATGCCTATAAATATTCAGCAATCACCAATTTCACTTTGGAATTTGTGTTTGGAAATTCATACCGGAAGAATTTACCAATACATCTTTGGAAAGTTTTATATTCTTTTTATCCCATTGGCTGGAATCAGTATTTTATGGATCTTGCTTACCGGATATATAATGTATCAAAAGCAAAGGAGGAGAGGAAAGAAATAGTTTTTCTGCGAACTTGTTTCAAAACGGGATAACTGGTCTTAAGTAACCTTTAACGATTATTTAGGATCAGTAAAATCTTACTTCTTTTTTGTTGTAGAAGCCAATCGTATAATCCCGGATTATTATAGGTTTCCGTCCATGAATTGTGAGTCGCTTCAGGGTAAACCGTGAATTTCACACTGCTTCCCAATTTTTTTAATCCATCTACCATTTCTTTCGAGCGGATGAGTGGTACTACATCATCTTTAGCACCATGAAAAACCCAAATCGGAAGCGATTTTATTGTTTCCAGTTTAGTCGTGTCGCCACCACCACAAATTGGAACTGCGGCAGCAAAAAGATTTGGTTTGGCAATAATCGATGCCCAGGTTCCAAAACCACCCATACTCAAGCCCGTAATGTAAATTCTATTTCTGTCAACCGGATATTTATTGATTATTTCGTCATAAAAGGGAAGAAGTAAGTCTTTGTTCCAATAAGTTGTATCAGGACATTGTGGTGAGATGCAAATGAATGGGAAATCTTTTTTGTTATCCAGAAAAGAAGGAGGGCCATGAAATTTCACCTTGCTTAAATCATTTCCCCGCTCACCCATTCCATGCAGGAAAATCAATAAAGGAAGTTTTGCTTCCGATTGCTTCATACTTGGTACATATTCCAAATAGTGTACGCCCAATTTTGATTGTTTTTCAACCTGTTGTGCTTTTATACCTGTTAATGAAAAAAGCAAAATCGTTACTGACAAAAATGTGTACTTAGTCATATTTTAATATCTAGTTTTGATAAATCTACTAAATGTAAATGATAAGTTAAAAGGAAAAAATTATTTACCGAAAGTCTGTATCTTTATCGCCGGATTAAAAAAAGGAAAAGCATGTTCAACTTTGAAGATATAAATTTGGACCGTATTGTGGTTCACAATGTAGGAAATAAACATCACGATGAAGATTTGAAGCTTTCTAAATCAGAAATTCAATTGGAAGATGATGATGTTAAGGATATCCTGCTAAAGTATTTTTTAACAGCCTTTAATAAGGAGGAATTCTATAATTTCCAACATGATACCGATTTGAATATGAATGAGGTGTTTTGTTATGCTTCGGAGTATTTCGAGGAGAATGTTTCCTTTTACGATCAGTCAACCAATATCGCCGTTCATTTGTACGAAAAATCGAATCATCCGAATATAAAGGGTGGCGAATTTTATTTGGTGGGCTTCTCTAATTGCGTGGTTGATGGAGAAGTTTGCGATGCGTTGGGTATTTTTAAATCAGAAAATAAAGACACTTTTTTAAAGGTGTACCAAAAGCAGGATAATTTTGAGTTGGGATGTGAAAATGGAATCAATATCAAGAAATTGGACAAAGGCTGCCTGATTTTCAACTCCGAAAAGGAAAAAGGATTCAAAGTTTGTATTGTAGATAAAACCAATTCGAACAAAGAGGCTTTGTACTGGAAAGAGGACTTTTTGAATTTGAAACTTCGCGAAGATAATTTCTATCATACCCAAAATTATCTGGATATGTGCAAAGGTTTTATTGGTGATGTGTACAATGACGAGAATGAGGTTGCCAAGGCTGATCAGATCGATTTAATGAACAAATCAATCAATTTTTTTAAGGATAAAAAGCTGTTCAACGAGGAATTATTTAAAAAGGAAGTGATTGAACAGCCTGAGGTGGCCACTGCCTTTGATGAGTACAAAACCTATTACCAAAATGAACAGGGAACAACAGTTACACCAGAATTCACAATTAATAACGATGCTGTAAAAGGAGAGCAAAAGCACTTTAAACACATTTTAAAATTGGATAAAAACTTTCATGTTTACATTCACGGACAACGAAAATTCATAGAAAAGGGGTACGATGCTGCTCGTGATTTAAGTTACTACAAACTGTTTTTCAGAGACGAGAATTAAACCTGTCAGCGTCTATATATTTATTTGGATTATTAAGAAGCTTTCTCCATCATGGGAAAGCTTTTTGTTTAGTTGTAATTTGGAGTTTTAAAGTTTCATCTTATACTCACTTTATACCCCAGAACCGGCTGGTTGTTGAAGTAAATGATCAACTCATCTTTACCTTTCGAGTTTACGGGTACTGAGAAGTTAATGATGTTCTTTTTTAGAATAGGTTTTACGAGTTGACCAAATTTTTCACTTTTAAAGTGATAAGCAATCGGAATGCCACTTGGAACATTTGCAATTGAAAAGGCAATATCATTTCCTTTTCTGATTGATATTAATCCATTTTCCGGACTGATTATTTGGTAGTCTTTGCCGATGAATTCATTAAAAATGGCAGGTTGAAGTGCAAATTCTTCCCGGGTAAATTCTTTATTTAGCAGTAACCATTCCTGATTATCAGGGTAATGTTTCATGGCAAATTCCTTTGGATCACTATCGAAATAAGCAGGAGTATATTCTTTCCGAAATTCCATTTTGGCGTAGTCAACAGAACCCGCAGCCCAGGTAATATCTGCAAGCTTCCATTTTCCATTAATTTTTACAGCATTCCATGCATGATTCGAAGGCAAATTGTTGTTTCCTATTTCGGAAATAAATCGTTTTGCTGCGCCCGGGATTATTGTACATTCAATGTTTAGTAAGCTGCAGATTTCCTGAAAAAGCGTTGCGTATCCTTCACACAAAGCCTTGCGGCTCTGTATTGTTTCCAATGCCAGATCTCTTCTGAACTGATCTTTTTGCGTCTGCAAATCTTCGTCCGAAGTATACGAAAAACGGATTTTTTGAATCTTGTTTACTCCCTTTGTTTTGTACTCAACATTTATGGCAATCCATGCAAAGGCAGCCCTTGCCCTATCTTCATCTGTGGTAAAATCAATTTTTATTTTATCCGTTAAATCCTCATAAGAGTTAAATTTTGTCGAGTATTTCGAAATGATTTCATCAACTTTGGTTTGAGAGAAACTTTCAAAATGAAGCGAGGTGAAAAATAGTACAAGTAAGAATTGATATCTAAAAGGAATCGCCATGTGTCCGTTTATTTTTTGTTTTAAAGTAATCAGATAGAATGGAAAACGCAATTTCGATGCCATTATTTGAATTTATGGCAAAAAGATTAAATAGTAATTGTTTGATGAGGAATAGAAAAACCAGAATTTACCCCACAAAAAAGACCCACACTCACGGAAGCTTGAGCATGGGCCTTTCGAGTAATATACTTAGTAGTATATGCTTTTAATTATCTTAGGTGATTCACCACTTGATAGATTGGCTGAAGAACAGATTCTCCAAATAAAATACTCCTTTCGGGAGACCAACCATATTCAGGGTCTGGTAAATCATTATTGTCCTTGAATGGCATTTCAATTGTCAAAGATAAACATTTATATCTTTCTCCAATGTGTTTCGAGCAAATTGCTAAATTTCCTGTTCCCGGTTCGTTCTTCGGATAGCCTTGAGTATCCTGAAAATCAGGACATGTAGCAATCCATGAACCAATGAATTTTTCTGTTAATTTTTTCAATCTTTCATCGAAAGAAGGGATGCCTTCTATCCCCGAAATAAAATTATAAGGTAAAGCTTCATCTCCGTGGATATCCAGATTTAAATCACAACCATATTTGTCCATTAAGTTGCGTACATGGAAAACTTCAGGACTGTTTTCTATTGAGGGTTCGGCCCATTCACGATTATAATTGAATCCTTTTGTGTTTACGCGTAAATTGCCCGCAATACTGCCATCAATATTCATGTTAGGTACCAAATAAAAAACAGCTTTATTTAGCAAACTTCTCGAAATTGGATCATCCTGATCCAAAAGGCGGTCAATTAAACCCTGCATAAACCATTCGGCCATGGGCTCGCCGGGATGCTGACGGGCAATTACCCAAATGCTTTTTTTCGCTTCGTCGGCTTCACCAACAATCAGCATATCAATGTCTTTTCCTTCCACCGTTTTTCCAATCGAAACCAATTCACATTCCGGTGACATTTGTGCCTGATGAATTAAATTTAGATGCTGATCGTAGGTGTAAGGAGCGAAATATGCGTAGTAAACCGAGTTGTAAAGTGGTGTGTGCTCAATAATCAACTCGTTGCCATCGTAATTTGATGGAACCCGAAACCAATTCTCCCGATCGTAGGATGCCACAGTTTGGTAGCCTTCATATCCTTCCGGATAAGATGCTTTACCGGCATTTGTAATTCGCATTTTAACAGATTCTTCCATTGCGCCCATTAATCTGAAATGGAACCATTGAAAAAATTCAGAATTCGTGTCGTTGGGGATGCTTAGCTGTATGTTTTGAGGACTGGCAGCATCAATAACTTCAATTTTACCGCCATCAAAATTCGATGAAATATTCATGTTTGTGTCATTTTTTGTGATTCAATCAAAGGTAGATTTTTTGATTTTTACAGACAAGGAAACTGTCGAATTCTTAAATTACACTTCGGGAGTACTAATTCACGATTAGTAAACGTTTAAATCAGAACAATTTCTTCTATTTTTGGGAGACAGTTTATCTGTAAAATATTATTTCTGTATTTTTACAGACCTAGGCTTGTATTTATTTTAATTCAAACTAATGATCAATTTATTTCGTCTGAAAGATAACCGTTCAAAAAAGTGGAAGTTTTTAGTACTTGCTGTAATGCTTGTATTAGTTGTAACAGGATCGGTACTTTTTAAACTTTATCAGGATATTTTTTCAGCAAACATTAATTTGGGCGAAGAAGAAACCAGCTTATTGTACATACCCACCCATTCGAATCAGGCAGATGTTTTGCAAATTTTAAATGAAAAAGGCTGTCTTACAAACAGCTCTTCATTTCAGTGGGTTATGGAGAAGAAAAATTTCGCAAATCACATTCACCCGGGGCGTTACGAAATTAAAAATGGCATGAGCAATAATGAATTAATAAATTTATTGCGCTCAGGCGTTCAAACACCACTCAATCTTACTTTTAATAATACCCGCACTTTAGAAGATTTTGCGGGCAAAATAGCGGCTCAAATCGAGGCCGATTCAATTAGCATTCTATCGTTGTTAAAAGACGAATCTAAAATGCAGAAATACGGATTTTCACCTCATACCATTATAGGAATGTTTATCCCCAACACCTATCAGGTATATTGGAATTTAGATGCTGAAAAGTTTGTGGATAAAATGCATAAAGAGTATGTAAAGTATTGGAATGCTGAGCGTTTGCAAAAGGCTAAAAATATTGGGCTTTCGCCTATGCAGGTGAGCACGCTGGCATCAATTGTCGATGAAGAAACCATTAAGAATGATGAGAAAAGCCGTGTTGCAGGTGTTTACATGAATCGCTTAAACCGTAAAATTAAATTGGATGCCGATCCAACTTTAAAGTTTGCTTTGGGCGATTTCACCATTCGTAGGGTGCTTAACAAACACAAAACAATTGATTCTCCATACAATACCTATAAATATCGTGGATTACCGCCAGGACCAATCCGTCAGGCATCCATTTCGGGCATCGAAGCCGTTCTAAACTACGAAAATCACAAGTACTACTATTTTTGTGCCAGTCCCGAATTTAACGGGTATCACGTGTTTGCCAAATCTTTGCGGGAACACAATCAAAATGCGGGCAGATATCAGAAAGCGCTCAATCAAAGAGGCATCATGAAATAATTAGTACTTCTGCTCTTGTCGGTTTGCAATTTTCAGGCTTTTATTGGGGATACACTGCATGGCAAATGGCAGTGTATTCATAACGGATATCTGATTACTTTTTAAATTTTTCTCTGGACTTTTTTATTGCCGGCATATTGGAAACCGCCCATTTCGCTAAATTATCCACATGGGGAACAAGTGATTTACCTAAGTTTGTAATTTCGTACTCAACTTTAGGAGGAATTTCCGGATAAATGGTTCGGAAAATAAATCCGTCAGCCTCCAATTTTCTTAGTGTAACAGTCAGCATTTTTTGAGATATATCCGAACCAACTTCTTTATTGATTTCATTGAAACGCAACTTCTGCTTTTCACCTAAAATCAGCAATACAAGAATAGACCACTTGTCACCAAAACGATCTAAAACCGTTCTGACAGGACAATTTGTAATATCCCATTCACTTTTTTTAATTTTTTTTTCCATCATAGACCTTTGATTATCAACAATAGTTACCTTGAAGTTAGTTTGGAACAAGGATGTGCCTTATTGGTCGTTTTTACAAACTAATATATCTTTACTATACAAAAGTAAGTATAAAACTTTTATATAGTAAGTTTAAATAAAATATAAGATGGAAAAAATTTTAGTTACTGGTGCAACAGGTCATTTGGGAAATATTGTAGTTGAAAATCTACTTAAAAAAGTTTTCGCCAGTCAAATTTCAATTTTAGTTCGGGATGAAGCCAAAGCACAGACTTTAAAAGCAAAAGGTGTAACTGTTAATATCGGAAATTATCAGGATATTCATTCATTAAATAATGCAATGAAGGGCATCGATAAAGTTTTGCTAATCTCATCAAGTGATTTTAATGATAGAATCGGTCAGCACAAAAATGTGGTTGATGCTGCTAAACAAGCAGGAGTGAAACAGATCTTATACACAGGTGTTACATTGAAAGATATTGCAGCATCTCCTTTACAGCCATTGCTTCAGGATCATTTTCAAACAGAAGATTACATAAAAGAAAGCGGGCTTTCATTCACTTTTTTGCAAAATAGTTTGTACGCAGAGGTGATTCCAATGTTTGTAGGTGAAGATGTTTTGAAAACAGGTATTTTCTTTCCTGCAGGTGAGGGTAAAGTGCCTTTTGCTGTCAGAAAAGATCTGGGAGAAGCTATTGCAATTATTTTGGCAAGTGAAGGACACGAAAACAAAACTTATCACTTAACGGCATCAAAAACCTATTCATTTGCAGATATTGCAGCTGAACTTACCACATTGTCTGGCAAAAAAGTAAATTACACCAGTCCGGAAGCTGATGCATTTGAAGATATGTTAAAGCAATTTGGTTTGCCCGAAGAAATTGTATTGATGTCCGTTTTGTTTGCCAAAGGGATTAAGAATAATGATTTTAATATGGCTGACGGTACTTTAGAGAGTATTTTGGGACGGGAACAAACGGATGTAAGAATGTACCTTAAAGAGGCTTTCAATTTGTAATAGCACTGGCAAATAAGTTTTTTGATTCATGAAAAATTAAAACCTCCTTCATTTTCTTAAAAGCGGAAAGGAAAGGGGGTTTTGGTGATTATTGCAGCACTTAAGTTCACCAATCAAATTTTCTACTTCCCAAATTTAGTACGATACTCTATAGGAGTACAGCCTGTTATGCGTTTAAACTGACGGTTGAAATAGGAAATGCTGTTGTAGCCGCTTTCAAATGCAATGTTTCCAAAATTTTGCTTGGTGCCGGCAATCAGTTTACCGGCATATTCAACACGCATCTCGTTTAAAAAAGAGGAAAATGGTTTTCGTGTTCTTTGTTTAAAATAGCGGCAAAATGCATTAGGTGTCATATTGGCAACCGAGGCTATTTCTTCCAGGCTAATATCCTTCTGAAAATGGGTTGACAGATAGTGAAACACGATATTGATCCGCTCGTTGTCGGAATCTTTGATGGGTGAATTATAACTCACTGTAGAAAGCGAATGGAGACTTTCAGATACTGCAAAAATATTAAGGATATTTAGCAAATGCTGGAATCTTTCAAATCCTTCCAGTCTTTGTGTTTTTACTATATTTTCAGAAATTTCCACTCTTTCTTCACCTTTCAGTTTTAATCCGTTAAGAGCCAGATTAAGCAGGCGTTTGATGTGTGCCATTTCGGGAATTTCAAAGAATTGACTGCCAAAGGTTTCTTCTTTAAAGAAGATCGAAATACCAAAGGAAGTCAATTGGTTATCAGGATCATAATAGGCTTGGTCCGATTTAAATACATGTGGAACATTTTTTCCGATTAGATAAACACTCCCTGGAGAGAAGCGTTCCACATGATTTCCAATAAAGCATGTTCCTTCGCCTTCTATTATTGTGGTAAGCTGATGTTCGGGATGATAATGTATCGAATCGTAGAATCTTTTACTTTGATCCAACTGAAGCCGAAAGGAGTTCCCGCTGGTTTTCGGAATGACAAATCGAATTGCTTTCATGTGTTTGTATGTAAGGATTTATGGTACCGGCAAATGAATGTAACGATCCTCTTGTTTGCATGTCGAAGATCAGAATGTTGTATCAGAATAATTAAACAGCTTTCGTTTTATGGCATCATAATATCGGAATTTTATCCAAATATAATAATAGTGGGTAATATTGTTCAAGCTTCTGATAAAATAAGCGAAATAAAACACCTGTAAGTCTTTTATTTTTGAATTGTTATTAATTCATTTATAAAATTATAAAATATGAGACCTACCTGGACAGGTGTTTACCCTGCTGTTACAACAAAGTTTAAAGCGAATGGGGAGTTGGATATTCCTGCTTTTTTAAAAAATATTGATTTTCAGATTGAATCTGGTGTTTCAGGAATAATTATCGGAGGATCACTTGGTGAATCGAGCACACTAAGTGTAGACGAAAAGCTAAAATTAGTGGAGGTTTTACAGCCTTACCGCGATAAGGTTCCGGTGTTGATGAACATTGCAGAATCAAGTACCGAACGTGCTGTTGAAGCAGTAAAATTAGCTGAGGCAAATGGAGCTGATGGATTTATGCTGCTTCCTCCGCTTTTGTATAAAGCCGATGCTGATGAAACAGTGGCTTATTTTAAAGAAGTTGCCAATGCTACTTCATTGCCCATCATCCTTTACAACAATCCGGTTGATTATAAAATAGAAATTACGATTCCAATGTTCAAGGCTTTGCTGGATGTGTCTAATATTGAAGCTGTAAAAGAATCTACACGCGATTTAACGAATGTTACCCGTTTGAGAAATGCTTTTGGCGATCGATTTAAAATATTGGGTGGAGTTGACACCATTTGTTTAGAAGCCTTGTTGTTGGGAGCAGATGGTCTGGTTGCAGGTTTGGTGAGTGCATTCCCTAAAGAAACAGTAGTGCTTTTCGATTTGGCCAAAGCAGGTAAAGTTGATGAAGCTGTGAAATTGTACCGATGGTTTATGCCATTGTTGGAGATGGACATCGATCCGAAACTGGTACAGTACATAAAACTGGCAGAGGTTTATGCAGGCATTGGAACCGAGCATGTGCGCTCACCTCGAAAAATTCTTTCCGGAACGGAACGGCAAAAAGCAATTGAAACCATTGAAATTGCATTAAAAAACCGTCCTGATTTATCAACCTGTTAATCACAATAGAAATGAGCAGATTACAAACGAATATTAGTAATACAATGGAGGCTGCGGGCAGAGCTTTCAAAGTTTATAAAAAGCTTTCGGGGCGGGAGCGGGCAAAGTTTTTACGTCTTATCGGAAAGGAAATTTATGCCATTGGCGATGACCTGATACATACAGTGATGGAAGAAACAAATTTGCCGGAAGGACGTGTGAGAGGTGAGCGGGACAGGACTGTTGGGCAAATTGATAAGTTTGCCGATTTGCTCGATGAAGGTTCGTGGCTAAATGCAGTTATTGATGTAGGAGATGTCGAAAGAGCTCCTCTTCCAAAGCCGGATTTGCGCAAATTACATGTGCCAATTGGCCCTGTAGTTGTATTTGGTGCAGGAAATTTTCCACTTGCTTTTTCGGTGGCCGGCGGCGATACAGCATCGGCTTTGGCCGGTGGAAATTCCGTGGTGGTTAAAGGCCATCCTGCGCATCCTAAAACCGGAGCCCTTATTGCAAACGCGATAAAACAAGCGGTGAAAAAATCCGGTTTACCAGAAGGAGTATTTGGTTTTATTGAAGATTCGGGATACGAGTCGGGTGAATTACTGGTGAAGAATCCTTTAACAAAAGCAGTTGGTTTTACAGGTTCGGAACGTGGTGGCCGTGCTTTGTATAATTTGGCTGCCGGCAGACCTGAGCCTATTCCTGTGTTTGCAGAGATGGGGAGTGTGAATCCTGTTGTTGTTTTGCCAAATGCATTGAAAAATGATCATGCTTCCATTGCATCAAAACTGGTAGCATCAGTAAATATGGGAGCTGGTCAGTTTTGCACGAATCCGGGTTTGTTAATAACAACAAAAACAGATGGATTTGATGATTTTATTGAGAATTTGGTTCACGAAGTAAAAAATACGGAGGGTACAGAAATGTACAGCGAATCAATTCTGCGCAACTATCAGTTGGGAACCGATAAAATACTTTCTCACTCTGAGATTGAAGTGCTGGGAAAGAGCGGGAGTGCAACAGATCCGGAAAAAGCAGTTCCCGTTTTGGGATTGGTGAAAGCCACCGATTTTATAGCAAAACCATCTATGCACGAAGAGATTTTTGGTCCTTTTAGTTTGCTTGTGGTTTGTGAATCGACAGAACAAATTCTGGATGTTGTAGAAGCTTTAAAAGGGCAATTGACAACAACCCTATGGTCGTATGAAGACGAACTGGATAATTATTCCGGTTTGATTTCATCTTTGCTTGAGAAATGCGGGCGTTTGTTGTTGAATGGTGTTCCTACAGGTGTTGAAGTTTGTTCAGCCATGCAGCATGGCGGGCCTTATCCGGCTTCTACTGATTCCCGTTTTACTTCGGTTGGCGTTTCTGCCATTTTAAGATTTGTGCGTCCTGTTAGTTATCAGGATTTTCCGCAGAATCTTCTTCCTGAGGAATTAAAAAACACCAATCCATTAGGGATTTGGCGATTGGTTGATAATCAATGGACAAAAGATCCGATAAAATAAGAAATAACTATGGCAAAGAAAACATTCTTCTGTATAGATGGACATACCTGTGGAAATCCGGTTCGGGTTGTAGCAGGAGGTGTTCCGCAATTGCAAGGCAAAACGATTTCCGAAAAGCGTGAACATTTTTTGCGTGAATACGATTGGATCAGACATGGATTGATGTTTGAACCTCGTGGACATGAGCAGATGTCAGGAAGCTTTATTTTTCCTCCCGAAAATCCGCAAAATGATGCAGGAATCCTTTTTATTGAAACAAGTGGTTGTCTTCCCATGTGCGGGCACGGTACTATTGGCACAGTAACCATTGCGATTGAGGAGGGATTGGTATTGCCTAAAACTCCCGGAAAATTGATGTTGGAAACTCCGGCAGGTCTTGTTGTGGCGCATTACGTTCAAAACGACAAAGGCAAAGTAACTTCTGTAAAAATTATCAATGTTCCATCTTTCTTGTATAAAACAGATTTGAAGGTAGACAGCCCTAATTTGGGCGAATTAACTGTGGATGTTGCGTATGGCGGTAACTTTTATGCCATTGTCGATGAGCAGGCTAATTTCTCCGGTTTGCATCATTTTACTGCTGATGAGCTGATCAGTTACAGCGGAGCAATTAGAACGGCTTTGAATGAAAAGTACAGTTTTGTACATCCGGAGAACGAAAAAATTTCAGGCCTTAGCCACGTTTTGTGGACAGGCAATACCATTTCGCCTGAGGCCGATGCCCGTAATGCTGTTTTTTACGGCGAACGGGCCATTGATCGCTGCCCTTGCGGAACAGGAACGTCGGCCCGTATGGCACAGTGGTTTTCCAAAGGAAAGCTGGAGCTTGGTTCAAAGTTTCTGCACGAAAGTATTATTGGAAGTCAATTTGTGGGAACGGTAGAAGAACATCTGAAAATAGGAGAATATGATGCGATAGTGCCGGCAATTGAAGGATGGGCAATGGTTACCGGATACAATACTATTATCATCGACGACGAAGATCCTTATGCACATGGATTTAGAGTTGTTGGAAAATTGTAAAACGAAAGAATGGCAAAAAAAATACTTATTGTCGGTGCGGGTACCATTGGCTTGCACTGTGCCTATTATCTGATTCGAAGTGGTCATGAAGTTGAAGTAATTGATGCTGCTGATGAGAACGATCATTCCGGATGCTCCTATGGAAATTGCGGCTTGATAGTGCCAAGTCATTTTATTCCCATAGCGTCGCCGGCAATGCTAAAATCGGGATTTACCATGCTTTTCGATAAGAAAAGTCCCGTGCATCTTCCCCTTTTGGCTAATGTGAAAAACGCCCCTTGGTTTTTGAAGTTTATGGCCAGTGCCAATTCCGGTCATGTAAACAGAGTGATGCCTGCACTATTGCAATTGAATGTGGAAAGCAGGCAGCTTTACGCTGATATTGTAGAAGAGCAGGCTGTAGATGTCGGACTCGAAAAAAAAGGATTGCTGATGATGGCAAGCACTCAAAAAGGATTGGAAGAAGAATTGGAACTGGCTCATATTGCGAATGGTTTGGGAATTTCAACCCGGGAAATAGATGATTCGGCACTAAGGGAAATGGAGCCGGATGTTCAGTTTACTGTAGAGGGAGCCGTTTTGTACGAAAGTGACGGACACCTAAATCCGCAAAAATACATGCTGTGGCTGAAGACATACCTGCTTAAGCAAGGGGTGGTGTTTCATCACAATTCGAAAGCGTGTAAATTCGATCTTTTTAAAGGAAAAATAACAGGAGTACATACCCGGGAAGCCATGTTTACAGCCGATGAGATTGTTTTGGCAGCAGGTGTTTTTTCATCAGCCCTGGCAAAAACGATTGGTGTAAATCTGCCTTTGATTGCCGGAAAAGGATACAGTATGGATGTGGCCACTCCGAAATGGAATTTGAATACACCATTGATACTTAGCGAAGCAAAAATTGCCGTTACACCTATGAACGGAGGCATTCGTTTGGGGAGCGGTATGGAATTTAACGGCAAGCCCGGACAGATCAGGCACAAGCGCGTACAGGCCATGTTAAACCGTACTGCCGGAGCCATACAATCATTCGAACAACCCGGCATCGATGGATTGAATATTTGGGAGGGATTACGACCGGTTAGTTATGATGGTTTGCCATACATTGGGCGGCCACGAAACATTCAAAACCTGATTGTTGCTGCCGGACATGCCATGATGGGGATGAGTCTTGCACCCGTAACAGGAAAAATTGTAGGTGAGTTGATTGAAGGACAGGAACCGGAATTTGCCATGGAATTGCTTCATCCCAATCGTTGATGCAAATGCAGTCACATCAAAATTTACGGAGGTGTCCGAAATGCAAAGTTTCACTTGAAAACCTCATGTTGATCGAGCTTTAAACATTTGTTATTGGACATCCTTTTTTTTTGCTGATTGAATACTGCCGTTCCATAAACCGCGAATTCTGCATCTTTAAATTCAGGGGCAGTGGAAGAGGAATACCGGGAGAGAAAGCTTTGCATAATAAAATGCAACCGGCTTGAAAAATAAGAGCTGCGTCTCACATTTTGTATCAAAGGATTTATTATCATTGCAGCAAAGTAAATTGAATTGAGAGCAATGATTGGAACACAGACAAAAGGAACCATTATGGTACTTTTATCAGCAGTATTTTTCGGACTGCTGCCTTTTTTTGCCATTAAAACCTATGCCGAAGGTTTTGATGTGAGTAACCTGTTGTTGTACAGATTCAGTTTTGCATTTGTGCTGATTGGTTTGTTTTGTATCTACAAAAAGATTAATATCCGAATCAATAAAAAACAGTTTTTTCTGCTGCTGATTCTCGCATTTGTTGGAACCATGATGACCACCTACACACTTTTTTTATCCTATCAGTATATTTCGTCGGGATTGGCAAGCACACTTCATTTTGTGTACCCCATTATCACCATTGTTTTTGCAGGCATCATCTACAAAGAGAAATTTACACTGAAAAAATTAACAGCTCTCTTTTTATCCATTATTGGCATTGCCTTGTTATCCTTAGGCGGTGGTGCAGCGATTAATACAACAGGTGTTTTATGGGCTTTGGTGTCGGGCTTATTTTACGCCATCTACATTTTGTGCATGGCCAATCCCGAGTTAAGGAAAATTTCGCCTTACAGCGTTGCTTTTTGGATTTTTGGCATCTCTGCAATTTTGTTCTTTGGCAAATGCTACTTCACAAATAATATCAACACAAATCCTGGTATCCTGTCCATATTTTATATCGTAAATCTTAGCTTTTGGTCTACTTTTTTGTCGGTTGTTTTGTTCTATATGGGCATGAAATATACCGGTCCGGGGAATGCGTCTCTTCTGTCAACTCTTGAACCTCTTACCGGAGTTATGGTAGGAGTGTTTGTGTTTAATGATGTAATGGACTTAAAAAGTTCTTTGGCCATTCTTCTGATATTGACTTCTGTTTTTATGGTGATGCAAAACAATAAGAAACGAAATTACCGAATGTTTTTTCTCAAATTAACTCCCCGCAGACTAAGGAGAGCTTAATATTTTAATAGAGAGTCATAACAGGTTAACATCAAAATTGATCCTATAAATGTTTCTTTTCAGCTATCTTCGTTAAAAAAATGCAGGGGAACCCGGCTGTCCTTTTCTTTTTTGCCTTGGTATAAGCGAAAATTATTCATTCATAAATTTTAAAATATGCACCATAAATGTCTTGTTTGTGAAAGGATTTCAAAAATTCTAAATCATGAAAACCCATACTTTGTGGCAGAACTGGAAACAGGTTATGTTGTTTTGGGCGATTTTCAATTTTTTAAGGGCTACGTTTTATTGCTTTGTAAACAACACAAAACCGAGCTGCATCAATTGGATGAAGAGTTTAAGATGAAATTTTTAAAGGAAATGAGTGAGGTTGCCGAGGCTGTTCATCTGGCTTTTCAACCAAAAAAAATAAACTACGAAATGTTGGGAAATGCATTTTCTCATTTGCACTGGCACATTATTCCCAGATATGAAGATGATCCCAACCCACTGAAACCGATTTGGACGATGGACAGCAAAATAATAAATGCAGAAGAAACCAGACCCAACGATCAGGAGTTATCAGAACTAAAAGAAAAGCTGTTAAATGCGTTGAAAACCACGGTTGGCTTTGGTCGGTTGGTGATTTAAAACTGTAGTTAGAGCCGGATTGCAGCAAGCCTGATTACATCCTTTATAAATGATGAAAATAAAAAAAGCGGAATTCATGCCCGTTTGTTTTGTTTGAATTTTGTAATTTGGCTTCATGGAAAAGAGTGAAGATTTAAACGAATTTTACAACAGAATAAAATACAAGCCCGATCAGGAGCTGGTTTTAAGCAAACCTCACATTAATGTTTTTGAACGGTCATCCTGTACGGGACCGCTCACTTATTCAAGAAGAGATTACTATAAAATAACTTTGATATTGGGCGAAGGAAGGCTCGATTATGCCGATAAAAGTATTTACATAGACAGGCCGGCTTTATTGTTTTCGAATCCGTTGATTCCCTATAACTGGCAGAATATTTCCAAAGAACAGACAGGATGGTTCTGTATTTTCAATGAGGTTTTTGTAAAACAGAGGGATGAGCTGCTTACGGATCTTCCAATGTTTCAGCTGGGACACGATAAGGTTTATTTTCCGGATGAAAATGCCGTGAAGGAAATTGCTGATTTGTATCGGAAAATGATGTTGGAAAATGAAGGTTCGTACATTCACAAGCAGGATGTGCTTCGCAATTACCTTCATCTGATTGTTCATTATGCACTTAGAATGGAGCCCGCAAAAAATTATGAGCAAACGCAGAATGCAGCCACCCGTATTACGTCACTGTTCATGGAATTGCTGGAGCGGCAGTTTCCCATTGATTCGATGCAGAATCAATTGAAACTGAGATCGGCAAATGATTATGCCTGTCAGCTTTCTGTGCATACCAACCATCTTAACAGAGCGGTAAAAGAGGTTACCGGGAAAACCACTACCGAACACATTTCAGGCCGTATTATTATTGAGGCAAACGAATTGCTGGTTCATACCGATTGGCCGGTTGCAGAAATTGCCTATTGCCTGGGGTTTGAGTATGCTGCCTATTTTAATAACTTTTACAAGAAAGCAACAGGAATGACACCCAGGGAAGTTAGAATGCAAATTGTTTGAATTTTATAGTTTTTGGTTTGATTTTTCTGATTTTTCTGAAAATAGTCTGGCTAATTTTGTCAGGTAATTATTTAATCAATCAGTATGAAATGTCCATGACTGGTAATTGTGACACACAGGAAGATAATTATATGGTAAGTTCTCCCGAAACAAGTTCGGGACAGGCTATATGGCAAAAACTTAAAATTAGAATCAGATGCAATACAAAACATTAGGAAAAACAGAAGAACAGCTTTCTGCTATAGGATTAGGCTGTATGGGGATGTCGCATGTTTACGGTGAAAGAAAAGATGAGGAAAGTATCGCCACTTTGCACAAAGCATTGGAATTGGGGATTAATTTTTGGGACACTGCCGATTTTTATGGTGGAGGAGCGAATGAGAAACTTATTTCAAAAGTGCTGAAACCAAACCGGGACAAGATATTTATAGCCACAAAATTTGGGTTTAAGTATGGCGGTGAAAATTTGCTGGCCAGTAGTTTTGACGGCTCACCCAAATACATGCGTAAGGCTGTGGAATTAAGTCTGCAGCGATTGGGCATCGAAACCATCGATTTGTACTATGCCCACCGGGTTGATCCGAACGTACCGATTGAGGAAACGGTAGGAGCAATGGCGGAACTTGTAAAGGAGGGAAAGGTTCGTTATCTGGGACTTTCAGAAGCGTCCATTACCAATATCAAAAGAGCAAACGCAGTACATCCCATTTCGGCATTGCAAAGTGAATACTCCCTCTTAACAAGAGATGTAGAGAAGAAAGTACTGCCCGAAATTACAGAAATGGGCATCACATTTGTTCCTTATTCACCTTTGGGAAGAGGAATGTTTACCGAGAATTTTAATGTGGATACTATTGCTTCCAGTGATATCCGTTTGAACTTACCCCGCTTTCAGGGAGAGTATTTAATCAACAATCAGAATCTGATGAAAGCACTGGATGAATTTGCATACGGTAAAAGCATCAATACTGCCCAGCTGGCATTGGCATGGCTGATGGCGAAAGGCGATAACATCATACCAATTCCGGGAACAAAAAAACGCAGGTATCTCGAACTAAACGCCAAAGCCACAGATATTGAATTTACAGCAAACGAAGTGGCCGAAATAGAAGCCATTATTGCGAAATACCCCAATACGGGAGAGCGTTATACCGAAGCTGCTATGAAATTGGTAGATAAGGATTAAGCGAAAAGCGAAGCGCTGAATGAAAATTGCAGACCGGGCATCATGCCCGGTCTTTTTTGTGTCTGCAAAAACGAAACTGCACCAAAGACTTTCCGGAGTATTGGCAAACTTTTAATTCGAGTTTATCACATTTAGTTGGAATATTTTTAATCCAGTTGGCTAAAGCCAAACTGTAATAGATAAAATTACAAAGGATTTCCTGCTAAAAGCCAGGTATCTGTTGCAATAGCCTTCAGGCAATTGATAGTAAGAAAAGAATAGTATTGAAGGAGTAAAATGATGCTGAAACAAAACATCTATTGCAGTTGCTTTTAAGCAACTGATAATATGAAATTTAAAAACAGGCTTTAGCCGCATAAAATAAATAAGATGAGTTGGGTAAGAGTATATGTACACATGGGATTCTCTACAAAAATAAAATTATCATTGACAAGCCGTTTGAATATTTAACTTGCTCTCCAACTTTACATTCACCAATTGCTAACTCCTGACAGCGTAGAAGACCTGTCATCGTTTTAGCAATTTTCTTTTTATTCACTATTATTTTTTTTGTTAACTAATTATTGTTTTGTAGATTCGGATTCGCAATTGGTTTTGCCGGATAATAAATATTCCGCTGAAAGCCGAAGTTAAATCAAACAATAAATAGGATGGGAAAGTTTTCACTTTACGATTTGTTAGGGTTGCTGTTGCCCGGAGTACTCTTTTTGTTTTTTTGTAATGTCATAAATAATCTTTATGGATTTACACCTACATTGTTCGGAGCGCTTAATTGGCAGATAAACATTGGCATTACATTGTGTTTTGCACTTATAATTGGAGCCACGCTTTACGCTTCAAATTTCTATTTAGTACAACAGAAATGGTACAACCGGCTTTTGGGAATGTACAAGCCCGTTGCTGTTCTTTATTTAAAAATGGAGTTTCTTCACCAATTGATGAACGAAAGCTTAAATGAGAAAGCAAAAGAATGGTACGGAAAAAACATCTTTTTGAATAAAACCGGTTTCGATAATTTTACAGCCGGCCAGCAGAAAGAAACGGAATATTTGCAGGATGAGTTTTACGACCGTATGTATTACGAATTGGAGCATCACGGCAAAATAGAACACCCTAAAACCTTTCAAAGCTTTTATTTTTTCTTTCGGCAAACAGCCCTGGCCTGCATCCTGCTTCTTTTATTGGAGGTATTTTTGTTTGCCTTGCATTTTATTACTTCTCTCCATTTAAACAAGCCGGATATATTTACCGCACTCTGCCTGGGTGGATTATTGTTCTCTATTCTTTTTGTTTCGGCACAGCTTGCCCAATGGTATCGCAAACGAATGGTCATGAAAATGTATTGGGCTTATTTTACTCACCTAAAACAAATTTAGTGCTATGGAAACAATCGAAAAAACAGAGTATAAAGGCTTAAATGTGTACAAAACAGTAGAAAACGATCCGCAGTATTTTGGTGGCTATCTGAATATGGCGCGGTTAAATATCTTTAGCATTAACAATTCTGTTGCCCATAAAATTAAACTGTCAACTCTTTCTGATGAAGAAAAAATACTGGATAGTTTTTTATGCACTAACAACAGAAAGCATCTCAACTGGAATTTGGCTCATTCTATTGCAGTTAAGTTTTTGCCAATAGTAAAAGTCTTCGACTTTGAGAGTCTTCCAAAACAGGAAAGAACCGGCGACCTGAATAATAGGAATACAGGAAAAGACTTTGCTGCAATGACAGCTTCTCTACGATGTTTGTTTAGCGAAATTCAAGAGTTCAGAAACGATTACTCTCATTACTATTCCATAGCAAACGGGAACAAAAGAAAAACGACAATTTCGGGAGAAGCTGCCGAATTACTTAGGCTTAATTTTGCACGGGCTATTGAATATACAAAGGAGAGGTTCAATGGCGTTTTAAACGATGAAGATTTTGAACCTGTAAAAGAACGTGTACTTGTAAATCAGGATAACACAATAACGACTGATGGTTTTGTTTTTTTAATCTCTATGTTTTTAGAGCGGGAACATGCGTTTCAGTTTATAGGAAAAATTAAAGGCTTAAAAGGAACGCAGTTCAATAGTTTTATTGCCACACGAGAGGTGTTAATGGCCTTTTGTGTTAAACTGCCGCACGATCGGTTTGTAAGCGAAGATAAAAAGCAGGCACTCACACTGGATATAATCAATACCCTGAACCGATGTCCCAAAGAACTGTACAGCGTAATTACCGATGAGGAAAGGAAAGCATTCAAGCCAAGTCTGGATAAGCTAAAACGTGAAAACTTGTTGGTTAACAGCACGAATGACAAGCTTGCTATTGAAGATTACGACAAGTATATTGAGGCACTTACACGAAAAATAAGACACAGCAACCGCTTCTCTTATTTTGCATTAAAGTTTATCGACGAAACGGATATCTTTAGCAAATTGCGTTTCCAGATTAACTTGGGGAAGTTACTCATTGACGAATACGAAAAGCCCGTTAATAATGAATTGTATCCACGAAGCATTGTGCAAAATGTAAAAGCATTTGGAAAGCTAAGCGATTTTGAAGATGGGGAAGAAGTCTTAAAACAGATTGACAAAGGTGGAAATTCGCTGGGCTTTGAGCAATACGCACCCTTTTACAACACAAAAAACAATAAAATTGGTTTGCACACCAATAGTGCGAAATCGATAATAATCAATAGGCCGAATTCAGAATCGAAAATTAAGAAAAGCCTTAAGCAAGCTTTGCCCGAAGCCTTTTTGAGTTTGCACGAGCTGCCCAAAATTATTGTGTTGGAATATCTGGAGAAAGGAAAATCGGAAGAACTGATCAACGATTTTATTTTGGCCTGCAACAGTAAAATTACCAATAAGCAGTTTATTGATGAGGTGAAGGCGAAATTGCCAAACGACTGGAATGAATTCAATAAAAGATCGGATTCGAAAAAAGATCCTGCCTACAAGCCAAATGCATTGGCTTATTTAAGAAAACGTAAAAAAACCTTGGATGAGGTGCTGGCACAATACAATTTAAATCACAAACAAATACCAACACGCATTTTAGACTACTGGTTGTGCATTGTTGATATTGATGCCGACCGAGCCATTTCCGAAAGGATTAAACGAATGAAGCGCGAGGGTATGGATCGCTTAAAGGCGTATCAGAAATTTACCAAAACCGGAAAGGGGAAAATCCCAAAAATTGGCGAAATGGCTACTTTTCTGGCAAAGGATATTGTTGATATGGTAATCAGTACCGATAAAAAGAAAAAAATCACTTCTTTTTATTACGATAAAATGCAGGAGTGTTTGGCTTTGTTTGCCGATCCCGAAAAAAAAACGCTGTTTATTGATCTCATCAGTAAAGAGTTAATGCTTAATGATATTGGAGGACATCCTTTCCTGAAAAATATTCGCTTTAAGAACTTAAATTATTTGCAAGACTTGTATGCAAAATACCTGCAGGAAAAAGTGAAAAGGAATGCTTATAATGATGATTCATGGATGAATACTACCTTCTACGATTTAGCATGGGATGATAAAAAAGGTAAAGAATCTACTACGGTAAGAATTCCATTTAATCTATCTAATGTTCCTTTTACACTGCGTCAGCTAAAAGAGAAAACTAACTACAATCTGGATGAATGGCTGTATAATGTAACAAAGGGAAAGGTAAAAGGGGATGGTAAAGCGCCGATCAATTTACCAACCAACCTGTTCGATGAAACCCTAACTCGTTTGCTGCAAAATAATTTGGAAGCGCACGCAGTGGAGTATCCTGCAGAGGCGAAATACAACGAGCTTTTAAAAATTTGGTGGAAAAAGCGCGGCGACAGCATACAAAGCTTTTACAATGCCGAAAGGGAGTATTTTATTTTTGATGAGAAAGTGAATTTTAAACTGCAGGAGAATGCCATGTTTGCCGATTTTTATTCCGATAGTGTAAAAAAAGCCTTTAGAGCAAAACGAAATGCAAGAAGAATAGAACAAAGAACCGACCGAAGTTTGCCGGATATTAAGTTCAGTCAGGTAGAAAAAGTATTTAAGCGAAGCATTTCGAATTCCGAAAAACAAATTCGTTTGTTGCAGGAAGAAGATCGGATAATGCTTCTGATGCTCGAAAAGCTGATGAGTACCGATCGGGATTTGAACTTAAAACTGAACCAGATAGATACTCTTTTAAACGCGACCATTACGGTGAAGGAACCGGTTACCGGAAAATTGTGGTTCGAAAATAATGCCGAAATAACAAGAACAATTATCGATCAGCGCAAGCGAAAAGATCACAGCATGCTGCACAAATATGTTTTCGACCGGCGCCTGCCCGAGTTGTTCGAGTATTTTACCGAAAACGAAATAGCCTTGCCAAACCTAAAAAACGAATTGGAGGCCTATAATGCAGCCAAACAAAAGGTTCTAGATGCGGCATTTGAACTTGAAAAAAAGCTGCTTGCAAACAATTGTGCCGATAATTTTATAGATGAGGATTGTAAAAACGGACACATTCCGCACAAAGCCTATTTGCAGTGGCTTACAAAAGAGGGGGTAATAAACGAAAACGAATTTTTGTTTTTAAATGGGGTTCGGAATTGTTTTTCGCACAATTTATTCCCTCAAAAAAGAACGATGAGTTTGTTTGTTGCCCGGTGGGACAATAGTAATTTTGCCCAACAAATAGCAGAACGTTACAATGAGAAAATTGACGCCATACTAGCTATATAGTAGAAAATACTTCCGTTTTTTGCCCGGCAAAAAACGGTTTATCCTTTGCAAATAAGGCATTTATAAAACCTAGGTTGTAATTGCTCTTATTTTGAAGGGTATACACAACTATTACCATCGGCAGGCATTTGTTCATTTCGTTGTAATTGCTCTTATTTTGAAGGGTATACACAACGAGTACTCTGATGACAATGTAGAGATTGAAGTTGTAATTGCTCTTATTTTGAAGGGTATACACAACCAGAATTGGTTGAGTATGCTAATGAAGTAAGTTGTAATTGCTCTTATTTTGAAGGGTATACACAACCTTTTCAAGATAATTTGATTGTAATCTTGTGTTGTAATTGCTCTTATTTTGAAGGGTATACACAACTAGTCAATTACTCCACACTGAATTAGTGTTGTTGTAATTGCTCTTATTTTGAAGGGTATACACAACACATGAAAAAACTGAAAGAATAATCCTAAAGTTGTAATTGCTCTTATTTTGAAGGGTATACACAACAACGTTTAGCTCCTTGATTCTACTTGATACGTTGTAATTGCTCTTATTTTGAAGGGTACACGCAACTGATTTGATTAATTAAATGATTAGCGCAATGTTATAGTTGCTCTTATTTTGAAGGGCACACACAACATTCATTGCCCCGTGCTTCAGCTCGGGGGTTTTGGAATATTTTTCTTTTGGAGGGTATACACAACATTCATTGCCCCGTGCTTCAGCTCGGGGTTTTTGGAATATTTTTCTTTGGAAGGGGATACACAACAAATATTGAATGTTGGAAAATCCATACAGCAGCTATTTTGAAAAGGCCAGGCCCTCAGTCCGGCCTTTTTTCTTGTCCAGACAAAAAGTTGTCGTATTTCTCAGGGAAATAAGCCCACCAAGCAAAAAGTTGCCGTATTTCTCAGGGAAATAAGCCCACCAAACAAAAAGTTGTCGTATTTCTCAGGGAAATAAGCTCACCAAGCAAAAAGTTGTTGTATTTCTCAGGGAAATAAGCTCACCAAATAAAAAGTTGTTGTATTTCTCAGGGAAATGAGTCGTCCGATTAAATGGATGCTATGCCACGTTTTTAGATTGTGTAAGTTGAATGGTTAAATACCTGTATTGTATTTTAAAACAGGTAGAGTAAACTGATAGTAAGTTTTCTTTAATTTGTTATGTGTATAAATAATTTTTGGGTTGCTTTGTACTGCTTGTTTTTACTGGTGTTTGTGTGCTATATTGGTTTTTTCTTTTATTAATTGGTGTTTTAAAGTTTTACGATATTCATAATAAATTAATTATTTGTTTGTTTTGTCGAATAATTGTTGATAATTTAAGGCTTCGAAAAAATAAAACAAAATAGTTATGAAAGCAATAAACGTAAAGTTGAACACAAGTGAAACAGCAGAAGCCTGCCAAGGCATAATAGAATTAAGTAAAAAATACCCGATAACAGAAGATGCTTACTTCAGCATAACATTCGAAAAATTATCCGGGATATCGAACGAGTTAATTGGGAAGATGAATGCGGGTTGGTTGAATAGTGAATTAAAGGATAAGGATGAGGCACGTGATTTGGATCTGCGCGCCGTTTTTTATGAAGTAAAAGCCAAATGCATGCGCCGCCCCAGTGCCGGTCAGGAAAAGGCTTTGCGGATAAAAGAAGTTTTGGATCGTTACGGGATGAAAATTACCGAAGAATCGTATACCATAGAAAGCGCCGGAGTACGCGCCATGTTGAGCGATTTAAATGCGCCCGAATTGGAGGAATGTGTTCGGGCAATACCTGATTTAAAACAACTGATGGATAATGTGGAGCAATCGCAGGCCGATTTTGATGTCTCGGCCTCTAAATTAATCGAAGACAAAAACGAACGGGAAAATGCCAAATCGGCATCGGTTGTTGCACAGGAAGTGAAGAGCATCATTAACAATGAGTTGTTGGTTTATTTAGCCGCAATGGCAAAAGCAAACCCGGCGAAATACAAACCTTTTACCGATGTGGTAAATACATTAATTGAAACCAGCAATAACAAGCTGCGCGACCGTTTGGCTGCCTTACAACGCAAAAAGGAAAAAGTAAATCAGGAATTGAACTAGAGAGAATTACTTACAACTACATACAAACTGAAGCAAACCCCTTTTAACAATTGTTAAAAGGGGTTTTTTATGTGTTTTTAATTGGCATCTTTTTTAAAGGGCTTTCGCTTTAGTTCAAATATTTAGTAAGACCGGGAAGCTGAGAACTTGTTCGAAGATCGCCCGGCCACACTTAGATTTGAGTTAAATAAGGAAGTTTTTTAAAAAGCAGCCTTGAATTTCTTTGCTTCGTTTCTTGTTTCAAGACAAGAAATGATGTCGGGTTTGGGCGGAAAGCCCAATTACTAAAATCAATTAGAACAAGACTGATACAATATTATATTGTTTCTCTTATTTATTGAGCTGCGGCGATCGAAAAAAAAATGCGGTATTACTTTTCATCATCACATTGGGCTGATTAAACCGCATTTACTTCCATCTCCAGCTTCACGCCAAATTTGTAGAGTACCGATTTTCTGATTTCGTTGGCCAGCTGAAGAATTTCAGATCCTTTTGCATGGCCATGATTCACGATTACCAGCGCCTGATCTTTGTGAACACCGGCATCGCCGATTTGTTTGCCTTTCCAGCCACATTGCTCAATCATCCAGCCGGCAGCCAGTTTGCTTTGTGTTTCGCTTAGCTCGTAAACGGGCATGTCTTCGTGTTTGGCTTTTAGGGCATCGGCTTCAGCTTTGGCAACCACCGGATTTTTGAAAAAACTGCCTGCATTGCCCAGTACTTTAGGGTCGGGCAGTTTGCTTTCGCGGATTTTGATGATTACCTCGCGGATATTTTTCAGATTCACTTCATTGTAAGCTTCCAGCTCCCGGGCAATGGCGCCGTAATGAACTTTAAATTCGGACTGTTTGCTGAATCGGAAGTTAACGTGGGTAATAATGAATTGATTTTTGTATTCGTTTTTAAATACGCTGTACCGGTAGTCGAATTCGCAGAGTGCATTGCTGAAAGTTACTTTTTTGTTGCTCTCAATGGATATGGTCTCCACGCTTTCGATCACGTCTTTTGCCTCAACACCATAGGCTCCTATGTTTTGGATGGGTGCTGCACCAACCACACCCGGAATATGCGACAGATTTTCAATGCCCGATAAATTGTTCTCAACACTCCAGGCCACAAATTCGTCCCAATTTTCGTTGGCACCAGCCCGAACCAAAACCGAATCATCATCTTCTTCAAGAATTTTTATTCCTTTTACTTTGGGGTGGATAATTAAACCTTTAAAATCTTCGGTAAACAAAAGGTTGCTGCCGCCGCCCAACAGCAGGTATTGAATGCTCAGGATGTTATTCTTGCTTAAAAAGTCTTGAATTTCTTCGATTGTATCGAATTCGAAAAAATATCTGGCATTGGCTTCCAGGCCAAATGTATTGTAATCTTTTAATGAGAAATTTTTACGAAGAGAGGCCATTGTGTCAGTTATCAGTGAACAGTTATCGGTTATCAGTGAATGGTATTAAAGAGTTTGTTTAAGAAGTTTTACAAAACCAAGAATATCTTCTTCGGTGGTATCGAAGGAACACAGCCAGCGCACTTCGCCTGCATGTTCGTCCCAAACCCAAAAAAAGTATTCTTTCTGAAGTTGTTCAATTTTATCTTTAGGTACGAGTGCCCAAATGCCGTTGGCCTGTACTTTTTGGGTGATTTGTATCTGATCTATCTTCCGAACTTCCTGTTCGAGCAGTTTGGCCATTTTGTTGGCATGACGGGCTGTTTTCAGCCACAATCCGTTGGTGAGCATGGCATCGAACTGAGCGCCGATGTATCTCATTTTAGAACAAAGCTGCATGCTTTGTTTGCGAATGTATTTGGCTTCTTTCGATAGCTCGGGATTAAAAAAGATGACTGCTTCGCCCAGCATCATGCCGTTTTTGGTCCCGCCAAAACTGAGCACATCAACACCGGCAAGGGTGGTAAATTCTTTTACATCAACATCCAGACTTACAACAGCGTTTGCCAGCCGTGCACCGTCCATATGAACGTACATGTTGTTGGCGTGTGCCAAATCGCAGATTGCTTTTACTTCCTGCGGCGTATAAACGGTTCCCAATTCGGTGCACTGGGTAATCGAAATCATTTTTGGCTGGGAGTGATGCTCAAAACCAAATCCGTGCAGATGCGGAAGAATTAATTCGGGTGTTATTTTTCCATCGCTGCAGGCAATTGGAATTACTTTACAACCTGTAAATTTATCCGGGGCACCGCACTCGTCAACCTGAATGTGAGCCGTTGCCGGACAAATAATAGAATGATAGGATTGGGTTAAGGTTGAAAGACTAATAACATTGGCTCCGGTTCCGTTGAAGGCAAAGTATACATCAATATTGTTTCCAAACAGGGTTTTGAATTTTTCAATTGCGGCAGCTGTGTACGAATCTCCGCCGTAAGCCATTGCATGACCTTGGTTCGCATTCTGAATGGCTTCCATTACCTCTGGCAATATTCCTGAAAAATTGTCGCTTGCAAATCCTCTTTTATTCATTTTATATGCTTTTGTATCGAGGCATTAAAAGTAAACTTTATTCACTAAATATTTCGATAAAAAGTTTGAAAATGCAGATATGCCATCAAATATGTCCTAAACGTTTTTGTGAATTAGTTCTAATTTATTTTTTTAGATCATGATAACTTTTAAGGGGTATTATTTATTGGCATCGATTACATCCCATTTATGACAATATTAACATGTCATCTAAAACAAAAGCATTTGGATTATGAGTTTAAAAGCACTTTTATTTTTTGAAGCAAAACAGACAGATCGTCGGGTTTGGCTTCACCTTTGGTAAGGAACTGAATTCTACCTTCTTTATCCAAAAGGAAAAGGTAACACAGCTTTTTGTCCTGAACATCGAAGTAGTCGTAATAGCTGCCCAAAGGACCATAATATGTCATTACATTTTTGTGCATTGGTTCGGCAATGCCGCTGCGCATTCCATTGTCAATATAGTGCGACATCCAATTGTAAAGATTACTGATCATGGGTACCTCAATAAACCGGAAATCGTTGTGGGCGCTAAACTCTTTCAGGAGTGGTTGGGTCCAGGTATCAATTTGGGCTTGCGTACCTCGTTTAAATGCAATGATTAAAACGCTCACCTTTCCTTTGCAGTGATCGGGAAGAGTGATCATTTTAGACGATAACAATTCCCCTTTTATCTCGGGGAAAAGATCTCCTGATTTTAATTGATCGGGATTTTGTGCCACGGCTTGCTGGATGATGATGATACTAAGGAATACTGCAGTTATAATTGATCTGATCATTGTGCCATTTTAAAATCAAAATATGTCGGTATTATTTATTTTCCTGATAATATTTGAGTAGAAAAGCATATGTATTTTTCGAGGTTTTCTCTCGTTCTATTAGCGTAGGTTCTTTTAATTGGGCTTTAATTAATTTGTAAAGTTCTGCAATCAGTTCGTATTCCTGTGTGTTTTTCAGGTAGGTTTTCGATCGTCCGATGTAAATTCCCGGGCTGCGTTCAACCAAAGGAGACAGATTGATCCATTTATTGGTTAAAGTTAAAGTGAGTTTCGCTTTCAGTCCAAGATCTGCATTTCCCAGAACGAGATCACCGTCGTTATTTATCGACCAAAAATATTTTTCGGGGTTTTTCAGCAATTTTTCAAGCATATCTTAAAAGTTTTAATTTTATCTGAATGTAGTTGTAAGTTTGTAAATGTAAATTTCTAAAATTTTTAGAAATTTTGCAGATACTTCAGTCTTGAATTATAAAGATAAGTAAAAATGATTTGTGATATTCAGTATGGAAAATTAATGATTGTGTCTGATTTGCATGGCAACGGATTTGATTTTCGACAGATTTTGAAGGTGTATGGAAAACTAAAAAGCGAAGGAAAAGCAGATTATCTGGTTTTTCTGGGCGATTTAATTCATGCTTATCCCGGAAAGCAAAAAGATGAATCCTTGGAAATGGTTCAGGAACTCATTAAAATGGAGGCAAATAAAAAGGGAAGCGATGTGATCTGTTTGTTGGGGAATCATGAGTTTGTTCACATCTATCATATCCCTTTGCATCGGGGAAATCTGGAGTTTACATCCTGGTTCGAGAACCGGATTCGAAAGAACAGGGAAGAAATTGTAGGCTTTTTTATGGATATGCCGTTTGTATTGAGAACCAAAGGAGGCGTTTTGGTGAACCATACCGGTAGTTCTGATCGGTATGCGCGCAGCAAGGAAATGGATGTAAACTGGTTTAAACAGTACTCTCATAAAGGGAAATTTGTGGCGCATGTTGAAAGTATTCGCACCTACAATCCGCAGATTGGTTCCCTGTTTATGGATACTGCCGAAGGGGATTATTTGTGGGATGTTTTAATGAATGGCAACGAACGGCAGTATGGAGAGGAATATTTGGAAATGATTGATGATTTATTGGCGTTCGCAAGTAAGGACCGCGAGCATTCACCAATGAAAACGCTGGTCAGCGGTCACATTGGTGTTGACTACGGAGCCGAAACAATCGGGGCTCATAAATTGCGCTTGTGCAGCAGTGCCGGTTGCTTACGCGATTTGGAAAAGAAATACCTGCTCATCGATGCCGAAAAAACATACGCCCATTCAATGGAGTTACTGGAATCTTGTCACGATCTCTTCTGATTTTAGGATCGGAACGATTCCAGACTTTTTCCTCTTAACTGAAGAGGTGATTTTCCTGACGCTGCTTTAAAAGTCTTGTTGAAGTAGGAGGGACTGTTGAAGCCGCATTCGTAGGCAATTTGAGCCACCGTTAACCTGCCTTCGGCAAGAAGTTTTTTTGCATAATTAATCCGCATTTCATTCAGAAATTCAGAAAAGGTTTTATTCGTTTTGCTTTTAAAGAAGCGGCAAAATGCGGTTTTACTCATGTTGGCAATTTTAGCCGCCTCGTCCAATTCTATTTTTTGCTGAAAGTTTTTACTTACGTATTCATAAATCTGATACAGTTTCTGATTGTTTCTGTGCTGGAACGTTTCTACAAAATTATCCGATGCCAGATACTCCAGATCATCCGATAGAGCCAAAACCTGTAATATCTGCAGCAACACAAGAATCCGCTGAGCGTATTCCGAAGAATGAAGTGTTTTTAAATGCTGAATGATCTTGTATTTTGAGCTGCCTTCAATGCGCACTCCCTGAAACGACTTGGTCAGAAATTTCCTGATCCGGTACATTTCAGGCAAAAGAAAGAACTCTTTGCCAAAACTATCGTCTTTGAAATGAACCACCCAGGCAATGGCCCGCAAATCATTTTCTTTCTGATAGTAAGACTCATCGTTCTTCATTACATGAGGAGTGTTGGGACCAATAAATATCAAATCTCCATCTTTAAAATTGTCAATGCAGTCACCAACCACCAAAGTGCCTCTGCTTTTTTCAATGTAGATCAATTCAAACTCGGGATGGTGATGCCACGGAACTTCAATGTGGGGTAAAACATCAATTTTAGATCGAAACGAATGCTCATTTTTTATTGGTATTTCTTCAAGTAGTAGTGACATAGTTGTATTATTTTACCTGCATTGCTTTGTATTGATTGAATAAAAGCTAATATATTATTTGCCGTTTTTAGTCTTAACTTCAAACATCAAAACATTACCTTTAAAAGCAGTACTTGTGCATTATTGCCTTTTGCTATCGTTTGTTATTAGCAAAGTGTGAATATAGTGTAATAAAATGATAAAATAGTAAAACTAATTCATAAGAAATTGGTTGAGATTTGTAAACAGAAATACAAACGATTGAAAAAATATACTTATGGTCTCAATTAGTACGAATAGTAAGAGTAATTCCGGCACACAGGCGCAAGGAATGAATTACAAAGGAGCTTTAGCCCTGCTGACTTCTCTGTTTTTTATGTGGGGATTTTTAACCTGCATGAACGATATTTTAATTCCTCATTTAAAAGGATTGTTTGAATTATCAATTACGCAGGCAATGTTGGTACAGTTTACCTTTTTTGGTGCCTACTTTTTAATGTCATTGCCGGCCGGTTGGATTATTGGAAAGATTGGTTATAAAATGGGAATTGTAACCGGATTGGGTATCGCAGCTATGGGTGCTGCCTTGTTTTTTCCTGCAGCAGCATTTTTGTCCTACGGATTTTTTCTTTTTGCTTTGTTTGTACTGGCTGTAGGAATTGTTATTCTTCAGGTGGCAGCAAATCCTTTTGTTGCAGAATTGGGTACGCCCGAAACGGCATCAAGCCGTTTGAATCTTACACAAGGATTTAATAGTTTGGGAACTACTGTAGCTCCAATTTTTGGTGCTTATTTAATATTGGATAACACAAGTATTGATAGTGCAGGCAAGGCTGAAGCGGTTCAAATGCCATATCTTGGATTGGCAATTGCACTGGCTGTAATTGCTGTGATTTTTGCTTTGGTGAAGTTGCCGAAAATTCAGGATGTTGAGGAAGAAAAAGCAGAAGGTTCGGTATGGAAATTCAGACATTTAATTTTGGGTGCTGTTGCTATTTTTACTTATGTTGGTGCAGAGGTTTCCATAGGTAGTGCTTTGGTAATGTATTTTGGAGACGAAGGACTGCACCTGTTTGGTGAAGCAGAAGCGGCCAGCTATGTTTCGGTATTTTGGGGTGGAGCGATGGTCGGCCGGTTTATAGGATCAGCAATCATGCAAAAGGTATCAGCCTCAAAAGTATTGGCTTTCAATTCCGTTATGGTTGTAGCTTTAGTTGTTGTCAGTATGCTTACGAATGGATATGTTGCCATGTGGAGTCTTGTTTTGGTAGGATTGTTTAACTCAATCATGTTCCCGACTATTTTCACGCTTGCAATTGATGGTTTGGGTAGATATACCAGTCAGGGGTCAGGTATTTTGTGTTTGGCGATTGTTGGAGGTGCAATAATCCCAATGATAATGGGTGTGTTAGCCGATAATTTCGGATTGCGAAATGCATTTGCTTTAACCATTATCTGTTACGGATACATTTTATTCTATGCCTTAAGAGGACACAAACACGCGTAATTAATTATTTATTTTTAGGGATGAAGGAAGTTGCTTTAGGTATTGATATAGGTGGAACCAATACAGTTTTTGGCTGTATTGATTCGGAAGGGAATTGTTTGGTAACAGGAAGTTTACCAACTCAAAAGCACGCGGCTATTGAGGATTATTTAGATGAATTGTTTGTTGAGGTTGAATCTGTTATGAATGGATCAGCTGAAAAAATGAAAATAATAGGAGTTGGTATTGGTGCTCCCAATGCCAGTTTTTACACGGGAACAATTGAAAATGCAGCTAATTTGCGGTGGAAGGGGAGTGTACCTTTGGCAAGTTTAGTGAAAAAGAGAATAGATGTTCCTGTAATTATTACCAACGATGCCAATGCTGCCGCAATGGGAGAAAAGGTTTTTGGTGCTGCAAAAGGAATGGATAATTTCATTGTGATTACTTTGGGAACCGGATTGGGAAGTGGAATTGTGGTGAACGGCGATTTGCTATATGGTCACGATGGCTTTGCAGGTGAGGTCGGACATATGATTGTTCGCGCGAGCGGACGGGAATGTGGCTGCGGACGTAAGGGGTGTTTGGAGACTTATGTATCGGCAACAGGAGTTAAAAGAACTGTTTATAAGTTGTTGGCGCGGCACATGGGTGATAGTGAGCTGAGAGATATCCCGTTTAGCCGGCTGACAGCAAAAATGGTTGCGGAAGCGGCCGGCAGAGGCGATTTAGTTGCAAAAGAAACATTTAGATATACTGCAAGAATGCTGGGAGAGGTTCTGGCTAATGTAGTTGCGGTAACCAGTCCGCAGGCAATCTTTCTATTTGGTGGGTTAACAAAGGCAGGAGATCTTCTTTTTACTCCGGTTGCTGAAACACTCGAAGAACAACTTCTTTCCATCTACAAAGGGAAAGTTAAACTATTAGCTTCAGGAATTGAGGATGACGCAGCGGTTTTAGGTGCAGCATCTTTAATCTGGAACAAAAGATAACCGATAGCTTTCAGGTTAAGTTTTGATGTTAATTTGGTATTATCCCCCCGTGCCTGCATTTATGCGGGCACTTTTTGTTTGTAGAAATTGTTTCTACAAACTGTGGGAAAGATTCCACACATATTTACCTGTTTAAAAATAAAAAAATGAAAATTAACATTATTTTTTGGGGTGTATTGTGTTGGTAATGAGTGTTTAGTTTGCTTTTGTGTGCAGAGTTTTCATTTGATTTTATTTCTGGCACAGATTTCTCATATTGACCTGTGAATTTGAATTGATGTAAACTTATTAAAATTGGAAATTATGAGAAAGATAGTATTTGCACTCCTGGTATTACCTCTATTTACAGCATGTAATCAGAAAGAATTAAAGCAATTGCGCGAGCAAAATGTTCAATTAACACAAATGGCTCAGGAAAAAGATTCTACCATTGATGATTTTGTTGAATCGTTTGATGTTATTTCTGCTAATCTGGCAATAATTAAAGAGAAAGAAAATATTATTGCTGTTAGTGCAAGTGAAAATCCAAGTATTGGAAAAAAAGCGAAAATCGTTACTGATTTAAGTTTGGTTCGCGATCTTTTGGAAGAAAACAAGGCAAAGCTCGAAAGTCTGGATAAAAAATTAAATAATAGCTGGTATCAAAACTCAAAACTAAAGAAATTGGTTGCTGGTTTAAAAACACAAATTGAAGAAAAAGATATTTCAATTAATGCTTTATCGGAGCAAATTGCACAGCTTAATGTTAAAGTTGACCATTTGAATGGTCAGGTTACTGATTTGAATGGGACTGTTATTGCTTTAAATACTGAGAATGACAGCATCAATAAGACGATTGAAGAACGAACTGCCAATTTAAACACAGCACATTACGTTATTGGTGATATTAAAGAGTTGAAGGAGAAGCAAGTTGTGACAAGTACCGGTGGTATTTTAGGAATTGGAGCAACGAACATGTTGAACCAAAAAATTAATCCTGAAAATTTCAATAATATTGATATTACTCAAACAACAACTATTCCTGTATCTGGAAGAAAAGTTAGTTTAGTAACATCTCACCCCAGTGATTCCTATCGATTTGAAGGAACTGATAAAGAAATTGAAGCAATCACAATTCTTGATCCTCATGAGTTCTGGAAAGCATCAAAATATTTAGTTGTTGCAGTGAAATAATAGAAGCAAAACAACTTGCCTGTAAGCATCCCATTTTGGGATGCTTTTTTTATATACAAAAGGCCAGCTTATTTGGTTTCTTGTGCTCAGAATATGCTTGCTTTAAGATTGGAACAGCCAATTGTCAGACCCAAAAGTGTGACCAACAAATGAGTAATGAATAAACTTGACGAGAATTGAAACTGATAGAAGTGACTAGTGTTAATCGGGTTCTTATTTAAATTTTAAATGCCAATCATACAGAATTTATTTCAGATTTCCTTAAAGTGATTATCTTTGCGGCTCATTTAAATTAAAGAGATGATTAGTGTAGATGCTTTAGCGGTAGAATTTGGAGGAACCACTTTATTTAAAGACATTTCCTTTGTGATTAATGAAAAGGATAGAATTGCTTTAATGGGAAAAAACGGGGCTGGTAAATCTACTCTTTTGAAAATAATTGCAGGAGCCGAAAGTCCTTCCCGGGGAAGAGTTTCAAGTCCTAAGGATAAGGTGATTGCTTATTTGCCACAGCATTTAATGACAGATAATACCCGTACGGTATTCGAAGAAACGGCTCAGGCTTTTGCTTCCATTTTTGAAATGGAGAAGCAGATTGAGGAAATGAATGTAGAATTGGGTACACGAACCGATTTTGAATCGGAGAGCTACTACAAATTGATTGAGGATGTTTCTGCTTTAAGTGAAAAATACTATTCGATAGAAGAAATAAACTACGATTCGGAAGTTGAGAAAACACTATTTGGTTTGGGGTTTGTACGGGAAGATTTTGCAAGACCAACCAGTGAATTTAGTGGTGGTTGGAGAATGAGAATCGAATTGGCGAAAATTCTTTTGCAAAATCCCGATTTAATTCTTTTGGATGAGCCGACGAACCATTTGGATATTGAATCGATACAATGGTTAGAGGATTTTCTGATTAATTCGGGAAAAGCTGTTGTGATTATTTCTCATGACAGGGCTTTTGTTGATAAAATTACCACCCGAACCATCGAAATTACAATGGGTAGAATTTACGATTACAAGGTAAATTACTCTCAATATTTAGAGCTTCGCAAGGAGCGAAGAGTTCATCAGCAAAAAGCATTTGATGAACAACAAAAAATGATTGCGGACAATCAGACTTTTATTGACAGGTTTAAGGGCACGTATTCCAAAACACTGGCGGTTCAATCGCGGGTGAAAATGCTCGAAAAACTCGATATTGTTGAGGTTGATGAGGAAGATAATTCAGCACTTCGTTTAAAATTCCCACCATCGCCACGTTCAGGAAATTATCCTGTAATTATGGAAGATGTTGAAAAAATTTACGGTGATCATACCGTATTTTCAGGGGTGAATTTTACAATACAAAGAGGAGAGAAGCTTGCTTTTGTGGGGAAAAACGGAGAGGGAAAATCTACTTTGGTAAAAGCCATTATGCAGGAAATTGAGCATGGCGGTAACTTAACGCTTGGGCATAATACGATGATTGGTTATTTTGCTCAGAATCAGGCTTCGTTGATGGATGAAAATCTGACTGTTTTTCAAACCATTGATGATATTGCCAAGGGAGATATTCGAACAAAAATTAAAGATATATTAGGCGCTTTCATGTTTGGAGGTGACAACTCAACAAAGAAGGTGAAAGTTCTGTCCGGTGGAGAAAAAACCCGGTTGGCAATGATTAAATTGTTGCTGGAGCCGGTGAATTTGCTGATTCTTGATGAGCCAACCAATCACTTGGATATGAAAACCAAAGATATTTTGAAGGCTGCCTTAAAAGAATTTGACGGAACCATAATTCTGGTTTCTCACGACCGTGATTTTCTGGATGGTTTGGCCGAGAAGGTATACGAATTTGGAAACAAGAAGGTGAAGGAACATTTGGGTGATATTTACTCATTCCTGAGCAAAAAGAAAATGGAGAATTTAAACGAATTGGAACGTAAAAATTAGATCAGTACAGCAAACAATACAATTAAATTGAAGAGACGCCATCGCGTCTCTTTTTTTGTTGAATTTCATTTATTGTTCTAACCATGAAATTACCTTTTCACTATTGGGTTTCTCTTTTGAATAAAGAACATCAACAAGTTGTCCGTTTTCATCAATCAGGTATTTTTGGAAGTTCCATTTTACTTTGGAATCCATCACTCCATTTTTTGACTTTTGTGTCAGCCAGCTGTAAATTGGATGAATATTATTTCCTTTTACTGATATTTTCGACATCATGGGAAAGCTAACCCCATAATTTTTGGTGCAAAATTCTTTTATTTCTTCATCAGTTCCAGGTTCCTGCCAAAGGAAGTTGTTTGCAGGAAAGCCAACAATTACAAAATCTTTATCCTGATATTCCTTGTACAATGCCTCTAATAATTTGTATTGAGGAGTAAATCCACATTTAGATGCCGTATTGACAATCATGATTTTTTTGCCCTTTAAATCAGCAAAATTAAACTCTGAACCGTCAATAGCTGTAACGGTAAATTGATGAATACTCTCTTGGGCAAAGCTCATAAAAGAAGTTGAGATAAGTAAAATGCCTATTGCAATTATTTTTCGCATACCATGATATTTATATTAACGATTCAACAAATTACTCCCTTTTTTGTTCCGAAACAAGATGAGGAATATGAATGCATTTTTATAAGATCAATTTTGATGTTAATTTGGTATTAGGGTGAGCTTGACTCCGTTTGTACATTAGGCTGCAAAAAAAAGAGCAACCAATCAGTTGCTCTTTTCTCATTCAATATTTAGGGATCTTAGAATTTCTCATCGTATTTGGTCCAGATTCCATCACCAATTTCCCAAGCCTTTTCAACCACTTCGTTTCCAAGTTGAATGGTTCTGTTGGTAAGGAATTCCACTCTTTTTTTCTTGTTCAAACTCATGAATTGTTCATCAATTTTCGCCTGTTCTTCAAAATAGCTTTTTTGTAATGGAATAAACACCTTGTCGATATCGTGACGCATATCTCCCCATCGCTGAGCCGATAATGTACCTAATCTGTTGAAAGCCCACCATGCAGAAGTGCGGGTATATCCCAATGTGCGGGCTTTTACTTTATAGCTTTCAGCTAAATCTGTTGATCCTGAATAAACCGGAATATAAATTGAGCTTGCCACATTATCCTGTGCCAACCAAACAATGCCACCAACTTCATCAGGCAACCAATCACGACATTGAATAATCGTTGCATACATAGTATACCAACGGGCTATGGTTCTTTCTCCCAACTCATCCCATCCGCCATTCACACGAAACAATTTATTCATATCGTAAGGCATAAAAGGATTTGCAAAAGGAGATATCACTTCATTGCCGTCTTTATCCGCTTGTTTGATATTCTTTACAAAATTATAAGGGGTTCCTTCGTAGTAATCTTTAAAGATCTCTACCAACTTATTCATTGTTATTTTTTCATCCGGTTTTACCGAGAAAGGATAATCCTTATCGTTGGCATCCAAATGCAAAAAAGGAGCTGCCATTGAAAGTACCCGCCATTCTCTTCTTCGTGAAGCAAGAGACAAACGACTCTCCGGTGCATAAGCGTAATTCCAGCGGAAAGTTTCGCCTTCTTTCCACCATCCGTTTTCTTTGGCAACATCAAAAATATTTTCCGATGCCATAAAATAATCCGGATTTTTTAAATCAATCTCTTTAATGGTACTGGCGTTCGCGTTTACAGAAATGTGATCGTTTGGAACACGTTGAGCAACCCAAACGGCTCCTACTTTTCCTTTTCCCGGACCAACAACCTCAAAATGCCAAACCTCTTTTTTATCAGCAATGGTAAGGCATTCGCCATAATCGCGCCAACCGTATTTTTTTAGTAAATCATCAGCCAATGTAATTGCTTCGCGGGCAGAAGAACATCTTTCCAACATTAATTGCTGCAAACGCTGACAATCAATTAAACATTCTGTAGAGAACAATTCTTCATGACCACCAAAAGTAGATTCACCAATGGCCAGTTGCTTTTCGTTAATACAAGGATAGGCGGTATTTAAGAATTGGTAGGTTTTTTCTACCTGATCGATTTCTCCGATTTTTTTGTGCTGATACGTTGGCATTGCCAAACTATCGCAGGCAGAGCGTTCAAACAATTCAAATTTATTTCCTTTGTCGTGCTTCTTAGCGGGAACAACATTCATCCAGGCTCTTGTACGGTGACTGTCATCGGTGTGAGACGTAATAACAGAGCCATCAACAGTAGCCGTTTTGCCAACCGTTATGGTGGTACATCCTTCCGGAACACCGTTTTTCCAATCTGATTTGTCCTGAGCAACGGCAGAAAATGAAATTGACGCCATTAAAATGAACAAGCTCATTTTAAATTGTTTCTTCATAAGTTCGTGTTGTGTTGTTTAGCAATTGTGTTGTTTGTTCTTCTTTTTTTATTTGGCACCTTTCACTAAAAATATGCCTGAATCTTCAATGGTGATTAGTTTTTGTTTGTAAAGCAGACCTACTGCTTTTTTGAAGTTCTTTTTACTCATATTTAGAAGGTGATAAATATCTTCAGGCGAACTTTTGTCGTTTAAAGGAAGAAAACCATCTTCTTTCTTTAGCTGAGATAGAATTTGTTCTCCGGAATCAGGAATCTTATTTTCGTAACCTTGTTTTTGCAGGCTGATGTCTATTTTTCCGTCAGGTCTGATTTTTTTAATATATGCCTTGCGCACATCTCCGCAGCGAACAGGTTCAAAAATTTCATTCTGATACAGCATCCCTAATGCGTCGTTGCTAATCAATACCTGATAGCCCAAATCATTTCTTCGTCCGATAAGGATTTCTACTTCGTCGCCTTCGGCATACGAGGTTTCTACGTCTCTAAGTACATTTTCAATTTTGGCAGTTCCAACAATTCTGCCCGATGCATTGTCTAGGTACACAAATATTAAGTAAGAATAACCAACCTGCATGTTGTCCTTTTGCTCACTAAACGGAACAAACAAATCTTTAGCGATTCCCCAGTCGAGAAATGCACCTAAATTATTGACTGTTTTCACCTTTAAATAAGCAAATTCACCTACTGTTGCATAGGGAATAAGAGTTGTTGCAATAATTCGATTTTCCGAATCACGATAGATAAATACTTTAATAGTATCATCCAATTGGGTTTTAGGAGGCACATATCTGGTAGGCAAAAGAATTAAAGATTCATCTTCTCCCTGTAAATACACTCCAAAATCGACTATTTTGGCAACTTTTAACGATGCAAACTGACCAATTATACTCACAATATTATATTTTATCACCTTATCTGCATTGAATAAGAATTACTTACAGATGAAAGTGCGGTTTTTACTACTCGAAAATTTAACACGGTAAATGTAAGCATCTTTTTACGAAATATTCGTTTGCAGAGCCAATTCCCAAATTTCAAATTGAAAATGGTTTTCTCTATAAATCTTCTTGGAAAAGAGGATTAAATCTAACTGACTTTGCAGAATGGAGGATGTTGTACAGCAGGTTTGTAAAATCGAAAGAAATGATCTGGGTATTTAAGCTTATTTAATGATTAACAGTAGATTTTATCGGTTAAGTATTCGTCATTTTACAAGCCGTATTTCTGGGAGTGCTGATTTCAGTACTATTTTTGTGATTTGTCATGTTAAGATTGCAATTCTCGTTATCGATTGCAGTTTTCAGATGTTATTATTAAAGAAAAAAATCATTAATACCATTGGGTATTTACACCCACTAAACGGTGTATTGTACAACATACAGCTAATAATACAGAAAAATTTCTCCAATGGAAAATTGTTTTTATTTTTGATGCAGAATTAAATCGCATTGATTCGATTCCAATTTAAAGCAACTCTCTCGAGTAATAATTGGGGATATAAAATTAACAAGTCAGGGTATGAAAAAAAGGAAGTTATTAGTTAGAGATCTTACATTAAGAGATGGTCAGCAATCTCTTTTTGCTACAAGAATGCCACAGGCAGAAATTGAAAAAGTACTACACCTTTACAAGAAAGCTAATTTCTACGCAATGGAAGTTTGGGGTGGTGCAGTTCCTGATTCTGTGATGCGATACCTTAACGAAGATCCATGGTATCGTTTGGAGTCGATTAAAGAAGTGATAGGCGATGTTTCCAAACTTACCGCTCTATCCCGTGGTCGTAACCTTTTTGGATATAGTCCTTACCCGGAATCAGTAATTGAAGATTTCAATACTCAGGCAGTTAAGTCTGGATTGGGAATCATGCGTATTTTCGATTGTTTGAATGATATCGAAAACATGAAGTCAACCATTAAGTATGTGAAAGCAGCTGGTGGTATTGCTGATTGTGCAGTATGTTTTACTGTTGATTCTAAATTTCCTACCAAAAAAGAAGATCTTGAAAGACTAACAATAAAGAACCTTCCTGATCAGATTTTTGATCTGGACTACTTTGTTGATATGGCTAAGAAGCTTGAGGCTTTAGGTGCCGATATGATTTCATTAAAAGATATGGCTGGATTGGCTTCTCCTTCGTATGCAGGTCAAATCATCCGCCGGTTTAAAGAAGAATTAAATATTCCTGTAGATTTCCATTCACATTCTACACCTGGATATGGTTTGGCTTCTGCTCTTACTGCAATTATCAATGGCGTTGATATCATCGATACCAACATCATGAACTTTGCAGGTGGATCTGCTGCACCGGCTTACGAATTGATTTACATTTTCTGTCAGAAATTAGGTATCGAACTGGATGGTGATGCGAAAACCGTTGTTGAGATCAATAAAATACTAAAAGAAATTCGTATGAATGCTTTAGCTGATGTTGACAGCTATAAGCAGTTCCCTATTGAATTTGATATTACAAAAGATAAATTGCCTGCCAACATCGATCAGTTATTCGATGATGCGATTAAGTATGCGAACGCCGATCAGGAAGCAGAATTACTTGTTGCATGTCACGCAATTGAAGCATATTTTAATTTCCCGGCTCCGAACCAAATGGTTAAGGATGCGGAAATTCCTGGAGGTATGTATACCAACATGCTTAATCAGTTGAAAGCTTTAGGTTTGGAAACCCTGTTAGAGAGAGTGCTGGAAGTGGTACCAGTGGTTCGTTTGGACGCTGGCTGTCCGCCATTGGTAACCCCTTCTTCCCAAATTGTTGGTGTTCAGGCTGTAAACTGTGTAATCGATGAGAACTCAGGACGTCCGTTCTATACCAATGTATCGAATCAGTTCTTTAATTTGGTAAAAGGAGAGTACGGAACAACTCCAATCGAGATTGCTCCTGAATTCCGTAAAAAGATTACCGGGAAAGCTGAAAAAGTAGAATACGATGTAGATGCTTATGTGTCTCCTGAAAATCCAGTATTGCCACAGTACGGAAACGTGAAGTTGGCAAAGGATAATAAAGAATTCATGTTGCTTGAGTTGTTCCCATTGGTAGCTAAAGGTTATCTGGAAGGAAAGCGCAAAGCAGAATTCGAAGCTCAAAGAGAAGTTAACCGCAAGAAAATTGCTGCAGAAAGAGCTGCTATTAAACGTACAGGTAAACTAAAGATTCGTGACCTTACCCTTCGTGATGGTCAGCAGTCATTGTTTGCTACACGTGTTCCGCAGGCTGAAATTGAAAAAGTTCTTCCGATGTATAAGGACGCCAATTTTTATGCAATGGAAGTATGGGGTGGTGCAATTCCCGATTCAGTAATGCGTTACCTGAACGAAGATCCATGGCACCGTTTGGAGTCAATCAAAGAAGTGATTGGTGATGTTTCTTATTTAACAGCTCTATCCCGTGGTAGAAACCTGTTCGGATACTCTCCATATCCTGAATCAGTAATCGAAGGTTTCAATAGAAATGCAGTGAAATCCGGTTTGGGTATCATGCGTATCTTCGACTGTCTGAATGATGTGAAGAACATGGAAACCACCATCAAATACATGAAAGAAGCCGGTGGTATTGCCGACTGTGCTGTTTGTTATACTGTTGATCCTAAATTTACAGGGAAACAAAGATGGAAAGCATTGCTGTCCGGAAAGAGATTGCCTAAGAAGATTTTCGATGTAGATTACTTCCTGAACAAGGCAAAACAGATGCAGGCTTTGGGTGCTGATATGATTACCGTGAAAGATATGGCTGGATTGATTCCACCATCATTGTCAGGGAAAATCATCAGAAGAATGAAAAGTGAATTGAATGTACCGATTGATTTCCATACTCACTGTACTCCAGGTTACGGATTAGGTGCTGTTTTAATGGCAATTGTTAACGGTGTTGATATTGTTGATACAAACATTCTGAACTTTGCAGGTGGACCAGCGGCTCCGGCATTCGAAATTATTCAGATTTTTGCTGATAAGTTAGGCTTGGACACTGGCGTAAATTTAGATGCGGTTGTTAAAATTAATGCTGAATTAAAGGGAATCCGTAGTCGGATTGCAGAATTCGATTCATACAAAATGTTCCCATTGGAATTCGATATTACAGCTGATTATCTTCCAAAAGAGATTGATGCTTTGTTCGATAAAGCGATTGAATTGGCGAAAGCAGATAAAGAAGCAGAATTGTTAGACGTATGTAACGCTATCGATAAATTCTTCAACTTCCCTGCACCAAACGAAGAAGTAAAAGCAGCTGAGATTCCAGGTGGTATGTATACCAACATGTTGGCTCAGTTGAAAGGATTAGGATTGGAAGATTTGCTGCCAACAGTACTATTGAAAGTACCGGAAGTACGTGTTGCTGCAGGTTGTCCTCCATTGGTTACTCCATCATCGCAAATTATTGGTGTTCAAGCAGTAAATTATGTGTTGGATGTGAATAGCGGCAAAGCTCCTTATACAAACGTAAACAACCAATTCTTCAACCTTGTGAAGGGTGAATATGGCGAAACTCCAATTGAGATCGATCCGGAGTACCGTCAGAAGATTTGCGGACAGCGCGATGCTACAGCTTTCGATGTAAGCAAATACAAATCACCTGAGAATCCAATATTGGAAGAGTTTGGTGGCGTTAAGCTTGCTGAGAATGAGAAAGAAATGTTGTTGTTGGAACTGTTCCCAACAGTTGCAGGTCCTTTCCTGAAGAATCGAAAAGCGGATGCTTACTACGCGAAAGTAGAAGCTGAAGAGGCTGAAAAACAAATAATTGAAGACGAGAAAAAAGCAGCTTACAAGGCAATTCCTGCCGAAGAAAAGCAAGCAATGCTTTTGAGAGGATTATATAGCTTGGGTGGAACTTCAGAGGAGGCTGCTGGTGAGATTACTCAACCAGAAGAAAAAGAGTCTCGTTTGGATCTTAAAACCAAGGAAATGCTGAACAGGATGAAACCTAAAAGCAAATTAGTAGGATAAAGTTTTCTCTTTATATACGCAACCTTAAAAAGTGCTGCTCTTCGGAGCGGCACTTTTTTTAGTTTCCGTCAAATCGTAGTTGATGTACTAACTGAAAAAGGACACTCTCTTGCTACGACTACAATGGTTGTGCTACCACGACTACAACGGTCGTAAAGGAAGCTTAAACAGGAGAGTGTATTGATATTTTGTTTGTGTGTGGTTCAAACTGTTGTGATTCATGGTTTTATGTGTTATTTTAAATCGAGTCAACCTTTTTTCGGGATTTGATAAAGGAGAATGGTTCTGGTATTGGTTTGCCAATTGCAAGATCTATTCTGCGTTTACATGATGGCAAAATTAGTCTTGAGTCTGTTTATGGAGAAGGCACTAAGGTATCTATTGCATTTAGGTATACCCATTAATGAATTTTTAGTGTGAAATTTAAAAATAGATTCATCTATAACTACTTCTCAATAAGTGAAATAATTGTATTAAAATCAATTTGAATTTAAATTAAATTGTTCAGGAAGTGCTGGTGATTGCTAAAATATAATAATTTAGAGGAATGAAAGAGGCGAACGCACTACGATCGAGTATATTGGAGTTGTTATACAAAGGAGAATCAGAGACAGCAATTTTGAATGAAATTGTAAAACGGGCTCAGAATATTTCTCAGGGTTCAATTTGTTCAATTCTGTGTGTTGATGAGGAAGGAAAGCATTTGTTATTGGAAACCGCACCCGACTTGCCAGACTTTTATAATAAAGCAGTAAATGGTCTTCCTATTAGGAATGGGATGGGATCATGTGGAACTGCTGCATTTACTGGAGAAAGGGTTATTGTAGAAGATATTAATACTCATCCTTATTGGAGTGATTTTAAAAGTATTGCAAAAGATGCAAATTTAGGATCTTGTTGGTCGGAACCCATAAAAGATGCTTCTGGTAAGGTGCTGGGTACTTTTGCCATCTATCATCGTACACCCAATATTCCCAATACAAAAGATGTTGAATTGATTTCAGAATTATCTGATTTAACTGCGATTGTACTTGATCGAGGTAAAATTATTAGACAATTAGCAGAGAGTGAAAGTAAATATAAAACTTTAGCGGATGCCAGTAATGAAGCTGTTTTTATTGTTGATAAGGATATAATTGTTGAAATAAATACTCGGGCAGAAATAATGACAGGGTATTCTGAATTGGAATTATCGGGTGTTTCTATTTTTAGTTTTATTGAGAAAGAGTACTGGATCGTTTCGCTTGATGAAAAATCTAGAGATTTTCGCCATAGAATTCAAGCGATCGGCACTAAAAAAGATGGTTCAAAGATAGATGTGGTTGTTCGAATTAAGAATTCTACATTTAAAGGAAAGGTTATATGTTTGCTTTCCATTCGTGATGTTACCAATTATAAGAATACCAAGACGGAATTGCTTAAGTTATCCCAATCTGTGATTCAAAGTCCTGTTTCTGTTGTAATTACAAATTGCGAGGGGAATATTGAGTATGTAAATCCAAAATTTAATGAACTTACCGGTTATTCTTTGGAGGAGGTTATTGGTGAGAACCCTCGAATTCTAAGTTCTAAAAATAATAAAGCGGAATTATATAAATCCATGTGGGAGGAAATTAAGTCGGGGAATGAATGGAGAGGAGAATTTCAGAATAAGAAAAAAAATGGTGAATTGTTTTGGGAGTTTGCGACAATATCACCTATAAAGGATGATCGTGGGCAAATTATTAATTTTATTGCTGTTAAAGAAGATATTACAGAACGGAAGAGACAAGAACAAATTCAAAAGATCATATTAAATATTTCAAATGCTGTTTTTTCGCAAAATACACTGTTTGAATTTATTCAGTTTATTAGGGAAGAGTTGTCTTCTATAATTGATACAACAAACTTTTTTGTTGCATTATATGATGACGAAACGGAGATGTTTAGCCTGCCTTTTCATGACGATGAACATGATTCGTTCGAGAAATTCCCTAAAGACAAGACTGTTTCAGGTTGGGTTGTTGATCATGAAACAGCACTTTTGGCAACAGCTGAAGAATTGGATGAGTTGGAGGCAAAAGGAGAAGTGGAACTTAAGGGTGAACCTTCCAAAATTTGGTTGGGAATGCCTCTAAAGGGAAAAGAAAAGGTGATTGGTATTTTGGTGATTCAAAGTTATGAAGACGAGAATGCCGTAACTAAAGAAGATAAGAAGATGCTTGAGTTGGTTTCGCATCAGATTAGTATTTCTATCGAGCAAAAAAGAACCGAACAGGAATTGTATAAAGCTTTACGGGATGCAACAGAATCGGATCGTTTAAAATCTGTTTTTTTAGCCACTATGTCGCATGAATTACGTACTCCCTTAAATGCGGTAATTGGGTTTTCTGGATTGGTCGATAATGAAACAGGTATTGAAACAGCAATTGAATATTGCAAAATGATTAATCAAAGTGGACATAATTTATTAAATATTGTAGAAGATCTGTTCGATATTAGTTTAATACAATCCGGTGCGGTTAAAATTAAACATGAAGATTATAGTATCTTAAATTTGTTTTATGAAATTGATGCTGTAATTCATGTTGAGAGGAATGTGCTTGAAAAGGAACATATCGAATTGATATTAAACATTCCTCCTAATTTTTCGGATTTTGTTTTAAATACTGATCCACATCGATTTAAGCAAATCTTTTTAAATTTATTAAAAAATGCTTTGAAGTTTACTGATAAAGGAAGTATTGAATATGGATTTCAGGATTGCAATCCAAATTCGAAAGAAGTGTTACAATTTTTTGTGAAAGATACAGGAATTGGAATTCCGGAGGAGGTACAGGAAAGTATTTTTGGATTGTTTAGACAGGCGAATGAAGAGCTTTCAAGGAAATATAATGGAGTTGGAATCGGATTATCTATCTCAAAGAGTTTAATTGAATTATTAGGAGGCAAAATATGGTTTGATTCAACGCCTGAAGAAGGATCAACTTTTTATTTTACACATCCCGTCAAATAAGCCAAAACCATTCAATAGCAAGATCAAAATTCTTCAGTTCTTTCATTTGTTTTAGTGTTTTACTAGTTTTTTATGCGGCGTTAAAATTGCAATTGTTAGATAGAGAGAAGCTGACAATTAAGTAGTTAAAAATCCCGCTTTTGGTGTTCCAAAAAACGGGATTTTATCTGATCTAAAAACTATTGAAAAACGCTGTTTATTGCTTCACTATTTTTTTACTGAGTTGTGAACCATCCTCCATTTCAAATCTTAAAATGTAAGTTCCTGTTGTTAGATTATTTACGTTTAAATCTGCCGATTCATTTGGCATTGTTATAACTATGATTGCTTTTCCTGATAAATCAAAAAGCTGTAATTTATTTACTTGTTTTAGATTTTCGAGATGAAGAATATCACGAACCGGATTTGGGTACAGGCGTAATTCTTTGTTTAAAATATCATTAATGCCTGTTGAGTAGGTGATTTCTTCGCTGTATGCACTGTAAACAATATCACCTTGCAATAATTCACCTGTTTGTGCAACAGGTGTTACCGAAAAGCGGATAAAATTACCGCGATCGGCTCTAATAAGTGTATAAGTTTTAGCGCTTGCACCGCTTATAACAGTTTCATTGGTTCCATTCGCATCGTCTGCTCTGTACCATTTGTAAATTGAATTTCCTTCCGGATCATTATTCAAATCCGTAAAGGAATAACTTGCTGTTAGGGTTTCATCCTCTCTGAAAGTTCCGCTTATAGTAATGTTTGAAGCAACAGGTGCCGATTTTACATCAGGAATGGAAAGTTGTTTTGTTGTGTAAATATGATATTCTCCTGCTTCAAGATCAATAAATGCGTTAACATCAGTAACAGTAATTGCTTGCCCGGTAAAATAATCATACCATGTACCGGTTTTACTGAAATTAGGATCAATACTTCTCAGTTTAAGATCGAAGTTTCCAATTACTCTAACATCCATATCAGAATGATTGATCTCAATGCGTTTTAAAACCGTATTTGTATTCAGTGTAAAATCTTCCGATTCGAAGGCAACTTCTTCTTTTTTTAGCTTGATTAGTGCTGAAAATACCTCATAAAGTCTTTTTCTGTTCGGATCATCCTGGTATTCCCAGTGGATTGGTTTTTTGCCAACCCGACCATTTTCATCAATCGATACATCGTAACCCAATTCTTCAAATTGCCATACCATTTTTGGACCAGGCACGACAAAGAAAAAAGCAGCTGCCGTTTCAACTCTCGAAAGAGCTGTATTTAGGTTTGTTACATTATAATCACCTAAAGAAGCTCCATAGGTGAGATTACGATACATCATGCGTTCTTCATCGTGACTTTCCATATAATTCACCAATTTTGGGCCGACCCATTGTCTCTCTTTCCATGAATACCAACTGAAATCAGAAGCATATCCCATGGAAGCTTCGCTGTATTCATGGTTGGCATTTCCCCAAAGCATGATACCATGCGCGGCCAATTCTTTTTCTTCATCATTATCTGATAAATGCTCGAAAATCACCACAGCGTTCGATTTAACGTTCCAAATTGCGGTAGACATCCTTTTTAGTATTTCAATACGCTGAGGGTCGTACTGTCCACCCCAAGGATCGGTTGTGTTGCTGTGCGGAGTGTTTGAAAATCCTTTGGTGAAATCGAAACGAAATCCATCAATGTGATATTCATTCATCCAATAGGTATTAATCCGATCCACTAACTTTTGTGTCGCCGTACTTGTGTGATTGATATCATAACCCCATTGGGCATCCGGATTTTCAAAATTGCTTGTGACATTGTACCATGGATTATCTGCCGTTGGTTTTGAACCATCGAAGTACATGCGTAAAAACGGTGATTGTCCGTAGGTATGATTTAGAACCATATCCATATAAACAGCTATTCCTCTGCTGTGACATTCGTCGATAAATGCTTTGTAGTCATTTTTTGTGCCATAGGCTTTATCAGGAGCAAAATAAAAGGATGGATTGTATCCCCAGGAATCATTTCCTTCAAATTCGTTAAATGGCATTAATTCAATCACATTAACACCAAGTCTTTCCAAATAATCTAATGTGTCTTTAACTGTTTTAATATTACCAGCTGCGGTAAAGTCACGAACATGTAATTCGTAAACGACTAAATCTTCTTTTGACGGAGGAGTAAACTGTGCATCGGACCATGTATAAGTGGTTTGTGCTGTTTGGAATACGCTGGCAATTTCACTTGTTTTATCAGTAGGGTAGGGAATCAAATTTGGATAGGTTGTACTCGAAATGTATTGGTCATTCCACGGATCTAATAATTTATCAGCGTATGGATCTGCAATTTTAATATCACCGTCGATAACATACTGGAAAATGTATTCTTTTCCTGCCGTAAGCTTGTCGATAGTAATCCAAAAATAGTCTCCATCCTTGTTCATTTGGTAGTTGTTGTCGTAATTCCAACCGTTAAAATCACCAATAACAAAAACATATTCTTTGTTTGGTGCATAAAGAGATAGGGTAACTGTATTATCATCAATGTAATTGATACCATCTTTAATTCCGGTAGGTTTTGTTGCTGTGGGCGTATCCTCCCGAAGCACAATGTTAACAGTATCTCTTGCTTCCTCACCGTTTGCAGTTGCAACAGCAATTAATTGGTGATTGCCTGCGGCATTTGGAGTATAGGAATAATTCAATTGAGTTGACGAGGTGGAAGTCATGCTTACGCCATCGATTAGCAGCTCTAAATTATCACTTGCTTCAGAATTTGCCGTAATCAATACTGATTCATTTTTTCCAAAAATGGCATTGTCAACTGGTTTTGCGAATTCAACATTGAGTCCACCTTCGCTTAAGTCAACAAATATGTCTGTTCCTCCGTCTCCTTTTCCTTCTTTCGAATTGTCGGAACTCCTAAAAACAAAAGCCATTTTTAATATCTTCTCACCGCTTGTTACGCCGTAATATTCGCGAATGCTGGGTGTAATACTTAATTGCCACTTGTTATTGCCAAGTGATGTAAGTTTGTATTTTTCATTGTTATCTCCCCAGGTTGGGGCATACTTCCAATCACTGGTTGAAGTGCTTTGATCTGTGATCACTCCAGTGTGAGCATATACATCGCCGGTGTAATCCAGTAATCCTGCTGTACCTAATGAGGCATCAAAGGTTATTGTTACAGGTTTATCTTCGGTAGGAAAGGTTGGATCTGAAATAATTATCTGACCAATACCAATTGAAGGGATTAGCAGAAGAAAAGAAAGGAGATATGTGTATAGTTTCTTCATAATTAGGTATTTCTGGATCAAATTATTTGTTAATAAGTGACATACATTAATTATTCTGTTTTTCTTAATCTAAGCCAAATATGTATTAATAATAAGCAATTGTAATTGGTCGAAAACAGATGTTGTGAGAGAGTGTTTTTTGAGATAAAGACAATTTGAAAAAAGCCGCCCCCCATGGGCGGCTTTTTAATTTAATTATTTCACTTATTCAAAGATTCCAGACTCAGTACTGAAATTTAGTTTCACTTTTTGACCAGTTGTAATAGGTGCACCAGCCAAGTCATTTCCTGCTCCTCGGTACTCAATTTTTCCTACTAGCACACTAAGCTCTGCTTGCCACCAATCAACAGGATTGTTATCAGTGTTAGTCAAAGTAGTAGCTGTTACATACATTCTTGCATTATCATCCGCTACAGCGGCCGGCGAAACAAGAATCTTAGCGTCAGCAACATCTGGAGTAAATAAGAATTCACCGCCATTCCAATTTCCAAAAGCACTACCCTGAGCATAGATAACAGGATCGGTTATTTGAATCGTATTAGCTAAAAGATTTACAACAACCATCTTATAACCTTCCGCTCCAGTTGGTATATTATCTCCACCTTTATTCCATACGCCATCAGCACCTGCTGTGTCGCCGGTTTTTCCGAATTCAGCACCATTCCAAGCTAATTCTGAATTAAATTTTAATTCCGAATCAGCATTAAACCATGCAATTTTCCAGAAAAGATGTGGGTTACTATGAACCGGAATCATTTCAAGTACTGCGGCATTATTCCAATCCCAACTTGGAACAAAGCTACCATTGATGTACATGGTTGTTGGGAAGGTTGAAAACAAGACTTCTGCACCATAAGCAACACCTTCACTATTTATTGCGTAAGCTCTGGCGTGATAGGTAGTACTTGTTTCTAATCCGCTTATATCAACCGTAAATTCACCGTTTTCCCCAGTATTGGTTACTTTACTGTCAGCAATAGTTGGATTCTCAGTTTTGCCATAGCAAACACCTCGTTCTGATATTGTTAGACCTCCGTTGTAAATAACGTTTCCTGCTACTTGAGCTGTTGTAGCTTTAGCTGATGCAGTTCCTGTTTCAACAGTTGCAATTCCAACAAGAGTGGTAAATGTAATTTGAGCACTATAAACGGTAGCAATTGAATTTGTTGCATAAGCTCTGGCATAGTAGACTGTTTTTGCTCTAAGGTTTGTTAAAGCACTAGTGAATTCACCCATTCCCTCACCCTCGTCCGTAAGCAGACCTGCTATTGTTGGATTTTCTTCTGTACTCCAACAGATTCCTTTGGTTGTAACCAATGCTTTACCATCATAAGGAACTTCTCCTGCAATATTAGCAGTAATATCAGTAATATCTGTTGCTTCATTTGAGATAATAATAGTTGGCTTATGAGCTAATGTTGTGAATACATCATCTTTTCCATATAATGTAGTACCTCCGTTAGTTATAACATAGGCTCTGTAATGATATGTAGTTAAGTGTTCCAAACCATCTACGGTTACCCAATAAACAGCTTTTTCTACATTATCAGCTACTTTTTTTGAGTCTGCAGTAGTAGGATTCTCTGTAGTACCCCAAACAATACCATACTCTGAAATTCCATCACCTTCAGCAACAACAATTCCACTTAGTTCTACCGAAGTAGATGTAATTCCATCCTTTTGCCAGGTTGCCATTTCAGCATCCAACTTAACCAGATCATCTTTATCACACCCAACAAACACTAAAAGTAAAGCGGTGAATGCAAGGCCTAATAGTTTGATAAATATATTATTTTTCATACTTAAATATTTAGTACTAATATTTATTAATTTTTGAATAAACTCTGTAATCATTAGGGGTGCGATATGTTAAGGCACCCCTTGGTTTATTCATGTATTAATTTTTTATAACGGTTGCTACAGATCCAGTAATATTCAGTTTGATCGTATAATTTCCTGCTCCATCAAGTACTGGAATATTTTTTCCTCCTTGACTTAGCTGAACCGTTTTATTGTCAGAATCGTAATTGTCAGTACTTCCATCAGCAGTACCATTTCCACCAAGATTCCATGCCCATCCGTCATTTAATCTAAATTTAAAATTACCATTTGTTAAATCGGCGGTAATTTCCCAAGTACGATCTGTGGAGTTATAATCCATTTTAGTATCTGGAGTATCCCATCCGTTTGGAGTAGCATCTCCAACTAAACCAATGTTATAGGCCTCAATAGTGTAGGTTAAATCATTAGTGTTAGCATTTAGACTATACCAACCTGCATCCACAACAGTAATTGCTGAACCATCTACAGCAATACCTGTTCCACTTGCACCGTAAGTAATGTTGTTATCAGGATCAAGTAATGTAAAGCTATCTCCAGCTTCAAATTTCACGTAACCTTCATAGATGCCATCGCTGCCAGGAGATTTGATATTTTGAGTTTCTGTAGAACCAGTAATAAGTATATCTAAACGAAGTAAACCAAAGATAGTTGCATCTCCATTTACGGTCTCTGAATAATAAACAAGGTCATCAACGCCAAGTCCGGCATCAGCTTCGAGAACGCATCTGATTCTGAAATCAACAGATGATGTTGCATCTTCTGGAAAACCATCCAATAGTATTGAATTTACTTGATTTACAGTTAACTCAATGTTATCGCATGTGCTACCCTTATATAATTCAGTTATATCTTGAAAGTTATTACCTTCTGGACATGCCTCAAGAAAATAGGTTACCGAAGCATTAAATCCTGGATCTACCGGAGTACAGGCAAAAATTAAGTTGTCTGCTCCGTTAGCTCTAATCAAAGTTAAATCTGGTAAAGTAAGAGTTGGGACAGTAACGTTATCACTCAAGCTTAGTTGATCACCGTCTTCATCACAACTCGTGAAGAAGCCTAATACCCCAACTAATGCAAATAATAATATATAATATTTTTTCATTTTTTTTGGTTTTAAATGATTAATAACCATCATTTTGCTTAATGTTAGGATTCGCAGAAATTTCATCGCCCGGTATTGGGAAAATATTAAGATGACTACTAGTGCTTGTACCGTTAAAAGTACCACCTTTCCATTGCCAGTTATATGCACCTCCGGTGAACTTGCCAAAACGAACTAAATCAGTACGTCTTTGTCCTTCGTAGTAGAATTCTCTTGCTCTCTCATCTAAAATGAAATCGGCATTTACATCACTAACTGAGATGTTACCACTATCATCTCCATATGCTCTTTCGCGAATCAGATTAATATCAGCTACAACAGCAGCAGTAGCACCACTTGTATTGAATAAAGCTTCTGCTCTCATTAAATAGGCATCCGCCAAACGGAATACGGGAAAATCGGTAGAAGCAAATGTAGGACTGTAATTATCAGCTTGCGTTCCATCATGATTTTTAGCTGTAAACTTATAAACACCTACACCAAAGTCTCCACTAGAAGAAGGAGTAGGGATATTTATTGATCGTTTTTGACGTAAGAAAACCCTTTTATCAGGACACTGAGCAAAAATCGTATCGGTAGCAGGAACTGGATTGTTTCCATAAACAGCCAAAGTATCAACTAAAATATTCATTAAATCTTTTCTTGCTCTGTTACCGTTCCAGTTGGTGTTAGAGGTAAGTCCATGATAATCTTCGGCACGAATATAAGTTGCATCACTTGAAGATTCAATAATGAAAGTAATTCCACCATTTCCTTGTGTATTTATACCATCTTCTGCGAAAGCAAAAATCATTTCATTGTTACCATGACCACGATCGTTATCTGCACTAAAGTTTTGTCTGTAATCAGTCGCTAAACTATATGCAGGGCTAGCGATAACTTTATCACAATAGGTTTTACAATCATCCCAATGGGCTGTTCCTGTATAAACCTCTGCATTCAAATAAGTTTTAGCAAGTAACATCCAGCAACTTCCTTTATCAGCTTGTGGATAGTTAGATCCGGGTTCTCCTAAATCAGGTTCAATTGCTTTTAATTCATCAACAATAAACTTAAATAAGTCTGCACGTTGAATTTGTTCAGGGAAATATTTACCAACTCCATCTTCTTCTGTTGTAAAAGGAGGGTTTGCAAATAAATCCATTAACCAATAGTAAGCAAAAGCTCTTAAGTATCTTGCTTCCGCACGATATTGGATGATGTTTGGCTCTGTACTACCTGCGGTTACATTTAAAAAGTCGTTAGCATAGGTAACACTTAAACTTAAACGTTGATACACGGCAGTTAAGAATGGATTTTGCGCACTCCAGGTTTGAGTATTCAAATCAGAAATACCGACATCACCCCAGGCATTAATTCCTTCATCGGTAGTAATAGTCTGTAGATTCCAAAGTGCTCTCATTGTAATAAAGAAGCCATCATCACTGGATGTGATATCGGCATCATCATCAGCTTGACCAGAGATAATAAAGCTGGCATACAATTTAGCCAATGTTTGTTCCATATAGGCTGGATCGTCACCTAAGTTACCTGCCAAAATCTGACTCGGATCGATAGGTGTTACCTCTAAATCTTTTGTACATGATGTGTACACCAGTGCAGAGGACAGAATCGCGATTATTATATATATATTTTTCTTCATCTGTTGTAATATTTTAGAATGTTAAATTTACGCCCAATGTAAATGTGCGGGGTCTTGGATATAAGTTGTTGTCAATACCCGACCTGTCATCTTTTTCTCCAACTTCGGGATCTAATCCAGAATATTTAGTAATTGTAAACACATTTTGAACAGTAAAACTAACTCGGGCATTGATATCCTGTCCGGCAAATTTACTAAAGGTATAACCTGCGCTAATGTTATCCATTTTTAGGAATGACGCATTTTCAACAAAATAGTCAGATGTGAATTGACGTTTTACAAAGTTGGTTTTACTCAAATGGCTAGGCATATTTTTCCAATATCCAATTTGCTGCATTTGATCATAGGAAGCACCTGAAGCAACTTGATTTAAAACATAGTTGCCAATATTGGCACGCAAGGATGTAGACATGTCAAATTGCTTGTAGTTAAAGCGTGCAGAAAAACCGTAAGTGTATTCTGGTGTTGGACTATGATAGATGTATTTGTTTGCATTATCACCATTAATAACGCCACCATTTCCAGCTATATCTTCATATAAACCTTCAATTGGTTTCCCGTTGGAATCATAAATTTGCTTGTTTACAAAGAATGAATGAGCAGCTTCTCCTACTCTGGTAATTTGTGTAACACCCGTCATACCACTACCTTCTGTAACACCAATATAATTAGGATCATCAGTTAATAATAACTTTGTAACTTCATTCTTATTATGAGAGAAGTTGAATCCAATATTTAGAGACATATCTGGAGTAGAAACCGGTACAAAGTTCAAAGAAACCTCAATACCTTTATTTTCCAAGCTACCAACATTTGTAATTAATGTGTTTGAAAAGTTACTTCCACTAGGAATAGTTACTTCGTTGATCATGTCTGTGGTTTCTCTGAAATAGTAATCAACCGAACCGTTAATTCTATTGTTTAAGAATCCAAAGTCGACACCAATATTCTGAGTTGTTGTTTCTTCCCATTTAATATCCGGGTCATAAGTTCCAGGACGTAAGGTCGGAATGTATCTACCGTTGATATAGTAGTAATATCCGCCTCGTGAAATGTCATATTTGGCTTGAGCAGGATAGTTTTCATCGGTGATATCTTGCTGCCCAGTGATACCCCAACCCAATCTAAGTTTTAAGTTAGAAATCTGGTCAATATTTTTAATAAATGATTCTTCGTGAATTTTCCATGCAAATGCTGCAGAAGGGAAGAATCCCCACATTTTATCTTTTGGTGCGGAAGGTCCCGAATAGAATTTAGAGGATCCATCGTAACGGAATGTTCCTGTTAAAAGATATTTGTTTTTGAAAGCGTAATTTAAACGACCAAAAAACGAAATTAAATAGTTTTCAGTTTTAAATTCAGACTCATTATCTACTTGTAATGGGTGATCGGAATCTTCAACAGATCTGGTATAATCTGTACCTTCTCTTTCAAAATGCTGCCATGAATATCCTGCTGTGACATCCAGTCTGTGATCTTCGTTAAACTCTTTATTGTAGTTTAAGTAGAAATCCAAAAGATTATTTTTATTCTTTGCTGTATAATCACTCAATTTACCCCAAGCCGAAGGAACAAGGGTTGATGGTGAAGTTGTTGGACGATTATTTTGACCATCACTTTCAGTGTAATCAGTTGCTAAGTTTAGATTAGCTTGCAAACCTTTTACATATGGCAGAGTGTAGTTTAACTTTAGGTTTCCAACAAATCGATATACATCAGATTTGTTATTTACTGCCATTGCCTGTTCAACAGGGTTAGGAGTACCAAGGTTAGCACCATAATTTTGCCATTGGTAATATCCTGCCGAAGCTGGATTTCCATCATAAACAGGCTGAGTTGGATCCATTGAAATAGCAGAACCAATTGCTCCATCATCTCCAAAATTATTGTTGGTCATCATGAATTTTGCATTCATGTTTACCTTAAGGGCATCATCCAAAAATGTTGGATTTAGATTTAAGGCTCCTGTGTATCTTTGCATATCAGTATTTTTAAGAATACCTGTTTGGTCGGTATAACCTAATGAAACACGATATGGAAGTTCTTTATATGAACCTGATATTGCCACGTTATGATCGTGAGAAACAGCAGTTCTGAAAATTTCTTTCTGCCAATCTGTATTATCAGTTCCTAGCTTATCGTAGTTCATAGGATCATATAAAGAAGTATTAGATAAAGCAATTTTTCTCAATTGATCACCAGAATAAACATCAATATAATCTACTGCACTTGCTACAGATATACTACCGCTATACGAAACTTGCATTGGTTTTCCTTTAGCTCCTTTTTTTGTTGTAACAATGATTACACCATTCGATGCTCTAGAACCATAAATTGCTGTTGCCGATGCATCTTTTAATACCGTAAAGGTTTCGATATCATTTGGATTAATGAATGATAGGGCATTCGCACTACCGCTTACATTGTTTTTTACACTTTCAATAGGCATACCATCAACTATAATTAATGGATCATTTGATGCTCTTAATGAAGAACCTCCACGAATTCGAATCGTCGAGCCACTTCCAGGAGCACCTCCTGCGGATGTAATAACAACACCTGAAGATTTACCTACTAAAAGGTCTTGTGGAGAGGTAATATTACCCTTATTAAAGTCTTTTGAAGATACACTGGTTACAGAACCTGTTTTGTCTTCCTTTTTAACTGTACCATAACCAATCACGACTACCTCAGAAAGGTTTTCGGTTTCAACACTTAAAATTACATTGATTTGAGATTGTGTTCCAACTAGAATCTCTTGAGGACGATATCCAACAAAAGAGTAAATAATTGTAGCGTTGCCGTCTACTGTAAGAGTGTAATTTCCGTCAATGTCGGTAGTTGTTCCTATAGTCGTTCCTTTTACAACTACTGAAACACCAGGAATCCCCATGCCATCGTTTGCATCGGTAACTAAACCAGTAACTACTTTTTCCTGTGCATGAATCATGGTAAATGAAAATACCATAACGAGCATAAGAAGTAGTTTTCTAAGTCTACTAATGTTAAGTTCCATAAATTAGAAATTTAAGATAAATTAGTTAATTAGTTAATTAGTTAAGGTGTTTTAGATAAAAATATGAACTCGTGTTTCCGACTTGGGTTCTTCCTCTTTTAGCCTTCTAAAATTACCCTAACGTTAAGTTAGCCTTAATTCATTCTGTAATCAAAGATAAATGTTGATGGATTTTTCTTATAAATGATTGATCGTTAAGTGTAAATAAATCATCGCAAACGTCATCGCAAACGTTTGATATTTACATATCGATATAAGTTTATAATTCCTGAATAAATTCCAAAACGAACCTATAGATTTGTTTAATTTTCCCTATATTTACGAAGCTTGTTTCAAGCGTAGTTGGAATATGTAGAATATTCCAAATCATCTTGTTACACGTGTTTACTTAAGGTGTTAATATCTATTAATATACAAATTATATATGAGAAGCGGGCAAGTAACAATTAAAGATATAGCCAAAGAATTAGGAATTTCTGCCTCTACTGTGTCAAGGGCACTTAAAGATCATCCTGATATTAGTTTTAAAACTAAGGAGGCTGTTAATGAACTTGCTAAAAAATGGCATTACAAGCCCAATGCTGTAGCTTTAAGTTTGCGAAATAGTAAAACGAATATCATTGGGGTGATCATTCCGGAAATTGTTCATCATTTTTTTTCTTCGGTAATTAGTGGAATTGAAGATATTGCCTCAAAAGCCGGATACAATGTGATGATATTCCAATCAAATGAATCATATGTGAGAGAAATTGCTAATGTTCAGGCTTTACTTTCAAGTCGTGTTGATGGAGTTTTGGTTTCTATGTCAAAAGAAACAAAAGATCACAGTCATTTTAAGGAATTAAGGGATAATGGAATTCCAATCGTATTTTTTGATCGTGTTTGTAATGATTTGTCATCAGATAATGTAATTGTTGATGATTTTGCTGGTGCTTTTGCTGCAGTAGAGCATCTAATTAAAATTGGGTGCAGAAGAATTGCTCATTTATCGGCACCCCAGCATATGTTATTGGCTCAGAATCGTCAGAAAGGTTATCGCCAGGCAATGTTAAAACACAAAATCCCAATCGATGAAAATTTAATTGTTAAATGTGACAGTTTTGATGAGGCAATTCTAAAAACTCCTGATTTATTGGCTTTGCCTGAACCACCGGATGCGATATTTGCCGTGAATGAATTAACTGCAGCCGGTGCACTTTTGATGGTGAAAAAATTAGGATTAAAAGTCCCTGAGGATATTTCTATAGTTGGATTTACGGATGGCTTGGTTTCCCGGGTAACTGATCCGTCTCTTACCACTCTAGAACAGCATGGTTTTGAGATCGGTTTGAAAGCAGCAGAATTAATTGTCGAAAGAATTTCTGCAGGAGATATGGATTATGAACCTGTCACAAAAGTTGTTAAAACCAATTTGATTGTAAGAGGGTCAACCAGACATATATAATATTGTATACTGATGTGTGAAAAAAGTTGCCTTGTGCAGCTTTTTTTGTCTGCAGGAAGGGCTTATTTTGATGAAATAAGATTATGAATTCATCTTAAATTGAATAAAAACGGATTTATTTTTGAATTTGTTGCAATCGTTTGTTACGGGTTGTTAAGCCTGTTTTTACTGACCTTTTGAAACTTTCAGCTTGAAGTTGTTTTGACATATCGTATTTTTTTCTCTACTTTTGACCGTGGAGGGAAACCTCTTTTCCGACTTAATTTTATATTTACTTCCTTATTAATATGATCTCGTTTCCAGATAAAATGATGGAAATTACACAGATCTATTATTTGTTTAACACTATATTGTGTTGGATAATTAAGTTAGTCCTTTGCAACACAAATTAATGCGATTTGTATCAGGATCTATTTTTTCCAAAATTTTATTTGAAACAAAAATTGTTTATTGAATTTCTCATTGTTGAGGAATCTGATCCGTATGTTCATGGGTCAAAATTAAAGAACAGTTTATGATTGTAATTAAAAACGTCAACCCATTTACAGGAAGGACATAATTAACTAACAAATGAAAAAACAGCCTCGATTAAGTTTTTGGCAAATCTGGAACGTCAGTTTCGGATTCTTAGGAATACAGATGGGATTTGCCCTGCAAGGAGCAAACGTAAGTCGTGTATTATCAAGTTTAGGAGCAGATTTGCATCATTTATCTCTATTTTGGTTGGCGGCACCTGTTATGGGATTAATTGTTCAGCCAATTGTTGGAGGTGCGAGTGATCGGACATGGAACCGTTTTGGTCGAAGAGGCCCTTATATTTTAGGAGGTGCTGTAGTTGCTGCTTTGGCAATGTTTTTTATGCCCAATGCAGGTATAGCAGTTAAAATTATGCCACCTCTTGTATTTGGTGCTGTGATGTTCGCTTTAATGGATGGGTCGTTTAATATTACGATGCAGCCATTTAGAGCGCTTGTTGCAGATATGACTCCTGAAGAACAAAGAAATGCAGGATATTCCATTCAAAGTTTTCTGATTAATACAGGAGCAGTTTTAGGATCTATTTTGCCATTTGTTTTAACCAATGTGATGGGAGTTAGTAATGTTGATCCTGATGGAGGAGTTCCTTCGTCAGTTATCTGGTCTTTTTATATTGGTGGCGGTATGTTACTGTTATCAGTAATTTGGACTGTTTTCCGAACAAAGGAATATCCACCTCAAGAATACGCAGATTATAAAGGTTTGGAAGTTGTTTCAAAGGAGAAAAAGGAAAAAAGTACTTTATCTGGATTCTTTAAACTGTTGAAAGAAACTCCAAAAACCATGATGCAATTAGCTGTTGTTCAGTTTTTTTCCTGGTTTTCTCTTTATTTGATGTGGGTATATACTACCTACGCTTTGGCACAGCATTCCTGGGGATGTCCAATTACTGATGTAAAATCGGAATCGTTTCAGGACGCAGGAGATTGGGTTGGAATTCTGTTTGCAGGCTACAGTTTGTTTGCTGCTATATTTTCAATTCTAATGTCAAGGTTGGCGAATCGATTTGGCAGGAAAACTGTTTATTCTTCAGCCTTGCTTTTAGGAGGGTTAGGTTTCTTATCAACTTACCTGTTTAGCGGAGGCGATTTAATTCATTTAAATCTTTTAATAACTGAAGTTGATGTACCATCGAGTGCTGCTTTGTGGATGATTCCAATGGCAGGAGTAGGAATAGCATGGGCTGCAATTTTAGCGATGCCATATTCTATTTTATCGGACTCTTTGCCTGCTGATAAAATGGGCGTGTATATGGGAATCTTCAATTTCACTATCGCAGGTCCTCAGATTGTTAGTGGAATAATTGCCGGTGAAATTTTAAGATACTTTTTCAACGGTGAGGCAATTTACATTATGGTGATCGCCGGAGTATCAATGTTGTTAGGGGCAATTTCTGTCACTTTCGTTAAGCAAAATAAAGCTGTTAATTAATAATATTTGTTTGAAATGGGAACAATTAGTGCATGTATATTTGATTTAGATGGAGTAGTGGTTGATACGGCGAAGTATCATTACATCGCATGGAAAAGTATAGCAAACGAGTTAGGTTTTGACTTCACCGAAGAAGATAATGAGAGATTGAAAGGTGTGAGCCGAATGACCTCTTTGGATATACTTCTTTCGATTGGTGGAGTTGAGCTCGATCAGGAAACTAAACTTAAATTGGCCGATAAGAAAAACAAAAACTATTTGGAGTACATATTAAGAATGACTCCTGATGAAATTCTTCCTGGAGTGAAAGAATTTATGACTGAACTCAGATCCAACGGGGTGAAGATTGCTTTGGGATCTGCGAGTAAAAATGCGATGACTATTTTGAATCAGTTAGAGCTTACCGATTATTTTGATGTGGTTGTTGATGGAACTCAAGTGAGTAATGCAAAACCGGATCCGGAAGTGTTTCTAAAAGGAGCAGAGCTTCTTAAGGTTGCACCTTCGGAATGTGTGGTATTTGAGGATGCTGAAGCTGGAGTTGAAGCTGCAATTAACGGCAAAATGAAGTGTGTTGGAATTGGTTCTCCTGATGTGTTGGGAAAAGCAAATATTGTAGTTCCCGGTTTTGTCGGGTTTTCTATGAGTCAATTGAACTTTTAAGGACATAGGTAGGATTATTTTTAAAAGGAAATCAATATGAATGAATATTTAAAACACGATGAATGGTGCATGATCGAGGAGGGATTTACTCCTGAGAATCATCGCTCATCTGAAAGCATATTTAGTCTAGGTAATGGAAATATGGGCCAAAGAGCCATGTTTGAAGAACATTACTCAGGAAAAACATTACAAGGAACTTATGTCGCAGGTGTTTATTATCCTGATAAAACCAGAGTAGGTTGGTGGAAAAACGGCTACCCGGAATATTTTGCGAAGGTACTGAATGCGCCAAACTGGATTGGAATTGATGTAAAAATCAATGGTGAAATGCTTGATCTTGCAAAATGTAAAGTGAGCGAATTTGTTCGCACATTAAACATGCAGGAAGGTGTTTTGATCCGTTCATTTGTTGCTGAAATGTCGAACGGGAACCAAATTAAGGTCGATGCAAAACGATTTTTAAGTATTGTGACTTCCGAAGTTGGTGCAATTCGTTATTCTGTTACAGCTCTAAATTTTGATGGGAAAATTAGTTTCAATCCGTACCTCGATGCAGACGTAGCTAATGAGGATTCGAATTATGATGAGAAGTTCTGGGATGTTTTAACGTGCAAATCCAGTAATGGTGAAGGTTTTATTACCGCCAAAACCAAGAAATTGGATTTCCATGTTTGTATAGGAATGAAATATGACGTATACAAAGATGGACAGAAATTGGAAATGGTACCTTCTGTAAAGGAAGAGACTAAATACGTTTCCAACACCGTTGAGTTTGACGTTAAAAAAGGAGAAGAACTTAGCCTATATAAGTATGCAGGTGTTTTAAGTTCATTAAATCACGGGAAGGATGAAATTCTTACTGATGCACGGAAGCTTGTTGCAGAAGCATACAAAAAAGGATATAATTCTCTTTTAGATGAGCATGTAGCTGCATGGGCCGGTAAATGGGCTACCAGTGATATTACTATTGAAGGCGATATTGCTGCTCAACAAGCCATTCGTTTCAATATTTTTCAATTGAATCAGACCTATACGGGTGAAGATGAGAGATTAAATATTGGACCAAAAGGGTTTACCGGTGAGAAATATGGTGGATCTACCTATTGGGATACAGAAGCTTATTGTGTTCCCTTCTATTTGAGTACTTCTAAGCCTGAGGTTACCCGTAATTTATTGATTTATCGTCATAAGCACTTGCAAAAGGCAATTGAGAATGCTGAAAAATTAGGTTTTACCAATGGTGCCGCTTTGTATCCAATGGTAACAATGAATGGGGAAGAATGTCACAATGAGTGGGAGATTACTTTTGAAGAAATTCACCGTAACGGAGCCATTGCTTTTGCTATTTACAATTATATCCGTCATACGGATGATAAAGATTATTTAGCAGAATTTGGTTTGGATGTATTAATTGGTATTTCACGATTCTGGAGTCAGCGGGTTAATTATTCTGAAGCGAAGAAGAAGTACGTGATGCTTGGTGTTACCGGACCTAACGAGTACGAAAATAACATCAACAACAACTGGTACACAAGTACCATAGCGAATTGGTGTATGAAATATACTCAGGAAGCTATGGCTCATGTGAAGGAAACCAATTCTTCTCGTTTTGATGAAATCATGTGCAATCTGAAATTTGATTTTGATGCTGAAACGGCAAAATGGAATGATATCATTGATAACATGTATTATCCGGTTGACGAGGAAACAGGTGTATTCTTACAGCAGGATGGTTATTTGGATAAAGAACAAATTCTGGCTGCCGATTTAGATCCTAAAGTACGTCCAATCAATCAGCATTGGTCATGGGATAGAATCCTGCGATCATGTTTCATCAAACAAGCTGATGTTTTACAAGGCGTTTACTTATTCGAAGATCAGTTCGATGAAGAAACAATCAAGAAAAATTACGATTTCTACGAGCCAAGAACTCTTCATGAATCATCTCTTTCACCTTGTATTCACTCTATTCTTGCAGCTAAAATCGGCGATATTGAAGGAGCTTACGATCTGTATTTAAGAACTTCCCGTTTGGATATTGACGATTACAATATGGAAGTGCACGAAGGTCTGCATATCACAAGTATGGCCGGAACATGGATGTCGATTGTTGAAGGTTTTGGAGGAATGAGAGTTCAAAACGGACAATTAATATTCAAACCATTAATTCCAAAAGAATGGAAATCCTTTTCGTTCAAAGTTCGATTTAGAGGGAATTTACTGAATGTGAGAGTTTCTGCCGATGAAGTTGGTGTAATCAACGAAGAAGGTGATGATATTTCCTTATTCCTGATTGATGATGAATACCTAATTGAAAAGAATAGCAGCTTGGTAATTGAGCACGCTTAATTTATTACAATAATAATTCAGGATAAGGGGATTTCTCTTATCCTGAAATTATATAATGGCTTTATTTTAATCGTATGAAACGTCCATGCCAAAGTGATTGTGACACACAGGAAGATGATTATTCCGGCATGGTAAGTTCCATATGACAAATCAAAAACAAATTATAAGCATATGAAAGCTTCTTTGATATCTTTACTAATGGTTTCTTTTTTTAGCATGAACTCCTTTGCTGAGAAGTTGAAAATTGAAAGAGTGGAGCCTATGTTTTGGTGGGTGGATATGAAGAATCCAAACTTACAACTTTTGGTTCACGGTGAAAATGTTTCGAAGTATGATGTTTCGATGAATTATCAGGGAGTTACCATTGAAGGGACTATAAAGACGGATAACCCCAATTATTTGTTTGTAAATCTGCTGATTAAAAAAGGAACAAAAGCAGGTCGCTTCGATCTTGTTTTTTCAGAGAAAAGCAAAAAGAAAGTAAGCTATACCTACGAATTAAGAGAAAGAAAAGAAGATTCGGCAAGCCGAAAAGGCTATGATGCATCGGATGTGGTGTATTTGATTATGCCGGACCGATTTGCAAATGGAGATCCAAGTAATGATTCTGTTAAAGGAATGAAAGATAAATTGGATCGTGAAAATCCTAATGGTCGCCATGGTGGGGATATTCAAGGGATTATCGATCATTTGGATTATTTGCAGGAACTTGGAATTACTGCAATTTGGAATACTCCTTTAATGGAGGATAACCAGCCCAAAATATCTTACCATACTTACGCAATATCCGATTATTATAAAATAGATGCACGTTTTGGAAGTAAGGAGGATTATGCCCGTTTATCTGCGGAAGCAAAAAAACGCGGAATTAAAATTATTATGGATGTGGTGACCAACCATTGTGCTTCGGCTCATTGGTGGATGAACGACCTGCCTTCAAGTGATTGGGTTCATGTATTTACTGAATACACCCAATCCAATCATCGTAAGAGCACCACGAATGACCCATATGTTTCCAAAGGAGATTACGAAAAGAATTTTGATGGCTGGTTCGCACGGTCTATGCCTGATTTGAATCAAAAGAACGATTTACTGATTAATTATTTTATTCAGAATACCATTTGGTGGATAGAATATGCCGATTTAGGAGGAATTAGAGTCGATACGTATCCATACAACGATAAAGATGCGATGGCGGTTTATTCAGGCTCAATTATGGAGGAATATCCAAATCTGAATATTGTGGGTGAAACATGGTTAAGTACTCCTGCCGAGATTGCTTACTGGCAAAAAGATGCTGTAAATCATGATGGCTATAATTCCAATTTGCCATGTGTAATGGATTTTTCCTTGTTTGAGGCGATGACAAAGGCTTTTAATGAGAAAGAAGGATGGGATACCGGATTGATTCGATTGTATAATTCTCTTGCTTTTGATTATCTATATCCACACACAGACAACTTATTTATTTTTGCTGAGAATCACGATACAGACCATATCATGTCGGTTTTAGGTGGCAACATTCAGAAATACAAAAACCTGATGACTTTCCTGCTGACAACTCGTGGAATTCCTCAACTTTATGTGGGAACCGAGATCTTGCTGGAAGGTAAAAAGAGTGATGGTGATGGTGAAATGCGTGTTGATTTTCCCGGAGGATGGGAAGGTGATGCAAGAAATGCTTTTACAGCAGAAGGACGAAGCTCAAAAGAGAATAAAGCCTTTAATTATTTAAAGAAATTATTGAACTGGAGAAAAGAAAATCCGGTAATTCACACAGGTAAATTGATGCATTACGTTCCTGAAAATGATACCTATGTTTATTTTCGAAGCAATTTGGAAAAGACTGTAATGGTGGTGATTAATCAGAACGAAAAGGCACAGGATCTGGATTTGAAAAGATTTTCTGAATGTTTAGGAGCATTCACGTCAGGAAAAGATGTGATTAGCGGAAAAAAATTCGATTTTTCGAAAGGGAGTATTTCTTTGGCTCCTAACACATCAGTTATATTAGAATTAAAATAAGCGTGATCGGGTGATCACCGGAATAATTAACCTCTGAATATGAGTAAAAGAATTGTTTTACGGTTTTCTATTTTATTGGCTGTTGCTCTTGCGTCTTTTTCGGCATTTGCACAAAACAGTCAACGGGTTTATCAATCGCATAAAGTGAATGGCAATGAATTGGAACTTATTACCAATGATGGGAATTATGAGATTCAGTTTTACAATCAAAATATTGTAGAAACGGCCTTCATCCCGAAAGGGGAAGCTGGAAAAGGAGAATCGACTGCTGTAGTAATGGAACCTGAACTTATTTCTGTTACTCTGGTTGAGAAAGGGAATGAATTGCAATTTCGGTCTAAGGGAATAAATGTAACTATTTCAAAATCTCCTTTTGATATCAGCTATAGCTATAAAGGCAAAGAGCTGATTTCTGAAAAAGATGGATACGTTAAAACAGACAGTACAGAAAATATTGATTTTACCATTGATGAGGATGAAGTATTGTTTGGTGGTGGTGCACGTGTTTTGGGAATGAACCGACGCGGAAACCGACTTCAATTATACAACAGAGCTGATTACGGATACGGTACCCATTCCGAATTGATGAATTACACCATGCCTTTGGTGATTTCTTCGAAAATGTATGCCGTTCATTTCGACAATGCACCCATTGGTTATTTGGATTTAGATAGCAAACATACAAATACCTTGCGCTATGAAAGTAGCAGCGGACGAAAAGTATATCAAGTAATTGCTTCGGATACATGGGAAGGCTTCACGTATGAATTTACCAATTTAACGGGCAGACAACCTATGCTTCCCCGTTGGAGTTTTGGGAATTTTTCGAGTCGGTTCGGATATCATTCGGAGAAGGAATGCAGAGAAACAATCGATCAGTTTCTGAAAGATTCTATTCCTGTTGATGCGATTATTTTGGATCTGTTTTGGTTTGGGAAAGAGATGAAAGGTGAGATGGGAAATTTGGCTTTTGAGCGTGATTCATTTCCAACACCAGAGAAAATGATTGCCGATTTGGATGCTAAAGGAGTAAAAACAATCCTGATTACTGAGCCTTTTATCTTGACTACATCAAAACGATGGGACGAGGCCGTGAAAGAAGAGGTTTTGGGAACGGACTCTATCGGGAATCCTTATACCTACGATTTTTATTTCGGGAATACCGGATTGGTAGATGTGTTTAAGCCGAAAGCGATTGACTGGTTTTGGGATATTTACAAAGGATTGGCCAATAAAGGAGTTGCCGGTTGGTGGGGCGATTTAGGAGAACCGGAAGTTCATCCGGCAGGATTGCAGCATGTAAACGGATCGGCCGATGAGGTACATAATATTTACGGTCATTACTGGGCGAAATTGGTGTATGAAGGTTATCAGAAAGACTTTCCCAATCAACGCCCGTTTATTCTGATGAGAGCAGGAGCCGTTGGTTCGCAGCGTTACGGAATGGTACCATGGACAGGGGATGTGAGTCGCTCGTGGGAAGGTTTAAAGCCACAAACCGAAATCTCTTTGCAGATGGGTTTGCAGGGAATTGCTTACATGCATTCCGATTTAGGCGGATTTGCAGGTGATAATTTAGATGATGAATTGTACACTCGCTGGTTGCAATATGGTGTCTTTCAACCGATATTTCGTCCGCATGCACAGGAAGCTGTTGCCTCCGAGCCGGTGTTTAGAGAGTCAAAAACCAAAGCATTGGCAAAGAAATCAATTCAATTGAGATATAAGTTGATGCCATACAATTATACCATTGCCTTCGATAATAACCAGACTGGCTTGCCATTGATGCGTCCTTTGTTTTTCGAAGAACAGGACAATAAAGAATTGTTATCTGTTTCGGATACCTATTTGTGGGGAGATGCATTTTTGGTATCGACCATTACCGATGCAGGCTTAAAAGAGAAAGAAGTATACATGCCTGCTAATTCTGTTTGGTTCGATTTTGTTTCTGAAAAGAAATATGAAGGCGGGAAAAGCTACACCATTACTACAGAAGAAGATCATATTCCCGTATTTGTTCGGGGTGGTTCTTTCATTCCAATGATTAAAGGAATGCTGAATACCAGAGCTTATTCTCTTGAAAATATGGAATTGCATTACTATCAAGACAAGTCTGTTGTGGGAAGTAAGGGACATTTGTACAACGATGATGGAGCAACTCCTGATGCATATGGAAAGGGACAGTACGAAATGCTGAACTTTAGATCTGCGGCCTCGAAATCGAAATTGATATTGGAAGTTGAGACTGAAAAAGGGGAGCATTACCAAAGCACTCAGAAGACAATCAATTGGGTTATTCACAATATCAATAAGAAACCAAAGAAGGTATTCTTAGGAAAGAAGCTTATTGATTTCGATTGGGATAAGGAATTAAAAATACTTCGTTTTGCAGGCGAAGTAAGATTAGAAGGAAAGCAATCAATAACAATAAAATTTCGATAGGTTTTGTAAGGAAGAATTAAGAGTAGAATGCTTTTGAGCCAAAGAATAAAAATTGAACCACGAAGAGCACAAAGGCACACAAAGAATAATACTGATATTAAAATTTAAATAATTATCCGGATCTGAAAAATTGTAACAATCAGTATGTATTTTCTTGCTGTTTGCATTGAAATTAGCGGAAATCATAAAGAATCATATATAATCAGCGTCTAAAATAACCGAAATGATGAAGAAATTAGGATACAGCATATTTGCAGCATTACTTTTTCTGCTCTTGGGGTGTTCAACATCCGAAAAGCAAATTACAGATGCTGAAAAGCCATTTGTGTGGGAGGGAGCTAACTTGTACTTTCTATTGACAGATCGTTTTTGCAACGGAACTGAAGATAATGACGTGAACTTTGAACGGGAATTGCCAACCGGAAAACTGAGAGGTTTTGAAGGTGGTGATATCAAGGGAATCACTCAGAAAATAAAAGAAGGATATTTTAATGATCTGGGAATTAACGCCATTTGGTTTACGCCGGTAACAGAGCAAATTCACGGAGCTGTTGATGAGGGAACAGGAAATACATATGGCTTTCACGGATATTGGGCCAAGGATTGGACTGCTTTGGATCCGAACTTCGGATCAATGGAGGATTTGGCTGAATTGGTAGAGACCGCTCATGCCAACGGAATTCGGATTGTAATGGATGCGGTAATTAATCACACCGGACCAGCAACAGAGACCGACCCGGCCTGGGAAAAGGAATGGGTGAGAACCGGACCAACCTGCACTTATCAGAACTTCGAAACTACGACTGAGTGCACGCTGACTGATAATCTGCCCGATCTTAAAACAGAAAGCACACAGGAAGTGACTGTTCCTGCAAGCTTGGCTGAGAAATGGAAAAACGAAGGACGTTACGATCAGGAAATGAAAGAATTGGATGAATTCTTTGCCCGTACAGGATATCCACGCACACCAAAATACCACATGATTAAATGGCTGTGCGATTACATCGTTCAGTTTGGAATTGACGGTTACCGTTCCGATACTGTGAAGCATACCGAAGAAACAGTTTGGGGCGATTTTCGTACGGAATGTGAATATGCATTTCAATTGTGGAAGAAAAATAATCCTGAAAAGGTAATGGACAACAACGAATTTTATTCTGTTGCAGAAGTTTATGGATACAGTATCAGTAACAAATTTGTTTACGATTTTGGCGATAAGCAGGTGAACTATTATGCCAATGGATTTACTGATTTAATCAACTTCGAATTTAAGTACAACGCACTATCGGGCTACGAAGAATTGTTCTCGAAATATTCAGAAATATTAAATGGCGACTTAAAAGGTTATGGCGTTTTGAATTATCTGACATCTCATGATGACGGATCACCTTTTGATCCAAAGAGAGAAAGAAGCATTGAATCAGCAAATAAATTGTTGTTGTGCCCGGGAACTTCACAAGTGTATTATGGGGATGAAACAGCCAGATCGTTGATAATTGAAGGAACTGTTGGCGATGCTACTTTGCGTTCGTTTATGAACTGGGAGAAAGTTGAAACCGATGAGCATACACAAGCCGTATTGGCTCACTGGCAAAAGCTTGGCAAATTTCGAAGAGATCATCCGGCAGTTGGTGCAGGAGTGCATAAAATGATCAGCGAAAAGCCTTACTTATTCAGCAGAACATATAGCAATGCTGAATTGCAGGATCAGGTTTTTGTAGGATTGGATTTGCCAAAAGGAGAAAAAGAATTGGTAATTGCTGATTTAGAGGATGGAACCAAATTGCGGGATGCTTATTCCGGTAAGAAAGCAAAAGTTGAAAACGGAAAAGTAAGCATTGATACCAAATACAATATTGTATTATTGGAGGTGTTGTAAGAAATGTTTTTTACCACAAAGAACACTAAGTACAACACAAAGTATCACAAGGTTTTCTTTGAGGGCCTTTGTGATATCCTTTGAGCCCTTCGTGGTTAATTTTAAAACTAATCATCTTAAATAACTGAAATGAAAAAATTTAATCAGATTGTTCTGGCTATGGTCATTCTAACAGGAATGTTAGTTGCTTGTCAGAATAAACCTGCGGCAAAAGCTGTTGCTGAAGACGTAAAAGTTGAAAAACCTCTTGCATGGACCCGTAATGCAAACATCTACGAAGTGAACATTCGTCAGTACACGCCAGAGGGAACCATCGATGCCTTTGTTGAACACATGCCTCGTTTAAAGGAAATGGGTGTGGATATTCTTTGGGTGATGCCGGTATTTCCTATATCAGAGAAAAATAGAAAAGGAAGCATGGGCAGTTACTATGCTGTGGCAGATTATCGCGCGGTGAATCCTGAATTTGGGACAATGGACGATTTGAAAAACATGGTAAACAAAGCTCACGAAATGGGAATGCATGTTATTTTAGACTGGGTTGCCAATCACACTGGCTGGGACAATGTATTAATGACTGAGCATCCTGAGTATTACACCAAAAATGAAGCTGGAGAGATGATTATACCGGAAGGTACCGATTGGTCGGATACTGCAGACTTGAATTACGATAACAACGACATGCGTGAGTACATGATCGGTTCCTTAAAATATTGGATTGAGAATGCTGATGTTGACGGATTTCGCTGCGATGTAGCAGGAATGGTTCCTACCGATTTTTGGGAGAAAGCACGCAAAGACCTGGATTCAATCAAGCCAGTGTTCATGTTGGCTGAAGATGGCGGACACGAATTATTAGAGAATGCATTTGATATGGGCTATGGATGGGATTTCCATCACATCATGAATGATATTGCAAAAGGAGAGAAGAATGCAAACGACATCGACGCCTTTTTTGCAAAGATCGATACCGTTTTCCCAGCAGATTCATACATCATGAACTTTATTACCAACCATGATGAGAACTCATGGAATGGTACCGTTAAGGAAAGAATGGGAGAGGCTGGAAATACTTTTGCCGTATTGACTTTTACAATGCCTGGAATGCCATTGATCTATGGCGGACAGGAAGCAGGAATGGCAAAGAGATTAAAATTCTTTGAGAAAGATACGATTGACTGGAGTAACAAAACATTGGAGCCTTTTTACAAGCAATTACTTAGCTTAAAAAGCAATAATAAGGCATTGCAGAACGGAATTAAAGGAGGTGAGATTGTTCGAATTCCTTCCGATAAGAACGAAGAGGTTTACGCATTTGTTCGTGAGGCAGAAGGCGATAAAGTACTAGTGGTATTGAATTTGACTGACCAAGATCAGGAATTTACACTTTCATCGGAAGCATTAGCGGGAGACTATAAAGACTACTTTAGCAATGAAGAAGCCAGGTTTACAGCAGAAGAGAAAATGTCCCTTAAAGCTTGGGAATACAAAGTGTATACTGCACAGTAGTTTTATAAAAGATATAATTGAGTAGTGCCGATATACAATTTAATAATCGGTATCAAATAAGCAAGACCGATTTCCGATGTTTCGGAAACCAGATACCCCAGCGAAAAGCCGTTCTTATGAACGGCTTTTTGTGTTTTATACCATTCATTCAATAGCTTTACAGTCTTTAATTTGTCGGGATGTTTGTTGTGAAATCAGTCTTTGTTGTAGCGGTTCGGTGTAGGAAATCGTAATCCTTAAATATTTATTAGGCTGTAAGCTATTTGTAATGATGTGTTTGTGGCGGTTCATTCTGTTTTGCGATGAAAGTGATTAACGATAATTCGCACCTGTTAAATGCACATAATTTATTTTTATTATCTTTACTACCTCTTACTAATAATTAACAAAAGAGTTCGCTTCTCCAGCTTAGTTTTTACGGGAGAAGTTATTATACTTTTACAATTAAGCGAAACATAAAATGAGTATAGTAGCAAAAATGTATGTTGACGATCTGGTTTACAACATACGACGATTAGATTTTGGTTTCGACCAAAAAATCAATACCAATGGCACCGCTTCCACACAACCCTTAGGTGGTTTGTTCAATATAGAGGTAGAAAGTCCTAAAAATACACATTTGTATGCTTGGGGAGCCAGCAATTTGGATATGAAGTATGTGAAATTGGTGTTCTCACCGGTTACTCTTGCATCCAAAAGCCGAACCATCGAGCTGCACGATACTCTTTGTATTGCACATCACGATTATTTTCACAGCGAAGGCAAGGATCCAATGGTAAGCGTCCTTAAACTCTCACCAGCCATCATCGTTCAAGACGGACAAACCATGGTTGAAAAAAACTGGAAGGTAAGCGATTTAAGCAGGCAGAATGTGGAGCCTACGGCTGTGCCAGTGAGTACTGAAGATGAAGAGGAGCAAGAAGAATCACAACCTGTAATAACAGAAATGTATTATGAAAGTTTAGATGGTGTAATTTGGAACAATTGGCTTGACCATGGTGAATTTATTTTATGTGTTAAAAGTCAAAATGCCGTAGGGAAATCATTTTCTTCCAATTTAAATTTTCCAAACAGAATAATTGAATACCAAGGAAATGAACTTGTTGATAATAAGTTGGAGAATATTGCAATAAAATCCAACGAAATGAAAATCAAATTAAAGTCAAAGTTAAAAACAAAAAAACAATAGGTTATGAAGGGAGTTACAACTATCTGGCTAAACGATTTTCCTGCGAATAAATTAAGTATTGAGGAAAAAGAAATTACCGAAAGTGATCAGGTTCAAGGTGGTGGCTTATTGGAGATTATAAATTATATAATAAGTGAGCAGATAAGATTGGGTAAAGGATCACCATTAGATAATTTTATTCAGGCATTGGGAATATTTCATTATAAACCTGAGGATTCTTTAAATGAATTTGCGGATACAAAGTATTGTTCAAAAGTGCTTAGAGATGTATTGGGCGATGTAATTGTGGGGATTGAAGCCGAAGCCCGATTTATTGTCGCTACCGTGTTTAAACATCTTCAGAAATTGGAGTTTTTGAAAAATGAAGATGAAATATTAATCATTCTTGAACAAGGAGGCTGGACAGAAAAAGAAATAGCAAATCCAACAGCTATTGCAGAACAGATTCTGACCAAAGAAATGAAGAAGCTAAGTAATGGTGCCGAAATTTTGGGATTGACCTCAGATTATGTAGAATCTTACTTTCAAACCAAAGCTCAAAATATTAGTGCCTTTACTTTAGAGCATGCCGAAGATTTCTTTAAAAGCAAAGAATTGAGTGGTAAAAAATTCAAAGCAATTGCAAACTCATTGGGTGCAAGCAATAAAGAGCTTCAACAGCTGATGAAATATAGAACTACTGGGAATACAAAAGGAATAGAATTATTCCTTGTAAATAAAAGAGTAACGAACGGTACGACTGATGCTGTTTTAAAGAGAATGTATCAATCAAATAAGGAATTAAAATCATTTATAGGAACAAATACGAAAGCCGTTAAAGATTTGGTAAGAAAGAGTGGTTATGCAAAAAAATTCATGAAGTTTGCATTTAAAAATGTTAATACTCTAGGATATGTAGACTCATTAATCTCATTGGAAAGTGCTTATGAACCAGAAAAGATGATGGATAACATGTTAACGGCAGCTGGAACTTTGATAAGTGCTTCGGCCGGTTTTGGGGTTAGCGCTTTATTGGCTATTGGTAATGATCATTGGGATCGATTTGAAGAAGATATGTTTGAAGTAATTTATAATTCTTGTGGAATCTCTTGGTCTGATTTATGTGATGTTGATGATGATGGTAAGTTTGAAACGCCTCAATTTTGTAGATTATTTCTTCATTATAAAAAAGAAGAACATATTTTGTTTTCAAATAAAAAGATTGTTCCTACGAGTATTAGAATTCTTGATACAAGTGTAGCAGGGGATGTTTTTGGATTTGAACCAAAATATGTGAATTACTTTTTATATGAAGATCGGGAATTATCGGAAGTGTGTTGTACTCGATACCAAAATTAAATTATTATTATCATGAGTAAAATAAAAAGTTGGAGTTATAATATGAATACTTTATCAAATACAACGAGAAGATTTTATTTAGTAGTGACTATTCTATTTTGTGTATCGTTACTTCCGGCTAAAAGTCAGGAGAATTCTAATACTATGCTTAAGTTAATTAAATCTCATTACAATTTGAGAGCAAGAGTTCTTCATGTTGAAAAAGTTAATGAAGCGCGTTGGGTTTTCTCAAATAATGAAAGGTATGTAGGACATTTTAATTTGAGCGGAAGAACAGAATCATCTAACCTTGTATTATCAAACGACACTATGTTTGTTTCAAAACGAGATACAATTATTTGTTTCAATGGAAAAACGGGAGAGAAATACTGGGTTGAAAAGTATAAAAATAGATCAAATGGAGAAATGTTGAATACAAAATCCAATATCATTCTTACTGACTATAGAGCTTTTAAAGGTATTTGTAAAAGAACAGGGAAATTGGTCTGGACTACTGAAGAGTATAACATTCGAACGAGTAAGTATAATAAACAGAAGGATTTTCTTTTTCTATCAAAAGATTCGACTACCGTTGGCTTAGATGCTGCATCAGGAGAAAAAAAGTGGGAATATAAAAGCAGTATGCCGTTTTATTTGTTGATGACTCAGAATGATTTTTTAATAGGTAAAAGCAAAGATACTTTATTATGCATTTCTATTAATTCTAAAAAAATTATCTGGAAGTATAAAGAGGAATATTTCGATTCAGTTACTGCATGTGGGGATAATATAGTTGTGAGAAATCGTAATGATAGTATTCTTAAACTAAATATAGAAAATGGGAATATTCTATCTAAAGAATTTATGAAATATGATAGAAATTGGATTGATATAATTTTAACACAAAAAGGTTATGTGAAAAAAAGAATGGGACAAAAAGGAATATCTCTTGCAGGTAAGAAATTAGACAAGCCAAAATGGACGTATGAATTCCCAAATAATGAGACGCTTAATGTGCCTATTAACAAACCTATTGGATCAGATGAAAAGAATCTTTACATAAGTACAGAGCAAGGAAAATTACGAGCCATAAACCTTAAAAACGGGAAAATGTTGTGGGAGTTTGATACTTATTCTCATGTAACATCAAATATAGTAATAGGAGATGGAGTATTGTATCTAGTGAATGTTACAGGTCAGGTAATTGCCATTGATGCCAATTTAAAAGATGGCGTGCAAAAGTGGACTAATTTTAGAGATCGTTAATAATTACTTTATGAAGATTAAAAGCAGTTCTATAAATGGATTGCTTTTTGAATTATGATATGAGAGATGGTTTGGTGAACTTTCTGAAAAAGAAAAGAGGATGCGATAATAGCGATATTGGAAAATTCTAGTCATAAAGAGGAATTCGTTAAAATAAAAAACAATATAAATTTATAACTAAGAATCTGAGAGTGTTTTTATTGGTCTTTGGCTGTGTATCTGTTTTTTTGGATTGTAACTTTGTTTATAAAACGAAGTATTCGTCAAGGACATAAACAAAAGGAGTTGAAGTCTTAATGACTAATAAGTAAGGAAAAGGAATTGTTGTGTAATTGAACATATTTATAGATGAGTAAATTTAAAATAATAATAGTTGTTAGTATTTTAATGATTCTTTTAAATTCATGCAAAGATACCAAGGAAGCTATTGTGATAGAACAGAAAAGGGTAGATTATCCTGTCGTTTTAAGAATGAGTTCTAAGTACAAGAAAATTTTTAGAATTAACCTTCCTCTTAAACTTAAAATCAAGAATAATTCTTTAAGGAGAAGATCTTTTACTTCTATCGATTATGAATATGAACCTTTCAGACGGAGGTTCGGGATAACCTTGTTCCGAGAGCAAGAGAAAAAGTTAAAGAGAATATCAAATACTAAGTTTAAGCATATATATCCATATGAAGAAGAGGTATTTGTTTTTAAAACATGGCATAGATTGGATTCTTCTCAAACTTTTCAAAAGTATTTCTCAGAGGATATTAAAAAAATGATAGCACTTAAACAGGATACATTACTTGTTGGTAATTTAGATGATTTTAAATGCAATTACAAAGAAATATTTGATCAAATAGTTAGTGGTGACTCTATTAGGATAGACTTTAGGAATCCTAGAGCAGGAGATAATTTAAACGGAAGAATTACTGTGCCTGTAGAATGGTAAACATTTATTTATGAAAAAAATACTCAAGTACCTAGCTCTTATTCTTTTTTGCGAAATAATTAGCTTAAGTATTGTTGCATATATTAATCTCTATTTTCGACAATGGAAGTATATGAATATTACGCACCTTTTGATTTTTTTCGTTTTGGTAATGGTTTTATTTTTTTCAATAAAGAAATATGGAGCTAAATTTCTTTACCGCATATTAGCAATCCTATTGTTTGCTGGAATTAGCTTTTTTGGAATGGAATCGATTGATGGATATTTAATGTTTGATAGAGAAATATCAAAAACGATATTACATTTATGCGGATGGGAAAATATATCCATTTGGGAGTCGGAATCGGAATCAAGAGTATATGGATTGTTTACGATCATATTGCCAGGTTTTATTGTGTTTTACACTTTGCTTATGTTGTTGTTTGGGAGGTTCTTACCTAAATTTTTAAAGTGAAATCTTTTATGAGAATTGAGTATATATATATAATAATATTCCACTAGGAAGAAATTATGGGATAGGATTATTTGAACAAAAAAATGACAGCATTTCTATTCGTTTATTGGACTCTAGCACAAAGAGTGGTTTAGGAGAAAGGATTGCTGTACCTGTAAAATGGTAATTCTTTAGGTCATTTTCTCGATTTTGCGAGTTTATTAAGTAGTGCACAAGATGGTTTTGATACTTCAAAACCTTTACCGATACCCATGGGGCCCTTGTCTCCTATAAACGATTTGGCTGGCATACTTATTCAGCAATATTTCGATGTTTCGGAAACCAGATACCCCAGCGAAAAGCCGTTCTTATGAACGGCTTTTTCAATTTAATGTGGTTTTTATAGCAGTATCTCATTCAGTTATAATATAGAGACTTTCTATGGTGATCTGGGCAATCAAAAAAAGTTTGGCGATCATCTGGCGCAAGCCATGCAGTCAAAAAAAAGTTTGGTGGTCATCTGGCACGAGCCAGGTAGTCAAAAAAAAGTTTGGCGATCATCTGGCACGAGCCAGGTAGTCAAAAAATTGTTTGGCGGTCATCTGGCACGAGCTAGGTAGTCAAAAAAAAGTTTGGAGATCATCTGGCGTGAGCCAGGCAATCAAAAAATTGTTTGGAGACAGGCTGGCGCAATTTAGATAATCAAAAAAAAGTTTGGCGGGGTAGTGTCTCAATTTTTGTGTAATTGTTTTTATTTAATTTTAATGTGTCCACATCTTTCAGGAAATGCCGTGTGAAAATCCAAAGCAAATTCGTTAGTTGATGCTGTTTTGGTTGAGTACATCCATAACCATACTTTTGTAATTTCGGCCAATTGGGATGTATTTTTGTTCGACTTGAACAAGGCTTGAAGTGAAACTTTCAATTTTGTCGATCGCAATAACAAATGATCTGTGTATTCTTAGGAAATTTGTTTCGGGTAGTTTTTCTTCAATATTACTAATGGTGTTAAGAGTCACAATTTCCTGTCCGTTTTCCAGATAAATACTTACATAGTTCCGCAGGCTCTCAATGTAAAGTATTTCATTCAAGAAAACTTTCACCATTTTCTTTTCGGATTTTACGAATATAAATGCCTGATCGGTGCTGCTTTGTTCCTTTTTTTCGGGAATCTGATAATCGTGTTTCTTGAGCTTGAAATATCTGTTTACAGCTTTTATAAAACGTTCGAAAGGAATTGGTTTGATTAAATAATCCAAGGCTTCCAGATCATAACTTTCCAAGGCATATTCGGAATAGGCGGTGGTGAATATCACTGTTGGAGGATTGGAAATATTTCGCAGCAATTGAATTCCTGTTAATCCCGGCATCTGAATGTCAAGAAAAAGCAAATCAATTTTTTTGCTGTTTAAAACAGATAAAGCCTCAACTGCACTTTTGCATCTTCCTTCCAATTGCAAATAGTCAATTCTCTTGATATATGCCTCCATCACATCAAGAGCAAGATCTTCATCATCAACTAGTAAACATCTTACTTTCATATGATTATAATTTGTTTTTGATTTGCCATATGGAACTTACCATGCTGGAATAATTACCCCCTGTGTGTCAAAATCACTTTGGCATTGACGTTTCATAAAGTTTATTGTAAGAGTAAATCAGAATTAGTTAATGGCTCTGGATCGTTTACTGGGCCTTTTTTTGTGCAGGCTTGTCTCGCGGAAATAAAGATTAGCCCGCTGGTTTCTAGCTCTTAAATACTGAATTTTATTGCGGTAAAAAATAAGGTATAGGCAAACGACCATACAATTTGAGAAATGAGTAAATACAGATAGCTGATTTTCCGATGCCCGTAATATTTGGTGTTTAAAAAAACACCAATAGGAATCGACAAAAGTACTGGGGTAAGGATCGCAATACCTGCCAATCCGTACTTGTCTTTTAAAAAGACTAAACGTCTGTTTCGTTTGCTGAATTTTTTTCGGATTTTCTTTTTTGATTTGAACAGATCTGAGCCATAAGCATTAAATAGTTTGATTAAACCTTTCGAAACCAGAGTAGAGATCAGGATGCCAATGAATCCACCGATATTTGTGTACAAGATGGTTTCATAAAACGACATCTGAAAAATATAGACCGCAACGGGAAAGGTTGCTGCGAATTTCCAGGTACTCGAAAAAATAATTAGGAGTGCTTTCATAGATTGTAATGGTAAAGTGTCTCAGTCACAAAGTATAAGGGGTGAAAGGTTAAGATAGAGAGTTGTAACTTCCAAAGAAATACGATCTCTCAATTTTAAGCTGTATTTCAATTTAGAGTTAATGGATTTGCCTTTGTGCCTGGACTGTTATGCGTGAATATCCTGCAAGTTATGAAATTAACCAATGGAAGCGTCTTTTTTTCCGTAACTTGCAAGGGATAAAGAAGGATTTTCGTTAAAAACTTACTGTTGTAATGGATAAAAAATTAAGTTTTTGGGCACCTCTTGACAATGCAGCAAAAATATTTCCAGCCATACGCTCAAAAGAACATTCTACAGTTGCACGAATTACCGCAGTTCTTAACGAGCGGGTTGCCATTAAACACCTTTTTTCGGCGATTGAACTGGCTGAAAAAAGATTTCCTTATTTTAAAGTAAGCCTTCGGAAAGGATTTTTCTGGTATTATCTGGAGCAGATTGATGATCCCGTTAAAGTAACAAGTGATAAGGGGCTGCTCTGTCAGGCATTCGATAGGAAGGATTCAAACAAACATCTCTTTCGTATTTTGGTTCGTAACAATGAAATCTGTGTCGAATTTTCTCATATTCTTACTGATGGATCTGGTTTGCTGCAATTTATGAAAGCCATTCTGATTTATTATTTTAATGAAAAAGGAATGATTCCTAAGGAGCAAATAGATCCATTTTATACAAGCAAAGCCAGTCCCGAAGAATTCGAAGATGCTTACAACCGATACTTCAAAGAGAAAATACCTCATGTAATCCATCAGCCAAAAGCTTTTCATTTGCCTTTTGATTTGAATTCCAAGCCCCGTTTTGATGTGCTTTTGGCAATGATTTCAACCAAAGAATTGAAGGAGAGAGCAAGCGAAAAATCGGTTAGTATTACCATCTTTCTGGTGGCTGTTTATCTTTTGGTGCTTCAGGATATTTTTCATGAATGTAAGGCCAAAGGAAAGGGAGTTCGTCGTAAATTGGCTAGAATTCAGGTTCCGATCAATTTGCGGAACATCTACCCAACGAAAACCATGCGAAATTTCTCCCTCTTTGTTTTACCGGAACTGGACTTTAGATTAGGGCTTTACTCCTTCGATGAAATTGTGAACCTGGTGCATCATAAAATGCAGCTGGAGACGGATGAAAAGCTCATCAGTAAAATTATATCGCGTAATGTTGGCGGCGAACGAAATGTTTTTGTGAGAAGTATCCCCATTCTGTTAAAGAGTCTTGTTTTGCATGCTAAGTATTATGCCGAAGGAGCCAATCAATTTAGTGGAGTGGTAACTAATTTGGGAAATACGAAAGTACCCGATGCCATAGCCGATCAAATAAACTATTTTGTGATAACACCGCCGCCACCCAATAAAAAAGTGAAGATCAATTGCGGAGTGATTGGATACAAGGACAAACTGGTTTTGAGTTTTGGCAACATAAGCAATTCAAAGGAGTTTGAACGTCGGTTTCTGCGATTTCTTGTTGAGCAAAATGTGAAGGTTAAAATTTTAAATACATATCATGAACAGCGAGATGAATTACTGTAATAAATGCGGAGTACAACTGGATGTCAATATGAATTTTTGTCCGTTGTGTGGTTTATCTATTGGAGAAAAATCGGGAGCAGACGAATTTTCCACATCGCAGCAAAAGCTCGAAAAGGATAGGATCATTGATGACTTTGATAAACTGACCAAAGCGCAGCGACGTAAATTATTCTGGGAGTTATCAAACATCATTCTCTTTTCTGGAATCTTGGTTACGGTTACGTTGAATCTTTTTTTGAACAAAAGCATTACCTGGTCAAGTTACAGTACTGTGGCCTCTTTGGCGGTACTTGCCAACATCAGTGTCTTTACCTTTTGGCGGCATCGAATGCTGATAATAGTGCTTGGAAGTCTGGTTTCAACTTCGGTTCTTCTTATTTTATTGGATTTGTTTAGCACCAATGTTGGTTGGGGAATCAAACTGGGTATTCCCATTCTGTTGTCATTTTATCTTTTGTTATTGCTTGTAATTTGGTTGATACGTATTTCAAAACAACGTGGCTTTAATATTTTGGCGATTATCTTTTTGGCAATTGGTCTCTTCTCAATCTGTGTTGATGGTTTTGTTTCGCTCTATTTCGTTCATCAGTTTCAGATCAGATGGAGCATAATTGTGGCAATATCCATGATCCCTATTTCAGCACTTCTCTTCTATGTTCATTATCGATTGAAAAGAGGTGTCGATTTAAAAAGATTCTTTCACATTTAAAACCATGCGAACAGTTCGTTCCAAAGATCCCTCATGATTACAAAATACAGTAAAAAGCTCCCGATCCATCCATGGGCAATGCCTATGGCCCAAAGGTTTCTCCATTTAAAGTAAGCCAGCAGAAATACGGCTTCCATGGCAAAGGTAAAAATCATTAAAAAGTAATTGGTATAGTGCACCAAACCGAAAAGTGTTGAGATCAAAAAAATAAGAACATACTTATTAATGCTGGGTTTTATCAATGAAATCAGATTATTGGTAATCAGTCCGAGCATTAAATATTGCTGAATAATTCCCCAAATGGGATACAGGAAAATAATCGGCAGAATGTGCCAGGTAAATGTCAGGGAATGATTGAAGTAAGCATAAATCAGGGAAACCGAGATACTAACCGCAACAAGAGGAAGCAGAAAGGCCATTGAGCGTTTAAAATTATTTCTGGTAAATCCCCAGTGGCTCAGAACATCTCTATTGGTTGAATATCGAAAGAGAATATAAGCACCCCAAAAAATGCAGATGCCGGCAATGTAAATGGCCCGCATCTGCAGCCAGTCCATCAGGATGTATTTTAGGATGCCGGTTAGGATTACGGCAATCAATTCTATACGAGGGAAATTCGTAATTCTTAGGATTTTATTTGTCGATCTGTTCCGTAATACGTGCATAAACAGTTTTTAATCCTCCTCTTTTGGTCTCCGGGGCAATACCTCTTCGGGGAATGGGAACAGAATGGTCGAATTCTTTTCCGAAGCTATATTTGCCAGAGTTTGATACAAACGCAGCTTAATGGCTGACGGTGATTTATCGATGAGCAGGCCGGCTGCCAGCAAACTTTCTGCGGCCTGTTCTTCTGCAGTTGCCAGAATAATCCGTGCTCTTCGGGAACGTTCCGCTTCGGCCTGATTGGCCATCATTCGTCTCATGTTCTCGGGCAACTGAATGTCTTTAATTTTCACATCGATAATTACAATTCCCCATACCTGGGTTTCCTTTTCCACAATGGTTTTGATGTTTTTGCCCATTTCTTCGCGTTTCGATAAAATGGTATCCAGTTCCACCTTACCACAAACATCGCGCAGGGCAGCCTGTGCCAACTGTGTGATGGCAAAATTGTATTCTTCCACTTCCAGAATTGCCTTTTCGGGATCGTTGATTTGGAAAAACACAACGCCATCAATACTGCAAGGCACATTATCTTCCGTCATCACTTCCTGCGAGTCGATATTGATGGTGATCACCCGAATGTCGACAATACTAATGGTTTCGACAATAGGAATGATCCACCTGAAACCAGGCTGCAATATTTTGATGTACTTTCCGAAACGGAATTTCAAGGCTCTTTTGTACTCGAAAATTACACGGATTCCGGCCAGCAGGAAAAAGATAAGGGCAATACTGCTTACTAAGAAGAAATTCATGGCATATGGTTTTATTTGTAGTGAAAAATGATATCCGCAACTTTATTGGTGAGCAGGACTAAAAGAATTGTTATTCTTTGCATGTGAGCGGTTTACATCAATTTACGAAAAAATAGGACGGGGGGCAAAATTAGATGACTCTGAAACATACAATACTTTATTCGTATCATTCTTGTATGAGATATTTTTTCCGGTATAAATATCCTTTCGTGCAGAGGAGTTATTTATTTCTATTGTTTGATTCAAATCAAAATCAAACATTTTTGTCAAATTCCCAATGTAAGAATAACTTTCTGCATTTATTATGATGTTAATATAGAGGCGCTGTTGTTTTGTAAATTAAAAGTTCCAATATGTGTTTAGAAACAATGGTTTATTGGGATGCCGGATAGTGTATAATTAGTAATTTTGAACTTATTATCAAGTAATTTTAGCTATTATAGTAAATGAGAATGAATAATATTACACAACGAATTTTGGCTTTTGTTTCCGGGCTTTTCATAATGGCTTTTGGGGTAGCTTTATCAGTAAAAGCAAATCTGGGAGTCTCACCTATTTCATGTATCCCATACATTTACAGTTTAAGGTATCCGCTGACAATGGGGGAGGTAACTATTATTTTCAACGTTTTTCTGATCCTATTGCAGATTCTCTTATTGCGTCGAAAATATCGTTTGTTTCAGTTAATACAACTTCCTGTCGTATTTGTATTTGGTTTTTTTACTGATTTCACCCTTTATTTAGTTTCAGATCTTACATTAACCGGATACGCCTGGCAGGGATTGTTGTGTTTGCTCAGTTGTGTAGTGATTGCATTTGGTGTATTTCTGGAAGTAAAAGCGGGCATCACCTATTTGCCTGGAGAAGGTTTAGCAATGGGCATAGCTGAAACCTGGAATAAGGAGTTTGGCAAAGCTAAAATTTGGGTTGACAGTTCAATGGTTATTGTAGGAATATTAAGTTCTTTTGCATTGATTCACCATTTGCAGGGAGTGAGGGAAGGAACTATTGTTGCAGCTTTGTTGGTTGGTTATTTGGCACGACTATACAGTCGTAAACTACCGTTTTTCGATGTTTGGCTGGGAAATAAGCCACAAGAGAAAGAAAAGTCTGTAACTCCTGTTCAAGTACCAAATAAAAAATTAATTATTACCATATCCCGGGAATATGGCAGCGGAGGACATGAGATTGGACAGATGATTGCAAAAGAACTGGGATTTTCTTTTTACGATAAAGAGTTAATTCAATTAACTACTGAGCAAAGTGGGTTCACAACTCAATATATTGAGGAGCACGAACAGAAACTGGCTCATTCTCTGTTGTATGATCTTTATGAACAGAACTATGCTTATTTAAATGAACAACAGCCTCCGCTTGATGCGCTGTTTTTAGTGCAAAGCAAAATAATTCGTGAACTATGTGAAAAAGAATCTTGTGTTATTGTTGGGCGATGCGCCAACTTTGTGTTGAAGGATCATCCCGATTGTTTTACTGTATTTATACATGCAGGCAATGAATACCGAAAAAATAAAATTGTTGAGGAATATGACTTGGATGCTCGGGTAACAGATCAATTATTAGAAAAGGCAGATCGCGGGCGAGCTAACTATTGCAACCATTTTACGGGTAAAAATTGGAACAACGCAAACAATTATCATTTGACTATTGATAGCTCGTATTATGGATCAGAGAAAGTTGCCCGGATGATTATTGAGGCAGTAAGAGAAAAAATTCCTAAGAAGTAGTTTATGGATCAGCTAAGTAGAATAAAAAACAGCATCGACTCAATTGTTTCGTTAACAGATGAGGAATTATTGATATTCTCTGATTATCTGGAAGTAAGAGCCATCAATAAAAATGAACTCTTTTTACAGGAAGGGAAGGTGTGTGATTTTATCGGGTTTGTCAATTTTGGAGTGTTGATTTATTTCAAATCCATGATTAATGGCAATGAGCTGACAACAGATTTTGCATTCGAGGGCGATTGGGTAACGATTAACGAAAGCCGTTTGAGTAATTTACCGTCCTTAATCAATATCAAGGCCATCGAAAACTCTGAATTGGTAGTGATTAAACAGCAGGATTTATCCAAACTATATACAAAAATTCCAAAATTGGAGCGCCTGGGCCGAATCTTAATGGAACAATCATTTGTGAAGATTGCTCAGCAGAGTATCGATTTGCAGGTGCTTTCGGCAAAGGAGCGATATGAAAGCTTATTGTGCAATCATCCTGAAATCTTTCAAAAGGTGTCGCAATACCATATTGCCAATTATTTGGGTATTGCACCAAAGTCGTTAAGCCGAATTCGCAAAGAGTTTTTTCAGTAAATTAATTTGGTAACAATTGCGGAGGAATCTCACTTCCTTATATGCCGATATTTGTATCGTAAACTTTAACACTTTATGATATGAAACGACCATGTAAAAAGTCTTACACACAGGAGTATGAGTGTAATTTGGGAGTTTCATCTTACAAATGAAAACATATGTAAAAGATGAAAAAGAAATTCTTTTTTTTTGTGGTAATAATAGCTTTATCCACAACAGTTTCAGCACAATTGAAAACAGTTGAATCAACTTGCAGCAAATCAAACTTCGCTTCCCAAACCGATAGTATAACAACCAAACAAACTGTAGGTATTGCCATCGATCTGCTTCCTCCAATTATGAGTGCCACAACCGGTAATCTGGGGTATTCGGCTCAATTGTGGTATGGATACAGGAAATTTCGGGTTCGCGGTGTAATTGCAGGTTTTCAGATGCCCGATCAATTAATAGGGAATGATGATTTTAAAGATTTGAAAACAACAGCCACAGCTTTGATTTTCGATTGTTTCAAAAACAACAATTTTGAAGGATGGTGGTTAGGTGTCGGATTTGAAATGTGGGACAAAACAATCAGTTCGAAGATTGATAACAAGGCTTACGATTTTAAAGATTATGCAGCAACCGCCGGAAGTGGTTATATCTTTAAACTGTATAAAAACTTTTACATTGAGCCATGGGTTGCCGTGCACTATGTGTTAAATAACGAAAAAGTGTCAGTTGGTACTACAGAATACAAAACCAAAAAGATTCAGGGAGAAGTATCGTTGAAAGTGGGTTGGCATTTTTAAGTGTATCAGCTAAATAATCGTAAAACAGAAGAATTGTACGTATTTTTAAAAGTATTCGGGAATATTGTTGATTTTCAATTTTGTACTTTAAGGAATAGGTTTGTTTTACTAAGCCTTTGTTAGGCAGGTATTTATTTCGATTGGTGAGGGGCTGTTGTTTGTGGTCAAATCAGATTGTTTTAATTTTTAAGCTTGTTTGATTTAATAGAGACAGGATGTTTTTATACCTTCGTAAAATTTTTTATTTGAACAACCATTGAATAGAACAACTATGGCTACGATTATTAATGACGTTTCGAGAACCTTTAGTGAGTATTTAATTATTCCAGGACTAACTGCGGTCGATTGCACACCCGACAAAGTTAGCTTGATGACTCCATTGGTTAAATTTAAAAAAGGAGAATCTTCCAGAATCAACCTGAAAACACCTTTTGTATCCGCAATTATGCAATCTGTTTCCGATGATGGAATGGCTATTGCCTTGGCAAAAGAGGGTGGTGTATCGTTCATTTTCGGTTCTCAGTCAATCGAGGAACAGGCCAAAATGGTTAAAAAAGTAAAAAAACACAAAGCTGGTTTTGTAGAGAGTCGTGCTAATATTATGCCTGAGCAAACTTTACAGGATGTAATTGCTTTAAAAGAAGAAACTGGATTTTCAACGATCGGGGTAACCAGTGATGGATCGGCAAACGGAAAATTTTTAGGGATTGTTACTGGCCGCGATTATCGATTAAGTAAGGATAGTTTGGATAAAAAGGTGAAAGAGTTCATGACTCCTATAGAGAATCTTGCTGTTGGTGAGTATGGAATTAGTTTGACTGAGGCAAATGATATTATCTGGGATCACAAGTTAAATACTTTGCCTGTTATCGATAAAAAACAAAACCTGAAATACTTTGTTTTTAGAAAAGACTACGATAATCACAAAGAGTACCCGAATGAATTGCTGGATGATCATAAAAGACTAATTGTAGGTGCTGGTATTAATACCCGTGATTACGAAGAGCGCGTACCTGCCTTGGTTGAAGCTGGTGTTGATGTTTTGTGTATCGATTCATCGGATGGATTTTCGGAATGGCAGAAAATTACTATAGAATATATAAAGGAACATTATAAGGGTAAGGTAGCTGTTGGAGCAGGAAACGTGGTTGATAAAGCTGGTTTTTTATATTTAGCCGAGGCTGGCGCCGATTTTATTAAAGTTGGAGTAGGTGGCGGATCTATTTGCATTACCCGTGAGCAAAAAGGAATTGGCAGAGGTCAGGCAACAGCTTTAATTGAAGTGGCCGAAGCGCGCGATGAATATTTTAAGAAGACCGGTGAGTATATTCCTATTTGTTCCGATGGTGGAATTGTGATGGATTATCACATGACACTTGCTTTGGCAATGGGAGCTGATTTTATGATGATGGGAAGATATTTTGCCCGTTTTGATGAGAGTCCAACCAGAAAACTGTTAATTGGCAGCAACTACGTGAAGGAATATTGGGGCGAAGGTTCGAACAGAGCAAGAAACTGGCAGCGATATGATATGGGAGGTAAGAACAGTCTTAAGTTTGAAGAAGGTGTGGATAGTTTCGTTCCTTATGCAGGAAAATTGAAAGACAATTTAGATATTACCACAGGTAAAATTAAATCTACTATGTGTAGTTGTGGTGTTGCAACAATTGCTGCATTGCAGGCTGAAGCAAAAATTACCTTGGTTTCATCTACAAGTATTATCGAAGGTGGTGCTCATGATGTTATCGTTAAAGACACAAAGAACTAAACGATTAAAATTTAGGTATATTTCAAGACCAAGCTCCTTAGCTTGGTCTTTTTTTGTATCTGCTAATTGGGTGAATAGTAATGCGGATATGTTCATATTTACTATCTTTAAAGAAGCTCGGGTTAAAAAACTTTCTATCAGAGAAGAATATACGTAATGGTAACCTAAAAAAAGCACGTAATGAGTAAAGAATTCGATGATATACAACTGGAAATTAGAAAATTTGTAGCTCCGGAATATATTTTCGGACTCGATTCAAGAGTTTACGTAGGTTTATATTGTCAAAAGCTTGGCGGGCGGAAAGTTCTGTTAGTTACCGACAACATAATTTTAAAGGCACCATGGTTATTGGAGGCAGAAGATAAGTTGAAGGAAGCTGAAATTGACTATGTGATTTTCTCCAATGTTTCCCCTAATCCCAGAGATTACGAAGTAATGGAGGGGGCGCAAATGTATAGTCAAAACGGGTGTAATATGATTCTGGCAATTGGGGGCGGGAGTGTTATCGATTGTGCGAAAGGAATTGGAATCATTGCTAACAACGGTGGAGATATCAGAGATTTTGAAGGAGTAGACAAAATATACAAACCCATGCCTCCCTTAGTGTGTATTCCTACCACAGGAGGAACCTCAGCCGATGTCTCGCAATTCGCAATTATCAATAATTACGAAGAGAAATATAAGATGGCCATTATTAGTAAGGCAACTGTACCCGATGTGGCACTGATTGATCCCTATGTATTGACAAGTATGGACAAGCATTTAAGCGCATGTACCGGAATGGATGCCCTTTCTCATGCCTTCGAGGCCTTTGTATCTAATGCAAGTTCAGCATTTACCGATTTATATGCACTAGAGGCAATCCGACTGCTCGATAAAAATTTACTGTATTCAATACAAGAACCAAACAATTTGCAGGCAAGAGGAAAAGTAATGTTGGCAAGTCTTTATGCAGGATTGGCATTTTCAAATGCCAGTTTGGGATGCATTCATTCAATGGCTCATAGTTTGGGTGGGTATTTAGATTTACCGCATGGTGAGTGCAATGCCATATTATTACCACACGTGGTGAACTATAATTTTGATGTATCCTGTGATAGATACAAAAAAATTGCAGAAACTCTTCAATTGCCAACGGTGGGAAGTAATAATCAGGAAAATAAAAAATCATTGATGAACTACCTTTTTCAAATGAACAAAACATTAGGTGTTGATAAAACTCTTCAGCAAAAGGGGGTAACTCTAGATATAATTTATGTCTTGTCAGGCAAAGCAATTAAAGATCCGTGTAATGCAACAAATCCGCGACCTCCGGTAAAAAAAGATTTGGAAGTTGTTTATAAAGAAGCTTTATAATATGGAAGATAAATGGATTAACGACCGAAATAAAATAATAGGACTGGGTGAGAACTCACTTAGGAAAAGTTATTATCCAGAGCTGCAAAATAAAATTGAAGAGCTGGAAGCTTCGCGGAAGAATCTGGATGCCATTATTAACAGCACCAGCGATGGAATAATCATTCATGATATTTCGGGTAAGATTTTATTTTTAAACAAGCCTGCTGAATTATTGTTGAATGCTGAATTGGGTGATAATTTAACGGTAATGGATATATCTGCAGCCCAAAACAATATCGAGATTCTGTCTGATATTTGGAACAAAGTAAGAAATAACAACACGCAAACAATAGAATGGATTGTTTTACAAAATAAAACTAGAAAAGAAATACCTGTTCAGATTTCTATTAATAATACTTTTTGGAATGGTTTAAACGTTTTTGTAGCAGTTCTTCGCGATTTTACGGTGCGCAAAGAATATGAAGAAAAGCTGCTGGAAGCTAAGAAGAAGGCAGAAGAAAGTGCTCACTTAAAAACAGCTTTTTTACAAAATATGTCTCATGAAATTCGAACCCCCATGAATTCCATTGTTGGGTTTTCGGAATTACTCAACAATTCGGATTTATTACCTGAAAAACGCAAAAAATTCACCTCCATAATAATTGAAAATGCAAATCAGCTTCTTTCAATCGTAAACGATATTCTTACCATTTCTACCTTACAAACAAAGCAGGATAAGGTTTATCTGGAATCAATCAATATTAATCAGCTTTTATCAGATTTATTGATTATTTACGAAAAACAGGCATTCTCCCGCCATTTATCAATTCAGCTCCATCAAGCATTATCCGATCAGGAATCGGTTGTATTTACTGATAAAACTAAAATAATTCAGATTTTAACTAATTTACTGAACAATGCTTTTAAATTTATTCATGAAGGTAGTATTGAGTTTGGATATCGGCTGATTGACGGAGATATCGTTTTTTATGTAACTGATAGTGGTATTGGTATACCGGAAGAGATGCAAACCAGAATTTTTGACCGGTTTATGCAGGCAAGTGATTTTGTGATGTCAAATTATGGCGGAACAGGATTAGGCCTGGCTATTTCCAAAGAATTCGTCGATTTGCTGGGTGGTAAAATTTGGGTGGAATCGGATGTAAACAAAGGATCAACATTCTATTTTACCATCAAGTACATTCCCGTAAATTAAGAACCATATTAACTAACAGCCACAGTGAAAAGAACCAGACTAACACCAACGAATACAATTGGCTTTTTACAAGCCTGGGAATTGTATGAGGATGCATTTCCAGAAGAAGAACGCAGAGAGCTTGAATTGCAGCAGCAGATCATGAAGAATGCAAATTATCATTTTGATATTGCGACTGTTGATGGAGTTTTTGTGGGTTTTATATTATGGTGGCAATTTGCTGGACTGAGGTATATTGAACATTTGGCCACACCGATTGAATACAGGGGCAAAGGATATGGTAAATGCATTGTTGAGCAGTTTCTTTCGCAGACTAGTGAAGCTATACTATTAGAGGTGGAACTGCCCAATTGTGATACCAGTAAGCGGCGAATCGCTTTTTACGAACGACTCGGATTTAAACTCAACACAATTGATTACAAACAACTCCCAATGCGAAAAAATGGTATTTCACCTGAGATGTTTCTAATGACGTATCCCGATGGGCTAACAGCAGTAAAGCTGTCTTTTTTCAAAAAGAGTTTTAAAAGAATGTGTTATGCTCCATATTTTGAATAGTTTAACTACTCACAAGCTATAATAAAACTGGTAATTAAAATTACGAAAACTAAGCCTGTCAAACGCAAATTGCTTTTTTGTCCAATTAAAAATAGTCGAAAATCTCAGGGAAATAAGTTTACCAAGTAAAAAAATGACGAAAACCTCAGGGAAGTAAGTTTACCAAGTAAAAAAAATGACGAAAACCTCAGGGAAATAAGTTTACCAAGTAAAAAGATGACGAAAATCTCAGGGAAGTAAGTTTACCAAGTAAAAAAAATGACGAAAACCTCAGGGGAATAAGTTTACCAAGTAAAAAATTGTCGAAAACCTCAGGGAAATAAGTTTACCAAGTAAAAAGATGACGAAAATCTCAGGGAAGTAAGTTTTCCAAGTAAAAAAAATGACGAAAACCTTAGGGAAATAAGTTTACCAAGTAAAAAAATGACGAAAATATCAGGGGAATAAGCTCACCAAACAAAAAGATGGCTTATATGCGTAGTGTCTCTGTTTTTGTGTAATTGTTTTTAGTTGGAGAACAAGCTTGGTAAAATGTTGTGTCCAATTTTTAGGTATGGAACAGTGAAAGTGCAGAAGATTTTTTTTATTGCTTACCTATAGGTCTCCGAGAACTTTAAATTCCTATTTTTGTTTTCAAATTTACGATTTATATGAGATATTTTTTGATGTTGTTGGCTCTTGCTGTAGGTTGCCTGTTGCCAGTTCAGGCGAGTATAAATGCAAAGTTAGGTGTATTTTTAAAAGCGCCTCTTATGGCTGCTTTGGTAAATTTTATGGTGGGTGGTTTTGTGCTTTTACTGGTGATTTTGGGCACCCGTACTCCAAATAACTTATTACTGGCTGCAAAGGAAGCTCCTATATATGCATGGGTAGGCGGAATGATGGGTTCTATATTTGTTGGCTCAGTTATTTTTCTGATTCCACGACTGGGGGCAGCCTTAAGCTTTGGTTTAATTGTAGCCGGTCAGTTGGTTTTTTCACTGGTTTTGGATCATTTTGGCATGTTTGGTGTGCCTGTTCAACCCATTAACTGGGGACGTATTTTAGGAGTTTTACTCATCTTCGCAGGAATATTGGTGGTACAGAAGTTTTAAGTTTTAGAAGAAGATAATTTCAAGAACCAACACCCTTTCGCTTGTCGGCATCTCCTCTACAAAGGGAGAATCTTATAATCTAAATTCTGAGGTTCTCCCATCCACTTTAGGAGAAGGGCTTAGGAGATGCAGTAGATAATTATAAATAAAAAAATGGCACTCCCGTTAGGGAGCACCATCATTATATTTTAAAAAGAGGTTCAATCTTTTGATTATTAATGCTGAGTACCTAATACTTGTCCCTTGAATCTTATTTCTTCCTCAGCACCAAATCTGTAGCCTGAAGGATCTTCAATTTCAAATTCTCAGGATAATCAGGACGTTCAGCCAAAAACCGACGGGTAATATCTCCTGCTTCTTTTGATTGAAGTCCACTATAGCTGGCACTTAGCCAATTGGCAGGAAAGAAAATATCTCCGGTAACCTGAATCTCTTCCAGTAATTCCAGAGCCTGAGGCAAGTAGGTTAAAGCTTCCTTTTCCCGCAGTGGATGATTCAGATACCTTAAACCATCTAAAACCCAGCGCTCAATTTCTCTGTTTTCGGTTTTGCGCAGACTGGCAAAGAATTCTTCGCGAATTTGCTGATTGGCCGACAGTGCAGGAGCTGCAAATTGCAAGCGTTTTTTACGATCAGGATTTTTAATTCGTTCGATTTGTGTGGCAACAAGCTCTTCTGCTTTTTCAGGCATTTTTATGGACAAATTAGTTGCTAAATCAGTTGCCTTGGTTTCCGAAAGACTGAATCCGTCAATTTCAGTTTCATCTTTCCAAGCTGTAAATAGTTGTTCCAAACGCGCTTTGCTTTCTGCAATACTGCTAAATGTACTGAATAAGCTCGATTTCTTACTCATATCCTTTTCTCCGTTCAATTGAACCCAAAGGCTGTTTTCCAAATGTTTTCCAATTTGTAACCTTTCTTCGGCACTTACATGAAGCCAATAGGCCGATTGCATATATGATAGCATGCGCTCCAAAATCAAAGCGTTTTTCTCCTTTGCCAATTGCTTTTCGGCGGCAAGCACAAATTCTTTTCCGTTTACTTCTCCTTCACAAAGATTCTCATACAGGTTGATCCACGCCACACCACGCACCAAATCATCTTTAATTTTGTGCATGTTTTCAAGAAGGAAGTGCTTGGTTTTAGCATCTAGTTTAAAAAAACCATAGGCATTTCCTTTTCCGTTTGGGATGATGTAGTCGGGTATTTTTTTGCCTTTTACTTCGGGAATTGAAAGCTGTGCCTGATCAAATTTCACAGATACTACTTCACTTGTTTCTTTATAGCCTAAAAGAATGTTTAAATCCTGATTCCAGTCTCCGGCATTTCCTTTGGCATCACTTTGCGTGATTGTCAAATCAGTAATCAGACCATTTTCACTTGAAATTGATGATGTTATTGCAGGTCTTCCGGCCTTGTCAACCCAAACTTTGCTCCATTGTTTTAAATCACTCGAAGTGGTTTCGTCCAAAATTGCAATCAAATCTTCCCAACTGGCATTGCCGTAGGCATATTTTTTTAGATAGGTTTGCAAGCCTTTTTGCAGTTCTTCTTCACCCGTAATCCGTTCCAGCATATCCATTACAATGGACGATTTGTGATAAATAATGCTTCCGTAAACCGATCCGGCATCCTTTAGGTTGGGTAATACCTGATTAATTGCATTGGCTCCGCTTGTGCGATCAACAGCATAGGACCCCGGGAAATGTGCCATCTTAAATTTCAGTGCATGGTTCATATCCGGAAAGCTTGGGTTGGTAATTTTATCGGCAAGGAAATTGGCAAAAACCTCTTTCAGCCAAACCTGATCGAACCATTTCATAGTCACTAAATCGCCAAACCACATGTGAGCTGTTTCGTGGGCAATTAAATTTGCCCGGTACAATCTGTCGTTTTTGCTTGCATTTTTATCCAAAAATAATTTGGAAGCATTGTACAGTGTCGCTCCCGTGTGCTCCATGCCGCCATATTGAAAGGATGGAATCACCACAATATCATACTTTCCAAAAGGGTAGGGAATATCGGTATATTCTTCTAGCCAATCGAGCGATTGAAACAACAAACGAAAGATTTCATCGGTATTACCGGCCAATTTTTCGGGATCGGTTTCGCGGTGATACATGGTGTGTTGATGACCATTGTGCTCGCGCGTTATGGTTTCGAATTTACCGGTGGCAAAAGAGAACAGGTAGGTTGGCAGCTCTTTCGTGGTAAGAAATTTATAATAGCTTTTGTCTGCGTCTTCTTTTACTGATTCAATTTTACCATTGGCTATTGCCTTCCAGCTTTTAGGCACACTTAATTCCAATTGAAATTTGGCTTTTAAATTTGGCTGATCGAAGCATGGGAATGCTGTTCTCGCTCTGTCCGGCACAAACAAGGTGTACAGAAACTCATCGTTGCGATTTAAGGAGCTGTTTCCGGCAGTAAATTCAATTTCAATTTGGTTTGTTCCTTTTATCAATTCCCCTTTCGGGATAATTAAATGCTCTGATTCAAAACGGTAGCCTGAAGCTTTTCCATTGCAGATTATTTGATGGAGTCGGCTGGCATCTTCACGAAAATCAATTTGAAGATCCTGATCGGTTGATTGCAGTTCAAAACTGATTTTATTGTTTCCCTGAATTGTCTTGGTACGATCCTCAGGGATATCAAAATTCAGCTGATATTCCAGATTGGAGATATTCGCTTTTCGGTATACTGCCATTGTTTTGGCTACGCCTGTTTCAATGCCTGATTGTTTTGTGCTTGTGGTGCACGCCGAAAAAAGCAATGCAATTAGAAGGAATAGTGTTGATGTATTTTTCACGTTGCGGGTTTAAGTTAGAGGAGGTAAAGATAAAAGTTTACAGGACAAAGAGGAATGATGAAAAGCAAAAAAGCCCGCTCAAACAGATTTGTTTGGCGGGCTGATACATTGTGGTACTATTTTAATTTATTTCTCTCTGAAATTACTGCTGTCAAAAATCTTATTGGCATTGGCGGCAATAAAACCAGAGAAAAGTTTTCCATTTTCATCAGGATAACGAATCGCAAATTCATAAAAACAGGCCGGTATCTCGTATACCCCTTCCACAAATTCAACTTTGATGATTTCCGAAAGGGTAGAAGACTGTTGCAATAGTTTTTCAGGCATGCCTTTAATTTCACCTCCCGAGGTGTTCATTTCAAAACCATTGTCTTTAATAAATTGATTTACTTTCTCGATGCTGTTGTATTTTTGAAGTGCGTTGATGCTAACCGTGAAATGATTCACTCTAAATCCGTGAACGTAAAGCCATGCTGCATATTCCGATTCTTTTCGAAGCAATTGATAGTCGGCATAAGATGGTTTTCCCCATACACTTCCTTTGTGAATTACTTCAGGATCTGCATAATAGGCAAAACCCACCGAATTAAGTCTCTTTTTTACAGTTTTCTGAAAATCTTCTGAAAACTCAGAAAGGATTAATTCTGATATAAATACTCTTGGTGCATTTTCTTCGCTTGGGTGTTCCAAATGAACAGCATTTAAGTGCTTATCTTCGAACATATATTCTCCTTTGAACTCGTAGCCTGCTTTTATAAATCTCTTCGCAAGAACCTGAATATTCATTCTTGGATCATCGAAGGTTCGAAATGCTACATGATCATTAACGACTTGTTCATTTTCCTTAATGAATAAATCATGTATAGCTTGGGCGGAAGGGTTTTGTCTGGTGTATTCCTTCCATAGCCTATGAAATATTTCTTGTTGCATAATCTATATTTTTTAGTTATTTGGTAATCTATGCATTTTATTGACTGGATTTATGCCTGTGGCCGGATTTCTTTTAAACATTTCTTTATTTTCCGATAAGTTCGGTCAACATCATCATCCAATTCAATCGAAATTCTCACCAAACTATCTGTCAAGCCCGTTTTTATCCTTTCATCTTTCGGAATATCCGATAAGGTGCTGTTTCCTTGTGAGTTAAAGAGGGTTTTGCATGAACCCAGACTCACTGCTAAATAACCAATCTAGGCTTTTTGCACTGTCTCCATAAATTGATTGGCTTTGTTTTTTCTTTCAAATCAATTGTAAAAAATCCACCCGATCCATAATGAGCCAATTCAACCATTAGAGGATGTTGTGGGTGACTTTCCTGACCAGAATAGATTTGTCTACTCTCTCGGATTAGAGCTTCTGAGAAAGGCTGTGAGCATTTATCCTATTAAAAATGCAAAAAAAAACCAACAAAAAAGAGTTTGGAATCTTTAATCTCTGAAAATATCTCGTTTAGAATCCGTTAGTAGGTGTTTGGAAAGTGACTTGGACATAGTCGGATTTAAGAGGGTGTAGAAGATTTTTGATTTGTTCCGGAAATTGTAACATTGAGAATTAAGAAATATTCAAAAGATGTCAGATAAAAAAAAACCTCCGACTCAAAAGAATCGGAGGCCTTCTACTTATTTTGGCGGTCTGGACGAGACTCGAACTCGCGACCCCATGCGTGACAGGCATGTA
>NZ_JAUCMW010000010.1:0-40267 GCF_030372765.1 Labilibaculum sp. K2S | reverse complement strand
AACTCGCGACCCCATGCGTGACAGGCATGTATTCTAACCAACTGAACTACCAAACCTTTTTTTGATTGCGATGCAAAGATAATGCAAGTTTTCTTACTTGCAATATCTGCATGTAATTTTTTTGTCTGGAATTCCGCTTTAAGGTAGTAAAATAGCGGTTTTGAGCTTGTTACGTTTGTGAAAAAAAAGCTTTTTTTTTGCAAAGATCTATTCTGATTCTTTTATCGATTTAAAGAAGCTGAAATTTACACTTCCATAAACTCTTTTTTCAGTAAAATTTGGATGTACCGAAAAATCATTTGATGAACCGTGTTCAATAATTAAAAGACCATTTTCAGTGAGTAATTCCTTTTCGAAAACTAAATTGGGAATTGTTTCAAGAGATTTCATTGCGAACGGAGGATCGGCAAATATCAAATCAAATTTTTGAGGAAAATTCCGGAGAAATCTAAAAACATCCGATTTAATTACTTGAATTTGTTCAAACTTTAATTCTTTAATGGTTTTTTGAATAAAAGAGAAGTGGTTGTGATTTTTTTCCACACACATTACCTTTTCCGCGCCCCTGGAGGCAAATTCGTAACTAATTCCACCTGTACCACCAAAAAGATCTAAAACTTTTAAATCTTCAAAATCAATCACGTTATTTAATACATTGAAAAGGCTTTCTTTGGCAAAATCGGTTGTTGGCCGAGCCTTAAAATTTTTATCCGGAGATATCCTTCTTCCCTTATGAGTCCCACTTACTATTCGCACCTGGATAAATTTAAAAGATTAATGAATTGATTGTATTCCTTGTGTGGAATACTTTTTTTTATTCTAAACTCCGATGGAAGTATTTTAACCTCAACCTGACCTAGGTATTTTTTTAGTAAAATAATTGCATTGCTATCTTCCTGAACAAGTCCATCAATAATTAACCTGCTTCTCTCGTTATTTAACTTTTGTTGTTTAAAGATGTTGAGAATATAGTAGGCTAAATCGGAACTTGCGCTGTATGAGAATGTGTTTATGAAATGTTTCCCGTTTCGATCAGGTATAATTACATGAAAAAAGTAATTCTGGATGTTCAAAAAAACTTGTGGGTGATTCTCAGCAATTTTTTGATTCAATGCCTCTTTGTAAAAGGGTAAGCAATGATGATACAGCTTACTGTTTTTAAAGTGAGATTGAACAAATTCTTTAATGTTTTTAGGAAAAGAGAATACAATCCACGATTTTAATTCCGGAAGTTCATTCCATTCCAGACATTCATTTTTTTCAAGACAATGAGATAATTGAAACCCCTCATAAGCAAAGTCTTCCGAGAAAAATTCCGATGGAATAAGCAATACCTTATCTGAGATCCAAAGAAGCGAAACATCCTTAAAACTTAAATTTAAGAGTTCGTGGTTTCGAACAATTTCAATAAATGAATTTATCGGATTATTGTCGCTGTTTGTTTTGAAAGGAATGAATTGATTCAACGCGATGCACCCCTTATGCTCGTTGAGTATAGAAAAAGAAAATCCATCCAGGCTTACCTGGATGGATAGGGTATATTCTTTTGTTTTGTTTTTATCAAATGATGAATCAACAAATACAAGGTCGCTCATGTATAATTTTATATTTATTCCCAGTTACCTGCGTTGTTGTTTGCTTCTTCAAGAGAACCAACCATTAAACCAGGATATTTATTTAAACGAATACGGTTTCCATTTTCTTCAAGAACTTCTTCACGATATTCATCCATAAGATCATCAAAAATATCCATGTTGGAAACTTTTGCTTCAAAAACCTGAACTTTTACATTAGATCCGGTTACGAATACAGTTGCACCTAATTTAAATTGTTTTTGTCCTTTTGTAAATGGTACAAAACGTAAATTCTCGATTGCATATTCTTTTCCAAAAACAGTATCAAGAGCCGAAATCATGACTGTATCACGAGTGATGAATCCTTTCTTAACAGCTTCCTTTTCAGTCATACCAGCTTCAACTTGCTCATCAGTAAGAGAACCTATAGCTTTAATCAAAGGCATAGAGTCTGTTTTGATAAAACTAATTAAAGTGTCAAAACTTCCGGTATATTTACCATTAACATCTTTGTAAGCACCTTCTGCTTTACGGATATCTTTCAACTGTTCAATAATTCTAGCGTACCTTTGATCTTTGATTTTACCAAATTTAATCGGTTTCATAATGCTTTGGTAGCTTAAAAAAGCAAGAACAACAATAGCTATGGCAAGTAAGATTTGAAAGACTTTTTTCATTTTTATTCTTATTAGTTTGTAAGTTTGTCTGCAAATTTAAAAAAAAAATCTATTTGGTTATTTTTCTAGCCATTAAAATTATCAGAAATGTTAAAAAATCATGTTGCCTTACTAATTAGTGATAGTTTGAACTTCGAACCAACCGATGATCAGCAAAGGGCAATTGACTGTTTAGCAGATTATGTAACGAAGAATGATGAAGGTGGAATTTTTCTTTTAAAAGGTTATGCCGGTACTGGAAAAACGACTTTGGTGAGTGCTTTGGTATCTGTTTTAGATAAAATGAAAATTAATTCAGTTCTTCTGGCACCAACTGGTCGGGCCGCAAAGGTTCTGTCTCATTATTCAAAAAAATCAGCTTATACAATTCATAAAAAGATTTATCGGCAGAAGTCATTAACCGATGATCTCGGAATATTTGCTTTGGATCGGAATTTGAATAATAACACTGTTTTTTTAGTGGATGAGGCTTCCATGATTTCCAATTATTCTGCGGAGGCATCGGTTTTTGGTTCTGGCAGATTATTGGATGATTTAATGCAATATGTTTTTTCAGGGAAAAATTGCCGTTTGATTCTAATAGGTGATACTGCACAGCTGCCTCCAATTGGATTGGATATAAGTCCGGCTCTTGATCCTCATGAGTTGGAGTCGTGTTACAATTTGTCTGTAACGGAGATGATTTTAACGCAGGTTGTTCGCCAAAATCAGGAATCCGGTATTTTAATGAATGCGACGAATTTAAGAGGAATGCTGGCCGACGAAAAAAGTGGTTACCCTGTTTTAACGACAGAAAATTATCCGGATATAAAACGAATTGGCGGAGCGGAACTGATTGAAGAAATTTCCAATGCTCATAATGAGTTTGGTTTGGAAGAAACGATTGTAATTAGTCGATCCAATAAAAGGGCGAATAAATTCAATCAGGGAATTCGAAATACCGTTCTTTATCGTGAGGAAGAAATTTCCAGTGGCGACTATTTAATGGTTGTAAAGAATAATTATTTCTGGGCTCAGGATATTAAAGAAATGGACTTTATTGCTAATGGTGATATTGTTGAAATAGTTCGGATACATAAGCATATGGAAATGTATGGATTTCGTTATGCTGAAGTCACCATTCGATTTCCAGATTACAAAGATGTGGAATTGGATGCCATGATCATGTTGGATACTTTGGATATTGAAACGGCATCACTTGGTTATGAAGAAAATAAAAAGCTGTTTTTTACCATTGCCGAAGATTATGCCGATATTCGTTCCAAGAAAAAGCGGTATGAAAAAGTTCGGGACAATAAATTCTTTAATGCCCTGCAAGTGAAATTTTCATATGCCGTAACCTGTCACAAAGCTCAAGGGGGACAATGGAAAACAGTATTTGTAGATCAAGGATATCTAACCGATGAGTTATTGACAGCAGAGTACTACCGTTGGCTTTATACAGCGGTAACACGGGCTACTGAAAAATTATTCTTGGTTAATTTTAAAAAAGAATTCTTTCCTAACGAGAATGAGAATTAAAGCTCAAGACCAATAATTAGAATGTCATCGGTTTGTTCATTGTTTTCTTTCCAACTCTCAAACCAATTAAAAATATCCGATTTTTGAAGATTGATGGATTTTGATTGGATAGCCAGTAATTTGTCGTATAATTGCTTTTTTTTAAGCGTTTTAAGCTGATGTCCTCCAAGTTGGTCAGTTATACCATCTGTATACAGGAAAATACGGTCACCAACCTGTGTTTCTATTTTTTTAATCGTGAATTCGGCAAACTCTGATTCTTTACCAATAGAATTGCGGTCACCTTGAATTTCAAATAAAGAATATCCATTACTACTGTCTTTTGCCTCAATAGTTTCTTTATTACATTTTAACGGTTCTGAATTCTTTCTGATTAAAACAAGTGATCTTTTTGCTCCTACAAATTCCAATATATTTTCTTGCGGGTAAATGGAGCAAAATAATCCATCCATTCCGTCGTATTGTGTATAAGTGTCACTGGATGTATTCAGAATCCGGCTAAATTTTTGACTGAGTAGTGGGAAAACATGTTCTGCACTAATCTCGTTTCCATTTTGAGAAAGAGTATGCAACTCCATTTGTCCCATGATAGTTAACATTGCCGCGGGAACTCCGTGACCGGTACAATCAAATAAACCAATGTTCTTCTTATGGAAATTCTGCTGAATCCAGTAAAAATCTCCACTTACAACATGTTTAGGCAGATTAATGATAAAGGATTTAGAGAATAATCTTCTGAAATTTTCCGCATCAGGAAGAATTGATCTTTGAATTCTACCTGCATGAATCATGCCTTGATGGATATCGTAGTAAGACTTGTATTTGGAAATTTCTTGTTTTTGTTCATTGATTTGAAATGCAATTAATACTTTGGTTTGCAGTTCGGTAAAATCAATTGGCTTTTTAACGTAGTCCTGAGCACCTAAGCTTAAGGTTGCTTTAATGGATTCCATTTCTGTTTTGGCCGAAACCATAATAACAGGAATTTCTTTCAGTCTTTCATTCAATTGGATTTTTTCAAGAACTTCGATTCCGTCCATTACGGGCATCATAATGTCAAGAAGAATAACATCAGGAATGTTATCGTTTAGCCAATCAAGAGCTTGTTGGCCTCCTTCTTTTGAAATGACAGTATAATCACGTCTGAAGTATGCTTCAATTAATTTATTGTTAATTGGAGAATCGTCAACAGATAGAATGGTTCTTTTGTTATTCATAATGAGTAAAAAGTGTAGGGTAGCATAAAGCTACCCTAAAAATATCAGTTTAATTCTAAAGAGCTAATAATTCCTTGAATTTTTTTATTGGCTTTATCTTCAGTAGCGTAAAATTCTTCAATTGAAGCAAGGTTTTCACGGACTTCGAAATAATATTTAATTTTTGGTTCGGTTCCCGACGGACGAACAGAAATTTTCGTTCCGTCTTCCAAATAAAATTGAAGAACATCTGCTGTTGTCTCAAAATCTAAAGCAGTCTCTTCTCCCGTTACCGGATTGGTGGCTATTCTTGTTGAATAATCTTTAACCAAAATCAAAGTTGATCCATTAATTTCTTTCGGGCGATTGTAACGATAGTCGTACATTAATTTTTCAATTTCCTGTGCTCCCTGTATTCCTTCACGAACGATATAAATCATTTTCTCTTTCGAATAACCATATTCTACATAGATATCTTTAAGGATATCGAATACGTTTTTCCCTTGCTCTTTAGCCCAGGCAGCAATCTCGGCCATAATACTGCAGGAAGATACTGCATCTTTATCACGGGTAAAATCTCCCGGCATGTAACCAAAAGATTCCTCACCGCCACCAATGTAGTTTTTATCAGGATTCTTTCTGATCACGTCAGCAATCCATTTAAATCCGGTATAAGCATCAAAACATTGTACGTTATTTTTCTCGGCTACATCCTTGAATAGTTCTGTTGTAACAATGGTTTTTACCACATAATCGTTACCAGTTAAAAGTCCAAGTTCTTTTCTTCTTCTAATTAAGTAGTAATTAAAAATAAGAGCAGTCTGATTTCCATTTACGATTTCCCACTCGCCTTTATCATTGGTCGCCGCAATACCCAAACGGTCACCATCCGGGTCACAAGCCATTACCAAATCAGCATTAACTTCTTTGGCTTTATCAACAGCCATTTTAAGAGCTTCCGGTTCTTCAGGGTTGGCTGACCAAACAGTAGGGAAGTTGCCATCCACTACATCTTGTTCCGGAATATGAATGACATTCTCAAAACCATAATTTTTTAATGAAGCAGGAACTAATTTTACCGTTGTTCCATGCAAAGGAGTAAAAACAATTTTTAAATCCTTTTGATTTTTGATTGCCTCAGGAGAAAGACTTAATGTTTTAACTGTATCCAGATAAAGCTTGTCCATATCTTCTCCAAGTACTTCTATTAGTGAAGGATTACCTTCGAATTTGATTTCTTCAAGTTTTATAGCCTTAACTTCAGCAATTACATTTTTATCGTGAGGAATAACCAACTGAGAACCGTCTTCCCAATATGCCTTATATCCATTGTATTCTTTAGGATTGTGTGAGGCGGTAATAATCACACCCGATTGACAGCCCAAATGACGAATAGCAAAAGACATCTCAGGAGTTGGTCTTAAATCTTCAAAAATGTATGCTTTAATACCATTTGCGGAGAAAATATTAGCAACAGTATCTGAGTATAATTTGCTGTTGTTACGACAATCATATCCAATGCAAACAGAAAGATTATCTTGTCCGGCAAATACTTTGTTAATATAGTTTGCTAACCCTTGAGTGGCGGTTCCAACGGTATAAATATTCATTCGGTTTGTTCCCGGCCCCATTTTACCTCGCAGTCCTCCGGTTCCAAATTCAAGATCTTTATAAAATGAATCTATTAAATCAGTTTTATCTTCTTTCTCTAATAATGATTTTACAGCATTTTTAGTTTCCTGATCGTAATTCCCCTCAAGCCAGGCTTTGGCTTTTTCATTTACTATTTCAAAAATCTCATTTTTGTTCATTTTCGATACAATTTCTATTGGTTAACTATTCCGTAATTCTTTTAATACAATGCCCAATTCTGCTTCTCCAGTGCGGTATTTCAAGAGTAAAAATATGTTTAATTTTCGATTTATTCAAAACGCTGTAATATGGCCTTTGTGCAATATATTGAAAATCAATGCTTTCTATACTGTTAATTTTACATTTATTTTTTGATGTGTTTTGTATTTCTGTGGCAAAATCGTACCAGCTGCAAACGCCTTCATTAGAGTAATGGTAGGTTCCAAAATTATTAAAATGACTATTCTTATTGATGCTATCAATGATTCGAATGATTGCAGAAGCTAAATCATGTGCATAGGTTGGTGTTCCTATTTGATCGCCAACAACACCTAATGAATCTTTTTCTTTACCTAAGCGAAGCATGGTTTTTAGAAAATTCCTGCCAAAGGGAGAATATAGCCACGAAGTGCGTATAATGATGTACTTTTGGCAAATGTTTCGAACATTTTCTTCCCCTTCAAATTTGGTTCTGCCGTAAACTCCTATTGGTTTTGCCTTTTGATCCTCAGAATAAGGAACGGAATTGTCACCGGAGAATACATAGTCGGTAGAAATATGAACCAATGTAATATTGTTTTGAGAGGCTGCGGTAGCTAGGTTTTTTACCGCATCCGCATTTATCAATCTGGCGGTATCTTCATTTTCTTCTGCCTGATCAACGTTAGTATAAGCGGCGCAATTTACGATGTAGGAAATTTGTTTATCCTTGAGGTAATTGCTTATTGCATCCAAAGAACAGATGTCCAGTTCCTCAATATCAGTAAAGAAAAATTGAAGATTGTTAAATTGAACCGATAACTCTTTTATTTCGGAGCCCAACTGCCCTTTAGAGCCTGTAATTAGGATGTTTGTCATGCTCATTTGCTGTATTTAAAATTCTTTTCAGCTTCTTTGAAATTTGGATATACTTTATCCTTTGGGGATATGATGGCTTTGTCGGGCTCTATTCTCCAATTTATATTTAAGAATGGATCGTTGAAGTTAATTCCTCTTTCTGCTTCGGGATTATAAAAATTATCGCATTTGTAAATAAAGGTTGCAGATTCGCTTAAGACAGAGAATCCGTGTGCAAATCCCTTCGGAATTAAAAATTGAATTTTATTATCCGCAGACAATTCAATGCCACTCCATTGCCCGAAAGTTGGAGAATCTTTTCTTAAATCAACAGCAACATCAAACACTTTACCTTCTATTACACGCACCAATTTGGTTTGAGAGTAGGGAGCTAACTGATAATGAAGCCCTCTTATTACTCCATATCCTGATTTGGATTCATTATCCTGAACAAAGGAAAGATCAAGATCTTTATTACGGAAAATTTCTTCATTGTAGCTCTCGAAAAAATATCCTCGTTCGTCTTCAAATACTCTTGGCTTGATTATTAATAAATCGGGAATTTTGGTTTTGATAATTTCCATGATTAGCTGCACTGCTTATTAATGTTTTCATTGGCTACCATCATCAAATATTCTCCATATTGATTTTTGAGTAATGGTTGAGCTAATTCAATTAGTTGTTCTTTGTTTATGAATCCGTTTCGGTAAGCAATCTCTTCCAAACAGGCAACTTTTAATCCTTGTCTTTGTTCAATTGTAGCAATGTAATTGGAGGCCTGAAGCATGCTGTCATGAGTTCCCGTGTCCAGCCAGGCAATTCCACGTCCCAAAACCTGAAGCTTAAGATTGTTTTCTTTTAAATAAATGAGGTTTAGATCGGTTATTTCGAGTTCTCCCCGTTTCGATGGCTTTAATGATTTCGCCTTTTCAACAACAGTGTTGTCGTAAAAATACAAGCCGGTTACTGCGTAATTTGATTTTGGTTTCTCCGGTTTTTCTTCCAAACTTTTCACTTTGCCATTCTCATCAAAATCTGCAACGCCATATCTTTCCGGATCTTTCACATGATATCCAAAAACCAGTGCTCCTTCGGTTAGTTTTGCTGAAGCTGTAAGTTGCTTGCCAAATTCATATCCGTAGTAAAGATTGTCACCCAAAATCATACAGACAGGACTGTTTCCAATAAATTCTTCCCCAATAATAAATGCTTGAGCTAATCCGTCTGGAGATGGTTGTTCTGCATACGAAAGGTCAAGACCGAACTGGTTCCCATTTCCAAAAAGATCTTTGTAAAGAGGTAAATCTTTTGGAGTAGAAATAATTAGAATTTCCTTTATTCCTGCAAGCATCAAAACGGAAAGAGGGTAGTATATCATTGGTTTGTCGTAAACCGGAATAATTTGTTTCGAAATGCTTTTTGTAATCGGATAAAGTCTTGTGCCCGAACCTCCTGCCAATATGATTCCTTTCATCTAGTGTGTTGGTTTGATTGATAATAAGTTATCAAAATACGAAATAGTTCGAAGTAAACCTTCATTTAACTGAATTTTTGGCTCCCAATTATTCAATTCCTTTTTTGCAAGACTAATGTTTGGCTGTCTTTGTGAGGGATCATCTTTTGGTAAGGGCAAATAAATGATTTTAGAGCTTGAATTGGTTAGCTTAATTACTTTTTGAGCCAATTCTAAAATTGTAAATTCATTTGGATTGCCAATATTCACCGGGCCAATAAATTCTTTTCTTGAATCCATCATTCTAATCATTCCTTCCAAAAGATCATCAACGTATTGAAAACTTCTGGTTTGCAGACCATCACCAAAAAGAGTGATGTCTTCGCCTTTTAGTGCCTGAACAATGAAATTTGAAACAACACGACCATCATTTGGGTGCATGTTGGGACCGTAGGTGTTGAAAATACGCACAATTTTTATTGCAACATTGTTTTGTGTATGATAATCCATAAACAAGGTTTCTGCACAACGCTTTCCTTCATCGTAACAGGAACGAATGCCAATTGGGTTTACATTTCCCCAATAGTCTTCTGTTTGTGGATGAATTTCAGGATCGCCATAAACTTCACTTGTTGACGCCTGGAGAATTTGAGCATTTATTCTTTTGGCTAGACCAAGTAAATTTATTGAACCCATTACCGAAGTTTTTGTCGTCTTAATTGGGTTGTATTGGTAGTGTATTGGAGACGCAGGACATGCCAAATTGTAAATTTGATCTACTTCGGCATAGTATGGTTCTGTAATATCATGACGAACAAGCTCAAAGTACGGATTGTCTATTAAATGAGCAATATTCCTTTTTGAACCTGTAAAATAGTTGTCCAAACAGATCACATCATTGCCTTCTTTAAGTAATCTCTCGCAAAGATGTGAACCAATAAATCCGGCGCCTCCGGTAATCAAAATTCTCTTCATAGTTTAACTCCTTGGTCTGATTTATTTACACAACAGCTTCTTTTTTAATGATTTCTCTTCCAATAGAATAATAGATGAAGTTCAGTTCTTTCATTTCAGAAAGATCATAAATATTTCTTCCGTCAAAAATTAATTTTTCCTTCATCAATTTCTCCATCACTTTAAAGTTTGGAAGTCTGAATTCCGACCATTCAGTAACTATTAGTAAAGCATCGGCATCAATTAAAGCTTCATATTGATCTTTGGCATAGCTAATGGTATCGCCAATTTTTCGATGGCATTCTTTTGTGGCAACAGGATCATAAGCAATTACTTCTGCTCCTTCACTTAAAAGTTTGTTAATGATAACCAATGATGGAGCTTCTCTCATATCATCGGTGTTTGGTTTGAATGATAACCCCCAAAGAGCAATTTTTTTGCCTTTTAAATTTCCATCAAAATGTGCCATCATTTTTTTGTACAGCACACTTTTTTGGCGGTTGTTTACCAATTCAACAGATTTTAATATTTCCAGAGGATGTCCCCTTTGTTCTGCTGTCTTAATAAGTGCCTGAACGTCTTTTGGAAAACAAGATCCGCCATATCCTGTACCGGGATAGATAAATTTATTCCCAATACGGCTATCTGATCCTATGCCGCGACGAACGTTATTAATATCGGCACCTACAATCTCGCAAAGATTGGCGATGTCGTTCATGAAAGAAATTTTTGTTGCCAACATCGAGTTTGCAGCATATTTTGTCATTTCAGCAGAAGGAATATCCATAAAAATTACCGGATGATTATTCATTAAAAATGGCTTGTAGAGTTTGGTCATTACTGCCTGAGCTCTTTCCGATTCAGTTCCAATTACCACTCTGTCCGGTTTTAGGAAATCGTCAATTGCAGCTCCTTCTTTTAAAAATTCCGGATTCGAAGCAACGTCAAATTGAATTTCAACATTTCGGTTGGTTAGCTCTTTTTTAAGTGCAGCCTTAACTTTTTCGGCAGTTCCAATTGGTACGGTGCTTTTAGTAACGACTACAAGGTAGTGGTCAATGTATTGTCCAATTTCCCTAGCCACACCAATTACGTATTGAAGATCTGCACTTCCATCTTCGTCTGGAGGTGTCCCAACAGCAATAAAAATGGCATCAGCATCAGAGATACTATCTTTTAAACTATTCGAAAAAAACAATCGGCCTTTTTCCATATTACGTTTTACCATTGGCTCTAAACCAGGTTCGTAAATTGGGATAATACCTTTATTTAAATTGTCTATTTTAGTCTGATCTACATCAACGCATGTGACAGTAATTCCTGTTTCTGCAAAGCAAGTTCCGGAAACTAAACCTACATAACCGGTACCAACAATAGTAATGTTCATTTCGTTCGTTTTAGAGTTTTATTTGGATGGTGTAAATTATGATGTAAATTAAGTGAAATTAATTCACTAATAAAATGATTTTGATGGCTGATTTTAGCGCTTTGGGACATCTTACATCACTAAAAAGAATTGTTGTGAAAAAGAGTAGGGATGCCAATTAACAGCATCCCTACGTTAGTAAATATTCAACTTATTAGTGTTGATCTAGTTCGATTTCTTTACGTATTTAGTTAAGATGACAATCTGCTGTCCTTCTACACGACCTTCAATATGTTCTGCGTTATCTGCTACCAGAGAAATATTACGAACAGCAGTTCCACGTTTGGCTGTAAAACCACCACCTTTTACATTTAAATCTTTAATTAGAGTAACTGTATCACCAGCCTGCAATTGAGCTCCGTTGCTATCGATGTGTTTTACTGCATCTTCGTCATTATCACCTTCGCCGGTTGCTTTAGCCCATTCTAAAGTTTCCTCATCCAGATAAAGCATATCCAGTAAATCTTGTGGCCATCCTTCTGGACGCAATCGGTTTAGCATGCGCCAAGCCATTACCTGAACAGCAGGCACTGTACTCCACATGCTATCGTTTAAACAACGCCAATGGTTGGCATCTACTTGTTCCGGATTTTCAATTTGAGAATGGCAGATTGCACAAACTAATATGCTTTTATCAGCAGTTCCATTTGTTGGAGATATTTCGTATGCTTTTAAATCTTCTGTCGCACCGCACAACTCGCAAAGGGAACCGCTTCTGCTATGTAATTCTTTTTCAATATTCATTTTCTTATTGTTTAATTTGTGTTTGTCAAGCAAGTTTTTCTCTTATTATTGACCAGCGTATTATAAAGAGTACAAAGTTAAACGAGTTTATTTAAAATATAAATAGTTTTTTGTCATTTGTGGTTGAAGAGCTTAATAAATGGTGATTTTTTTAATGGATTTCCTGAAAAAAACAGCTGTAACTTATTTATTACTCAGAATAATTGTATACTTTTGCACCGAATTTTATATATAATGTCTAATTTATTAGTAAAAAGTAATTTAACAAATGATTGAAGAAAACAAAAAAGTAGACAGTTCTGCTCCAGATGCAGAATTTGATTGGGATGCATTCACAAGTGAAGAAGGATTCTCGGGTGAAAACAGAACAGATTTAGAAGCAATGTATGATAAGACTTTATCTACAATTTCTGAAAAAGAAGTAATTGATGGTACCGTTATTTCAATGAACAAAAGAGAAGTTGTAATCAATATTGGTTACAAATCTGACGGTATTATCAGCTTAAACGAATTCAGATATAATACTGAATTAACAATTGGTGATACAGTTGAAGTTTATGTTGAGAATCAAGAAGACAAAAAAGGACAGTTAGTTCTTTCACACAAAAAAGCTCGTGCATTACGTTCATGGGATCGTGTTAACGCGGCTCTTGAAAAAGACGAAATTATTAAAGGTTACATCAAATGTCGTACTAAAGGTGGTATGATCGTTGACGTATTTGGAATTGAGGCTTTCTTGCCAGGATCTCAGATTGATGTTAAGCCTATCCGCGACTACGATGTATTCGTTGGAAAAACTATGGAATTCAAAGTTGTGAAAATCAACCACGAATTCAAAAATGTTGTTGTATCTCACAAAGCTCTTATTGAAGCTGAATTGGAACAACAGAAGAAAGAAATTATCGCTAAGCTTGAAAAAGGTCAGGTTCTTGAAGGAACTGTTAAAAACATCACTTCTTACGGTGTGTTTATTGACTTAGGTGGAGTAGATGGTTTGATCCATATTACTGACCTGTCATGGGGTAGAGTAACTCACCCAAGCGAGATTGTTGAATTAGATCAGAAATTGAACGTTGTTATCCTTGATTTTGATGATGATAAAAAACGTATTGCTCTTGGTCTGAAACAATTAACTCCTCATCCATGGGATGCTTTGGATGCAGAAATGAAAGTTGGCGATAACTTGAAAGGAAAAGTTGTTGTTATGGCTGATTATGGTGCATTCGTTGAGATCGCTACTGGTGTTGAAGGATTAATTCACGTATCAGAGATGTCTTGGTCACAACATTTGAGATCTGCTCAGGATTTCATGAAAGTTGGAGATGAGGTAGAAGCTCAAATTTTAACATTGGATCGGGACGAGAGGAAAATGTCTCTTGGTATCAAGCAATTGAAGCAAGATCCTTGGGAAGGAATTGAGGCTAAATATGCTGTTAACTCTAAGCACACTGCTAAAGTTCGCAACTTCACTAATTTTGGTGTATTTGTTGAAATCGAAGAAGGTGTTGATGGATTAATTCATATTTCTGATCTTTCCTGGACTAAGAAAGTGAAGCATCCAGCTGAATTTACTACTATTGGTGCTGAAATTGAGGTTGTTGTTCTTGAAATCGATAAGGATAACAGAAGATTGAGTTTAGGACACAAACAATTGGAAGAAAATCCATGGGATGTATTCGAAACAATCTTTACAACTGACTCAGTTCACGAAGGAACTATCGTTGATATTTTCGAAAAAGGTGCTGTAATTGCTCTTCCTTACGGAGTAGAAGGATTTGCAACTCCACGTCATCTTGTGAAAGAAGATGGCTCTCAAGCTAAAGTTGAAGAAAAATTAACTTTTAAAGTTATTGAATTCTCAAAAGCAGCGAAAAGAATCATTCTTTCTCACTCAAGAACTTTCGAAGATGAGAAGAAAGCTGACGAGACTGCGAAGAAAAAAGAAGTAGCAAAAATCGCTAAAAAAGGAGTTAAAAAAGTGAAAGATTCACTAGAAAAGACTACCTTAGGTGATATATCAGAACTTGCTGCTTTGAAATCGCAAATGGAAAGCGACGAAGTTGGCGAGAAATAATTAAAAATTAAGTAATTATGGATTTCAAGATTGACAAGAAAGATGGTTATACCCTTGTACAGGTATTGAAAGACAAGTTGGATACTCACATTGCTCCTGCTTTAAAATCAGAATTGGTTTTAATTTCTGGAAATGGTGAGAAAAGTATCCTTTTGGATTTAACTCCTTGTACATATTGTGATTCGTCTGGTCTTAGTGCAATACTTGTAGCCAATAGGTTGTGTAAAAATGCCAATGGAACATTTGTGCTTCATGGCTTGCAGCCTGCTGTTGAACGATTAGTTTCAATTTCTCAGTTGGATTCAGTTCTGAATATTTCTTATAATATGAACGATGCTGTTTCAACGATGAAAGGTCAAATTGAATTAAACAAATAGTTAGTGAAATTTGAAGTAACAATCTTAGGCAGTAACTCTGCTTTACCAACTACCAAAAGATTCCCAACCGCTCAAGTGCTCAATGTACTTGAGCGGTTCTTTTTAATAGACTGCGGAGAGGGAACGCAAATTCAAATGAAGCGGTTCAGGGTTCCTATGAGCCGAATCAACCACATTCTAATTTCGCACATGCATGGCGATCATATTTTTGGATTGATTGGGTTGCTGTCTACTTTCTCGCTTCAGGGACGAAAATCGGATCTGCATATTTACGGGCATAGTAAATTGGAAAGATTCATTCAATTTCAGTTGGAATTGTTGGAGACGAAGCTGGATTATCAGATTTTTTATCATACCATTTTTGGAACAGAAATTCAAACCTTGTTTGAGGATGATTCTGTAATTGTACAGTCCTTTCCTTTAAAACACGGTGCAATGCCATGTGCCGGATTTTTGTTTAAAGAAAAGGAGAGACTTCGAACTTTACAATCGGATATGCTCACTTTTTACAATGTTCCAGTTAAAAACAGGCATGCGATTAAGCAAGGGGCAGATTTTATTCGTGAAAATGGAGAGGTGATTTCGAATAAAAAATTAACAAAAGCCCCTCCTAAAGTAAGAAGTTATGCTTTTTGTACAGATACAGCATATTTGCCAAAAATTGCACCAATAATTGAAGGTGTTGATTTATTGTATCATGAAGCAACATTTTTAAAGTCAGAAGAAAAGCGGGCAAAGAAAACCTATCATTCAACTGCAGAGCAGGCAGCGAAAATCGCTGAAGAAGCTAATGTGAAAAAATTACTAATTGGTCATTTTTCTGCTCGCTTCGAGGATTTGAAAGAACATCTAAAAGAAGCAAAAGATATTTTCCCAAATTCAGCACTGGCAGAAGATGGGAAAAAGTTTTCAGTGGAACTTGATAGAGAATAATCATCTTCAATCAAGTTTTTTTTTACTTTAGTAGTTCATAAAATTTAAAATAGACACACAAATGAAGCGATTACTATTTATTGGTCTGGCTTTTGCTCTTTGCTCATCAGCAATGGGACAGCAAAAGCAGGATAAATCGAAATTTCAGGAATACAAGCCTGGTTATTATCAAAATTCGATTCTGAAGGACATTCGTAATGTGGATGAGCAATTGGAAAGTAAAGATGTTGACAAAAAATTCTTTATGGATCAAAGCTCTTACGAATTGCCCAATAAAGTATCATTGTATAAAGACAATACGGAATGGGCACAACCTACGCTTTCGCAGGGAAATACCGGAACATGCTGGTGTTTTTCCACCACTTCGTTTTATGAATCGGAAGTGCATCGTTTACACAAAAAAGAAGTAAAAATTTCAGAGCTGTATACAGTGTATTGGGAGTATGTTGAAAAAGCGAGGCGTTTTATTCAGGAAAGAGGAAATTCTCATTTCGAAGAAGGTGCCGAAGGTAATTCAGTTGCCCGAATATGGAAAGAATACGGAGCTTGCCCTCAGAGTGAGTTTACGGGCTTGTTAAATGGTCGTAAATTCCATACTCATGCAAAGATGTATAAGGAAATGATGGATTTTCTGAATGGACTAAAGCAAAGTAATGCATGGAATGAGGAGGAAGCTCTTTCAACGATCAAATCGATCATGAATCATTATTTAGGTACACCTCCATCAAAATTTACAGTGGAAGGAAAGGTGTATACGCCACAAACTTATCTTGCTGATTATCTGAAATTGAATATGGATGATTATGTAGAAATTCTTTCGTACAAACAAGAACCATATTGGGAACAGGTTGAATACAAAGTGCCTGATAATTGGTGGCATTCTAAAGAGTATTACAATGTACCTTTAGATGAGTATATGAATGCAGTGAAGAAAGCTGTTCGTAGCGGTTACACAATGAGTATCGGTGGAGATGTTTCTGAGGCAGGATTTTTAAGAACAACGAATTGCGCTATGGTTCCTTCTTTCGATATTCCTTCGGAGTATATTAACGAAGATGCACGTCAGTTCCGTTTTTCTAATGGTTCTACGACCGATGATCATGGAATGCATTTGGTAGGTTACTATGTTGATAAGGCGGGTAAAGATTGGTATTTGATTAAAGATTCAAGTTCGGGATCACGAAATATTGATGAAAACTCAGCTGAATTTGGATATTATTTCTTCCATGAAGACTACGTGAAACTAAAAATGATGGGGTTTACAGTTCATAAAGATGCAGTGAAAGACCTTTTGAAAAAATTTAAGTAATTTACAAACCCCTAAGCTTTTCTTAGGGGTTTTGTTTTAACTGAAATAATTAATGGAAACTACCGCGTCGATTTTAGGTTTTGTTGCAGCTTTCTGTACTACCGTTTCATTTATCCCGCAAGCATTACGTGTAATTAAAACGAAACACACGAAAGATTTGTCTTTGGCAATGTATTCCATGTTTAATATTGGAATACTGTTATGGCTACTTTATGGAATTGTCATTGTTTCATGGCCTATGATTCTTGCAAATGGGATAACTTTTCTTCTTACCTCAACTATTTTATATTTGAAAATCAGGTATAAGTGATTGTTTTTTAAATCGCTTTCAATTTCTGTTTTTGGTTGTCTTCAATTCGCAAATTTGTATATCTTTGTACGCCAAATAGGATTACTGAACAACCCCCTCAATTTATAGATTTTATGCAGGAAAAAATTCTGATTTTAGATTTTGGCTCACAATATACACAGTTGATCGCCAGACGAGTTCGTGAATTAAACGTTTATTGTGAAATTCATCCCTTTAATAATCCTCCGCTTATCGACGAATCGATTAAAGGAGTTATTCTTTCAGGAAGTCCGTTTTCTGTTCGCGACGAAAAGGCTCCAATTCCAAATTTATTAGAAATAAAAGGTAAACTTCCACTTCTGGGAGTTTGTTATGGTGCGCAGCATTTGGCTCACTGTTTTGGTGGAGAAGTTATGGCCTCTAATAAACGTGAATATGGTCGTGCCAATCTTACTTCTGTAGATAACAGCAACGAATTATTGAAAGGCATTAGTTTGAATTCACAAGTGTGGATGTCGCATGGTGATACCATTGAGAAAATGCCTTCAAATTTTAAAGTAATTGCAAGTACTTCGGATGTAGAGAATGCAGCGTTTGCGATTGAAGGTGAGACAAGCTTTGGAATTCAGTTCCATCCTGAAGTGTATCACACAACAGAAGGAAGTATTCTGTTGAAGAATTATATCGTAGATATTTGTGGTTGTCATCAGAATTGGACACCTGATGCATTTGTTGAAACAACAGTTGCAGAATTAAAAGAAAAGATTGGTGATGAATGTGTTATATTAGCTTTGTCAGGTGGGGTTGACTCAACAGTCGCGGCAATGTTGTTGCATAAAGCAATTGGCAAAAATCTGTATTGTATTTTTGTTGATAATGGTTTGTTGCGTAAGAATGAGTTCACCGATGTATTAGAAAAATATGAAACGTTAGGATTGAATGTGATTGGTGTTGATGCTGGTGAGAAATTTATTTCTGCACTGGCTGGTGTTACCGATCCTGAAACTAAGCGTAAAATAATTGGTAATGCCTTTATTGAGGTTTTCGATGAAGAATCTCATAAAGTTGAAAATGCCAAATGGTTAGGACAAGGAACTATTTATCCTGATGTTATTGAATCAGTATCGGTATCCGGAGGACCGTCGCAAACCATTAAGTCTCATCATAATGTTGGGGGATTACCCGATTTTATGAAATTGAAGGTGGTAGAACCTTTAAAATTGCTTTTTAAAGATGAGGTTCGAAGAGTAGGAAGAAGTATGGGATTGGAAGATAAATTCATTAGTCGTCATCCATTCCCAGGACCTGGTTTAGGAATTCGTATTTTAGGTAATATTACTGCTGAAAAAGTTCGTATTCTTCAGGAGGTTGATCACATCTTTATCTCAGGATTGGTAGAAGATGGATTGTACGATGAAGTTTGGCAGGCAGGAGTGATGTTGTTGCCGGTTCAGTCTGTTGGTGTAATGGGAGATGAGCGAACTTATGAAAGTGTTGTTGCGTTGAGAGCTGTTGGGTCTACCGACGGAATGACGGCGGACTGGTCACATTTACCATATGAATTTCTTGCAAAAATTTCGAACAAGATTATTAATGGCGTTAAAGGTGTTAACAGAGTTGTTTATGACATAAGTTCAAAACCACCTGCAACTATCGAATGGGAATAGTACCAAAGTAAAGGTTAAAAATATAGCCATATAAATTGCAACGCAATATCTTCGATTGAAGGTATTGCGTTTTTATTTTAATTGAAATGTTAGGATTTGAATTGATCTTGGTTGTCAAGATAAAATTTGCGGGCATTCTCAATGTCAGAAATTAATTGATTTAATTTTTGAACTGATAATTCCTGATCGTTATCTAAAATATGTTTTTCCAATTCGATAATGGTGGTTCTTGCTTCCTCCATGGAGAAATTTGCCAATACTCCTTTTAGTTTATGAGCAGCATCCTTTGCAAGTTTAAATTCCCCTTTATTTAAAGGAGTTTGGATATCATTAATTCGGGATTTCCAAATTTCAAAAAACTTTTCGATTACTGTTTGTATAAATTCGCGATTGTTGTCAACTCGTTTTAAAAGATCTTTGAAATTAATAATAACGGTTTTTTGATCACCTCTTTTTATATCTTTTGGTAGATCTATGAGTTTCAGTATCAATGATTTTAAATTCAGATTTTCCGGAAAGAAGAGTATTTTGTTGTCTTTGCAAAGCTGCTCATCTTCAGGATTAGTGGTAATAATAAGAAGTTTATTATTTTTTGGTGCAGAATTTGCGCAGTAGCTTTTTACAGATTCGACAGATCGATTTAATTCAATGGCATTTTGGTCATCTAACTGATATTTTGAGATAATTAAATCAAAATTTTCTTCGATGATTAATTCAATTGCTTCCTGTCCTGTGTTACAATTTTCAAAAGCTATTTGAGTCATTGAATCAATGTTCAGTGAATTATGAAAACCAATTAAAAGTATGTTCGGTTTATGTTTCATATTTGTATTTTACAATACCTGTATTTCTTATAAAAATTGTATCTTTCGGTGACTTTTTGAAATTTGAAATCAATTTGCGCAAAATTTATTAAAAAGCATAATTTATATGAGTAGTAAGAAATTATTTTTGAGGAACGTGGTTTCTATCTGTTTAGTCGGCCTGTTTATGTATGTCGGTGGACTTAAGGCTCAATCAGTAAAGAATCAAGCGATAAAATATCAAAATTTGTTGGCATTAATCGATGCATTCTATGTTGATACGGTTAGTCTTGAGCGGTTAACAGAGGATGCAATTGTTAAAGTGTTGTCCGAATTAGATCCACATTCGGTTTATATAAGCAAAGATGAGATTCAGGAAATGAATGAACCATTGCAGGGAAGTTTTAGTGGAATTGGCATCCAGTTTAATATTTTGAGAGATACATTAATGGTTGTTGCGACCATTCCTGGAGGTCCGTCAGAAAAGGTTGGTTTACGTGCCGGCGATCGAATATTAAAAATTGATAACGAAAATGTTGCCGCTATTGGATTAAAAAACAATGATGTTCGTAAAAGCCTGCGGGGTGATAAAGGAACAATTGTTAGTCTTGTAGTAAAGAGAAAACGCGAAAAGGAATTGATCGATTTTGTAATAACGAGAGATAATATTCCTATCCATAGTTTGGATGCTGCTTACATGATTAACAATCAGATTGGTTACATCAAGCTTAATCGATTTGCTGCAACAACTTCGGAAGAATTCCTGGAAGCTTTAATTAAATTAAAGGCTGAAAATATGCAGGATATGATTCTCGATTTAAGAGGTAATGGTGGCGGTTATATGCAGGCCGCAATTGAAATTGTTGATCAATTATTCGAAGCTGAGCAATTAATTGTTTATACTCAGGGTTTAACAAATCCAAGAAGGGAAAATATATCTACTGCCAAAGGTATTTTTAAAAAGGGGAAAGTTGTTGTGCTTCTTGATGAAGGATCTGCATCTGCATCGGAGATTGTTGCAGGAGCAATTCAGGATTGGGACAGAGGCTTAATTCTTGGCCGCAGATCTTTTGGAAAAGGTCTGGTACAACGTCAGTTTCCATTGTCTGATGGATCTATGATTCGTCTTACTACAGCTCACTATTATACTCCAACAGGAAGATGTATTCAAAAGTCGTATGAAAAAGGTTTAGAGGATTATCATTTGGATATATTAAACAGATATAAATCAGGCGAAATGATAAGTGCAGATAGCATACACTTTCCAGATTCGTTAAAGTATAATACATTGGTGAAAAAGAGAATTGTTTATGGAGGAGGAGGTATTATGCCAGATATTTTCATGCCTATTGATACAGCGGCTAATTTTAAATATTTCAATTTGTTGGTTCGGAAAAATGTAGTTTATCCTTTTGTTGTGAATTATATGGATCGGAACTTGAAGAAGTTGAGAAATAAATATGCAAATTTTGAAGACTTTGATAAAAACTTTGAAGTCAGTGAAGAGATGCTTCAAGAGATCGTTTCTATGGGAGAAAAAGAGGGGATAGAGAAAAATGAAGAGGATTATCTTGCTGTTGTTGATGATTTGAAACTTCATGTAAAGGCTCTTTTGGCCAGGGATTTATGGGAGAGTTCTGAGTATTATAAGGTTGTAAATAAGAAGAATGATTTTATATTAAAAGCGGTAGAGGTTTTGAGTAACCCTAAGATTTATCAGAAAGAATTAGCGAATGAATAAGTAATGATACTAAGCCGAAAGTTTAACTTTCGGCTTTTTTTATTAATATCTTCTCGAAAACCTATGTTTTTAAGAGCTAAAGATTAATTTTGTAGCCGAAATGCGGATCGAAAGCTTTGGTTTTTGAAATGAATAAGGAATTGTTTTTCTTGTAACCGTTATTTGAAATAATTAAGAGACATTAAAAAAGATAGTTTTGAAAACAGACTCGGGTAAATTCAGATTAATTGCAAAAACCTTTCAAGGGTTAGAGGAAGTATTGTTTCATGAATTGGAGCAATTAGGTGCAGAAGAGATTAGAATCTTAAAGCGAGCTGTGAGCTTTGTTGGAGATAAAAGCTTAATTTATAAAGCAAATCTTCATTTGAGAACTGCAACCCGAGTTCTTAAACCAATCCATAAATTTAATGCCAAGGACACAGATGAGTTGTACAAAGGGATTCAGGAGATAGACTGGAGCGAGTACATCACACATCGTGAAACAATTGCGATTGACAGTACTGTAAGTTCAGAAGATTTCAAACACTCTAAGTTTGTAACCTATCGTGTAAAAGATGCTATTGTTGACCAATTTTTCGATAAGATTGGAGATCGTCCAAATGTTCGGGTGGTTAATCCAACCTTAAGAATTAATATTCATATCGATAAAAATACCTGTACAGTTTCTCTTGATAGCTCAGGAGAATCATTACATAAAAGAGGGTATCGCGTTGCAGAAACAGCAGCACCACTTAATGAAGTTATGGCAGCAGGTATGATCTTGTTATCTGATTGGGATAAAAAAATGAATTTTATTGACCCTATGTGTGGTTCGGGAACCCTTTTAATCGAAGCCGCTCTTATAGCATACAATATTCCTCCTGGATTGTATCGTAAAGAATTTGCTTTCCAAAAATGGAAAGAATATGACGAAGATATGTGGGAAGATATCTATAACGAAGAAACTGAAGTGGAGTTTGAAGGAAAAATAATGGGCTCAGACATTTCTGACAAAGCAGTGGAGATTGCTGAAACAAATATTAGAAATGCAGGTTTGCGTAGAAAAATTGATTTGAAAATTACTCCGTTCCAGCAATTTGTACCACCTGTAGAGAAGGGGTTGATGATTACAAATCCACCTTATGGTGAGAGATTGAAGATTAAGGATTTGGAAGGATTGTATTCTATGATTGGAGAGCGTTTAAAGCACAATTTTGCTGGGTATGATGCATGGATATTGAGTTACTCGGAAGAGTGCTTTCATAGTATTGGATTGCGTCCTTCCCGAAAAATAACTCTATTCAATGGTCCATTGGAATGTAAATTTCAAAAATATTCAATGTTCGACGGAAAAAAGAACGAGAGATATAAAAAGGAGTAATTAGGAAAATTGATTCTATATCTCTATCAGCTCAACGATATTTTATTATATTTGTCTAGCAAGTAACAATAATTATATTATTTATGAACTTTGATTTAAACCAGTGGTATTCCGAAAAAATAGATGAAGATGCTATTTTCGATTATATGGGGAGGATTGAAGATGTGGATGTTACTGATATCTTGCAGTCGATTGAGCAAATATTGAAAGATAGAAATGAATCACCCAAGCTTTTCAAGAAAATTTTTAACGTACTGGTTGAATTGGTTCAGAATTTGCACCACCATGGTGAGGTTCCTTTTGATTTTGATGTTTCCTATGAAAAATTTGGTGTTTTAATTCTACGTGACGAAGGAACTCAATACAGAATTTGTGCCGGAAATTTTATTAAAATTGATGGACTAAGACTTATTCGAGATAGAATTGATCAAATTAATACATTGTCTTCTACAGAAACTCAAAGTTTATATCGGATTATTTTAGAAAACGAACAATTCTCTGAAAAAGGCGGTGGTGGACTGGGAATGGTTGACATTGCAAGAAAGAGTGGCAATAATATGGAATATCAGTTTTTTGAATACGACCCTAATTTTTTGTTTCTCGCTATAGATGTAATTATTTAATAACAATCAAAAATAGATTTTCATGAATTCACTTATTATAGAAGGCAGCCCTAAAACACCAAACATAAATTTTGATGGAGATGAAGGTTCTTTTTTAATTTCCGGACGATCAATTCCAGAGAATTCCTTAGATTTTTATAAGCCAATTATTGAGTGGCTTGATACATATATTAGTGAACCAAAGGAAGCAACGATCGTAAATATTAGACTTGAGTATTTTAATACCAGCTCTTCGAAATGCTTGCTTGATGTCTTTAAAAAACTTGAGGTTATATTTAAGCGTGGGCAAAAGGTTGGGATTAATTGGTATTATGAAGCGGATGATGAAGATATGTTGGAAGCTGGTGAAGATTATCAGTCTATTATTAAGATTCCATTTACAATGATAGAAGAAGAATAGTATATTTAAGATATAAAAAAACCGCAAGTTAAAACTTGCGGTTTTTTTATGAATTGGTGTCAACCTTTTTTTTGGATTTGACAAATTTATTTTTAAAGATTTATCGTTCGAATTTTTTCTTGTTAAATTTTCGGTCAAAAACACCTAATAGTTTCTTAAATAAGCCATAATACAGAATAATATATAGTGAAAATGTTGACAGCCATATAACGATGATGTTTACCCAGTAAGTGTCAAAATACTGTCCAAATACCCTTTTCTGAGGAGCATAAAAGTGTGCTTTAATAAAACTTCCTTCAGGATTTCTGTAAATAGGATCAATTTTCTGGAATAGTTTCCCTTTGTATTCAATAATTCGTTCGATATCGTTCGAGTTTCTAACAAACTCAGTAAGGCCATCATTCACGTATGATTTTTTCATGTTCACAAATGTCTGCTTGTCTAAAAATCCTTTTTGCAACTCGGTTAAGTGCTCGTCCTTTTTACGATTTGAGACATTGTATAAATTGATGTAGTATCGGTTCAATTTATTAAAATACTCCCGCGTTGCTTTAATAACGTCGGTGCTCAAATTTTCAGGATTTAGTTGGTCCAAATTGTCAAATGGAATTGCAATTTTATCAAGATCTTCTATAGAAAGTTCATTACGAAGGAGTAATAAATTTTCGGCAAGTTCCTTCTTTTTATCTGGTAATTTAAGATATCGTTCGCTGGTATTTAATTTGTTCTTAAGAATCGGCAACCAATAATTTTTACGATAATCAGCTTTACTCATTAACTTTTCGTAGATGTAAAAATTAGCCATGTATTCGTTGTCTTTGTATTGTTTTACAGCTAAAGCTTCATAAGCCCAACGAGCAGTAATTATTTCACCATACCAAGGAATATTATTCGGTGTGGAAATAGTCGGATTAAGTTTGTCGAACTTTACAATTATGCCACTTAAAATTAGCTGTGGTATTAAGATAAAAGGAATTAAGATGTAAATGGTAATTACAGTTTTAAAACTGTCTGAGATGATTAATCCAAGCATATTAGCAAAGCACCAGGCACTGAACAGAGCAAGCCAATATTCAAAATACATTCCTTTAATTTCCAGAATAGAATTTCCTATTATCGTAAATAAAAAGGCTTGAAAGGCCGATATGGAGAACAGAATAACAATTTTTGAGAGTAGATAACTAAATTTACTTAAGTTTAAAAAACGTTCTCTTTTAAGAATCTTTCGGTCTTTTATAATTTCTTCAGCACTAAGAGTTAAACCTATAAACAGAGCAACAATAACCGACATGAAAAGGTATACCGGAAGGTTGCTGTTATTACTAAAAGTATAACCTAATTCGTTGCCTGCATCAATGTTGTAAAATTTAATAATATAGCTCAAAAGAAAGGCTAATAATGGCGTTTCAAATAAGTTAATGAATAAGTATTGGTGATTTGCCAGTTTGGAAATTACATCCCTTTTTACAAATACACTAAATTGTTTAAATATATTTGGAATCTTGAAAGTTACCGGAGGAAGTTCTGTTGTATCCTCAATAGACTTATTTATACCAACATATTCGTGATATTTTTTATGCCATTGAATTGGAGATACCTTTCTAACCTGTGTAGGATTACCATATTCATCCAATACCTCAGATTCAACAATATTAAAAATCTGGTCTGCATCTACATTACCGCAGGATGAGCATTCACTTTCTGTGCGGTTTGCCCGCATTGTTTGCGATTTGAAATAGGTTATCGCATCAAGAGGATTCCCGTTAAAAATTAGATAGCCACCAGTATCCAGAATTAACAAGCGATCGAACATTTTAAATATATCCGAAGATGGTTGATGTATTACGACAAAAATCAACTTCCCTTTTAATGCTAAATTTTTAAGAAGATCCATAATTTTTGCAGAATCTCTCGATGATAAACCTGAAGTTGGTTCATCAAGAAATAATACGGAAGGTTCACGAATCAATTCCAAAGCAATATTTAACCGCTTTCGCTGCCCGCCACTAATTTTTTTATCCAAAGGATTGCCCACCTTAAGATTTCGGGCATCGTACAATCCAAGATCTTTAAGTAAGTTTAATACAATTCTAATTAGTTGAAAAGTGCTGTATTTGTCGAAGCAAAGTTTGGCATTAAAATATAGGTTTTCGAAAACGGTAAGCGATTCTATCAATAAGTCATCTTGCGAAACATGACCAACAACACCTTCCAGTTGGGATCTATCAGTTACAATATTGTATCCATTAATTTCTACGATTCCATCACTGGGATTTTCTGACCCATTTAGAACATTTAAAAGGGTTGTTTTACCAGCACCACTTGATCCGATAATACCAACCATTTTTCCTGATTCTTCTTTGAAAGAAAGATCATGAATACCAATATTATTTTCTTTAAACCGGTATTCAATATTTTTGGCTTCGAATACAACCCTTTTGTGTTCCTGATCGCGATGAAAGGTCGTGGTAATATCACTAAAATAGATTGGGTTAATTTTCGGATTTCGGATGGATGAACCTTGAGTTAAAAGATGTACTCTCTCTGGATTAAGATTCTGCCCGTTCATGATTAGCTCTTCAATTCCCTTGAATCGCAACACGAACATGTCTACTCGCTTAAGACGAAGAATTTTAATTTCACCTACGAAACCTTCAGCGTAATAATGTTCTCCTACTTCAAATACTTTGTTTTCATTACTAACGGTAAGTAAACGTACTGATCTGGTGATTTCATCGAAATCATTTAGAACAAAATTCTTTAATCGATCATAACTTCCAAGAGGAAGGTTAAAAGTTTCTGCAACAGTTTCAACAAAGGCGAATTCTTGATTACTAATTTCTTCTTCCAATTTCAGGAATTCCAACAATTGAATGAGGACAATAACCTTTTGGCGGACAATGAGTTCTTCGTTTATTTCGGTGCATATGCGAAGTACTCTCACCGAGCTTGCTGAAGTGTATTTCTTAATTTTTGTAGTTCTTGTAGTACGCTTCTGATTCGCCTCATAGTGTTGATCGTATAAGCTAAGATATTCCTCAGCTGTTTCTTGATCAAGTTGTTGCTTGAGATATTTGGAAACCATTCTCCGCCTCTCTATTGCTGAACTTTGTGGGTGAGCAATGATCGCAAATAATTGCATTAAAGCCTTAAGAATTCGTTCACTCATGGAATGTGAGAGTTAGTGGTGTATTTGGAGGAAGAAGAAATGAACGGATATTATTGTTTAAATCCGATCAAGAGAAGGACAAATCCGGATGTTACTTCTTTCTGATTTAATTTGGCTTCAATGGTACAATTTATCGAGTTGGTAAATTGAAAATCCCAATATGGCGAGTTTTTATGATCCTTATTGGAAAAAAGCAAATGATTTTCCTCATCATAAATTGAGAAGATTACATTTTTTTCCATTTTACCAGTGGCTCCTACAATTCTGTAATAGTTATTGGCATAAAAAGTTGTATGAAATTCGGCAACTTCACCTCCCGATAGCAGGGCTTTATATTGTTGACCATCGGATATAAATTCAGGCTCCAGATATTTTGTGCAGTTTTGCAATGTAATATCCGATTGCGCATTTGAGGGAAGGCTAAGGCCTGTAAAGAATAATATAAGAAAAAGGGTATAGAAGCGATTCATAAGTTGTTTTTTTAATTGGATTACTTGATGATGTAGTTACGAATAACACTTACTTTATCAGTAATTGAAGCTAACTGTTCTTTGTTCATTACCAATTCAGATTTGCTTTTTACTATTGTAAGTTTGTTTTTAGCATCAGTAATTGGAGGAACATATGTGTATTTATCTTCTATTTCATCAAATGTATAAGCTAAATCGATCAATCGATCAACCAGAAAGTAGAAGTCTTTAGATTCATTTGAGTAGGGTACCAAAAGTTTTATTAAATTTTCAAGAGGTCTTTTCTGCTCTGAAATCCGAGTCATTAATTCTTTGTTTGGATTCGTTTTGATTTGCTGGGTTAGAATGTAAACCGATTCTATCCAACCACCTGCTAAGATTAAAGCTCCGGTATTTTCTCTGTCATTGGCTTTTAAATAATTATCGATCTTACGATAGGTCGTACTTACAATAACGAGCAAAGAGTCTCTGTTTTCAATATTTTTCTCGATACGTTCAATCGTAGGTTTATCCATTGCGTTGTATAATCCAATTTCCTGAGAAAGGATTTTTAAAACTGCAAAATAACTGGCTGCATCCTGAGTTTGACGATAGATGTTAATGTACCCTAAATCAGATCCGTATATGCCGAAATTTACAGCTTTGCTAAAATTTTCAACATAGTCACTTGCTTTGCTTGTGGTATGCAATAAATCCTTATTGTAAGGAATTCCCGATTGCTCAAGAAGCAATGAGATTTGATATGGTGATGGCAGACTGAAGAGAATATTATTGTATTTAAAAATATTCGCAGACTGATCTATATCTTCCATGATAGCAGCTTCTGTAGTTATCTCGTCAGTGGCAGCATCATTTTTAGTCTTATTTTTACGCAAAATAAAAAATGTTACTATTGCAGCAATGGAGATTAAAATAAGAAATTTAATACTGTTTGGTATTTTGTTCTTCGGCATATTGTATAACTTAAAATTTATTAAGCCAATTTAGAAAGAATAAACTACTTCTCAAAGCTGAGTGAATACTGCACTGCTGATTCGTTCTACGAATTTACTATTGATTGAGTTTTTCGATCTTACTTTGGATTTTGTCCAAAGTAATTGGTGATTGTCTCGTTTAATTATTCTTTCATTATTACTCTATTTCTACTAAAAAGGATACATTTGGAGACGAATTTTTTGAAAAGAAATATAACAACAACAAAAAACACTATGAAAAGAGTATTCCTTCTAACCTATTTACTAATCATTTGTGCCCTTTTTACAGCCGCAGATGCTCAAACAAAGAAATTGAGTATGGAAGACGCTATTTTGGGACAATGGGGAAAGTTTTATCCTGAAAATTTATCTCAATTATCGTGGAAAGGTGAAAGTAATCTGATATCCTATGTTTTAAACAATGAAATTATGCTTGTTAAGCCAGAAGAAGAGGCTAAAGCGATATGTAGTTTATCAGATCTAAATGAGATTTTAAAATCTGCTGAAATTAAAGAATTAAGCAGATTGCCACAGTTCTCATGGATAAGTGATGATGTGATTCAATACAATGCTAAAGGTAATTTAATTCAAATTGATTTACTCAATAAGAAGCTTGTGCTCAAATTGGAAATTAGCTCTAAGGCCGAAAATACCGAATTTTGTGCAATGAATTCATCTGTTGCATATACCCTTGAAAATAATCTATATATAAGCAGTGAAGATGAAAAGGAGTTTGCTGTAACTTCAGATCAGGATAAGAATTTGGTTAACGGTCAGACAGTTAGCCGGAGTGAATATGGCATTTCGGATGGAATTTTTTGGGGACCAAAAGGAGAGTTTTTGGCTTTTTATCGTAAAGATGAAAGTAATGTTACCACATTTCCATTGTTAGATATCAACACACGAGTTGGTGATTTGAAGGAAATTAAATATCCTATGGCTGGTATGGGCAGCGAAACAGTGAGTTTGGGTGTTTATAATCTGAAAGAGAAATCGACAGTATGGATTCAACCTGATGATTTTGGAACGGATCAATATTTGACAAATATCACATGGGGTGCAGATGGAAAATTTATTTACATCCAGGTTTTGAATCGCGCTTCGAATCATGCTAAATTGAATAAATACGAAGCTGCAACAGGTAAATTTGTAAAAACACTATTCGAAGAAAAAAATGATCGTTGGGTGGAGCCTTCCCATGAGTTGATTTTCTTAAAAAACAATCCAAATCAATTTGTTTATCAGACCAATAACCGAGATGGTTTTAATCATGCCTATTTATATGATATTGAAGGGAAATTGATTAAACAATTAACCTCAGGTGATTGGGAAATTACTGATATTTTGGGTTTCGATAAATCAGAGAAAAACATGTTTTTTGTATCAACGGAAGTGAGTCCGATAGAAAGACATGCATATAAATTGAATTTAAAAACAGGAAAGCGTATTCGGTTAACGACCGAGGAAGGAACTCATGCAGTTCAGCCAAGTGCCGATGGTAAATTTATTATTGATAATTACAGCAGTTTAAATGTACCGCGAAAAATTAATATTGCTGATGCAAAAGGCAAAGTGATAAAGGAATTGGTGAATGCTGAAAATAAGCTGACTGATTATAATTTGGGTGAAATCTCTTTGGGGACAATAAAATCGGCAGATGAAAAAACTGATTTGTATTATAGAATGGTTAAGCCTGCTGATTTCGATCCAAATAAAAAGTATCCGGTGGTAGTTTACGTTTACGGCGGACCGCATGCGCAATTGGTAACTAATAATTGGTTGGGTGGTTCTCGTTTGTGGGAGCAATATATGGCACAAAATGGTTATTTAATCTATGTTTTGGATAACAGAGGATCAGCAAATAGAGGAAAAGAGTTTGAGGCCATCATTCACCGCCAGTGTGGTCAACCCGAAATGGCAGATCAAATGAAAGGTGTGGAGTTTTTAAAATCATTACCCTATGTTGATGCTGATCGTATTGGCGTTCATGGATGGAGTTATGGCGGTTTTATGACCATTTCCCTAATTACAAATTATCCGGATGTATTTAAAGTTGCTGTAGCCGGTGGTCCAGTAATTGACTGGAAATGGTACGAAGTGATGTACGGAGAGCGTTATATGGATACTCCGGAAGAGAATCCGGAAGGATATGCTATGACCTCGTTACTTGCAAAGGCAAAGGATTTGAAAGGGAAACTTTTAATTTGTCAGGGAGCAATTGATAATACCGTGCTATGGCAGCATAGTTTGAATTTTATTCGGGAGTGTATTAAAAACAATGTTCAGGTTGATTATTTCCCTTATCCTTGTGCAGAGCATAATGTACGTGGGCGTGATCGCATTCACTTGAAGCAAAAGGTGAGTAATTATTTTGATGATTATTTGAAATAAGAGAGACTGGTCAGCTATAAAAATAAATAAATCGTCATCCCAATTCCGATATTTTTCGGCAATTTTGGGATGACGATTTATTTTGTTCCTGAAGTGTCACTCATTATGATTTTTAAGTGCGCATACATTAAATAAAATATCAAATTGAAAACACAAATCAATTACAGAAGTATCTGGAAAATAGCTTATCCTATTATTTTAGGAAGTGCAGCCCAGAATATAATTGCTCTTACCGATACTGCTTTTTTAGGTCATCTAAGCGAAACAGCTTTGGGGGCTGCAGCTATTGCAACAATATTTTATTTTGCGATTGTAATGCTTGCCTGGGGTTTTGGCTTGGGAGCTCAAATTGTTATTGCCAGAAGAGTGGGAGAAGGAAATCTTAAACTTGTTGGTAAAACCTTCGATCATGCTTTGTATTTCTTATTGGTTTTGGCCGTATTGCTGGTCGTCTTTATGGAATTACAAGCTCCGCCTATTTTAAAGGCTATTGTGAAATCGAATGCAATATATGATGCCAGTATGGATTACATTTCTTATCGGGCGTGGGGAATCATGTTTGCTTGTGTAAATCTATTGTTCAGAGCTTTCTATATTGGAATCGCAAAAACAAAAATAATTGGTTGGAGTACCATTTTTATGGCAATTATTAATATATTTTTCGATTACGTACTGATATTTGGGGAGTGGGGATTTCCTGAAATGGGAATAAAAGGTGCAGCCATTGCTTCGGTAATTGCCGAGCTTTGTGTTATGGTCGTTTTTATCTTATATACGCTAAGAAAAGTTCCTGTTAAGACCTATGATTTATTTGGTTTTGCAAAAATTGATTGGGAGCTCTATTCGCGACTAATTAAAGTATCTTTTCCTATGATGATTCAGAATTTTTTAGCCTTGTCATGTTGGTTTGTTTTCTTTTTAATGGTGGAAAGAATGGGGGAGAGAGAGCTGGCAATTTCAAATATTATAAGAAGTATTTATGTTTTGATGATGGTGCCGGTTTGGTCTTTCGCATCAGCGGCTAATACTTTGGTGAGCCAGGTTATTGGGGAAGGACATTCGGGTGAGGTTATGCCGGTTATTTGGCGAACAATTAAGTTATCCTTTCTTTCAGTTTTGGTATTGGTTGGTATCTGTATCATTAATCCCGAATTAATAATTTCAATTTACACCGAAGAGCTAAGTTTAATTGCTGATACAAAACCAGTTTTGTACGTGATTTTTGGTGCATCTTTGATTTTTCCAATTGCAGTGACTTTTTTTCATGGCGTTTCAGGAACAGGAAATACTTTTCATGCTATGTTGATCGAGATCGGAGTTTTAGTATGTTATTTAGGCGGAGTCTATCTTTTAATAGCAGTTTTAAAATTACCGATTTCAGGTGTGTGGACTTCGGAGTATTTTTATGGTGGTTTTCTTGGTTTGAGTTCATGGTTGTATCTTAAATTCGTCAATTGGAAAGAAAATAAGATTTAATTTTTTAGCGGATAAGAAGATTCCAAATAACTATTCAAAAGGAATTACTTCCGGTTGAGAAACTCTAAAGTTATTGAATTTAGGTCTTTCTTCTCCGGATAATTGATATTCAAACTGGTTAAAATCGGAAGGCGCTTTTGGATAAAAAGCAAGGCGCAACTGTATGGTTTTAAATACCAAATTTTCGTTCCGCAAACGAATACCAAATCCTACACCATAGTAAAATTTTTCTTTAAGAATATTCTTCTTATTACTACCAATAAATCCCATGTCGGCAAAGGTGTAAAAAGCAAAACGAAAGCCCCCTAAAGTGTAGGGGGTAAAGGCAACGGTTTCCAAATTGAGAACTAATTTTTGAGTGCCTATTACATCTTCTTTTGAAAAACCTCGTATTCCTGTATCAGTAATTAGGCTTATGAATTCTTCTGGAAATCTTCTTATTCCTAATGTATATTGCAAATCTGCAAAATTACGAAGACGAAGAGGTCCGAGATTACGAATGCGACTGAAGAATTTTGTTTGACCAAGTAAGACACCCTGTTCAAACCTTTCTGAATTAAAATATCCGCCAAGCGCAACACGATTAAAGAAATAAGTTCTGCTTTTCCGAAGGTAAATTGCTTTTTGTAAATCAAAACCCAAATATCTTCTATAGGAGTACTCCCGGTCTTCGTACCCCATGGTAAGTTGTGCTAAAGAACCATATGGTATATCCTCAGTCCGTCCAAAATTGTAAATTAGATTACTCTTGTAATATTGAATTTGACTTAAGCTTAAACTAGCCAGATAGAGAATATTATTGTGGAAAAATTGATTCAGGGTAGGACCGACTTCCGGTCTTTCGAAAAATTCCCGACCCGATATTCTTCCTGTCAGATATAATTTTCTTCGGGCAAATTGCTTTCCCGATTTCACTTTATAGGAACGACCAAACCAAATATTTCCATAATTAAAATCCAAAGGTATTTCGTTAATAATCGGATCATCTTTTTGAATTTCGTCCGATCTCGCGGTTTTAGAGAGGGTAAAGCCTCCGGCATATTTGGTATTGTAGGTTGCGAAACTTCGATCTAAATCTATTTGAATAACCGATTTTTCATAGGTGTTTTGGTAGGTGAAAGTTGCATCTATATAGGATCTTCGGATATTTCTGATTTTATATTTTCCTGTGTAACCATATTTCTGATCTTTATTTGAATCGAATTCAAAACTATTGCTGAATTCATGTCCTAATCCATAAAGATTTCGACTGTATATTTCAAAATCGGTAGAGGTTAGGGAGCCAACCTTCATATTTGCTCCCCACGAAAACTGATCTTTAACCCACAATTGAAGATCGACTAATTTGTGGGAACCCAATACAGGAACTACTCTAAAGTAAGCATCTTTAATGTATGATAATTGACGGATTAGCCGTTCATTATCAGCTAGATTGTATGGATCTATATCATCACCTTCGTTTATTCGTAACAGTTTGCGTAAATGATTTTTCCGACTGGTATTATGAAGTTTATTTCCAGTTGTTTCTATCCAGGTTGTTGCAACTTGGGTAGTATCATATAAAGTAGGTCCAAATGGTTCTAAAACCCGAACAGTAATGTTTCGTATTGTTTTACCTTGATACTGCACGAAAGGGGTTTCACTGCGTTCTGTTTTTATCGTATCTGTTGGATTTAGTTTGTCGGGTGAAATAAAAAACAAATTGTATAATTCCTTGGTGAACTTACGCTTGCCGGCACCCCGTTGCAGAGAATTGTAAAATTTAGATACATTTTTTGAATTGTTTTTAAAACGTTTTTCTCTTACGGTATCCAATAGAAAAACAATTGTGTCTCTGGAAATGATATAGGTACTGTCTTGTAATTTGGCATGTTGCTTTTTTTCAACAAGCGTATCTTTTCGCGAAATCCTCTGCCCATTTGCATGGATAAGATTTCCTATCGAAAGAATAAGAATCAGACAATATGTACCAATTTTACGAATGAGTCCAAATTTTAATTACAAAGAGGATGATCTTTTCCCAAAGATATATAAATTGTAATTTGATTTATGCGTACCAAAGCACAAGAATCATACCTCAATAGGTCTTAAATAGTTATGTTATTTTAAATTGGTGATATCTGTAAGTTTTTTATTGAGATGATTTATGCTTTCTTCAGTCCATTTCCACTTGCCTTCTTTTCTTATTTCACCCGCTAAAAATTTGCCTTTAAAAAATTCAAGAGTCTCTACTGCACTGCCAAAACCAAATCGTTTCAATCCCATTTTAAAAACAATTTTATCGTACTGAATTTTTTCTTTTCCACGGAAAAATATTAGGTAATAGTAGTATAAGCTTATTTCGGCTGTGTGATCATCGAACTCTATTTTGTAAATGATTCTGTTACTTTTTAAAAATAACAATAACACATACATACATAGCACTGTAGTTAGATAAACCACGTTTATGCCCACAAAAAACAGGATAATGACAAGTAGAAGTGCTAGTAAGGAAAGCTCCTTTTTTATTCTTTTCCCTAAGGGATATTCAAGAGGGTTTAATTCAAATTTTTCCATTGCTTATTTTTTGCATAGTTAGCAAAATAGCTAGTAGTAATCAAACTTAGGGAGATTATAATAAGTAGTATCAATAATTAATTTATATTAATCTACTAAAGTTTTAGTAATAAGATTTGTCTACTAAAAAAATAGTACTAAGTTTGTAGTAGATTAATCTAAACGTAAATATTGATATGAAGGAGTTGACCAAAGCAGAAGAGCAAGTGATGCAAATTGTGTGGGATTTGAAAGAAACTAATGTAAGAGATGCGATAACTTGTTTTCCGGATCCTAAACCTGCTTATACAACGGTGGCGACTGTAATGAATGCCTTAGAGAAAAAAGGATTTGTGAATAAAATCGCTCAAGGAAAATCTCATGTGTTCTCTGTTAAGATACCAAAAGAAGATTATTCGGGATATAAAGCGGGAGCATTGGTGACAAATTATTTTAACGGTTCATTTTCGAGAATGGCTTCTTTCTTTGCAAAAGACAATAAGCTGAGCATTCAGGAATTGGAAGAGATGATTAAGATTGCTAAACGCGAAATAAATAAAGAGAAGTGATATGGGAGTAATGACGGATTATTTACTGCAGTCATCGGCTGTTCTGGTTTTGTTTTATCTGATTTACATTTTGATATTGCGAAACGAACGATTCTTCGCAGAGATTCGCTTTTACCTGCTGGGAAGTGCGTTTTTAGCTCTAATTCTGCCCCTTCTAAAGTTTTCTTACGCGATTACTGTAGAATCAGTCTTTGTAAATGATTCGATGGGAGATTTATTTGTTGATTCACTTTCTGGAGAGGCAATTCAGCATGCCAAATCTATAATTTCCTTGGAATCGTTGTTGCTTTTAATTTATCTGACTGTGTGTACCGTTCTATTTGTTAGAAGTGTTTTAAAGGTTCTTCAAATAAGACAATTAATAAAAGCTGGAGAATATCAAATTGTTGATGAACAGAAGGTAATTCTTTTGGATCAGTCAATATCTGCTTTTTCTTTTTTCGGATACATTGTAATGAACAGAGAGGAGTTTAGCGACAAATCTCTGAATAATATATTTGCGCATGAAAAAGTACATGCTCAGCAAAAGCATTGGATCGATCTGCTGTTTGTTGAACTGTTGACCATTGTATTTTGGTTCAACCCTTTTGTATGGCTTTATCAGGTTGCGGTAAAACAGACGCATGAACTTTTGGCTGATGATGGAGTGATAGCGCGCGGCTTTAACATCGGACAATATCAGGCAATTTTAATGAACCAAATTATGGGAACAGAGGTTTTGGGCTTAGCCAATAACTTTAACTATTCCATCACTAAAAAACGTATGATTATGATGTCAAAAGAAAAAAGCCCGCAAAACAGGCGCTATAAATTACTGATTGTTATCCCGGTAGTGTTTGCTGTATTGTTGTTCAATCTGCAAATAGTGGAAGTACAGGCACAGGAAAAGAAAGTGGAAAAAGTGGTTAATATCATTGAATTAACCGGACAATTAATTGATGAACAAGATACTCCTGTTAAAGGAGCAACGATTCTTAACCGGAGTAATGAAGTGGGAGTTACTTCCGACAGGAACGGGAAATTTAAACTTCTGGTGGCAGAAGATGCTACACTAGGAGTAAGAGGTGAAGGTTATGCAAGAAAAGTGTTGATTTTAGACGAATTGACTAAATATGCTGAGAAGACAGAAAACGGATATTTCGTAAAGATTAAAATGTACTCCGAATCTTCAGCTCAAAAGGATGAAACTTATTACAAAGACGAGCAAGTTTTTGTTACAGCAGATCAAATGCCGGAGTATCCTGGGGGATCACTTGCCTTACAAAAATACATTGCTGAAAATGTAAAGTATCCGGCCGAGGCATTGAAAAAAGGGATTCGTGGTAGAGTATTTGTGACATTTATCGTAAGTAAAGAAGGTGATGTTGTGCAAGCCCGGGTTGTTCGTGGAGTAGATGCTTCTTTGGATGCAGAAGCACTTCGAGTGATGAATTCAATTCCTAAGTGGACACCTGGTTATGAAAAAGGAAAAGCAGTGCATGTTTCCTATACAGTTCCAATAAATTTTGATTTTAAGGATGATGAGAAGATAGATGAAGTAAGTGTTGATGGTAGGGTTAATATGAGTCAAATGGATGGTGTTGCACCTAAATTTCCAGGTGGCCTTGTCGAATTACAAAAGCACATTGTAAGAAATGTAAAGTATCCTCAAGAAGCTCAGGAGAAAGGAAGAACAGGAAAGGTATTTGTTACATTTGTTGTAAATAAATTGGGAGCTGTTGATAGTGTTCGTGTTGCGAAAAGTGTTTCGCCTTCGTTGGATGCAGAAGCAATTCGAGTAATAAAAACATTGCCTAACTGGATTCCTGGAAGCAATGATGGAAAGCCGGTTAATGTTACCTACACACTTCCAATTAATTTCGATCTTAAAGATGATAAAGGTCTGATTGCTGTTGATGAGCCTAAAATAGGAATGGAAAAGTACAAAGGCGAAGATGTTTACGTTATAGTAGAAAAAATGCCGGAGTATCCTGGCGGGTCATTAGCCTTACAAAAATACATTGCTAAATCTGTGAAATATCCACAAGATGCCCAGCAAAAAGATATTTCTGGACGTGTATTTGTGACATTTATTGTAAGTAAAGAAGGTGATGTTGTGCAAGCCCGTGTTGTCCGTGGAGTCGATCCTTCTTTGGATGCAGAAGCACTTCGGGTGATGAGTTCAATTCCTAAGTGGACACCTGGTTATCAAAAAGGAGAAGCTGTTAATGTTTCTTATACCGTGCCAATTAATTTTGGTTTAGAAGATGATAAGAAGAAAGAAGTAGAGCCGAATCGAAAAACAAGTTTGGATTCAAAGATTGAGTCTGAAAAGGAAGAATTTATTTATAATGACGAGCCTGTTTTTGTTATTGTAGAGGAGATGCCGGAGTATCCAGGGGGAGCTTTGAAATTAAAAGAGTTCTTGGCTAGTGAAGTGTCTAAATTGGATACTAAATATGATATTGGAAAAAGATGCTTTATCACATTCCTGGTAACAAAAGAAGGATTGGTTGCAAATGCTCATGTTGTAAGAGGGACAGGTGATAAAGACGTGGACTTAAAAGCATTGGAGATTGTTAATAGTTCTCTAAAATGGAAGCCCGGTAAACAAAGAGGACAAGCAGTAAATGTATCGTATACTGTACCAGTTAATTTCGGAGCATAAGTTAGTTTAAAAAAAGGATTGCCCTTGACTTCGGTCAGGGGCATTTTCGTTTACACCTCTTTGTATCGAAAGCAATCGGTAGTGTGATCGTTTACCATTCCGGTTGCCTGCATAAAGGCATAACAAATGGTTGGGCCAACAAATTTGAAACCTCTCTTTTTCAAATCTTTGCTCATGGCATCCGATTCGGGTGTAGAGGCAGGAACTTTAGATAGACTTGCCCAATGATTTTGAATGGTTTTTCCATCCGTAAAGCTCCATATATATTTGTCGAAACTGCCGAATTTTTCTTGAACCTCAAGAAATGCCTTAGCATTTTTTATAGCAGAAGTAATTTTCAGTTTGTTTCGAATAATGCCCTCATTTTGAAGTAATTCATCTACTTTATTCTGAGTATAATTCACAATAATATTTGGATCGAAATTATCGAAAGCTTTGCGGTAGTTTTCTCGCTTTCGTAAAATGGTAATCCAACTTAAACCAGCTTGTGCTCCTTCCAAAATAAGAAATTCAAACAGCATCTTATCATCGTGCAAGGGTGCTCCCCACTCGTTATCGTGATAATCGCAATACAATGGATCGTCGCCAGCCCATTTGCATCTTGTTACAGTCATTGTTGTCAATTTTAAGCTTCCAGATAAAGATATAAAAGATAGTTTAGACTTATGTGTTGCCACCCAGCTTTAGTCCGTGGTTTTTAATCATAGATATATGAAAAGGAAATGAGTGATGATTTACACTTTAGTCTGAATTTTAGTAACTTACTATTTTACAAACTAAATTTTACGATGGAACATATGAGAATCACGAAAAAGGAACAAAAACCATAAAAACAAACAATTCGGAAACAACAATGCAATATATCCAATGCAATAAGTTTAATCGGATTCAATACTGTAAGAATAAAAAAACAATTGAAACTGCTCAGCTTTAAATTTCTTTAGGTTTGGGACAACACAGGGACAATCACAGTAGAGTCTACTGAATCATACCTGTGATTGATCCCTAATTATTACAGGGCGTTTACCCTTATTAATTCATTAAATATTTTCTCTCCCGAAGAAGGTCTGTCGGCATTTTTATTTATTATTATTCCATCTTTTACAATCATATATGTTGGGTAGCCTTGAAATTTGAATTTAGATTTTATTAAATCCGTTTGTCCCTTGTCTAAATGATAATTTTTTCCCGGAATATTATTTTTTTTGATAAAAACCGACCATGTATCATGGTCTGAATCGCAACAAATAGAAATAATATTGATATTTTTACCTTCAATTCTATTATGCAATTCAATTAATTTAGGTATTTCAGCACGACAAGGACCACGCCAAGTAGCCCAAAAATCTATGTATAGTGTTTTTCCTTTCGAGTCTTTAATTATAGTTTCAAATAAATCTCCTACAATTCTATGCTCTTCCTTCGTAATTTCATCAATGGAAATTATATTGTTTTTCAAAGATTTCTTAGCTTGTTGTACTCGTATAGTAAGTTCAGAAACTAAAAGAGGATTACTTATTTTGTAATTTTCACTTTTGTAATATCGGTCAAAATCAGAAAATGAATCCTCGAAAAACGAATTCATTAACTTAAATACCATAATGTCTCTGATTATCCCTTCGTTTTCGTTAAGCATGATATTATCGATAGCAGTTTTATAAGCCTCATAGTAATTGTTATTGTTTAAATAATTTATTACGTCTGCATTGTTCTGAATATACTTATCCATTGTATAATGCCATACATGCAGACTAAACATAGAGGAATTTAAAAATTGTGGATTATCTATTGGAAACATCTTCGTTTTGAAAATACTGTCAGTTTTTGGTAGGTTATTATAAAATAAGTATGCTTTGTAATTAATAAGGTAATTTGCATTGTTATAGATTATATCATTTTTTGCCCATTGGATAAATTTACTCGAAGGGTTGAATTGTCTTACAAATAGATTTAATTCATTTAATTCACTTTCAATTTGCTTTGATAGCTCTACGTGATACAGTTTAATGCTTTTACCTTCACATTTTGGATTAAAGGCCAACGTCTTTTTATAGGTTTTAAATTTCTGGATTTCCTCATTAATTTTTTCATTATCCCCTACCACTTTTATTTTATAGTGTCCATCAGTAATATTTTGAGCATCAAAACTTAAAAACAAACTATCTGAAGGTTCTGGATAAATCGCTCCATTATGTGCCACCCATTTCGGTTCAAAGTGTGCCACTGA